>JAINCM010000036.1:0-115770 GCA_036574065.1 Chloroflexus sp.
AACTGGACTCAGCAACCTTGCCAAACGGGCCATTTTGGAGTATACTGACTGCGTAGGACGGCCTGAGAGGCGCGGTTTGGCGGTCGCGAGGGTGATCAGTGCGGGGGGAGGTCATTCGCACAGCCGCGCTTGCAACTACTTCGGCTCGGGGTTGAGCATTGAAACCAGGACGTTGCCGTCATTGTCATTAACCCAGTAGAGCTTGCAACTACTTCGGCTCGGGGTTGAGCATTGAAACCCGGTACACCTCGGCGCGCGCTCCGCATCGGTGTGCACCTTGCAACTACTTCGGCTCGGGGTTGAGCATTGAAACCGCGGATAAGGTCGAGGACACGGTTCGCGAGATGCGTACTTGCAACTACTTCGGCTCGGGGTTGAGCATTGAAACGCTACGTCCTCGGCGTACAATTCCTGCCGCGCGTATCTTGCAACTACTTCGGCTCGGGGTTGAGCATTGAAACCTTGCATATGGCGCTCCTCTAGTGCCGCGGCAACAGCCGCCTTGCAACTACTTCGGCTCGGGGTTGAGCATTGAAACCCAGCGCATCACACTCAATCAGCGTCGCTCGCCGGGGACTTGCAACTACTTCGGCTCGGGGTTGAGCATTGAAACACGCTGCCGTCGGCTTCTGCATGGAAGTCGCCTTCTGCATGGAAGGTGGAGTGACTTGCAACTACTTCGGCTCGGGGTTGAGCATTGAAACCTGCACCGCCCGCTGGTACACCTGCTCGTTGAAGCCGACTTGCAACTACTTCGGCTCGGGGTTGAGCATTGAAACTACGTGGTGACAAGCCGGTCCTTGCAATCAAGGATTAACCTTGCAACTACTTCGGCTCGGGGTTGAGCATTGAAACCTACTGTAACCACGGACAAATCACCACACAAATTCCGCTTGCAACTACTTCGGCTCGGGGTTGAGCATTGAAACTCCGGCGTAGAGAGGTCGAGACCCGCGTCAGTTGGGCTTGCAACTACTTCGGCTCGGGGTTGAGCATTGAAACGCCCAGCATGCGGACGGGGCAACTTATACCGACACTTGCAACTACTTCGGCTCGGGGTTGAGCATTGAAACAAGGACTTCATCGCATTGGTGCGAACGTCGTGCCCTTGCAACTACTTCGGCTCGGGGTTGAGCATTGAAACGGCGCAACGTGGCGGTACAGATCAAGCCGACGGTCCATTTCTTGCAACTACTTCGGCTCGGGGTTGAGCATTGAAACCTTTGCGGCGTCGACCCGTATGACAACGCCATTTTCTTGCAACTACTTCGGCTCGGGGTTGAGCATTGAAACAGCCGGTTCATGATCTTCGGATACCGATCGGGTTTCTTGCAACTACTTCGGCTCGGGGTTGAGCATTGAAACATCTTGACGGTCGTTGCCGTCAAGGTCTGGGTACTGTCTTGCAACTACTTCGGCTCGGGGTTGAGCATTGAAACGTTTGCACGACCAAAAAGCCGCTTCGGTTAGTTCGTCTTGCAACTACTTCGGCTCGGGGTTGAGCATTGAAACATCGAGACACCGCCGGTGATATCGCGTATCCATTCACTTGCAACTACTTCGGCTCGGGGTTGAGCATTGAAACTAGTCGACACTAGCCCAGACGCCAATAATCGCGTTTGCTGGTACTTGCAACTACTTCGGCTCGGGGTTGAGCATTGAAACCGGAGACGTCGCCGACAAAGATCAGACCTTCCGCTGTGCTTGCAACTACTTCGGCTCGGGGTTGAGCATTGAAACCTGAATAGGCTGGATAGGACGGGTGATCTGAATAACTTGCAACTACTTCGGCTCGGGGTTGAGCATTGAAACCATTGGGGCAATCCGTGGTCGGTACGTGGGGCATTAACTTGCAACTACTTCGGCTCGGGGTTGAGCATTGAAACGTATAGGTCTGTGTATGTCGCGCCGTCCTCGTGTTGCTTGCAACTACTTCGGCTCGGGGTTGAGCATTGAAACTGACCGGTCTCACGTCGCAGACGCTCTCCACGCTTGGCCACTTGCAACTACTTCGGCTCGGGGTTGAGCATTGAAACGGCTCACGTGATAGGGTTGCAGACGACCGTCTTTCACCTTGCAACTACTTCGGCTCGGGGTTGAGCATTGAAACTCGCGAATACGTCGCCACACTTGTCCGCGATCCACGACGGCCTTGCAACTACTTCGGCTCGGGGTTGAGCAAAGGTAAAAGGTAGAAGGTAAAAGGTAAAAGGTAAAAGGTAAAAAGGGAAAGGCAAAGACCGGTGCAGATTTCCTATGACAAGAAGCATGCAGATGTGCTATGATAAGAAGCGTACAGATCTGCTACGATAAGGAGCATCAGATGCAAAGAGGGTCGTTTGTATCAGCTCAAGAACTTTCTCATTTCGGAGAGAATGCGCTTTTTGTTACTTTAGAGGGAAACAGCGACACGATCAATTTTTTCACAAGCGAAGCTGTGCGTAATCATGTTCTAAGTGACAAGGAAAACCTCTTTGAATTATTCGATGACTTTGAAGCACCACTGGTAATTATTAATTCCAATACAACGCCTTATTACCGCTATATCGTAGCAGAACCCTATGATAGAGCGCGTATTCCCGCTTTTTTTAGGAATTCCATGCCAAAATTGCGCAAAATTGTATTCTTTTCTTCAAAGATGGAAGAGCTTGGCAGTTACATACTAGAAAGTAAATACGCTCTGCATACTGCCATGCTTATGTTTTTGTCAGAAGTACCTATCCCGGAAACGATTCCACCACAAGAATGCGTCATTAATTTAAGCATAGGTATGCACACTGGACCAACTATCGAAGAAGTATCGGCTGCACGTATTGAAACCGTAAAACAGAATAACCTTATTGTGATCAAACCCAATAATACGCCGACTACCATGCTCGTACTATTAAACAAACAACAGCAACCGTTTTTCGCTTTTATGATGCAGTCGACAGAATTTGTGCAATTTTTGGAACAATTTATCAAAAAATATGTCATATTTGAGTTGCTTGAGGGAGAATAATCATGCAGTATAATTTCAGTCGTCTCATCGGCGAAAAATGAAAGGCAAAAAGGAAAAGGGAAACTTGTACTTACTTCCTCTCTCACTACTCTCGCTACGTGTAGGTCACGCTGCTCCACAACTGTGAGGACGCCGCAGCAGCGCCTCAACCCTACCTCCTGGCCCTGCACCTGTCAGGGCCCAGCTCTGTAGTACACTGAAGCAAATCGCCTGTGTCCGCAGCTTACATACAAGCTTCCGCGTGCTATCTCGGCTTAGAGGAAAGCTTGGCCCCAATCATGACACGCTCTGCAGGTTCCAGGTCGAGGCTTGACACGAGTTTAGCCCGGATTAGCGCACGTCAACCGTTGATTATGTCGAAGTGCCGATCCAGGGTAGACTGCCGTTTTGGCTCCTCGGCCTGACCGCGTTAGCCCATCGTTGATGGTCTTAGGGGGACCTGATCGCTATCACCGGCGGCCTGTCCCACGACCGACTGCTGATGACCGGGGGCAACTGGCTGCTCGCTAGCTAGTTGTAATACAATCGCTTTCGTTGTAAGGCCGTGCAGTAAATTGGCTGCACGGTGAACCTTTCCTACCAGGATAACGTCTATGGAGTGTTGCTCGAGTGAGAATAGCAAAGGACGAGACTATGTTGAAACGAATAGCGATGACTGATCGCTGGTTGCTAGGAATTGTCGGCGGGGCAGTCCTGTTGATAATAGTCGCATTGGTCGTAGTCTTCACGCGATCCGAGCCAGCCTATCGCACTGGCAATAGTCCGGCTGATGTAGTATTTAACTACATTCTGGCAGTAAAGCAGGGGAATTACGAGCGCGCTTATCAATATCTCTCTCCCTCTTTGCCTGGGTATCCGGCCAGCGTGCAGACGATGCGTCGGCAATTGGCACCAGCTTTCGCTGCCGATACCGAGAATGACGTTAGCTACACAGTGGTAGATCCTGTCATTGATGGCGATCGGGCGACCATCACTGTGCGTGAGACTATCATCTACCGTGGTAGTGGTCTGCTGGGTGGTGGTCAATTTACCAATAGCTTTACCTATGAATTACAGCAAGAGGCTGGTGAATGGCGTATTATCAGCAGCACGCATTGGCGCGTATGGCAGTCGTGTTGGGAGCGGGAAGGAGGCTGCTAAATGGCCGTCGTTCGACGCTGGTATCTGTACTGCAGCGCAACTATTGGCCTGCAAGGGTTTGCCTGGTCGCTGATCTGGCTGCTTTACCCAATTGTTATCGCTGAGGATCAACTGTCAGCCGCGACCATTGCTTTTCAACTGGCAACCCTCGTCGTCTGTCTCCCCCTCTGGTTAGGCCACTGGCTTTGGGGTGAGTGGTTGGCGCGTCGTGATCCCGATGAGCGCGCTTCAGCTATTCGGAAGCTCTATCTGTACGCTAACCTGGCCGCGTTCCTCTTCCCACTCATCAGCAGTATCAGCGATCTAATTAGGCTGGCGGTTTCCTTTATCGTTGGCAGAGGCCCCAATGATCCTCAAGCACAGCTCTGGTACGGCGTGATTGTTTCAGTGACGCTCGGCTCACTCTTTGCCTATCATGGCATTGTAGCGCGCGAAGATGCCCGTACCGCTCCCCTGATTGGCGCTGGTGCGTTGGTTCGGCGCATCTATCTCCTGTTTGTGGCTGGTATTGGTCTCCTTCTCTGGGCCAACGGTGCGAGCGAACTACTTTGGCTGGTGCTCAGTCGACCAGAAATTGGTAATTCGAGACTCGCCTTCAGTGATGCAGTCACTAACTTGATCACTGGTCTGGTAGTGTGGATTGGCCATTGGTGGCGCGCTCAGCAGCTCTTTGCGACCGCAGATGAAGACGAACGCGCGTCGGTGTTGCGGAAAGTGTATCTCTACCTGGTAATTGTCGTTGCAGCGCTGACCGTAGTCTCGAATGCAACGCTCGTGCTGGTCGGTCTGATCCGATCAATCCTCCGCTTACCAGCGTATGGTTCCCTCAGTGATGTGATCGCACCGCTAGTGATCGCTGGCGTGATTGCCCTCTATCACGCTCGTGTCTTAAATACTGACGCAGCAGCTATTGCCGAGGGTCCACGGCAGGCTGGTGTGCGGCGGCTGGCTTGGTATCTGGTGGCGGCGATTGGACAAATTACCGCCCTTGTCGGCATTGGGGGGTTGCTCAGCGTCATTATCCGTGGTCTGGCTGGTGCCGAAACGATTACCGATCTGCGCGAACCCCTCGCCTGGTTCTGCTCCTTGCTGATCGTCGGCTTGCCATTGTGGATCGGATGCTGGTGGCGGGTGCAGCGCGTTGATGCACAGGCTGGAATTGCAGAAGGTGTTACACGGAGTTCGCTCGTTCGCCGAATTTATCTCTTCGGCTTCTTGTTTGTGGCCTCACTGACCCTGTTGTCATCTTCGATCTATATCTTGTTCCGTTTTATCAGCATTGCCCTAGACGAAACGTCGCGTGGTCAGGTGCTAACTGATGTGGCCCAAGCCCTAGCTTTTAGTGTGATCGCGGGTGGAGTAATCGTGACCAACGGCTTGGTCTTGCGGGCCGACACGCGCCTACGCGAGAATGCCGAGCGGAGCCGCCAGGCTCAGGTGCGTGTGGCAGTACTTGCCAATCGCGAGCTGGCAGCGCCGATCGTTGCCTCGTTGCAGCAACAATTCCCCCAACTGATGCTGGCTGTTGTTGATGATAGCAACGGCGCCGATGCGCAACTGGCCAATGCTGACTTGATCGTCGGCGTATGGCGACCAAGTGACGATCTGAGCCGCCTGCGCAGCGTACCCGCACGCAAATTGCTGGTGCCCCTCGATGGTGAAAACTGGACTTGGATCGGGCTCGAACCGGTTGTCACTCGCACTATTCCTAACCAGTTGGTGCAAGCGGTGCGTCAGACGCTGGCCGGTGAGATGATCAAACCGTACCGTCCCGTTAGCGCCGGGATCGTTGTTGGCGCAGCGGCGGCAGTGTTCCTGGTTCTCTTACTCCTCTTGGGTGTGCTTCAGGTGGCTTTGTTTGCGTTTGGTTTCTTTTTCTAACTCTAACCAGTGCTGATCGTCTCGTCGATCTGATCGTGACGGTCGAGCGGGATGTCGGCCAGAGCAGTCGGATCGTTGTGCGGTTCGAGATGGGTAAAAACTGTGCTATTCGGTACTGCGGCCCGCACCGCAGCTTCGACTTGCTCGGCGACAGCGTGGGCCTGCTGAATACTCCATGTATCAGGCACGAGCAGGTGAAATGAGATGAAGCGGCGCGCACCAGCTTGCCGAGTCCGCAGTGCGTGGTAATCGCAACCCTGCTCGTTAAGATTGGCCAGTGCATTTTGAATAGCCGCCAATTCGTTAGCGGGTAGCGCAGTGTCCATCAAACCTAACACCGCGCTACGCACTAACCGTGCTCCAGTCACTGTGATATTGACGGCCACAGCCAAGGCAATGAGTGGATCAAGGATATACCAGCCGGTGAGGTTGACCAACCCGATGCCAGCTACTACAGCCACCGACGTCCAGACATCAGTAAGCAGATGGTGCCCATCAGCTTCGAGGGTCAGCGACTCGTGTTGGCGTCCAACGCGGAGCAAGATGACCGCCACACCTCCGTTGATCAGCGTGGCAAGGCCAGCTATAACTAGCCCCACCACCGACAGATCAAGTGGTTGTGGTGTGATCAAGCGTTGGATGGCCGTCCAGCCAATACTGCCCGCAGCGACGATGATCAGCATGCCCTCGATGGCGCTAGCGAAATACTCAGCCTTGCCGTGGCCGTAGGCATGATCGTGGTCAGCAGGACGAGCCGCGATCGTGAGAATCCACAGCGCCATCACCGCTGCGGCCAGATTTGTCAGCGATTCGAGGGCATCGGCCAACAGCCCGATCGAGTTGGTTAGCCAGAATGCCACCAGTTTCAGACTGATTGTTGCTACGGCGGCGGCAATCGAGAGCCAGGCATAGCGGGTTAGTGATTGTCGTGTCGTCACAGTCATACTCCCGATCGAACAGCATCTGATGCCAGGATAATGGAAATAAAGCGGTTTTGGCAAGATTGCAGCCCACGCTTCGGCGGTACGAGTGTCCAATTTCGTTATCACAAAATTCTTATGGTCGTGACCAATGCCTATCCTATCCGTCGGCCAGTGATCGGCAATTGCCTACTGTTGAAGCACACGCCAACGTGGCATGGTATACTGATAGTGCTAACTAACGAAATCAAGGCTTTTGATAGACATTACCGGTATTCCAATGAAAATTTACACTCGCACCGGCGACAACGGCGAAACGGGTCTGTTTGGCGGCCAGCGCGTGCGCAAAGACGATCTGCGCGTAGAAGCGTATGGGACGGCTGATGAATGTAATGCCGCTATTGGTGTAGCTCGAGCTGCCGGCCCTGATCCGGCACTCGATGCGGTCTTGGCAGTCGTGCAAAATCAACTGTTTGTAGTGGGCGCTGATCTAGCTTCACCCGGCGACTCACCGTACATTCCACGGGTGACCGCTGAGATGACGGCTTTTCTCGAAGCGCAGATCGATGCGATGGAACTCGAATTGGCGCCGCTGAAGCAATTTATCCTACCTGGTGGTACGCCGGTGGCCTCTTACTTGCACCTAGCGCGCACCATCTGCCGTCGCGCCGAGCGCGTGGTGGTCACGCTCGCTGCAGAAGAATCAATCGGTCCCGAAATCTTGACTTACCTCAATCGGCTGTCGGACTTTCTCTTCGTGGCGGCGCGAGTTGCTAATGCCCGGGCTGGGATAGTTGATGTACCCTGGCAGAAGCCGTAGCCGATCAAGGTGGAAGTCGCGGCGTTGAGTCAGTGCTGCTCAGACATGGGCAGCACTAGCGAGCCTGGTTCACGAGCAGAGGATGGCAGGCCTTGCGTTGGTGTAGCGATAACTGCTTCCCCTTGTTCACCCTGCAGTGCCACCATCCTACTCTGTTTTTGTGACTGCCCATCTAAGGGTTACAAAGGTAGCTGTGCTTTCCACACTACCCGATCTTATCTACCCAGCAACTGATTGATAAACTCTGGGTCGAAGTAGTAAATGGCACCAGCGGCAAGCGCAAATGCCAACACCACCGCCAGCACTACAATCAGCCAGCGCGACGGCGTCCGACGTGGCAGGCGGGTATTGACATTGCCAACGATGAACGAGAAGGAAGGGGTTTTGTCTTCGAGCTGGTAACGGGTACGGTATTCAGCTTCGGCAGCCGACGAATCGATGCCAAAATAGTTGGCATATGCGCGCATCATCCGCAAGGCAGCTGGTCCGCGCGGCAACAGCGACCACTGCTCATCTTCGATTGCCTGCAAATAGTACATCCGCACCTTGATGTCGTTCTCGATCTGTACTAGGGTTAGATGGCGACGCTGACGTTCGGCCCGTAGGCGACGACCAAAACTGGCCTGGGCTTCACTCTCGGTTAACTGACGCACCGGTGCTGTTTCCGTGCTACGCAGCAATGCCAGTTCCTCGGCTTCACTCATAAAGACAGGCTCGGGTTCTTCTGCAGCCGGGCGTCGCGGCGACGAATTTGCCGACGCTGTCGATGTCTCGGTAGTTGCTGTGCTAATTGCCGAGGGAGGCGGCGTCGTCATCGGCACTGCTGGTAGTAAACGCGCCTGAATACGAGCTAACAGTTCCCCAGTGCGGTACGGTTTCGTGACATAATCAGCAGCACCGGCGGCAAACCCACGCATGACATCCTCTTCTAAGCCGGCGCTACTCAACACGATCACTGGTTGCAAGCCAGCCAAGCGCGGCAGCACATTCCAGCCAGCGCCTTTTTCCGTCCGTACCTCGAGTAAGACCAGATCCGGATGCTCACGCGCGCATTCAAGTTCGGCTTGTGCGATCAGGCTGGTGTTCAGGACCCGATAACCAGCTGCGCTCAGTTGTTCTTTCAATTTCGCCGTGAAGGCGACATCATCGTCTATAATAAGGATAGTACGCATATTGCTTTTGATTCGGTAGGCAGCGCACGACCCTCGCCGCGCGCTGCGTCATTATACCATGTCCGTTTCTATGCAAACACGATACGATGTGATTGTCGTCGGTGCTGGTCACGCCGGTTGTGAGGCTGCTCACGCAGCAGCCCGTCTCGGCTGCCGCACGCTCCTCTTAACAATTGATCTCGATAAACTAGCCCATATGTCGTGCAACCCCAGCATTGGTGGCCCCGCCAAAGGCCATCTGGTGCGCGAAATTGACGCGATGGGCGGGCTGATGGGACGAATTACCGACCTCAGCGCAATTCAGATCCGGCTGTTGAACGAGAGTAAAGGGCCGGCGGTGCAGTCGTTGCGGGCACAGTGCGACAAGCGCCTGTACGCGCGCCTCATGAAAGAGACCCTCGAGCGTGTGCCCAATTTGGATCTGCGACAGGCAATGGTCGAGCGGATTGCCCCCCCCAGCGCCGACACGCAATGCTTTACCGTAACCACCCATACCGGCTGGCAATATCTGGCCCCTGCAGTGATTTTGACAACCGGCACCTTCTTGCGCGGACGGGCGATCACTGGCGAGGCAATTTGGGGGGCGGGACGTGCCGGTGAGGCGCCAGCGCTGCGGCTCAGCGAGGATCTGGCTGCGCTCGGCTTTCCGCTTGTGCGTCTCAAGACGGGTACACCACCGCGGCTGGCCGCGTCAACCATCGATTTCTCGCTCACGCAAGTGCAGCCGGGCAGTAGCAAGCCGTTGGCCTTTGGTCATTACTACGCCGAGCTAGGCGAGTCGATCCCGCCGCCCGCTTACCACGGCCCGCCAGCGGCAGTCTACCCCCATCCACAGCTCGATGGCTGGCGACCACAGTTGCCCTGCTATCAGGTGCATACGACGCCAGAGTTCCACGAGATTATCCGTGCCAATCTTTATCGGGCACCGCTGTTTAGCGGTATCATCGACGGCGTAGGACCGCGCTACTGCCCCAGTATTGAGGATAAGATTGTGCGCTTTGCCGACAAAGAGCGTCATAGTCTTTTCCTCGAACCAGAGGGCTGGACGACCGCGGAAGTGTATGTGCAGGGCTGCAATACATCGTTGCCAGAAGATGTGCAGTGGGCAATGCTGCGTACCATCCCAGCGCTGCGCAATGTCGAGCTAATGCGGATCGGCTATGCCATTGAGTATGATGCCGTGGCTACCGGCGAGATTACGGCCGATATGCAGACGCGGCGGCTGCGTGGTCTGTTCTTCGCCGGGCAGATCAATGGTACAACTGGCTACGAGGAAGCGGCAGCCCAGGGGTTGATGGCTGGGATCAACGCCGCTCATTATGTGCAAGGTAAGCCACCAGTAATCTTGAGCCGAGCTGAAGCCTATATCGGCGTCCTCATTGACGATCTCACCACCAAAGAGATTCGCGAGCCGTACCGTATGTTTACCTCGCGAGCCGAGTATCGGTTGCTTTTGCGGGGTGACAACGCTGATCTGCGCCTGACACCACTAGCCTACCGGCTCGGACTGGTCGACGGCGAGCGGGCAGCGGTGGTAGAAGCGCGCCGTGCTCAGGTTGAACAGGCAGTGCAGCAGGTGCGTGAACGACGCATTTTCCCAGCGGCGGCAGTGAATGCCGCGCTAGAAGAGCAGGGTATCAAGCCATTGAGTCAGCCTGCAACTGTCGCTGAAGTGTTGGCCCGGCCAGAAGTGAGCTACGACCAATTACGCGCTGCACTTCCCGATTTGCCAGTGCTAACGCCAGCGGTGGCCGAGCAGGTCGAGATTGCCTGTAAGTACAGTGGTTATATTGCGCGCCAGGAACGCGATGTGGCGCGAATGCAAAAGATGGAGCACCGCCGGATTCCTCCCGATTTTGATTATGCTTCCTTACCGGGGTTACGGAACGAAGCGCGCCAGGTGTTAATGCGCTTCCGTCCAGCGACATTGGGGCAGGCCGGACGGTTGGCCGGGATCAACCCGGCTGATGTGGCCATTCTGTTGTTTGCCCTAGAGCGGCGACGGTAGTGGTCATAGCCGCTGCCTACCGTCGCCGCAAGGCGACTTACTCAGTCCGCAAGACTGCTGCAATTGCCTCTACGACCCGTTCCAGATCGGATTGCTCGATCACTAGCGGCGGCAATAGACGCAGTACATTAGGCCCAGCTGGGAGTGCTAGCACGCCGCGCTCGAGCAAGGATGCAATCACTGGCTGAGAGCGACTCTTGAGCTCTAGCCCGACAAGCAAACCTTGACCACGAACTTCACGCACAGCAGGTAAGGCAAGATCACGCAGAGCCTGCATCAACCACGCGCCCTTCGTCGCTGCCTGTTCGGGAATACGTTCCTCACGATAAACGCGCAACGCGGCACGGGCAGCAGCGCAGGCTAGCGGATTGCCGCCAAAGGTTGAACCGTGAGCTCCCGACGGCAGCGCACCGTGGCGCGCGTGGATGGCTACCGCACCCATGGGCACTCCGGCTGCAATGCTCTTGGCCAGGATCAACAGGTCAGGTGTTACGCCGCTGTGTTCAATCGCAAACAACTTACCGGTACGGCCAAAGCCAGTTTGCACTTCATCCACCAGCAAGAGTGCCCCATTAGCAGCACAGATTTCGGCGACGCCAGCAAGATAGCCAGGCGGTGCTGGCCGCACACCACCCTCGCCCTGGACCGGCTCAACCAGAACTGCAGCCGTCTGTGAGCCGACTGCAGCCCGCAAGGCCTCTAGATTACCATACGGCACATGGCTAAATTCGGGTACCAGTGGTAGAAATGGTTCGCGATACTTGCTTTCCCAGGTCGCGCTCAGGGCTCCCATCGTGCGGCCATGGAAGCCGCGCATCGTTGCAACAATGCCAGGCCGGCCGGTCAACAGACGGGCGAACTTCAACGCTGCTTCGACTGCTTCAGCGCCGCTATTGCATAGAAAGATGCGCGCTGGGAATGGCAGGGCGGCCGCTAGCTCGGCCAGATAGGCCGCGCGTACATCGTTCGGAAAAATTTCTGGGCAACTGATCAAGCGCTCTGCCTGTTCACGGATCGCGGCCACAATTGCCGGGTGGCAATGACCGAGATTGGCTGCCCCCTGACCGCCTACACAGTCGATGTAGACGCGGCCTTCGGCATCGTACAGCCGCGCACCCTCACCGCGCACAATCGCTAGAGGTCGTTTGGGGTATAGGCCGCTCGTGAATTGCGCTTCTTGGGCGATAATGTCTGCATTAGTCATAATGGGATGCGTCACGACGGACTCCTTTCCACCAGTCCGGCTCGTTCGAGGGCGGTGCTCACCAACGGCCAGATCAGGCGATGATCGATCACGTTCTGATCACGGTGAGTGCGAATTTCGATCAGGTGCAGACCACCCGCCAAACTATCGCGCAACGCCGTATGCACAGCTGGCCAGTCACGAGCTAGCACATAGCGAGCGTTGTGTAACGCTGCCAGCGGGGCAAAATCGATCCCATGCGGTGTGCCAAACAACAACTCAAACTGGTCAGTTTCGCTGGCTTGTGGTAAGAATGAAAAGATACCACCACCATCGTTGTTGATCAACAGGATTGTCGCATGAAGCTGATGCAGCCGAGCGGCGAGCAAGCCATTCGTATCGTGCAGCAACGACAGATCACCCAGCGCCATCACGAGCGGTGTTGCCCCGCCAGCGGCTAGACCAAGCGCAGTCGAAACGAGACCGTCGATCCCATTTGCGCCCCGATTACCGACTACGTTGAGCCGTTCAGGTCGCGGCCCTAGAAAGCTGTCGCAATCGCGCACTGGCATCGAATTGCCTACAAACAGAGTTGTGCCCGCTGGTAACCATTCCGCGAGCCGAGCAAATAACCCCGGTTCGCTGATTGTAGGTTGGGCCAGCAGCTGCTCACGCATTGCCGTGCGGGCAGCTTGCTCAGCAGTCAGCCATGTCCGTAGCCATAGGGTTGGGCCTTCGCGCTGCGATGAGGCGAGCGCATCGGCTAACGCTAGACAGAACCAATGCTCATCGACTGGTATATGCTCGCTGGCTAGATTGGTCGGATCACGCCAACCCGCGCCGCCGTCGATGACAATTTGGCGCGCCTGCGGATGGCGCTGGAGGTACAGGAACAGGGGCTTACTGGTCGGCATCGCGCCAAAGCGCAGCACTACTTCCGGTGTGTAACTGGCGACGAAACGCTCATCGCGTAGAAAAGCATCATACGCACCGAGTACCAGCTCGTCGACGTGAGGACCGTAGCGCACACCTGATAGTGGATCAGCTAGAATCGGAAAGCGCAGACGATGGGCCAGCGTTACCAGCAACGGGCTGAGATCAGGTGGACAGTCAGGACCGGCGATGATCAGACCACGTCGGTAAGTAGCCAGACTTGCCGCCAACGTAGCAATCTCGGCGCCTCCAATCATCCGCCGTGCAGCCATGACCTGCACTGGTGCGAGTGGTTCAGCGAGCAGCGCGTTCAGCAAGGTGCGCTCTGGCACTAGTGGCTCACGAAAAGGAAGGTTTAAATGCACTGGGCCGGCGGGTGCGCCGCGCGCAATGCCGATTGCACGACCAACAATCGAGCGCAAAAAGGTCAGCAGTGACAATTGTGGCGTTGGGAGATCAAAAAACCAGCGCGCATGGCGGCCAAAAATACCGATCTGGTCGATGGTTTGCGGTGCTCCGTTCTCGCGCAGCTCGGGAGGCCGGTCAGCAGTCAATAACAACAACGGAACCCGAGCGAGACTGGCTTCAACCACTGCTGGGAGCAAATTGGCGACTGCGGTACCTGAGGTACAGAGTACTGCCACCGGTGCGTTGCGCGCACGGGCCATACCCAGCGCAAAAAAGCCGGCTGATCGTTCATCGAGATGCATCCAAACCCGCAACTGCGGCGAGCGAGCCACAGCCAGCGCCAGTGGGGTGCTCCGTGAACCAGGGCAGACCACTACGTCGGTGACCCCACCAGCCGCCAAACCACGAGCAAGGGTTGCTACCCAATGCGTCAGCGCCTCTATGTGAACTGCAACATCCATCACGTTACCTTCTGCCAGTTAACCACAGCGCCGGACGCTGCTATGACGACGTTACCCGATCATCTCATCACTCGCTCCCAACGCCTCCAGCATAGCACGCAGTTTGATGCGCGTCTCTGCTAGTTCGCGCTCTGGATCAGACGCTGCGACAATCCCGCAGCCCGCAAAGAGCGTGGCCTCGCGGCGACCGACGAGCGCCGAGCGTAGTGCCACTGCAAATTCGCCGTCACCGTGCGCGTCAACCCAACCGACCGGCGCCGCATACCAGCCGCGGTCGAGCTGCTCGCGAGCACGGATCCATGCCAGTGCCGCCTGACTGGGCTTACCGCCTACCGCTGGTGTTGGATGCAAGCGGGCCACCAGATCGAAGATATCGTAACCAGGGCGGAGACGTGCTGTTATTGGCGTGAAGAGATGCTGTACGTTGCGCACCCGCATAATTTCAGGGATAGTCGGTGCTTGTACCTGATCGCAATACTCGGCTAGCGCCGATATAATCATATTCACCACAAAGGCATGTTCAGCGCGATCCTTGACGCTCTGCAAGAGCGATGTAGCCAGGGCTGCATCTTCTGCCGGCGTCGATCCACGTGGAGCCGAACCAGCGAGGGCCGATGCGGCAACGTGACCATCACGGAGCGCAACAAGCCGCTCAGGTGATGCACCGAGAAACGTGCGTCCGCCGCGAGCAACGGCAAAGACAAACGTATGTGGATAATTGCGGCGCAACATGTCGAGTGTTGCGGTGGTATCAAACGGTTCAGCGCTGCGCAACTGTACGGCTCGGGCCAGCACTACCTTTTCGAGCACACCGGCACGTAGATCGGCAATCGCATCAGCAACAATTGTTTTCCAGGTAGCTGGTGCCAGCGACACATCCACCTGCAAATCGCTCGGTGGCCGATGTGGACGCCAAGGTAACCCGATCAATGCCTGCAAGCGACGGGCTGCCGCAGCACCTAGCGCTAGTGTCGAACTATGCGCATCAACCATTCCGTTCACTGTCAGCGTTGTCACATCGCCGTGCCGAACGATCAACAAACGTGGTGTCATGAGTAGCGCTAACGGGTAATCACGCCATAACCCGCTCGCTGGCTGTTCAGGATCGAAACGAAAACCAGCTACAGCTAGCGGTCCGTGCACGGGTAGTCCGGGGTCGGCATCGATCACTGCCTCAGCCATCAATTGTCGCCAAGCAGCAGCGCAGGCAGCGAAGCGGTCAACATGCGGCGGCGGCGTAAAACTCCAGGCGGCGCCAAGACCAGTCAGCTCAAACTCACTAGCTGGCGTGCTCCAAAAAAAGCGGTTGTGGGTCACGCCTGCGCCGCGGGCAAAGAGCGCTAGCGGATCGCGCAATCCAACTACGGTCGTAACGCTAACTAGTACCGGACGACCAAGCGCGCGCGCACGCTGTCGAGCTATTTCAGCCGCTGCCTCCATCCGCGGCACCTCGCGCAGCGCAGCAGTGGTGACGCGCATACCGATGAGTGGATTTGACATAAATGTATTGCGAATGATCAGTACATTGCATCACAACAGGGCGAGTTGCCTCTATCCTATACATAGTAACACGTTTCGTTGCACTGCCTGGGTAGGGCGAGCAGGTGAGTAAGCACCCTCGTTTAATGCTGGGCCGCTCTTACGTCGTAGTTTAAGCCGGATGCGCCATAAGGCGCTGTCTATTTGCGTCCAGCTCTTGCAATGCAAGCGAGGAGATCAGCGGCTATGAGGGAGCAAGCCGCCTGATGTACACAAGAACACCCCGCATCGACAACAGGTGACGATCGTTTGCACGCGAACGCACAATAGCGGTGACTGCTGTGTTTGATTTTTCTCTACTCTTACGAATAGTCGCGGGCAGCAGAGGTTGAAGGTCGCTTGGCTATCAGAGGTGGGTTGGAACACGCTACGCCAGCAACACATAGTAATCGGTTCATGCCCAAGTACACAGGCAGCGGATGCGTTTGCGAGGTTTGCGGCCCTCGCGCCTAGCGGTAGCGGGGGCTTGCAATCATCCCCCGCTTTTTCGCTAACTGCCTCCTAAACCAGCGGCTAGCAGTGTGCGGCTAGCGTGCAACCGTTCAAGCCACGGATTCAGCAACGGTTGCCAGACGATCTGCGCGCCCCCTAGTTGGTGCAAAGCCTCGATCTCGTTAGCCAACATAGTATCAAGCGCGGTGATCAGAGCGGTAGCTTGCTCGAACTCACCAGCAGTTTCGAAGAGGGTGCGCGTCATTGTAAACCGGTCACTGATGGGAATGCTAAACCCCAACTGGCGTGCCAGTGCAGTCAGATCGGCGCGACTGAGAAAGATCCCTGCCCGGACGGGTGTAATCAGATGGTGAATCAGTGCCGTCAGGTCAGTCTCGTCGCTGGCTGGTTGCGCTGGTTGCAACGGAATCAGCTCGCGGCTTACCGTTGGCTCAGCGGCCAACCGTTCCAATTCACTTCCGAGCAACTCGATAGTCAATTCTACCAAGCGGTGGTAAAACGGGTGTCCAGGCAGCCGTTGTGCAGCCCGCGCCCACACCGGTGTCCAGCTCGCGGGATGCTGACGCAGGAAAGCAGCCGTTTGCCGCCGTGCCCACCCTACCAGCTCCGGATCGCATGTAGCGCTAGCTGTGGCTTCGGTAGCAATCAGACGGGACAGAAAGAGCAGCTCGATCCCTACATGATCAGGTGCACCAGCACTCTGATCGGGCGTGAAGCCGCATTCAGCGTAGAATGCGGCTACCCGGTCAGCGCTGGCTGTATTCAGCATCAGCTCTTCATCACGGTAGAGTGACTCGTAGGGATAAACATTACGCCCCAGAAGGTACTCATACGCAATGGCCAATTCTGGCTGGCTTTCGCCCATCAAAACCGCCAGGTCGGGCAAAGCAGCTGCTTCTTCCCATAGTTCAGCTGAGGGCGGCGCTATCAGCAACCGCCCCAGCAGATTGGCTAAAGACTGACGAGCGATCAGGTCGATGTCGTTGTTCACGATGTCTTCTTCTTCGGCAAGCGATATGCCTCTAGCGCCGGACGGAACGGACGCAGCAACCAGTGCGGGCGCCGCAATCCGTTGGGCGATACCTTGTAAGCCGGACGCGTCATCGCCAACCATTCGCGGTAGACTTCGTGCGCGCGCTTGGTGTCGACAAAGATGTCACCGTAGCGATCGTTCGGTCCGGCTCGTTCGATCCGTACCTTCTGGTGCCAGCAGTGCATGCCGCTAATTGGGTCAGGATGCACTGCGAAGGTTAAGTTCTGATGCACACCGGCGTCTTCCCACCAGATGCGTGCCGTGTCAGCATCTTCACTCTGGTACGGTTTGACACCGTGGATCTGGCGCATCTTCCACTTACCTTCGCCCTCCTGCTTCAGCTCGACCAGAGCTGTCGAAAGCCGACCACCACCATCCTCTTGCAGGCGCCAGCGTCCTAGGTGGTGCGAGCAGGCGATGACACCGGGGCGAATACCTTCCGTGACCCAGACGCGATCGACGAAGTAGCCAATCTCGGTGATCACTTTGATCAGATCACCAGTGCGCAACCCCAATCGTTCGGCGTCGCTGGTGTGGATCCAGACCGGGTTCTTGTGACTGATCTCGTACAGCCACTTCGCGTTACCGCTGCGGGTATGGATGAGCGTTGGGAGCCGGAAGGTCGAGAGCAGCACGACTTCGTTTTTCGACCGATCGACCTTGCTCGGATGGACGTGACTATGGATATATGTCGGAATGGCGTATTCAGGCCAGCCCCAATCGCGCAAGGTCGTCGAGTAAAATTCCAGTTTGCGCGACGGCGTGAGGAAACCGGTGACGATTGACCCGTCCTCCAATTTGATACCAATGGGTCGACCGCGCTCTGGATCCGGCTCGAAATAAGGCAGCGGCGTAATGTTCGATGAGGGCGGTGCTGGCGCTTTGGTATAGACGATGCCCGTCTCAGGATCGATGGTCGCTTCAGCCAGTTCGCTCGGGCTGAGTGGTTTGTCGAACGTCGGCTGTACACCCTTGCGTATCTCAAAGGCGCCATAGCGACGCATGTACTCTAGGGGTGTCAAGCCCTCTTTCTTGGCGGCTTCGGGGAGACCAGGCACATGGTTCTCGAACATCCAGCCATAGAGTTCATCGACCGTAATCTTCTGGCCGGGGCGGTAGGGGCTTTCAAATGTCTTGCGGATACCCAGGCTGCCATCGGGATCAATCCGCCACGACAACTCGATCCAGAACTCAACCTCCTCCCAGACCTCACCCGGGTTAGCTTCGCGTGTATCGCGCACCGGACGGCCCAGGCGGCGCATAGCCTCGCGGATCACCGGCTGCCGGAAGGCGATCCAGCACCCGGCGTGCGTCTCTTGGCTCATCATATCGTGCCGTTCCGCGCCGACGCCCATCGGTAAGATGTAATCTGCAAACCATCCAGTCTCGCTCCAGGTTGGCGACAGATGGACGTGCAGACCGATCTTGCTCTCGTCAGTCAGCACTTCCAGCCAGCTCATACCATCGGGATTCGTCCAGAGCGGATTATAGACGCGGGTGAAGTAGGTATCGACTTTCCCCCGGCCTTCCTTGAGGAGGTGTGGCAGCAAAATGCTCATTTCGTAGAAGTTGAGCGGATACTCTTGCGGCCAGGTGAGTTCGTTCCACACCTTGGGGTGGGGGGCCATATTGGGGTGGCGCGGGATCCACTTATCCCAGACGTTGGCCGATGTGCCGCCTTCAACCCCGATAGAGCCAGTCAGTACATTGAGGAACCAGAGGCAGCGCGCTATCATCCAGCCGCCTAGGTTGGAACTAGTGGCGCTGCGCCAGCTATGGGTAGCGAGCTTCCCATCACAACGCGCAACGATCTTGGCGACCCGCTCAATCTGTTCAGCGCTCACCCCACTCTCTTGCGCCGCGAACTCAAACGTGTACTGCGCGTACAGCTCTTGCAGCTTCATCTCGAAGTGCTCGAAGCTGACGGGCAACCCAGGATGTTCAGCGCGCAGATAGTCAGCCCAGTTGACCCAGCGCCGGACAAAGTCGCGGTTGTACTGACCAGTGCGAATCAGGTAATTAGCAATTGCGAGTAGAATCGCCGCTTCACTGCCTGGCCAGGGCGAGACCCATTCATCGGCGAGTGACGCCGTATTCGAGAGACGGGTATCGAAGACAATCAGCTTCGCACCGGCCATTTTGCCTTCCATAATCCGCTGGGCATGCGGGTTAAAGTAGTGACCAGTTTCGAGATGCGAACTGATTAGCAAAATAACGCGTGCGTTGGCATGGTCAGGCGATGGCCGGTCGTACCCCATCCACATCGCTTGACCACAGCGTGCTCCTGAAGAGCAGACGTTCGTATGCGAATTGTGACCATCCACGCCCCAGGCAGGTAGTACCCATTCCATGAAACCATCGTGACCGGGACGTCCGACGTGATAGATGATTTCAGTCTGGCGTTGCTCGATGATTGCCTTCCGAATGCGGGAGGCAATTTCGTTGAGTGCCTCGTCCCACGAAACGCGCACCCACTTACCTTCACCGCGTTTACCAGCCCGTTTGAGTGGATAGAGGATGCGGTCGGGATCGTATACCTGGTTAAGCGTGGCCGGTCCCTTAGCGCAGTTGCGTCCACGGCTACCGGGGTGGAGCGGGTTGCCCTCAAACTTCTTAATCTTGAGCGTTTCGACATCAACGTAAGCGAGCAGGCCGCAAGCGCTCTCGCAGTTGAAGCAGATTGTCGGCACGATCGTGTAACGCCGGGCTACTTTCTGTGGCCACGCTTTCGGATCATACTCCGTCCAATCGTTCCAGCGTTCGACCGGCGGATAATCGTGCAGCGGGGTACTGGTCGGTGCCGGAGCCGGCACAGCACTGGGTACGTAACGGGCAACCGGCGGATTCAGCGGCTCAACCCGAGCTGACGACTTCTGACTAAGTGTTCCAAGCAATCGATGCAACAATGACGTCGCCATGACCACACCTTTCTTAACTGTTCGGCACGTGTTGCGGCGCCATGACGAAAGCGTATTCGAAGGCGTACAATCCAGCAATGGCAGCCAGGCCAGCTACGGCCAGTAGCGGCACAGTTAGCGTCGGCACGAGTAGTGCCAGACCAACCAGCGCAATTGGCACAATGTGACCGAGAGCAATCGCGCCTTGCCAGAAGTGCTGGCGGTAGCGACCATGGCTGATGTCATGGGCAGCCCGAGCAGCTACTTCACTGGCGTGTGGAATACCGAATTCGCCTAGCAAGATCATAAACAAATCGAGGAGCAGACTACCGGCAAAGAGCCAGCCTAGTATGGTGAGAAATTCTGCCGGCATCGACAGCAATGGCGCGAGAAGCAGCAACGTTCCTGCGCCCACCATCAATGCCTGCACGAGCAGGTGAGCAGGCAAGAGCGGGCTTTGCCAGAGATCGCGGCCTTCGGCTTGCGCAAACAGGAAGGCCGTGTAGACCGCTGCTAGAATGGCTAGCGGCATTCCCAGCCAGGCCAATGGTCTCCGTAATGTCTCAGCAGTGGCAGCGGGGATCAAATTGAACGCCGCACCTGCCTCAGCCAGGAACCAGATGCCAGCAACTGCGGTGAAGGCAATCAGCACAAACGCGCCGCGAGTCAACCAGCTTTTCCATTGCGGCCGGGTAAGAATGGTGAAGAACATGTGCGGCTTGTCAAGGTCAATAATCAAGAGCAACGTGGTGATCCCAATAAAGAGCAAGCTCACGAAGAGTGCTGCGGCTAGCAGTGGTGCACCAAGTGGTGCCAGCCCTAGCCCGACCGTAGCGGCTATTGCCAAGAAGACGCCGCTGCCGATGCCTTTGGTAACCAAGTACGCCGGTACCGGCCAGTGCCACGGTATCTTGTGTTGGGCGTTGTATCCGGTCTGCACCATATGACCGGCGACCCGACCGCCAAGCATCAACGGATTAGCACCGATGCCCAGACCCTGGGCACGTGGTGCGCGAATGGTGGCTCCAGAGGCGGCCCTTAGCGGAATGACTTCGCGCGCCGGTTTGGCATGCCCGTTACCATTATGATGTCCTTTCAGCTGCTCACTCACAACGTCAGCCCACATAAATGTAGCTCCGACCGGTGCGGCAGTGGGCGTTAGCGTTGTCTGATCAGCGTCGATGTAGAAGAGCTTGGGGGCAGTGCCTTGCTCAGGTTTGCGCACCGCGACTGGTTCGCGGGCGATCAGCTGGCTGATTAGGCTATTAGGATCGTCGAGATCGCCCGAAATAATCGCTTGTTCGGGACATACGACCTCGCAGGCGGGTTTGAGCCCCTGATCGATCCGGTGGGCGCAGAAGTGACATTTTGCCGCGTTGTGAGTTTCCGGATCGATGTAGATGGCGTCGTAGGGACAGGCCTGCATACAGGCTTTGCAACCGATGCACACCCGCGGATCGAACTCAACGATGCCATCGGTGCGCTGATACATGGCGGTGACAGGACAGATGCGAACACAAGGTGGATTGGCGCAGTGGTTGCAGCGGGTTACCTGGAAGTGGCGGCGCGTGTTGGGAAAAGTTCCAGTTTCGACATACTTGACCCACGTACGGTACACCCCAAGTGGAACTTCGTTTTCCGACTTGCAGGCAGTACTGCACGCGTGGCAGCCGATACACTTCCGCTGATCGATGAGGAAGCCGTAGTTTGTCATGGCCAGCTCTTTCTGGCTATGGATTAGCGAACCTGACTTGCGTTATATCGTAGCACACACCAGGGTATCGAACAAGCAAATATTTTCGATAATGAGCATCGAACCGGTTCATAGATGCTCGTGAATCCCGCGCAATAAGGCCCTGCATAGCTACCAGATATCCGGTATATTTACGTATAATACGAAAATACTTGCGCTCCTTCCGTGTCTTACCCAATTTGTGAGGATGCAACGTGTCACTCAACCTTCACCTGTTGCGGATTTTTGTTGCCGTGCTCGAACACGGTAGTTTCACCAGAGCGGCAGAAGCGTTGGTAATGAGCCAATCGGCAGTATCGCGAGCGGTTCAGGAATTAGAGCGACAACTCAACACTGTCCTGCTCGAGCGGCGGGCACGCGGCGTGGCCCCGACTGCAGCTGGCCTAATCTTAGGTGAGCATGCACGTCGCATCTTTGCCCACGAACGGCTCGCTATTGAAGCCCTGAACGAGCTGCGCGGATTGCAACGCGGTCGGTTAGCTATCGGCGCCAGCAGCACAATCGGTACTTACCTTTTACCGCCTTTGCTCGGCATGTACCATCGTCAGTATCCCGGCATCGAGCTCTTCCTTGACATCGGCAATACCCAACAGGTTATGGACCACCTGCTCGCCTATCAGATCGATATTGCCTACGTCGAAGGCCCGGTTGCGCCCGATGAACGGCTTCAGATCACCCACTGGCGTAATGACGAGCTGGTCGTCATTGCTGCACCAGATCATCCGCTGGCCCGGCGGCCAAACTTAACCTGCGCTGATCTCAATGATGCCCCCTTTGTTTTACGTGAGCCTGGATCGGGCACGCGCGAAGTCATGGAGCAGGCACTGACGGCACGTGGTATTACCATTCGGCCAGTGATGGAATTGGGAAGCACCGAAGCAGTCAAGCAGGCGGTTAGCGCTGGTCTCGGTCTGAGCGTGGTATCGCTGGTTACGCTGCAAATGGATATTATTGCCGGACGCCTGACTATTTTGCGAGTGCGTGATCTGTCAATCGAACGTCAATTGAGCCGGGTGCGTCTTGCTGACCGTCCGTTGAGTCAGGCATTGACGGCCTGGCTTAAGGGGAAGGGCTAGCAGGCAACAGCTAGGCACTCTTTGCCGATTGTTTAGCAGGGGGGATAGATAGCACGAGGGTGCCAGACGTATTTGCCTAGCTTTCGGCCTTGCCAGCAGATACTATCGATGGTTTCCTGCTCCTATGGCCTGCGCTGCGCTCCTGCTTTCCCAGCGCAAAGCGCAATGTGAGGGGTTGGGGTCACATTCAGGTGTGGGCCACAGGGCATCGGATGCTGGCAGCAGCGCGGTAGTGCGCCTGTGGCCGCGTCAGTCGCTGCCTCTCGGATGCAAAGCGGATGGAAGGGGTTGGCGTCACATTCAGGTGTGACCATAGGGCATCGGACGTTGGCGACAACATCCAGCTCCGTGTTGTCGCCTGGGTCTCATCCTGCCCATCCATATGCCCACTGTCAAAGTAGTGTTATAATGGCACTCAACTTGAACAAAGGAGTTAAATGATGACCGTCAAATATACACGCTGGCTGCGTAGCTATGTTGGGCATCAACGCATTTTGCAGGTGCGCGCGAGCGGTTTTGTTCGCAATGAGGCGGGTCAGATCTTCCTCTGTCGGCGGGCTGATGTGATGCTCTGGGATGTGCCGGGTGGCACCATTGGTCTCGATGAATCACCGGCGCGGGCACTCGTGCGCGAGGTGCAGGAAGAGACTGGTCTCGTGTTAGAGCCGTACAAACTGATCGGTATCTACAGCGGTCCTGATTTTGCCTGGAGCTATCCTAATGGCGATCAATCACAGATTTTAGCGATCTTTTTCGCGGCGCGTGTAACCGGCGGTGCTCTACAACAGGCCGGACACGAGAATGTAAACGTCGGCTTTTTTGATCCAGACCGTTTGCCGCCACTATTGAATCGTACCCGGCGGATGCTGGCTGATGCTTTTGCCGATCGTGCCGAAGCGACGTTTGATTTTTAACCGCAGCCCCAGGGCTGGTCGCTACCTCGTCCGACTCTCAGCGTCCCCGCGCATAGTACAACGGTACAACCTGCCGTACTAACCCCTTCAATTCAAGTAGGGCTAGTGCCGCTGCTGTAGCTGCCGCCGATTGATTGGCGGCACGGCCAATCACATCGATGTGTTGCGGTTCGGCGGCAACGACCCTGTAAATCGCTTCCTCTTCAGGCGTGAGCGCCAGTTCGAGCGGCGATTCATCCATTGTGTTGCAACTAGCTAGATTGAGTACATCGAGCACGTCACGCGCACTTGTAACGATCGCTGCGCCATCGCGGATCAGCTGGTGTGGACCAATACTGAGCGGATTAAAGATCGATCCCGGTACAGCCAGCACGTCGCGTCCCTGATCGAGTGCAAACTGGACGGTGAGCAGTGCGCCGCTCTGTGCGCCCGCTTCGACCACTAGCGTCGCCAAACTCAAGCCGGCAATGATACGGTTGCGCGGTGGGAAGTTGAGTGGAGCGGGAGGTGTTCCCAATGGGTAATCGCTGACCAGTGCTCCAACAGCAGCGATCTGTTGGGCCAGTGCCCGATTCCGCTCCGGGTAGATTCGATCAACGCCGCTGGCCAGCACTGCAATGGTGCGCCCGTTAGCTTCGAGCGCGGCAGTATGAGCGATGGTGTCAATGCCTAACGCTAGCCCACTAACAATGGTGAGGCCAGCAGCAGCTAGATCACGCGCTATACGGCGAGTTGCTTCCCTTCCATAAGGACTGGGATGGCGCGTGCCGACAATGGCTATCGCCCGCTGATCGGCTGGTGTAATCGCTCCGCGCAGGTAGAGCAGGGGCGGTGGGGCAGGGATCATACGTAACAGCGGTGGGTAGGCAGGATCAGCAATGGAGAGGGGTGTTACCCCCGCAGCGTGGAGACGAGACAGTTCGGCATCGAGGTCGAGAGTCTGGCGCGCCGCTTTCAGCCCGGCTATGCTGCGACTATCGAGGCCGGCAGCAGCCATTGCCATATCGCTAGCATGCCAGGCCGCTGTCACTGATCCGCAATGTTCGATTAGGCGGGCCAATCGGAGTGGGCCAATACCGGGGATGAGATTGAAGCCGAGGTAGTAACGTAATGTATCGCTCATAGTTGTTGGTGACAGGTGCCGATAAGTTAGGCTGGAAATTAGCGAATGAGTGATATGCGCTCTTGTTTACTCTCCTCGCTTGCCGTTACCCGAGCTAGTGGGCGCGCCAATTGCATTGTATCTCGTATCCTACTACTCTATATACCGCAGCTCATCGGTAACCGTTGCGCCGAAATTGGACGGTAACATCAGTTTGAGGAGGGAATATGCCGCGTGCAATCTGGAATGGGGCGGTAATTGCCGAGAGCAATGCCACGATTGTCGTAGAGGGGAATCACTATTTTCCGCCTGACTGTGTCAGGCGGGAGTATTTGCGCGAAAGCCAGACCCACACGGTTTGTCCGTGGAAGGGAACAGCCAGCTATTACGATGTGGTGGTGGAGGGTGTAGTAAATCGGGATGCGGCCTGGTACTACCCCACGCCAAAGGATGCAGCCCGGCAGATTGCAGGCTACATCGCTTTTTGGCGCGGAGTGAAGATCGAACCATAAAGGTGTAAGTGCCTCACCGCATCACGCGCCTAGGAGAACGTCAAGCGGCTGTGGCTGCCTCATCGCGGCGGCCGCGGCCAAACCAGTTGCGCCACTCGCGATGCTCCCATACGACCAGGAGCTGCGCTGCGTTAAAGATCGATGAATAGGTGCCGCTAATGAGGCCAATTAGCAGCATCAAGACGAAGTTGCGGATAGTATCGCCGCCAAATAGCAGCAGGGCCGTCAGAGTGAAGAAGGTTGTCAATTGGGTGTTGATCGACCGCGGCAATGTTTGCACCAAGCTGTGATTAACAATATCGTCGAACGTCTCGGCAGGGTGGCGATTCAGCAGATTTTCACGGATGCGGTCGAAGACAACGATCGTATCGTGGACCGAAAAGCTCAATGTAGTCAGCAGGGCAGTGAGGAAGAGTGCATCTACTTCTAGCCCAATGGTAGTGCCAAGTATCGCTGCGATGCCCAGCACGACTAGCACATCGTGCAGCATCGAGATCAGGGCGCAGACACCGTAGCGTACTGGATGAGGAGCCTTGCGGAAGGCCCAGGTTAGGTAGAGCAGGATCACTAGCGACGCACCCAGTACGGCGATGATAGCGCTGCGGGTGGATTCGGCACTCACTCGCGGGCCAACGCTTTCGAGCCGTTCACGGGTCACCGTACCGAAGATGTTAGTTAACTCCGTCATCACCTTGTTAATCTCGGTATTAGGATCCAACTCGCTGAGGGGGCGTGTGCGCACAAGCGCTGTTGTAATTTGCTGACCATCAACGATCGTTGGGCTGAGTTGCACCTGCGCGCCTTCAAATCCAGCAGTAGCAAATGCCTGCGCAATCCGGTCGGTGGTCAACGTCTCCGGCGTGGCGCTAGGGAAACGCAATTCCCACAGTGCGCCGCCAGCAAAGTCGATGCTCGGTCGCAGCCCGATAGCAAAACGCCCGGTTGTAACTAACGGGTGTAGGAAGAGCATATAGAGGCCGGGCAGAATGATCAGGAGCGAAAAAGCAAACCACCAGTAGCGACGGCGGACGAGATGTTCCATAACGACGTTACTCCAGATCTCACGATATACGTATTATGACGTCGCGGTTGCAGCTAGCAGTGGTATTTCATAGCGATTGGCACCGAACTACCAGATGCGCTCGCTGCTGAACAGAGGCAGCGCTGGCCACAGAAAAGCGCCGGTAACGATGATGTTGTGGCGCGCTACCAAGACGGTGCCTGATTACGGCGTTCGACGCCAAACCACCAGGCACGCTCGTCGCTAAACAACGGTAGTGCCAGCCGCAGGAAGGTACGGGTTACGATAACTGCGGTAAATAGGCTTAACACGATGCCAAGGCCCAGTGTGAGTGCAAAGCCTTTGATCAGGCTGACACCGAAACTATTGCCAAACATAAAGAGCACAATGCTGGTAATCAAGGTTGATACGCTCGAGTCACGAATCGCTGGCCACGACTCAACGAAACTCTGTTCCAGTGCGTTGCGGATCGAGCGACCCCGCCGGTATTCTTCGCGCAGACGAGCAAAGATCAGTACATTAGCATCCACCGCCAATCCAATGGAAAGGATGAAACCAGCAATTCCAGGCAGTGTCAGGGTGATGGGGATGAGGCGGTAGATAGCAAAGCTGATCACTGTGTAGATGAGCAGCGCGATAGTAGCAATAAAGCCAGGGCCGCGATAAAAGATTATCATAAAGAGTGCTACCACGATCAGCCCGATAATCCCGGCGCGGATACTGGCGGCTACACTCTCCTGGCCGAGCGTGGCAGTTACGGTGCGGCTCGTCTCGATCACGAGTGGTACTGGCAGCGCGCCATACTTGAGCTTGTTGAAGATCTGGTTACGCTCGGCTTCTGTTGTTACCTCGATCACCCCCGAACCGTCGGTCAAAGCGGCATTAATCACCGGACAGCTGACCACTACGTTATCAAGCACGATACACATCGGACGGCCCACATTTGCCGCGGTAAAGGAAGCCAAGCGGCGAGCCGATTCACCACGGAACGCGAACGAAACCGCCGGGCGACTACCGAGCGTCCCACCTTGAGAAAAGGTCGGTTGAACGGCGCTGGTGTCGAGATCGGCACCGTCGGTAATGCTCTGGTAGATCGGGCCAAGGCTATTCACGTCAGTAATCGTGCCGCTTTCCAACAATTGTGGCGGATTAGGGCTGTTTGAAGTGCGCACAATGGTACCATCGGCGAGATACTGGCCCTGCGAGTCGATAAACTCTAAGCGGCCTGTCCCACGTAGCGTTTCGATGGCCTGTTCTGGATTAGAGATGCCGGGTAGCTCAACGATAATCCGATCATTCCCGGCGCGCTGTACTACCGTTTCCCCTACGCCGAGTGCATTGACGCGCTGCTCGATCACACCAGCTGCAGTGGCAATCTGTTCAGCGGTAGCGTTGGGATCAGCCGAGCGTAGCAAGACTTGGATGCCGCCCTGTAAATCAAGGCCGAGACGGATACTGACATCACGGCCAAAAAAGTTATTGTTGGGTGCGACATTGATGGCCAGTGCCAGGCCGAGCGTCACAATGATAAGAATGAATGCAGAGAGATCACGGTTTTGCACAGCAGCAGTGCTCCTCTCTTCTATCGAAAAAGCCGGCCCATTATAGGCCGGCGGCGGCAGGCCGTCAAGAACTGCCGCCGATAGTGATGGCGAATTGGGCCACAATCGGTTACGCGCCGGATTTAGCGTCCAGCAGCGCGTAGCGCCGCGTCTATAGCAGTGAATAACCGGTTTGAATCAACAATCTGACCATTGACACTGAACGATGGTGTAGACTGCACATTGAGAGCTGCAGCAGATTGAGCAGCGGCTAGTATCGCCTCTCGATGCGTACCCGCTTGCATACAGGTATCGAAGGCTGCCCGATCGATGCCGATGAGGCCAGCGTAGCCGCTAAAGGTATTGAGCGGTGAATTTAATTGCGCCCACAAACTTTGATTGATGAACAGCTGATCATGCATCTCCCAAAACTTGCCCTGATCACCAGCGCAGCGAGCAGCTTCGGCAGCTGCCAACGCATTCGGATGAATGTTGGTCAGCGGCAGTTCGTGGTAAATAAACTGCACTTTGCCAGTATTAATGTAGTCGCGCTCAAGGATTGGACCAAGGTTGCGCGTGAAGTAGGCGCATCCCGGACATTGATAGTCTTCAAACGCAATCACCTTAACGGCAGCGTCGGGGTTCCCCTTGTAGTAAAATCCGTCGGCAGTGCGACCAACTGGTGCAGTCGGCGCTTTCACTTCTGCAGGATTGCGAGTGAGGAATACGACCAGTGCCGTGATCCCTATCACCGCTACTACCCCAACTGCAACATACAGATAGAGAAGATTGTTCGTCTTGGCCGCCTTCACGCGGCGGCCACGGGTGCTCTGCACGCTCATTGCCAGCTCCTGACCTTCCGCTGTTAAGTTCGCGTTATTATACCACGAGACTGAGAGCGCCCTCCGGTGGCGTTACCGGCCATTTAGCCGATCAGCGTTGCTACAAACTCCAGCTCTAGCCGCACCTCATCAGCAACGGTATCGACCGACGGTGAGTCGGGGATGATGAGGTTGAAGTCACGGTAGAGCACCGTTGCTTGTGCTAGCCCCCTGATTTCGCTTTGGCTTACTGGCGTCACGGTCACGGTGAATGTTACCGGGCGGGTTACATCGGTGATGGTCAGGTCGCCCTCAATCGTAAACTCAAACGGTACGCCAATCTCTACCGTTGCTGGTAACCCCGTGATCACGCGCGGCGTGAATGTAATGAGCTCGAACTGATTAGTGCGAAGGATTGCGTTTTTGATCGCGCGGTTGCGAAACTCATTGTCAGTCGTCAATGTGCGGGCATTGATCTGAATTACGCCGACCTGGGCCGCGGTGGGAATGTTCGGATCAAGGGCAATTTGTCCCGCTACTTGGTTGGTTACACCCACCACTGTAATTGGTTGTCCGCGCAACACTTCATTAATCAGAAAGCGGGCTTCTGAGCGGCTCTGATCAATGGCAAACAGCTGCAGTGTCGGCTGATTCGCGTCGGCGGGCGCAGTCGGTTCCATGGTGGCGGCCACGGTCGCAGCTGGCTCTGGTTGCGCGGGTACCGTGGTTGGAGCCACGGTCGGTAAAACCAGCGGCACAGCTTCCAGCGGGCCACTAGCTGCCTCTGGTGGACGGAAGACATATAAGAGGAGGCCGGCTACAGCCAGCACGATCACTAGGCCAATACCGATAATTACACGTCGTGTCGTCATATCAGATTGAAACCTCGCTACATTCAAACCGTTGGTAGAACCCATAAAGCATGATACCGGATTGATGGCAGTGTAGCAGTATTTTCTCATCGAATATTTAGAATAAGACTGACATATAAACACAATTTTTGTCAAAAAGTGATATACTTGTGGACGATGCGAGCATAACTCGAGATGGCAACATTGACTACACAGGAGGCACGCAATGGAAACATCGACAGCACTACGACGGGCGGCCAGAATTGGCCTCGCTTTGTTGCGCTATGGTTTTGGCGCTACCTTTGCTTACGGTGCCTACCACAAGATCACACGCGGCTGGATGACAACCGATGTGATGCGTCAACATTTCGAGCAGCGCTTGTCCGAGATCAATCCAAACAGTTTCAGCGCCGCCTATCTGCGCCATTTTGCGATCCCCTTCTCCCGCCCTATTGCCTGGATTCTGACTATTGGGCAGGTGATCGTGGCGATAAGTATGCTGACAGGTCGGGGGGTGCGGCAAAGCGCGGCACTGGCTCTGTTTCTATTAGTAAACATCAGTGCTGGATCATACTTCAACGCTAGTATGCCGCCGTACTTGATCACCGCCGTGTTGCTAATGCTCGATAAAGAAGAGGGCAAGTTAAACTGGCGCGAGTTGTTTTCCCAACCTAACCTGGGGGTGACAGACGCTGTCGATAGGTGATGCAGAAAGGCACATACAGCATTTATATATCTATATCTTTGTGCCTACTTGCACAAATCCTGCTTCCTAGATATACTACCGCTCTAATCATTGTTGGCGCGTAAACGTATGAGGCTATCATGAGTCTCGGCATCGCTCTCATCCTCGATGACGACAACAACGATCGAGCGACTCTTGTCAATTGTCTGCACACCTGGCAATGGCCCGTCTTGGCCGCGACCAGTCCTCTGACCATTGCACATTATTTATCTGATCAACGCATTCGATTGTGCATTATCAATACTGACCTTTTTTCCGATCCGTTTTGTGATCTGAGTCTGATACTTAATACGTTGTCTACGTGCCAATTCATGATCTTAGCCGGTGAACTATGGTCGGCGCATAGGCCTACGCTTGGACGGCCGGTGCAGGTTTGTCAACTCCCGTATCCTGTGCCGGAACGGGCATTGAATGCGGTTATCTCGTCACTAGTGGCTATGGCGAGGGTCGCGCAGGGAAGGGACGGTAATCCAGGCAATCTTTTCGATATCGATACTCGGCGTCGCCTGTTGCGCTTACGTGATCGTTATGTGCGCTTGAGCAACGATGAGATACAGATAGTGAAATATCTGAACGATGCATGCGGGCGCGTCTGCGGCTACCGTGAGTTGGCCCACCTGCTCTATCCGAATAGCAACTATTCTGAGGAAGAAGCGCGGCATCTGCTGCGCGGACGAATGTATTACCTGCAATCGAAAATCGAGTGCGATCCGAGATCCCCTGAATATCTTGTCTGTGTCCGCGGTACTGGTTATCAGCTTCTTGTGCCGGGTCGGGTGGATCACTACGCGTTCTGGCTGGAGACATCATCGGATTGGTCAATAGAGAAGATTGCCTGGCCAGATGACTGGCCGTTCAGCATCCTATATCTCTAACTAGCCCACTGTTTTAACTGGTGACCTTGTTCTGGCTCACGCGCCGGATCAGATGGACGAGGCTGCCAGCTATGCCCAGCCCAATAGCCAGCCCAACCAGTCCTAATTCACTACCGGCAGCTGGAAGCGTTGCGCCGCGTACAGCCACCATCACCACATTGATGTCGCTGCGCGGGGCGTTGCCAGTGATGACCGGGATCAGATTCGCGGTCGTAAAGAGGGTGCGACCGCGTACCTGAATCCGTCCCTGTAGTGTGTAAACCCGACCGGCGTCGATCAACCCTGGATTATAGGCCAGATTGAAGCGGAAGGGGGGTTGAGCGCCATTAGTGGCGAAGGTTTGTTCAACGATCACCCGTCCGCCCGTACCAGTCGGGGTCACTTCGGCAATCTGTAAAACAACTAGTGCGTCGGCTGGCAGCAGTACCTGTTCGCGGTAGGTGATAATGCCAGTCAGGTTAGCTGTACCCTGCGCAATGGTTTGCGTGGGAGCCATCAACCACGACCATCCCAGCAAAACAATCAGTGCCCAACGCCAGCTCTGCATGGTATGCTCCGTGTGCAACATCAGCAAGAGAAGATGGTATACTCAAGATTATAAACGATGTGAACGCGAAAAATCTGGCGCAACTTCGCGGAGTAATGCATAGACAGGCAGCCAAGACGGTCACCGACCGCAACAGAATCCATTATCTATTGCCGGCCCTAGCCGGTGTCTACGTGCTGTGTCGGCCGCCCTTCGCGGTACTGCGTCGTGACATCAATTGTTGGAGTTTCTATGCCACTCTATCTTGTGACGGTGGCGACCGAGGGTGTTGTGTCGCCGCAGAAGCTGTATCTGCTCGCTGGAAATCGATTAACGCCGGCAGTTGTCGCGCTTGTGGTTGAACAGCTGCTGCACGATCCAGTAGTTCAACGGGCACACTGGCAAGCGGTGACTGCAGAGCATCCGCTCACCGATCCCTTCTTACCGACGACTGATGGGCTAGTTCTAGAAGTCGCTTACCGCCCTGGAGTGACTGACAGCGAAGGTGAGAGCGTCGTTGAGGGGGCGCGTCGGTTGGGAGTACGCGAGATCGAGCACGCTCGTGCTCTGCGCCGGTATTTGTTGCCACCGACAGCTGATCCAGCGGCAGCTATTGCCGAGCGGTCAATCGAGGTAGTACACACAACCATCAGCTACCGTCCGGGTGATCACAACGCCGATCGAGCAGCATTTTACGCCATGCTAGTCGCGGAACCGTCGCCTGTTCACCCGGTCGTAACGACAATTCCTCTACGCACTGCCGATGATAACGAGCTCCTTGAGATTAGTCAGCGCGGCGTATTGGCGCTCGATCTGGCTGAAATGCGCGCTATTCAGGCCTATTTTGCCGAACAGGGTCGCGATCCCACCGATGGTGAACTAGAGACGATCGCGCAGACGTGGAGCGAGCATTGTTCACATAAAACTTTTAAAGCGCGCGTCCAGTACGAGCAACCGCCTGAGCAGTTGGCGGTTGATCCGGCACTGTATCCAATGCTAGCCCGGCTGGCTACTGGTAATGTGACGATTGACAGTCTTATTCGCACCTTTTTAATGGAAGCGACCCGGGTGGCGCTAGCCGGACACAGCGAGCAATGGGTGTTGAGTGCCTTTGTCGATAATGCTGGCATTGTCGCCTTTGATCAGCAGCATGAAGTATCCTACAAGGTCGAGACCCATAATCATCCTAGTGCACTCGAACCGTTTGGTGGTGCAAATACTGGTGTGGGCGGAGTCATACGCGATGTATTAGGAGTATCAGCTCGCCCAATCGCCAACATCGATGTGCTCTGTTTCGGCATGCCCGATGCCCCGCCGCCGTCCGCTGGTGTACTCCATCCGCGCCGGGTTGCCAGCGGGGTAGTAGCTGGTGTGCGTGACTATGGCAACAAACTGGGCATCCCTACCGTGGGCGGTGCTGTGCTGTTTGATCCCGGCTACACGGCTAACCCGTTAGTCTACTGCGGCACTGTTGGGCTAGCGCCACGCGGCATGCATCCGCGCAATGTTCGTCCAGGTGACATTATTGTTGTGATGGGTGGGCGCACTGGGCGTGATGGTATTCATGGAGCAACTTTTTCCAGCATCGAGCTGACCCACACCACAGCCAGCGAGGTGGGAAGTGCAGTACAGATCGGTGATCCGATCACCGAGAAGAAGATGCTTGATGTGCTCTTACAAGCCCGCGATGCGCAGCTCTACTCGGCGATCACCGACTGTGGCGCCGGTGGATTATCATCGGCAATTGGCGAAATGGGGGCCGAATTGGGGGCTGAGGTGCACCTTGAGCACGTGCCATGCAAGTACCCCGGTCTACAGCCATGGGAGATCTGGCTCTCCGAGGCGCAAGAGCGCATGGTGTTGGCAGTACCGCCCGATCGATTGGTAGCGCTCCTCACGCTCTGTACGGCGGAAGAGGTAGAAGCGACACCGATTGGACGCTTTACCAATGATGGTCGACTACGCGTCTACTATCACGATCTAGCCGTGGTTGACCTCGATATGGATTTTCTACACGAAGGCCGGCCCCAACGGGTGTTAACGGCGCGTTGGTCCCCTTCGCCGACGCGGCTGCAGGCACCCAAGTGCGATGGCGTGCAACCGGAGGCGGCCTTGCTGACACTGCTTGCCCATCCCTCCATCGCCTCGAAGGAGCGGATCATTCGCACCTACGATCACGAAGTTGGCGGTCGCACGGTCATTAAACCGCTTATTGGCAGTGGTCTGAGCGGTCATTCGGATGCCGCTGTTATTAAGCCATTGCCAGCGGATGCGGCTGGGTTGGCACTCGGTTTTGGTATCTGTCCGCGCTACGGCTACCATGATCCGTACTGGATGGCGCTAGCGGCGATCGATGAAGCGCTACGCAACGTAGTGGCAGTCGGTGGTGACCCTGATCGCACGGCTATTCTTGATAATTTCTGCTGGGGTGATCCTCGCCAGCCCGACCGGATGGCTGGTCTGGTACGGGCCGCCGCGGCCTGCTACGATGGAGCGGTTGCCTTTGGCACACCATTTATCAGCGGCAAAGATTCACTCAATAACGAATATCGCGACGCAGAAGGCAAGCGGGTGGCAATTCCGCCAACCCTGCTAATTTCAGCTCTAGCGTATGTCCATCAGGTCGAACAGTGCGTAACGGCGGATCTGAAACAGCCTGGCGATGTTCTCTACCTAGTGGGGGAAACGCGGCCCGAATTCGCCGGCAGTCATCTGGCCGCTATCGGGATGATTGATGATGTGGGAGCGTTGCCACAAGTGGATCTCGCGGCAGCGCGGACGACATTCCGCGCTCTGCACCGAGCGATTCGCGCTGGTCTAGTGCGGGCTTGCCATGATCTGAGCGAAGGCGGGTTAGCGGTGGCGGCGGCCGAGATGGCGATTGCTGGTGATCTGGGGTTGCGCCTCACGCTTGACGACCCATCGCTTGACGCAATTACCATGCTGTTTAGCGAAACGCCGAGCCGGTTCCTGGTGGAGGTCGATCCGGCCTACACGGCCGAATTTGAGGCAGTGATGACCGGCGTATCGCTGAGACGGATAGGTACAGTAATTGGCGAACGAATAGTACAGGTGTTTCAGACTAGCTACGATATTGAAACAGTGTTGGTGGATCTTCCACTGGATAGAGTGCGTCAAGCATGGCAGCACGGCCTTGATGGAATTGATGTAAAGGATGATGAATGATGGGTGCGCAAACTCCGCTTGATCGGGCAGCGTTTGCTGCTGAGATTGAGCGTCGATTGGTAGCTGAACCGGGAGTAGATTTTCTAGGCCGCGAAGGTAATGTGATTCAGGTCCGGGTCGGTAATCAGCGCATGCGCGTCGATCTGGCCGACTTCTACCAGGCCTATACCGAGGCGCCGGAGCATCTTGATCTGGTGTACGCAACCCTTGTGCGAATGTTGCACGAACGTATACCAGTGCGGGATGCGCGCACCTTTGCCGACATCGCTGAGCGGGTGATGCCGATGCTCAAGCCAATCATACTCCTCAACGCCGTGTTCGAGCGCAAGCTGCCGATGCTAGCCTACCGGCCCTTTTTGGCCGATCTGATCATTACGTATGTGGTTGATGAACCGCAACGCGTTGCGTACATCAACGAGCGTCATCTCGAGCGGTGGGGAATTGGCGAGCATCAGCTCCACGAGCGGGCGTTGGCGAATCTGGCAGCGCGGACCCGTGAACGGGCTCACTTTTTGATCACGGGCGCAGGAGCGAAACGATTGATTGTCGCAAATACACACGACGGCTACGACGCTACTCGCCTGCTGTTACCCGACTTGCTGGCGAGTTGGAAACCCCATTTCCCGGGGAACATGGTGATCGGCATTCCCAATCGCGACTTTCTGATTGCATTTAGCGATGCCGATGAGAGCATCTTGACCAGCATTGCCCATCAGATTCAGCTTGATGCCGCTCAACGCGCATATGGTCTGACTGACCAGCTTTTCACGATTGAAAACGGAGAAGTGCGCGAGTATATATGGGAATGACAGCAGGTCGTGGTGGGAATGAAGATTGCCGTGCCTGCGCCACCAGAATTCAATAGCTGGCGAGGCAGCGTTAGGAAGTACAGTGCGCGCCCTCGTGAGTGATGGCGCGTAAGGAGCGAGTCATCTGCTAGCGGAATTGATAACCTTTCTGCTCTACGGAGCAGCGCTCTGGCTGTGGTGGCAGCAGCGCAACCCGCTGTACGTTTTTGCGCTGGCCGCAGGGCAATTCAGCATCCTGCTTAATCCACTCTGGCAGTTGCTCTATAGCCTGCGATCGATACCAACACCTGGTTCGTTGTTAGCGGCACTGACTATGCCATTCGATGTTGCGGCATCATTGCGCGCTGCCTGGCCAGATACCCTGCCAGCACTGATCGTCGTATTTCTTTACCTGTACCGCTGGTGGAGTCCTAGCCTAACCAATGGTCTCCTTACGTATCTGGTCTTTGTGATCATCCAACTTTGGTTAGGATTGCTCGGTCTACGCGATCCGGCGCCGCCAGCATTGTTGGATGGGTCACCATTCGGAATCAATGGCAATCTGCTTGCAGCGCTGATGAGTGCAACCATTACTTATGGTTTGTGTTACGTCTTTATCACGGTACAAAACTACTCGTGGCCCAGCATGGCTGCTGCGATTCTGCCAATGCCACTCCTTTTTGGTGGACTGGTCTATGGGGTGGCTGGTGCACCATTGTTGATTGGTAAGCTGTTGCCTGATAATGAATGGTCGTTGCGGATCGGGTTGTTACTCACCTTGGTGTTAGTAGGTTGGTGGGTTGCGATCATCTCATCCGGGATGAAGCGCCTTGAGCAAATGATGTAACCTACACTTGGTTGTAAGTGGACAACGATCCTATGGCATCACCACCGCTCACACCGGAACTATTGCTAACTGCCTATCGGCAAGGGATCTTTCCCATGGCTGATGAGGACGGGACCATTGGCTGGTATGAACCGGTGCGGCGAGCGATCATTCCGCTTGATGAGCGGTTTCATGTGCCGCGCCGGTTAGCACGTACAGTGCGGTCGGGGGTCTTTACTGTGACTTTCGATACCGCTTTCAGTGAGGTCATCAACGCCTGCGCCGAACCGGCTCCGGGCCGAGAAACGACCTGGATTTCGCCGGAGATCATTCGTGCCTACTGCGAGTTGCACCAGCTCGGTTATGCGCATAGCGTTGAATGCTGGCGTGATGGCAACCTTGTCGGCGGTTTATACGGTGTTGCACTGGGTGGCTTATTTGCTGGTGAAAGCATGTTTCATCGCGTACGCGATGCCAGTAAAGTGGCGTTAGTACATCTGGTCGAGCGATTACGGCGCGGCGGGTTTGTTTTGCTCGATTCGCAGTTTATGGCCGGACCACATCTGCTGCAATTTGGCGCGATGGAAATCCCACGCGCCGAGTATCACCGCCGGTTGCGAATTGCACTGCGCGTGCCGGCAGCGTGGTGATAGGCGCGTGGGTAGCACCAATATTACCGCTGTTTGCGCTTGCGTTCGCGGCGCGCTTCACGACGGCCAGTAGTGGGGGCAGGGCGTGGAGTAGCGGGAGTGGCATTAGCCGGAGCCTGGCGGGGAGTCGGTGTCCGTATGCGCGTGTTCCGCGCTAGTTCGGGCAGCACATTACGCATATAGTAGAAGATATAACCGCTGAGGGCTAGCTCGACAAGCAACTGAATGTAGAACCAAAACCTCTGATTGAAGGGTGATACATCGAGCATCCGAACAACGCCGAGCGCCACGCCAAAGCCACCTACAATCATCAGCGCAATCCCCAACTGGCGGAAGAAGGTCGCTTTGGCGACATTCCGCTCGGTGTGCAGCCAGATGAAGTAGGCTCCGCCCGCGACCAGCAAGATCTGTAAGATAAAGAATGTCCACGCATACGAACCAAATTGAGGACTGGCAGTAACGAAATATTCAAAGAACCCCATGATGACAAGCCTCTCTGTATCGGTCGCAGAGCGTCTGTAATGCCTGATTGTGGCGGCGATTATAGCAGTGCCGGGGATGATCGTCAACCTAACAGCAGATCGCGCTGGATCTGGAAAGTAGAGCGCTCAAATTCTACGCATATCTGAACTGCGGTACCACTTACATAATAGAAAACCGGAAAGGTCATCTCTTAGCCGTTCCTCCCTTGCGCTGCATCTAACCGTTCGTCGTCATGGGTAGTATAGCCCAGTGCAGGCTTCCCTAGAGGAAGTACAACCTGTGTGTGATCAACCACATCTAACCCTCGGTTGGGCCTGAACACAGCACATGATTAACAGCAAATGATCAATCGTGTTTTGTCACGGCCCACTTCATATATGCACAAGGTTCGCACCGGAAACATGTCATCTTTTCGCTAGACATATACTGCAAAATCGTTGTATAATGTGCAAAACTTCGCATAATTTGTGAGGGGGAGCACTATGCCCTACCGCATTCGTCGCCGGGCCCACGATCTGATCTGGGTGGTGATGGAGGATCATCTGCACTTGGCCGAAGCGGAACGGTACTATCACGAAATGTGGCGTTTGCTTGATCAGTGCCCCAACCCAACTGATTTGTTAGTTGATGGTCGTCGCATCTCTGGCGCCGATTGGGGTGCTCGTCAGCGCACTGAAGCAATCACTAGACACAAACATCTCGGTCGGGTTGCTTTTGTTGTTTCAGAGCAGCATTTGCTTATTTTTGCTCCGTTAGTGCGTTTTGTTAGTGGTGTTGGGCTATTTGGTACTGAACAAGAAGCATTGCGTTACCTTGGTACAGTAATGGAATATGGTGATTGATCATATTTCGCTGTATTTTTAGTGCAAAACCTGTGCAAGTTTGCACAGGTTTTGTTTGTTTTTTGTTCAGATTGTTTTTTGAACCACGATCTTGCATAATATACGCAGCGTATTGGTGAAAACACACAGGAGCAAGGGAGCTATGAGTCAGCCGACAGAGTTTGTTATGATCCTCGGGCTGCAGCGCTATAGCCAGGATTTTTTCCGGCAGGCTGCAGCTGAGGTGCGCAAAGAGGTACCTGATTTTCGTCTCCATATCTTCGAGGATCGTGATGTCACTGTACGTCCAGCCGAAGTGGAAGCGGCAATTGCCCGTTGTCAGTGCTTGATCCTCTCGCTGATTACGCTTAACGAGGTAGCGGAAGTCCTAGTCCCCATGGTTGAACGGCATGATCCGCCGGTTGTCTTTTCGTTTGAGGGTCTACCAGAGGTGATGCGACTAAACAAGGTCGGTTCGTATAACCTCAAGGCCGGTAAGGGTATGCCGAAGCCAGTGCAGAATGTAGCCCGGCTGCTCGTCGGGGGGCGTGAGGAAGATGCGCTGTACGGCTACGTGAAATTACAGAAGATTACCTCGAAGCTGATCAATTTCTTGCCTGGTAAGCGCCTCAACGATTTTCGCAACTGGACAAATGTCAACAATTATTGGAATCACCGCAGCATTGCCAATGCAACCAACATGTTCAAGCTGATCCTGCGTGAGTACAGCGGGATGAGCCAGTTGCATGTCGATCCAGTAGTCGAGCTGCCCAATATGGGCTTTGCTCACCCTGATGCGCCGCGCCTCTTTTCTTCACCAGGCGAGTATGAGCGGTGGGAAAAGGAGCGCAATCGCGCTCGGAAGGGACTGCCGGCCCCGCTCGGTACAGTAGCGGTGCTTTCATTCCGGGCCCATATCCTCACCGGTGCCGATTACCACCACAAAATTGTTCAGGCGCTTGAAGCGGCTGGGCTGCGCGTGCTGCCGATCTTTGTGATGGGCATCGAGAGCCATATCGTCGTGCGCGAGTGGCTCAGCCATATGAAGGTTGATTTGATCATCAACACGATGGGCTTCCCGTTGGTGGGAGGGCCGGCTGGTTCTACCAAAGCCGGGTTGACCGTCGATGTGGCGCGTGAGTTGTTGAGCAAGCTCGATGTGCCCTATATCGTCGCGCAGCCGCTCTTCGTCCAAGACGAAGACGACTGGCGCGAGCGTGGTGTGGGGCCGTTGCAAAGCACGTTCCTCTACAGCCTTCCCGAAATGGATGGTGCGGTTGCGCCAGTGGTACTGGGCGGTATGCGCGGGAGCACGATCACTACTGTACCAGATCGGATCGAGCGGCTGGCACGCATTGCGCGCAGCTTTGTACGGTTACGCAAGAAAGCCAACCGTGATAAGAAGGTGGCGATCATCGTCTACAATTACCCACCTGGTCAGGGCAAGGTGGCTACTGCCGCCCTGCTTGACGTGCCAGCCAGCCTGATCGCAATCCTCGATCGGCTAGCAGCCGAAGGGTATCAAGTTGGGCGTTATCCGCGTGATCCCAATACGTTTGCACGCTGTCTGGAAGGTCTGGTAAGTGATCAGCCACTACCACCTGGCCATCCGCCAGTGGTGGTCGGATTTAGCGCCGATCGGCAGGACTTCTACCGCTGGTTGCGCCCCATCGATCAAGAGCGGATCACTGCTCGCTGGGGCGAATTCCCCGGCGATATCGCCCCGCTGGGGCGCGATAAAGTGCGTTTGGCCGGTACTCAGCTCGGTAATATCTTTATCGGTGTGCAACCGGTGATTGGGATGCCTGGCGACCCCATGCGGCTGCTGTTCGATAAAGAGAACACACCGCACCACCAATACGCGCTATTCTACCGCTACCTGACCGAGAGTTTCGGTGCTGATGCAATCATCCATCTCGGCATGCACGGCACTGCTGAATGGATGCCTGGCTTGCAGCTCGGGCTCACTGACCGCTGCTGGCCCGATGTGCTGCTGGGTGAGGTCCCCAATTTCTACGTCTACCCGATTAACAACCCGGCCGAAGCCAACATCGCCAAGCGGCGCGGTTATAGCACGATTATTGGTCATGCAATTCCACCTTATGGGCGTGCCGGCCTCTACCGCGAGTTACAGGCGCTGCAGGATCTGCTAGCCGAGTATCGCGAGCGACCTGCAGCAGTCGCTGATGATGATCAAAGCCCGGAAGCAATAGCGATTATGCAAAAGATCGCTTTGCTCAACCTCGATAATGATCTGATGCGTCAGCCAGACGAACCGTTCAGTCGCTTCGCGTCACGCGCATACGCCTATCTCCGCGATTTGGCAGCAACCATGATCACTGACCGGCTGCATGTGCTCGGTAGTGCACCGCCGCCAGAGGAGCAATTGACACTTATTATCGAGACGTTGAAGGTACCGCGTGGTGAATTACCTGGTCTGGCTGATCTCTTTTTGAATGCTCGTCAAGCCGGTGTTCACTATGGCGAATTACTGACCCGTGCGCGCCGAGGCGATGCTCAAGCCCTGGCGCTACGCGATGAGATCGAAGCGCAATGTGTTAGCTTCGTACAGCAGACGGTCTTTGGGACGCTCACACCCGATCAGGCGGCACACCAATTTGGTTTACCCGTTGGCAATGCCGTGACCGGTCTCATTCAGCACGGACGAGCGCTGCTGGCCGCTCTGCGTGATAACACCCAGGAGCTCGATTACCTGATGCGCGGGCTGGCCGGACGCTATATCCCAGCTGCACCTGGCGGCGACATTATCCGCGATGGGGTGCGTGTACTTCCCACTGGACGTAACATCCACAGCCTTGACCCCTTCCGAGTGCCAACCGATAGTGCCTACGAGCGGGGAGTGCGGATTGCCGAAGCATTGATCGCAGCACACCGCGCTGAAACTGGTCAGTACCCAGAAACTATTGCCCAGGTGCTATGGGGGCTGGATGCCATCAAAACTAAGGGTGAGTCGATCGGGATTGTGCTAGGGTTGATCGGGGCCCGGCCGGTGAAAGATGGGCAGGGCAAAGTAGGGCGGTATGGCTTGATTCCACTATCTGAGCTGGGTCGGCCCCGGATCGACGTACTGATGACGGCGTCGGGAATCTTCCGCGACATCTTTGCCGGTACGATGGATTTGCTAGACCGTCTGGTGCGTGATGCTGCCGCCGCGGATGAACCGGTCGAAATGAACTACATCCGCAAGCATGTTCAAGAGATGATGGCCGCCGGCAAGAGCTTTGATCAAGCGACGGCTCGTATCTTTACGCAGGCTGCTGGCACGTATGGCACAGATGTTGATGAAGCGATCGAGGGCAGTGCCTGGGAGAAGCGCGAGGAGCTGGAGGAGTTGTTCATCAAGCGCAACGCCTATGCGTTTGGCGGCCGTCAGAACGGTTCTGCTCAGCCCGACGTTTTACGCGCCTTGCTCGGCACAGTTAGCCGAGTGGCCCAAGAGATCGACAGCGTCGAGTACGGTCTAACCGATATGCAGCATTACTACGGTTATTCTGGTGCCTTGAAGGCTGCCGCTGAGCGGGCCACTGGTCAACGCGTACCGCTCAACTTTGTCGAGAGCTTTACTGCCGAAACGAAGCTACAAACGTTGGAGCAGACGCTGCGGGTTGAATACCGTACCAAGTTCCTTAACCCGAAGTGGTATGAAGGTATGTTGCGCCACGGGCACAACGGTGCTGCCGAAATTGCTAGTCGCTTTACCTATATGCTCGGCTGGAGCGCAACCACTGACGCGGTAGACAAGTGGGTGTACGACGAAGCAGCCAAGACGTTTGTGCTGGATGACGCTATGCGTACTCGGATCGAGCAGCTCAATCCAGCAGCGGCGCGCAATATGGTGGGTCGTCTGCTAGAAGCTAATGCGCGCGGTATCTGGCAGACTGATGAAGAGACCCTCGAACGTCTACGCGAACTCCACGCCGATCTCGAAGATCGCTTAGAGGGTGTAGCATAGGGTTTTGAGCTTGGGGCAGATGGGATAACGGGAATAGGGGCCTGAAACTGCAGAGTAGGCTTCCACCCGATAGACCATCTGCCCATCCCCTGAGGAGCTGCGGACGAACAGCGCACTTGAGTCACCGAACGTCACTACTACTGATATTCCAGCCCCGTTTCGATAGCATCGGGGAGAGTGACATCCAACCAGGCAGCAAATTGGGGCCAGGCCTAGTTACAGCACATCGCCTTCTGCTTTCCTTCTAAAGCGTAGCGTCTATCTCCGCAATGCCCAATCCTCTCTCATTGTGTCTAACGTACTGGGCTGTCGTGATGGTGGATAGTTGTAGACGTATGCCAGCCATCACATTGCTTTCGATGTTCCCCTCCTTGCTCACTACGGGCAGTTTTATCACCTTGCGACGGTACATGACCAGGACATGGCAAACAACAGGCAATATCGGATAAGCTTAGGCAACGATCTGTCGTTCATTCCGCGCGTGGTTTGCCCAGAGTCCTGAAGAAAGTTCGCAACGGTTAATCGTAGTAAATGTGACCGAAGTGCTGATCAACGTTGCTGATCGGTACGTTCAAAGTCTCGGCCACCATTCACCCTTTCGATCGCGTAGCGTAAATATACGCAGCAGAATACTTCTGCGAACAGATCCGCTGCGCGTGTTGCTGTTGAGTAGAACCGAACTAGACCCGCTCTAACGGATTGCAGAAGACAACTGGGGCAGCCCGGGCTGACACTTTGACAGCGTCCTATCACCTATCCCACCAGCAAACGTCGGTGACATACGGGACCGCCGTTCAGAGCCGCGATATTAATCGCTCATCGAGCCCAGAAAGCCATTAAATCCTGGTATACTACAAAATACACCATTCCATCTCCAGAAAGGAGCAAGGCATGGCTGCTCGCCGGATTCTGCTAACACTGATCGGGCTATTGAGTGCAGGCATCCTGATCGGTAGTATAAGCGCGGGCGTATTGGCCTTTCTAATCATCACCAACCGACCGGTTGATCAGAAACTACTGGTCGTGGGCCCCGAACGGCGTTTAATGATTGTTGATCAGCGTGGTACAGCGCAGGTGCTGGCCGAGGATGCGAGTCGGGAATTGTTCCGCTACCCGGCGCTAGCACCAGACGGCAGCCGTATCGCTTATGTTAGTCAGAGCGGAAATGCCAGCGTTTTACGGGTAATAGACTTGCGTACCGATGCCCGGATCGAATTGTACCGCTCGACGACCAATCCGCCGCTCTACATGGTCTGGTCGCCTGATGGTCGCTACCTCTCCTTTCTCTCCAATCGCGGTGCTGGAGGGCTTGGTATGCACGTGGTACCAGCCGATGGTTCGCGTCCTGCCGAATTACTGAGTGTCTCACCTAGCTCGCTGTATCTAGCTTGGCAGCCTGATAGCACAGCCTTGCTGGTGCATATCGGTGGGTCAATGTTTGAAGATGGACGAGTCGTGACAATCCAGCCTGGCCGTGCGCAGCCTCTTCACGAAGTGACTGATCCGGGCTTTTTTCAAGTGCCAGCCTGGAGTATAGACGGTGAAAGCTTCTTCTACGTAGCGCAACCGCCAATCCAGGGGCCGCCAGCGGTTGAAAAAGTGGAGAGTGTGCTGACGAAGGTAAAAGTGGGCGAAACGCAGCCACAGACATTGGCCCGTGAGCCGATGGCAGCGATCATCTTTGGCCGCTCGCCGCGCAGTGATGAGATCGCGTATACGACGGTTGGCCCAAATGGGTATGGCCCGCTCAAGCTGGTGGGTCTTGATGGCAAGGTACGCACGCTATCGGCGGCAGACGATAATGTGGTAGCGTTTTTCTGGTCACCAGATGGTGAGCAGATTGCATACTTGACTCCGGCTGGGCGGTCGGCTGATGGGATGACCCAACTGCGCTGGCGGCTAGTCAATCGGACTGTCGGTTCACTTCGCACGCTAGCCACGTTCACGCCTTCGCAAGAGTTCTTGGCCCAGATCAATTTCTTTGACGCCTACGCCTTATCATTCGACATCTGGTCAAGCGATGGGCGGGCAGTCGTGTATTCGGCCCACGATGGCATTTACGTGATTGATGTGGATCGCAGCATTACCACGCGGAGAAGTGATGGCGTACTGGCAATGTGGCTCCCCAACACGCGATAGCGCTATGTGCGCCTCAGTATTTAGCCGGTGGTTAGTGCTCGGATTACCAGATTGCGAAAAGTGGCAGTGGTGGCGTTCTGCTCGGCACGGGCGATGAGGCCATAGCGTGGATCAGGCGGTGGAGTAGCGTTAGTGATGATACTGACCGTTTGGTTGTTGATCCACAGGGCGATGGTTTGACCCTCTAGTCGTGCACTGAGGAGCGTGCGATCCGTCAGCGTTACAGTGCCCTCGGCCAGGCGAGTACGCTGATCACTATTGCGCTCATCGCAGCGAAACTGACTACGGGTAGGATTTATCAGAAAGCTCAGATAGCGTTGCGGCCCATTGAATCGTAGCAGTAGTCCGGCCCAATCACCATTGACACTAACCTCAACTTCGATCATCATATTGGCACCAATTGGTGAGGTACGAAAGGCCCAGATGTCGCCAAGTCCGGCGTTAGCCTGGATCTGATAGCGATTATCCCCGGCGCCAACGCTCCAGCCATTGCCACTGGTTGTGGGCCAGTCACTATTAGCGTCGAAGTTAGCCTGGTAGACAATAGGTCCGCTAACATTGACGGCCGTAGGTGATGGAGCCGCCGTAGGTGACGGAGCTACTGTAGGTGACGGAGCCGCCGTAGGTGACGGAGCTACTGTAGGTGACGGAGCTACTGTAGGTGACAGAGCCGCCGTAGGTGACGGAGCTACTGTAGGTGACGGAGCCGCCGTAGGTGACGGAGCAGATCCAGCGATGGCGATCGGAGCTGACGTAGAATGAGCTGGGGCAGTGAGCGTGCCAGTAGGTGACGGAGTAGGTGTAGCACTCCGGAGCTGACTCCAGCCGTACCAGCCGAGGATCGCCAGCGATATTCCGCTTAGCGCAGTAGTGAGCAGGGTACGGCGTGAAATGAGGGTTTGGCGCGACGGTTGTGACTGATACTCAGTTTCTAGCTCAGCGATAAGTGTATTGCAATCACGATACCAAGGGTTAATGCGTTGCAGCTCACGCAATGTTGCTAGGGCCTGCAATCGCCGGCCGGCAGCCAGATGAGCTTGAGCTTGGGCGTATAATTCAGCCTGATAGTCGCGTTTTACGGGTGTAGCTGACGGTCCTGAATGTCGCCGCCGCCGCAAATTTTGGTAGGCCTGATTGATCCGCCGCGCGCGCCGGGCAGCATATTCCTGATCAGCCGGTGGTGCGCCGACAAATCGGTCAGGATGGTATCGACTGATCTGTTCTAGGTACGCCTGTTTGATTTCGGCTGCCGATGCACCAGGCCGAATACCAAGAATAGCGTAGTCGTCGAGTTGTTCAAAGTCGTCGTTCACGGAACCCCCTTTCGCGCCGGGAATTATAGCACGGCACGGAGCACAATGAGCGACGATCGTTTGGTAAACGAGCGGTCGCTATAGATTGAATATAAGGATACACCATGCCAAACTACTGGTTACTAAAGACTGAGCCGACTGTCTATGCATTTGCCGATCTAATGCGGGAAGGGCGCACCGTATGGGATGGCGTGGAAAATAACGTGGCACTCAAACATATGCGTGCTATGCGTACTGGCGATGAAGCCCTCATCTACCATACCGGTGATGAACGGCAAGCGGTAGGACTAGCGCGAGTAGTGAGCGATCCATACCCCGATCCGATGCGTAACGATCCGCGGCTGCTAGTCGTTGATGTGGTACCAGTGCGACCACTCGCGCGACCAGTGACACTGGCAGCCATAAAGGCTGATCCATTCTTCGCCGATTTTGCTCTGGTGCGGCAAGGCCGCCTGTCAGTGGTGCCAGTTACAGCTGCGCAGTGGGAACGGCTATTGGCAATGGCGGAAGCAGTAGCTTGATCATCTAAGCGCGCGAATTGTGGTATACTTCTCGTTACGAATGGGAAATGCTTCATCCTAATGATCGACGTGCTGGTAGTGTAGAAGTAATAGCGACTGTCCGTCGTCAATTAGTGGTGGAGCAGATAACGACTAGGCCATTATTCCCCTAATTTGGATTGGATTACGTAAGCTGCCGCTGGCGTTAGATTGGCCCTCTTCCAGGCTGGGAAAGGGACATTCGGCACAAGGCCTTTTGCCGGCATCTGTAAGCGACACTCTCACTGCCGCCATTGGAGGAAGCAGGGGGCGCTGCAATGGAAGCAGCTACGATTCTTGTGGTCGATGACGAACAACCGATAGTCGATCTGGTCAGCAGTTATTTGACCAATGAAGGCTTCGCGGTGTATCGGGCTTTCGATGGCCCAAGTGCGTTGACACTTGCGCGCAGTGTAAAGCCTGATCTGGTAGTGCTTGATGTCATGCTGCCTGGTCTCGACGGGATCGAGGTGTGCCGACAGCTGCATCGTGAAACGGCAGTATTCGTATTGATGCTGACGGCGCGTGCCGATGAGATTGACAAGCTGATCGGGCTGTCGGTTGGCGCTGATGACTATCTGACCAAGCCATTTAGTCCTCGCGAGTTAGTGGCGCGGGTAAAAGCTATCTTGCGCCGCAATCGGGCCTTACGCGCCACTGAAGCGCAGTCGCGACCGGTATTGCAGTTCGATGGCTTGCTCATTGATCCCGAGCGACGCGAGGTCGAACGAAACGGGGTACGGGTTGATCTGACGCCACGCGAGTTCGATCTGCTCTACGCGCTAGCTAGTTATCCAGGACGGGTCTTCACCCGCGAAGAGCTGCTGCAACGCGTGTGGGGCCCCGATTTCGCCGGGATCGACCGGGTGGTAGACGTTCATATCGGCACATTACGGCGCAAGCTCGATGACGATCAGCACACGACGCCGCTGGTACAGACGGTGCGTGGCGTCGGCTACAAATTTGTCGGCGGCGCGCGATGATGAAGTGGTTACATCAACTTCGCTGGAAACTGTTTATCTCACATCTGATCATCGTATTGATGGCCTATGTAGTGATGCTGGCCGCAGCATATGTGCTGACGAGCCTTGGCATGACGACGTTTGCCCCGTTAACCCTGGGATCAGCGGCAGCAGAGACCGGTCAGTTGAATGCCAACGCGGCTGGCGAGGCAGCCGAACTCCAAGAACAGTTTCAGTCGATAGTGCAACAATCGCTGTTAATCAGTGGCTTTGCTGCATTAGCAGCGGCAGTAGTAGTAAGCCTCTTTGTGTCGCGCCGGATCGTCGAGCCTATTCAAATGCTATCACAGGTGAGTCGGCGATTGGCGCAGGGTTTTTACCGCGAACGCACGGCGGTCAACGCCGATGATGAAATTGCACAACTGGCCCAGAGCGTCAATCAATTGGCCGATGCCCTTGACCAGACCGAGCGCCGAAGGTTGGCATTACTGGCTGATGTGACCCATGAATTGCGCACGCCATTAGCAACGATTGGCGGCTATATGGAGGGCCTCGTCGACGGGGTAGTGTCAGCAAATCCAGCCACGTTTAACCTCATTTTGCGTGAAACCCGCCGCCTGCAACGTCTTATTGAAGACCTCGAGCTGCTGTCGCGAGTCGAAGCTGGTCAGTTACCAGTCATCGCCCGGGCGATCGATCTGCGTTCAGTACTGGAAGCGCAAATTGTCCAATTCGAGCCACTGTTTAGCAGTAATCAGGTGCGTCTGTCGCTTGATGCCCCCGATCAATTGCCGCTGGTTTGGGCCGATCCCGATCGGGTGGCACAGGTCTTGATCAACATTCTGGCCAATGCCTATCGCTACACACCAGCAGGCGGTTCGGTGGTAGTGGAAGTGCGCGCGGACGATCACGAGGTACGGGTAGCTGTGATCGATAGCGGCATTGGCATTGCCGCCGAACATTTGCCACATCTATTCGAACGTTTCTACCGAGTCGACAAATCGCGTGCACGTAATAGTGGCGGCAGTGGAATTGGCCTGGCGATTGCCCGGCATTTGATCTATGCCCAGGGTGGTGAGATCTGGGCCGAGAGTGATGGCATTGGTAAAGGTGCACGCTTTATCTTTACTCTGCCGTTGGCACCACAGATGGCGGAGGTGCGGATCGAAACCGACCCGGTGGAAACGGTATGAATGCAAACCTCTGGATTGGTATCTTTCAACTCTTTCTGGTGATCGGTGGTGCATTGGCCGTGTCACTATTCATCATTGATCGCCTCTTTCCCCCTGTTCGTCAGATTCAGGGTACGCCTGATACGGTTAAAACGACAATCACGCCATCGCTGCGTACAATGCCGGCGCCACCGCCACTACGACGTTGGCCGGCGGCCCCAAGCTGGCTGCCACAATACTGGCGCGCAAACCTACGTTTGGTGGGGCCACTGCTAGTTATCTGGTTGTTAAGTTTTGTGCTGCCAGTAGTACTGGCAGCGCCGCTTAATCAGATCAGCGTGTTGACCGGATTCCCGCTGGGCTACTACATGGGTGCCCAGGGAACTCTGGTGTGTTTTATTGTCTTGACCTTTGTTTACAGCGTGCGCATGCGGCTGCTCGATCGGCAATACGGAATTGATCCGGCGGAGACGCCGGAAGAGCGTCTGCTGCGCCGACGTTATCTAACACGCTATGTGGCGTTTGCCATCGGTTTGTTGATCCTGGTAGGGGTATTTGTTACCTTGGAAACCCAATTTGGTCTGCCCGCCGGCTTGATCGATTGGTGTTTTCTGGCCCTGGCAATCGGTCTTTATGCCATAATTGGTGTTCGTTCGCGCGCTGATACGCTGGATGCTTATTATGTTGCTGACCGCAAAGTACCGGGTTTGCTTAATGGTTTAGCCACCGGCTCTGACTGGATGAGTGCCGCGTCGTTTATCAGTATGGCCGGCGCGCTCTATTTGCTCGGCTTTGAGGGGCTAGCCTATATCACCGGTTGGACTGGTGGCTACGTTTTGCTAGTCTTGCTACTGGCACCATATCTGCGCAAATTCGGTCAGTATACCCTAGTTGATTTTATTGGTGATCGTTATCCTGGCGCTGGCGCGCGTGTGATTGCCGCTATATTCAGTATTATCATTAGCTTTACTTATGTGACGGCTCAGGTGACAGGAATCGGTATCATTATGAGCCGCTTCCTTAACCTGAACTATATGGTCGGTGTCATTGTCGGCTTAGCTGCCGTGCTGCTCTGCTCGTACCTTGGTGGTATGAAGGCCATCACTTGGACCCAAGGCGTGCAGGGGATCATTCTAGTGTTCGCTTATTTGGTACCAGTGACGTGGTTGGCCTACAAACTGACGGGGGTTGCTTTCCCGCAACTTATGTATGGTGCAGCACTGAGCAGTATCGAACAATTAGAACAGGCACAAGGCTTGCCCAGCTATGTGGCCCCCTTTAACGACTGGACGGTCTGGAATTACCTTGCCTTGACACTCTGTCTCATGTTAGGGACAGCCGGAATGCCGCATATCCTGGCACGCTTCTACACCGTGCCAACAGTGCGTGATAGTCGGAGCAGTGTAGCTTGGGCGTTGGTCTGGATCTGTGTACTCTATTTGACCGCTCCGGCTTATGCGGCTTTTTCACGTTGGGAGATTCTGAGTTCGGTTGTGGGCCAGTCGGTAGCAGCTTTGCCCGAATGGACAAATCGCTGGGCCAGTACCGGCTTGTTGACCATTGCTGATGATCCTGATATGGGCGGTAATGGCGATGGTATCTTGCAATATAACGAGTTACGGATCGATCAGGATCTGGTTGTGCTGGCCACCCCGGAGATTGCCGAATTACCAGCAACGGTAGTAGCACTGGTGGCCGCCGGTGGCATGGCTGCGGCATTGAGTACTGCTGACGGTTTGTTGATGGTGATAGCTTCAGCGGTTGTTCACGATATTTATCATCGTACCCTTAACCCGCGGGCTAGCTCGCGTGAGCGGTTGTTGTTGGGACGACTGGCGATTTTGGTAGTTGCTATTCTAGCCGCTCTGACTGCTTTGCAACGGTTGGCGATCATTGTGCAGTTAGTGGCATGGGCATTCTCGTTTGCGGCAGCAACCATCTTTCCCGTCCTAGTGATGGGGATCTTCTGGCGACGGGCCAATAGCCGTGGCGCAGTGGCTGGTATGATCAGCGGATTTCTCGTCACGGCGGCGTATATGATGCTAACCTACATCAGGCCAGAATGGGCGCTGTTCGGAATTTCGAGTTCGGCTGCGGGGATTTTTGGCTTACCAGTCAATTTTCTAGTCACATGGTTGATCAGCCGGAGTAGTCCGCCACCGGACGAGGAAGTGGCTGCGCTGGTCGATTACGTGCGGTATCCTTGAGCAAAGCGCATACTGAGCTTTTCCTCTGCAAGGTACGGCGCTTCACAGTGAAGGCCGTCGGTCTGGTATGATAGAGATACTATCCTACCCCATGGTTTCGCAGGGTGATTGATAGATCAGACGGAGGCCAATGATGACCGAAGCGCCACGTTTGTTGTGGGAACCGCCAGCAGAGTTGCGCGAGAACTGTACTATGCGCGCTTTTATGCGCTGGCTTGAGCAACGGCACGGGTTGCACTTTGATGACTACGATAGTCTGTACCGCTGGTCAGTAGATGAACTCGAAGCCTTTTGGGGAGCACTGTGGGAATATTACCAGATCAAAGCGTACACACCGTACACGACAGTGCTGTCGAGTCGGGAAATGCCGGGGGCGCGCTGGTTTAGTGGTGCGCAGATCAACTATGCCGAGCACGCCTTTCGCCATGCAACACCTGATCGTCCGGCGGTGATCGTAGCCTCCGAGCGCCAACCACCGACTCCGTTGAGCTGGGACGAGCTACGAGCGCAGACAGCGGCATTGGCGCAGCGATTACGTCAGGCTGGAGTAGGGCCGGGTGATCGAGTGGTGGCTTACGTGCCAAATACTCCGCATGCGCTGATCGGGTGTCTGGCGACTGCGAGTCTCGGTGCGATTTGGTCGAGCTGCTCACCCGATTTCGGCAGTCCGAGCGTGATCGACCGTTTCAGCCAGATTGACCCCAAGGTTTTAATCGTGGTTGATGGGTATCAGTACGGCGGCAAACCGTTTGATCGCCGCAGCGAGGTGGCCGCAATCCAGGCCGCGCTGCCAAGTCTCGAACTTACTATCTTCATCCCCTACCTCGATCCAGCTGCAGAGCCAACTGGCCTGCGTGGCCCGCTGGTGCGCTGGGATGAAGTGATGCAGCATTCGGCGGAGCTGACCTTCACGCCAGTTGAGTTCAACTCTCCATTGTGGGTGCTCTACTCATCAGGCACTACCGGCCTGCCCAAGCCAATTGTTCACAGTCAGGGCGGCATTTTGCTCGAACACATCAAATCGCTCGATCTCCACTTCGATATGCGGCCAGGTGACATTTTCTTCTGGTACACAACGACTGGCTGGATGATGTGGAATTTCCTGATTGGCGGCTTGCTTATCGGAGCTACTCCGCTGCTTTATGATGGTAGTCCTGGCTACCCGGATATGGGCGTGCTGTGGCGACTAGCTGAACAGACCAAGATTCGCTATTTCGGCACCAGTGCTGGCTATATTACCGCATTGATGAAGAGCGGGATCGAACCGGGTGCGCAGTTCGATCTTAGTTCAATCAAATTGATCGGCTCAACTGGTTCACCGTTGCCGCCAGAAGGCTTTGAATGGGTCTACGACCATATCAAGCGTGATGTCTGGTTAGTTTCATACAGTGGTGGCACGGATGTGTGCAGTGGCTTTGTCGGCGGTTGCCCATTACTGCCTGTCTACAGCGGTGAAATTCAGTGCCGCATTCTCGGGTGTAAGGCCGAAGCTTTCGATACCGACGGTCACAGCGTCACGGGCGTTATGGGTGAGCTGGTGATCACAGCACCAATGCCTTCGATGCCGATCTATTTCTGGAATGATCCGGACCATAAGCGTTACAAAGCCAGCTATTTCGAGCAATACCCAGGCATCTGGCGACATGGCGACTGGATTGTGATCAACGAACGGGGCGGGATTGTGATCTACGGTCGTTCAGATAGTACGATCAACCGGCAGGGGATCCGCATGGGCACGAGCGAGATCTACCGCGCCGTCGAGACCATTCCCGAAGTGCTTGATAGCCTAGTGGTTGATCTGGAGGGGTTAGGCGGGCGCTCGTATATGCCTCTCTTCGTCGTGTTGCGTGAGGGCTTAACGCTCGACGATAACCTACGCCAGCGTATCAAGCAGGCAATTAGGAACACCCTTTCACCACGTCATGTACCCGACGATATTTTCCAGATCCCGGCCGTACCGTTAACGCTTAGCGGTAAGAAGCTCGAAGTGCCGGTAAAGAAGATTCTCATGGGCGTGCCCGTCGAGCGTGCCGCTAATCCTGACTCGTTGCGCAATCCGGAGTCGCTCCAGTTTTTCGTTGATTTGGCCCGATCGCTCGCTAGTGCGAACGGGACGGCAGGTGCTTAGTTGCTATTGGTAGGATCCGGCTGAGTAGTGCCATTAGATCTTAGATCATCGCAGTATCGAAAGGACGATGCCGCGCGTCGTCCTTTCTTGATGATCTACGTAGGTGATAGCCGCGGCGTGGCAGCGCGTTGCATCAGGGTTTGCAGCTTTTCAAGCAGGTCGTGCGTGCGGTACGGTTTGGGTAGGAAATCGGTATAGGTGTCAATTGGCAGTGGCCCGGTGGTAATTTGTTCCGCGTTGCCACTCATCAGTAAGACGGGCAGCTGGGGGAATTGACGACGGATGTTCTTCAGCAACTCAATACCGGTCATACCAGGCATAGCCAGATCGACGAGGGCCACATTGAACGAAATTGCCGATCCGGTCAGCAGCGAAAGCGCATCATGACCAGTTGCAGCTTCGAACGTTTCCATACCAGCACGTTCGAGAATCCGGCTCACCGTAGCACGCACTGTCGCCTCATCATCAACGATCAGGGCAGTACCATTGAGGATGATAGGCCTGGTGCGGGCAACCGTCGGAACAGGGGTGGTAATAGGCGCTGCCGGCAGGTAGACTGTGAAGGTTGAGCCGATCCCAGGAGTGCTTTCAACCTGAATTGCCCCCTGATGACGGCGCACAATACCCTGGACGGCTGCCAATCCAAGACCGTGTCCTTTAGGTTTGGTACTAAAGAACGGATCAAAGATTCGGCGTAAGGTTGCTTCATTCATCCCAATACCGGTATCGCTCACCGAAATGGTTACGTACTGACCTGGCGCAACTGCTGGCATAAGATTCAATCGCCGCACGTCAGCAGCGCTCAACGTAACAGTACCGGTGCGTAAGACCACTGCGCCGCCGCGTTCCCCGAGCGCTTCGATGGCGTTGGTCAGCAAGTTGAGCACGACCTGGCGAATTTGCGTTGCTTCTACAACTACTGCTGGCAGATTGGGAGCCAAATCGTAAGAGATGGTCACTTGTCCGCTCCGACTAGCTGGTAGGCGGAGAATGCTCCCCATTTCGCGCACGAGCGCCGAAAGATCGACTGGCTCACGTGAACGTTGGCCGCGCCCGGCGTAGGCCAGTAGTTGGTTGCACAGCTCGGCAGCGCGTTGGGAGGCTTGGTCGATGGCGGTCAGGTGCGGTTGCAACTCGTGGTTAGGTGGTAAATCGAGTAATGCCAGACTAGTATGCCCCATAATACCAGTCAGTAGGTTGTTGAAATCGTGGGCAATACCGCCAGCTAGCAAACCTAAACTTTCTAACTTCTGCGCTTGCAACATCTGGGTTTCGATCTGGCGTCGTTCTTGTTCCGTGTTGAAACGCTCCATTGCTACGGCTAGTATGTTTGCTACACTTCGCAAGAAGAAAATCGTCTCGAGATCGAGCTTTGACCGCGCATAAGTCAGCATCAGGCCAAACAGCCGTTCTTGACCACGTAGCGGTAGACCAACACCGTGAATGTCAGCATCGACCACTTCAGTCAACTGAGCCGGCAGCTGTACCCAGCTGAGTTGGTCATGAGGGAGATTGCGAAAGAGATCGGTAGGTGGTGGCTCAAGCGGAATCTCACCCCAACGCGTGCGCGTACGAGCCGATCCGTCAATATCCAATTCAATCAGTTCTAGCCCACGCAGGTTAAGGATCTGTGCCGTCCGTTCTGCGACAATGGTAAAGAGGGTGTTGAGGTTGGAATTAGCTAGTGCTTCCTGAGCCAAGATAGCCAGTTGTTCCTGGCGAGCAGCCAAATCAGCGAGCCGCTCGTTAGCGCGGCGCAGCGGTGTAACGTCTTGCAGTGCAACCACTGTGCACATCTCGTCTGCCAACTCGACGATTTCCGCCGACAGCTGGGCGAAACCGAGCGTGTTATCGTGCCGGCGAAAACTGAACTCGAATCCGCTGATTGTGCCTATTGTCTGTATTGTCTCTTTGATCGTCGGCCATTGTGCTGGCAACTGCGACTGAATCAGTGCCCCCACCGGCTGCTTAATAATCTGGTCACTGCTCAGTTCAAAAAACTCGCGACAGGCGGCGTTAGCATTGATAATGAGGTCATCGCTGAGCCGCACAATCAGCATCGCAAACGGTGCAGATTCGAACAATCGCGCAAGCTTCTCTTCTGAAAACCGTAGTTGTTGCTCAATCGACTTCCGTTCGGCAAGTTCCTTATCGGTGTTTTGCAATGACTGATGAAAATGTCGAACGACCCTGTCAATCGTATAAGCGGTCAGCGACAGATAGATGATATAGGCAACAAGCCAGGACAACGGAGAGTGCGGGATCGGGACCGGTGGTAACACATCAGCAAACCAGACGAAGAGCACACCAGCACTGATCGATAGGAATACGACGGTCCACATGGCCCGTCTGTTGAGTAATATGCCAGTGATTACAACAACGACCGGCAGGGCAGCGAAAGCTGGTGCGAGTATGCCGCCACTGATCATCACTGAACTCATGAGAACCAGCCAGATTGCCGCAATGACTAAGATGCTGGCCTGATGGGTGAGCTGTCGCTGCGTCAACCAAAACGCAATCAACAGCGCTCCGATCAGCGGAATAGTGATGATGAGCCGGTGCACTAGGAGAGACGGATCGATAGGACTAAATACCACATAGCCAATGGTTGCCAAAAGCGTCAGCCAGATCAGTGCGCGCAGCAATGCGGACAGGTTCTGTTGCGTATACGAATCGATTGAGGTGGGTGGTTCGGAGGAAGCAGCCATGCGTTCTCTCCTGGTGCAAGGAATTGGGTCGTATTTGGCTGCAGCCCCATCCTCACTGGCAGCCGACGCCTACTCATTTTGGTCTGCCGATGTTCCTGTACTGTAGGCAAGGGCCGAGCCGCTTAACTGCAAGATTGCCTCGCGCACTTCATCGGCAGCGGCTTGCCAGGTTGCGCGTAATTTGGGATGCGCTTTCAGATACAGCGGTTCACCGAAACGCACTGTGACTTTATAAGGTCGTGGAATGACTCTTCCTTTGGGCATAACCCGATGGGTACCGCCGACGTAGGTTGGAATAACCGGTGTGCCCGGAAATTCGGCGATCAGGCGACCAATACCGCTGCGAAAGGGGCCAATCTCGCCGGTTGTGCTGCGAGTACCTTCAGGAAAGAGCAACAAGGCATACCCTTCGCGGAGGGCACGTGCCGCATGGCGGAGCGGATCCTGACCACCGCGACGGTCGCGCGCAATCGGGATGGCATTGAATAGGATCCGCGAGAAAAATTGCATAGCACCACCCCGAAAAAAGTAGTCTTGTGCTGCAGCAGCAACAAAGCGTGCACGAACTTCACGTGGTAAAACAGTGTAAATCACTGCAGTATCGGCATGGCTGACGTGGTTTGAGGCAATAATGAATGCCCCTTCGCGAGGAATGTGCTCGATCCCTTCAACTCGCGGTCGCACATATAGCCGGACAAAGATACGAAAGAGAGCTGGAACGAAACGGGCCGCAACGTGGCGGCTGCGGTAGAGACTCATAACCCATCCTTTGTCAAGCTATCATTCGGCCTGAAAGGTAACGCAGGGCATGATTTTTTATTTCTGCAATCTAAGCACTATTATACTGCGCAGCGCCAGTCTTGGCGAGAGTAATTTTTAGAGATGGTTCTAGTGAGCAGCGCATGCATCTCCGTTATGGGCTAACGCATGCGTCTGCTCTTTAGGCACGCTAGGCGCTGTTCAGCACTACGACTCTGCTTGTAGACGCGCAATTGCAGCGGCGTCGTAGCGCAAGATTGGTTGACGAGCGGCACGCACTTCGTCCAGGCGCCGGACAGGCGCTTTGGTGGGTGCGGCATGTAACACGTCTGGTGTTTCTACTGCTTCGCCAGCAATTTGGCGCATTGTCGCAATGAAACGATCGAGCGTCTGCTTGCTCTCGGTTTCAGTTGGTTCGATCATCAACGCTTCGGGAACGATCAGGGGGAAGTAGATCGTTGGCGGATGGAAACCGTAGTCGATCAATCGTTTGGCAATGTCGAGCGTGCGTACATCTTTGGGCGCGCCAGCAATCTGACCGCGCAAGACCACTTCATGCATGCAGATGCGGTCGATGGCCTGGGGGTAGATATCTTTGAGCATCACGCGCACATAATTGGCATTCAGAACAGCGGTTTCGCTTACCTTGCGCAGACCGGCGGCGCCCATTGAGCGGATATATGCCCAAGCCCGCACCAGCATACCGAAGTTGCCGTGAAACGCCTTCATACGGCCGATGCTCTTTTCGGGCACAAAGAACTCGTACTGACCATCATCGCGCCGCCGCACGCGCGGACCTGGCAGGTAAGGTGCCAGCGCAGCCGTGCAGCCAACTGCGCCTGAACCGGGACCACCGCCACCATGCGGTGTGGTAAAGGTTTTGTGCAAGTTGTAGTGCATAAAATCGAAACCTAATTCGCCCGGTTTGGCGATACCGAGAATGGCGTTAAAGTTGGCACCATCGCCGTACATCAGACCACCAGCTTCGTGGACGAGCCGGCAGATTTCGATGATGTGCTCTTCAAACAACCCTAACGTGTTAGGATTGGTGAGCATCATACCGGCGGTGCGTGGTGACAGCTTCGCCTTGAGGTCGTCAAGATCGACATTGCCACGTGCATCACTCTTTAATTCCACTACCTTTAGTCCGGCCATTGCGGCAGTAGCCGGATTAGTACCGTGCGCTGAGTCAGGCACCAGCACCTCGGTGCGTTGGGTGTCACCTCGATCGCGGTGGTAAGCGCGGAAGACAAGAATGCCGGTCAATTCACCCTGGGCACCGGCAGCCGGTTGGAGACTGACGGCATCGAACCCACTGATCTCGGCCAAGTCGTTCTGCAGTTCATACATCAGTTGCAGTGCCCCTTGGCTCAACGTTTCGTCTTGCAGCGGGTGTGCAGCGGCAAAGCCGGGCAATCGTGCAGCTTCCTCGTGCAGTTTGGGGTTGTACTTCATCGTGCATGAGCCTAAGGGGTAGAAGCCCGTATCAATCGAGTAGTTACGCTGGCTCATGCGGGTGAAATGACGAATCACCTCTGGCTCGGTCAATTCAGGAAAGCCTGCCAGGTCGTCCTGACGCAGCAGGTCGGTAGGCAGCGGCGTAGGTTCGACGCCGACATCCGGCAGATTAACTCCAATCTTACCGGGCTGAGAATACGTAAAAATGGGTGGTTCCTCGTTATTCATTGGTTGATACTCCGTTCGCAGGTTCATCAGGCGTCGCGATGGTCGGCAGCGCCTGGACGCTATCGAGTTCAGCGGCAATATGGAGAGCCAGATCAGCGCGCTCACGCTCGATCAGTAGGGTGAGGCGATACGGAAGGAGCGCAAACTCGCGCACCTGGTCGTAACGGCGATCTGTCATCTCATCGTAGGCCGCACCATAGCCAACGCGCACATCAAAATACTCAGGATCGGCAAAGTTGAGATGCAGCGCAGCATGATCCCAGCCAGGACGCCAGGCCTGAGCAAAGCCCCATCCTACAACGCCAACTAGCCGCCAGTCGCGTTCGCGACGACGAACGATCAACCGGCGGGGATGAAGGTCGCCATGGACAAGACAGGCCGGACGACCCGTAGTTGTGATCCAATGCGTGAGCCGCTGTTGGAGCCACTGGCTTTGCTCATCGGTAAGCTGACCACTAGCCTCAGCTGCTGCCACCGCCACAGCGACGCGCTGGCGCAGATAGGCGACATCAGCGCCAGGAATGGCGGGATGATCAGTTGGAATAGGTAGGGCAGCAGGCAGTAATGGGCCATAATGCGGTGTCAAGTAACTATGTACCCGTACCATCACTCTGGCCAGCGCCTGACCGATAGCGAAGCGCGACTCGGCATCGATGGCGGTGATAACTTCCGGGAGCGGTGTCCCAGCGATGTACCCTAAGGCTAGTGCTGGCGGGTCATCGCCGCTGGCTGCAACCTCACCCACGACACTGGGTAAAGGTAGATCGATTTCGGCTTGCAAGGTGCGCAATGCAAGAGCTTCGGCGTGTAGGGCTTCGCCAGCCCAGCGATCAACGCCAGCAGGAAAACGCAGCACTATCTGCCGATCGCTCAGAGTAACCAACAAACTACGCAGACCAAGCGGGGCCACGTCTCGTAGGCGTGCGCCAGGTAGGATTCGATTCACCATCCGATCGATCTGAGGTAGCGAGACCGTCTCTATCATCGCACGCTTCCAGCTTTTGCCGATAGGGTTTACCAACCGCTGTCTCAGATATTTGCCAGCGCAGCCACAAACCGATCAATGTCCGCTTTGGTATTCATTTCGGTGACGGCAACCAGCATTGCATTGCCGAGCTGTGGTTCATCGGCGCTAAGATCGTAGCCACCGATGATACCCTGTGTGCGCAGGGCGGCATTGATCTCGGCTACCGGACGCGGGCATTGCACCACAAATTCGCGGAAGAACGGCTGGTCATCCAGCACCCGGTAGCCGGGCACAGTGGCAATGCGACGAGCGGCGTAATGAGCGCGCTGATAAGTAATCTCGGCTACAGTGCGCATACCTCGCTTACCCATTAGCGACAAATAGACTGCCGAAGCCAATGCCATCAATCCTTGATTGGTGCAGATATTGCTAGTAGCGCGCTCGCGGCGAATGTCTTGTTCGCGGGCACGCAGCGTGAGCACGTAAGCCATACGGCCATCGACATCTTTCGTCACACCAACGATGCGGCCGGCAATCTTGTGCACATACTTCTGGCGCGTGGTGAAAATACCAAGGTACGGTCCACCGAATGACAATCCTAGCCCGAGTGGCTGGCCCTCGCCGGTAGCAATGTCGGCGCCAGCTTCGGCAGGGGTCTGGAAGAGACCGAGGGCGATCGGGTCAAAATGGACAGCGAGCAAAGCCCCGCGTGCCTGCACCTGAGCGCCGAGTCCGCGTAGATCATGCAGTCGGCCCAAAAAGTCGGGATTTTGCACAATTAGGAGTGCTGTCTGATCATCAACTCGGTTGAGTGCGTCGGCAATTGAGGCTCCGGGCGTTTCGTCACCGACAATCTCGACATCGAGTCCTTGCAGGTATGTGCGCAACACAGCTCGATATTGCGGATGAACACTGCGCGCGACTACGATCTTGCGTCGGTTGCGTACCACATTCAGGGCCATAATCGCCGACTCGGCCAGTGCGGTCGCACCATCATAGTGCGAGGCATTGGCGATCTCCATGCCGGTCAAAGCGCAGATCAAGCTCTGATATTCAAAAATGGCTTGCAAAGTGCCTTGACTAATTTCAGGCTGATAGGGGGTATACGCCGTGTAATACTCGCCCCGGCGCAGGATTTGGTCTACCGCCGCTGGCACAAAATGATGATACGCACCAGCGCCCAGAAAGATGCTATAGCGGCGGGTATGGGCATTCAACTCGCTCAATCGGTACAATTCTGCCATCAGCTCCGGCTCTGACATTGGCGGTGGTAGTCGGAGCGGTGGGAAGCGATGGCTGGCTGGTACATCAACAAACAGATCTTCAATCTGCTCAACCCCGATGGCCTGAAGCATCGCAGCGCGATCGGCATCGGTAATGGGAATGTAGTGAGTCATAGTGAGGATTCCATCTAGACTAGCGCAGTTTGGACAGGCGGGACAAGGTTGTTTCCCACCTGACCACCCGTTGTGAAGCTAAACCTAGTTAGTGATCGATGTCAGCGACAAACGCGGCATATGCCTCGGCATCGAGGAGCTCTTCGCTCGCACCCGTTGGTCGCACACGCAGCATCCAACCCGCGCCGTAGGGATCGTTGTTGATAGGTGTCTGATCGCTTTCCAATGCGGTATTGACTGCTACCACCTCACCACTCAATGGTGCGTACAGATCTGAACTCGCTTTGACCGACTCGACCACGCCAAACGGCTCACCAGCAGTGATGGTAGCGCCAACCGCTGGCAATTCAATATAGACCACATCGCCAAGAGCGTGCTGAGCATAGTCGGTGATCCCGATCACCACTTCGTCACCTTCCTGACGCACCCACTCATGCGTTTTGCTATACCGCAGATCAGCCGGAGTGTTGTAAGCCATGACGATCTCCTCTAGCGCTTGTAGCGCGGTTTGTAAAAGGGCATCTTCACCACACGCGCGCGCACAGGGCGCTCGCGCACAATGACATCGAATTCGCTCCCTTCACTGCTAAGGTCGGTAGGTACGTAACCCATCCCGAGCGGACGTCCTAGGGTTGGTGAAGGCATCCCACTTGTGACGAATCCTGCCGGTTCACCCGTCACACGCTGGATCTGATAGCCGCTGCGCGCGATCCCTTTCCCCACCATCTCGAATCCGACTAGACGTCGGCTGACGCCCGTTTGCCGAATCGCCTGCAAGGCCTCGCGGCCAATAAAATCACCCTTGTCAAGTTTAACCACCCAGCCGAGGCGGGCTTCGTAGGGGTTAATCGTCTCGTCGATTTCATGACCGTATAGGGCAAGGCAGGCTTCGAAACGCAAGCTATCGCGAGCACCGAGACCGCACGCCTGCACTGCATTGCCACCGAGGGCCAGCAAACCATACCAGAATCGCTCGGCGTAGGTGGCTTCAAAAAAGATCTCAAACCCATCTTCACCTGTGTAGCCAGTGCGGGCGATGAGAGCGTTCTGACCAAAAATGGTAGTCAATGCGACCCCGTGAAATGGTAACGATCCAATTTCGGCCGTGGTCGATTCTTCGGCACTCGCGAGCAATTGCTCGGCTTGTGGTCCTTGCAGTGCTAGCATAGCCCAGCGTTGGGATCGGTCTTCTAGCTCTACCTCAAAACCAGCAGTATGCTGTTGGAACCACTCCCAATCCTTCGCAATGTTGGCGGCGTTGACCACCACCATATACTCATCGGCGAGATGGTAGATGAAGACATCATCGATAATGCCACCATCTGGTCGGCAGAGCAAGCCATAGCCAGATTGACCAAGCGGGATGGCGCTAACATTGCACGTTACCATACGCTGAAGAAAACCTTCAGCCTGGGGGCCACGTACCATGAAGCGGCCCATGTGACTAATGTCAAACAGACCGGCCTGGTTACGCACCGCGTGATGTTCTTCAATGATGCCGCGATACTGTACCGGCATCTCCCAGCCGCCAAATTCGACCATTCGCGCACCCATCGCAAGGTGCGCGTTGTAAAGCGGAGTTCGTTTCAGCATACCCAATTCCCGTCAACTATGAACGGTCATGTTCCAGGCCGGTGCGCACACGGCGCAACAATTCACGGCAGGCGATCGCGTGGCGCGCTAACTCCTCGTCACCACCAGCGCGAGCTTCCGCCGCAAATTCCCACAGGGCCTGCTCAGCCGCTTCGCTTAACAACGATGGATACTGTTCAATAACAGTGGCAAGAGCATCTTCATCATCAGCCAGCAAGAGAGCTTCTATGGCTGCCTCGAGATCGATGGCAGGGTCAGGAGCGGTGCGGAAGGCAGCCAACATTGCCCGGCGCGCTTCTAGGAGTTGCGCCATTTGCTCGGCATCGCTGACCAGAGCCGTTTCGATCTCAACCGCTAGTAGTTCATCGACTTCAGGACGCAGCAACAGTGGATAGCGTGCGATCACCTGCTCGAGCTCGGTGTCGCTATGGGCGCGCAACAATTCTTGCAATACCGCTGGTGGAATGGCTGTCAGGCGTTCGGGTTCTGCCCGATCACTCATACGGGCCAACAGGTCGCGCGCGTTGCGCAGTCCCTGCGCGATCGCATGCTCACCCTGTGCAGTAGCGACCTCAGCAAGCTGGGCTAGGGTCGCTAGCGTCGCTGGTTCCAGCAATTCAGGATGGTCTGACAGTACCCGTTCGAGATCAGCCGCAGTATCGGCGGCTAGCAATGCCTCGACGGCGGCCAGTAGCGGTGATGGTTGCGCAGACGATGATGTAGACGGTGCAGATGGTGCTGGTGACGGCGCGCGCTGGCGCGCGTCAAGGCGGCGCAACAGATGAGATAAGCCGCTCACATCCTGAGCAATATCAATATCGGCCAGGTAGGGACGCCGTTGCTCTTGATCTATGGATCCAACCAGCAAGGCATGGAGGTCACGTGCCTGCTCGCGTATCTCATGATCGGCTGAACCAGGAGCAGGTGCAAACAACACTCGTCGGGCCTGGGCATCGTGGTACATCAGCGGTGCCCCTGCTGGCCCACGTGCTCCACAGTGCGGACATGTCACCACATTCACTTCGTCGCGCCGTAATGCTGCCGCTACTTCCGGTTCCTCACTTGCGTCGATAATCAACCAGACATCGGCACTAAACTCGGCGCCACAATGCGGGCACGTCAATCGAGCATGCTCGCGGTACGAGATGGGCATACGTTCTGCGACCCTACCCTTCAGCGAAACCTTCCTCTCCGCTGTATTGTACCATCAGTAAGGGTTCTGTATTGCGCTAGCGTCCAGTAGTTGGCGCTGCGACCGTAAGCTGGTAGCGGTTGGTGAACTCTGGGCCAGCTCCAACCAATCGGAGTTCAATGGTGTAGCGGCCGGGGCGGGTTGGTGTCAATCGTAGCCGGTCGATCTCGGTTGCGAGCGAGTCGGCAGGCAGATCGAGGTAACGCACCACTGTCGCTAGTTCGTTTGCCTCCGGATCGCGCAAGATGATGGTTACTTGGGCGCCACTCAGTGGCTGACGCGCATCATTAACTGCGTAGATCGGCAGCTCAATGGCCTCACCGATAGCAAACTCACGCGGTTCGATCAGTGTGAAAACGTATTGAGGGCGAAAGCTATCGCGCATGGCGTAGTACGAACGTTTTGGTACACGCCAGTAGTCGATCACACTCCACAACACTGCCGGGTACGGATCGACAAACAGAAAAGCGATGATCCCACCTGTCGGGCGGTACTTATGGTAGCGCAGGCGATCGATGTAGAAGCGATTCAGCTCGGCCTGGTACGTTTGCGACATATCAATCACCTCGGCCAGGGTAGAGGCTTGGCGCCATGGATACCAGGCCGACATGATCTCGGCTTGCAAGCCATGTCGCTCAACCAGACGCTGGATCGCCGCTTCGTCGAGGGGATCGGGCATAAAACGTAGACTACTTTCAAGGTTGGGGAAGCTTTGGGCGCCAAATTCGGTTACAAAGCGCAGATTATCGGGGAAACGCGCCCGCACCACTTCTCCATCAGCCAGCGTACCGTAGGTGCGATACCAGCCAAAATAGGCGTGGGCATCAGTGCCAGTACGCACGTAGGGCACATCCGGCTCGCCAGACGAACGTATCACTGGCCGGGTCGGGTCTTCTGTGGCCACGATCTGTTGCAGCTGTACATCCATCACGTCACGATTCCAGCTAAAGATAAATGCCGACTGGTAGGTGCGCAGACGAGCAGGTAATGACTCGTCGGCGGTATCTTCGAGATGGATCGCCTCGTTGTGCATACACCAAATGGCAATGCTCGGATGGTTGCCGAGCAATCGCACCATAGCGCGTACCTGATGACGAGCAGCGGGCAACACTTCAGGACGGTAAAGCCACTGCAGGGGAAAGTCTTGCCAGAGCAAGATACCAGCAGCATCGGCAGCATCGTAAAAAGCCGGATGATCAATATGGGCATGGACGCGCAACATATTCATATAGCAATCACGCGCCAGGGCCAGATCACGATCGGCGCGTTCGTGGTTCATCGTAGCGATCCGCATATCGCCGGGTGGGTAGTTGTTGCCCTTAGCCAGGAAGCGCTCGCCATTGAGATGGGGAATCCAGTTGCGCAGCTCGAAGGTGCGCACACCAAAAGCAAACGACTGCTCATCGCTCAATGTCCCCTCCAACCAGATACGCACTGTCACCTGGTAGAGGTCGGGTCGACCTAGGTCATGCGTCCACCAGCGGCGCGGTTCACGTAATTTCAACAATCCCTGCACCGTCTGGGCACCGCCACGCAGCCGACGCTGCACAGTAAACACTTGGGTTTCGCCGTAGAAGGTAAGCGGAGCAAAGATAAATTCGCTCTTGATCGTCACCGCCTGCGCAGCATCGAGATCGAGGGCAAAGCGCAACTGGGCCAGATGAGCGTCACAATGTTCGGTACGCAGGCGGGCCTGGTGTAATCGCACAGCCCCGCTACGATGCAGTTCAACCGGCAGCCAGATGCCGCCGGGATTGGCCTGCGGATCGAAGCAATCCCAGTGCGAAAAGACGCCCGTGATCATGCGCTTGCCGATTTTGTTGTGCTCATCAGGGCAATCGAGTTCGATAAGCAGGGTGTTATGCTCGGTAAGTAAATCCGTCACATCGTGTTCGGTCGGCTCGAAGTACCCTTCATGAGCATCCAGATCGACGCCGTTGAGGTAGGTGTGCCGGTAATAAAACGCGCCGTTGATCCGTAACCAATACCGTTCATCGGCGATTCGATTGGGGGTGGGAGGATTGGCAAATCGGCAACGGTAAACAACCTTGCCACTATGCGTTTCTAGACCAGGTAGTTGCTGCCAATGGGCTGGCACAATTGCCGGTAGCCAGCCCTGGTCGTGGCGTGGGTAGATACCCTGCGTGAATTCGGTGAGCGGGCGTATCTGCCAGCCGTCGGTTAAGGTGTAGAGATGCATACGGAGTCAACCTGATCAACAGTATAACCTTGCGACGGACCACCAGATAGCGTAATGACAATGACTATCAAACAGAACGATCAAATTGGTCAAGGGCCAGCAATACCTGTTGGTAGATCGCAATTCGTTGCCGGCGGAGCGTCGGCTTGTGACCAAGTGCCAGTTTAATCGCTTCGGTAGCCAGTTCATACTGATAGCCCAAGCTGATCAGCCAGCGTAAGAGGGCGGCAGTATGCCAGCCATACCACATACGGGCCAGGCGCAGGCGACTCTGTTGAAAGTGGCGGTAGCGATCGACCAGAACCTGTTCGCTGCTCTTACCCTCGTGATGGATGACCGTCGCTGTGGGCAGATACCAGATCTGACTACCGACCTCGATAGTTTTCAGGCGCGAACGGTTGGGGGGTGGCGCAGCCGGATCCGCCCACTGTAACCGCCACTGCCACTCCAGTTCTTCACTGTACATAAAGAAGCGTTCGTCGAGCAAACCAGCTTTACGGATAACAGCGGTGCGTACCAGCAGCGCCGCGCCAATTAGCCAGCCTACGCGCTGCGCACGATTAGGCGAGCGATCGGCGCAGTGATAGTACCGTGCCCACGGATTTTGGGGCCACAGCCGTTCCCAGGGTGTACTTTCCCAGACCATCGTGAGGGGGGTGGGGAAACGGCGACACGACGATTGCTGACTACCATCGCTGTAGAGCAGGCGCGGCCCGACGGCAATAGCCGACGGATGGTTATGGAGAAACGCCAGCAGTTGCGGGATAGCATCGGCCACTGGCTCGGTATCGGGATTGAGCAAGAGCACATATTCAGGGCCGCCATCGGGTCGTTGCAACAAGGTATGCAAGGCCAGATTGTTGGCAGCGGTAAAGCCGAGATTAGCCCCCGCCTCGATCAGATGCACATCAGGAAACTCGTTGCGCACCATCGCTGGGGTGCCGTCGTGGCTAGCGTTATCAACTACGATAATCTCGGCAGTGAGAAGACCTGTCTGCAACGAGGCCTGCACTGCGGTAAGGCAGCGGCGTAGGAAGTCTTTGACATTCCACGAGACAATGATAATGGCTAGCATAACGTGGTTTGGGCGTTCTGATGCTCAGGAGCAGGTACAAGTAGCGCCGCTCTCCAACAACATATTCTGATTTGACCTGCCCTCAGGGCACACTGCAGCTGCAGCTGTCAGCTCTGCTAGTGTACCATAGGAAGCCATGGCTTTTGACAGCCTGTCATCTTTTCTTTATCATACACGATACATCTCTTCTGCGCCCCGATGCGTAGGGTTTCCCCCTTATCATAGACCACAGAAGGTACGTGTTTCTATTTGCTTGATAGCCGGAGCTGTGCTATGCATCACGATATTTCATTGCTGGCAAATTTAGCGATTGCGTTGGTTGTCGCGTTCGTCGGCGGTGTACTAGCCCGGCAGGTAGGATTACCGACGATTGTTGGCTATTTGTTGGCTGGTATGGCCATTGGGCCATTCACACCAGGATTCGTCGGTGATATAGAAGATATTCAGCAGTTGGCTGAGATTGGCGTCATCTTTCTAATGTTTGGCGTGGGTTTGCACTTCTCGCTCCAAGATTTGTGGTCTGTGCGCTCTGTAGCGTTGCCCGGTGCCATTCTGCAAATGATTATCTCAACAATTCTCGGATTTGCCCTCAGTCAGGCGTGGGGATGGACGCCGGTATCGGGTCTGATTCTCGGTCTGTCGATTTCGATTGCTAGCACAGTTGTGCTGTTGCGTGGATTGATGGACAACGGCATGCTGAACACCAGCGCCGGGCGGATCGCTGTTGGGTGGCTAGTGCTAGAAGATCTGGCTACGGTTCTGATTCTGGTGCTATTGCCGATCATTTTTGGTCGCCAGAATGAACAGTCGTTCTGGTCAGGTGTCTTTTCGCTGCTAAAAGCAGCACTATTCGTTGCTGTGATGCTGTTTGCTGGACGTAGGCTTTTGCCGAAGCTGCTCGATATGATTGCCAGCACCCGCTCGCGTGAACTCTTCATTCTGGCGGCAGTGGCGATTGCCCTCGGTACGGCGTTTGGGGCCGCTGCCTTCTTTGATGTGTCGCTGGCCCTAGGTGCGTTTCTGGCTGGCATTGTGCTGAGTGAGTCGCAGTTTAGCCATCAGATCGGCGATGATGTCTTGCCTTTCCGCGAAACGTTCGCTGTGATCTTCTTTGTTTCGGTCGGGATGATAGTCAATCCGCTCTACCTCTGGGCGAACGCCGGGCAAGTGCTGGTGCTGACGGGGTTGATTGTGGTGGGTAAAGCGCTAATCACCCAACTATTAGGCTTCTTCTTGCCGGCCAGTGGACGCACGATGCTGATCGTTGCTGCTGGTCTGAGCCAGATTGGCGAGTTCTCGTTTATTCTCGGCAGTGCGGGTATGGTGCTGGGCCTGTTGAGCCAGGAACAGTATTCACTGATTCTGGCTGGATCGTTGCTCTCAATTATGGTTAATCCGCTGATGTTTCGGCTGATCAAGCCGATCGAAATGTTGATGCAGCGGCTGTCGCCACGCCTGTGGCAATGGTTTGACAGCCATCCGGCTCAGCCGGCTGATCTGGTGCTACCGCGCGCTAATCACGTAGTGGTGGTTGGTTACGGTCGGGTTGGTCAGCATATTGTCAATGTGCTAGAACGGTTGGGGGTACCGCGGCTAGTGATCGAGATCGACTCTGGTCGGGCAGCTGAGTTTAATGCCCGTGGTGTGCCAACCCTTTTTGGCGATGCCGCCAATTCTGATGTGCTGATGCATGCTGGCTTGGATCGGGCACGGGCACTGGTGGTAACTCTGCCTGATGAGACAGCCACCGAGATGGTGGTGGCGGCGGCACGCAAAATTGCGCCTAACCTGCCGATCATTGCGCGTGCGGCGACAACGAGTGGCGTAGGTCGGCTGATGAATCTTGGTGCGCGTGATGTGATCCATCCCGAATTAGAGGGTGGCTTAGAAGTGATGCGGCATACACTGCTTTGCCTCGGCTACCCAGCTACGCAGGTACAGGGATATACCGATGCTGTGCGGCGCGATGAATACAACACCAGTGTCTCGACGCCAGCTGAACATCAGGCGCTGGATCAGATGGTGCGCGCCGCGCGTGGGATCGAGATTGCGTGGCGTCTAGTTGGTGAGCAGAGTACGTTGGTTGGTCAGACGCTGGCCGAAGCGAATATTCGTGCGCGCACTGGGGCATCAGTGATTGCCCTGATCCGCAACCAGCAATTGATCGCCAACCCCAAATCAAGCACGGTGTTTCAGGTTGGCGATCTGTTGGGCCTGATCGGCGACCGCGATCAGATTGCGGCCGCAGAGCAACTGATCTGTGGAGAGCCAAGTACCGCCGAGCCTGCGCTGGTAGCCGACGCAACCGGCGCTTCCTAATTGCGCCGATCTGCTCAGGCATACACCAATTCAAGCGCACCACTCCGACTCTGCTCAACGAAGATAAGCAGTTCGTTGTGCCCGGCTAGCCACGAGACTGGCAATTTGTATTCCTCTTGCGGCCCGATTTGCCAGAAGCGTCCGCAGTTCTGACCATTCAGCCAGATTTGGCCTTTATCGAGCACGCCAGGGCGTAGGGCCAGACGCTGTAGGTTAGCCGGCAATGTATCGCGAGTAAACACGGCTTGCACAAAAGCCGGACCGGTCGGTGGTGCCGGCTGATCGCTGACCGTTACGCCAGCGCGGAAGCTCCAACGGGCCGACAATGGTTGGTCGGCAGGATAGCTGATGAGCGTGGCGCGCCACGGTGCACCAGCATAGTTGAGGATCTGCAAGGCGAGCGTGTTGATGCCAGGATGCAGCAGATCAGTAATATCGGCCGCGATCAGACCGCCGCTGTGGTGGCGACTAAAGCGCTCGACGACTACGCCATTCACGAAGAAGGCACCGGAATTACGGTCACCAGTGATATGGACCCGATAGCGACGATTCGCAACTACCTCAATTGGTCGGATCAACCAGACCATCGCACCTGTCCAGGCGAATTGGCCCAAATGGACGTTCTCGGCATCGGGGCGCGTGGCCCACGGCTTGAGGTTGGCAACCGCTTCGCCAGCAAATTGCACTTCTTGCCAGTAGGCCGACCAACCGGCGGAAATGTCAGTCTGGCTACCGCCGAGATAGAGTGGTGCGAGCAATCCCTTCTGTTCTCCTAGCTTACGACCATAGTTGAACCGACCCAGATTGTCGACCAGCAAGCGTAAGTCGTGCACGCCGGGATTCAGGCTAACTGGTAGCGTATAGCGTGGGCCAGTAGGACTAACTCCCAGCACACCGACGAATTCACCATCGAGGAGGACTAACGCGCGGTCGTTGACTTCAGGCGCGATCAGATTAGTGGTAAGCGGGGCCGTAAGCTCAAATTCAGCCCGATACCAGCCATAACCGTACAGACAACCGAGCTGTTCAAGCGGTGCAGGAGCAGCGATAGGTTGCCAATTGGTAGTATCAGTTGCCTCGACCACTGCAAAGGCGCGGACCGGTAGGATCTGGCGTTGGGTAGGAGCAGGAGGCGGCAACGGCTGGCTACCGTAGCGTTCGGCCAACGCTTCTGGGAGCAATTCGATCAAGAGCGCGTGATCCTCCCAAGCAACTTCAATGCGACGGCCTTCAGCGGTCAGCCAGTAATCGATACTCAGTAGATCTTCGTGCCATTGCACCCGCGCTGAAAGGCCAGCATTGGCGGTATGGATACCATCCGGTGGCGTAGGCAAACGTAGTATCAGCTTCCCCTGTTCGCCCAAGCGCCCATAGATCACCAGTGTGCCCTGTTCGGGCCAGTAGCCTAGGAGGCGACCGGTATGAGCAACGATGACAATCCCGCTGTCACCGAGGGGGAGATTAGCGAAGATCGGGCGGATGGAGGTAGGTTCGACTTCAACGCTCAGATGATCGCCAGCAGGAAGAAAGACCTCGTAGGTTGTCGCTTCGAGGCCGGGATTGGCAAGAAAGGTAGCGCAGAAATCGCGCCATGCTGGTGGCGCAGTTGGGCCAGCGCGCACGGTGCGGTAAGGCTGCACACCGCCCTCGCTGCGTCCAGCAATGGGAGTCGGTGGGATCACCGTCATCCCGCCGGGAATGGCATCAGCTAGCACAGCTGACAATTCAGCGCCGAAGCAGCTGAGAAACAAATGATGGCGCCGTGCGACAAACGCTTTGGCCGTTAACCGGCCATATTCGTCGACAGGTGCATCGTAGTCATAGCTTGTCGTCATGTGGATTAGGTCTCCGCCGACTGTGCGCCCGCCCCAATATCCAAAATTGGTGCCGCCGGCCCACATCCAGTGGCTAAATCCAGCACAACCGACAGCGGTAAGCTGATGCAAAGTCATATCAAGTTTAGCCGCAGTCTTGCGGGTCTGGCGATGACCGCCCCAGTTATCGAACCAACCGCTCCACAATTCCGAGACGATCAGCGGATTATCGGGCCAGAGTTGGCGGGTCTGTACCAGCTTTTCGGCGATCCCACTCCAACCGTTGCGAAACTCTGGGTAGCCACGAGTAGCGCCCATACAGGTATATTGTGGCACTTCGATCCCACGTTCGAACGCCGCGCGCGCGAGCGTCAATTGGTGTTCATCTGCCCCATATACTCCCGACGCCCAGTGTTCATTCTCGATCTGGCAGAGGATAATCGGTCCACCACGGGTGTATTGGCGAGGAACCAGAATCGGCAGTAGGGTGTCGAACCAACGCAAGACGGCCGCTAGGAATGCGGGATCGTTAGTGCGCAGACGCAGCTGGCCGCTAGCAGTCAACCAGGCCGGCAAACCACCATTTTCCCATTCAGCGCAAATGTAGGGGCCGGGGCGCACAATGACTTTTAGACCAAGCTCGTGACAGAGGTCGAGGAACGCGCCCAAATCAGCTTCATCGGCAAAATCGAATACGCCTGGCTGTGGCTCGTGTCGGTTCCAGGGGATGACGGTATCGATCGTATTCAGACCGGCCCAGCGTGCCTGTTCGAGTAAGCCACGCCATTCAGCGCGCGGCCAGCGAAAGTAGTGAATACATCCAGAGAGAAGATAAAAAGGCCGTCCATCGAGTTCGATGCCATTGCGGCCAACTGTTACCCTAGGGCTCATACGAGAAACCTCGCTCTGCAAACCGCGCTTGGTATGCGGCACCTCGTCATCCATGAACTCAGGCTGCCGCGTTTACCGGCGGCATAGTTGTGCGGCAAAACCTCAGACAGGAACTTTAGAGTACTGTGTTGATATTTTGGTGGGTCGCACGCTGCAGGCCAGACATCCCTACCGGCACCGATAGTGCAGGTACGGCTTGGTGACGACCCACATGAGTGGCTATTGCAGCGCCGTAGCAATCACTCATCGCGTCGTTCAAATAGCGGCAGGTGCTCAAGTGGCGCTGGCACATCGGTCAACAAAACCGGTCCTTGATGGGTCGTCCCGTGCCAATGGTCGCGCCAGACACCAGCCGGCAGATAGACATCACGCCGGCGCTGACCAGGTTTCACGATGGGAGCAACCAAATAGCGCGCGCCGAGCATGAATTGGTCATCGCAGCGTAACGCATGTTCGTCATCAGGCACATGCCAGAACAGCGGACGTACCAGCGGTGTACCGTCACGTAAATGTTCCTCGATAATTTCGGCCAAGTAGGGGGCCAGTTCAGTGTGCAGATGGGCGTACTGGCGGCAAATAGCATCAACCTGCGCCCCATACTGCCACGGATGCACACTGAACTGCATTGTAGGCAGCAAGGCACTCAGTTGTGTCCAGCGCACCATAAGTTCGCCATCAGGTACTTCGCCCTGGTAAGCGTTGCCACCAATCATATCAGGCAGCACAAATGGGTAGCCGCAAATGCTGAGCGTGAGGGCTTGGGTCAAGACGCTGTGCAAACCGTTATCGATACCCCAGCGGCTCCACTTGTCCCACTCACGGAAGAGGATACCGCGACGCTGGCTGCGCCAACCGGTACGCATCTCGGTATAGGCGAAATGATCGGCGACAAACTCGGCGTAGCGGTCAGCATAGCGACGACGAGGCTCGCGGGTGTAGCAAATGGCGTCAGGTGGGATGAAGTTGGCTTCGCCAGCATCAAACTTAAAGCCATCAACACCAGTTTCAGCCTGGAGCGCGCGCAGCTCGCTTAGCCACCAGGCCACAGCCTCCGGGTTGGTCAGATCGAGCACGCCACCATAACCTTGCCACCAGCGCACTAGGTAGGGTGAACCATCAGCGGGATGGCGGATCAAGTAACCACGACGCGCAGCCACAGCAAAGGCCGGGTCAGCTGGATCAAAGAAGATGGGCGTCCACAACGTTACTTTGAAACCGGCAGCGTGCAACTCATTAACCATCGCGCGCGGATCAGGGAACTTGCGCTGATCGAAGACATAGGCACCGTAGCCGCGCTGCCAGCGGTCGTCGATCTCGAGCACCGAGTAGGGATAGCCGCGATCGACAATCTGGGCCGCAAAGTCGGTCACATCACGCTGCGTGATCGCCATTTTGTAGTGGGCCCATGTTGTCCAGATCGGGCGGGCAAAGAGGTCATGCGGTGGGGCGGCGGTGGGCCGACCGAGCAAGGGAAGAGCGGCGTAGAAGGCCGCCGGGGTGTTGGCAGCCAGAATGACATGACTAACCAGAGTAGGTCCAGGGGCGGCGTAACGCTCGTCAAAGCCGAGGTTGGGGGGTGGCGGTACTTCGCGAGCCGTGATCCGTAAGCGACCATCACCGGCCCAATCGAGCGTGACCGCCAGCTCACCATCACCTTCCTCGAGTAAGATTGCAGCCCCAGCAGCATTCAACCAGAATGGGGTTACTATATTGAGTGTTCCATCACGACTATGATCAACCGGCTCAAACGGATCAGCGATCACTGGGGCTGCATCGAGCGGCCAATGCTGAAAGACGCGCTCACCCATCCCATACCACGGTCGGCCAGGGTCAAGTTGCCATTCGGCGCGCACTGCGTGCAGATGCGGCGGACCAGACCACGCGAGGCGAAAGCCAGTGGGTGTAGCTTCAATCTCTAAGCGTAACGTTATCTCAGGGCGCGTGGTAGTGTAGTGAATACGGGCGTGACGTTCGACAATGTCGGCATGAGCAACACCAGTGATAGGAAAATCGACGCCATACGCGTGAGCCACCGCGCCCAGGTGCTGGAGCACGTGGCGTCCTTCGTGAGTAAAGGTCATCCGGCCAGTGCTATCAATTGATACTGTACCGGCTGGGCTATAAATTTCTTGTCGCATCGCCGTTGCTCCATCGCTGCAACTCTGGCCTGCATCGCCAGGAGATAGCGGCATTGTAGCACGATCGGAACGGCAGCGCTGCATGACCCTGGCATACTGGTGATAACGTTTGTTACACCACTCCAGCTGCGCGGAGCGCACTGATTTGGGCGGGAGAGTACCCTAACTCACGCAATACTGCGTCGGTATCAGCTCCGAGCGCGGGTGGCGCTGTGCGGATAGTGGCCGGCGTAGCGCTAAGCTTTGGTGCTGGCCCAACCACTGGTACGCCGTCGATCATCTGTACCATTGCCCGCGCTTGTGCCTGAGGGCTGTGTAACGCTGTTGGGATATCGTTAACTGGACCGCAAGGTACGCCAGCGGCGCGCAATCGCTCGATCCAGACAGCTACTGGTTCGCAAGCAATGATGGCAGCTATTAGCGGAGTCAGGTGATTGCGGTTGATTACACGCGCCGGATTGGTCGCAAACCGCTCATCTTCAGCCCATTCTGGGTGACCAAGAGCAACACACAGGCGGGCAAATTGCTGGTCATTTCCCACGGCAATCATGATCGATCCATCGGCGGCGGTAAAAGGTTGATAGGGCACGATAGTTGCGTGACTGTTGCCATACCGTTGCGGCGGTTTGCCCGAGACCAAGTAGGCCGCCGCCACATTGACTAGCCAACTTAGCTGCACGTCGAAGAGAGCAAGATCGATATACTGACCTTCACCGCTTTGTGAACGGTAATGCAAGGCGGCTAGAATCGTCGTGGCGGCGTACAAGCCGGTAGTGATATCGGCCACTGCTACTCCAGTTTTCATCGGTTGACCATCGGGTTCGCCCGTAATACTCATCAGGCCACCTTCAGCCTGAATAACGGTATCGTAACCGGCCCGCGCTGCATCTGGGCCATACTGACCATAGCCAGTGATACTGCAGTAGATCAATCCTGGATTGTACAGCCGTAACTCCTCGTATCCGAGACCGAGTTGGGCCATTGTGCCCGGCAAGAAGTTTTCAATCAGCACATCGGCCCGCTGGGCCAACCGACGCGCAATAGCTTGCCCCTCAGGATGTTTGAGATTGACGGTCACACTCTGCTTGTTGCGGTTGACAGCAATGAAGTAGGCGCTCAGACCATTTTCAGCAAAGGGCGGACCCCATTGACGGGTCTCGTCACCACGACCAGGTTGTTCGAGCTTGATCACGCGCGCCCCTAGATCGGCCAGCACCATCGTAGCGTAAGGGCCGGCCAGCACCCGGGTGAAATCGAGAATGATCAGATCAGAGAGAGCGGCTGGCATGGATACAGGTTCCTTTCTACGGTCATTGCCTTCTCAACTCACCGGCGAGCTGTAGCTACGGCATTGTCGTTAAGCGATGTTGCTATGGGGAGATAAGCAATCGCCCGTGCCTGGTGCAGCCAGAAGGTATGATACCATTCTGCACACCATACACAGCACGTAGCGATGAGGAGTGTACCATGACCGAGCGGATTGGCTTCATCGGATTAGGGATTATGGGCAGAGGAATGGCGGCCAATATCTTGCGGGCCGGTTTTCCACTGACAGTGTGGAATCGTACACCGGGACGAGCCGACGAGCTCGTCGCCGCTGGGGCACATTTGGCATCATCGCCAGCCGATCTGGCTGCCCGCAGCGATATTGTGATCAGTTGTGTCAGCGACACCCCCGATGTCGAAGCGGTACTATTTGGTCCGCAAGGCGCAATTGAAGGCGCACGCCCTGGTATGCTGATGATCGATATGAGCACGATCAGTCCGCAAGGCGCGCAGCAATTTGCTGCCCGGCTGAGCGAGCGGGGGATTGGCTTTCTGGATGCTCCAGTCAGTGGTGGGAGTGAAGGTGCGGCACGTGGTACGCTGAGTATCATGGTCGGTGGGCCGGCCGAGCTGGCTGAGCGGGCAATGCCAGTATTGCAGGCGATGGGTAAGACCATTACCCATGTTGGTGGGCACGGTGCTGGGCAGACGGTGAAGCTAGTCAACCAGATTCTAGTGGTTGGCACAATGTTGGCAATCAGTGAGGCGTTCGTCTTTGCCCAAGCTAGTGGCGTGGATTTGGAAAAGACGCTGGCGGCAGTAAGCGGAGGTGCGGCAGGGAGTTGGATGCTCTCGAATCGGGGGCCGCAGGTAATTCGGCGCGACTGGCGACCTGGTTTTACCATCGATCTGCAACAGAAAGATCTCCGACTAGTGCTGGCGGCTGCCGATGCTGTGGGGGCACCGATGCTAGCGACATCGACAGTCTTTCACCTTTATCGCACCCTCCAGGCGGCTGGGTTGGGACACGAGGGTAATCATGCTCTGATCAAAGCCCTTGAACGTCTAGCTGGGATCGAAGTAGGGGGAACGCAAACCACCAGTTAAACTATTCAGGGAACGCGCCATCGTAGGGCGGAATTCCCTGCGATAGCTCGTTCCCTTACGACATCGCGCTTACTCAATGCGCAGCCGCTCACCGGTGAGCTGTTCCCATAGCCAAACTAACAGGTAAAGGGCACACGTACCCAACATGACGACATTGGCAAACATTACTGCATTGATGATAAAGCCAGACTGATTAATGATGCGTACCAGATTGGCAGCGGGGGCAATCACCCCAATCAAACCAACCAGCGCGGCCAGCCATTCGAAGCGACGCTTGGTCTGACTACGTTCAATCGCGACACCCAAACCGGCCAGCACCACGCCCAACAAAGCTGGAATGGCAGCGGTTGCGGCTCCTGTGGAAAAGACGCCACCAATACCGAGCACAATGAGTAAGATGGCAGCAGCAATGGCGCTATTGATCGACATATTAAAAGCTCCTAAGTTGACAGATGTAATGCAACCACACAAAACCATTGTGGCATTGAATGCAAGCCGGCAGTAGAGTTGTTTGCTAGGCCATTATTGGGAAGAACTAAGCGGATAAGCGGGAAAGACCCCAGTAGCAAGAGCCATGCCAGAGCGTGGCTCTTGCACCTCACAACGACAAACGACTCAAGGCACATGCCGGATCATTGCCACCTCGTCGCACCGATCCTGCTTGAAGCAAGTGGCACAGTCTTGCCAGATCTTGTGCGGCAGGCGCAATTTCGGCACTTCCCGGAAGCCAAGTGAACTGAAAAAGCCGACCTGTAATGTCAGGGTGAAAAGTGTGGGAATACCGAGTTCAATTGCTTCGGTAAAGAGTGGTTCAACCAGACGACGGCCAATGCCCCGCCCTTGCAATGAAGGATGCACAGCTACACTTACTACTTCAGCCAGATCGGCCCAGGTAATATGCAAAGCTGCACAACCGATGACTTCGCCGTCAGCTTCAGCGACGTTGAAGTTGCGCACCCGATTGTAGAGTTGATCGAGAGTTTTCGGCAGCATGTCGCCACGCGCTGCATAATAGTTGATAATCTCATAGAGACGTGGCACATCACTGACCCGCGCGCGGCGAATCGTAACCTCGGCATTAGGCCGAATGTGCAATACCGGTAGACTGACCGGAGGTGCGTATAACGGGCTGGTCATAGTTGTGTTAAATTCCTATCAGCTATCTTAAGAAACAAGCGACCTACTCTTCTGAATTGAGATGGTACGAGTCTGACCGCTCTGCTTTCGGGGCAAGTAATAGTTCCCGCCAGCGCAGACACTGTTCCCGTACCCGTTGCGGTGCCGTACCACCATAACTTGCCTTGAGGGCTACACTACGCGTCATATCAAAGACGGCGTATATTCCAGCATCGAGCGACGGCTCCACTGCCTGATATTCACTCAACGGCAGGTGTCGCAAACTGACGCCCAGGGTTAAAGCACGCTGCACAAGTTGCCCGACTTTGCTGTGAGCGATGCGGAAGGGCACACCACGCCGGACCAGCTCATCGGCCAGGTCGGTAGCGAGCATTGCATCATCGAGCGCCGCCGCCATGCGTTCAGGCCGCACCTTCATTGTGGCAATCGCCGCTGCCGCTACCTGTAAGCCGAGATCGAGCGTATCGAAACTGTCAAAGAGCGGCTCTTTGTCTTCTTGCAAGTCTTTGTTGTAAGTGAGCGGCAACCCCTTCAACACGGTCAGTAACGTGACCAAATTGCCCAGCAAACGACCACTCTTGCCCCGCAACAGCTCCATACTATCAGGATTTTTCTTCTGTGGCATCAGACTTGAGCCGGTACTGTAAGCATCAGCCAGTTCCACAAAACCAAATTCGGCGCTGGCGTAGAGAATAACATCTTCGGCCAGTCGACTAAGATGAATGCCGATCAGGGCGCAGGCGAAGAGAATTTCAGCCACGAAGTCACGATCGCTAACTGCGTCGAGAGAGTTGGCTGCCAGTTCATCGAATTCGTCGAGGAGTTCAGTCAGCCGTTCACGTTCGATACCAAGTGAATTGCCAGCCAGTGCCCCTGCGCCGAGCGGGAGCACACGCATGCGGGTGATTGCGTCGGCCAGACGGCTGCGGTCACGAGCAAACATCTCGATGTAGGCTAGACACCAGTGACCAAACGTGATCGGTTGCGCGCGTTGCAGATGGGTGTACCCCGGCATGAGCGTGTCAGTATGTTGTTCTGCTTGGGCAAGCAATGCCAGTTGCAGATCGCGCAGACGCTGATCGAGTTGGCGAGCGATACCGATCGTATACAGGCGCATATCGGTCGCTACCTGGTCGTTACGCGAGCGTCCGGTATGCAGCTTGAGCGCGGCATCGCCGATCAGTTCCCGTAGCCGACGCTCAACGGCGGTATGAATGTCTTCGTCACCTTCGGCAACCACGAACCTACCAGTTGCAAACTCAGTGCGGACCAGTTCCAATCCCCGCACCAGCTCGGCGTATTCACGCTCATCAATTAGGCCAACCTGCGCCAACGCGCCGGCCCAGGCCAGACTACCAGCAATATCGACCTCGGCCAGCCGAACATCAAACCGGAACGAGTCGTTGAAGCGGCGCATCTCAGCCGCAGTCGGTTCGCTAAACCGTCCCCCCCAGAGCCGGTGTTCCATCTGCACTACTCCTCTCCATCACAACGGCCACAACGGCGCCGTGGCGGTCGTTTGATGGTGTTCAATGGTTAGACTACAGCGTACTAGTAATTGCCAGTAATAACCAACCAGCGTACCAGCCAGCTGGGCGATCTCATCGAGCTGATGACTGGCAAGCAGAGCAGTCGCTAGGTACGGCCAGTCGCGTGGTTGTAAAGGAAACGTGAAACTCTCTTCCAGGCCAGCGAAGCGGCGTTGCATCGGCCAACGCCGATTGATGAGGCAAAGCGCCGTGTGCATTTCAGCAAGCAATGTCGGTACCAACAACAGGGCTTCGCGTTCGCTCCGGCGGACGGCAACCGCGCGTAGCTCACCGTAACAACCAAAAACCAGTTGGGGGAGATGCGGCAGTATGCGGCGATAAAAATCTGTTTCAGCGCCTGCAGTGGCCTGTGTTAGCCACTGGTTGACCCGTTCGCCTTCGCCGACCAGGGAGTGCATTGTCGCCAGCCAGTGCAGCCATTGCGGCCAGCGTCGATCGGGTGCCCGCAGCACGGTCTCGAGTTCAGACAGCGTGATGGTATACATTGTCACCACGATGTCTTGCAAAAGGAAACTGTGCTGAGGCAGACTGGTCGTGGTGTCTACAACCGCCAGTAATTCTAACGGGTCAAAATCGGTCAGTGGTGTGGCAGGCGCGATCATGCCAGCCACAACCACATGGGGGTTTGTAGCCGCCAGGCGCTGACACAGTTCACGCGCAATTTGTTGGCGCGCGGTGAGATCCATTGCCGTTCCTCATTCTGCTGACGGGCCGCGCTGCTACGCCATCACTCCGCTAGTGCTATGTCCGGTATTCAGCGTTAATACGCACATAATCACAACTCAAATCGCACGTCCAAACTGTGGCCTGACCATCACCGAGGCCAAGATCGGCGTCAATCGTAATCTCTGGCACATCGAGCAACTGATGGGCGGCTTGCTCATCGAACGGCAGTGGCAGACCGTTCTCGAGCACACGCATCCCACCGAAATGCAGCACGACCCGGTTGGGATCAACTGTCGCGCCAGAGTATCCGATGGCGCAGAGCACGCGCCCCCAATTCGGATCGGCGCCGAACAGCGCAGTCTTCACGAGCGGTGAACGAGCAATCGTCATCGCTGCGAGGCGGGCATCGGCCTGACTAACAGCGCCGCGCACAGTAATAGTGACAAAACGGGTTGCGCCTTCACCATCGCGCACAATAGCATGCGCCAGATGCTGACAGACAGCGATCAGGCCGGCGCGGAACGCCACGCCGGCAGGTGAATCGAGATTGCTAATTGGCGGTGTATTACTGGCGCCATTCGCCATCACCAGCAAGGTATCGTTGGTGCTGGTATCGCCATCGATGCTGATGCTGTTGAAGCTCACCTCTAACGCTTGCCGCATCGCGGCGTCGAGAACATCGCGTGGTACGCCTGCGTCGGTGGTCACAACCGCCAGCATTGTCGCCATATTCGGATGGATCATCCCCGCCCCCTTTGCCATACCGCCAATGACGACCGAATTGCCATCGGGCAGCGTTACTGTCACTGCGCAGTGCTTAGGTCGGGTGTCGGTCGTCATAATAGCGCGCGCGGCCGCCACACCATGATTAGGGCTCAGGCGAGTTGCAGCGACGGCGATCCCATAGGTAATCTTCTCAACTGGCATCGGTACGCCGATCGTGCCCGTTGACATTACGAACACACTTTTGGGCGGTAGATCGAGGGCCTGTTCCACTGCCTGTGCCATTGCCACCACGGCGGCATCGCCAGCAGTTCCGGTACAGGCGTTGGCGTTGCCAGCATTGATTACGACCGCGCGCAAATCGCTTCCCGATGCCATCAGCCCCATATCGTACAGCACGGGTGCCGCTTTCACGGCATTGGTAGTAAAGACGGCTACAGCAGTAGCTGGACGGTCACTGACCACCAGCGCTAGATCATCGCGGTTGGGATACTTGATACCGCATGCGGCGACGGCAGCACTCCAGCCACGTGGACTGGCGACGTGACCCTCGGTGAGAAAGCTGATCATGTCACTACTCCTCGGTTGGCACCGGTACAGCTGGATGAGTGTCTTCCCAGCGCACCGACTCCACTGCCCCAATCCCCTGCAGATGAGCAATATCGTTATACGAATTGAGTCGCCAGAGCGATTGGTTGCGCTTATGAACCAGTTCCCACCAGGTAATGCTGGTGTTGCGGGTATGAAAATCGGTCGGTGGCACCACCAGACTCGGCATACGGAAGAAGTGGATAAACGAACAATCTATCACACCGCCATGACAGACAATCACGATCGTCTTGCCAGCGTGCTCGGTCGTAATGCGGGTTAGAGCGCGACTCACCCGCAGGGTAAAATCACCCCAACTCTCACCTCCGGGCGCGAGTGGACGTAGCGGATAGCGGTCAAAATCAGGTACGCCAAAGCGGGCCCAGGCTTCCTGATTTGTCATGCCGTCGGCTTCACCGACGCGTAATTCTTGCACTTCGTCGTCGAAGATGATCGGTAACTTCAAGGCAGGCTGAATGATCTCAGCTGTCTGGCGTGCGCGTGGTAGGGTCGATGAGATAAATACATCGGCTTTGATCTCACCGCTGGTAGCGAGCCGATCACGTAGCCGTTCAGCCTGGGCGATCCCGCGCGGTGTCAGACCGGCATCGCCGCGCATTCCGGCCACAATTGGCTGAACATTGGCAACGGCTTCACCGTGACGGATGAGGTAAAGATGTGTCATATACCCCCGCAAGATAACTGAACCAACGATAGAAGAAGCCAGCCTGCGCGCTGGCAGTGCTGGCCTGAGAACAGTTCGAACTGAAAGACAGGTGCGACTAGCCAGATCGCGCAATGGGCTGGCGCTGGCAACGACGACGATGACGATGCCTAACCGGAAGGCCATTCTTGCGGATCTGAGCAGCGCAATTCATCGTATTCATCGTTTCCTTGCTTCCTGTATGTCGCGCGAGCAGTATACCATAGCCGGTGCGAGTCCGCAATGTGATGGATCTCAATAGGGCCTCGTTCTGGCACATTGCCCACTCCGCTTTCGCCAAGACTTTTCGCTGCATGCCACTGCCCATCAGCAGGCTTATTATCACATGCGATCTTGACAGTACAATGAGCCAGTTGTATCTTGCAAATATTTTGAATAGTCAAAATGTTCACAGGATTTTTGCAGGAGCAAAAATGTTGTCTGAACCTGACCCACCCTGTACGCCTGAGCAGGTAGCTGAACTATTCAACCTGGTACATCGCGAGCTGATCGGCCACAGTATGGATACGCTCTTACAATTTTTACAACGGGCGGAGCTCTCAATGCCGCGACTGGTGGCATTGGTGCAGATTCAACGCCACCAGGTGGCAACGATTTCATCGTTAAGCAAACATCTCAACCTATCGCCGGGCACAGTCAGCCAGATGATCGACCAGCTAGTGCAGGACGGTCTCGTTGAACGCCACGAGGCAGCGCGCGATCGGCGCCAGAAACTGATTTCATTGACACCGGCAGGTGAAACGCTCGTCGCTGAGATTCGCCAGATTCAGGTTAATGAAGTCAGCCACCATTTCCGGCAGCTGCCACCGGAATTGCTAGAGCAACTAGGTCGGGTGCTTAGGGCAGTATGCCGTGAGTGGCAACTGGTCGGTGCTAAAGATTGAGCTGATGAGGCTCCGCACACAAAGATTCCAGTGGTGCAGTATGTCGCTGTCGGAGGTGACGATTGCATCTGCAGAGAGATAGATGGCTCTCAGCGGGAGTATAGTCAGAAAATGACCCTGCGAGCGGCTGGTACGATCGTTGTGTGCTGCCGACCCGACCACAATTGCGGCACTGTGTGCTGATCGGTCAATACTCGCCTAACAAAATGGTAATCGCTGGATATGAACGGTACGGGGTAGCGGCTAGAATGAGCACCGAGAGGCCGCGCTGCAGCCAAGCAGACGGTGATCGCCGAAATAGGATAGACCTTTTCCAAAAGCGTGATCCTACTTCCCGGCAGTTTTTCTTGTTCCTCCTCGTTTTGGGCAGTTCTGGGCGCGATCTGTTACCGTTGCTCGTTGGGCACGGGCGAACAGTTTGAGCAGATGATCGTGTAGGTCTAGGAATTCCCAGGCCTGGGTAGGTAGGTTAGAGCGTCAAATTGACCACGCCGCCGCTATAGTGATTTGGTATAATGCGGCTAGACGATTACAGATCAAGGCAGGACATGAGGTGTCAGGGTGGCGAACCTGCGTTCGCGTCGCGGTCGTGGTCAAAAACGCAGCTCGGCGCTGATCGTTCAGCGCCGGCTATGGTTGGTGAGTCGGTTTGTCTACGGCTCGGCGACGCCAACGGAGCTGATCGCTGATGCCCGGCGTACCTTCGGCGAGTCGATCTATCCGCCCAACGCATTGGTGGCGTTACGTCATGATTTCAACGCCCTGCGCAACGAATTTCTCTGCACGATCGAACGTCAACCCGACGGTAGCTATGCTCTGACCAATTTTGGCCGTCTCACTCTGCTCAATTTGCCCGATGAAGAGTTGGAAGCGCTGATGTTTCTGGTCGGGATGTTTAGCGAAAGCACCTGGCCAAATGCTACGCAGATACGTGCCTTGCTCGATCACATCATCGCGCTGCTCCCACCCGAACGGCGATCGAATCTCCGGCAGCAACTGCGGCTAGAGGTTGAATTGCCGCAGAGCAACGTCGTCATTGATCAACAATTGCTCACCCGTATCCGCCGGAACCTGCGGCGGCATGCGCTCCGTTTTCGTTACCTCTCGAACTACAGCAACGAACCTGAAGCGCACCGAGTGGCACCGGTCCGGCTCTTTGTACGTGATGGTCATACCTATCTAGAGGCCTTCTGTTTCAGTTCACCACATCCGGCAACAGTTGGGAAATATATGAGCTACCGACTCGACCGGATCATTCCCGAATCGCTTCAGGTTGAACGGCGCACACTCCCGCCAGAATTGCCCCCCCGTCAGATGTGGTCGTTGCGGTATTGGCTCTCTCCCCAGGTTGCCCGGAATCGAGATGTGGCTATCTGGTTCCCGCAGAGCACGGTTACCTACCATCCTGACGGTAGCGTCGAAGTGACAGCGCAGACGAGCGATTTATGGTATGCAGAGCAGATTTTACTTCGCTATCGTGAACATTGTCGAATCCTCGAACCAGCAGAGTTGGTGACAATGATCCGACAGACTGCTGAACGGCTCTGCGCTGTGTATCACAATAGCGACTCCCCTATCCATTCACCGTAAGACAGCGTTTCTTCGCCTCGTGGCGTGGCGTGTATCACAATAGCGACTCCCCTATCCATTCACCGTAGCCAGAAGGAGAGAACAAAGATAGCGATAATAATGGTAGCGACGCCTAAAAGGACTTTGATCTGCCATGCGTTCGGCTGCAACGAGTTCTGTACCTGCTTAGGTGGCAGCCATTGCTTGATCGCCTCCAATTCGGCCTGCAAAGCGGCTAGCATCCTCCGGAGCTGATCTGGGGAGGGCTTACGCATCCGGGTAGCCAGATGCCGGACCAAGTCCGGGAGCTGGTTAAGGTCCAGCAACTCCTGTAATATCTGGCTTAGAGCAACCAGATCAATCCATTCATCGTTAGGCCCGCCGAGCAACTGTTCAGCTGACATACTTCTGGACCAGCCGATGCCAATCAATTCCGACGCTTTTTGATAGCGGAAACGACTCTTACCAAAATCGATCAGTGCCACCTCGCTATTGTTCCCAACAATAATATTCTGCGGATTCAGATCGCCGTGGATGATGCCATACGCATGTAAGAGTCTCAGTGCCCAGCACAGGTTCACCGCTATTTTGATTGCGTCATTAGGTCGACCAGCGGCAAGGACATCGGCTAAGGTTGGGCCGGTAAAGAAATTCTGCACGAAGTAGTACCCTTGGTTGTCGCGACCAGCTTCGATCAGGCGCGGGAAACGACGTCTGCGCCCAGCTTCTCGCTCCTGATCCGAAAGATATCGCAGGATTTCAACCTCGCGCATAAAGGCACGGATAGCGTGAGTAGCTGCCTTACCTGCGCTGGTCAGAGCAAGACGCTTGATCACGACCAGCCGATCAGCTTCATCTTGGTCTTCCTGCGTGTCGTAAGCAAACTGAATAATGCTATGAGCGGTTTGCGCCAGATACCGAATCGGTCGGAATCGATTGCCAACGAGATTGTCATCAGCTATGCACGTCATCTCGATTCCTCCAGTGCGTCGCTCAGCGTGCAAAATGGAGTCAATGCGGTCAAGACGATCGTTTCCCTGCCAACGACCAGTTCGAGCGTACCACTGTCAGTCAGCCAGCTGATCAGATTCGGCAGACAGCGGTATTGATTGATGTACATCCGCTCGATAATCCGGCGTGATCGGAAAGGGAACCCTTCATCGATGATGATCCGGTTGCTCGTGATGGTGATTTGAAAAGAGTTATCGTGCCAAGCTAGGATCGGTATCACGAGTACGCAGCACAGGCTAGCGAGTACTAAACCGACGGCCAGCGATATGAACCTGGTTTGAAAGGTCTGATAGGCTAATCCAAGCAGCGAGCCGTGGAGCGTTGCCAGCGCTATGTAATGTGGCAGACGCCGGAGAGGATGGCGACGAAAGCTTAGAGATTCCTGGGGCAGCCTTCTCATCGTGATTCTCCTTCGCTGAGTGGCTCACAGTCGGTTCTGCGCACCAAATCACGATCAGGGTTGTTGTTCCGCTGGCTGCCTGCTGATGGCACGCGCTACAGCATTTCACTCCTTAATCCTAACTATTGCCTGTAGGTCGCCTATTGGATCTGGTTGTTAGTGGTATTTTACGTAAAACTGTCGTAGATGGCATGAATTATTAGTATCATTCTGACCGGATCGTGATCGCCAAATAGATCATGAATTACTGGGAAAAAGATTTTTTGGATTTGGTAGTCACTGCTAACAAAAAGACCGCCGCTCGTCCTCAATTTGGTATGACAACCGGTCCGGTCATGCTCATATGAGGAACGCCAACAAAAAGACCGGCGCCGAGGTTGGCGCCGGTAGATCATTTGTCAGCAAAGGTGAGAACCCTATTCCAAAGCCAAACTGCTACCCAGGTTCAAGATGCCAAGTCGTTGGTGGGGGCTATCGGATGGGCAGATGCCGCACGTAGCTTGGCTCAGCTTAGTTTGATCGTCACGAGCGGCTATGCAGCGCGTTTCCTATTGCACGCTAGGTTATCCAGAGCAGGGTTCGCCTTGCGCGTGCGGTCAGTAGCTCAATGCTGGGTGTTCAAAACTGCTACCCAGTTTCAAGATACCAAGATCGTAGGCGCGGGCAATCGCATGGGCTCGATTCCGCACGTGTAACTTGTCGCAGATATTCTGCGTGTAGCGTTTAATCGTCACGGGGCTGCAGTGCAATGCGTTCCCGATCTCCTCGTTACTGTAGCCGCACGCCATCAGCTGGAGGGTCTGTACTTCACGTTCAGACAGTTGCTCAGTAATGGTGTAGCGCGTATGATCTAGCTGCACTTTCCTAATTGCTTCGCGCAACAGGTCTTCTAGCTGATCGGGATCGTTGAATACTGCTTTCGAGACCGCCATGTCAGCACCTTTACGAATGGCCTCTTCACTCAATTCTACATAGGCGGTCATTGCAATGATCGCTACACGCGGTGCCTGTCGTTTGATCTGTTCGATAGTGTTGACTCCGATCCGCTTATCGCCATACCATGCTAAATCGAACATAATAACATCGGGTTGTTCGATATTAGCCAGTCTGATCGCTTCCTGAGGACTTTGCGCTTCACCCGCCAGTTGGACATCGGGAATATATGCCAGCAACTTTTTCAAGCCTTCGCGGTAAATGGCCAGGTCATCAGCGATCACGACTCTGATCGGTTTGTCCATAGGAATTGCTCCTGATTATAATTGACCGGTGACTTCAACGATCACCCCGCCGGTGGGGCGTGGTTGTATCGTCGCGTGCCCTCTGATCCGTTCTGCCCATTGGTGAATGGCCTTTAACCCGTATGTGCTCCGTTGGTCCAGAAGGTTGACATTCTCCGTGAAACCGCGACCGTTGTCTTTGATTGTAAGCACAAATTTACCAGCGGTGGAATGGAGGTGGATCCAGACTGCACCATTATCCATAGAGTTGAAGTCGGCATGCTTGACGATATTGGCTAAAGCCTCCTGACAGATGCGAAAAAGCACATATGCGGTCTGTGGTGGGAGTGTTATCTCTAGTGGGACATCGATATGGAAGTCTACATTTTTCAGATGTGTCGAAGCCTGAATGAGCTTGACGTAATCTTCAATCTTGCGATAGAACGGTTGCTCAGGATCGGTGCGACCGCGCAGGTCGTCTTGAATGCTGAGCAACTGATTGTAAAGAAATTTGGCTGCATGGGTGGCTGACTGTAAATGTTGGATGATCGAATCAACTGGCTCGTTCTGTTCAACCTGCTTGATAGCTCTATGTAAGGGGAAGATGATCGTACTTTGCGTAAAATTGAGCAGGTCGTGCACGTCAAGCCCCAAATGCTCACGGATAGTGCGGCGGAGATTGATGATAGCAAATCCATTCCAAACCTGCTCGCAAAACAACTCCAGTAAGTCCTCGTCAGCTGCAGTGAACTCATCATTATGTGATTCGCGGTTCTCAAGTATCAATACCCCGACTACTGCCTGGCGCTGGTCATGAATCGGTGCCGCTAGAAACGCTCGGCCGCGGGCAGTGGGTAAATGCTCTAGTTCGTCGCCGGACAACTGAAACTTCGCATAGAAATCGATCAATGTTGTACCATAGAGCCTGACGATCTGGTTCCCTGCGGCGATCTCGTGCGCGATCTGCCAGTAGCGTCTATCGGTGAAGCCTTGCTCAAACTGTGAGGATATAGCAAGAGCAAAGTCTTCGTGGGCGGAGCGGCGCAAAAAGATGGCACAATGTTCGCAGGCGAACAGTTGCTTGCCCAATTGGGCATAAGATTGCAGCAATCGTTGCTCATCCTGCATCTCGATTAAGGTGGTACTGCGCTTGAGCAGCTCGCGCAACTGGTTCTGCTGTTTACGCAGTTGTTCCATCAGCAGTGCATTATCGATTGCCGAAGCCGCTGCGTTTGCGATCAGCGTGCTGATGACCGTATCCTCTGCACGATAGAATGATCGTGTGTAGCTGTCGAGGGCGATGATACCAATGCCCCGATTACGGTACAACAGAGGGATGTAGAGCAGACTCTGCACTGGTTTACCCTGATAGCGGATGGTCTCCTGAGCAAACCCGGGGTAGAGTTGGGGTACATCGTTGACGATCAATGGTTGCTGGGTATACCAGGCGTGACTACTGGGATAGCTCTCATCGTTGATATCGAATTGTAACCAACAAGCTTCGCTATCATCCATCAGGAAGCCATCTTGCTCAACCACCTGCAGCGCATTGCCGATGTACAACTGAATTGAGGCGCTGTTGTAGCCGATAAGATCCCGGCAGGCCCGTAAGACATGGCGATAGATGTCTTTCAGCCCTATCCCGGGATCGCTGATCTGCTGAATGTGTTGTTGCAGGCGTTCAGTCTGTTGGTGGCGCCAGATCACGGCTGCAGCTAAACGGACGTGGGTGGCGAGCGCTTCGAAGCGCTGGCGTTCTCCCTCAGTGAACTGACGCGGTTGATCGTAGGCAACAGTGAGCAGACCGATAATACCGGGGATGCTGGTCAACGGTGCGACCATAAGGGCACCGCATGGCGGCTGGTGGTGGCAGTAATCCGGATCGTTGGCTGTATCAGGCACAAACTGAATTCGTTCTTCGCGAATCGCGCGCGCGTTGATGCCTACGAGTGGGACGTATGGTTTGTGGTCATCGCAATCCTGCCGATGGCATACCGCGATCGAGATGAGGTTCTGACTGCTGCGATCAAGGCGCAGAATTTCACACTTGCTCGCCGCCGGAAAGTCCCGTAGTGCTTCTTTGACTATTGTCTGAAAGACTTCTTCGCTGCGCATACTAGCGTCATATATCCGGTAGAAGCGCTGTTCCTTTTCGAATTGCTGCTGTTGTTCCAACGCTAGCTCACGGTAATCGAGCGCATGCGCCAGCCGCTCACAGATGAAGGTCAAATCGACGGCCTGCGGTCTACGAAAACCTTTTTCGTCGATGTAACCATGGTCATCTAGGCGGTTGATCAGACGCAACACACCAATCAGACGTCGCTGACCCTTGAGTAGAGCGACGAGCAGATGGCGTACTTGTCGGCTCGGTAATGCCTGTTGGTAGGAGGTGTAATATGGGAACAAGATAGATGGATGGCGAATCCGGCCTGTTACCTCCACGAGCGACTTGTCAAGATCGTTGACAATCAGCGCACGCTTAAACGATGATCGGCTAGCCCTGAGCCGGACAAGAGCGGTCATACTCTGTCCTGAGGCGTATTCTTCGGTGAACGGCAGCGACGGACCACTATCGACGTCTTGATCCCGCTGTAAGCGACCATCACGCCACCAAAAGATGGTTGCCACTTCAGCTTTAAAATCCTCGCGTACCGCGTCAAGTAGCCGTTTGAGCGCAGGTTTGAAGTACTCTTCCTTGCTCTCAGCAATGGTATCGATCAGCTCTTCGTATCGGTAGCTCATAGGCGGTGTCTTGAAACACATCAAAATCCGTTTGCCATCAACGATTTTAACGGGTGATCAAACGATACCTGCCGACCATCAAGGCTTTTAGGTCGCTGTCAGGAGAAACTGGCTGGTGGCAGTTAGCGTCGTGTTAGGTATGCTGAACAGATGTAACAGGCGAGCCAAATTCCAGATTGGGAGTAATCGGGAATCGGGGCCAGTTTGGGTTTCTGTTCAGCAACTGAATCGGTGCTGACAATGTTTGATGTATCACTAAGAGGAATAAACAGCTAACAAGGTTTATTATCAATAGCACTGCTAAATTGACTAGAGCAGTGGCGAGCAGTATACCGGTAATGGTTGCTGGAATGATGGTCACAGCAATCACGATTCTGCACGGCAGAGGGTTGCAAAACCGCAGCCGCCTAGCCATTAGCATCAGATCAAAAGCATCCATTATTCTTACAGATTACAATGTGTGCGTTTTCGCATTGCGAAATGACAACACAAAGCAGTCTGATCGCGGCTAGATGCTGGAAGTGCTTGGCAATGATGACGATTGGGTTGGTCACCAGAACGCTAAATTCCAGTGCCAACTAGAGAACCTCCTATACAAGGGCCATCGTTGTCTAATCAACTTCAGATCAACGATCCTTGCTTAACCGCTACGCAACTAGCATTAGTTGCTAGAGGGTGCATGTACTTGTGAGGCAATCCAAACGTGCCGATCTATGTTCCTGGCGTTTGCTTTTGTGCCAAGTTGCATTCTGGAGTCGACATCATTTATAGTAGCAGTCTGCTGTCACTGTTGCCAAGATCCAAATCTGACAATCTGGGTCGGTAATGTGCAACATTTGGATCATTTGGTAGACTTGCCTGCTAAGTTGTGCGGCTTGCGATAAGCGAGGAGTCCGTGCGCACATTTAATGGGAACAGCACTGTCTGCCCGCCACGTTTACTGATGATGCGGAATGCAGACCTGGGGAATTCTTGCCCCATCTGCAAAGCGGATGTCGTTAAATGCTGCCCCGCTGAGTTGTCCTCGCTCATCGTAGTACGCCGAGCGACCACTCACTTTCCAGTGGCGACTGAAATTGCCTAGCCCACCAATTAGGCGTGGTGAACCATCCGTGTCGAAAGTAGCGTAGACCATGAAACGCGCGTGTGCCTGCACGGTGTGGAATGTGCAAGGTGCCCAGGGAGGGCAGATGGTAACTGGGTAGACCACATCTACATAACGCTGAACGATCCACGGTTCACCTTGTGCCAGCCGTTGTTTCACGAAATCGAGGGTCTTCTGGGCTGCGCGACGCGAGCCATTGATGCGCAAGACTCCTCGACCCTGACTGTAGTACACGCCACTGCCAGCACCACATTTTAGGACTAACCAACGCCGCGCCGCTGTCGATAGATTGGCAATGTCATCGATAGTTTTGACTGTTTCCAGTTGTTGGGCGATCGGCGCCGGCGCATTAGCTGCCAGCGGTGACAGATCGATGTTTTCGAGCCGCAGGAGGGCGACAGTGCCCAACAATGCACGGATCTGATCGGTGAATCGATGTGCGTAAGAGGGTATGAAGGGCAGCGCCATGCCCCATTTCTGGCGGTAGACATAATTGAGCGGCGTCTCCACCCACAAGCGGTTATCGGCAGCCGCCTGCGCTAGCCGAACGATCGTTCGCGGTGCCAATGCGGATAACAATTCCTGGGCGTACAAAAAGGTGATGGGTAGCAGGCGACCACGGTCAGCAATGACAAACGTGCCGTTGCGCTCGAAGATGGAGCGCGCGCCGTCACGCCGGTCAAAGACGAGATACCGTATCCCGTGCTGTTCAAGCAACCGTCGCAGATGCCCTTCACCTTGCAACCAGACAGTTCGCACAGGGTTAACGGCGATCGGTTCGCGGTCTTGGCTGCATGCCTGTACTAGCGCGCAGAACCCTCCTACTACATCGCCAGGATGCGCACCAGCGATGGGCACGATCGTAGCGTGGACATCATGAATGCCGAAGAAGAGACCTAAACCGCCTGATTTCCACTGAACTTCGGCAATTACCCGCTGAGGACCGAAGGCAATGTAGTCAACTCGACAGAAGCGCGGTTCTAGTCCGGCAGCCAGCGTGATCCGTTGGGCCTGAATCTCTTCCGGTTGCAGGCCATACTCGCAAAGATCAGCGATCCAACGTGGTTCGTCGCCAGCCAGTGCAGCGCGGTAGAGGTCGGTCCACACCCGATAAAACTGGCGCAACGCGACCAGATCAGCGCAGATAGCTGTGGCTGTCGCCTGATCGAGGACACATGAGGAGGGCGTGATCAATGAGGAGTAGGTATCGCCGAAACCGTAGATCAACCTGCTAGCGGTCAGGCGTTTGACCACCTCTTCAGCCACCCAGTCTGGATGCCGCACGATCAGAGGAAGCTCAGAGTTCATACGCGCGCAACCATAATTCAAGTGTGATAAGCAGCCAGATTGACTGACCATGCCGGTTCCAGATCATCCCCTTGCCATCCATCCAATCGCGCACGGTTGCCTGGCGAAAGAGACCGCGGGCACGGGTCTGTGGCCCGAATAGCAGGTCGTTGGCCATTGTGCGCAGAGGGCCGCCTAACCAGTGCTGCACCGGCACCATCATGCCACTCTTGGGACGATGCAGGATCACGGCCGGCAGCAGATCGCGTACAGCCTGTTTTAAAATCCATTTCTCTTCCAGGCCACGCAACTTCAACCGCGGTGGAATGGCAAATGCGGCATCGATCAAGGCCGGGGCAAAGAGCGGCGAACGACCTTCGATACCGCAGCTCTGGGTGAGTCGTTCAACTTTGGGCAGGATATGGTGCGCACCCTTGGTGCGAATGTTGGTGTACAGCAGGCGGTTTAGAAACGATGACAGCTGCGGTGCTTCCAGAAATGGTTGCACATGGCGTTCAAGGGGCGGCGCATCACGCAGGCTAGCGGTAACCTCGGCAGTCAACAAGCGGTCGAGCTGGTCGTAGCACTTTTGATACGATTGCAGATATGCGCGTGCCCGTGCTGCTGGAGTTGGATCATCGCGGTGCAATTCAAACATGAGCATTGGCAGGTTCTTCGGACCGCCGAACACCGGATCACCGCCTTCACCGTTCAAAATGACCTGCAAACCGTCGCGTGCTGCAGCGCGTGCGAGCAGCAAATTGGGCGTGGTCAGTGGATCACCTACTGGACAATCGAGGAGCGCTACCGTTTCGGCCAGGTGGTCGGCAATCTGTTGACCATCGAAGGTAAGAATGGTATGCGTAGTGGCGCAGTGTGCCGCAACCAAGCTCGAGTATGCGAGCTCGTTGGGCAGATGACGACCAAAATTGATCGAATACGTGCGGACAGTGCGGTTATGCATCCGCGCTGCCAGGGCTGTCACCAGACTGCTGTCGATGCCGCCTGACAGAAAAACTCCCACATCCTGATTGGTAGGTAGGCGTGCTTGTACTGCCTGCTCGAGCAGATGGCGCAAACGTTGCGCATAGATCTCAGCCGGCAGTGTCTCGTTCCACTGCTCCTCACGCGGTTCCCAGAAAACCTCTTCGTGATAACTGCCATCGCTGTGCAGGCGAACACAGCGTCCGGGCAACATCTTATACACCCCCCTAATCAGGGTCTCATCACCTGGCAGGTAGGCAAAAGTGAGGAATGCGCGCACAGCATTAAGATTGAGCTGTGCCATGTTGCCCAGCCAGCGCCGCAGCGCGCGCAATGACAGTGATGCCGCCCACTGCTCGTCATTCCAGGCATAGAAGAGCACCCGCGTTCCCACATGATCGCGTACCAGTACTAGATCATCGTGATCAAGGATCGCGAGCGCAAACATACCGTCGGCCAGCGCGCAGCCTTGTGCACCGTAGGTGATATAGAGCCTGAGCAAGAGCTCACCGTCGGTACAACCATCGGTGAGGTCAACACCGTCACGTTTGAGCCGGTGGATGAGAGGAGCGCGATTGAATAAAGTAACCGCACCGATGGCAATCAGCTCTCCCACTGTAAAGACGCCACGCTGATCATCCGCGGGCAGATTTAGCCCGTCCGCTCGTGGACGAGTCAATATCGGCCCGGCAGCAGCCGGTGGCGGACTGGTTGTTAGATTGAAGATGTAACTGCTCATCCGAAGGACATTAATTCAAAACTGCTGTCGCTCTGATCTCCTTGACCTTGTTGCGCCGCTTTCTGGCGCAGCATCTCTTCTTCTTCTGGGGTTAAAAATTGAGGTGGGGGTACCAGTGACCCGAGCAGAAAACCTGCACCTAATCCGGTCAGGATAGCGCCAACATTCCCGCCAAACGCGGTCTTGTTGATCGTCAAGACCCTACCACCATACCACAGGGTACGGCCATAGCCTTGATCCCGCGCGTAGGTTACCTGACCATTCTTAAAAGTGCGCTTGATAACCCCATCACCTAGCAGTTCATCAATCCCGCTATTGCCCTGATTGTCGATCCATTCCACCCGGCCATCAGCTAAGCGGCGCCGCCACTCATATTGACCGTTTTCAAAAGTGCGACGAACACTACCATCAGGCTGCAATTCGTCACGGAAGGTGATCACTTTTGGTTCCATAGACCCTCACTTGGTGCTGGCAATCGGTACGTTTTGTTCGCTACTGATCAGGCCAGGTCATATATCCGGTTGTATGCCATTGACGGACACGCGTGAGCCAAGATGATGAGTAGCGTAATTGTGTGGAGACCGCCCGCCGCAATGTTCGTAACAACTTCAAGGGACGCAGGGCAGCAACTTGGGTAGTATAGCCAGCGCTCAGCCAGCGTCGTTCGATGAAGTCAAGCTCAGCTAGCGCCGTCGGTATCCATCGATCATTCTTCACCTGCCGAATAGCAAACAGATGCTGGTGGAGGGCATCACGTGGACGCAACCCAAGCGAGCGCACACTGATCTCTGTGGGTACGTTGAGCAACGTGCGTGCATTGGCAACAACACCCAATCCAGCAATACTGGCATCGTGGAGCAGAAACACACACGGCGCCGGCGCCAGCATTAGCATACCTAGCACACTATCAGGTAGCGGTGTCGCTTCGGTTAGAGACAGAACAGCACATTCCAGCTCCATATGTAGCCCATTGGCACGCAGCATGCGCGCTATCGCAGCATCTTGACACACAATGGCAAAAGGCATTCCATAGTCGTAAAGATCCGGTTCGCGTGGCACACGGACCGCTGGTGATGATGGTTCATCGGTGAGCAACCGGCGTGGTTGACCATAGCGAACGGAGAATGCTGCGAGCACCTCGTTGAAAGCATCGTAACTCAATGGCGGTGTGATGGTAAACGGTAACCACCCCACCAACGGCGGTGCGCCAATCAGCGCAGCTGCGTTCGCAATCCCCGTCCAGACTGGTGGTAGCTGTCGGACAGTGCATGCCAGGGTGACACCTGTGACTGCAACCAACCGACTAACAGCTGCCACGAGTGCAGGCGGCGACAGGCAGAGACTGACCTCGTAATAGAGCTGCTGTCGGGTATAGAAGACCCCTATGTTATCTAGATTGACCACACTCTGCTGCAGTGCAGCACGTGGATCGATCCTGCGCAACCAAAATCGGTTTAGGGTCAGATTCATCAGCACCTGCCATTGTTATTGTTACTAGCAGTTACCCTGCATACATCACGCCGATGGCTGCGGCCAGGTCATAAACCCGATCGCGCGCGCCTGCGCTTCTGCTTTCGGATCGAGCCCTGGAGGTCCATACTGTTCCACAGCTCGTACCACTAGCCGGATCAACTGTGCTGGCGGCAAAAACAGCACCGACGTCACTGAGCCGGCAGTAAGCCACTTCATCTCATCGTCCGAGAAGTTAGTCGCACCCGTCGATTGCGCCTGATGGAGGAGTTCCAAGGATAATTTATCGACCGGATCGTACCGCCACGGCAAGCGATAAAGCTGGACATCGGCAGGCCGTAGTCCCAGATCGATCACGCGGTGCGCTGGCGTCAGCCGCCACTGCTGCGGCAGCAGAGCAGGTAACAAGCACCCCGCGACACTGGCATCGTGGATCACGAGGATGGGGATTTGCGGATGTCGGCGCACCAGCGCGAGCTGAGATTCCAGATCGGAGTGATAGGGGTTGATCAGCGTCAGCCACAAGCGTTGCGGCAGCTCATTCGCAAGCAAGCAATAGAGGACGTCTTCAACCGGTGACACCACAAAAGCGCGCACTTGTTCAATCGGGATATGGTTGTGAGTTTGTCGCAGCGATGTAACTTTGGTGTAGTTAGCAAGGCCTGGCAGTGGGCCATGGATTGCCTGCCAGGGTTCAATATACAACGCTTCAAACTGTAAACTTCTGGGATCAGGGAACCTTTGCAATTTTTTTTCCAGAATGATAGGAAGTAGCAAAAGCACAACAAGTACAAGGATTGAACTAATCAACCCTTCAATAGACATTGACAAAAAAACGAGTGTAAAGAAGACTATAGCGGCAAGGGCAACAAACCATAGCCACGATCTAGGGTAGACCAGATTAGGAAAGGAGAAAATTTGATGGTAGTCTGGTTTCAGCCGTTGCCGAACCGCGGCATGCGCCAGTTGTGCCGCCGTATAGCGGCAGACACCTTTGCGGCTTAACCATTCAGCCAGACCACGTAGCTTCAGATCGCTCAGTTTCAGCTCATTTTCACGGGGTTCAAGCGCAAACTGCTGTTGACAGTACCGGCAAGTGCGCTTGGGTCGGTCGACATACTTCAATTCAGCCAGACAATGCGGACACTTCATTTAGATAACCCCTTCTAGCACGTTGGCTAGTCGACGGAGCAGCATCGCTAGGCGTTCACGCCACGATAGCGTTGCATGCAGCTGCTCAACTGCCATCTCTGCTTCGAGCTGACGGAGAGCGGTAAGCATGCGTGCTGCTGCGCTATCACCCTGACGAGCGCGTTCTTCTGCCATCGCAGCGGTAATCGCGTAATCTTCGTGATCAACCCCCATCCCAGTGTTAGCGATCACCAGCGGTAATGGGCTATCGGCACGATTGTTAAACGAATGCGGCATCAGTGCTGGAATATACAGCAGTGAACCGGGGATCAGCCGCACGTGTGCGACAGTTCCGCGTTCGTCATCGTACAACCCGCACGAAGCATAACCCATACTCAGTACAAAATGCTCAGCGCCGTGAGCATGGGGCGTAAATGCGCTGTGGGGACGCACAAATCCCAATTTGTACGTGGCATTGGTTGGATTTTGGTCGGACGTCATTGCCGAGCCGATCAGATATTTCGTATACTGACCTTGATCAATAAAACGCAGCATTTCGCCACAATCTTCGGCACGCCGAGTCGGGTCGAGACGTTGGATCCGGCCTTTGCTCACTGCATAGACAACACCATCAGCCTCAAATACGTAGAGCGTGGCACCTGCGGGTAAGATTGTTTGCAGCCGGGTGAATTCTTTGGCGTGTTGGATCATACATTGCTACATCAAGACACAGATGACACTTATAATGATAGCATGTTTCATTTTAAAATCTCATCAACAATTTGTTAAGAAAAAACTAAATGCATCAGATTATGTCACATACGTGACATGATATGCTATTAGATTTTATTTTAAGAAAAAATGAGTATTTTTGTATTTCTTGCCTTAACACCATTTCGACTCGACCATAAGGGGCGTAAGACACCACACCCGCTATACGTCTGCCGTCTCCCCTGACCACCGCTAACGGTCGGGGCCCAATGAACGCTCCCGCTGCCTGTGATCCGAGGTTTACCCTCTGGTAGCTTGGTCAGCGTTGCAGCCTGCAGCATCAGCTTTCTAACGGTGGTCAATCGCCCTGTGGTGTCGGTTGGTGCTCATCAGAGAGACGGCACATTGGGAGTGAGAGGATAGCACTCGCAAGGGCTGTAGTGAAGGGGTGATAGCGAGCTGATCCTTCCTACGCAACCAGACGCAGTTCAGGGTCAGATTTACCAGCACCTACATCTTATTCCCATCAGTTACCGCACACATCACGCCGACGGCTGCGGCCAGGTCATAAACCCGATCGTGCGCGCCTGCGCTGCTGCTTTTGGATCGAGCTCTGGCGGTCCATACTGGGCTACAGTCTGGGCCACGCGCCGGATTAATTGTGCGGGCGGTAAGAAGAGCACTGACGACATCGATCCAGCAGCGAACCACTTCATGTCGTCGTCTGAGAAGGTGGAAGCCCCCGTCGATTGCGCCTGATGGAGGAGTTCCAAGTTCGATGTATCGATCGGACCGCGCCGCCACGGCAAACGACGTAGCTTGACATCTGCGGGATGTAAACCCAGATCGATCACGCGGTGTGACGGCGTCAGCTGCCACTGCTGAGGGAGCTGGCTAGGCAATAAGCACCCGGCGATACTGGCATCGTGGATCACGAGGATTGGGATATGCGGATGTTGCCGCACCAGCGCGATCTGGGATTCCACGTCGGAGCGACAGAGGTTGATCAGCACCAGACATAGACGTTGCGGCAGTTCGTTCGCGAGCAGACAATCGAGGACATCTTCGACCGGTGACACTACAAAAGCGCGCGTTGCTTCGATAGGAATATCATTGTAGTTTTGCCAGAGCAATCCGATCTCGTTGCGGTCAATCAGCCCTGGTAGCGGACCATGGATTGCCTGCCAGGGTTCGATGTACAACGTTTCAAATTGAAAACTTTTGGGATCAGTATATCGTGCTTCTTGTGTAAGTAGCAGCAAGATGCAAGCCAGCACTCCTGCAATCAGGTATGAAAAAGCGATAAATAGTTCAGCGAAGGGTGCTCCGATGTGCATCAACAAGATCGGAATCAACAGGCAGAAGACCAAAATAAGAAGTATCACCATCAATATACATCCAAAGAAAGACATCTGGTGCGGAAAGGAGTATTGCAGATCGTAAGACGGTTTCAGCCATTGCCGAATGGCGGCATGCACCAAATGCGCCGCCGTGTAGCGATAGGCACCTTTACGGCTCAACGATTCAGCCAGACCACGTAGCTTCAGATCGCTCAGTTTCAGCTTATTCTCACGTGGTTCAAGTGCAAACTGCTGTCGACAGCGGGGGCAGGTGCGTTTGGGTCGGTCGACATACTTCAATTCTGCCAGACAATGCGGGCACTTCATGCAGTGGCCTCCTTTTAGCACGTTAACCAAACGGTGGAGTAGCATCGCTAGGCATTCACATTACGACAGCGCTGAATGTAGCTGTGGAACTGCCATCTCTGCTCGAGTTGGCGGTGCGCGGAAAGGATGCATGCTGCCGCGTACTTGCCCTGGCAGCGCATTTTGGATCATTAAGCACAAGTGACAGCAGCACTGGGAGGCGTAGCGACGAACTGGGGAACCGAAGTTCAGACACACCGGCGTAACGGCTGCCCGTTCGACATCGTACAACCCACCCGCGGCGTAACAGCCATACTCAGCACGTAGGTATACGATGTGAAAGCACTATGGCGGCAGACAACCCCCTCGAAACTAGTCACTGACCCGTGACCGGTATCGATGAAGTCCGACATCTTGATGCAATCTTTGACGCGACGGGTTTGGTTGAGGAGTGGGATCTTGCCGCGTAAACACGATTTTCAGCATCCCCCACGCAGAGCATTACGCTCACGGGCAAGATGGTCGGCAGCTAGCTAACAAGCCTGGTTGGGCAGATCATAGGCGATCAGGGCGCAGATTGTCCTCTTAATGATAGCACGTTTCATTTTAAACCGTCATCAATACCCCATTAAGAGAAAATTAAGCCAATGGATTACATTGCAAGATATGAGGATAGTTAACTACTTATTGATTTAGGAAAATTAGCAGCTTCTTGGTCTATTTCAGTGTATAATACGCCGTAATAAGCATTATTGCGGAAGTAACCATCAATGACGCTAGATCCTCCATACTGATCTGCTTATGCCAGTGATACCTCCCCTGACAAATTCTGCCGATCGGGACCCAATGAACTCACGCATTGATCGCTACCTGTTAGGTTACACCGGGGAGTGCTACCAGCATTGCTGTGCGAGGCGTAAGCGCGCTGATTGTGACCAATAGCTATGCGGCACCGGTGCATATTCATCAGAGATGTTGAATAAGAATCAACAAAAGTGATGATGGCAGGCGATGCTCAATGTGGTATCTATCCCGTATACCGCAGCTGGAAGTTCATGGAGAAAGTAGCGATGCTTCATCAAGAAGAACCAAATCGGGAAAAATTAAGAAAAAGGACTCACGAATACTGGGAAGAAGTGAGTAAACAAAAATTCCGCGACTACAAATGCTATATCCACTGTTTGCTAGCGGAAGAACTTCGGTATGCCGACAATGCTCAACGTCTGCATGGGGTGGTCAATAGGGTTCATACCCTTGCCATCACAAGTACGACATGAGGATAGATATAGTTGCGCCGTGATCACTTGGCCCCGGTCGAGCTCGGTGCCTTGCTCTGGACGCTCAATCTATGCAGCGTAGAGCGCTGCTTCTTCCGGCTGGGCTATGCCAAGCCGCTCGGCTTCGGTAGTGTCACACTTGACGTGGAAAAGGTCGAGCTGCGTGAACTCTGTACCCGCTACTCCTCGCTCTCATCGTCTGGCTGGCGGCAAGCCACTCCTTTTGAGCGTAGTACCTGGATCGAACATTTTGAAAAAGCAATGGAGCGTTGCTATGGTAAAGCGCTGCAAGAATTACCAAATATTTGCGACCTCAAGGCATTGCTGAGCGAACCAACCCCGCCTCTGCCAGTACACTACCCACGCACAACCCTTTCCCCCGACCCAGACGGGAAGAACTTTGAATGGTTCGTCGCCAATAAGGTAAAGGCAAAAAAGATAGAGAAAGCGGGGCCTAACCTGACCATAGGTCTACCGGGAGCCGAGGACGGTCTGCCCTTGTTAGGCAAGCAAAGGCCAAAGGAAACGAAAACGCACAAATACAAATGAGATGAAAGTAATTACCTGCATCGGGATTAGACCGACTGCAACCCCATGTCTCTTCCCCGATCGAAGTGAATGTACTGCTGCTTTTTTCGGTATGGCGTTGGCTCAGTGGATAGAGGATCAAGGCCCCGCGGCGAGCTTACGTAGCAGCGGGATTATCTCATCTGTCACGAGCTGCCCAGCGGTCAGTGACTAATAGCGATGACTAACAACGGCAAGTCCCCACTCCGGCAAACCGTTAGACGATACCGCTCTAATGCAGTGGTGGTAGTTGGGGGCCAGCGTTGTCTATTCTGGTCAGTCGGATCGGTTCAGGCATAGACGAATGTACGCAGCTGTCACAAGGATATCGCTATGGATTTCGCAACCCAACTCAGTCATTTTCGCCAACACGTAGGTGAACGGCGGGTAACGGCGCTGATCTTGTTGGGCAGTCGACAACCTGATACCGCCGCACTCTTGATCGGTGCCCTGCAACCCCAGCGCGTGGCGTTTTTTCTGACTAAAGAGACCGCCGATTTTCCTACCAGAGTCGCCGAACGGTTAGGTCAGCCGCCCAATCCAGCCTGGCTAATCAAAGAGGCTCACTATACTGACATCAATCAGATTTATCGTTTGTTGCGTACTGTTATCATTGACGAGTGGTCTGATCTGAAGCGTGAGGAGATCCTGGTCGATTTGACTGCTGGTACCAAGCTCATGTCGGTTGGTCTTGCCAAAGCGGCGTATATTCTTAATCTTGGTACGCTTTACATTGAAAGTAAATACACCGATCAGAATCAGGTCGAACCAGGCTCGCAACGGCTGATCGCGCCGCCTGATCCCTATGAAGTGTTTGGCGATCTCGAGGCTGCTGAGGCCGCTAACGCCTTTAATGCCCACGACTATGTGCGCGCAGAACAGATTTATGCCGATCTCGCGCGTCGAGCGCCGTTACCCGATGCGCAGACCTACGCTGCCTGGCGTGAATTGGCCGCCGCTTATGCGCAATGGGATGCATTCGACCTCCAGGCGCGCGCGACCCTGCAGCGTTTATTGGATCAGCCATTACCATCCGCGCTAGAGGCGATCCGTCCGCGGTTGGCAGCACAACGGCGCGCATTGGAATGGCTGGCCCAAACGACGTATGATTTGAACCAGCCGACGAACATGCTAGCCACGCTGGCTAACCTGGATGCGATACTACCCCTGCTTGGGTCGCTTCATGCCAACGCCATGCGGCGGGTCGCGCAGCAACGCTACGACATGGCAGCACTGCTCCGGTATCGCTGTCTGGAATTGATGAGTCAGCACCGCTTGGCAACCTACGGTGTGTGGACTGAAAAACCTGATATCGATGCGCTGAAACAACGTTTTCCCGTCCTCAATGATCGCTATCAACAGATTGAAACAGCTCTCGGTTTTCGCCCGCGTGGGTTGCAACCTAACCGCGATGGCAATTATAGTCCAATAACTTTGCTGAATGGTTATATGCTGTTGGCAGCACTCGCCGATCCGTTGTTGCAGCAGGTACGACCGGTTGATATCCAGAAGCGATCATTTGTCCGCAACAAAAGTATTCTTGCCCATGGCTTCCGCCAAATTACCAGATCGGAATACGAGGATTTTGCCAGTGTAGTTGAGCAATTGCTCGATCAATTTTTTGCCCTGGCTGGACGATCGCGATCTGATTGGGAACAGTTGTACCAATTTGTGAGTGCGAGGGTATAAATTCATCATTGTGCCCAAGGCTGCTCTGGTTAGGCACGGCGGTGGTGTTTGTTACGATGCACCGCTAATAGTCAAGCGCTGCCACTGACTGGTGCGCAGGCTGGTCGCCACTCAGTAGCTTATCTCTGCCCGCGTCGCGCGTTCAATGATGACGAAATTACGTTGCCTGGTGCCAGCACTGCCCGTGATTATGACTTCTGATGCGGCTTGGTTGATTGCCCTGTCTGCACGTCCTCATTGATAACGCTCATCTGGTTTTGTTCGATCGGGTTGACACTGTTCTTGACTACCGCGAGCGCAGGGTCAACGCTCTTGAGACCAACTGGTGAACAATCTTTGAGCGGGCCAGGTTGTCGTTACTGCTTGTAATACCCATAATACCCATGGTTGTCATCGCTGATTCCCAACCCCTAGGTTTGAGTAGACGTTCTTGTACCTAAGATGACCTAACAACCTCTTGCAGCTTACTAACCCGGGATTATAATGGCTATTATATTCGCGCAGGCTGCCGAAACCAATCGGCGGTCCTTCTTTTGCTTGAGGTTGCTATGTCTGAGCCTGCCATCGTTGCTGAACATTTGACCTACCGCTACGGTGATCTGCTCGCAGTTGATCACATTAGTTTCACGGTTGAACGCGGTGAGATCCTGGGTTTTCTCGGTCCTAATGGTGCCGGTAAGTCAACAACGGTGAAGATGCTAACTGGCCAGTTGCGGCCGGCCAGCGGTCGTGCGCTGCTGCTCGGCATCGATGTGGCACGTTCACCCAAGCGTGTGCAGGCTCGTATTGGAGTCTGTTTCGAGCAACCTAACTTGTACGAGGAGTTGAGTGGCATTGATAATCTGCATCTGTTTGCCCGCTTATTCAACGTCCGTGATCTTGATGTTGATGCGCTACTGCGCCGGGTTGGCCTCGATGGCCGCGGACGTGATTTGGTGGGACGCTATTCCAAAGGTATGAAGCAGCGCCTCATGATCGCACGCGCGCTGGTTCATCGCCCTGATATTCTGTTTCTCGATGAGCCGACCGAAGGTCTCGACCCTACCTCGGCTGAAGCAATTCGACGAGTTATCCTGGAAGAACAACAGCGTGGCGCAACGATCTTTCTGACAACTCACGATATGTATGAAGCCGATCGGCTGTGCCAGCGGGTTGCTTTTATCAATAACGGTAAGATTGTCGCTCTCGATACCCCCTACAATCTCAAACAGCAGTACGGCAAACGGATGGTCCGCGCCGAACTGATGGGTCCTGACGGCGCTATTTACACCCGTGAGATCGTGCTGGATCGTCCGGAAACGCCAGCAGAGATGGCTGATCTGCTGGCCCACGAGCGGGTGATGACCCTCCACACCGAAGAGGCAACCCTCGAAGACATCTTCATCCGCCTCACAGGTCGCAGTCTAGTGTGAACCAGTTTGGTCGTATGATCCGTATCGCAATGGAATACGTTATCTGATTAGGAATCACTCTTATGAGCGTTGCCGCAATTTGGGCCTTGATCCAGAAAGATGCCCGCCTCTACGCTGCTAACCGCTTGTTCGCCCTGGTGACGGTACTCGGTCTGGTGGCCTACATTGTGATCTATTTTCTCTTGCCGGCTACAGTTGATGAGACGTTGCATCTGGGGGTGGTAACCCCTACCTTACCATCGGCGCTGGCTGAAGCGCTAACTGATGATGCAGTGCAGGTGACTTATTTCGATACTGCTGACCAATTACGCGCCGCAGTGGCGGCTGGCGATGTGACTGTAGGCTTTGCTTTTCCGCCTGATCTGTACGATCAGATCCGGCAAGGCCAGCAGCCAACGGTTGAGCTGTTGCTAGCGCCGGAAGTAACGCCTGATCTGGTTACCGTGTACGAGGCAGTTGGCCGTGAATTGAGCTTTGCCCTAATAGGGCAAGCGTTACCCGTAACGATCAGCGAGGTGGTGCTCGGCACTGATCTGGCCGGAGCCCAGATTGCACCGCGCCAGCGTATGTTGCCGCTCTTTGCAGTGCTGGTGCTGATGGTTGAATGTCTCGGTCTCGCCAGTCTGATTGCGGCTGAAGTCGAGCAGGGGACAATTCGGGCCCTGCTGGTGACACCACTTACGATGCGCGGCTTGTTCGTCGCCAAGAGTCTGTTTGGTTCGCTGTTTGCCTTTGGTCAAGCAGTGGTGCTGATGGCTATTACTGGTGGTCTGGCTCATGCGGCCCTGCTCAACCTAACCGCGCTGCTGCTCGGATCGGTCTTGATGACTGGGGTAGCTTTTTTGATCGCAGCACTTGGGCGCGATTTGATGTCGGTGATGGGGTGGGGGATGCTAGCGCTCTTGATCCTGGCGCTACCCTCCTTCAACATCCTCGTTCCTGGTCTGGCTGCCGAGTGGGTACAGCTCATCCCCACCCATTATCTGGTTGATACAATCTACCGCTCGCTTAATTTCGGTGCAGGCTGGTCAGAGGTGGGCGTCAACCTGGCGCCACTAGCGGGATCAGCGCTGCTCTTGCTAGCGCTGGGAATGGTGATACTGCAACGGAGGTTCGCATGAGTCTGCGCCGGATTGCTGCCCTGCTCTCCCGCGAGGTCGTGCAAGGGCCGAAAAACTTTATTTTCATTTTTACCATCGTTGTTCCGATCGGGCTAAGTCTGGTACTGGGCCTACTCTTCGGTACGTTTTTCAGCGGTAAGCCACGCCTTGGGATTGTTGATGTCGGCAATTCCCGCGTAACGGACTTGGCCGAAGCAATGCCTGGCTTAATCGTGCGACGCTTCACCAGCGAAGCTGAACTGCGTGATGCAACTACGCGCGGTTTGGTGGATGTCGGCTTCGTGTTGACAGCCGATTTTGATCAGCGTGTTATCGCGGCGCAGGACAGTGAATTGACTGTCTACGTTTGGGGTGAGAGTCTATTGCGTGATCGCATTCTGAACGGGACCGCGATTGTTGATTGGTTGCGTGAACTGGCTGGTCACGAACCACCGGTGACTATTGTCACTACCTTGCTCGGCACCAATAACGAACTGACCTGGCAGCAGCGCCTGTTACCTTTACTGGTATTGATGACGGTCGTGTTTGGCGCGCTAATGCTGCCAGCTTCTTCACTGGTAAGCGACAAGCAGCATCGTACCCTCCAGGCAGTGCTAGTTACGCCTACCACCCACGTTGAGGTCTACATAGCAAAGGGAATCTTGGGAGTTGTGCTGAGTACGGTCATGGCGCTACTGGTATTGGCTCTCAACGGCGCCTGGAGTCCCCAAATTGGTCTAGTTTTGCTGGTACTGGTGCTGGGAGCTGTGCTATCGGCTGAGTTTGGCGTTTTGCTCGGCGTGACTGTCAGCGACATCAACTCCCTCTTTGCAGCAGTGAAGGCAATTGGTCTGTTCCTCTATGCACCAGCGCTCATTGCCTTGTTTCCGACCTTGCCACAATGGATTGCGCAGATCTTCCCCACTTTTTATATGATCGATCCAGTGATTGCCATTGTACAACGGGGGGCGACCCTTAACGACATTGCCGCTCAGCTGGTGGTGTTGGTGGCAATGATCGCAGCCCTAGCTGTTGGGTTGCGTCTGGTCAGTCACCGCCTATCTACGGTTTGAGCGTATCAAAAGGCCAGGTGCAACTATGGTGAGTTGCGCCTGGCGAGGGAGTGGATTGTATTGATGCTATGGCTGGTTACGCTCGCTTGTGAGCTGGCGGATGAGTGCAGCGAAGTTCTCAAACGGTAACGCACCACGCACGATCTGACCGTTGATCAGAAAGTTGGGGGTTGAATTGATCCCCAGCTGCTCTGCAGCACTGATCTCGGCCCTGATCGCAGCCTCAGTTGCCGGATTGTCGAGACAAGCAGTGAGTTGGGCGGTATCCACACCAAGCTGACCAGCCATCTCGATTAGTACTGGTCGATCACGACGGGGTACACCACCCCACTCGACCCCGTGTGATTGGAAGAGCATCTCGTACACTGGCCAGAACAGATTCTGCTCACTAGCGCAATAGGCGACACTGGCAGCTAGCACTGCTGAGGCATGAATCGAGGTGAGCGGAAAGTCACGCACGACTATGCGGACGATGCCAGTATCAACAAATTCGCTGATCAAACGGGCACGGGTCTCACTAACAAAGCGGGCGCAGAAGGGGCATTCATAGTCGGTGAACTCGATCATCAACACTGGCGCATCCGAATTGCCAAGGGCGCGGGGATCATCAGCAGTAAGCTTAAGTAGGCTAGCCAGATCAACTGGTGGCGGCGTTGGTTTAGGAGGGCGGCTAAGTTCAGTGGGGGCAGGGGGAACCGTGGGCAACTGTTGCAGGGCAACCTGAGTCTGGCGGGTTTCCAGTGCCGAGCGGGTAGGGTTCAGTGGCGCCGCTTCACCGCAGCCAGCCAGAATGAGTAAGAGGGTGAATACGATGAGTAGTTGCTTCATAATGGTATGACAGACAATGGGCGGCTCATCTGGCGGCCGCAGTCAACACCTATGCCTCTCTATTGTACTATAGCTAGCGTCGGCCAAGATCACATTGCAAATTAAGAGGACGAAGCGGTAATGCCTCGTCCTCTCCTCACTGGATCGGAATGCACGGCCTTAGCCATCAGCCGCCGCCAGCGTTGCCGCGGCACCGAGAGGCCGACTCTCGCTACGGGCAAAGCCAGCCACATCAACCCGTTGCAAAATCAGAATGCAGACTAAGAGCCCAATTGCTTCTAAGATGAACACCACTGCATAGGCGATAGGATATGATCCACTCAACGATAGGGCAATATCACGCACCGCACCACCAGCGAAGATTCCAGTGCCGCGGAAGAGAAGTTGGGTCATTGACCACAGGCCGAGGTAGGCCGCTGCGTGCTGATCGGTAGTCATCGCGGCCAAGAGCGATACAGAGCCAACAGTATAAATTCCGAACCCTAGTCCGAAGGCGAAGAGTACTGGTATCAAGAGCGACTGCGTTTTGGTGATGGCAATGACACTGAGCAGTGCGAGTGGCAGCGCGGTCAGTACCAAGCCGATAATGGTAACACCCGTTTGCTCGTGAGCGGCACGGTGCCGGGTAATATACACGGTACCTAGGAGGCTGATCACCACACCCATGCCCCAGTAAGCGTTGAAGCGGGTGGTTTCACCCACGCTCAAGCCGAAGACATCGCCGCCAAATGGCTCGAGCACTGCGTCTTGGGCAAAAGCACTGGTTGCGCCCAATGCCAGGAAAAGGAAGAACCAGCGCGCACGAGAATCGCTCCACATCCGGCGCAATAGCGAGAAGAATGGTTCAGCTGGTGGTGGTTCGACAGCTGGAGTCGTTGCTGGTCGTTCCGCGCCCCACAGCGCGAACGCGATGAACCCAAATGCAATCGCCATGCCAATCAGGACTAGGCGCCAGAAGCTAGCCTGATCATAGACGGGCATGAGTCGGCCATAGATGATACCCGCTATCGGGAAGCTGATCACTAGGAAGACCTGCACAATCGCGATCGCTTGTCCGCGCCGGGCAGGTGGTGCACTGTCGCGCACCAGGCTAAGATAGGTGCTACCCGAGATCAGCGTACCAATGCCGTAGATCAGGAAGGCAATGAAAGCGAGTGTCCAACCTGCGAGCGAAGATGGATCGGCGGCCAGGAGCGCAGTCACAATGGGTAGTAACGGTAACGATAACAACATCGGCAAGCGACCACCCCAGATGAAGGGCAGCCGACGCAACGTGCCAGGTGGACGTAGATCTGATCGGTATCCCGCCCAGATGCTGAGCGGTGCCAGCAGGTAGCGTAGCGCTGACAACAGCGCCACTGGAGTAGCCGCCAATGCCAGATCGGTGATCAAGACGCGGTTGAGCACGCCCGATGTCAAGAGATCAATGAAAGATGAACCGATGTGAAAAGTTCCCAATTTGAGTGTACGCGGCACATTGAGACGTTGCTCATTGGCTTCCACAGTTCACTCCTCTGCTTCATAACCGGCTACAACTGCCAGTTGAACTTCGTTAGCTACGCGACTAATGCGGCGCAAGAGACGTGCACTTTCCGCTGGACGCACATAGGCTTCTTCGGGCAGATCCATCGCCGCTTCAACCAGCGAATCGCGGAAGAAGAGCGCTGCGGCCACAGCATCAGTCAGCGGCAAACCAGCCGTCCGCGCCAGACGGGCATAGCTCTGACCGATGGCGCGCGCTTCTTCGAGTAATGGACTATGCTCATCGTGAGCACTGACGTAGCGGAGCACAACGCCCATCAGTTGTTGACCGACGCGTCGCCAGGCCTGCCGATCCTGCTCGCTCAGGTGTAACACCCAAGCTGGCACTGCGGCCGGATTCGTCAGCTCACTGCGTGTTTGGGCCAGTGCTCTGGTAGCCAGCACGTTACTGATAGATTGCGCCGGCAATGGTCGCCGGGCTGCCAGCGCCAGAATATCAGCGCGGGCAAAGCGACGATGGCCGCCGGGAGTGATGTAAACTGGTATGGCGCCTTCATCAGCCCAGCGTCGTAGCGTAGAAGTATGGACACCAAGCAAGCGACTTGCTGCCGAAAGAGAGAGATAGTTTGGTAGTTCTTTGTCGCTCATACAAGTCTGTCACTGGCAGTCAACCGAACCTGCGTTACAACACCGTTATTTCTCGCTCGAATACTGAACGTACGTTGGTGCGTGTCACTCGGTAGGAAGGTTTTGCAACGTCAATGGTATTGCCATCAAGAATCTTACTAAATCTATTTAAACCTTTGTATAGTATAACACAGCTCCCGCCAGACACGCGATGGTGTGGCGGGAGTGAAGAAGACCAGCTACTTGTAACACGTCGCCATTTGCGGCAATTATAATGTAGCTCCCGCCAGACACAAGCCTGTCGGGCGGGAGGGTGAAAGAATTACCAATCTGGTAGCGTTATTTCAACTGAAAGCCGAGTTGATGCAAGACCTCGCGGAGCACATCGCGACCTGATAGGCTTTCTGGGCCAGCTACGCGCCGGGCGGAGTGATCGACCCAATCGCCTTCCACATTCATCCCTTGTGCGGTGTAGAAGGCGCTCATCGTGGCATTATATCGCTCAACCGCTGGTGGAATCTGTTCAGGATGGTACTCTTCGCGATGCAGAACTGCCTCTTGGGGCAGGCGAGGCTTGATCGCTGCTGGACGGGCAGGATTAGGTCGGCCAACGCACAAACCGAAAACTGGCATGATCATCGGTGGCAATTTGAGCTCGGCCGCAACTGCAAGGGGTTGGTTGCGGATGGCGCCAATGTAGACTGTGCCCAGACCAAGCGACTCGGCGGCGATCACAGCATTTTGCGCTGCCAGGGCGGCATCGATCACTCCTACGAGCCACATTTCGAGATAGTCGAGCCCATCATGGCGCATCTGACGGGCATCGGCTGCACGCGCAATCCGGTTGAGATCCGCCAGCCATACCATGAAGAGCGGTGCCCGTCGGATGTGGTTTTGATTGCCTGCCAGCGTCGCCAACCGGTCTTTGCGTTCTGGATCGGTTACTGCCACCACGCTCCAGGTCTGAAGGTTTGATGAGGTGGCAGCTGATTGGGCAGCAGCAATCATTGTTTCTAGCGTGCCTTCGGGCAATGGCTCGGTGCTGTACGAGCGTACTGAACGATGGCTCAAAAGGAGATCAATAACGGCATTGCTCAAGATGGCAGTGGGAGCATCATTGCCATAGCGCTGGTGTAAGAGGTCTGAGGTTGAGATCACAGGATCGGTCATTGTCAGTCATTCCTCACATGCTATATTCTTCCCGGCTGATTATACACGGTAAGGTGACAGCGCCTGACAGGGCGGGCCTGGGTGCAACAAATAATCGGGGCGGGTGACAGTACCCGCCCTGGCTACACTCGTACCATTGAACCTATCACGCCGGTCGATCAAATTAGGTTGTCGGCGTTGTCCCACTGGCTGAGTCATCACGACGTTGAGCGTCGATGATAGTAATTTCGGGTGTAGATCGCGGCGCGGGTAAGACCCCCTGCTCACGGCGTCGCCGTACCAGAGTGGTATTCGGGCGCGACAGCGCGGCCGCAAATCCAAACGCTGGCCGTTCGGGCTTCTCACTTGGCGGTAGGTATGGATGCTCAGCTTCCACGCGGCTCAAGATCTCCTTCACATCGATATCAGTCAGCTCATTCCGCAAGATCAGAGCTTCGGCAATAGCGATCACCGCCATGCGATTCTGCTCCAACATTTGCTTCACAATCCGGTACTGCTCTTGCAAAATGGCTTCGACTCGGGGCTTGACATCCGGTGCCGACAGGCCTTGCATCCCAAAGAGCAGGTACGAGAAGAAGCTGTTGTCCATACCGTAAGCGCCAACCATCATTGCGGCGATACCGGTAGCGCTCTGCAAATCGCTGGTCACGCCACTCATCTGCGTGCCAAGGAACAACTCTTCAGCCGCCCGACTAGCCAACGCGATCTTGATCCGGTCTAGTAGCTCTTCGCGGGTGCGGGTATGAATCTCCTCTTCCGGTTTCCAGGCGGCAAAGCCTAGCGCGTTACCATGACGCACGATGGTCACTTTGGTCAGTCGTTCTTTCTTCAGCAGCTTTACAGCGGCGTAGGCGTGGCCCGCTTCATGGTACGCGATTCGGCGCCGCTCTTCGTACGACATGCTACGAATTGGCTGCTTCAACCCCCACTCGTGGATCTCGCGGGCCTGGGTGAAATCCCAATAGTTGATTGCTGAACGGCCATCAAAGTGAGCGTGGATTGTTGCCTCATTGATGACGTACTTGATAGCCACTGGTGTGTAGCCGATGGTATCGGCGACCATACGATCGATTGGCATCGGCTCGTGCTTGACTTTACTGAGGTAATATTCGATCACTTCGCGGCGTCCATCAGCGTCAGGTGGTTCCACGGCAATTTTGCGGTCGAAGCGACCAGGACGCAGCAAGGCAGCATCTAAGGTCTCGGCAAGGTTCGTAGCCGCCATTGTGAGTACTGGTGGCATTTCGGCTTTGCCGCGGCGTAGTCCGACTAGTCGCAGCAATTTACCCCACCACGTCTGCTCTTGCGGCGGCGGATCCATCTGGAGCAGCAGCTCGTTGAGCAGGCTGCTACCGCCGCCCATCATACCACCTACGCCCATCACAACTCGCTCGCGCTCGCTGGCATTCATCCCCACCCCTGCCCCATTGGCACCCATCAGATTGGGGCTACGTGCCATTCCAATTGCGTCGATCTCGTCGATGAACAGGATGCAAGCGCCGTATTCGCGGGCCAACCGCCGGGCCTTGCGGTACAGGTTCATCACCTTGATATTGCCCATTCCCATCCAGGCCGAAAGCAGTGACGGTGCACTGAGGTAACCAAATGGGACACCGGCCTCGGTCGAGATCGCTTGCGCAAGGTAGCTCTTGCCAGTGCCGGGAGGGCCAACCAGCAGGATGCCGCGCGTGACTTCGCCCCCCATCTGCTTGAACTCTTTGGCACCTTTTAAGAGGGTTACAACCCGCCGCGCCGCCTCTAGCACTTCAGGATTGCCACGGTAATCTTTGAAGCTCACACCAGTTTCACCGGGTTTGACCCAATAGATGCGCGTGCGAGCCATGAAGAAGTACATCAGCCAGAATTGGAAGCCGATGAAAAAGAAGAGGTAGACGGCTACCGGAATGATCTGGAGGATCAGATTACCGATTTCGCCAGTTATGATGATATTAAAGATGCTGGGGAGCAGATTAACAGCCAGCCAGATGCCGATGCCTAGAAACAGCAAAAAGCGCACGAAACGGAAAAGTTTCCAATTCCAGCGCTCAAAAAGCTTGGTGATCTTCTTTTCTAGTTCCTGCTCACGGTTGGTAGCAGTTGAATCCGGGGTTGGGCGGTAGGGCTCAATTGCCATGCGCGACTCCCATCCAAAGTTGATACCTATACGTTATGCCGGTGTATTGCTGTACGAACGACTCGAGCGGGGAAACAGGCTATTCGTTATATTGCATTAGTCTTATTACTTTGAAGTATACTGATGAATGCAAGTATGGTCAAGGCAAGAAGATGAGAAACCTCTCATAAACCTGAGTGCCCTCCTCGCGTACTTTCAACATCACACCTGGCACTAACCCGCAGCATGCCTGGAAAGGGTATACCGGCCCCTATGAACCAGTGGCGACGACGGTTGGATGGGCTAGCGTTGGTTATTCTACTCGCTTATGGCTGGCTAGCCTGGAGTGTGCAGAGCGGCTCTACGCCGATCGACCCGATCTATGCCGAAGTGGTGCAACGTGGTGTGCTACGAGTCGCAGTGGATCCTGGTTACCGACCATTTGTCGAAGATCGCGACGGCGTGCTAGTCGGTTTTGACATCGATCTGACACGGGCACTGGCTGCCGAACTTGGTGTTGAAGCCATCTTCGTGCGTAGCGGGTTTGATGCTCTCTACGATCAGTTGACGAGCCGACAAGCTGATCTGATCGCCTCCGCGTTACCCTATGCGCCCGAACAGGGCTATCGTGCGCGCTTTTCCCAGCCATATTTCGATGGTGGTCTGATGTTGCTAGCTCGCGCCGACAGTGCGATTACTAGCCTAAGTGATCTACGCGGCAGACCATTGGGCGTCCTTCTGGGTAGTGAAGGTGATGCGCTGGCGCGGCGTTTTGCACTGACGACGCCTGTGATCCTCTACGAAGCTGATGATGAGGCCGTGCTCATTGCCGCGCTGCGTTCCGGCGCGATCGATGCGCTGATTCTCGATCATGTAGCTGCACTTGGTATCCTAAGCAGCGGGGATTTCCGCATTGTCGCTGCCCTGAGCTACGAGCCGTATGTGCTGGCAATGCCGGCCAGCGCCTTTCAACTCGAGCTAGCGATCAATCGTGCGCTGCAGCGTCTCGAACAGCGCGGGACGTTGACCGAACTGCGCCAACGCTGGATGGGATGGTAGATAGTTGTGGCGGGAATCGGGATGGGTAGGGGGCAAGACGTTAGTGTATCGCCCCCAACCTGACATCCGTACTACCCTTCCTTCACTACGATCAATTCCCGTGGGAAGCTGGTGAGGGACCGGCTTCCGTCAGCAGTGATGAGGACATCATCTTCGATGCGTACTCCTAGTCGTCCAGGCAGGTAGATCCCCGGCTCGACCGTGAACACTGTGCCTGGCATAAGTGGAGCATCGTTACCTGCAACAATGTTGGGAAGTTCGTGGGTTTCGAGGCCGAGGCCATGGCCGGTGCGGTGCACAAAGGCTGCACCGTATCCTGCAGCTTCAATCACACTCCGGGCAGCAGCGTCAATAGCGCTGCCGGTGGCGCCAGGCCGGGCTGCTGCGCGGCCTGCAGTATTGGCGGCCAGAACGATCTCGTAGATACGGCGCGCTTCAGGATCGGGTTCTCCGATAGCAATGGTACGGGTAATATCCGAATGGTAGTTGCGATAGACAGCACCGCAGTCAATAACAACCAGATCGCCAGGTTGGAGCAGACGATCACTGTTTTCGTGGTGGGGATTGGCTGCATTTGGCCCACTCGCTACAATGTTGGTGAAGCTCTCCCGTTCACCACCGGCGGCCAGAATCGCTTCACTCAATATGCGCGAAAGTGCGCGCTCGCTTAATCCTGGACGAACCTGGGCCAATGTGGCGTGTAACGCTTGTTCAACAATGGTCACCGCCTGTTCCATCAATGCCAGTTCATCGGCCTCTTTTACTAGGCGCAGTTCACTCAGTAGCGGATCAACGTCGACTGTGCGGAGACCAGGCGCCACTGTCTCGAGTGCACGCAGTTCCATCAACCGCATCACCGTGTGTTCAACCGCTAGTGGTTTCATCGGCGTACTCGTGCCGAAGGCAGCTTCCATTCCTGCTGCCAGCGCGGTCAATGGACCTGCGGCATCGCTCCAGGCGACGTAATGGATGGAAAAGGGAGCTGCAGCACGTACCCGTTCCAGCTCGAGTTGTGGCAAGACCATAACCGGTGTGGCTCCAGTTGCCGGAATCAAAAAGAGTGTTAACCGTTTACCGGGGTGAAATTGCAGTCCGGTCAGATAGGTGAGATTGGTGGCAGGCATGAGTGCTGCACCTGCCCAATCCGCAGTGGCAAGCCGATCGACCAAGCGCTGGAGACGCACTGACATTCCTTACTCCTGTGCAGGACAGAATAATTGCGCTGTTGGTTGCAACCTACTGTCTACGAGGGCAACTGGCCACGAGCAGCTAGCTCTTGCGGTAGCAGAATCGCATAGAGCATCTCATTCACCGGAACTGCCACACCGACTTCGCGCGCCAGCCGCACGAGTGCCCCATTCTGGCTCATTAACTCCGACGGTTGGCCAGCCATAATGTCGCGTTGGAGTGAAGCGGTGCCATCGTAGGGCATGCTATCGATGAAGGCCATCATATTTGGCACTGCATCGTCAGGCATAGCAATTCCGCGCGCTTTCGCCACTGCGACAACCTCAGCCAGGCACTGCTCGACTAGTGGGCGCGTTTCAGGTAAAGCACGCCAGACACCAATCGGAGCGCGGGTCGTAGCCCCAAAGCCACTCCAAGTACAGATTAACATAAACTTTTGCCAGAGCGCGACGTGAATGTCTGCTGGGATGTTACCACGGATACCAGCACTCTCCAGAACGGCTTGAATGCGTTGTAGGCGCGGAGTGATGCGATTATCGAGTTCACCAAAATCGATCGAGGTTGGATTGACGCCAGCATGCACAATGACACCCGGCGCTTCACGATAGGCGATCACCCGACAGAGACCGGCCAGCGTATGTTCGGCGCCCAGCACCTCGGCCAGTTCGTTTGGTGCATCGACCCCGTTCAACAATGGTAACACTGCTGTCTGCGGTCCGATCAGGGGCCGCATTGCCTCGGCTGCAGCGCGCACTTGCCAACCCTTCACGGCTACGATCACCAGATCGACCGGCCCCACTTCTGCGGGATCACTGGTGGCTTTCACTTCAGGCAGCGTAAAGTCACCCGCAATGCTCCGTACACGCAAGCCGTGCTGTTGCATAGCCGCCAGGTGCTGGCCGCGCGCGATGAAGAAGACATCGTGCCCAGCCTGAGCTAACCGACCACCAAAGTAGCCTCCCACTCCACCCACGCCAACGATGGCAATCCGCATTGGTTCAATCGTTGTCATACAATTCACGCCCATTTAGTGTACTTCAATGCTGAACGAAAGCATCCCTAACCGCAATGTATCGCCGGGCTGCACTAGTTGTGGCTGACGCGGCGGCACTTTGCGTCCATTTAAAAAACTACCGTTGGTGCTGTCAAGATCTTCGTAGTAGACCGCTCCCTGTTGGATAAAGAAGCGGCCATGCCGCCGACCAACCCCCTGTTCGAGACCGCCATACGCCGAGAGATCGATCTCTGGGTAGAAGTTGCTCACCGGATCGGCCCGTCCGATAAGCGCCTGAACGGTGGCGGGTAGTGTCAGGACTGCCCCCGTTGTCAACCGTAATCGGATATTGGCCAGTGATTGATAGGCAGGCCGTACCGACGGTGATGAGACTGATGGCGTTGGTGCTGGTGGTGACACGGCAGAGCGAGGCGGCGCTGCAATTGTAGCCGGTTGCGGCGGTGGGTATACCGGTTGCGGTGGGGCGCCTGGGAAAGGCAAATCTGGTGCTGGTGCCGGTGAAGCTGCAACTGTCGGCGCGCGAAACAGCGGTGCACCGCAATTGTCGCAGAAGGCCTCGCCTGGGATCACCCCTGCTCCGCACTGAGGGCAACTGGTTGCACCGGGGTTGACTGTCCCGCTCATAGTTGTTGCCGAACCCCGTGTTGAAGCTGGCTTAGCTGGCACCGGGATCAACTGTGCGCCACACTGATCGCAAAACCGGGCACTGTCGGGATTGGAAACTCCGCATTGTGGGCAGAATGGCACGGCTTTCCTCCCTCTAACGAACCCTTGAGTGCAAGATGTGAATGATAAGACTGGCGCTGCGCCGCCAAGGTTGCAAAGCAGCCGGTCGATCGTTCTGCTTTTTGATGATATGTCCACTATAGCACAAGATGGTTCAAAAGATGGAGCATCCCATCGAGGGAACACTGGACGTGGAAGTTGGTGACGGTCCCGGAACCATGAGCGGCCGTATACATCTTGGCCGAGCACGTTGGTTTAGGGTGTGAAATGTTCAG
>JAINCM010000037.1:0-85138 GCA_036574065.1 Chloroflexus sp.
CGGGTCGTGAAACGTCGCAGCGCCGATCCTACTGGCGGGGTACCGCTGGGAACCTAGGTCCACGCACCCGACCACAAAGGACGCTGCCGGCTACCAGTGATGGTAGTCGGCAGTTGGTGTTTTTGGAAATGGCTCGCTTGCAGCCTTTGATGATAACTAGCGCGTGAGCGCGATCGGTATATGACTCGTGCCACAACTTAGAGAGCTTGTAGCTTGACGATACAGAATTTTCTCTGATAAATAGACCAAAAGTTGATAGTGACGATGTCGGAGCTCGTGAGAGCGTGTTGTAGTTGTAGGCGATACCATATGGTAAATCGCCAGTTCTCTGTTGCAGGTCATAACAAGCACATACAACTGACTACGCTCCACCGTCGTTCGAAACGTGTATCGCGATGACATCGCAGCTCACAACAAGCGTATAAGTGACCACGCAACGCTCTCCGTGTGCGTTCGGTTCGAAGATTGACGACCTTCCACCGTCCCCTTATTCCTCCAAAGCTTCTTCTTGGTTAATCACTATGAATTCAGACACGTTACGAGTAGCGGCAAGAGTAAATGTGGAAAGGCTTAGGCGCTTTTGATACCGATTCGGATGACGAACGGCATTGAAGTGCCCGAATGAGGCTGATAATTGCATCGAATGAACGGTAAGACATGGCTAGCTTTCCGAGCGATGGGTCTGGCGGGAAGGTAGGCGGTAGAACCGCTAGATGTGGCGTGACCAGGAAGCAACGGCGTTGTATAGACGTGAGCATAGTCATTTCTCCTAGCCAATTGTTCTGAGAGGATATTCATCGAAAGCCTTGCGAACCTGATAAGTATCGTGGTATTTCGTAACACGATCGTCTAGTGTAGCTGTAGCGTTATTACGCTACCTTGCCTAACGCTTAGCGATGACGAGAGGCCTTTTCAAACGCCGTGTTCGTGGTTGCTAGTGATAGATACAGATTAGACGCTTTTGATACGGATCGGACGACGAACGGCGTTGGGGTGCCAAAATGGAGCAGGTGACTGCGTTGGGTGATCCGGAGGAATGGCTGGCTCGTCAAGCGATGGGGCCGGCGGAGAGGCAGGCGGCGGAGCCGCTGGAGGTGGAGCAGCAGGGGAGCAGCGGTGAAGTAGGGACTGTAGCATTGTCAACATTGTTTGCTCTCCTGGATGAGAAAGATAAGAGAATCTTCATGTAGAAAACTGCACGAAGTCGACCAAAGTTGCGCGTTATTATGGTACGACTTTACAGATTGATGGGTAAGCGCCTGATCGGGATTTAGTGCACGGAACAGTGTCTTTCTGGTGTGGACTAGGAAGATGTTAGAACAAAGTCCGTGTTACAAGTTCAGCTGCAATTATGGTGTTATCCTTCACCTGCCCCTCTGTGTCTGTTTGTGCACACGGCGATTGTCTAATAACCACTAGCAATCTATCTGGCAGAAATCCGCGGCTCTATAGGTGTTGCACTCGTATCATCGATTCCTTTGGCAACACAAAAAGTACGTTCAATTCCTCCATTCTCTCCGTATGAGCGGTAAAATAGCACTCTTTTCCAGTTAATGAAGATGTCAGGTAAGAAAAGCACAAGCGTGATCTTAAAAGTAGACGCGGTGGCAAGCGAGCGGAGTGTCTACGAGAGAGTGGTAGGTAAAGCAAAGCGTCTGCCTCAAACAGAAGAAAATTTTGCAAAACGGTTACACAATGTGGCGACTATATCTGCTATACTCAGTCGTACCGCCAGTGGTGAGGGGAGAATTGGTAAGCAACGCAGAGGGGTGGCTGCCCAACAAACAGGTGTAGCGGATTGGGACGATGATTGAGTTTTAGGAGTAGAGATGTTTAGCAGCCACGGAGAAGGATCATGACAGTGCCATCGCACCACGACATCGTTGCCGGACTACGTCAGCGTGATCCCCAGATTGTGAGCTGGCTGTACGAGACGTATGGCCCACAGGTGTATCGGTATTTGTACCGCCGGCTGGGTGATACCGACCTCGCGCAAGAGGCGCAGGGGGAGGTGTTTGTGCGGTTGTTGGAGAGAGCGCCGCAGTATGAGGACCGCGGGGCTCCGATTGCGGCGTGGATCTTTCGTCTGGCGCGCGATCAAGCGGTAACGACGTTGCGGCGGGCCCGTCGGACGGTAAGCCTGGACCGTGAACCGCGATGGCTGGCGAGCAGTGATCCGGCAGAGGTGTATGAGCGAGCGTGGGAATGGGAGGAGACGCAGCGGGTCTTCAGGCAATTGCCAGCACGGTATCAGCAGATACTGATGTTGCGGTTTGGGGCGGGGTTGTCGCTAGAGGAGACGGCGCGTCATGCGGGGGATAGTGTGGCGGCGACGAAGGCGGTGCAGCATCGGGCGATTAAGTGGCTGCGCACGCGAATGGGGATTGCACCGGAGCTGGTGCCCAATCCGAACCGCGCGTATAGACCACCGATGGCGTGAGACAGGGGCAAGCGTAGGGTGGGGGCCGTGTTCTAGGCGTATGAGCACGTAGTTCCCGCAGGGAAGGTGCAGCCGGTTGGTGCTGCGAGCGCGGGGGGAAGACCGCGCTCGTAGTCATCTGAGGACATAGTTGCGGTAGGGAGGGTTTGGTAAGTTGGTGCGCAGATACGGGATGGGAGTAGGGCTGATTGCCTGAGAGCATTAGTGTTGCTGGCTGCGCAGTGTGAAGTGTCCCTGCCGTCACACGTGGTCGCAACCGAGAATGTACGATGGGTTCGACAGTGAGGGTGTAGGCTGGGAGTAACGCCGGAGTTGGTTCCCAATCCGAACTGCAAGTATCGTTCGTCGATGGAATGAGACAGTTGCTACCGCGTGGGTGTGGGGTGGAGGCCGTGCTCGTGGTAGAGTGAGGGGGCTAAGGTGATAACCACTTTGAGAGCCGCACTTGTGGCTCACAGAAGATAAGCAGCGATCTGTGGCCCCTTTTCATCCAGGTTGTCTGGTTGCTTACACACAAGAACGTTTCAACGACATTGTACCGTGTGTTCACTACCGGGTATGGAAAGGTAAAAGTTTAGATTAATGTGGTGGAGGAGTATATCCCATCAGGCATTTGATGTTCGGGATCAGAGCAGACGAAGCGGAAATGTATAGTCGGCGGGTAACAAGGAATGAGTGCCAAGTGCGATGTAGCTTATTAGGACGGTGTAAGCCGGTTAGTTTCAGCTATGAGGCAGCGGTTACAATAGTTCGGCGTAGGAGCGTGATCAAGTCTGACTTAGATGTTGTACGGTGGCGATAAGCCACGTGCTTTTTGTCATGTGGCAGAACTCAATGATTACTGCACAATTTTTTGTACAGCTTTCATTCTGTTTTAACATAAATTCCATTTTTTCGTAATTTTTTCATAACACTTTCCGCATAGACTGCTACAGGCGATGCGATGGTATCGTCGGTTGTAAGGAGGATATGCTGTATGCGGTCTATGCGGATCGTACTCCTACTGTCGGTGCTTACATTGGTACTCGCTGCTTGCGGTGCTAGTAGTGGCAATACTGCCGGTACAACGACTAACCAGAATACCCCTATCGTGATCACATGGCTTCCCAATGAATCAGGCTCGGAATTGAAGGATGCGCGCGACGCACTCGGTGCCGTGATCAATGAGGTACTCGGTCGTCCAGTTGAGCATCGCACTACGACTGACTACCTGATTGCGATTGAAGCTATCGTCAACAACAATGCCCATATGGGGTTCTTCGGCGCTGAAGCCTATGTGCAGGCTCACGCGAAGAATAACAAGATTATCCCGCTCGTGATTCCTAGTGGTGCGGATGGCACAAAGGATTCTGCCGTCTACTATAGCTGGCTGGCCGTGGTGCGTGGTCAGGAGGGCAATTACCAGGAGAATGGTGTCTTCAAGATCGATAACATCCAGGGCAAGCGGTTTGCGTTCGTGTCGACGAGTTCAACCTCAGGCTTCCGTGTCCCCTCGTCGAAAATCATTGAATACTTCAGCAAGCAAGAGAAGTGGAAGAACCTTACCTCTGACGATCTGATCGAAGGAGGTCCAAACAAGTTCTTCAGTGATGTGCAATTTGGCGGTTCACATCAAGGTGCTGCTGTCAGTCTGCTGGCTGGTAATGTCGATGTTGCATCGTTCTGCGATGCCTGTGTAGATAACTACGTGGAACTAGTTTCGGGTGAAGAGAATCGCCCCGGTGCAGTGTACCGCGTTCGCCAGGATGCTGCGGAGCCATTTGATAAGTTCGTCGGTGCCGAATTCGTAATCATTGCGTCTAACCCGGTAATCAACGCGCCTATTGTGGCCAACAGTGGTCTGCTCACTACCGATGAGATCAAGCGCCTGCAGGATACGCTGACGTCTGATTCCGTTGCAAACAATCCGCGCATCTTTGCTACCAAGGCTGAGATCGACGCTGGGTTCAAACCGCTCTTCCGCAAGACGAAAGAGGAGCGCTTTGTCGTCGTCGATGACTCCTTCTTCGATCCGATCCGAACACTGCGCTAATTGATGTAAGACTGATGACACTGGTTTTATCCGTTCATCGGCTAAAACCAGTGTCTTTACGGAAAGTGAGGTGTCTATGGCTCTGCTTGAGGTTGACTCGGTGAGCAAGCGGTACAGTAGTGAAACGCTGGCTCTCGACACCGTGACCTTCTCTGTGCAGCCTGGTGAATTCGTGGCGATTATTGGTCCCTCTGGCGCAGGGAAATCGACTCTGCTCCGCTGTATCAATCGGCTCATCGATATCACCAGCGGTGATATTCGCTTCGATGGTATCAGTGTGCCGCAACTGCGTGGGGGAGCACTGCGTCGCCATCGTACCCAGATTGGGATGATTTTTCAGCACTACAATCTGGTCAACCGCCTGAGCGTGATTGAGAATGTGCTGCACGGTCGGCTTGGGTACAAGAATACGCTGCAAGGAATTCTCGGTTTGTACAGTGACCAGGAAAAACGCGACGCCGTTCATATCTTGGAAACACTCGGTCTAAGCGAGCAAATGTACAAGCGGTGTGATCAGCTCAGCGGTGGGCAGAAACAGCGTGTGGGTATTGCCCGTGCTTTGGTGCAGAAACCGAAGATGCTCTTGTGTGATGAGCCAATTGCGTCACTTGATCCCAGTTCGGCCAAGGTGATTATGGATACCTTGCGGGAGATCAACCGCACGATGGGGATCACAGTGCTGGTTAATCTGCATCAGGTTGACGTAGCGTTGCACTATGCGGAGCGGATCATTGGGGTCAATCGCGGCCGAATTATTTACGATGGTCCATCGCACGCGCTGAGTAATGCGCAGATCTATCAAATCTACGGCTCGGAGGCCGGTGAACTAATCCTCGATCTCAAGGAGCGCTATGCAGCCTGAAGTCTTCTTTCGCCGTCGCCGACTTCAATCGTTGCTGTTCCTATTCATCCTCGGTGCACTTACCTATGGTAGCATTCTCATCACCCAATTTGATGTGACCCAAGGGTTGATGGCCATTCCACGGGCATTTAGTTGGGCTATCGACAACTTTATCCCAGATGAGCGAGCCTGGACGCGCCTGCCCCGTATTCTAGAAAAGCTGCAGGAAACGGTGCTGATGGCCGTAGCATCCTCGACGGTTGCGTCGGTCTTTGGTCTAATTTTGGCCCTGCTCGGTGCTAATACCACGCGGCCTCACCCGTGGTTCAGTTTGCCAGCGCGGGCGATTGCCAGTGTATTCCGCAATATCGATGTGTCAGTTTGGGCTTTAATCCTGCTCTTCTCGTTTGGGCAAAGCGGATTCACCGGTTTCTTCGCCTTGTTCTTTGTTACGCTAGGTTTTATCACCCGCGTCATGATAGAAACCATCGATGAAGTAAGCACGGAATCGGTTGAGGCGCTGCGCGCAACGGGTGCTGGCTACACGGCCATTATCAGCCAGAGTGTGATCCCATCTTGTCTGCCGCAGTTGATCAGTTGGGTGCTCTACATGATCGAGACGAATATCCGTAGTGCAACGCTAGTGGGTATTCTGACTGGCACCGGGATCGGTTTCCTGTTTGACCTTTATTTCAAGAGTTTCAGTTATGGCTCGGCGAGTTTGGTGGTGCTGCTGACTGTGGTCGTGGTGTTGTTCATCGAGATGGTATCGAATTACGTGCGGAGGGTGATACTCTGATGGAAGCAACCGCATCGACAACTTCTGGCCGGATCAACATCAGGCCGCGCAGTTACACAGGCACGGTTCTGCAGGTAACCCTGATTACCCTTACCCTGCTCACCATCTATGGGTTATTCACTATTGATACCCGTAACGTTGATCTGTGGACTGCGTTTGGTGATATGTTCAACAGCTTCCGTATCGTCTTCACACAGCCGCATCTCAAGAATCTATCGTGGTTCGATCTGTTCAAAGAGTTGATGATCACGGTATGTCTTGGTTTACTCACCACTTTGATCGGTGCGGTGATTGCACTCTTTCTAGCCCTACTAGCAGCCCAAAATCTGGCACCGCGGCGTGTGAATGATGTAGTAAAGGCGTTTATGGCCTTCGTGCGCGCAGTACCGACTGTGCTGTGGGTGTTGTTCTTCGCGGTTGCGGTCGGTCTCGGGAGTGTGGCTGCGGTGGTGGGAATGGCATTCCATTCAGTAAGTTATCTGGTGAAGGTCTACTCAGAGACGTTCGAGGAGCTTGATGCTGGTGTGCTTGAAGCACTGCGGGCCAGTGGTGCTAACTGGTGGCAGACCGTGTTTCAGGCAGTATTACCCTCCTCGGCGTCAGCATTGCTCTCGTGGACATTCGTTCGATTCGAGATCAACTTCTCGGTCGCAATTGCCATGGGTGCAACGGCTGGTGCCGGCGGGATTGGCTACGATATGTTTATGGCTAGTGCGTTCTACCTCGATTTGCGTGAGTTAGGCATGTTTACCTATGTGGTGCTGCTCTTCGCTATTTTGCTCGAATGGATGGCAACGCGATTGAAGGCGTCGGTGGGAGCGCAGCACCAGCGTTAGCTGTGGCAAGCAGAGGTGGCAATGTTGTCAGTTTCGCACATTCTCAGTTGCAGCCCGCCACATCTGGTGTGCGCGCTAGCTGACGAAGTACTAGCGCGTTATACGTCTGATGTAGTTACTTTTATCAGCGGGCCACGGTGCGTGCTGGTTCAGTTGCGTATGGTTGACGGTGTAGCTGAAACGGTCTTCAATGCCGGTGACCTTCTGGTAACCGAGACGCGGCTAGAACTGGCTGGTCAGTTTGGTTTCGGGATGGTGTTGGGGCGGAATCCAGATCATGCAACGGCGCTTGCGATACTCGATGCAGCGCTGCGTATGCCAGGTGATCCGCACGCCGATCTACGACCGCGGATTGCTGAACTGGGTCAAGCTTTAAGTGAAGCTTACGAGCGACGCTTTGCTGCTGCTGCAGCGACGCGGGTTGAATTTGAGGCTTTCTGAAATGACGCTGGTTGCTGCTCAACCCACTGCGCTCGAACGCTTCAACGGGCAGGCGTTTCGAGTATTACTTGATTGTCTGGCCCGACCGGGTAAGATTGGGCAATTGCCAGTACCGCCAATCAGCGGCGCTCCAGCGTTGCCAACGGGTAGCGCGCCAAATCTGGCAGCGGTTGCGGCCTGTATGAGCCTGCTTGATCAGACAGTTAGTTTTACGCAGGCCGTGGCGGGACAATGGCTAGCGACAGATCATCCGCTGACCAACTGGATTGCGCTGCGTTGCAATGCTAGCCCGGTTGTGCCAAGCCAGGCCGATTTCGCTTTATTTCACGATCCGGCGAGCCTGCCATTGATTGGTGAGCTGAAACCAGGTACGCTGCTGGCACCAGAGCGCAGTTGTACACTCTTTCTATGTGTGCCGACCATTGATGCTGGTGATGAGGTAACCCTGTATCTGACAGGTCCAGGTATTAACGGCGGTGTAGGGGTGGGTCTGCCAGGCCTGAAGCCCTCTGAGCTAGCGGTACTTGCGCAACGACAACCGTTTCCACTAGGTGTTGACATCTTTCTAATCGATCGTCGTGCCCGCTGCCTAGGCTTGCCGCGTACTACCCAGATCGTAGTGGCGATTGCCTGAATCAGTTGTCGTAGGAGAACGTATGGGCTATGTTGCCGTTCGTGGCGGTTCTGAAGCGGTAGCCCGCGCTGAAGAACTCGTGTCCTGTCTTCGTCTACTTGGTGGGAGTACACCGCTTCAGCTACCGCAGATACGCGATCAACTTCGTCACGCTGTGGGCCGCGCTATGCACGAGGGCGCGCTCTATGCACCTTTACTAGCGGCGCTAGCAGTCAAACAGGCCGAAGGCGACAGTATCGAAGCCGCATTTTTATTGCGTGCGTATCGCACCACGTTGCCACGGGTCATGGCATCATTGCCAGTGTCTGGTCGCGAGATGTTTTGCCTGCGCCGCATCTCTGCGTCGTTTAAAGACATTCCCGGTGGTCAGATTCTCGGCCCGGCGACTGATTATCTGATCCGCCTGCTGCAACCAGCATTAGCAGATGAAGACATCACTGCAGTTGCGCAGGCGGCTGAACAGTATGCGCGTTTAGTGGAGACAGGTGGTTGTCACCGTGGAGCGTGGGGCCGCTTTCCCAAAGTTGCCGATTATATGCGGCAAGAACGAATGATTGTTGACCTACCGTCTGAGTCAACACCTGAGAGACCGTTCGACATTACCCGTGAGTCGTTGACGTTTCCATGCCCACGTAGTGCACGGTTGCAAGCGTTGGCGCAGGCCGATACGACTAGTCTGATGAGTTTTGCCTACAGCAGTGTACGTGGCTACGGTGATGCTCATCCCACGCTAGTCGAGCTGCGGTACGGGTATCTTCCGGTACAGGTGTCGCATCCGCTCACTGGAGAACCGATCACCATCGGTGAGATTGAAGCGACCGAGGCTGAGGTGGCTTCGAAAGCGCACAGCGTAACCAACAGTTCTGAGCCGCCGCGCTTCAATGTTGGGTATGGCTTTGCGTTCGGTCAGAGCGAACTCAAAGTTATGAGTATGGCAATTCTCGATAGTGTGTTGACACAAGCACGCGCTGGTAGTCTCAGTGGTGAATCTGGTCCGGCTGCTGATGAAGAATTTGTTTTGCTCCATTGTGATGGTATCGAAGCGAGCGGTTTTGTTGCTCATTACAAGCTGCCGCATTACGTGACTTTTGAAGCTGATCTACGCGTTCTTGATCGCGCTCGCGATCATGTTGCTCAGCGCCAGAGTCGACTTGGTCAGCTTGTTGATCGGGCGCTTGAGGAGCAGGTATGAGCGAGAAAATTGATCAACTGTACAATTTTGCTCTGCTCGACGAAGATGCCAAACGTGAGATCCGTCGTAGTCTGCTCAAAGCGGTTGCTCTGCCTGGCCACCTCGTTCCATTCGCTAGCCGCGATTTGCCGATTGCGCGGGGTTGGGGAACTGGTGGTCTGCAGATCACGCTATCGATCATCACGCCGGCAGATACGCTGAAGGTCATCGATCAGGGTGATGATGAGAGTGTGAATGCGGTCAATTTACGGCGATTGATCAGTCGCACGACCGGTGTTGCTACGACGAGCGACACTACGGCGGCAAGCCTAATCCAGACTCGTCACCGTATTCCTGAAGAACCGCTCCGTGCCGATCAGATCCTGATCTTGCAAGTGCCGATGGCCGATCCGCTCCGTTGGGTAGAGCCAAATCTGGAACGAGCGACCATCATGCACAGCGAAGCCGACTATGGCAAGATGTGGGTTTACATGTACGAGAGCGTCGTGCGCGCTGGCGATCTGCGGATTGCCAGTCAGTATCCAGTGATGGTTAATCGTCGCTATATGATGGATACAACACCGATTCCGCGCTGGGATGTGCCAAAATTGCACATGGCCGAAACGCTCTATCTGTTTGGCGCGGGACGCGAGAAACGAATCTACGCCGTTCCGCCGTACACAACGGTGGAACCGCTCCAGTTCGATGATTACCCCTTCCGTACCGAATATCAGCCTGGTCAGCGTTGCGCGCGTTGTGGCGCCGAACAGGTATTCCTGACAACTCATTTTGTACCCGATACCAACGGTGGCCGCTGGGTGGCGACCTGTTCGGATGCATCATATTGCGCAAAACGGCTGGCGCAGCGGAGGCTAGCGCATGACTCTTGATAACTGGCTGTTGCGCGTCGAGCATTTACACAAACATTTTGGCCCTACCTGTCCCGATTGCCACCGTCTGACTGGTCCAGTCAATAATCGATCGCGCTGCCCTCGTTGTGGCACCGTATGGGCTTGTGTCGATGTGAACATTCAGCTTGAGGCGGGTGAAGTATTGGGGATTGTTGGTGAAAGTGGCAGTGGCAAGAGTACGTTGCTCCAGATGATTTATCTGGCATTGCAACCGGATAGCGGTCATATTTGGTACCGCGAACCAGGTGAGCCAATCCATGATTTGGCCACTTTAAACCGCTATGAAGCCCGCTTATTTCGCAACAGTCGGATCGGAATTGTCTATCAGCGGCCTGAACTAGGCTTGAATATGCGGTTTTCGGTTGGTGGTAACGTGGCCGAAAAGTTGTTGCTGGCCGAATGGCGTCATTTCGGCCTGATTCGCGCTCGGGCGACCGAGTTAATGGTCAAGACCGAACTGCCGCCCGAGCGAATCGATGACGAGCCGGCTACATTTAGTGGCGGCATGCTGCAGCGTGTCCAAATTGCCAAAGCGCTAGCTAGTCGGCCTGCTCTGCTCTTGCTCGATGAAGTCACCAGCGGCTTAGATGTTTCGGTACAAGCCAGGGTCCTCGATCTGCTGCGCCGGATCCAGTGGGAAGATCAGATAACGATGCTGCTAGTTTCACACGATCTGGGTGTGGTACGCCAACTTGCCCGGCGCACGATCGTTATGAAGAACGGTCACATTGTAGAGGCCGGTTTGACCGATCAGATTCTGGAAGATCCACAGCATCCTTACACGCAGTTGTTAGTTTCTTCAGCTCTATAACCCTATGCATACTCTGCTCGAGGTATGTCACCTTACCAAATCGTTTACGCTACATCTGATCGACGGACGGACGATCACGCCGCTGCGTGATGTGAGCTTCAGCGTAAGTGCAGGCGAACATCTACTTATTCATGGGCGTAGTGGGCTGGGTAAGACAAGCATTTTGAAGTGCATTTACCGCACTTATCTGCCTACCAGTGGCTCGATCTGGTTCGATTCACAGCAGTTTGGGCGGGTCGATCTGAGTCGCGCCAGCGAAAGTGTGATTTTACGCTTGCGCGAGCGCGAAATCGGTTTTTGCTCGCAATTTTTACGCGTGCTGCCTCGGGTTTCTGCGCTTGATGTGCTGTGTGAACCGCTGTATCGTCAGCAGATGGATCGCGCGACTGCACAGGCGATTGGTCAAGAGTGGCTTGAACGACTGGGGATAGCACCAGAACTTTGGCAAGCCAGCCCGATCACTTTTAGTGGTGGCGAGCAGCAGCGAATCAACATTGGGCGTGCTTTTATTGCCCGACCACGACTTTTGTTGCTCGACGAACCAACCGCCAGTCTCGATGAGGCGACCAAACAGGTAGTGATTGCGATGATTCGGGCTGCACAGGCTGAAGGCACTGCTATTATCAGCGTTTCGCATGATCTGGCCGGTCTGGGGCCCTGTGCTGACCGGCAATGGACGTTTCAGCCAGCGAGGTAAGTCGTGCAGTATTTGTTGACCAATGCAACCATAGTATTAGCCGACCGGGTGCTCGAAGAGGGGTGGCTAATCGTCGAACGAGGACGGATTGGCGCGATTGGTAGTGGGCGCTACCCACAGTTACCGACGCTGCCCCACTTCGATCTCGATGGCGCGTATCTATTGCCAGGATTGATCGATCTCCACTGTGATGCGATTGAGAAGTTGGTTCAGCCGCGGCCCGGCGTTGAAATTGATACCGGGATTGCGTTGCATGCTGCTGACCGCTTACTGCTTGGGTGCGGGGTCACCTGTCAGTTTCATGCGCTTTCGCTCGATGATGCTGAATTCGGTGTCCGTAGCGACCGTTTTGTTAGTGATTTCCTCCACCGTCTGAGCGCAGAGCGGCACTGTGGGGCACGTCATCTGGTGCATGCCAGAGTCGAAGTGAGCAGTGATCGTGGGTTGGTGGCATTGCAAGCGATGCTCGGTCATCCCCTGTTACGTCTGGTCTCGATCATGGATCACAGTCCTGGCCAGGGTCAGTACACGACCGAAGCCGCATTTAGGGCTTATGTTGCACAAACTAGTGGGCGGAGCGAAGCGGAAATCGATCAGATACTGGCGCGTAAGCGGGCAGCGCAGGCCGACATTCCGCGTCGGATCGAGCAGATCATTGCGTGGGCGAGTCGATACGGTTTACCAGTCGCCAGCCACGATGACGACACGCCTGAACGGGTGGTACGGTGGGCCGAATATGGTGTGCGGATTGCCGAGTTTCCAACCACGCTACCAGCCGCGCAGGCGGCACACGCTGCTGGTATGGCCGTGGGGATGGGGGCTCCAAATGTGCTGCGCGGCAAATCTAGCGGCGGCAACTTGAGTGCGCTCGCTGCTATTGAAGCCGGGGTGGTTGATTGGCTGTGCGCTGACTACTATCCGGCCTCGTTGCTGCCGGTCATCTTCCGGCTGGCTGATCGTGGCACGCTCAGCCTACCAGAGGCAGTGGCTTTAATGAGTGCCCACCCGGCTCGCGTTGTCGGGCTCGGGCATGTGCTTGGTAAGATACAGACCGGCTATATCGCCGATCTCATTGTGGTGCGGCGGATGCCAGATCCGGTCGTGCAGCAAGTCTTTGTTGGCGGTCGGCCAGTGTACGCATGGGCTGAACAGCACGAAGGGTTACCGTTTGCCCAAGTACCGGCATAAGATACTATGTAGACGCGGATCCGATACTGGCAACGCTCACTGCTACAACCGAAACCAGCGAGCGGCCATCATGGCTCTTGCTGCTTAATGGGCTTGTACGAGATATGTTGTTTTGCGCTGTTGGCGAATAACATCATGGTTTTGGTTAAGGCCTAAGCTGCTCTTGGTTCACGCTGGACATGCGTCAACTCCCTTGGTTGGGTTTAGGCGATTGATATAGTTGGTTTAGGGTCGATAGCGGCGACAATTCTGTCAAGATGCTCTATGTGAGCATCTTTTTTGTTTCAGGATGTTAGGCTGATGAGCATCTATGATTGCTAGTTTGAGGAAAGAAATTTCAGAGATTGACGTTTACGTTGGTCAGTTTAGTCAATGGCGAATATTCTCTGCGGTGATGACACGGTTTTTCCACAACTCGAGAACACTGAAATAGGGCTTGGGTAGCTGAAAAGAGTTGCCGATAATGACTAACAGATATTATTCAGTCAGGCTCTTAGATAGTCGTTGATGCTACATTAGCAGGTAGTGGTATTACGATACCGACCAACGCAGAGTGGCCGGATCGAGTGGGCCGCGTCGGTCGGGTGGGAGCCAAGCGAGTGCGGTCTCTAGCTCGCCGAGTGGTACAAACTCAAGTCCAATGTAACCGGTGTAGCCACTGGTGGCAATAGCATTGAAGATGAAGGGAAAATGTAATTCACCCGATCCTGGTTGATGTCGATCAGGTGCATCAGCGACCTGAATATGACCAATCTGATTGACGTAATTGTGGATCGTGCGCGTGATATTTCCCTCCATTAATTGCATGTGGTAACAATCGTACTGGTAACGCAGATTCGGTGCGCCTACCTCGCGGAGGAAAGCTAGGGTCTCGGTAGTATTGGTCAGGAGATAACCGCTATTTTCCCAAGCGTTGAGGGCCTCGACCACTACTTCGATCCCCGCATGAGCCGCCTGTTCACAGGCCCAGGCCAGATTTTCGCGTACACGTGCCAGTTGACTCGCGCGCGATTCACCGGGAATCAGTTTACCGACCAACGCATTCATACGCCGACAGCCAATCTGATGAGCAAATGCCAGCGCCACAGGCACGTTAGCGCGAAAGTCATGCTGTCGTTCAGGATGATTGAGCCAGCCACGGTCACCCTGCGCGAGTGTGCCAGCGGCAAAGTTGACTAACGCAACCTGGAGACCAGTATCACGAAGGTGACGTGCTAAGGTGGCTAGGTCAGCCTCTTCTGGCCACCAGAACTCGACTGCACCGAAGCCGAGACGTGCAGCAGTGTCGAAGCGCTCGGCCCATGACAGAGTGCGCATGGTGATCGAGACATTGAGGGCAAAGTTCAGCATTATGCCGGTCTGTTCCCGTGATGATGGCAACGTTTGTAAGTGACGTTAGTATAGCGACTGCGAATTGGTGTGTCAATATTCCATAAATTTCATTCTCTATTCCTGATTAGTTGGGTTACGACCAGGCTACGTATCAGGATGAGAAAAGTACTATTGACGACAATGATCATTTCTTGTTACCAATAGATCAAGCTCCACAACAGATCGCAGTGTTGCTACCAGTCTGATCCAGCGTTGAGAGTCGCGCCTTCATCTTCTACCTCTTCTAGAAAGGCATATCACTCCCTATGCATTGTTGCCGTTCCGTCTCTGCCAGGCTGCGGCTTACCCTGTTCAGTGTAATGATCTTGTTGATCAGCATGCCGCTCATTGTTTCACGTGCTGCTCCGACACAACCAGTGGTCGATCTGATGCAAGCGCAGAGCTACGATCTCTACGTCGATGCTGGTCGACCAATTGTTTGGCGTAACACTACCACTGCACCGCACCGCTTGCGTGCAGTCGATGGCAGTTGGGAAACGCCGCTGATCGAAGCGGGCGAAAGTGTCACGCAAATGTTACCGATCATTGGTTACAGTTCGTTTCTGTGTGATTTTGACCCCGCTATGCGTGGAAGCGTGGTTGTCGGGAGCTCAGCTACAATCTTCGTGCCGTTGGTGGCAAGCCGCTCTGTTGAGCGGTGGTCAGAACCTGGGACCTGGGGTGGGCGATTACCGCAAGCCAACGAAGTCGTTCATATCCCGGCCGGCAAAGTCGTTTTGCTCGATGTCAGTCCGCCAGCATTACGAAGTCTACTCATCGAGGGCGAGTTGATCTTCGATCAGCGGGATCTCGATCTGACAGTGGGCTGGATCATGCTGCATGGCAACGGTCGGTTACGTATCGGGAGTCCATCGACACCCTTTCAGCACCGGGCAACTATTACGTTGAATGCGTCCGATCCCAATGAAGATGTGATGGATATGGGAACGCGCGGTATTTTGCTGATGGGAGGTACATTTGAGGCATACGGTGTTGTGCCGAACCGGGTCTGGACACGCCTTGGCGATCATGCGGCGGCAGGCACAAATCACCTGACTTTGAGCGAGTCGGTCAATTGGCGGGCAGGTGAGCAGATTGTCATCGCGCCAACTGATTTTTACGGTTTCGGTGAAACTGAACGGCTCACTGTGCAGGCCGTAGTCAACAACCAAATTACGCTGGCGACATCGTTGCAGCGCGATCGCTGGGGCCGGTTGCAGTACGTGGGACCAGACGGTATGACGCTAACGCCGACTAATGAAGTAACGGCGCTAACGCTTGATGAACGCGCTGAGGTAGGCGTGCTCTCGCGACGGATTGTTATTCAGGGCGCTGACGATCGGTTGTGGCAAGAAGAACGCTTCGGTGCACAGATAATGGTCATGAACAATGGGGTCCTACGGCTTGATGGTGTTGAGCTGCGTCGAGTGGGACAAGGGGGGCGTTTGGGTCGCTACCCGATTCACTTTCATCTATTATCGTACCGACCTGATGGTAGCTTAATCGGCGATGCGACTGCGCAGATGGTCACGAATTCGAGCGTCTGGCAGTCGGCGAATCGCTGCATTGTGATCCACGGCACAAATGGGGTGACGGTACGAAATAATATTTGTTATGACATCGCTGGGCATGCAGTCTTCCTAGAGGATGCGGTCGAGCGGCGTAATCTGATCGAAGGTAATCTGGTGCTGCGGGTGCGACAACCGCCGCAGCCGCTTTTGCCCAGTGATCGGCGTGATTTCCGACGGGGACCGTCGGGGTTCTGGCTGACGAATCCAGATAATGTCGTGCGCGGTAATGTTGCTGCTGATGCTGAGGGGAATGGCTTCTGGCTGGCATTTCCACAGCGGGCTCTCGGTCCGAGCAAGAACGTACCAATTCGTCCGGTCAACCTCCCCCTTGGTGTTTTTAGTCACAATGTAGCCCATTCCAATGCTAGACCGGGGATCAATATTGATTTCGCTCCACGCGATGATGAGGGAAACACGTCTGAGCTTACCTATGCGCCAACGGTTGACGGCAGTCAGGATCGGTATACCAATCGGGTTCGATTTACAATCAGCGATATCACAGTCTACAAGAACAATGACAATGGTCTGTGGAATCGCGTAACGTTGCCCGATTATGTGCGATTCGTGTCAGCCGATAATCTTGGGATGTTTTTTGCGGGCGCCGGTGCGAACGGCAGAATCTTTGACTCGCTGATAGTGGGAGAGAGTCTCAATAATGCTACGCCGCCGCCAATCCATCTCGTTAATCAACCTAACACTGCGCTAGCCAGCTATCATAGCACCTTCGACATTTACCACAACGTAATCGTGAATTTCGCGCTTCATTCACGTGCCGATCGGGCTAGTGGCGCATTTGCTACCAATGATTACTATACCAGTCCAGTTGACCGCGGTCTAGTTCGAAACCCGAATAATCGCTTGATCAACGCGCATCCGGGCCGGCGCGTTATTTCGCCCAATCTTAATACTCCAGCCGGCAATGCGGCACTGGCGGGCGCGTTGTGGGATCCATACGGTTACTGGGGACCAGCTGGTAACTATTGGGTGTACGATATCCCATTTCTAACCGCAGGACAAACCTGCACGCCAGTGGGTGGGGCAATTCCAAATGGGATGAGTTGCGCTGGTCCGTACTACGGTGTATCCGGTTTTCGCATCGATGGTAGTGACCCTTATAAGCCGCGTATGCCGCTAACGATTACCCGCTTAGATAGCAATCAGCAACCGATTGACCAATGGATTATCGCCGAAGGGAGCGGGAGCGGTCGCAATACTTTCGGAATTATGCCGTGGATGCGCCACTTTGCTGCGGTTGCGGGTGGGCAGTATCTGGTAGAGTTTCGTGATGAGACGATGAGTGTTGCACCGCCCATCAAGGAACTGAATCTAACTCTCTCGAATATGCATTCGACGGCGGATCAGATTATCCTCGGTTTACCGTTTGGCGGGAGTGCTCCGGTGCAAGCGTATCTCACGACCCGGGAAAGTTACGAGTACTCGATGCCCGGCAGTCCGGAACGCCGCGATCTGACGCCTGTCTCATCATTGGCTGCTTTGCTAAGCACCGCTAATAGTATCTGGCACGATCCGGCTCAGCAGCGTGTATGGATCCATGCGCGAGGCGGGTTACCATTCGTTGATAGTGACCCGACTGATCCACTATCGGATGAAGCTCTCTACCGCCACACCTACTTACGGATATACCGTCCCTAGAATGGAATAGGGCGCTAAGCGTTGAGCAAGTCGATGCGACGCAGAGCGAGCACGACTCATTCACCCGGAGCGAGGAAAGGGAGAATGTGTTGTGCGGGAGAAAGTGAGTTCTGCGTCGCAGCATACCTGCCATCTGTGCCGTGACGACTGAGTCCTTTGCGTGCTAGGTAGGGCGTTGTTGAAAGCTGATGCGCTGTTGAATACTAGCCCGTGTCGTATACCACTTCGTTCGCAATTCGAGTGGCCAGCTCTGACATTCGTTATCCAGTTCACGCATGGTTACATGATCACCAATCCAGGCCAGCGCCTCGATTGCTTTGCCGCGCAAGTAGATCGGTGAGGTACTGGCGTTTGGTATGTCGATGACAAATTCACCGGTTGTGAAGCGAGGCAGCTTTTGCTGCCAAAGTGCAATCTCTTCAATGAGCTGTTTTACGGTTAAAGTGCTATTGCGTGCCCCACTGTCGATGGTAATCTCGCGGTTCGTCGCTTCGCTCCCGATCCAAGCTAGTGATTGCAAGGCGCGAGCTTTCACATTCTGACTGGGATTGGTTACGAGGAGCTTGATCAACCAGTCAATTACAAATGGCTGATTGATCCGCAGACGACCGACCAGGTAGGCAAGCTGTTGGGCGGCGGGATTGGGCATACTCCGTTTGCGCCGGATGAGGGTGGTGATCAAGGGTATAACGTATTCCGGATCGAACAAAGTTAACGCATCAGCTGCCGACCACATCGTGTCCATCCAGTCGTCACTGACTCTGGTGGTGAAGGTATCAGTTGGGCTGGTGATTATTCGCAGAAGAAAGCGTGCATCGAGTAATTGGCGGGTTGGTGAGGTGCTGACATCGGCAAGGGCAAAGGCCGAGATTGCCCGCTCTGGTGCGAGCGGAGATGTTTGCAGGCGATTGCGCAATTCCCGCCAAGCTGTTTCACCCCTTAGCCATTGTTGCATCAGTTCGATCAGGGGTCGATCGTCAATGAGTTGCTTGAGCGTAATGATGGTGCGATCAAATGCGATTGGCATCAGCTTGTTGTGCTGGCTACTGAACGCTGGCAGATAGAGGTCGCGGAGCGCGCGAGCAGCGGCAATGCGCACGTTTGTATACTCGTAGCGCGGCCCGCTGTTGGTTTGCCGCACTTTATCGACCAGAATGCGACGTAACTGTTGGCGCACTTGTGGATGATCGAACTTTCCTAGGGCATTGACCAGCAATTCACGTCGTTCGGCACTGGGTTCTCGTCGATCGTCAAGTTGGAGGAGGCAGTTGTCGATCAGTTCGTTGCGTAAAGTCGATGGCACTGATTGGAACCGATTTGCGGGTAGTGCCTCTAGACAGCGCGCGGCGAGCAATGCTAGGCGATTATTGCCCTGACGTAGGGCCTCGGCGATACTGTTTAGCAATTCTTCCGGTGGGTCGAGCAGGCTGGATAACGTGTAGAGTACATCCTCCCACCAGCGTTGCCGCTCGACATCAGCGCAGAGCGCAACAATTTCAGCTATCCGTTGCCGACGATCTGGGGCACGGAACAGAGCCTGAGCTGCGCAGTAAGCGAAAATAGCTTGATTGACAAAGCGGATCTCCTGTTGACCAACAAGGGTTATCAGCTGGGTGTTGCTTAACTGGGCAAAGAGATGTTCTAAATTGTAGTCACGGTTGCGGCGGACTTGATTCAAGATGGTAAAAGTATCGCTGATTGGCATCGAGCGCTGGAGATTCCAGCGCATTTGCCAAGCAATAGTGTAAAGACTTTCTCGAGCAATATCTTCCAGCTGATAAGTTTGATCGAGATTGCGCAGTTCTTGAGAGAGGAATTCTTCAATAATGCTGTTATACGTGATTTGGCGTGAACCAGGATGGGTAAGGCGATCATAAATTAATGTCAACATGCGTGGATCACTCGCCAGATGTTGTAGGCGACTTTCCCGCATTCTGGTGAGTAGATTGCGGGCGTCACGTTGGTTGCGCTGGCGAATGTAAGCGACGATGCTAGGCTCGGTCAGTGGTTGAATCACCAGCAGATGCGCTTGTTGATCTGATACTAGCGACGCAAATGTCTGCGGAGCTGCAACTACAAATCGCTGATCGGGCAGTCGGCGGCGAAGCGTATCAAGGTCGTAGACAAGCTCGCGCCAGAACGCCTCGGCTACTTGCTCGACATCGTCCAAGAGAAAGACAAGGCGTGGACGCTGAGTAACGCCGGTGGCGGAACCCTGCAAAAGGCGATCGAGGAAATCGGCAAATGGTCGATGTTGGTGTTGCACCTGCTCGACGATGTGACGATGGAGACTCAGCTCGCCACGCGCTCGTTCATAACCGATCAGTGAGACAATAATGCCAACTGGCGCATTCATGTCGTGCAGAGCAGTGTTGGCTAGGTCGTAGCAGACCCGGCGCAAAATCGTCGTCTGTCCGGATTGGTGTGCTCCGGTGAGTACGATTAGGCGTGGTTCGGGATCAGCAGCGCTCACGAGGCTGATCAGGGTGGTGCGAGTTGAGGTTGGCTGTGGCCCATTTTCGATCTGAGGTTGAATCAGCTGCCAGCTCTGACTGTGCGGAATCGAGATACATTCAACGTCGATATATTCTTTGCCGGCCCAGCGTCGCATATCAGTTTGTTGCAATACCCACTCAATATAGCCGAGCAAAGGGTTAGGTTGAAAGAGCCGTCCGCTGCTGAGGCGTGTGTACAAGACGGGAGTGCTCCAGGTAACCGTATCGGGACGGTAGATACGGCGACGCGCAGTAGTGACGGCGAGATCGATCATGCCGTTACGCAGCAGCATTTCGGTTAGATGTTGAGTAAAAGCGCGTGCTAGCTCGATGGCAACTAGGCGTTGCATAGCAAGAACAGCCGGAATACCACTTTCCGCGATCAGGCGCGTGGCCAGATTGTTGAGAGGCACGTGTAAGTCAACCGTGGCACTGTTGCAGGCAATCAGGGCAATTAGCGCCGGTTTGTGTGTGGCCGGCAACTGCGCCAACATCCGCGCCAGTTCATTGCCATCAAGTAACCGACCACGTCGTTGTGGACCGTGTTCAAGCAACAGTCGGGATCCGTATTGCGGGGCAAAGAGTGCATGGCCTATGTACAAGACGACATCGAAGCCGCGTTCGCGTTCGTTAGCGAGCGAACCACGTTCAAGCGCAGTGTAGAGAGCAGACTCTTCGGCGACTGGAAGAACATCGTACTCAAGCTGTCCGGTATCCACAAAGGGGCGGAAGCGTTGCCGAAAATCTTGTTCGGTCATTTTACGGTTGAACGGAGCAAGTCCCCAGCGTGGCAGGTCGGCAGGCTCACTGAGCACCAACAACATACGGATGGGCCGATGGTCGATGGGATCGCTCAGCGGGAATTGCTCACTGTCGATGTAGCGCGAGAAGAGGATCTGATCATTGATAGCGACGGGGGAAGGCACACTTTGCTTATCAACCGCTGGCACATGCAGCAACTCCCATGGAATGGCCTGCAATTCGGTATCGCGCGGATCGAGAGCGAGGCGTAGACGGAGCGGTTGCTGCTGTTGCTTCGCAGTAGCGTAGGCCAAGTTGAAAGCTTGCGCTAGCCGTTCGGGAAAGAGTTGCCGAAACAGCTCCTGACCATACTTGCTGATGGCATCAGAATCGACTGTCTCAGGCGATTTGAGATTGAATTGCACCTCACTATCTGCAACAATGCGACGTCCATCACTGAACTCGAGTTCGATAGTATAAGTAGCGGCAGCATTAGGACCGCGATCACGTCGTCGGGGACGAATGAGTAAGTTCGTGCGTTGTGCCATAAGTCGCGCTCCGTAAGGTTAAGAGTTGCATGATAGTGTAGCATTGAGTGTAAGCTGTTGAGAAGTAGATGGGTTATCAGTAATCATGGGGTGAGGCGTGTTATACTGTGATTGTGTTAAATATCACAGCCACAGAAGAGGAGTAGCATGAGCAAGATTATTGCGCCAGAATGTGAATGGTCGCAGTTGATGAAACAGTTGCGGGCCGCAGTTCCAGAGGCGTTCAACTCAGAAGGTCACGTTCTCAACTTGATCGAGGCTACGTGGGGTTGGCCAGGTCATGGTAAACACTACAGCACCGCTATTGATGGCAGCGAACTGGGACGGATGCCGATGATCGATCTCGATACGGCAAAGCGGGCCGTGCGGTTTGCTGCACGTGAGCATGAAGCGTGGGCGGTGACTGACCTTGATGAGCGCCGACGCCGGGTCAATGAAGCTCTCGTCGGCTTACGCCAGTATCGCGATCTGATTGCCTACTTGCTCATGTGGGAAATTGGCAAGCCGTACCAGCTGGCCTGCGACGACGTGGATCGCTGCATTAGTGGGGTAGAGTGGTATCTCGATCAGATCGAATGGATGATGAATGGTCGTCGTCCATTGGGGCTCATCTCTAACATTGCTTCGTGGAACTACCCCTACTCGGTGTTGATGCATGCGGTGCTGGTGCAGACGCTGGCTGGTAATGCAGTGATTGCCAAAACACCCTCTGATGGTGGACTATTTGCGTTGACCCTCGGTTTTGCGATCGCTCGCCGTGCTGGGCTGCCTGTTTCACTGGTTAGCGGTTCTGGTGGTGCATTGAGCGATGGGTTGGTGCGGAATGCTGATGTTGCCTGTCTGGCTTTCGTTGGTGGCAAGACCAACGGACGCGATATTGCTGCCTCACTTTACGACCGCAACAAACGCTATATCCTTGAAATGGAAGGGGTCAACTGCTACGGGGTTTGGGATTTCTCAGATTGGCCAAACCTGGCCCAACAGATCAAGAAGGGCTTTGCCTACGGTAAGCAGCGTTGTACAGCGTACATCCGTTACGTTGTGCAGCGACGCCTTTTCCCCAAATTTCTCGATATGTACCTGCCTGTGCTGAAGAGTTTGCAGATCGGTAACCCTGTTCTGGTTGATCGACCTGGTGATCCCTTACCGCGGCTTGATTTCGGCCCCCTGATCAATGCTAAAAAGGTCGAAGAGCTGCGCGTCCTCTACAGTGAGGCGTTAGGAGCAGGGGCCGTCTGTCTGTACGAAGGTGAATTGAATCCGGATCTGTTCCTTCCCGATCAGGATATTTCTGCCTACATGGCGCCCATTGCCTTGTTAAACGTGCCACGCAACTGCCGCCTGCACCACAACGAGCCATTTGGGCCGGTGGACACGATAGTGATTGTCGACAGCATCGATGAGCTGATCAGCGAAATGAACATCTCGAACGGGAATCTGGTCTCGTCGATTGCTACTGATGATCCCAAACTGGGGAGTATGATTGCCAGTGAATTGCGCGCTTTCAAGGTGGGCATCAACAGGATGCGCTCACGCGGGGATCGCGAAGAGGTTTTCGGCGGTATGGGTGCTTCCTGGAAGGGATGCTTTGTTGGCGGCAAGTATCTCGTTGAGTCGGTAACAGTTGGTGCCCCCGGGGAACGGTTGTACGGCAATTTCCCCGACTACACATTGTTGCCAGAGCAGCGGTAGATAGAGCCGGGTCGTCGCCGCTGACCGTTGAGTGATGCCCACCCAACCCGGCCCGGCTTAATCTGCCCTACTGCTACTCTCTTGCAGTGACTCAGCAGTTCTGGTAGCGAACTTCGTCTACGGCTGCGATGCAACATCAGTGTACGACACGTAAAGACATGGTTACTGCTATTCGAGAAACAAGCGCTACCCCTCCATACGCTTTGCCCACGCCGCATGCAATTGATGCGCGTGGGGTGACCAAGCGCTACCGGACCCGTGCTGGCCCGGTTCAGGTCCTAGACGGAGTTGATTTGACCGTAGCGGCTGGTGAGGTGGTAGCGTTAGTTGGGCCAAGTGGCTGTGGTAAAAGCACCTTGCTGCGCATCATTGCCGGCCTTGAGCAGCCTGATGCGGGGCAAGTCACGATGTTTGGACTGCCGCTGACGCAGGCGCGGCGTGAACATCGTTTCGGGATTGCATTTCAGGCGGCAGCGTTGCTCGAGTGGCGCGACGCTGCTGCCAATGTGGCCTTACCGCTGGAACTAGCTGGCTGGCCGCCAGCTGCGCGGGCAGCGCGCGTGGCTGAGCTATTAGCGCGGATGGGCTTGAGTGATGCAGCACATCGACTGCCACGGCAGTTATCGGGCGGTATGCAGCAGCGAGTTGCGCTGGCGCGGGCGTTGGCTCTGGATCCGTCAGTCTTGTTGCTCGACGAACCGTTCAGCGCCCTCGATGAACTGACTCGGGAGCAGTTGCAGGGCGAGTTGCTCGACCTGCTGACTACTATGACGCCATCGCCAGCTGTGTTGCTGGTTACACATCATCTTGCCGAGGCCGTCTTGCTAGCCGATCGGGTTGTCGTCTTGAGCCGAAGGCCGGCTCAAGTGTTGGCCGAACTCCCGATTGATCTGCCCCGTCCGCGTCGAGCAGAGTGGCGCGATGACGAACGTCTATATCGGCTGGTTGCCAAGTTGCGCCTGAGCTTACGGAGCGATTCTTGAACCCACGGCGCATATGGGCTGCTCACCGTACTACCGCTGCAGTCGGCTAATCGTGAATTTGCATCATGGGCAGTCTCTATGTTATATTGCTCCTACCATCCCTCCCCCCGGGGGAGGGGTAAAAAGGGGAGGAGCAAGCCTATGGATCACGAGCACAAGCAGCAGATCCTCAATCGTTTGAGAACGATTGAAGGCCATATTCGCGGTGTGCAGCGCATGGTAGAGGCAGATGCCTACTGTATCGATCTGCTGAATCAGACGCGCGCGATCCAACAGGCGCTGGCTAAGCTCGATGCCGTGATTCTAGCCGAGCATCTGCGGAGTTGTGTCACTACCGCGATCCGGAGCGAAGATGTAGGCGAGCGCGAGCGAGTATTGCTTGAGTTGTTACAGGTGTTCGAGAGTACGCATCGCTAGCAGTAGGAGGTCATTCCGATGGTTACTGAGCAGTTTCGTGTGCCGGGGGTATCGTGCCAGCATTGTGTTGCCGCAGTGCGCAAAGAGGTTGGGGCGCTGGCCGGTGTATCGCAGGTTGAGGTTGATCTCGACAACAAGATTGTCACTGTCGTTCACGACGATGATGTGGATATCACAGATATCGTGATGGCGATTAAAGAGGCCGGTTATGATGACGTAACGCCCCTAGGCATCGCGTGTTAATAATGCCGACGCGGAGTCGGGCCGCATTATCGGCGGCCCAATTCTATATAAATGTGATGGTGTATCTAACTTCGAGGTAATCGCTATGGCCGAGCGTGAATTGATCCTGCCAGTAACCGGGATGACCTGCGCCAGCTGTTCGGCCCGGGTCGAGAAGGCGCTGCGGAAAGTACCGGGGGTGTTGAGTGCAGAAGTGAATCTAGCCAGCGAGCAGGCGCTGGTGCGGTACGATCCGGCGCAAACGCAGCCGACAGTATTGCAGGCGGCTATCGAGCAAGCTGGTTATGGTGTGATCACAGATGATATCACGCTAGCGATTACCGGGATGACCTGCGCCAGCTGTTCGGCCCGGGTCGAGAAGGCGCTGCGGAAAGTACCGGGGGTGTTGAGTGCGGAGGTGAATCTGGCCAGCGAACAGGCGCTAGTGCGGTATGTGCCGAGTGTAATTGATCAGGCAGATCTGGTCAAAGCGGTCGAGCAAGCCGGCTATGGCGTCATTTTGCCCACCTCTACCGATGCTGCGACCGAAGACGTTGAAGCGCGCGCACGAGCGCGCGAACTGGCCACACGGCGACGACGACTGTTGGTGGGCATTATCTGTGGAGTGCCGCTATTTGTGCTCTCGATGATGCGTGATTTCGGTCTGATCGCCCCTTGGCTGATCGGTGACGGCGCAGCGATGATGGCGAAGATGGCCGATGCGTCTATGGCCGAGGTCATGGCGATGGTCGCTGCACGCGACGATCTGCTCAACTGGTTATTCCTGGTGCTGGCCACACCAGTCCAGTTCTACTCCGGGCGCGATTTCTATCGCTATGCTTGGCGTGCACTGCGAATGCGCACTGCTACTATGGATACCTTGATCGCTCTCGGCTCATCGGCAGCCTACTTCTACAGTTTGGCAATCATGCTCAGCGGCGCTCCTGGTCATGTCTATTTCGAAACAGCGGCCCTAATTATCACACTGATTCTGGTTGGTAAGTATCTAGAGTCGCGGGCGAAAAGTCAGACCAGCGCTGCAATCAAGGCCCTGATCGGCCTGCAACCGAAGACTGCACGTGTGATCCGCGCTGGGCAAGAGGTTGATGTTCCGGTTACAGCTGTGCGGATCGGTGAGATGGTCATCGTGCGTCCAGGTGAAAAGATTCCAGTTGATGGCGTACTGGTGTCTGGCGAATCAACCGTTGATGAGAGCATGCTTACCGGCGAGAGTCTACCGGTTGAGAAACGGCCCGGCGATCAGGTGTTCGGCGCGACGATCAACCGCAGTGGCAGTTTTCAGATGCGAGCGACGCGGGTTGGTAAAGATTCGGCCCTAGCGCAGATTGTGCGTCTGGTTCAAGAAGCGCAAGGTTCAAAAGCCCCGGTTCAGGCCCTGGTCGATCGAGTGTCGGCAGTGTTTGTTCCTATCGTCATTGTGATCGCGCTGATCACGTTTCTGGTCTGGTTGTGGGCTGGTGTGGGGCTGACGCAGGCGCTGATTTTTGCAGTAGCAGTGCTGGTGATAGCCTGTCCGTGTGCGCTTGGTCTGGCGACGCCAACGGCAATCATGGTCGGAACAGGCACTGGTGCGGCCCATGGGATCCTGATTCGGAATGCTGAGGCGTTAGAGCGGGCTGCAGCATTGCAGATCGTGGTATTTGACAAAACCGGTACTTTAACCAGTGGCCGGCCTGCGGTCACCGATATTGTAGCTGTTGCTCGGCCAGTGCTGGCCCAAGCCGATACCGCCGGATTGTCGACCGATCTGGCACTACTCCAGCTTGCTGCTGCCGCCGAGAGTCGCAGTGAACATCCGCTGGGTGCGGCAATCGTGCAGGCGGCGCAAGAGCGTGGTTTGGCGGTTGAGCGTCCTACCCGCTTTCAGGCAGTGAGCGGTGCCGGCGTGGAAGCTGAGATTAGCGGGCAAATGGTCTGGATTGGTACATTAAGTTGGCTGGCAGAGCGCGGTGTTAATGTTAGCGCTGTCGCATCAATGGTGGCCCAACTGCAAGTTCAGGGCAAGACGGCAATTGTGATTGCTGTTAATGGCGATGTGGTCGGGGTTATTGCCCTGGCCGATACTGTCAAGCCAACTGCAGCCGTAGCCGTAGCCGCTTTGCGCCGTAGCGGTCACGAGGTTGTGCTGCTTACCGGCGACAATCGGCGCACGGCAGAAGCGATTGCAGCAGCTGTTGGTATTCCAGCGCAGGCAGTCTATGCCGAAGTCAAACCAGACCAGAAAGCAGCGCTTGTCGCTCAATTGCAAGGTGGTGCCGAGAATGGTCAAGCGCGGCGCGTGGCAATGGTTGGTGATGGGATCAACGATGCGCCAGCATTGGCTCGGGCTGATGTTGGCATTGCGATGGGCAGCGGTACCGATGTAGCAATGGAGACCGCAGACATAACGCTGATGCGGAGCGATCCGCTGGGAGTGGCACAGGCCATTGCGTTGAGCCGGGCTACTGTGCGTACAATTCGCTGGAACCTCTTTTGGGCATTTGCTTACAATGTCACCCTCATCCCGCTAGCGGCTGGCGTTTTCTACCCCTTGACCGGCTGGCAGCTGAGTCCGGTCCTGGCAGCAGCAGCGATGGCCTTCTCGTCTGTGTTTGTGGTTAGCAATTCGCTCCGATTACGGCGGGTTCGCTTGGGATGATGCAGAAACAGTTGCTGAGGTAATGATTAGTGCGGGGCGCACTGTAGTGCGTCCCGTTCTACTCTGGGTAGTTCGCCCCTTTGTTTAAGATTGTAACAATCGTGGTATCATATTCATCAGTACCTTACCCTCCCCAATGAGCATACTAAAGGAGCTACGATGCTCACCGATAAAGCCCGTCAAATTATGCACGAGTGGATTACAAGCGACAGTCTACGCAAACATTGCGAAGCTGTTGCAGCCTGCATGACCCATTTTGCGATCAAACAGGGTGCTGACGCCGATCTATGGACGGCGGTTGGTCTGCTGCACGATTTAGATTTTGAACGCTACCCCAATATGCCCGAGGCTGGGCCGGCCACAACAGCTATCGCCGAGGCACTCATCCGGGGTGAGGAAGTGCCGGCTGAACTCCCAGGACATCCGTTCTACGGTGTGGCCTATCTCCGTTCGCAGGGGTGGCCGGTAGAGGTGTTACGGGCAATTCTGAGCCATGCCGATTACAGCGGAATTACGCCCGAGTCACCGCTCGAACGTGCACTGTACGCAGTGGATGAATTAAGTGGTTTCGTTACCGCTGTCGCGCTGGTGCGGCCGGACAAGAGCATCTACAGCGTTGAAGTGTCGTCGGTGCGCAAAAAGATGAAGGACAAGGCTTTTGCTGCCAAAGTAAGCCGTGAGGGGATTATCCACGGCGCTGAAGTGATTGGAATGGATCTCGATGCTCTGATTGGCGAAGTAATTGCAGCGTTGCGCGCGGCAGCCCCCCGTCTCGCGCTGGCAGGGATCAACGCATGAATCTCGCTCCCCATGTCTGGCCAGAGACAGCGACAGTGCAGGCTGGTCGTTTATGGATCGGTGGGTGCGATGTGGTAGAGCTGGCTGAGTGCTTCAGCACCCCACTCTACCTCCTCGATGAGCAGACGCTGCGTAACGCAATGCGTACCTATCGGCAGGCATTTGCTACCGCCTACCCCGGTCCGACGCAGGTGCATTACGCTGGCAAAGCGCTGCTTACAACAGCCCTGGCACAGATAGTGGCCCAAGAGGGGTTGGGTCTTGATGTTGTTTCGGCAACCGAGCTCCTCGTAGCTCGGCGGGCTGATGTGCCGATGGCGCGGGTTCATTTGCACGGGAATGCCAAGAGTGATGCCGAACTGGAACGAGCTGTAGCCTGGCAGGTGGGCGCGATTGTCATCGACAACCTTGACGAGCTGTCTCGCTTGCGTGCCCTAACAGCGCAGTTAGCAACGCCGCAGGGGGTTCTGCTGCGCATTGCGCCCGCGATAGAAGCCGACACTCACTCTCATATTGCCACTGGTGGCGAAGCGACCAAATTCGGTTTGTCGCTCTCGGTACTCGTAGAAGCGGTGGCGCAGACGCTGTCTGCACCTGGCTTGCGCTGGTTAGGATTGCACGCTCACATCGGCTCACAGCTGTTTGCCCTCGACCAAGTGGTAGCTACCGTCGAGACGCTGGTTGCGCATGCCGCACGATTGCGTGATCATTTTGGGATTGTCCCGCTTGAACTAAGTCCAGGTGGCGGATTAGGTGTGCCTTACACTGCCGAGCAGCCACCCATCGATATTCCGCGTTATGCGCAGGTAGTAAGCACAGCGATGCAGTCCGCTTGTGCCCGCTACCGTCTGCCACTACCACGACTCACTGTCGAACCTGGACGTTCGATTGTGGCACGAGCCGGCGTAGCTCTCTACCGGATTGTGGGGCGTAAAGGGTCGCAATGGCTCCATATCGATGGTGGTATGGCCGATAATATTCGGCCTGCACTCTACGGGGCACGCTACACGGCAATGCTGGCTGATCGTGCTGACGCACCCGCCGATACGGTGATGAGCATCGGTGGACGTTATTGCGAAGCGGGTGACGTGATCTTACGCGAGGTGGTCTTGCCAGCGGCCCAACCCGGTAATCTGCTCGCCGTGGCAACTGCGGGTGCATACACTCTCAGTATGGCTAGCAACTACAATCTGGTGCCGCGACCGGCGCTTGTTCTGGTTGGCGATGGCCAAGCGCGGTTGATCCAGCGCCGTGAGAGCGAAGAGGATGTCCTAGCGCGCGATGTGGCATTGTAAGATCGACTCTTCTGGCGAGTAGCTGCGTGGCAGTGATACGGCAAACCCAGCGACATGTGGACTAAGCCAGTGGGTACTGCGCAGTTTCTTTACTGGTGAGCACGGGTATTATAATACGCTGAACAGCACAGCATTGAGAGCTTTTCCTTCCTCGGTGTAATGCACGAGGCGGTCACGGTTATGGGTGGATAGTGACCAGAACGGGACCAGAACGGAAGCTGAGTTTGCCATAGATCACCTGTTCTTGTTTGCAGATGAGGTTACCGTGTAAGGCAATGCCACCCTTCTGCGTCTTGAGGATCAGGTGGATCAACAACGAGGGATGGGCGATGTCAACTCCTCTTTACGGCGGAATTGAAGCAGGCGGGACGAAATGGGTGTGCGCGATTGGGACAGGGCCAGACGATATCTATGTCGAGACCCGCTTTCCAACTACTACGCCGGATCAGACGATTAGACAGGCGATCGACTTCTTTCGTGCCAATGGTCATGAGCGACTAGCTGCGATTGGCGTGGGTTCTTTTGGCCCAGTTGATCTCAATCCCGCCTCGCCACGCTATGGCTACATTACGACAACACCCAAGCCGGGTTGGGCTAATACTGATATCGTTGGCGCCTTCGCCCAAGCACTTGGTTGCCCAGTGGGGTTCGATACCGACGTGAATGCAGCGCTGATCGGTGAACGACAGTGGGGGGCGGCGCGTGACTGTGAAGTGGCTGTGTATATTACCGTTGGTACCGGGATCGGTGGTGGAGCTGTTGTTGGCGGTAAACTGGTGCATGGGTTGATCCATCCTGAAATGGGGCATATTCGTCCGGTGCGTGACCTGGCCCGCGATCCGTTTCCCGGCATCTGCCCCTATCACGGCGATTGTCTGGAGGGATTAGCTAGTGGGCCTGCAGTGCAGGCGCGCTGGCACTTGCCGGCTGAACAATTACCGCCTGATCATCCAGCGTGGGAACTTGAAGCTGACTATCTGGGGCAGGCCTTGGCTGCTCTGCTGTGTATTCTCTCGCCAGAGCGGATTATCATTGGTGGCGGGATTATGAATCAGTCCCTCATGTTTCCGCTCGTGCGTGCGGCGACGCAGCGCTGGCTCAACGGCTATTTGCAGCATCCCCGTATTCTCGACCAGCCCGAAGCCTTGATTGTACCGCCGATGTTGGGAGCACGCGCTGGGGTTTTGGGCGCGATCGCGCTGGCTATGCATGTGGCAGCCGGTTGAAGCTAGGATTGATTTTTTTAGCAGGCCGTGGCGCTGGTCATTGTTCGTGATGGTCTTCCCTGTGCGCCGTGTCATGTTAGCTGGAGGTTGCTATGCTCCTAGCCCACGATCTGGCTCCTGACCTGATCCTATACAACGCTGTCATCTACACCCTGCATCCGTCGTTGCCGCAATGTAGCGCCGTGGCTTGTAAAGATAAAGATGGGCGCATTGTCGCCATAGGAGACAATGCCGACGTGCTGGCGTTGGCAGGCCCGACAACGCGCCGGATTGATTTGGATGGTCGAACGGGCATCCCTGGCATAAATGATGCCCACAACCATATGCTAGAGATGGGCCTCAAACTGGGTCGAATCGGCCTCGATCATTGCACTTCGATTGCTGAACTGGTGCACGGGTGCGCGCTGTAGCTGCCGTGGCGCCACCTGGACAATGGATCGTAGGCGAGGGCTGGAACGAATCACTCTTCCGCGAAGGTCGTTTGCCAAATCGGCATGATCTTGACGAGGCCACAACTGACCATCCAGTGTTACTGAAGCGTTTTTTCAACATGGATGTGGTGAACACGTTGGCTCTGACGCTAGCTCGTGTGACAGCCGCTACCCCGGATCCGGTCGGTGGCAAAATCGAGCGCGAGGCCGATGGTTCGCCGACGGGGCTGTTACGCGCTGCAGCCAAGGAACTCTGCCGCCGGTTGTTGCCGCTGCCAACCCAGGCTGTGGCTGTGGCAGCGCTGGAAGCGGCTGGCAAAGCTTACCTTGCTCACGGTATCACCAGTATTCTTGATCCCGGTCTGCAGCCGTGGGAGATCCAGGCATATTGGGCAGCGCGACAGGTAGGTCGCTTACCTGTGCGTGCCAGTCGGCTGATTTCGTGGCATGGCTTCAGTGAAAGCGAAACTCGCGCCGAGCTCGAGGCACGCGCAGCAGCATTGGGTGGACTCAGTGGGTTAGGTGATGAATGGCTCCGCATTAGTGGCCTCAAGATGGCTATCGATGGCGGTACCACTTCACGGACTGCTTGGATGTTTCAGCCATTCCTCGGCGAAGATCGCGTCTATGACTACAACCGACTCAATCCTGCCGATCTACGCGAATTCTTTACTCGTGCTCATACCCTGGGCTGGGACATCGGCATTCACGCCATCGGCGATCGCGCCCATCATGAAGCGGCGTGTGCTTTTGCCGAGGTGTTGAGGGCACATCCACATGCGCATCGCCATCACCTCATTCACGGTTACTTCGCTACCGAAGCGAGTCTGCAGCATATGGCCCACCATGGATTGGCGGTCGTTATTCAGCCTACCTTCATCTACTATGAAGGCGATGATCTCTTTCGTGATGTAGGGCCGGAACTAGCGGCGCGTTATAAGCCGATGCGCACCTACCTGGAACGAGGGATCCGGGTTGTAGCCACCAGCGATGTACCGAGTACAGTGCATTTTAATCCCTTCATTAGTCTCTACGCACTCGTAACGCGCAAGAGTTGGAAAGGACACCGATCGCACCTGATCAGGCAGTAAGCCGAACAGAAGCGTTGTATGCCTGCACCGGTGCCGGGGCTTGGCTTAGCCGTGAAGAACAGATCAAAGGGCCGCTAGCGCCAGGCTATCTGGCTGACATGGTTGTGATCGATCGTGACTACTTTACCTGCCCCGCTGAGACAATCAAGGATATTCAGGTTGAAATGACGATTCTGGGCGGTCGGATTGTGTACGAGCGATAGCTGGTGATGGGGTTGTGCTGTCGCTGGCAGTGGCTCGGGTATCGTTGAAGTTGCTCAACCGGTGGATGAGTGTAGGTTGGGCCGGGTTGGTGATGGCGCCTACTACAACGATATCTGTGCGTGCAGCTATGTAGGCATCGGTCTGGCAACCTCTACAGTGCCCGTGGTAGTTAGGCGCATTGGGAGGGCCTCGGCAAGGGACACATCGAGCAGGTATGATCACTAGGTGATCACAAACGTGGGTACTAAAAGCATAGCGTTGATATCATTGCTCTACGCAAGATATCTAGGCATCGCGTTCGCTGTCGGTGGAAAGGCATGCGCATTGTCCGAGGTGGATCATTTTAGCTGTAGATAGTGCAATGCGGGTCGCTGCCTGATCTAGGTCAGAGCGTACCCGCATCTGTGATTTATCTAGGATCGGGCACGGTTGCACCTGGCGCACTAGAAAATTTCATCTGGTTAGCGTCTCACGCTCGAGTCCTAGATGCGCTAACGCCGATGGTATCACACCAGTCTGTACTGCTTCGGCCAGGTACTGGCCGATGATGGCGGCGAATGGCATCCCGTGGCCGGAGAAGCCACCAACTACAAAGAGATTGGGCAATGGATTGGCCACGATCGGTAGATAGTCGGTCGTAAATGCCATCAGGCCTGCCCAACGTCGCTCAATAGTAATCCCGGCCAGCGTGGGAAAGATTTGGCCCAAACTAGTTTCGATTGCATGTTGCACTTCGGCACTGACCTCGCTGGCCTGAACGCCGATGTCCTGATTGGGGGCCACTGCACGACAGCCGCCAAACAAGACCTGGCCGCCAGGCAACTGCTGACCATATTCTCCGGTGGGTGTCAAGCTAGCGCCGAACCCACACCTAATGAATGGTTCAACTGGCGTTGTGCAGAGTACTTGCCCACGTACTGGGGTAATCTGCTGCGCCAGCTCTGGTAAGACCTCACGACTCCAGGCATTGACGGCAATCACCGCTGCACCAGCGGTCATTGGGCCCTGACTGGTCACCAGGCGTACACCCGTTTCGGCAGCGGTCACCTCATAGAGGGTTACCCCCCAACAGAACTGCGCTCCGTAGCGTTGGGCAGCCGCCAGTAGCCCATACACCAATTTACCGGAATGGAGAGTTCCTGCAGCGGGATTAAAACGTCCGCCAGTGACTGCGGCGCCTAACGGAATCCGTACCAGTTCTTGCGCCGCATCACGATCAAGCAACGCTGCTGGAAACCCATCGGCTTGCAGAGCGGCGACGGTAGTCGCTGCGATTGTCAATTGCGCTTCGCCGAGCGCCAGGTTGAGATTGCCGTGCATTCGCAGGTCACAGTCGATCTGTTCCTGCTCGATCAACGAGACCATCAATTGTTGACCGTTCAGGCTGAGGCGATACAATGCGCGGGCTGTTTGTTGACCGTGGCGGGCAGTAGCAGCCAGATAGTTTTCGGCCAATCCAGCCGAGAGGAGGCCGCCGTTGTTACCACTAGCGCCAGCTGCTGGTCCCTGACGATCAATGACCAACGGTTGTAGTCCGGCCCGCGCCAGCCATAACGCAGTGGCCGCTCCTACAACCCCCGCACCAACCACGACAACATTTGCCGTCGCTGGCAGGTCAGTAGATGGCAATGGCGGTCGATCAAGCGTGGCGTGCCAGTGCGAGATCAGCATACTTATTCCTTCTCGTCATTGAGCAGGTTTTGGTAGATAGGCGAGTGCGCCGTCATTAATACCGCAAACAATTCACCTCTATTGTACATCACGTCCAGCAGTATTACGCGATCGACTAGCGCACCTCGATGCGCAATTGTTCACCCTGATGCACTGAACAGACCAGCTCGTACACTCCTGGCCCCCAGTAACGCTGCACAAAACGCTGACCAGGTAAGATTCGAAACGGGCCGATCGTTACCTCTACGTTGTCGTTGTTTTGGATGACCAGGGTATCGTGATTACGCAGATCGATCACGATGGTCGAGGGAAAAATAGTGACCTCTTCGCCAGTGGCAAGGCGGGCCGCCGTACCCGGTGGAATCTCAAATACCAGCTGTCGTTGCCAGTTGTTGGTTGCCTGCCAGAGCCACAGCCCGATGACAACGATAACGGCGATGGTTGTAAGTAGGAACGCTACTCGCGCCCAGCTTCCTCGGTAGAGCTGTTCCATTGCGCAGTCCTTCTGCTCCGATCCAACCAGTGCTAAGGTGGTGGGGTGGATTGGCTGAACATTATATCGCGTCAGGAACGGGGCGGATTACGGAGCAGAGCCTGCACATCGCTCACAATGTCATCAACTGGTGTGCCATGAGCCCAGAGTAATCGCCAATTACCAGCCTGATCAATGGCATAAATATACCCTGAGTGATCAATAGTGTACCCTAAACCTGAATTGGGCAGATCACGTCTGATTACAGTCACACCATAATTTTTATATGCCTGCTCAAGTGCGGCCCGGTCGCCGTTCAAACCAAGAAAGGTCGGATTGAATGCCGCCAAATAGCGTTGCATCAAATCAGGTGTGTCCCGTTCGGGATCAACCGAGACGAAGACCACCTGTACCTTAGCGGCGTCATTGCCGAGCTTTTCCATCACCCGCTTGAGATCACCGAGAGCGGTTGGGCAAATGTCAGGGCAATGCGTAAAGCCGAAAAAGAGCAAGACCACTTTGCCGCGATAATTGCTCAATCGAAAGGGATGACCAAAGTGATCAGTCAGCTCTATTTCAGGAGCCGGGTTGGGTGGTTCGAGCACAGTACCGCGAAATTCATATGTACCACAACCGCTGAGTATCAGCGTGGCCATAATGGCGATAATATATAACTTCCAGTGTTGCATATGATCACCTGCAAATATATGGTTTGCTCTAGTTTCTCGTAATGAAGGTAGTGAGTCTGACCCCCCTCCCCGTTTGTATCCGAGGAGCGGGGGGTAGAACTAAAGTGCGTTGAGATAGGGCCCAAACAGCTACGGCTTGCGCACCGGCGCTTTTACCTCAATGGTCTTGCCGCTCCGTGTAGTGAGCTTGATCAATACCTCATCGCCTTCCTTGAGGTCGCGATTCAGACCGATAAGCATCACATGGAAGCTGCCTGGCTTCAGCTCGACTTGGCCGTTAGCCGGCACTTCAATTGCCTCGACCTGGCGCATCTGCATGACATTGTTTTCCATGATAACGTTGTGCAGCTCCACCGACTTTGCCACGTCACTCTCAGCTTTCACGATGGCATCGGCAGCGCCATTGTTCACAAGTACCATGTAGGCAGCACTGACAGCGCCATCGTAGCCGCCGTGGCTTTGACCATGACTGTGGCTGTCGCTCATTCCAGCCATCGGTGTGCTCTGCCCCATATTGCCCATTGCGCCCGACTGATCGCCGGCCATATTCATCATTGCTGCCCGCACCCATGGGTCGCGCACAGTAATCCCACCAGTCTGTGTTGCCTGATTAGCACCACATCCCGCCAGCGCTAAAATGACCATGACAGCCGTCATCAACACTAATACGCGTCGCATGGAATCACCTCGCATTGCATCAAGTGAACTTAATTCTGCACAGACAACCGCATGCTGCGCGCTGAACGCGCAGAAAACCTTACCAAACCGGTTGTGGCAGCGTGCTGCGAGGTGGTGGCGGTTCAGGAGTGATAGCCAATGAGGGAAGCGCCTGTGGTTGCTCAGGTAGAAGTCGTTGGACGACGCTCAGGCCGCTGATCAACAGGGTAATGGTAAATGGCACCAGGTCGTAACGCACTGGTGGCGGTGAAGTTTCGTGCTGGCTGGAAGGTTGGGGTGCCGAGCACAGAAAATGCTCCATCCCTGTCGGGCTGTAGTGCAGCAGGTAATGGCAATGAATAACGCATGCCAGAGCCGGCCACGGTCCGATCAAGAAGGCTAGTAGCCACAGGATGACGGCGCGCTGAAACTGATACGGCGCCGTGTTTGCGCTGAAATGCACAATCATCAACAGCAGTATAACACCAAATTGCCGCAACCAGTGTAGAAATCTCTTCACCATTTTGCAATGTAGTGCTGCTACGTTCCTGGGCAAAAGATTTGTAACACTCTCATTGCCATGCCCACGATCCGGCTGGAAGGCCGATCAAGTAGGAGTTACCGCCTTCATCGCTGGCTACAGTGTAGATGAGATACTTGCCCGTTTCCCAGCCAACCCATTCTGCAAAAATAGCATCGGTCGTATCACGCCATGCGATAGCAAGTGTTCTATCGCGGTGTTGCAATGCCGTCCAGTCGGATGGAATGGCGATCGCGATCCAGGGTGGTTGGGCTGGTGTCGGTAGCGGTTGTGGCCCTTGGTTCAGCACTGCCACGCCGGGCAGATCAGTCAGCCTGGGCCGTTCACCGCCGTCAATCAAGCCCAGCCGACCGTGTTTACTCGCAGGTAGCCAAGTGACAATGAACCGTGAGGTTGTCACTCGATTCAGTGCATTTTGCACCGGGTAGTAACCGCGGACAAACGTGCCAGCTATTGCATGCAACCGATTGAAATTGAGCAGGGCATTGGGCAGCTGTAGCGGGTCTACCGTCCATTGAATGCAGTGTAGGCCACGGGCCAACGCATCTTGCGCCTGCGCTCGCTTTAGCCGAGTGGCGAGACCGTGATTACGATAGGCTGGATCAACTGCCATCACCTGTGATTCAATCGCTAATTCGTCAGAGTGTGGATGCGCCGCACCGAAGCGCAAAAAACCGAGAAGAAAGCCGGCGAGCTGACCATCGACCGTGGCTACAAGGGCGGTGGCCGGGCCAAACTCGGCGCTGAATAGATCGGCAGGGTATGGCTGACTACCCCATACAGCCCGGTAGAGAGCGGTAATGGCGGGCAGATCCGATGCCTGCGGTGGCCCAATCCAAACTCCAGCTGGCCGTGGCTCTGGCGGTGCAAAGGTTACACCGTCGCTAGGACGGTAAATGACAACCGGTAGTGGTGCCAATGCAGCCTGTATCGCTGCTGCATCAAGCCGCTGCTGAAATTCATGCAGACGTAGGGTATAACTGCGTCTACCGTCAGGCATAATGGCGCGCGGAAAGAGGAGCCCACCGCCAACGAGCTGATCAGAGGCGTGAAAGGTTACAACTAGGCCACCCATACGGGGAAAGGTGCTCTTGACAAAGTGGGAGGGGAGCAGCTCTAAATTGTGTGGCGCGCCTGCTTGTTGCCAGAGCAAATCGATCGCTTGCTGCCAGTCCGGACTGGTTGGATCGAGGAGACATGCTCTGAGTGACATAGGTGTGTCATCCTACTCTTTACGCATTGTCGGTCGCACACGATATGTCACATATTGTATGTCATGCCACAATCGAATGCATCCGACAACAATTATCACCTAACCGGCAATACTCAATGGCCGATGGTATAATGAAAGCGTTTCCGGCATGGAGTCGCCAGCGCAGCTTTAGATGGCTTATGTGATGCCTACCGCTGTTATCTTGCGTTACCGCGTTTCATACATCCATGCAGCTAGTAGCGTCTCCATAACGTATTGCCAGCATCGTACGCGTCCATTAAAGTCATATCTCGGGAGAGCACATGGCGTCAATTCCAGCCCAGGAAATGTTCACGGTCCACCGTTCTGGACCTGTCCTGGACTTCAGAGTGTTTGGTTCACCGCGCTTGTTGCTCAACCAGCGTGAAATTCCGTTTCGGCGTCGTCAGCCTCTAGCCGTTATAGCGATCCTAGCGCTCAGTGCCCACCCCTGCTCCCGCGATGAATTGATCTACCTGTTATGGCCTGATGCCCCGCAAAATACCGGTCGTCAGCGGCTGCGACGTGTGCTTTCAGTGATTCGTCAGGCGGTTGGCCCAATCGCGGATCAGCTTTTGCTCAGAGTGGGTTCGGGCAACCATCTGCTGCACGTTGATCAACAGGAATGTCGGGTGGATGCCTGGACCTTTCTACAGCTGGCACAGCAAGCGCACTCAGCGGTAACGCCAGATAATTGCAGGCTTATCGAACAGGCATTGCGTCTCAGCGCTGAACCTTTGCTGAGTGGGCTGGAACACGACGCCTCGGCGAAGTTTGAGCAGTGGGTCTTCCAGCAGCGGGATCGCTTTGCTCGGATCCGCTCCGATTTGTGGCGTCAGCTGGTTGATGGCTATGCACTGGCGAACGAAGTCCATCGCGCCATTAGCACCGTCGAACGGGCACTGGTCGTTGATCCCATCGCTGAAGATTTGCACCGCAAGGCGATGTGGTTATACGCCAGGGCTGGCCGGCGTACTGATGCGATTCAGCAATATGTTCGTTGTACGGCATTGTTGGCGCGTGAGCTGAACATCGAGCCAGAAGCTGATACACTGTTGCTGTATCAAGCGATTCTCGCTGATCACATTGATGAAGCCTTCAGTCTCGCCTTCAGCTGCTCGGCAGCTAGAGTCCCGTCTGTTGCCACGACTCCGCAGCATCGCGGCCTACCTTCGTTTCCTTGGCCGGATGACTCCTTCCGCGTTAATGAACTGTTAACCACGATGCAACAGGCAATCAATGGTTCTAGCACCGTGCTCTGTCTTCAAGGCCCGGCTGGTGCTGGCAAGACCCGTCTTGTACGCCTAGTGCTGGAACAGATGCGTCAGCGTATGCCTGACATCTCCATTTGGCTGTCTAGTGCGCGTAAAACCGGTCACGAAACTCCCTTTGGCCTGATCACCGACTTGTTCAATGTGGCCCTCCAGGACACGCTGAGCCGAACTCGTCTGCAGACCCGTCAAACACCGCTGTCCATTGACCTCCGGATGACCGAGGCGCTCTGTCTCTTGCCCGAGTTGCGGGCGCTCTTTGCGGCTCTTCCGCCGCTCCAGCCTACCTCCAACCTCACTATGCCCTCGGTTCAGATGGCACAGCGACGGTTATTGCAGGCTGTGCTACGGGCACTTCGTGCGTTGCAGGGTGAGGCGCCGGTTGTTATCGTCTTAGAAGATCTGGATCAGGCCGATCCGCTTTCAATCGAAGCTAGTGGTTGGTTGCTGCGCGCACTCCACGACAGTTCCCGCTTGATACTGATAATTACCTGCCGCACCACTGATGGTGAGCTCGCCGCGATGTTCGATCAGTTGCAAGCGCGTGAGCAGGTGCCGATATGGCATCTTCCGGCGTTTGATCGAACAACAGTCCATCAGATAGCGGAACGATTGGCTCTACCAGCGTCTCTAGCGGAAACCGTCTGGCATCAGACCCATGGAATGCCGCTCGCCACCCGTGAGTTGCTCTATGCGGCAACTCTGCACAGTGTGACCGGCGAAGCCAGTATTCCCGCTTCGCTCGCGGAAGCGCTACTCAGCCATTTCCGGTCGCTGAATGCAGTAACCCGTCAGGTCCTTGAGGCGGCAGCAATCCTCAACAGTGGGAATATCATGTGGCTGCACCACGTGAGTGGGCGTACCGTTGAGGAGGTGGAGCGTGCCTGCAACGAACTAATCGCAGGCGACTGGCTCACCCAAGTGGATACATGGTACGTTATCGCCCATCCTGAAATGCGTACAGTTGTTGAGCAGCAACTGACCACCGCCCGGCGCCAGCTGTTGCACCGCCAGTCTGCTGAATTACTGCGCCAACATAACGCTGATCCCTTTCGGATTGCTGCTCATCTAGCAGCTGCGGATCTGGTAGATGAAGCGGCTGCGATGTGGTTCCGCGCTGCCAGTCATGCGCAGGCGCGTTATGCCCAGCACGCAGCGTTAATCGCCCTTCAGCACGGTCTGCGACTGGCGACCGACCGCCAGTTGCGCTTCAACTTGCTGAGCAAACAGGAGACGATCCTACACGAAAACGGTTTACGCTCCGAGCAAGAGACCGTTCTGGCTGCGCTTGAACATCTGGTAGAGCAATCGCCGGATTATCCAGAATGGCGGGCCGAAATCTACCGTAAACGCGGACGGTTAGCGTTGGTGCGTAATCAATGGGCGGCCGCCGTAGATGCCTTGCGCCGGGCAGCAACATTGACTCTTTATCAAGATGATGAAACGTTGTGTTTGTTGGCGCGAGCGCTCACCCATGCCCAGCAGTGGGATGAAGCTAGTGCAATTGCGCAGCGTGCGATTGCACTGGCACAACAGCAGAGTAACCGCGATGCGCTGGTGCGTGCTTGGTTGGCGCTGGCTGATGTCGAACAGGCGCGCGAGCACTACGATGCAGCCGAAACTGCTCTAAAACAAACGGTCCAGATTGCCGGCAAAGCATCACCGATGGTGTCACACCTCATGCTAGCGCTAGGCAATCTGGCAGCAGTACGAAATGACTTCCACAGCGCGCTTATCTACGGTCAAGAGGCGCGGCAATTATTCGCTCAGCGAGGGCTGCCGGATAGTGAAGCATCAGCCAGTGCTCTTGTCGCCCGTATGCTCGTCCGTTTGCAGCGCCTCGATGAAGCAGTAACCGCTTATCAATCAGCCTATGCTGCGTATGCAGCTCTTGAACTGCGCCAGGGAATGGCTGCCTGTTGTGTTAATGCGTGCACGCTAGTGCTCCGTTTGGGATGGTTTGAACAGGGTATTGAGCTGGCTCAGGAAGCATACGAACTGTTCCGGTCGATCAATGATGCGCGTGGCATGTGCGTGGCTGCCAGTAATATTGGCGCGGCCCTCACTTGGATGGGGTGCGGAGCGGAAGCTGAAGAGTGGCTACGTGAATCATACCAGCGTGCGGTAGCGATTGGTTTGCCAGCACAACAGGCAGCCGCGCAGGCAAATCTTGGCGCTGCACTGTTACAGCAAGGACGATTGATCGAAGCGCGTCAGTTAATGGAAGCTGGTTTAGCTTTACGCGCGACGCAGGGACATCTCGACGTAAGCATCGATCGGGCGTTCCTAGCCATAGTCTGCCTAAGGCTGGGTGATATTGATGCAGCCGAGCAGCACAGCGCTCAAGCGCTGGTAGATGTCCAACGAACGCCGCAGATTGAACATCCGCAACAGGTGTGGTTTGCTCGTGCCCAGGTGCTACGCCAGCAGGGTAAACACGACGAGGCTCGAGCTGTGCTGGCGATTGCAGTTGACTGTCTGCATCAGGTCGAGTCACAGTTGCCAGCGACGCAACGCCAGCACTACCGGACGGTTTTCTTCTTTCATCGTGCCTTGCTTGAAGCATGGTTGCTTCAGATTTGGCCTGATCCACCCGCTCTTATCTAATCGCCCCAAACTGGTAATGATGGATCTGTTGGCGCCGAACCCCTCCTCTCGGGCGTTGGGATGTGGACGCTATGTAGACGCCATCGCTATACGATGTGAGCAATTGCTAGCAGCGATGGCTCAAGTAGTTTGTTGTCGAGAGGGGAATGAACCATGGCGCGCTCACCAATACTTACACTCTTGCTGATCGTAGTCGTTCTGTTTGGTGGCATCAGCGCTCCTATCCAGGCCCATAACGCGGCATTATGGCCGGAAAGCAGCGGGAGTGGAATCACATCAGAGCCGGGCGATCTCGCCAGCACACCAGAAGTCTGGGGCCAAGATGCCAACTATTTAACGTTAACGCTTCATAATCACAGTGTATTTTGGGCAGCAGCACCGGTTTCATGTGCTCCGCCCGGTGAAGAATTCCCAGATCCCTGCCAGATCCGAAGCCGCTCTGTCAACGGTGCTTCAACTTCTACTCCTCCGCGTACTCTCCGGAATACTGGCAACACCGGCCCGTTCATCAGATCGAACTTGGCGGTTGATGAGAGCTACGTCTACTGGATTGACAATGACTTCCAGATCAAGCGTTTACCGCGAAGTGCTGAACCTGATACGGTCCCAGATGTGATCCGGTCAACGAACTATACGACCCCTACTCTACGCTTTGAGATCGCTGTTGATGACAATTTCCTGTTTTGGACGGAAAGCCATTTCATATTGACTACAGTACCATCTGCCAGATTGTATCGCATGCCGAAGAGCGGGGGGCCGGCGCAACTGATTGCTGCATCGCTTACTTCAACCTCCTCCGCCTCTTATTTCTCGGCACTGCGTGCTGATGGTGCTGGCGGTGCATATTTCATTTCCTCCTACCTTAAAGTTCTGAACCACGTGTTGCCTACTGGCAGCGGGTTTGTCACGAATAGTATCGCTTCCAATGTAACTGCATATGACCTAAGCAGTTCGCATATCTACTGGGCAGAAAAAGCGTCAGATCTGCTCATTCGGCGTGCGCTACGCAGTGCACCAATTTCCGCCGTGACGCTGGCTAATCGTGGGAATATTGGCAATCCACAAGCGTTCGTCATTGCGGTCGACGCGGAAAACGTTTACTGGCAAGAAGTGCGTGGCTCTCAGGGCCCCATCTTCCGCCTGCGCCTGACAGGCGGAACGCCAGAAGCGATCACTGCTAACATTATCGTTGCCAGCAGGCTGGTAAGTAATGGTCGTTACCTGGTGTGGCAGAGTGGCTTTATCTATCGCCTGCCTGTAAATGTCTCAACCTGGACCCTCGATCTGGGGATGGAGGCTATGGAGGTGGTGCAGGCAATCCAGAGCCCTGCCAATGATGTAATGCTGGTGAGCGGCAAAGAGACCTTTGTACACGTCTTTCCACGCATTCTGAGCAGTAGTCCTACCCGGACAAGTGTTGACCTGTGGCCAAATGTGCTATTGTACGGTTCACGTGGTGGAACCCCGTTGCCAGGTTCACCCCTAACGCCAGAATTTGGTGCTCGCACATCGGTTAGTGCTAGCCCACCTAACCGGCGCAACATCGATAGTGGCGTTTGGTTCCGATTACCTGCAGCGTGGACGGATGGTACTGTGCAGTTGCAAGCAGTAGTCAATGCGAACCGCTCGCTGACGGAGACGAATTACGCGAATAATGCCATTACCCAGAACGTTTCTTTCGTCCGTAAAGCTCCTATCTGTCTCGACGTAAGACCGGTACTTACCGAACGGGGTGTAACAATCCATACGATGTCGCTTGATCCGGATGAGCGTGCATTCGTTAGGGCCTTCTTCCGGCGTGCCGAACAGTTGTTGCCCACGCACGATCTCCGAATCTTCATGCGTGGTGGAGAGCCCTTGCGTAAGCCGCGCTGGTATCTGTTTGAGAGTGATCCCTTCGGTCTGTCACAAACGAATACCGATAGTGGCTGGATGCTCGCCTTGCTCATGGCTGGTTCCCTCTTCGATCGCAATCTCTGTCCTGGTGGAGGTAAAACCATCCGTACCGTGATGGCGCCAGACTTCCCCGATCGTGAAGTGAATGGCATGGCGCTCCACAACAATATTCTGTTCTTTGCGTTTTGGACACCCAATGGTGGTTTTACCCAGAATGTGCCGGGAGGGGGGATTACGCTGGCCCACGAGATCGGTCATACCTATGGCCTGGGTCACGTCAATTGTCCCGAAGGTACGCCCTCTGGTATAGAATCCGGCTATCCATTCCCATCCTGCCGGATCAGTCATTCTGGTCCGAACGAATATATTGGCTTCGATAGGGGATTTCCCTCTTCTTTCCTTTCGCCGAGTCTCCTGCCGGAAGCAACCGGCGATTTGATGTCTTATGCCCACCTTCTCCCGCTCCCGCAGCCGCGCTGGTCGTCGTCCTACACGTGGAATCGGATTGCCAGTGAGATTGCCACTGCCAGTCTGGCGCTGGATGGCGAGCAAGAATCAGCGCCCGTTCCTGCTGCTACCTCAGACGAGCCGTTAGACCTTCAGTCGACCGTCTCGTTTATCGTAACTGGCTTTATCTCAGGGACGGTGGCGGAAATGCGTGAGACGTTCCAGTTGCCCGAACCGCTCCTTACCCAGGTAACCAACCAGATCAATGCTTCAACTATCGTCACTTCTGCTTTCAGTCTGCGGGCATTCAATGGCTCAACGCTCCTTGCCAATCAGCCGTTGCGTGTAGTTACAACCGAAAGCGATATACCGCCAGGAGTGACCCCAAGTCAGACCATCGGCTTTTTCCAGCGGCTCGATCTTGCAAGTCGACCAACCCGGATCGAGGTGGTCCGAGTATCGGATAATAGTGTTATCGGCGGGTTCAATGCAACCCCTAATCCACCCTCGGTGACCATTGTCGAGCCAACGGGCAGTAGTACTGTTGATCAGACCCTGACTATTCGCTGGAACGTCAGCGATCCTGATGGTGGTTTACTCCACCACATGGTTCGATACAGTGCTGATAATGGCACAACCTGGACGGTGCTAGGGCAAAGCCTCACTAACACTTCGCTAACAGTTGACATATCTAGTATGCCAGGAGGGTCTGCCGCACGTGTTCAGATCATTACGACCGATGGCCTGAATACAGCTATCGCTACATCCGCTCCATTCCCAGTTATGAAACGAAGGCCCGAAGTGGATATTCTGCTAGATGGTAGCTCCACCTTCGAGCCTGGTGCACTGATTGAGTTGCGTGGCTACGCCTACGATCCAGAAGATGGGTTTTTGGGCGACTCTCGTTTGCAATGGCAGGTGAGTGGCCCAGTGGATGTGGCTGGGAATGGCACCCGCTTTACCCTCTTTAATCTGCCACCAGGTACATACACGGCGCGTCTGATTGCTGCCGATAGCGATGGAATGCGCGGTGAATCAACCGCCCAGTTTGTAGTCGCGCCCAAACGCATCAGCAATGGCTCGGCGCCAGAAGTTGACGGCTTCTGTAATGATGCGGCCTACAATGTTGATCCGCATCCGCTGACACTTCGGTACAACGAGGGCATGCCTACGGCAACTGCAGCACAGGTGCGCTTCGTGCGTTCGGGCGATTATCTATACGCCTGCTTCAGTGGTCTACAGCTCGGCACAAGCCCTACCGAGGCTGTGCTGCTAAAGTTCGATCTTGATAACAGTGCCAATGCCCTTCAGCAGCCAGATGATATCATCTTTGCGCTCCAGCGCGATGGTCGGATGCGTAGCGGACGTGGTAACGGCATCACGACAGTGTTCGACTCAACGCCGCAGGGGATGATCGGCGCTGTCAATACAACCGCTGTGGGGTGGAGTGCCGAGATGCGGATTGCGATCGATCGCTTCAATGGCTGGAACAAACTGGTGCGGATGCTGGCCGCTCATGAGCCAGGATCCGCATGGCCAAGCGGAAGTGTTTCCTATGAACCGCGTAAATGGGGACTGACCGCGCTTGGTGAACTGCCTTCCCCGTCTTCATTTCCAATGTATCTGCCGCTTGTCGTTCGCTAGGACGTAAGCGACGTGGATGATGATGAGGTTCTGCGTTTGGTTACAGTAGCTGTGGTCGGGTTGAGCGCAGTTGCTGTACTAAGCAGCAGAACCTCGTTTGATTCGGAAACAGACTGTGAGTGCACGTCCTAATCTTGTGGCGGAGGTTATTCAACCGATCCCGCAGGCATAGCTACAGAGCATTGGGCTGCTGCAGAGCAGAGGTTTCGTAGGGGATGCGCTGCCTGAGCCCTTGGCTGATGGTAGGTCTGCAACTTACTCTGACCGACAGCAGCCTGTTGATCGGCGTCATCGTTCGTCACTGCGCTGCACCGTCTGCCACTGGCTTAACCAGGTGTAATAGCATCATCAAGGCTAAAGTTTGGGTGGCCCAGGCGTCGTCTCAGCTACCCTGAATCCGTCGGCCGTATTGATCCGGGCGGGTGTTGAGGTGTGCATCAGAACCAGCTTAGGGGTTGTAGGCGTGCAGTAGCAAATTCTTGGCCGCCGATAGTGTGTAATTGAGGCACGTCGTGCAAAGTATATATTCGTATGCTTACTTAGGTAAGTCGAGAATCAGTTGTGCACTATGCCAACGCATATGTGATTGAGCCCGAATCTTTGCTAGCAGTGCAGTGGTTACCACGCCGACGTGTCAAGCGCGATGTGATTGAATCAACCAGCAATGGTTGCAGTCTGTACAAAATATGTTGTCGCTTCTTTCTGTTTAACCCATAGCATAGATGCTATAGTTGTCACAAGAAATCATAGCGGTCAACGTTGACCATAGGAGGCAGTCATGTCAACTCCCAACATTGCTATCGACAAAGAAATTGATGCTCGCGGCAGTCATTGCCCCGGTCCGATGATGGAGCTGATCCGCGGCATAAAGAGTGTGCCCGTTGGCTCGGTTGTGGCCGTGCTTTCCAGTGATCCCGGCTCAGCGAAGGATATTCCGATCTGGGTGCAGAAAGCAGGTCACGAATTTATTGGCGCATTTCCCGAGCAAGGCTTTACCCGCTTTGTCGTCCGTAAAACCCGGTAAGATTGACCAGCAGTCGGCGCGCAAGCGTCTGGGCATAGAGGTGCGCGCGTTGTGTCGACGAGCTGACCTATTCAGTTGCTACTCCTCGCAGAGTCGTTAGCGCCATGACCGATGGCGCAAGGTTCGCATCGGATTGTTCCGATGCGCAGAAGGCATTATCTATGGCAGTCAAGAATATTGTTGTCTTGGGCGGCGGTGTTGGCGGCACGCTCGTCGCTAACTTGCTGGCTGGTCAGTTGACTCGCAAACAGGCGCAGATTACGCTGATCGATCGAACTGGCAAACATGTCTATCAGCCCGGCTGGCTCTACGTGCCATTCGGTGGCGCACCACCCGAGCGTTGGGAGCGTAGTGAGCGCTCGTTGTTGCGCCGTTCGGTTGAACTGATTATCGGCGATGCGGTCAAGATCGATCCTGTCGAGCGTTACGTTGAAATGGCAGATGGTGCCCAGGTGCCGTTCGACTATCTGATCATCGCGACTGGTGCCCGGCTTGAACCAGATGCAGTGCCTGGGTACAGCGTAGGTGCCCATCACTTCTATAGCGCCGAAGCTGCGTTACGGTTGCATGCGGCGTTACGCGAGTTTACCGGCGGTACAGTAGTGATCGGTGTGGCCGATATTCCTTATAAGTGCCCACCTGCACCTCTCGAGTTCACGTTCTTGCTCGAAGATGAGCTGCGCAGGCGCGGGCTGCGTAATAAGACAGAGATCGTCTATCTCTCACCAATTGGTCGCGTCTTTACGATCGAGAGCGTCGCAGAGTTTGTCACGCCTATGTTGGCAGAGCGCGGGATCAAGTACGAACTCTTCTTCAACACCGAATCGATCGATCCGGTGGCACGTACTATCTCATCGCTGGAAGGTACGACCCTGTCCTACGATCTCTTAGTGCTAGTCCCGCCTCATCGTGGGGCGCGTATTATTACCGATTCGGGCCTGGGTGATGCTCAGGGTTGGCTACCGACCGATCGCGAAACGCTGCAACATAAGCAGTTTCCTTATATCTATGGGTTGGGTGATGCTACCGATTTGCCGGTGAGCAAGAGCGGCGCTGCAGCGCACTTTGAAGCCAAAGTGATTGCTCATCGTATCGCTGGCGAGATTAAGGGCAAACCGAACGACGATCGCTATCACGGCCAGGTTATGTGTTTCCTTGAAACTGGACGCGGTCAGGCTACCCAACTCGTGTTCGACTACAACCATCCGCCACAGCCACCCAAACCGAGTGCTTATTATCACTACGAAAAAGCGTTACTCAACCGTGCTTACTGGCACTTGGTACCAACCGGTATCGTGTGAGGGCAATGTTAGTGAACGGCTGTGTAAACACGATCGGCTTGCTGGACACAGCGTGGCCGATCGGGTAATACCTCAATCTGCCATATGCGGTTTGTCCCAGTCTGGGCCGCAATCACTACACTACCACGGGGCGACAATGGCGTCGCCCCTTTTGTGTGAACTATTAGGAGGTACCGTGATGGAGCTGGATCAGGATTATCCACGCACTATGGGGCAGCAATTTGGTCGTCGCTCGTGGGCTGAGCCCTGGAAGATCAAGATGGTTGAGCCGTTGCGAATCATCAGTCGCGCCGAACGGGAAGCAGCGCTCAAGGCCGCCGGTTATAACACCTTTCTACTCCGTTCCGAAGATGTCTACATCGATCTGCTGACCGATAGCGGCACTAATGCTATGAGTGATCGGCAGTGGGCCGCATTGATGATGGGTGACGAGGCGTATGCTGGGAGTCGCAGCTTTTACCGCTTGGAAGCAGCCGTGCAGCAAGCGTATGGCTATCGCCACGTTATTCCAACCCATCAGGGGCGCGGCGCCGAGCATCTCATCAGCCGGATCGCGATCCAGCCGGGCCAATATGTGCCTGGCAATATGTACTTTACGACTACCCGCCTCCATCAAGAATTAGCTGGCGGTATCTTTGTCGATGTGATTATCGATGAAGCACACGATCCGCTGAGCCTGCATCCATTTAAAGGAGATGTCGATCTCGATAAGCTGCAGACATTGATCAACCAGGTTGGCGCGCCTCAAATTGCCTACGTCAGTCTAGCTGGAACTGTCAATATGGCAGGTGGTCAACCAGTGAGTATGGCGAATGTGCGCGCGCTACGTGCGCTCTGCGACCGCTACGGGATTCGTATCTTCTTAGACGCAACCCGTCTGGTTGAGAATGCCTTCTTCATTAAAGAGCGCGAACCCGGCTATGCCAATCACTCTATCGCCGATATTGTGCGCGAATTGTGTAGTTACACCGATGGTGCCTGGATGAGCGCGAAGAAAGACAGCTTGGTCAATATCGGAGGCTGGCTTGCGCTCAATGATGACCAACTGGCTGACGAAGCGCGCAATCTGGTCGTTGTCTATGAGGGATTGCATACCTACGGCGGTATGGCCGGGCGCGATATGGAGGTACTGGCCGTTGGAATTGAAGAATCGCTGCAAGAGGATTACATCCGAGCGCGCATCGGTCAGGTGCGCTATCTGGGTGAACTGCTCCTGGACTGGAATATTCCAATTGTCGTTCCAATTGGCGGCCACGCCATTTTTCTTGACGCCCGTCGCTTCTATCCACATCTACCGCAAGATCTCTTTCCAGCCCAGACCTTAGCTGCCGAACTATATCTCGACTCCGGGGTACGAGCTATGGAACGTGGCATCGTCAGTGCTGGACGTAATCCGAGGACTGGTCAACACCTCTATCCGAGCCTTGAACTGACTCGCCTGACTATCCCGCGCCGGGTCTATACCCAGGCTCATATGGATGTTGTGGCTGAAGCGGTAAAAGTGGTGTATGATCAGCGTGAACAGGTGCGCGGATTGCGTATGGTCTACGAACCGCGCTATCTGCGCTTCTTCCAGGCGCGCTTCGAGCCGATAACAGGGTAGGAACTCTCTCCCGCTGTGGCTACTTCTAGCCGAACAGCATCCGGTGAACGCCGTTAGCAACGTAACCTGCCGGTTAAGGAGGGATCAGAGTGTCCAGCGACCAGGTTCCAGCAGGATAGCGTCGAGGCCTCTGATCCATTTACCGCTAGCGCAATGAGCCTAAAACGTGTATCCTGTAAGCACGGGAGCACAATATAAGTAAAGGAGTGTTCCATGCGCCCGCGTGAGCACTTTGATCAGGAGTTGAAGGCCCTGCGTCAGCAGGTGGCCGATATGGGTCAGACGGTCAGTGCAGCACTGGCTCAGGCGATTACAGCGCTCGAGCAAGGAAATGTCGAGCTGGCGAAAGCGGTACAAGACGGCGATGCGGCGGTGAACGCTGCCAAAGACGCGATCGAGCAGCGGGTTGTTCAGCTGATAGCGACGCAGCAACCCGTAGCTCGTGATCTGCGCCGCTTAATTGCGGCGTTGTCGATCAGTTACGAGCTGGAACGGATTGCTGATTACGCCAAAAATACGGCAAAGATGGTGATTGGCAGTCCTGATTCGAATCGTGGGCCGCTCTCTGCACCGAGCGAACTGATTACTCTCGGTCAAACGGCCCGGGCCAACCTCGATCGCGCACTAGCAGCGCTCGATGATGGTAATCCCGAAGCGATCAAAGGCATCATCGACCAGGAAGATGAGATTGACCACGAGTACAAGCAATTGAAACAAGGGTTAGTATCGAAGCTAACTCCACCGGAAACGGCTGATCTGCTCTTCATTGCCCACAATTTCGAGCGGGTCTCCGATCGGGCGCTGAATATGGTTGAGAAGATCATCTATACCATGAGCGGCGATCAGGTGGAGTTGAACGATTAAATGATCGGGAGCACTGCGATGTCTGCTTCGGCATAACGCACCTTCTCTTTGCCCAGCTTTTCCCGGGCAGCAGAGCAAATGCTCCCTGTTATCCCTTCCTCTGACGCCGGGGTTACGTAACCCCGGCGTATCTGTGTTATTCCCCTCATCGCCATCGGTTCGGTATCAACGTGCCTGCACCTGGCCTTGGGCATCAATCCGAATCGGTCCTAAGGGGGTAAGACTGCAACTCGCGCACAGTTCTGTGACAGCCTGCAAGGCTGTCGGCGCAACCAGCAGCACCAGTCGATCATTGGGCGCAAAGATCGTACTGCCGTTGGGAATGATGTAGCCGCCTTCGCGCTGGATCTGCACAACCAGCAGGCCGCGCGGTAAATCAACCTCAATCAGTGATTTACCGACTAGCGCCGAATTAGGTGGAATGTGTGCTTCCAGAATCTGACTAGCGCCGCTGACTTCCGGTACAAAGAGATGGCTATCGACGATCTCAGGCTGGGGACTCATCACACCTAGGCGGCGAGCGACCCAGCTAATCGAGATGCCTTGCAGCAGTACCGACACCAGTACGATGAAGAAAACCAGGTTGAATAGGAGCGCTGCGTCAGGGATGCCAGCCAGCAGCGGAAAGGTAGCCAGTACGATGGGTACAGCACCACGCAGCCCAGCCCACGAGATCATCAATAGTTGCGCGAGCGAGCGTCTTTTCCAGCCGAGCGCAATAAAGACCGACAACGGTCGCGCCACAAAGACCAGCCAAAGCGCCATAGCTAGACCTTGGCCGGCCACCGCCGGTAGCTGGGAGGGAAAGACGAGCAGCCCTAGGATCAGGAACATTGCGATCTGGCTCAGCCAGGCGACGCCGTCGTGGAAGCGCAAGATCGATCGCTTGTGGACGATGTTGGCATTGCCGAGTACGATGCCGGCTAGGTAGACGGCCAGAAAGCCGTTGCCGCCGATCAGCGCAGTGAATCCATACGTTAGTAGCGTTAGCGCCATAGTTAAGACAATGTACAGGCCCTCTTGTTGTAACTGAATGCGGTTGACAAACCAGATCATCAGGCGGCCAAAAGCGTAACCTCCGGCAGTGCCGAGCAGCATCTGGAAGACAAAAGCGAGGGCCAGATCTGAGATCGAGCTCTGCTGGTTGATGATCATTTGGGTAAATCCGATAGTGAGAAAGACCGCGATCGGATCATTGCTGCCTGACTCCAGTTCGATCAGCGGTTCGAGCCGATGCTTGAGATGAATACCGCGGGTACGCATCACGTTAAACACCGCTGCTGCGTCGGTTGAGGAAATGATAGCTCCCAACAGCAAGGCCAGCGGCCAATCAAAGCCAAGAATGAGACGGGCACCAGCAGCAGCGATAAACGTGCTGATCAATACCCCCACGTTGGCCAAGATCAACCCTTCGACCAGCACTGGCCTGATAATCGACCAGTCGGTGTCTAGTCCGCCTGAAAAGAGAATATAAATCAGCGCCACGACGCCGATAAGCTGGGCTAATGCAGCGTCGGTGAAGGCGATCCCTCCCGGGCCGTCCGAACCGGCTAGCATACCAATTGCTATAAACAGGATGAGTGCTGGCACGCCAAACCGGTTCGAGGCCCGAGTCGCAGCGACGCTGATTGATAGTAAGAGCCCGGTAATAAGTAACAACGGTTCTAGTGCCATGATGAACGCTCCATAATACCAGTATTATGTAGCATATCATGGCTGTATGGTTTTGCCCATGAATCACGAGCATCTGGTGCCGGTCTGCGCAATGGTAATGCTCACTACGGGGGCTTGGCCCGAGATTGGGGCTAGCGTCTACCTACTCACTATTCCAGTTGGCGCAGCGGGCCAAGCGCTATATCGAGCGCCTGGTGGTAGATCGGGTATTGTTCCGTGTCGACATGGTTGCCGCCAACAATTCGATAAAACATTAACGGTGCGGTTAGGTGGGCGGCCAGTCGTTCGCTGTGGTCGAACGGTACAACCTGATCGGCGGTGCCGTGGAATATAATTACCGGGCACGTTATCTGGCCGATCCAGCTGTAAGATCGCAAAGGATACTTTAGCAGGGTACTCGGGGCCCAGGGGAAGCGCCGGCGTGCGAGCTCTTCGATACTATAGAATGGACTTTCTAGAATGAGTAGGCGCGGCTGATATTCAGCAGCTAGCCGGGAAGCAAAGCTTGTACCAAGTGAACTACCGTAGAGTACGATCTGCTCGTCTCGATAGTGTTCGCGCACCCAGGTGTAGACGGCACGGGCATCGGCAAATAGTTGCATTTCACTCTGGATTCTTCCCGTGCTCTGGCCGTAACTGCGATAATCAACCATAAACACATCGTAGCCGCGATCAACGAACGCGATGGCGCGGTGGCCCCAGGTTCTGAGGGTTCCACCATTGCCGTGAAAAAAGACAACCACCCCTTTCGGATCAGGGACACGAAACCAGAGTGCATGGAGGCGAGCATCAGCGACTGGAATGAAAACCTCCGCGAATGCTCGGCTGAAACTGTAGCGGGTGTCAGGTGGATCATACTCATTGGGGAAAATCAATTGTTCCTGCACCAGGTACAGACCGAGGCACAATGTGCCGTAGCCGAAAAGAATGGTTACTAGCGAGTACTGCAGAGCGACGATCATAAGAGGTTGTTTGCGCGCTGGTATCGATATCATGGTTACTGATGTGAGCGAGCTATACTACACCATATAACATTAGAGCCGCACCACTGAGTAATCCTACCGAGTGGCGCGGCCCGATGGAGGTAGAACGCTAATCGTGCTGCCTACCATCCCAAGACCAGAGCAAAGAGTAAGGGAGCAACGATGGTGGCGTCTGATTCGATAATGAATTTCGGCGTATCCACCGCGAGCTTACCCCAAGTAATTTTCTCGTTCGGCACTGCGCCTGAATACGAACCATAGCTGGTCGTTGAGTCACTGATCTGGCAGAAATACCCCCATACTGGTACCCCCTCACGTCCCAAATCTTGGTGTAGCATAGGTACGACGCAGATCGGGAAATCACCGGCAATGCCGCCGCCGATCTGGAAAAAGCCGATGGAATGTTCAGCTGAGGTGCGGGTGTACCAGTCAGCTAGATCGATCATGTATTCGATCCCGGTACGCACCGTGTGGACATGCTTGATCTCACCATTTATGCAATGAGCGGCATACATGTTGCCGGTGGTTGAGTCTTCCCAGCCTGGCACATAAATGGGCAGATTGCGTTCCATTGCTGCGTAGACCCACGAGTCACGTGGATCGATCTGATAGTACTGTTCAAGTTTGCCAGATTGCAAGATCTGGTAGATAAATTCGTGGGGGAAGTAGCGTTCGCCGCTCTGGTCGGCCTGCATCCAGACTTCTAGCAGTGCCTTCTCTAATCGCCGCATAGCCTCTTCTTCCGGGATGCACGTATCGGTGACCCGGTTCATGTGTCGCTCGAGTAGCTCCTGTTCTTGTTGTGGACTCAGGTCGCGGTAGTTGGGCACGCGCTCGTAAAAGTCGTGCGCGATCAGATTGAAAATATCCTCTTCCAGGTTGGCGCCAGTGCACGAGATAGCGTGTACCTTGTCTTGTCGAATCATTTCAGCTAGTGATAGCCCCAGCTCAGCGGTACTCATGGCACCGGCCAGCGTGATCATCATCTTACCGCCCCGGTCGAGATGAGCACGATAGGCATCGGCAGCATCAACCAGCGCTGCCGCGTTGAAATGACGGAAATGATGGCGGATAAACTGGCTGACGGTTTCGTAAGGCATACACGTTTGTCCTTTCCTGAGCGGGCGTCAGTAGACAGCCCAGCGCCTGTTCGCCTCCAAGTAGTGTAGGGCGATAATCTACGCCCTACTGTACTGAGATTATGGCTGGCTACCCCTGCCAGGAGCGCGGTAGTCCGTTGCCGATTATAGCATGCCATCATCGGTACGGTTGGTGCTTGTGAAAAATCTCACCGTCTAAAGAGAGGAAATTTACCAAAACTTTACACAAACCTTAACCTAGGCTGAAAAAGGCTTGCTACAATCAGCACACCGCGATATGAGATGCATAACTGGCATGTTGCCTGTTGGCTATTGCGCTCTACCTGGCTAACCACCCAGTTTGTGGTTTATTACACCGCGTTCGTGCAGGATAGCGGAATAGTCGTGGCAGCAAGCTAGTATGTATCGCCCGAAAGGTGAAAGCAGTGTAGCGTAAGAGAAGGAGGGCCTGATGTCGGATCTGTCGGAGCTCCCGGTGGCTGAACGGAACCGCAGGTACTGGCAAGAAAACCTGCGTCTCATCACAATCCTGATTGCAATCTGGTTTGTCGTTTCGTATGTGCCGGTGCTATTCGTTGAAGCCCTCAACAATATCGTTATTGCCGGCTTTCCACTCGGCTACTACATGGGTAGCCAGGGTTCACTCATCGTGTTCGTAGTCGAGATTTTCTACTACGCCTACGCAATGAATAAGTTGGATGCGAAGTACGGACTGAGTGATCGCGACCGCTAAACCACGTTATCTGGCACGAGATTATCAGTACTTTAGAGGAGGATAGCGCATGTCCGCTTCGGCTCAGAGCCAGAGCGTCTTCCGTAATCGGTTGGCGCGTTACTACGGGTACTTCACGATCGGGTTGATCACTTTCAGCGTTATAATGCTGCTGCTCGAAATCTTTGCTGGCCTGCCTACCCAGGTCATTGGTTGGATCTTCCTCCTGCTGACGATGGCGATGTACGCGACCATCGGCATTATATCGCGCACAAAAATATTGGATGAGTATTACGTCGCTGGCCGCAACGTACCGGCCATCTTCAACGGTATGGCTACTGGCGCCGACTGGATGAGCGCTGCCTCGTTCATTTCGATGGCGGGTACTCTCTGGCTGCTCGGGTACGATGGCCTCGCGTACATCATGGGCTGGACAGGCGGCTACGTGTTGCTGGCTCTGCTCTTTGCGCCCTACCTGCGCAAGTTTGGTCAGTACACTATTCCTGACTTCGTTGGCGCGCGCTACGGTGGCAATGCGGCACGCGTTGTAGCTGCTATCTGTGCAATCATCGTGTCACTTACCTACGTGACGGCACAGGTGGTCGGCGTCGGTCTGATTATGCAGCGCTTTATTGGCGTCGACTACACCATCGGTGTTATCCTTGGCCTCTCTGGTGTGCTGGTCTGCTCATTCCTGGGTGGCATGAAGGCAGTGACTTGGACGCAAGTGGCCCAGTACATCATTCTCATCATCGCTTACCTGATCCCGGTGACTGCCCTCTCAATCCAGCTCACTGGCTTCCCGATCCCGCAGTTGAGCTACGGCCAAGCGTTGGCGCGTATCCAGGTGCTCGAAGAGCAGCAGGGCCTCTCGACGATCAGTGAATCGCCGGTCGTGCCGGGTAAGCTCGTCAAGACTGGGTACATCCCACCGTTCAATGAAAATCTCAATAACGTATCGGCGATCGATGCAGTGCGCCAGTTGAATACCCAGTTTGGTCTGAATATCACTCCACCGGCGGCTCAGACTATCCCCGATCCCAAGAAGCCGGAACTGGGTGACTGGCGTGGGACGCCGTGGAACTTCCTGGCCCTGATGGCTTGTCTAATGCTGGGCACGGCCGGTTTGCCGCACATTTTGATCCGCTTCTACACGGTGCCGAGTGTGCGTGAGAGCCGTCTCAGTGTGGGTTGGTCGCTCTTCTTCATCTTCCTGCTCTACTTCACGGCGCCGGCGTATGCAGCCTTCTCGCGCTGGCAGATCTTGGAAAATGTTGTCGGTAAGCCGGTGAGCGAACTGCCGGCCTGGACGAAGGTGTGGGCCAGCAATGGTCTGATCGTGATCCGTGATCTGAGCGTCTTGGACGGCGTTGATGTCGGTAAAGAGCCGGCTTGGGTGAAAAACTTGATCAACTCCAAGGCGCTCGTGATCGAGGACACCAATGGCAACGGCAAGATTGATTTGGCTCCTTGGGAGGACATCGGCGAGGGCAAGGGCCGCGCTGGTGAGATTTCGGGTACGGCTGTAACTAAGACTCGTACTGATGGTATTTTGCAGCTCAATGAATTGGGCCGCACTGCTGCCGATGGTATCGATGCCGACTTGGTCGTGTTGTCAACACCGGATATCGCTGGTCTGCCCTACACGATCGGGGCCCTGGTTGCAGCCGGTGGTATGGCGGCCGCACTTAGCACGGCTGACGGTCTGCTGGTGGTGATTGCGTCGGCCATTGCGCACGATATCTACTTCCGCACGATTAATCCGAAAGCGAGCCTCAATACTCGCATCGTGTTGGGTAAGTCGATGATCGTGGTGGCAGCTGTCATCGCCGCGCTGCTCGCAATCACGCGCCTGGCCCTGATTGCTCAGATGGTGGCCTGGGCGTTCTCAATGGCTGCTTCGACCTTCTTCCCAGTGGTGCTCCTGGGCATCTTCTGGAAGCGTGCGAATGGTCCGGGCGCAATTGCTGGTATGATTGGTGGTCTGGGGGTGACCCTCTTCTACATGGCCAATAACTACGTCAATCCGGCCTTTAATGTGCTCGGTATCTCGCACCTCGGTGCAGGGATCTTCGGTCTGCTTGTCGCTGTCATCCTAATCGTGGTTGTCAGCTTGCTGACTAAAGAACCATCGAAGGAGACGCAGGAATTGATCGAGAACCTGCGGAACCCGATTACTGATGATGAAGGTATGTCGAAAGTGATCGGTAAGGTCTCTACGGCAAAGTAAGTTTGCGTTAATTTGATCATCTGATCAACAGCGGCGCAGGACAGCTCCTGCGCCGTTTGTTATGACAAAGCTTTCTCCTAGTAGAGTAGGGAAGTACAGGACAAGCAGGAACAAGTCCTGTCGTCTGTTCCTGTTGTTAACCTGATCACCAATACCGTCGGTGACCATCGCGCCGATACGCTGACGCTAACACCTATTGCTGCTTGCGCCTCCTTCCTCACGCAACACAATGCCAGAATAGGTTGTGCTGCTACCTCCGCTAAGCGTTCAACCCTGATGTTCGAACGTACTGCCGCGTTCCCAGCGCTGAACTGTCGTAGGTTATCGTTGTCTTTCGATCCGTATGTTATGTGTGCCGAGTGTGCCTGTCGCCAGCGGGATGAGCATGCTATACTGCAGGTGAATGATATTACGTAGAGCTACCAAGGCACGCTAAACTATGCGCCGCTTACTGCTTATTATTGCTAGCTTCATCTTGACCGCCTGTGGTCTGTTCCAGGCCGTAGAACCAACGCCAGCAGTTATGCCATCGCCAGCGCTCACGCTGGCTACTGCAACTGCACAAACCATAGCAGTCCAGACCGCTATACCTACTGCTACACCGGTAGCGTTGCCACCTACTAGTCGTCCAACCGAGTCGCCTGTCGCAACTGCTACGGTGCTGGCTGCCTCCCCAGGGCCGATCTCCATATCCGGTCGACACTTACCGCCGCTAGGTACCTTCTTTTTCTACTGGTATAACTGTCCGCAGAACGAATGCGACGTGCGTCTTCTTCAAGCTGTACCGCCAGGCTGGTTAACGCCATTACCTGCAGATGCCGACCCACGCGATGGTGTCAGCTACTCTTCGTACAACTACGACTGGTACGAACAGGAGTTACGCACGATGGCTGCCACCGGATTCGATATGATCTTTCCGGTGAGTTGGGGTGATCACCCATACCCGTGGTTCCGCCAGGATCGGCTCGATCTGCTGGTGCAGGCCAATGGTGTATTGGAAAAGCCGTTGTTAATCGGCATGTTTCTGGATACTACTGCCCAACAGGGAATGTATCAGGAGTTTTTAGGCAAGGGCTATCGGATCGGATCAGATGTACCGCGTTTGCCCCTGAGCGATCCTCGTAGTGGCTACTTTTTTTACAACCTGCACATTCGCGACTTTTTCAACCGGGTGCCGCCTGAGATGTGGGCCACGATCGACGGTCGGCCGGTCATTATCACTTATACTGCGCTCTGTTGTGACAATCTTGAACTGAGCGGCGAATTGTGGCGGGCAGTCAAGCTTGCGTTTCAGGCCGATTTTGGTGTGGAACCCTGGCTGATCCTCGAAGAGACTTGGCTCAACCCGCAAGCGCTCAATCCACCTGCCGGCATGCCGAGTGTGATTGATGTCGCAGATGGTGTGTATCGATGGGGAACAGCCCTACTCGGACCGCATACTGCCGAGTTGCGTGGCTTTCGGGTGAGTAGCGTGGGTCCCGGTTTCGACAACTCGCGCATTCCAGGAGTGACTGAGCCACGTCGTCAACCGCGCGACGAGCCTCCTGGTGGCGGACCAATTGTACCGGGTGCTTTCTTGCGTGCTAGTCTAGCTGCGATTCCGTCCGATACGGATCTGGTTCTTATCGAGACCTGGAACGAGTGGCCGGAAAATACTGCCGTAGCTCCGGCGGCGTATACCGACCGCGATGGACGACCGCTCCCACCTGATTTCTACCTGCAAATCATCCGTGAATGGCGCGCGAGCTTTACCTATGCGCCGTGAATGGCCTCACTACTGGCAGGGGTGTTCTTTCCCTCGCTCACGAATCATAACACTGGTACAATAAAATATGAAATGGCTGTTTTATGGTATTCGTCTAGAAAGACGGAGGTATGAGCTGGACTTTTCTTACCAATCATGCGCAAGTGTTGCTGTGTATTGCCCGTAACCCACGCGCTACAGCGCACGAGATCGCGCAGACGGTTGGTATTACAGAGCGAGCGGTACAACGGATCTTACATGATCTGCACGAAGCCGGCTATATTTCCCATGTGCGGGAAAGCCGACATAACCTATACACTATCTATCTTGACCGCCCGCTACGCCATCCAGCCCAACGAGGGATAACTGTAGGGGATTTGCTGGCCGTTCTGACCAACGGTAAGGTAGAAGCTGGCAAAATGGTGACTTCTGTTGGATCGGAGTAGAGTATGGCAAGAGGGTACGGTATACCGTACCCTCTACCCCAGGTGCTTCAACACGCCTCTTTGAACAGCTCGATCAGCTCGCTGATTATTTCAGCACGACACCGTTCGCTATCGCTCAGACAGGTTTGCGCGTAGCATTCCAACACCACGCTGTTGGCGCTGGCTAATGCTTGCCGGATAGCCATGATCTGGTGGACGATGTCCCGACAATCGCGGCCCTCTTCAACCATACGTTGAATTCCACGCACCTGACCCTCGATGCGCCGTAGTCGACGTAGCAACTCATCACGCCGCTCGGGTGCGAGCGGGCGAAATCCGGTGTTCATAGCCGACTCTGCTGCGGATTCTGGCGGTGGTACTTGCGTGCTCACGCCATTGCCAGCACTTTATCGAAGATCTCACGGTACATCGCTTCTGGCCGTGCCCCAACCAGCCGCCCTACTTCCTTTCCATTCTTGAAGATAACCAGCGTCGGAATGCCCTGAATGCCGAGCTGTGAAGCGTACTGTATATTGTCGTCGGTATTGACTTTGGCAATGGTCAGCCGACCTGCGTATTCGCCGGCCAGCTTGTCAAGAATCGGAGCGATAACACGGCATGGACCACACCACGGTGCCCAAAAATCGACAACTACCGGTGTACTTGACTTTAATACCTTCTCGGCAAAATCGGCATCACTGACGGTGATAGGCTTGGCCATTGGACGAATCCTCCTTACAATATCAAGTTGTCAGATGCTGTGGCGCTTAGGCAACTAGGGCAGCTGCAATCATATACCCCCTGGGGGTATACTATAAATCGTCTAGCGTTGCCTGTCAAGGGAGGTCTGCTCTATGTTATACTGAGAGCATCGAGTGTACAAAATGGTTCAAATGCTCATCAACTCACCCGCGAAGAGTTTCTGTTATTGACCAAAAGGAGGCAGCCTTGGCAACCATAGGACGCGATGTGACAATTACGTTCATCGGTCACGGCACCTTTCATCTGACTACGCCCGAGGGGCGGAATATTTTGATCGATGCCTGGGTTGATGGTAATCCTGCCTGTCCCGAAACGTGGAAGACTCGTGTGCGGGAGAATTTGGCTGCAATTTTCGTAACTCATGGTCATTTCGACCACATTGCGGATCTGGTTGATCTGGCCCGTGCAACCGGAGCGACAGTGGTCTGCCAGTATGACATGGTGGCGTATCTCGAGGGTGAGGGGATCCCGGCGGCGCAAATTGTCGGCTTCAACAAGGGCGGAACCGTAACCGTTGCCGATGTGCGGGCCACGATGACTACTGCGCACCATTCGAGCACTATCTACGAGAATGGTCAGCTTATCAGTCTAGGTACGGCAGCCGGCTATGTATTACGCTTCAGCAATGGCTTTACGGTTTATCACACCGGCGATACCTGCGTCACCATGGATATGCAGATTATCGGCGAGCTGTACCGGCCCGATCTGGTGATCTTGCCAATAGGTGATCACTTTACAATGGATCCGCGTCAGGCTGCTTATGCGCTTAAGTTGATCGGCGCGAAGTACGCCATTCCCGAACACTACGGCACGTTTCCGATTTTGACTGGCGCACCAGAGGCATTAATTGAGCATTGTCGTGAGTTTGGCGTCACTACCGAGGTGATAACTCTGAAGCCCGGTGAATCTGTGAGTTAGACAGTACGATGATGAAACCCTTCGCCTCCTGTCGGCTGGCGGTCGGCAGGCAAGGTAGTTGTTTCTCTGCAAGCGGTATATACACGGGGAGAAGGTACAATGCTTGAACATGTGCGCGCAACCGACCCGATCATTGCCGATCTGATCGAGCGGGAAGCGCAACGTCAGCGGCAGGGTCTGGAACTGATTGCCAGCGAGAATTACACTAGTCTCGCAGTCATGGAGGCGCAAGGGTCAGTGCTGACCAATAAGTACGCCGAAGGCTTGCCTGGTCGGCGCTATTATGGCGGTTGTGAGTTTGTTGATGCCATTGAACAGATTGCGATCGACCGCGCATGTCAATTGTTTGGCACAACCCATGCTAATGTCCAGCCGCATAGTGGTGCGCAGGCCAATATTGCCGTATTTACCGCGCTCTTGCAGCCCGGCGATACAATCCTGGGTATGCGCCTCGATCACGGCGGTCACCTGACCCACGGCAGTCCGGTCAATTTTTCAGGTAAGTGGTACAACGTTCATTTTTACGGGGTCGATAGTCAGACTGGGCAGATCGATTACGATGATCTGGCGGCAAAGGCACGCGCTATTCGGCCCAAGCTAATTACATCGGGGGCGAGCGCCTACCCACGGATTATCGATTTTGCTCGTATGCGCCAGATTGCCGATGAGGTAGGGGCATTACTCATGGCTGACATCGCTCATATCGCTGGTCTGGTTGCAGCCGGTGAGCATCCGACCCCAGTGGGATATGCACATATCATCACGACTACTACGCACAAGACGCTCCGTGGACCACGCGGTGGTCTCATCTTGATGGAAGAGGATTTCGCCAAACCGATCAATTCCAGCGTGTTTCCCGGTACCCAGGGCGGACCGTTGATGCATGTAATTGCTGCCAAAGCAGTGGCTTTCGGTGAGGCCCTCCGTCCAGAATTCAAGCAGTATGCGGCTCAGATCCGACGTAATGCGAAGGCACTGGCTGAAGGTCTGCGTGCCCAAGGCTTGAGTCTGGTGAGTGGTGGTACTGACAACCATCTGATGCTAGTCGATCTACGCAGTACTGGCTTGACTGGCGCTCAGGCCCAGCGTGCATTAGATAAGGCGGCAATTACCGTTAACAAGAACGCCATTCCTGATGATCCGCAACCACCGATGAAGACGAGCGGTATTCGGATCGGTACTCCAGCCGTGACGACGCGAGGAATGCGTGAGTCGGAAATGGCTCAGATTGCGGCCTGGATTGGTGAAGTGTTAACGTATCCTGATGATGAAGCACGGTTGGCTCGAATCAGTGCGGAAGTGGCAGAGATGTGTCGTCATTTCCCGGTGCCAGCCGATATGGTTCAGGTACGATAGTTTCAGCAGGAATACCCTATTTACCACGGATCGGGCGCTGACCATAATTGGCGCCCGATCATACTTGTGGCAATCCCGGCAGCGCCGAAAAAGAGTAACGCAATAGCCAACATGCGTCGATCTCTTGCCAAGCTGCGGTAGAGTGCCAGCGCATTATCGCGCCGCACTTCATCCCCTAAGGCAGCAAATTCACGCGCCGCTAAGTCTGCCTGCACTTGCGCGCCCAAGATATCGAAGCGGCGTGCCTGTTCGCTGGCTTGGCGGAGCATTGCGCTAGCCTGTAATCCACGTGCCACGCGCGCTCGGTATGCGGCCAGCACTGCTGCCTGCCGGTCGTCACCGATCTCAGCGTAAGCTTGCTCAGCCTGGCCAATGAGGCGTTCGGCTTGGGCATACTCACCGTTGAGTAGGGCAGCACGAGCAGCTTCCGCTAGCTGGTTGGCACGGTGGCCGGTCTGCGCACGTGCTTGCAACACAGCGATTTCAGATTGGGTGGTGGCATCAGCGAAGTGACTGAGTCGTTCAAGCTCGCGCAACGCGCCGCTGTAATCGCCAGCGCCGAGCAAGGCGCGCGCCAGTTTCAGGTCTACCGTCGGTGTGAGGCCATTGGTTGATTCGAGCTGGAGAAAACCGGGTAACCAAGCCCGCCATTCGCTTTCCAGCGTAGTGGCCGAGACACCGTACACTGCTGCCATTGCTGAACGATAGCCGCTACTTTCCGCCAGCGTGGTCAGAAACCGGCGAAATTGCTCGAAGCCGTTGCGTTCAATAAGGAAGCTAACGATTGACCAAGTTTGTGGGTAGCTGAGTGCGGGCTGGCCGTAGATCGCATTGCGGTCATCGAGCAAGGCCCACGACCACAACTCGCCACGTTGGGTTAGAGTGCGTAAAGTTGCAATCCGATCATCACGCTCAGGTCCGGGCAGCTCCATGTATTGGGCAATCCCCTCTTGCAACCCGACATTCAGGCGACCGTTACTCAGATCGGTGGCAAAGATATGGGCCAATTCGTGGCGCAAATTGTTTATCTGAGCTGTTTCACGTTGCTGTCGAGCTCGTTCCACAATGACCACAACTTCGCGGCGCCGAAAATCGGCATGGGCAATCACACCGGGAACATTGCGTGCCGCTGGGTTAGCGGTAAAGTAAGACTCGCTGGTCGGGTAGAGGCGCAACGTAAGTGGGGTAGGCGGCCGCACGTCGAAAGTGGTGCTAAACTGATTGTAGAGATCATCAACAATGGTCGCGTAACGGGTCGCAATTGCTTGATCGTCAGGTGTATACACCACGCGAAAATAGGTCGTCTGTAGCTCAAGCCAGGTTGGTTGCGCAAATGCCGTACTACTGCTCCAGAACACCCAGAGCAGCGCTACCAACCAGAGATGTAATCTGATCATAACCTGTTGTTTACGACGACCCATGATATGCTAAGTGTAGCACGATTGACGATTAGATGCCAAACGTACCTAGTGCGTAAACCGTCAGCCACAGTCATGAACGCCGATCACGATGAAGTTTCACCGATGGTTGGGCTAACCATAGATGGCATATGATAATCGTAGGGTACCAAATGACAGGTAAGTAGACTGTTCAGCCCGATACCTGCAGTGCAGATGTCGGCTGGCATCTGCGCTAGCAAGAGCAGTCGGCATAATAGCTTTGCAACAGTGGGGAAACTATGACAACCAACTTCTTCACCCAACTTCCCATCGTAACCAAATTTAGCGCGATTGCCGACCCCAATACGTACCAGCCGCTGCCACCCGATTGGACAATCTTTGTCTGTGACGTGCGCGGTTCGACTCGTGCAGTCGCCGAAGGTCGTTACAAAGAGGTCAATATGATTGGAGCAGCGACAATCACCGCTGCTCTTAATGTTGCCGGCGAGATAGAGATACCGTTTGTCTTTGGTGGTGATGGGGCTTCTCTGGCCGTGCCGCCCGTGTTGGTCGAGCCGACAGCGCAGGCGCTGCGCGCTGTGAGTGGTTTATCACGCCAGTCGTTCAACCTTGACTTGCGCGTAGGATCAGTGCCGGTGACGACTGTTTTGCAGGCTGGCTATCAGGTACTGGTGGGCAAATTAGCTATTAACGACTATGTCGCACAGGCGCTCTTCAGTGGAGGCGGCCTAAGTTATGCCGAGCGGTTAGTCAAAGACGACGCGGTAGCGACCGATTTCTTGCTGGAGCCTGGCGCACCCGAAGACGCTAATCTGAGCGGCCTAGAATGTCGATGGAATGCCATTCCACCAGCTCATGGTGCAGCGTTATGTCTGATTGTACAGGCGATGCCGCAATCTGATCAAACCGCAACGTTAGCGGTCTACCGGAAGGTGATTAACGCTATCGAGGAGATATATGGCGGTGATCAGGCCTATCATCCGCTCCACTATTTATCGATGCAGGCTAGCGTGCGTCCAGGAGCGCTCTGGCCGGAGGCACTGCTCCGTGGCGGTGTGAAGCGGATCGATCAGCTGAGATATTGGGCACAAATTTATAGTCTCAATCTCGCTTTGCGTGGGTCTCGCTGGTGGCAACAGCTGCGCGGCCAGACGGCGTGGTGGGATAAGTATCGACAGCACGTTGTAACGGCAGCCGATTACCGGAAGTACGATGATGTGTTGCGGATGATCATTTCTGGCAGCGATGAGCAACACGAACAACTGCTCGCATTTTTAACCAGCCAGTTTGATGCCGGCGAATTGGCTTTTGGCGCGCACCGGTCACCCGAAGTGATTCTGACCTGTCTCGTCTTTAAGCGGATGGAGCGTCAGGTTCATTTCGTTGATGGTGCTGACGGTGGATTTACACTTGCTGCTCGTGATCTGAAAGAGCGTCTGAGTACCCTGCTGCTCGTCAACAGCCGGGAATGATCCGGCAGGGATCCTGGCTGTCAATCACCTCGGCGCCATTTGGCATCACCCGCACATAGCGACCATCGGGTAGTAGCTCACGAGCGCGCAGATTATCATTCAGATAGGTTTGTAACAACGTATCTGCCACATATGCGGTCAGCGCTGGATCGGTCAACGGGAAGAGTTCTTCAACGCGACGGTCAAGGTTCCGTTCCATCATATCGGCGCTGCCGATATAAATTTTTGGCTTACCGCCGTGGTGAAAATAGTAGATCCGGCTATGCTCGAGATACGGTCCGACGATCGAGCGGACGCGAATATTGTCGGACAAGCCAGGTACCTGTGGACGCAATGAACACATCCCGCGTACAATCAGATCGATGTGTACCCCTGCCTGCGATGCAGCGTAGAGGGCATCAATCATCTTACGATCAACTAGCGCGTTCATTTTGAAAATGAGTCGGCCATTGCCGTGCATTCGGTGCAGAGCAATCTCTTCCTCGATCAATTCAACCATGCGCTGGCGCAGATTAACTGGTGCCACCAGCAAGCTGCGATACTCCTTTTGCCGGCTGTACGCAGTAAGATAATTGAATAGATCAACCACATCGGCGGCTATTTCCGGGCGACAGGTGAGCAAGCCGATATCGGTATAGACTCTGGCCGTGACTGCGTTGTAGTTACCCGTGCCGAGATGGACATAACATTGAATGCCATCACTCTCTTGGCGGACCACCATTGCCAGTTTGGCGTGCACTTTGAGACCGACCAATCCGTAGACAACATGTACGCCTGCACGTTCCATTGCTCGGGCCCACGTGATGTTGTTCTCTTCATCGAAGCGGGCTTTTAATTCCACTACCACTGTCACCTGTTTCCCTTGCTCACGCGCGTGCATCAGTGCCTGAACAATGGGCGAGTTGCGGCCCACACGGTACAGAGTCTGCTTGATAGCCAGCACGTTAGGATCTTCGGCAGCCGCCTGAATAAAATCAACAATTGGTGCAAAAGAATGGTACGGATGGTGAAGCAAGATATCTTGCTTGCGAATCGCCTCGAAGATATTGGTGGCATTCCGCAACACGGCTGGCAAGCGTGGTACGTAGGGCGGATCCTTCAGATCTGGGCGATCGAGCCGGGTCAGCTGCATCAGGTCGCTAAGGCCGAGCGGTCCACGCACGGTATAGATGTCTTCATTGCTCACTTTGAGATTCGCCGCTAGTAATTGGCAAATGCGCTCGGGCATGCCATCATCAACTGCCAGCCGCACTACTTCACCGAAGCGGCGCTGGCGCAGCCCCTGCTCGATGGTTGCCAACAGGTCGTCGGCTTCGTCCTCTTCGATCTCGACATCAGCATTACGAGTGACGCGGAAGGGGTAAACCTCAACCACGTCCATGCCGGGGAAAAGACGTTCCAGATGGTCGGCAATCACCTGTTCCAGCCAGACGAAGCAATGGCGGCGGGCAGGGGGAATATCGTTATGAGGTGGGCAGAGTTCTTGCGGCAGGGGGATGAGGCGCGGTAAGACTTCAGGCGCTTTGATACGAGCGAAGAGTTCGCCTTTGGCTTGATCGCGGATGACCACCGCTAGATTTAGACTCAGATTGGAGATAAATGGAAATGGTCGGCTTGAGTCGAAGGCCAACGGCGTGAGTACGGGAAAGATTTGGCGCCGAAAATAATCGGCTATCCATGCCCGCTGTGCTTCATTAAGTGAAACCGTATTAAGGATCGAGATTCCATGCTCGTCGAGAGCAGGTAACAGCTCGTTCAGTAGCAGATCGCGTTCCTGTTCCAGAATCGGTATCAGCGCTCGCCGAATCGCGCTCAATTGCTCAGCAGGCGTTTGCCCGTCAGGCGAGCGTTTCTGAACGCCAGCCCGAATCTGCTGCTTGATACCGCTTACCCGGATCATAAAAAACTCGTCGAGGTTGGAAGCAAAGATTGCCAGAAACTTGACCCGTTCGAGCAACGGGTTGCGAGGATCCATAGCTTCTTCAAGCACTCGACGGTTAAACTCGATCAGGCTTAGCTCACGGTTAAAGTAGCGCGACTCGCTGATAGGAGGTGTATCAAGTGTTGACGATGATGGAACCGTCATAGTTAGAACCATAACAGCGCCTGCCAACGAGCTGGCAGGCAGTGGTGCGACAGAAACACGTGGACGATCGTTCCCGCTAGGTTTGACAATAGTAATATATAAGCATAGTATAGCCGGGAAGGGCAATTTGCACAAACCGGGCACATGTGCTATACTCCTGCCTAGCACAAGGGCGATTAGCTCAGTTGGTTAGAGCGCATCGTTCACACCGATGAGGTCACTGGTTCGAGTCCAGTATCGCCCACCACTCCAGCTGCGCGGCCAGATGGCCGCGCACTGATTTTCACGCCAGATAGTAATCGCTGGCCACGCTGACCGGCGATTAGACAGAGGCAACGCCACGATGCGACCACTCATTTCCCGCACCGAGTTGCGTGCGCTACTCCGTCCAGCTAATGTTACCGAGCGTAATGTGCGCAATGTGCTCATTGATGGCATTGGTGTCGGGGTTGTCACCGGAGTGAGTGTGTTTCTACCCGTCTTTCTGGCTCGTCTCGGCGCTTCTAGTCTGTTGATCGGCCTGATTACCTCGCTCCCAGCATTGGCCGGAGCGCTGTTTGCCTTACCCATCGGTCGTTTCCTTGAACGGCAACGCAATATTGTGGTCTGGTATTCCGGCATGCGATTCTGGGTCTTGGGATCGTATGCGGTCTTTGGTCTGTTACCGTTTGTGTTGCCACTTAGCGTTGTACCCTGGACAATTATTGTCATTTGGGCCTTAGTTACTATCCCTGCCACGTTTGTCAACGTAGCGTTTACGATCGTGATGGGTGGAGTAGCCGGACCACAGCGGCGCTATGCCCTGATGAGTATGCGCTGGTCGAGTCTTGGGTTGGCTACCGCCATTACTGTCGCCCTGGTTGGCGCAGTGCTCGAACTGTTGCCGTTTCCGCTCAACTACCAGATCGTCTTTCTTGGCTCGATGATTGGCGGTCTCCTCAGTTTCAGTTTTTCGCGGGCTATCACTTTACCTGAACGCCAGCCATCACCTACGCGACGCGGTGATAGTTCGCTGTTGACTGCGTTGTGGCAGGCACCGCCAGCGTTCATGCGCTATGCTCTGAGTGCGTTTGTCTTCCGTAGTGGAATAGCAATGGCTATTCCACTGTTGCCGCTTTATTATGTGCGAGAAGCTGGCCTGAATGACGCATGGATTGGCCTAATCAGTACGGTAGGTAATGGCGTTTTGCTAGTGGCGTATGCGGTCTGGTCGGCGGCGGCCGCGCGGTTAGGTAATAGCGGTGTGTTGATGGCGAGCAGCGTGGGAATGGCGCTCTACCCGTTTGGGGTGGCGTTCACTGAGGCGCCATGGCTGCTGGCTCTGCTGGCCGGGATTGTCAATTTTTGTGTGGCTGGCAATGATCTTGTCAATTTTGATCTGGTACTGAGTACCATCCCACCAGAACGGCAGGCGACATATGTTGGTTTGTTTCAAACGTTGCAAAATCTGGCTCTGTTTGCTATGCCGCTGGTGGCAACTGTACTGGCTGACATGATCGGCATTGTGCCAGTGTTGCTGATTGCTGGCGTGATCCGTTTGCTGGGTGTAGTCCTCTTCGCTTGGTTACGGATCGGTAGATAATCAGATTGACGTAATAATACAAAAGAGTATTCTTAATTAAGAATTCCAAGCGCGTCTTGTACCCGCTGCGATGAACCATCGGCAGAGGCTATGGTTGCCAACAGAATGCCGGGGTCTGAGCGCTGAATGGTACTGCTCGCGCGTGAGGCACCACTTAGTTGATGGAAGAGAGACGTTGCTCATTAGTAAACGTTGGTCAGCTATGGCGCAACCTTCACTTTGCACCATATCGGTAATTCGACGTGGCTACGGTCGCCGATATACTGACTTGCCGGTTGATGAGCGAAACCACCAGCGGGTTGTGATTAATTGCGCTGGTGGTTATTTGCGACCAGAGTTAATAGATCTGCGTCAAGGCGATACTGTCTACTGGCGAGAGCAGGGACGATACATGGAGGCACGGATCAGTCAGGTGCAGCGCGATGATCAGCAATTGATTGCAGTGTTGCAAGATGTGAAGTTGCTGCCGGAAGACTTTTTTCCGTATTAACGTTTACCGGCAGAGGGCCCAGAGCAGTTGGAACATAGTGCGGAGACGATCGGGTGTAGCGACGCCTATCCACTGCTGTACCCACCTTCGGTACCGCGCGATTGGGACTAGCAAGGACAGGCGTTGTACTACACCGTGCTCTTGTTCCGTGGCTGCAAGCGGTGGTACCTAGTGATACTTGGTATGTATATGCCTATGGCCACCGTGCTCTTGTTCCGTGGCTGCAAGCGGTGGTACAGCTTGTCGGTGTGATCTTGCCCGGCATCAAGCGTTCGTGTACAATGCCTGCGGTTTATGAAAATGTTTCGTGGCACGCAAAGCTATGTCGACCTCTGGAGTGGCTGAACGGCATTGGAAGCCGACCCTAGAACAGCTTGCTTACGTGATCATTGCCGTGCTGGCCATTGTTAGCCGGTTATGGGGGTTGGGCGACCGTGCGTTGCACCACGATGAAACGCTACACGCAGCCTATTCCTGGTATCTCTTCAGCGGGCGCGGCTACATGCACGATCCGCTGTTGCATGGGCCACTCCTCTATCACCTCGGTGCGCTGTTCTTCTTCTTGTTTGGTGATAATGACACGACCGCGCGATTGAGCGCGGCCCTGTTTAGTGTCGGATTGACGTTAAGTCCGATCTTACTGCGCCCAATCATTGGCCGACAGGCAGCATTGCTGGCCAGCATCTATTTACTCATCTCACCAGTAGCGCTGTACGTCGGACGCTTTTTGCGCCACGATATTTATTCGGTTGTCTGTGAAGTGCTTGTCTTCGTGGCGATTGTACGCTATGCTGCCGATCCACGACCGCGCTGGCTCTACCTCGGTGCCACAGCGCTTGCGCTCATGTTGACGAATCAGGAGACGACATATCTCTACCTCCTGATCATTGCTCTCCCCCTCGTAGCACTCTTTTGTTGGCAGGTGTTTCGTCCGGGGCTGGCCATTGTCGGTGGGTTGGCCTTGGCCCTGGCGCTCTTGATCTTTGTACTGCCAGGGAAAGCGGTGGTCGATAGCGGGCATTACGCGCAACGTGATGCTAATGGAGCCATTGTGGTTGCGCAGCCTGGACCGATCTTTGGCTGGCCACCACTAGAGACAGCAGATAACGGCTACGCGCTGCTGGTGCGCAATCGTGCGGACAGTGACGGCGGACGGACCGTGTGGGAAAACGGGTGGCGCTACCTAGCTGATATTGGCCGCTTTGTCAATCATCCGGCGGTAATTAGTGCGCTAGTTGTGCTAGTAGGCACGCTCGCGTTGTTCATCTGGTTGATCTGGTTTCGACGCAACGCATCCGGTATGACGCCCTGGGAACAGGCGCTGGCACGCGGGGCGCCGGCGGCGCTAGTTACGGCCAGCCTAATAGTTGATCGGCGCTGGCGGGTGGCGCTGATTATCATCGTGGCGCTCTATGCAGTGCTGTTCACCGCGATGTTCACGAACTTGCTCGGTCTGATTTCGGGTGTGGCTGGATCGCTACTCTACTGGCTGGCCCAACACAATGTCCAGCGTGGTAGCCAACCTGCTCACTACTACCTCGTCATCCTTGCTATCTACGAACCGCTGTTACTTGCAGGAATGGTGGCTGGTCTGCCGCTTGCCATCCAAGCTGTGCGGCGGCGCTGGCCAGAGGCATTCGCAGTTGGCCTCATTGCCTGGTGGGCAGTGGCTGCATTTGCCATCTACACATGGGCTGGTGAGAAGATGCCCTGGCTGACGCTCCATATCACCGTGCCGCTCACACTGTTATTCGCATGGACGCTAGCAAAGGTGGTGATGTTAGCACAACAGCAGGTCGCACGCTGGTGGGAGAGTTTAGCAGTGGCGCAGGTTGAGGCTGAAACGGTGGCACCGTTCAGCTCAGATCCCAATCGGGCTGGCGCAGGTGATCTGGCGCCGCCAGTATGGGGCTGGCGCTGGTTAGAACACTGGCGGCCGGGAGCGTTAGGATTGCCTTATGGTTCACTATGGGGGTTTGGCTTATTCTTTAGCCTAATTGTCTGTCTTGGCTATCTTTTGATGACAATCACCGTCGCTGCCGGGCCAACCTCACCGGTCAAACCCTGGATGGTTTTGACCTTCATACTAGTTATGGTAGCACTGCTAGTGATTGTTGCGGGCCTGCGTTGGGGTTGGAGGGTGACGGTAGCTATTACCGCGATCTGGTTAACATTTGCGATTGGGTTATACACTACGCGTACTAGTATCCGGCTGGCATATCAAACCGGTGATGTGGCTAGTGAGATGATGGTCTATACGCAGACCTCGCCTGACGTGATACGCGTAATGCGGCGTTTAGAAGAGGCGGCTTTACGGCGTGGTGGCGGCTTTCGCTTGCCGGTAATGTACGATAACGAGACGGTTTGGCTCTGGTACCTGCGCGATTGGCCGGGAGCGGTGTATGTGCCAGGGGGACGGCTCAATGGTCCGCCAGCGGCAGACATCGCCGTTGTGCTGATCTTACAAGAGAATCTCGATCGCTATCCGGAAAATCGCACCTATTTGCAAGGGTTTGTGCTGCAGCGGTATCCATTACGCTGGTGGTTTCCAGAAGATCAAACCTATCGTCTAAACGGCAGCTCTCTGCTCGATCGATTGTTGCGTAATCCTTTCGATGATGAAACATCAGTCCAGTTGTGGAAGTATCTGATGTTCCGTCAGCCACCTGCCGGGCTCGGGTCGACCGATTTTGTGATTGCCGTGCGACCCGAGCTAGCCAGTCAAATCGGTATTGGTCTGGGGGGATCTCTACGCATGCCTGATCGATGAGAGCCGCTCGCGGCGTCGTTGGCTATCGAGCTTCAATCATCATTGCCAATTAATGTCAATCAGTATCCGACGCAGGTATACCTGCGTCTTGTCGATAGCAGATACCTATGGCAACACAAACGATCACAACCGAACCCCTGCTCGACCGTCGCTTGCGGGTTGGCTGGCTGAACTGGGAAACGGCACTCTACACTCTCATCTTGCTCGCCAGCGTGATTGCGCACCTGTGGGGGCTGGAGCGGATGGCGCTTCATCACGACGAGTCGATTCATGCCTGGTCGAGCTGGCGGTTGTACAGCGGTGTAGGTGGCTTTTCATGCTGGAATGGTCTTGACGAGAACGGTAATGCGCGTGGTGGGATTGTTCACGCCACCTACTGCTACGATCCGGTGTACCATGGGCCATCGCTCTATTTTCTTACTGCATTAAGTTATTTTCTGTTTGGCGATGGTGATGCGCAAGCACGCCTGCCGATGGCGTTAGCTGGGATCGGATTAGTAGCTTCGGCCTGGTGGTTACGGCCATACCTCGGGCGGGTAGGCGCGCTGATTGCGGCGTTGTTGCTCGGTTTTTCACCGTCATTGCTTTACTACACTCGCTTTGCTCGCCACGACGGCCTCATGGTCTTGTGGGAGCTATGGATGGTGATCGGCGCGTTGCGCTGGATTGATACTGGCCAACGGCAATGGCTCTATCTGACAGCGCTGGGCTTGACCCTAGCAATCGCAACGCACGAGTTGTATTACATTCTGCTCTTTATTTTCGGTATCTTCGTGCTGATGCGCTTATTGGCTGAAAGCCGGTTGGCGCGTCATCTGAATATTGCACTGCTAATTGTGATCGGTGTCTGCGCAGTGCTGATGGTTGTCAATCCACCACTTCCATTTGGCCGCGGCTTGTATGTCGGTGAAAAGGCGTTTCTGGTGGCCTCCGCTTTAGCACTGGTCTGGCTCTGTCAACGGCTATGGCCGCCGGAGCCGATCTTAACCAGTCGGTTGCGCCAGCTCTGGAACGAAGAACGCTCAGTGCTCTGGACGGCTCTGACTATTCTGGGTGGGGTGTATCTGGTACTTTACACTAGTTTCTTCACCTACCTGCCGGGGGCAATTGATGGTATCACTGCCGGGCTCATCTATTGGCTGGGCAGTCAGCAAGAGTATGCGCGCGGCGATCAGCCATGGTATTACTATCTGATGCTGTTACCCCTGTATGAACCGCTAGCAGTGCTGAGTGGCATCGGTGTAGTTGGGGCGATGATTGTAGCGGTCGTTCGACGCTGGCGAGCTAGTCGATCGGTAGCTAGAAAAGCGGTGTCAGAAGCATCTGGTGAGGCTGATGTTGACCCAGTGTCCCGTCCGCGCACGCTGGCACCGTGGCCACTTTATCCGTTGCTGGTCGTCTTTTGGTTCTTCACCGCCATTATCATCTTCTCCTGGGCCGGCGAAAAGATGCCCTGGCTAGTTGTCCATATGGCGTTGCCTGGCAATTTGCTAGCAGCTTGGGTCATCGGGCGGATATTCGATGTCATCCGGCGCGAGCCTGTCAGGCCAAGAATCTGGCTGATCCCGGTGCTCATCATCTTGCTGATCGTCGCGGTCGGCGTTGCCTTTTGGCGGTTGAGCGCCGGTGACCAAAACGCATTTTTGCAGGCGATTATTCCGCTCCTCATTGTATTCGGCCTCATCTACGCCCTACTCACTCTGATCGGGCAATTAGGCGTGCGACCAGTGCTGGCCGCCACAGCTTTGACCATAGTGACCCTGCTGGCTGCCTATACCATCCGCGCTACCTGGCTGGTAGTCTACCACCATCCTGACATACCGATCGAACCGTTAATCTACACGCAGACCGCGCCGGATGTGCCGCGCTACGCCGCTGACATTCGTGAGCTGGCGGTCAATCTAACCCGCGCTAATCGTGGGCCACAAGATCCAGTGGGCGGTTTGACTATGCCGCTCATCCTCGACCGTGGCGATGAAACTGCCGAGGGATCACTGGCTTGGCCAATGAACTGGTATCTGCGCGATTTCAAGAATCTGGTCTGGTTGAATGGTAGAGAATTGGGGCGAACGCCGTCAGTTGATCAGCTTACCGTGACAATGCCTGACGGGAGTCGGGATTTGGCGCCGATGGTGTTGCTCTACCGTCCGTATGTTACTGACCGGTTGCGTGATCTCTTACGCGAGTCGTATGTGCAGCCTTATGGTCAGGCTGGTGTGTTCAACTGGTGGTTTCCAGAAGGTAGTAAATGTGCGCCACGTAGTCCAGGCTATAAGCGGTTCTATTACAGTTCCTGGTCAGCGGCTGCGGCGCAGGAGGATTGTGGTCGCGATCTGAGCAGCGAATTGAACGGTCCATTTGATGTGTTGCTCTGGCCGTTTCAGCGTGAAAATTGGCCAGCTTTGGGTCGTTATCTACTGTTCCGTCAGTTGCCGGAACCACTGACCCCAGGCGCGCGCGAAGTTGAAGTCTGGCTGCGGCGCGATCTGGCTGGGAGTAGTGCCCCAACCACTGTGCTGGCTGCGCCTGAACTGCGTCTGGCAGCTCAGACCGAAATCAGATTGTCGAGCAATGGTAGTGGTGCGACTGGGATTGCCATCGATGCACTGGGTAATATCTATGTAGCCGACACCCTCAATCATCGGATTGAGGTCTTTGCGCCTGATGGCAGCCTGCGGCGCAATTTTGGTAGCCAGGGCAACGGCCTCGATCAGTTTTACGAACCGCGTGGTTTAGCTTTCGATGCGCAGGGCAATCTTTACGTGGCCGATACCTGGAATGCACGCATCGTGAAGTATTCGCCTGATCTGCGACCACTGGCGAGCTGGGGCAGTGGCGATCTCGATCTCGGTGATGGGCGACGAGCAACGATCACCGGCGGAGATCCAGCACGAAATGCTGCCGCGCCGCTGGGCTTCTTTGGGCCGCGGGGCGTGGCGGTTGATGCAGCTGGCAATGTCTACATTGCCGATACGGGTAACAAGCGGATCGTTGTCACCGATAGCGAGGGTAATTTCCTCTATCAGTTTGGTGGCGCCGGCAGCGCACCTGGTCAGTTCAATGAGCCGACGAGTCTAGCGTTCGACGGCGCAGGTAACCTCTATGTAGCTGATACGTGGAATGGGCGTGTGCAAGTCTTTGCCCGGGCCGCGGATGGTCGTCTCGATCCGATTCCGCTGGCAACCTGGCCAGTTCCAGGATGGCAGGTCAATACCTATGACGATCCGATGCTCACGGTGAGCCACGATGGCACAGTGTATGTTGCTGTGCCCTCGCGACAACACGTGCTAGTGGCTAATGCTAGCGGTGAACCTCTGCTCCGCTGGACTGGTGTAGGTAGCGATGGCATCCCAATCATTGCTCCGAGTGGATTAACGATAGCAGCAGACGGTAGCCTCTGGATAGTTGACCGGATCGCTGGCCGGGCTGCGCGTTTTAGTTTACCGGCGCTTGCGCCTGCACAACCATGACGACTGACTTTCGCCATCTCAACCAAACGCTTTCATCAGCCGTAATCGATTTGAGTGAAGCCTGGCAGCGCAGTTTGGCCCGCTTGGGCGACTATACCGCCATGATTGTGCGGGCGCTTAACTTACGACCACAGGCAGCTACGCTCTATCGGCAGACCGATCGGTATCTGTTGGTGCGCCTCACCTTGTCAGCCGAGCACGTGATCTTGCGCGTAGCGCCGGAAGACGATCTGGCGGCTCACGTCACTTTTTTGCGTGGAATAGCAATCGAGGGCGTACCGGGTGCGCGCCTTATTCAGCGCGATCTCAGTAAGACCTTTGTGCCCTTTGCCTACACGCTCGAGAGTTTTGTGACCGGGCAAGCAGCCACGGATGTGACCGACGAACACCTGTTGCACGGTATTGCTCGTCAGGCTGGTCGGACTTTGCGGCGGCTGCATCGGCAACGTATGCCAGGTGTGGGCCGACCCACTGTGAATGGCCGCTGGCCGCGCTTGAGCTGGCGACATGTATTGACTGCGATCGGTCAGCGGCTGGCTGGGCCACCGACACCACAATTGGTCTTTACTGCTGAGGAAGTGCAGATGTTACAACTTGCACTCAACGATCCCCGCCTCGATTGTCAGCAGCCGGTCTTGATTCATGGCAATTTTGGTCCGCAAGCGGTGCGGTGCACAATCGGTGGTCAACACATCCATCTGGAAGCGATCGAAGAGCCGGGCTGGTTTATCAGCGGCGATGGTCTGTTCGATCTGGCATTTGGATTGCGGGCCCACCTGCCAGCCGCTTGGCGCGAGGGTTTATACGAGGGTTATTGCAGCGCTGGTGCTCTGAGTGCAGCTGAAAACGAGCGACTACACCTTTTACGTCTGTTGACTTGTGCCTGGAGCGCTTGCGATCGCTATGCCCGGGGCTTGCCACACGAAGCTGATGCTGAAGCGGCAAGGCAGCTGATCGCCGAATACCGGTTATCTGGGACAGCGATAACAACCGAGTGAGCAGAAACTGGGATAGCAGGTAAAGAAAAGCGAATGACTACGCAGCGCACCATTCAGATCTACGACAGTGCTGATGAGCTGTATCGCGCAGCCGCGGCACTGATAGCAGAGACGCTGGCCACTGCGATTGCTGAGCGTGGGCGGGTGCTGGTTGCGCTGTCGGGTGGCAGTTTGCCTGTCCGACTCTACCCGCTATTGGCTCAACCACCGTTGCGGGATCGGATACACTGGCCGGCGGTAAGCGTGCTGTTTGCCGATGAGCGGTATGTGCCGTTGGATCATCCAGAGAACACGTATCGCGCCACAAGGCAAACGTTGCTCGATCACGTTCCGGTTGAGGCCGAACAAGTCTTTCCTGTACCGTCTTACTACCGCGACCCTGAACAAGCCGCCGCTATCTATCATCAGCAGGCTACAGCGTTGCTGGCGGCGCATGGCGGCCAGTTTGATCTGGTGGTATTGGGGATGGGGCCAGATGGGCATACTGCCTCGCTCTTCCCACGCCATGGCGTTCTCGCTGCGCCGACCACAACGTTGGCAGCGGTAGTGCGAGATGCTCCCAAACCGCCGCCGCTCCGCATTACGCTGACGCCAGCAGCGCTGAATGCGGCACGCACGACGCTCTTTGTGATTAGCGGTGCTGACAAAGCAGGTGCGGTAGCAGCGGCATTGGCCGCAAACGGTCATCCCCTTGATCAACCCACACGCCTGATCCAACCCGTCAGTGGGCATGTGCATTGGCTCCTCGATCGCGCAGCAGCGGGTCATATGACTCATGGAGAAGATGGGCGTGGGTAACTATGGCGTCGTGTGCCATCTGTGCATCTCATCTTCTGTTGCATTGCTCGCTATGCCGTGGAAGTAGAAATATGAGAGCGATCTCGTCAGCTTAACTGCATGACCCACAAACGGCATACTACTGCCTACCGCTTCGCTAATGCCTAGTATAGCCGCACCTGGTTTGCCGGCAGTGCAACGCCTAGGTTCCTCTCCAATATCGCACTGCTGGTGTTGATGTGCGTGTCGTGTAAGTCTCCAGCTCATGCGGATACTGGTGTTGCACACATCCGCTCCTCCGTCGTATCCATCGGCAGACGTGTCACGAAAAGGTTGCCAGCAGGCTTGAACTATGCAGAGTACATAGCTCAACAGCGGCGCTTTCGCCTACTAGGCGTTTGCAGGTGCTGTCTGGTGATCATTAGACGACGCCTCGCGTTTCAGGCGTTCCTGCGCCATGCGCAGCACTTCACAACTTTCGGCATGAGCGTGACAGCGTGCACATCCTTGCAGCATGCGTTTTTCATGCAGATACACGATCGCATCAGCAGAGCTCCAGAAGATATGCTGTTCTCCAACCTTTTGGTATAGCCCTGTTCGCTTAAACATCTCAAGCACTGCTGGTTGAAGGGCGGTGAACATAACTTCACCACCACGGGCATGGTGTTCTTCCACGATTTGATAGAGGGCCTGAATCCCCATTGCGTCGATCAGAGGAACACCCCGCATACTGATGATAATGCTGTGATAATCACCCGCCGTTTCAAACGCCTCAAGAACCGTGGTAACGCTGCCAAAAAAGATCGGTCCGGTCAGATAGTAGACATGAATACTTGGGCAGGTGGCAGTGATGGGCATGCCTTGGGCTTGGAGTTGCTGCACATTGATCGGGGCACTGGTGACGGTTGTATTCGTCGCAGACTGGCGTATATAAAGCACTGCTGAAATAGTGACGCCGATCAGGATTGCCCAGGTGAGATCGAGAGCCACCGTCGCCAGCATCGTGAACCCGAAGCCCGCCAGTGCATGCCGTAACCGCGCATTGACGAAAAAGCGGATGCTTTCCCACTCATTCATACGCCAGGCTGTAACCAATAGGACACCGCCGAGGGCTGCAAGTGGAACGTAGCGAATGATCGGAGCCAAGACCAATGCACTTAGCAACAGCAACAGCGAATGGATAATACTGGTCAAGCGCGTCACGGCGCCACTTTTAATCGCGACACTCGAACGAGCAATCGCGGCAGTGGCCGGCACACCGCCGAAAAAGGGAATGAGCAAATTGCCCACTCCTTGTCCGATCAACTCCTGGTTGCTGTCAAAGGGCTTGCCACTCATCGTGGAGCCGACCGATCCGCAGAGCAAACTCTCGATCGCACCAAGTGCGGCAATGGAGACTGCTGGGGCCAGCAAATCATTGAGATGCTCCCAGGGAATGATATTCCACGTCAACCGATGATCGAGCAGAATAGTCTGCGGAATATCGCCGATGATCGGTACTTGCCAGCCCAGCGCTATACTCAAGATTGTTGCCAGCACAATCCCAATCAGCGACCCAGGAATTGTTTTGGTCAGCCGTGGCGCGAGCAGCATTGTCGCTATCACGACGCCAGTCAATACCAGTGCATGCCAATCAGGAGTAATTGGGTGGGTAGCATAGTACAGCACCTTCTCTAATGCATTCTCAACTTTGGGCGTTGTGACACCGAGCACGTTGTCGAGTTGCCCGATGGCGATAATGAGTGCGATGCCACTCGTAAATCCGGCAATCACCGGCGAAGGGATGAAGGCGATATAGCGACCGAGCCGGAATATCCCGAGTAGGATCAACATCACCCCGGCTAGTAAGGTCGCGACCCATACTCCCTCCAGGCCGTAGCGATTGGCGATGACGATCAGTACTGCCGACATTGCCCCCGTGGGACCACTGATTTGAAATGCAGCGCCGCTGAGACCACCGATGAGAATGCCGGCGAGAATGGCGGTTACCAACCCGGCTGGAGCATCAGCACCGGAGGCGACTCCGAAGGCGAGTGCTAGTGGAAGACTGACTGCACCCACAGTGATCCCCGCTAGGAGATCGTGCTGAAAGTGTGTCCAGGAATAGCCGGCAAATTCACGACGGAGTATTCTGACCAGCGGGAGATCGAGCACCACACGACGCATGACAGTATCATCTCCTTGTAATATTCAAATACCTTTATATTTTCATATTAATGAAAATGATTATACTTCCACCCTAGGTATATGTCAATTAGGAACCGACAATTCGTTGGCAAGGGATGTAGATTGACACAAATAACAAAGAATTGTAATATAGCGATATACTAATATTTCACGGCGCTGCAAGCGTCGTGACAAGTCTAGACATAGGTCGTTGTTCGTGATCGAGCATTGGTAGCTCAGTTGTCACGGTCTCGTAACCATAGTCATACAAGGGAAAACTATGAATCAGCCACTGCACCGTTTCAAGGCCGAGTTCTTTAAGGCACTCGCCCATCCGGCGCGGCTCGTCATCTTGGAGCAGTTGCGTACCGGCGAGCACAGTGTGCAAGAACTGCAGGCCGCTCTCGAGATGGATCAGTCCAGTGTTTCGCAGCAATTATCGATTCTCCGCAACAAGAATATCGTCGAATCACGGAAAGAAGGAACGATGGTATACTATCGCGTGCGCGATCCTATGATCTTCCAATTACTAGACATTGCACGTGAGATCTTCAATAACCATCTGATTGACACCCAATCTATGCTCGCCCAGCTGAATGAAGAGGCAACTATGCACAATAGAGGGGCTTAGCATCCAAGCTGGGTATGCTACATCGCATCATCGGTACCCTGGCGAATCTGTTTTTAGGCAAGTTCACAAGTAATCAACGTGCAGTTGTAATCTCTGACACCTTATTGCCGATTGTCATAGGCAAGATGACCTCGCGCGTACAAGAAACCGCTGCTCAGCCTACTGGGCCTGTCCGTCGATAAAACGACGTGTATCGGGTCGTACGCGCTTACTAGTGGTGGTAACCGTAGAATCGCCCCGGCTCAAGCCACATTTCGATGCGGGTCATAACCAGGAGCCCAAACGCTCCGACAAGCAAGCAGTGGACGATCAATGCCACCGGATCAAGCGGCTGATGTGCAAGCACATCAGCACGCCAGTTGAGCACTCCAGTAAGAATGACTATGATGCTCCAGCAAAGCCACAGTGTAAACTGAAGACTCATAGTTGGTTGGGCATCACGTTGGCGAGAAAGATCCGCTTGCTCACCCCGATGTGAAAACGGCTGATCCATCGATGCCTCCACTTTGTGTTTGTCCACATTGAACAACAAAGGCTCGCGCGCAGTCGTGCACGAGCCTTTCTAAGGCCGACGAGGTTAGCTGACGGGTTCGGACAGAAAGGTTGCCCGGACTGAAAAAATCAGTCTTCACCCCAAAAAGTGGGTTCCCCGCGCTCGCAAACGAGCTTAGGCCTAACAACTATATATTCATATATTACAATATTACCATTGCCTGACTAGGTCTGTCAAGTCCCTTCTTAACCTAGCAATCGTTTAGGCATCGGCGCTCGTATCGATGTGAAAGCAAATGCTAGCGCTGCTCTCTTTCCCACCTGCAACCGCTGTCTCGTCGCTCTTTCGCGGGGTATCAGCCTCCGCTCCGTTCCTAGGTCATAGCGGAGGAGGTGAGGCTTATGACAGGAGCGCAGGAGCTTGGTTGATGGAGGGGGAATGATCGACGCTAGCTTTGCCAAATCGCGCGCCCTATCCTTTCGTATTACAGGCGCGACTCTGTCGATTGCTGACCAATCGGCTCGCCAGCGACCTGATCATCGGTGCCCAGAAAGTCCTACAGATCACGATTGTGATTTGGTTCACAAAACCCTGTAGCAAGAGCACCGCTTGCCTCAATGACGTGACTGCTATCCAGTGCCTCGTCGCAGCTGGTGTTCGGGCACGGTTGCGTATCTTAGCTGCTTCAGTTCGCTACCACCTGGTGTAGCGCTAGTGTCCAGCCATCGAGATTGACAGCGGCACCGAGCGCTAGGGCAAGCTTGTCTTGTATGTCGAAGGCTAACCTATATGCGGAGAGGCGTGCCACACCACTAGTGGTCGATGCCATCTTATCCTCTGGCAGACCTCCGGCACCGTTGAGCAGCGCGCCCGATTGGGATTGTCCATTTCTTCCTGCCCGCCGGCTTCGCCACTTAGCGCAACCTGGATGGCTCACCAACCCTTGATGCCTCCCACAAGAGCCGCTACGCTGTGCTGGACTGACCTCTGGAGTTGCCCCGCATTGCTTAAGGTCGGCAAGATGTATAACCGGTGTGCAGCAATAAAGCGCTACAACCTGTCATCTTCCCAAGCTTCGTTGCGAACATCGCTACGGTTTAGGGTGGGCCTAACCGCGGGTGTTGATCTACACCCGATCAGTCGCGTCTGTTAACCTCTGGTCACGTGCAGGCGACTGCTCAAGCTCATCACGACCAGGGTTGTCTTCTCACAACTTGATTTATTCAAAAAATTGAATATAATGTGTGTGTATGAAAGATGATAGCTTGACACGCCAAGCCCGTCTATTCCGCACCTTGATGCACCCTGCTCGCCTCGCCATTCTTGAAGCGCTCCGGAATGGCGAGCAGTGCGTTTGTCATCTCGAAGCGCTGCTTGGGTATCGTCAGGCATACGTCTCTCAACAGCTAGCGGTATTGCGCAAGGCACAGTTAATCATAGATCGGCGTGATGGTTTGAATGTCTTCTACCGTATCACACAGCCGGAAATTCTGTCCTTGCTTGATACTGCCCGTGCTCTGGTAGGTGGCACCGAGTGCGCTGATGTTCATACTGCCACCGAGGTTGATTGCTTATGCCCAAAATGTGCCCGTGAACATATGACGTGCTCAACATCGGTTCATCAGGTCGATCATCGTGTAGCCGAATGAATATAAGGAGTCGGGTATGCTGAATGTCAAAATCCTTGGATCCGGATGTGCAAACTGCAAACGTCTGGAGACTATCGTGCGCAAAGTGATTGCCGATCATGGCTTGCAGGCTGAGATCGAGAAAGTGACTGACTACGGCCAGATGATGCGCTGGAATCTGATGAAAACGCCAGGTCTAGTGGTGAATGATACACTGGTGTCGTCCGGACGTATTCCAACCGAGGCCGAGATTGCCTCTTGGTTGACGAGCTAAGATTGGCACGACCCATCGGCGGCGCTGCCGCCTTTTCTTATGGCCATTATATTCAATTCTTTGCATATAACGTCCGGGAGGCTCGCATGGCGAAAAGTGTCACAAATCCCGCTTTCGAGCGCAGTACAGGCGATCGTCGCGCATGGTTGCTTGTTGGCGGCGCTGCGCTGCTCTGGATTGGTGCGTATAATATTATCCAACCGCTTGCCAACTGGTTGACGTATGAACTGTTCGGAATCGCCCAAGGCTCGCATCTAGGCGAGGCGGTGGCGTTCTTTCTCTACGATGTGCCGAAGATTTTGCTGCTGCTCAGCGGTATGATCTTCGTAATCTCCACGTTGCGCTCATTCTTCAGTCCCGAGCGCACCCGTGCTTTGCTGGGTGGCAAGCGTGAGGGTGTGGGCAACGTTGTCGCTGCGGCTCTGGGCGTATTGACTCCCTTCTGTTCCTGCTCGGCAGTGCCACTTTTCATCGGTTTTGTTGAGGCCGGTATTCCGCTGGGTGTAACCTTTTCTTTCCTGATCGCCGCACCAATGGTAAACGAGGTAGCGCTGGTCATGCTGTTCGGCATGTTCGGTTGGCAAGTGGCTGGGCTCTACCTGGTCTCTGGGCTGATTATTGCCATCGTATCCGGGCTGGTGATCGGTCGGCTGCAGATGGAGCGCTACGTTGAAGATTTTGTCTGGCAGATCAAAGGCGGCGGTGGCGCGGTGGCCGAGGAGCACTTGACTTGGTCCCAGCGCTTCGCTAGAGCTTGGGAGAATACGAGAGAGATTATCAGCAAAGTCTGGCTCTACGTAGTGATCGGCATCGCAGTGGGTGCCGGCATCCACGGCTACGTGCCCCAGGATGCACTGGCTGGGGTGATGGGGGCCGATGCCTGGTGGTCGGTGCCGATGGCGGTCATTCTTGGTGTGCCGCTCTACGCGAGCGCAGCTGGGGTGATCCCAGTGGTGCAAGCACTGATGGCTAAGGGTGCGGCACTGGGTACGGTGCTGGCCTTTATGATGGCCGTGGTTGCCCTGAGCCTACCCGAGCTGATCATCCTACGTCGGGTGCTGAAGCCGCGTCTGATCGCGACCTTTGTCGGTGTGACCGCGGCTGGCATCATTCTGATCGGCTACCTGTTCAACCTGGTGATCTGACTAGGTGCCGCGGTAATTTGTTCCTTGCTGCACACGCGCAACACCAGGCGGACCTGAAGCTGTTGGAGCTGACCCCTGCATCCGTCAGCAAATGAGCCGGTACCAATTGTAACCGCCACGAAGATGGTTAGCGGTGGGAATGGTGGTAAGCGTGCTCCTGAGCGTGAACAGCGCAGTAGGTGTTGCAGAAACGGACAGCCGTAAGGTGTCGGGTGTATCTCAAGCGAACCCGCAAATAACTCGTCATCGGGAATGGTAGCTACCAACAGTGGATCGCCAAGCACCTGAGACAATAGTGATCGTGACCACTCATTCATAGGGATGGTATCTATCACGATCATCTGACCTGCACCGGCATCGGTCACACACGCCGATGCCGGCGCGATGAACCGGTACATTCCACACCCCTGAGAGTGCAGCACAAGTGCGCTTGTGTATGAAAGCCCAACTGAGTGCTATCGTGAGATGATTGGTACAGAGTGGTTGCATAAACTAGGCGAGAACACGAGCCAATCATTGCCTATGCTCCCGACGTAACCTGTCACTACCACTAGGAGGTAGTCTACCACACCTTGCACACTAGCTTCAGATGAGCCTACGGCACGGTACTGGTCAAAAGCGCCTGTCTGACGGCGCTCGTGGTCGAACTTGCGGTGTTCCTGAAGCCTGATGCGGCCCGACAGTGGCTGCGCGAGTGGGGGAAAGACGGTCAGGACAAAGCCCGACCTTGCGCTGCACACGTCGAGCTTGCTGCGTGTTTTCCGGCCCTGCTCCGCTGGGGAGTTCAGTGGTGGCAAAACAGGACCACCGTGCCCTTCGCTAGTGATGCGGTCGCGCATCAGAACCGCGTCGTGGCAGTCGGCGCCCTTGCCGGCGCTGTGGGCGGGATGGCGCTGGCGCCGGTGCTGCAACGACTTCAGGGTGCGATCCCCCAGCTCCCGCTCCACCTCCCAACGCTGCCACCAGACCTGCTCGCGCCGGTGTTGGTCGTCCTCTGCGCGCTGGCTGGCCTGCTTACGGTACTGTCCCTCTCGACCCGTCAGCGGGCGGCGCGCGGCCGTGACCGGCTGGCAACCCTGCGCGCTCACGCCCATCATCCAGTCTGGCCGGACTACCGCTGGACGCTCTTTCCTGCGCCGGGCAAGCAGCGCACCATCCTCAGTCCGTATGAGCTCGCGGCCTTCTGGCACCCGCCGTCGCTGGAGCTGGAGGCCCAGTTCGCCTAGCGCATCAGCAAACACCTCCCGGCGCCCGTGGATGTGTTCCTGAGCCCGGCGGAGGCCGCCAGCGCCGAATCGCGGCAGGTGCGACCGAGACCGGCCACGCCGCGCGAGCTCGGCGTCGCGCGCCTCGGCATCGCCTACGCCCAGCAGCGCGATGGCTCGCTTGCCCTGATTGGCCCGACCCTACGCGACCTGCGGCAGGGCTGGGACACGATGGGCAGTATGGGCAGCGGCAAGAGCAGCCTGGTCGAGACGATGGTCTACGAGATCGCCCGTCTCGGCGGTGGCTGCTGGGTGATCGACGCCAAGGGCGACCTGTGCGACCGGCTGCTAGACATTTTGCCGCCGGAGGCCTACGACCGGGTGATCATGATCGCCACCACCGCCGCCTGGGGACCGTGCAGTAATCCCTGCGACCGGCGGCTCATCCGCGACAAGCCGCGTGACGGCATCGCCGGCGAGATCGGCCAGATCTTCGCCCGCATCGAGCGGAGATCTGGGCCGGCGCGCTGG
>JAINCM010000038.1:0-61649 GCA_036574065.1 Chloroflexus sp.
CGGGTGACAACGTTGTGATGACGATCGACCTGATTGTCCCTGTCGCGATCGAAGAAGGGCTGCGCTTCGCCATCCGCGAGGGTGGTCGCACCGTTGGCGCGGGTGTCGTTACCAAGATCCTTGATTAGTAGTATAGAAGCCAGGAACGGGGACGTAGTCTTTCCACGCGTCCCCGTTGATTGGAGAAAAAAGATGGCAAAGCAAAAGGTTCGTATTCGCCTCAAGGCGTATGACCACAAAATCCTTGACCAATCGGCGCGCCAGATTGTCGAGGCTGCCGAACGGACAGGCGCACTTGTTGCCGGTCCTGTTCCGCTCCCGACGAAGATCGAGCGCTATAGCGTGATCCGGTCGGGATTCATTGATAAAGACTCACAGGAGCAGTTTGAGATCCGTACTCACAAGCGATTGATCGATGTGCTCGACCCGAGCCAGCAAACGATTAACGCTCTGATGAAACTCAATCTGCCGGCCGGTGTCGATATTGAGATTAAGTTGTAGAAAAACTCGGCAGACGCTTCACTGACGACAGCTTCGTTCTTGGTCGGTCGTGATGACGTGTGCCAAAAAGGCAGCCGCTGCGCTCAGACGCATGCTGCGGAGGTGCATCAATGATTCACGGTTTGTTAGGACGAAAAATCGGGATGATGCAGTACTTCACCGATAAGGGCATGGCCATTCCGGTGACGGTTATTTCCGCCGGTCCCTGCATCGTCACTCAAATTCGCACACCCGATCGCGATGGCTACAGCGCGGTACAGCTTGGCTACGAAGAGGTAGAGCCGCGCAAGCTAACTAAGCCGCAACAGGGGCATCTGAAAGCGGCCGGTGGGGTTATGTTGCGCTACCTGCGCGAGTTCAGTGCCGACAATCCACTAGAGCACAAACCCGGCGAGGTGGTGACAGTTGAACTGTTCAAGCCCGGTCAGAAGGTTGACATTTCGGGAACATCGAAAGGTCGTGGTTTTGCTGGTGTCGTCAAGCGCCACGGCTTCCGCGGCGGCCCCAAGACCCACGGCCAGAGCGACCGTCACCGCGCTCCCGGCTCCATTGGTGCCGGTACAACCCCTGGTCGCGTCTGGAAAGGCCAGCGTATGGCCGGTCGGATGGGCGGTAATCGAGTCACCATCCAGAACCTGGAGGTTGTTGAGGTACTGCCCGAACAGAATCTGCTACTGGTGAAGGGCTCCGTTCCTGGCGCCCGCAATGGCCTGCTTCAGATCCGCAAAGCGGTGAAGAGCTAGAGGAGAAAAACGATGCAGGCAATACTCTACAATCAGGCCGGCGAACAGGTGGGTGCCATTGAGGTCAGCGATTACATCTTCGGCATCGAGCCAAATGTGCCGGTTATGCATCAATATGTGTTGATGCAACACGCAAATGCCCGTCTTGGCACCCACAATACCCGCGGTCGCGGTGAAGTCAAGGGTTCGACCCGCAAGCTCTATCGCCAGAAGGGAACCGGTCGCGCTCGTCAGGGCTCGATCCGTGCACCGCACCACAAAGGCGGTGGTGTCGCGCATGGCCCCCATCCGCGCTCTTATCGTGTCTCGATGCCGCGCAAGATGCGCCGACTCGGGGTACGCTCGGCGCTATCAGCTAAGTTCGCCGCTGGTCAGATCCGATTCATCGATGAATTAACCTTTGCGCAGCCGCGCACCAAGGATTTCATTGCCTTTCTCAAGGCTCACAACCTTGCCGATAAGAAGACACTGGTTGTGATTGATAGCAAGAGCCCGGCGAACGAGATTGTGCGCCGCTCGGCCAATAACCTGCCACAAGTCAAGACTCTGTTGGCACACTATCTCAACGTGCGCGATTTGCTGATCTACGATCACATCGTGATGCCCAAAGCAGCAGTTGAGGTGGTGGAGAGCTATCTCGGCGAACGCACGCGTCTGGCGGCGCCGGCGCAGGAGGATTAAACCATGCTGACGCCGTATGATATCCTGATCCGCCCGCTGATCACTGAGAAAAATACGAACCTGATGGAGCTCAATAAATATACGTTTGAGGTCCATCGAGAGGCGACGAAACCGCAGATCAAGCGCGCGGTGGAGACCATTTTCAATGTGCGGGTTACCAAGGTGCATACGATGAACGTGCGCGGCAAGCGCCGCCGTGGTCAATCGGTCGGGTACACCCGCGACTGGAAGAAAGCGATCGTGACGTTGGCCGAAGGCGATCGGATCGAGATCTTCGGCGCGTAACGTCGTTGCTGAACAGAAAGCAGCGACCGGCGCTGGTTCGCACTGAAGAACCAGCGCCGCTTGAGGGAGACAAAGTATGGGAATTCGTATCTACAAGCCAACCTCGGCCGGTCGCCGCAATATGTCGGTTTCGACCTTCGAGGAAATTACCAAGAAGCGACCAGAGCCTGGTTTGATTGAACCGTTGCGCAAAAAGGCCGGTCGCAACAATCAGGGCCGTATCACCGTACGCCATCGCGGCGGTGGCCACAAGCGCTTCTACCGGATTATCGATTTCAAGCGTAATAAGTTCGGTATTCCGGCAAAAGTTCAGGCCATTGAATACGATCCAAACCGAAGCGCACGCATTGCTCTGCTAGCTTATGCCGACGGTGAGAAGCGCTATATCATCGCCCCCCTCGGCCTGAAGGTCGGTGATACAGTGATGAGTGGCCCCGACGCTGAAATCCGTGTCGGGAACGCGCTACCGCTCAGTGCCATCCCGCTCGGTACCCAGATCCACAATATCGAGCTGGAGATTGGGCGGGGTGGCGTGTTGGTGCGCTCGGCAGGTACTGCTGCACAGCTGATGGCCAAAGAAGGCGATTATGCCACCGTTCGTATGCCCTCCGGCGAAATGCGCCTCATCCATGTGCGCTGTATGGCGACGATCGGGCAGGTCGGTAATGTCGACCACCAAAACATCCGTCTGGGCAAGGCTGGTCGCTCACGTTGGCTTGGTCGCCGACCGCGCGTGCGTGGTGCGGCAATGAACCCGCGTGACCATCCCCACGGTGGTGGCGAAGGTCGCGCTCCGCGTGGGATGAGCACGCCGAAGACAAAGTGGGGTAAGCCGGCCCGTGGTGTGAAGACACGCCACAATCCGCGCTTCGATCGCTTTATTGTCCGGCGGCGTAAGTAATAATGTACCGCCGGGCGGCAGCAGTTGTCGTCCGGCGTCCTGTGAGGAGGAACTATGTCCCGCTCGTCGAAGAAGGGGCCATACGTCGATATCAAATTGCTCGATAAGATTGAGGCGATGAATAAGGCCAATGAAAAGCGGGTGATCCGCACCTGGTCGCGCGACTCGACCATCTTCCCACAAATGATTGGCCATACTATCGCCGTGCATGATGGTCGCCGCCACGTGCCTGTGTATATTACCGAAAACATGGTGGGTCACAAGCTGGGCGAATTCGCACCCACCCGCTTTTTCCGCGGCCATGGCGGCAAGAAGGCCGATAAGCGCGGGAAAGTCAAGTAGCTCCCGCTTAGGTCCGATGGCATCATGCCCAAAACGTGGTACAATAGCGTGCTTGTGATGATGCGTCGGGTAGCAATACGAGAAGAGCAATGGAAGCAAAAGCTGTTACCCGCTATGTGCGAATCTCGCCGCTAAAGGTTCGCCTTGTGATGGATGTTGTGCGCGGCATGCCAGTGGACCGCGCGCTAGCGACGCTGCGCTATATGCCGCAAAAAGCAGCGCGCGAAGTGGCCCGCACGTTGAAGTCGGCTATTGCTAACGCCGAACACAACTTTGATATGGATCGCGAAAACCTGTACATCAAGACCATCTATGCCGATCAAGGGCCGGTCTTGAAACGGTTTATGCCGCGAGCGCGCGGAATGGCAAATCGCATCCGTAAACCGACCACCCACATTACTGTGGTCGTGGCCGATAAGTCGGAGTACTAGTAGAGGGAGGCTCGCTTGGGGCGCAAAGTACATCCGATTGGCTTCCGGCTCGGGTACATCAAGGATTGGCAGTCAAAGTGGTTTGCCACTGGCGAAGAGTACACGCGCCAACTCCACGAAGATATCGAGCTGCGTAAGCTGATTAGCAAAGAATTGCAAAGCGCAGGCGTGTCGCGGATCGAAATTGAGCGCTCGGCCAACAAGATTGAAATTTCAGTCTACACGGCCAAGCCTGGGATCGTGATTGGCAAGCGCGGCACGAATGTCGATACGTTGAAGAGCACGCTCGAGCGCAAAACGGGCAAGAAGATTAAGCTGAACATCAAAGAGATCAATCAGCCAGAACTTGATGCCCAGTTGGTTGCCGAGAGCATTGGTGAGCAAATTACTAAGCGCGTGAGCTACAAGCGTGCCATGAAGCAGGCCGTCCAGCGTGCAATGCGGCTGGGGGCGCAAGGCATCAAGGTGCGCTGCTCAGGTCGCCTTGGTGGCGCTGAAATGTCGCGGGTTCACGAAGAGGCTGAGGGCCGCGTGCCGCGTCATACGCTCCGCGCTGATATCGATTACGCGCAGGTGCACGCCCACACGACCTATGGTCGCATTGGGGTAAAGGTCTGGATCTACAAGGGTGATGTCTTCCCCAACCAGTCCACCCGGACCCAGGTAGAGCAGCCGGCGGCGCCCGCACCCGCGCCCGAACGGCGTGAACGCCAGCCGAGGAGGAATAGCAATGCTTCTGCCTAAGCGCACGAAGTACCGCAAAATGCAAAAAGGGCGCAGCCACGGCCTCTCGTACCGCGGCAATAGTGTCGTGTTCGGAGAGTATGGCCTGATGGCGCTCGAACCAAGCTGGATCTCTAGCCGCCAGATCGAGGCGGCTCGTCGCGCCATTACCAACTATGTCAAGCGCGGCGGTAAGGTGTGGATCCGTATCTTTCCTGATAAACCGGTGACACGGAAGCCGGCTGAGACCCGTATGGGTGGCGGTAAGGGTTCGGTCGATCACTGGGTGGCGGTGGTTAAGCCTGGCCGGATTATGTTTGAATTGGCTGGCGTGCGCGCGGAAATTGCCCAAGAAGCACTGCGTCGCGCTGCTCAGAAGCTGCCGGTCAAGTGTAAGGTGATCGACCGCGAAGAGCAGGGAACGATGGCAAATGCCATGGAGGTGAGCAGTGAAAGCGAGTGAACTGCGCGCCCTCGACGATGCGCAACTGCGCGCAAAGTTGGCCGAGTATAAGATCGAGTTGTTTAATCTGCGCTTTCAGAAAGCAACCGGTAAGCTAACAAACACCGCTCGGCCACATCAGGTCAGGAAAGAAATTGCTCGGATCCTGACTATCTTGCGCGAGCGTGAACTGGCGCAGGCGGAGCTCGGCTAACGGATTATGGAGCAGAGCATGATGACCGAACAAAAGAAGCGCAAGACGACAAAGGTCGGTCGCGTCGTCAGCGATAAAATGGATAAAACGGTAGTGGTGGCGGTCGATTATCTAAAGCCCCATCCACTCTACCGCAAGATTATTCGGCGGACAAAGAAGTTCCACGCCCACGATGAGGAAAATGCCTGCAAAGTGGGCGATACGGTGCGTATTGAGGAGACCCGCCCGCTGAGCCGTACTAAGCGCTGGCGGGTAGTGGAAATTGTGAAGCGTGGCGAGGAGGAGTAGCCATGATCCAGCCTCAGACACGGCTAAAGGTCGCCGATAATACCGGGGCCAAAGAGATCATGTGCATCCGGGTCCTCGGTGGTTCGCGGGTGCGCTATGGCCGGGTCGGTGATATCATCGTCGCATCGGTGAAGGAAGCAACGCCCGGTGGTCAAGTCAAGAAGGGTGATGTGGTTAAGGCGGTAATTATCCGCACGGCCAAAGAGTATGGCCGCCCAGACGGTTCGCATATCCGCTTTGATGATAACGCGGCGGTGTTGATCGGTAAAGAGAACAACCCGCGTGGCACCCGTATCTTTGGCCCGGTGGCCCGTGAGTTGCGCGAGAAGCAGTTTATGCGGATCGTGTCACTCGCCCCGGAGGTGCTGTGATGCATGTCAAGACTGGTGATGAAGTATTGGTGATTGCCGGCAAGGATAAAGGGCGCCGCGGCAAGATTAAGCGCGCGCTGCCCGCCGAAAACCGGGTCGTGGTGGAAGGTCTGAATATCGTCAAACGCCACCAGAAGCCGCGCGGCCCCGGTCGCCCCGGCGGCATCATCGAGATGGAAGCACCGCTGCACGTGTCGAATGTGATGCTGATTTGCCCCAGTTGCGGACGCGCATCACGGACCGGCAAGCGGTTCCTTGAAGAGACTGATCATAAGGGACGTCCGCGCAAAGTGCGCTACTGCAAGGCCTGTGACGCCATTATCGATAAGTAGTCAGTTCAGGGCCGGCGCGGCAACGGCTAGCGCCAAGCCCCTGGAGAAAGAGCTATGACCGTTCGATTGCGCGAAAAGTATCAAAAAGAGGTTGTCCCTGCCTTGATGGAAGAGTTTAAGTTCAAGTCCATCATGCAGGTCCCACGCCTCGTCAAGATTGTGGTCAATGTTGGCGTCGGCGAGGCGGTGCAGAATGCCAAGGCTATCGAAGCCGCCGTCAACGACATCGCCGCCATCACTGGTCAGAAACCAGTGGTGACACGAGCAAAGAAATCGGTGGCATCGTTCAAGCTCCGCGCTGGAATGCCGATCGGTGTCATGGTGACGCTGCGCGGCGACCGGATGTACGATTTCTTCGATCGACTCTGTTCGCTGGCCCTGCCACGCATTCGCGACTTTCGCGGCGTGAGCCGCAGCTCGTTTGATGGCCGCGGGAACTATAGCCTTGGCCTGCGTGAGCAGATCGTCTTCCCGGACATCGACTACGATAAGATCGACAAAATTCGTGGTTTAGAGGTGGCGATTGTCACCAGCGCGCCGAATGATGAGCAGGCTTATTCGCTGCTCAAGCGGCTCGGCATGCCATTTCGTGATTAGTTTGAACTAAGAGCGTCCATCGCGCTGACTGGTTCAACGCTTTGAGGAGGTACTCCGTTGGCAAAGAAGTCGTTGATCGTTAAGGCTCAGCGGCCGCCAAAATTTAAGGTGCGCGCCTACAATCGCTGCAAGATCTGCGGTCGGCCGCGAGCGTATATCCGCAAGTTCGGGATGTGCCGTATCTGTTTCCGCGAGCATGCGTTGAAGGGCCTCATTCCGGGCGTCGTCAAGTCGAGCTGGTGAGTGCTGTGCGGCAATCAGAATTCTTTTTGACGCCCGACTTGTGAGGAGGCATACCGTGAGTGTGAATGATCCTATCGGCGATATGCTGACACGCATCCGCAATGCGTGCATGGCCCGCCATACAACGGTGACAATGCCGGCATCGAAAATGAAGATTGCGATTGCCGACATTCTGAAGCGCGAAGGTTTTATCCGTGATTACACGGTGATCGATGATGGCAAACCTTCGAAAACCATCTCGATTACCCTTAAGTATATGCCTGACCGCCGACCGGCAATCACCGGCCTGCGACGAGTGAGCAAGCCAGGGCTGCGTATCTACACGAAACGAGCGGATATTCCGCGCGTGCGCGGCGGTCTCGGTCTGAGCATTCTGTCAACGCCTAAGGGTGTGCTGGCCGATCACGAGGCCTGGCGCGAGCGCGTCGGCGGCGAAGTGCTCTGCTACGTTTGGTAACGCCCACGGAGGAGTATCATGTCGCGAATTGGAAAACGACCGATTACCGTGCCAAAGGGCGTTCAAGTTACCATCGGCGAGCAGAACCTCGTGACGGTGAAAGGCCCTAAGGGCACATTGTCTCAGCAGTTGCATCCCGATATGCAGATCAAGCAAGAAGGGGATGTCATTACTGTTCAGCGTCCTTCGGACGAGAAGCTGCACCGCGCACTGCACGGCTTGACCCGCACCCTGATCTACAACATGATTGTAGGGGTGACACAGGGCTGGAAGCGGGAACTCGAGATTAACGGTGTCGGTTACCGCGCTCAGCTTGAAGGCAAGACGCTGGTGCTTAACCTTGGGTTCTCGCACCCAGTACGGATCGATCCGCCACCGAACATCAGTTATGTCGTCGGTGAGCGCAAGTCGGCCAACGATCCACTGTCCCTGACGGTGCTTGGCATCGACAAGCAGAAAGTTGGTGAAGAAGCGGCCCGGATCCGTAGTCTGCGTCCACCAGAGCCGTACAAGGGCAAGGGGATTAAGTACGTTGAAGAGAAGATTCGACGCAAGGCTGGTAAGGCCGGTAAGACGAGGTAGGCAAGTGGCAGCAGATAGTGGTTGCCATTAGAGGATCAGTAGCCAGAACAATGCAACGCACGCTGCCGTTGTCTGCAGCTGGTGCTTACCCTGGGTTGGGCCTAGAGCAACAAGGCTGCGTGTCGCATTGATCGGTTTGGTTGACACAAACGAGTGACGGGGGATGGTATCTCCGTTGCGACAGTTTTTGAGGATCGTATGGGTAAACGAACACCACGTGAACTCCGGCTTCGCCGGCATAATCGGATCCGTAAGCGCGTCTCGGGCACTCCAGAACGGCCACGGCTGAATGTCTTCCGCAGCCATGCCCATATCTACGCGCAAGTGATTGATGATACTATCGGTCATACGCTGGTCTCCGCTTCAACTATTGAAAAAGGTTGGAGTGGTAGTCCTGAACTGACCAAGACGCAGGAAGCAGCGCTGGTTGGCAAACTGATTGCCGAACGAGCGTTGCAGGCCGGGATTACGAAGGTGGTCTTCGATCGCGGCGGCTATAAGTATCACGGACGGGTGAAAGCGCTGGCCGAAGCGGCCCGCGAAGCTGGTCTGAACTTCTAGTTGCCCAAGGGCAGCGTAGCGGAGGAACTGTGAAACGAGAACGTATCAACCCCGACACGCTGGAGCTCGAGGAGCGAGTCGTCCAGATCAACCGCGTGTCAAAGGTCGTGAAGGGCGGCCGCCGCTTCAGCTTCAGCACGGTCGTTGTCGTCGGTGATGGCAAAGGTCACGTTGGTATCGGGATGGGCAAGGCAGCCGAAGTACCCGATGCCATCCGCAAAGGTGCCGAGGCGGCTAAGCGAAATCTTATTCGTGTGCCGCTAGTGCATTCGACAGTGCCGCACGAAGTAGTGACCAAATTCGGAGCGACAAAGGTGATGCTGCGCCCTGCCGCACCCGGTACCGGTGTCATTGCCGGGCGCGGTGTGCGCCCAGTTGTTGAAGCAGCCGGGATTAAAGATCTGCTCTCGAAAGTCTATGGGAGCAACAACCCGGTTAATGTAGTGAAGGCAACGTTTAAGGCCTTGAGCGAGATGACCTCGCTGCAAGAGATGGCGCGCCGGCGCGATCTAACGCCGCAAGAGTTGATGGAACGCCGGGCGCGGCGCGAAACGGAGGCGGCGTGATGGGGAAACTGCGCGTAACATACGTCAAGAGCGCAATTGGCTACGCGCGTGATCAGAAAGCAACACTGGCCGCGCTAGGCTTGCGCCGCTTGAATCAGAGTGTACTCAAACCTGATAATCCATCAGTGCGTGGGATGCTGTTTAAGATTCAGCACCTCGTAAAGGTGGAAGAGGTTGAGGACGAGGTGCAGGCATGAAACTTCACGATTTGCGCCCCGCCGAGGGTTCGCACCGCAAGCGCAAGCGAATCGGTCGCGGCCACGGATCGGGCAAGGGAAAGACCGGCGGTAAAGGTATGATGGGCCAGAAGGCGCGGAGTGGCCCCGGCCCTTACCGGACTTTTGAAGGTGGTCAGAACCGCCTGGTGAAGCGCATGCCCTTCAAGCGTGGCTTTACCAACAAGTTCCGCGTTGAATACGAAGTGGTCAACGTTGGCAGTCTGGTCGATTGGCCGACTGATGTGGAAGTGACGCCTGAGTCGCTGCTAGCTCGCCGGCTGGTCCGACGCAAGCGCATGCCGGTCAAGATCCTGGGCGATGGTGAACTGAACCAACCGCTCGTGATCAAAGCACATAAGTTCTCGGCCAGCGCGCGCCAGAAGATTGAGGCAGCCGGAGGTAAGGCGATCGATCTGACATGGGTGGTTGAACGCCACTCGCGCTCGCGCGGGCCCAACCCAAGCATGCGCAACGCGCGCCAATCGTCGTAATTTGGTCAGTGCGGCGAGAACATCCTAGTTCTCGCCGCTCACAGGAAGCATCAACATGCTGCAGGCTGTCCTTCGTGCTATTCAGTTACCCGATCTCCGGCGTCGCATCCTCTTTACTTTGGGGATGCTGTTTCTGTTTCGCTTGATCGCGCATATTCCGGTGCCAAATATCAACCCGGTGACGCTCGAACAATTACGACAGGCGCTGGCGACGAACCAGTTAGCGCAGCTGCTCAATCTGTTTGCCGGGGGCGCCCTCGAAAATTTCTCGGTTGCAGCAATGGGTGTCTATCCCTATATTACTGCCCAAATTATCATGCAGTTGCTGCAACCGCTGATTCCTGCCTTGCAAGAGCTGCAGAAAGAGGGCGAACAGGGTCGGCTGCGCCTCAACCGTTATCAGTTGTGGCTGACTATTCCGCTGGCCTACCTGCAAGCTTATGGTCAGACCCTCACGCTCGAGCGCACTATTAATCCGAACAACGATCCACTCCAATCGTTGTTCCGTACCCCATTCGATCTGGGATCCTATTTCTTGCCGACCTTCACCGTCTTGACGACTATGGTCGCCGGGACGATGCTCTTGATCTGGCTGGGCGAACAGATCAACGAGAAAGGTATTGGTAACGGTATCTCAATCATTATCTTTGGTGGCATTGTCTCCCGCCTGCCTGGCTTGATTATTCAGGGCTTCCAAATCAGCCAAGCAGGCGACTTCAGCACCATTCTGGGCCTGATTGGCTTTGTGGCGATTGCGCTGCTGACGATCGTTGGTATCGTCCTGATTCAAGAAGGTCAGCGCCGCATTCGTGTGCAATATGCCCGCCGTGTGCGCGGTAACAAGGTCTACGGCGGTCAGAGCAGCTTTATTCCGCTCAAAGTCAATTCAGCCGGTATGATTCCGCTGATCTTTGCCCAAAGCATTATCATCTTCCCCGGTATCGTCGCCTCGTGGTTCTACCGGCCCGGCGCCGAGGGAATTGGGAATGCCATTGCTGGCTTCTTTTACAACACATTCAACCCAACTGGACAGGGTGGCGGCATTGTCTACATGACCCTGCTCTTCCTATTGACGGTTGGCTTCACCTACTTCTACACAATTGTCATCTTTACCCAGCAAGATCTGGCCGAGAATCTGCAACGCAATGGCGGGTTCATTCCTGGCATTCGTCCTGGCAAGAAGACGGAAGAGTATTTGATGAAAGTGCTCAACCGGATTACTCTCGCTGGCGCGCTCTTCCTTGGCCTGATTGCAGTGTTGCCCTTCCTTACGCAGTCGATCACTGGTGTGCAGATCGGATTGGGAAGCACTGCGCTGCTGATTGTGGTTGGTGTGGCAGTAGATACGATGCGCCAACTAGAGGCGCAGTTGATCATGCGCGACTACGAGGGTTTCTTGACCCGGTAGGCGTTGCACACGAACGGCAAAAAGTGTAGTACAATACGAGTCGTTGCTCGCCGGCATGCCGGTTGGGCAGCGTATTTGTGAGATAGGCAGACGGTCATACCGCGCAAGAAAATGTGCGGTTCTGAAAACGAGCGAGCGCCGAGTCATGACCAACGTTATTTTGTTAGGGCCTCCAGGAGCTGGCAAAGGCACGCAGGCAAAGACTCTCGCCGATCGAACGGGATTAACCCATGTCGCCAGCGGCGATCTCTTCCGCGCGGCCTTGCGTGAGGGTACAGAACTAGGTATGCTGGCGAAATCCTACATGGATCGCGGTGAACTGGTACCCGACGAGGTCGTGATTCGTATGATCCTCGAGCGCATTCGGCAACCGGATTGCGCTTCAGGAGTCATTTTCGACGGATTTCCGCGCACGCAAGATCAGGCGCGGGCCCTGGAGGAGGCGCTCGCAAGAGACGGCGCTCGCATCGACGCCGTACTCTTCCTGACCGTGCCGCAAGACGTATTGCTACGTCGTATTGCTGGTCGGCAAACGTGCCGCACCTGCGGCGCGATTTTCAATATTTATTATTTTCCGTCGCACCGGCCAGATATCTGCGATGCCTGCGGCGGCAAACTCTATCAACGCAGCGATGATTCGATTGAGACGGCACAGCACCGTCTGGATGTCTACTTCGCGCAGACGATGCCGCTGATCGAGTACTACCAGCGGCAAGGAATCCTGCACGAAATCGATGGCCAACGTGAGATCGCGCTCGTGACAGAGGCTATGCTAAAAGCGCTGAGCCCCTATCTGACGCCAGCGCAGCCGTAGGTTAGGAGGGGTATGTCGAAAAAGAAGGATGTTATCGAGATGGAAGGCACGATCACGGAACCGTTGCCCAACGCAATGTTCCGGGTGCAGCTCGACAACGGGCACGAAGTGCTGGCTCACATCTCGGGTAAGATGCGTATGAATTACATCCGCATCTTAAAGGGTGACCGGGTATTGGTCGAACTGTCACCGTATGACCTTACCCGCGGTCGCATCACGTATCGCTATAAGTAGGGGGCGCGACGCGGCACGGCGGCGTCCGCCGCCGTAAGGAGGCTAATCATGAAAGTGCGAGCGTCGGTAAAGCCGCGCTGCGAGTATTGCAAGGTGATCAAGCGCAAGGGTGTGATCCGGGTGATCTGCTCTCGCACACCGAAGCATAAACAGCGGCAAGGATAAAGGATAACAGTACGTAATCTATGCCCGCTCCTACGGGCTTAGGGAAAGATTCTGTCTGGCTGTTTCCAGCCGACAGACCATAGCAGCAGCGAAGAGGACAGGCATGGCACGTATCGCCGGGGTAGATATTCCCCGCAACAAAAAGATCGAAATTGCGATCACCTATATCTATGGCATTGGTCGTTCCAACGGCATGGAGATTCTACGCAAAGCAAACGTGAATCCTGAACGCCGGGTTCGCGACCTGACTGAAGAGGAGCTTGGCCGAATTCGCGAGATCGTTGATCGCGAATACCGCGTGGAAGGCGATCTACGTCGTGAGGTGCAATTGAATATCAAGCGCCTGATGGACATTGGTTGCTACCGAGGTCTGCGCCATCGTCGCGGTATGCCGGTGCGTGGTCAACGCACGCGGACCAATGCCCGCACTCGTCGCGGACGTCGCGGCCAGGCAATTGGGATCAAGAAGAAAACCAAGAAGTAGTTACGATAAGGAGTAAGGCATGCCCGCCAAGGCAAAAACTACTGCCACGACAACCCGTCAGCGTGGTAAGCGCCGCGAGCGCAAGAATGTGCCGCGGGGTCAAGCACATATTCAAAGCACCTTTAACAATACGATTGTGACTATTACCGATCCGCAGGGCGCAGTCGTCTGTTGGGCCAGCGCTGGTCAGAGCGGCTTTAAGGGCTCGCGCAAGAGCACGCCCTATGCTGCCCAGGTTGCAGCTGAGAATGCTGCGCGCAAAGCTATGGAAAATGGCATGCGATCGGTAGAGGTGTTTGTGAAGGGCCCTGGCGCTGGTCGTGAGGCTGCAATCCGCGCATTGCAGGCCGCCGGTCTGCAGATTACGGCGATTACTGATGTGACGCCGATTCCGCATAACGGTTGCCGCCCACCGAAACGCCGCCGGGTGTAAGTAGAGTTTGTTGGGTGAATAAACGATACCTGTACAATCGTTTTACCTTGTGAGACGACCGCAATTGGAACCGGAGGGCCTTGTTCCCGGACGCCCACTGCGGTGGTGCACGTCAATTGACAGCACCAGCGCCCATCTCACAAGGATGGAAAAAAACAGCGCACAGCTGTGTGCGCCCGTTAGTTTGATATAAGGATAGGTAAGACTATGGCGCGATACACTGGCCCGGTCGGCAAAGTAAGCCGACGTCTCGGGATTGGAATTACTGAAAAAGGTCAACGTATTCTTAACAAGCGCGCGGATCCGCCGGGACAGCACGGCGCCGCCGCTCGCCGCCGACAATTGTCGGATTACGGCATGCAGTTGCGCGAAAAGCAGAAAGCAAAGTTTTTGTACGGTGTTCTCGAACGTCAGTTTCGTCGCTTGTTCGAGCAGGCGTCGCGCCGCAGCGGTGTCACCGGCGAGTACCTGTTGAGCCTGCTGGAACGCCGTCTTGATAATGTGGTTTACCGTCTTGGCTTTGCTACGACGCGCGCTCAGGCTCGCCAACTGGTCAACCATGGCCATATCGTTGTTGATGGTCGCAAGACGAATATCCCATCGTACACGGTGAAAGTTGGGCAAGTGATTGCTGTGCGCCCTCAGAGCCGTAGCCGTACTTATTTCAAGAACCTGGTTGATAGTGGCGTTCTCAACAAGCACCGCGCACCTGAATGGCTGCGCCTCAATCCTGCTGATCTGTCAGGCACCGTGGTATCACTGCCGCGGCGTGAAGACGCTGAGGCCGGGATCAATGAGCAGTTGATCGTCGAGTTCTATAGCCGGTAGATGCCCCCATGAGGGGACGCAAACAGAGAAACGGGAGGCAGCAGTGCTCGATATCGCTCAACCAAAGATCGAAGTTGTTGAGACGACTGAGACCTTTGGGCGTTTTAAAATCGAGCCGCTTGATCCGGGCTATGGACATACGCTCGGCAACGCGCTCCGGCGCGTCCTGCTTACAGCTATTCCCGGATCGGCGATTACCCACGTGCACATTGCAGGTGTTTATCAGGAGACCGATACTATTCCTGGGGTCACCGAGGACATAGTTGAGATCATCCTGAACCTGAAGGGCATCCATCTGCGTGGCCGCCACGAGGGTACAGCTAAGGCAACGATCCGGAAGCAAGGACCGGGGGTCGTGACAGCGGCTGACCTAGTCTTGCCCGCAGGACTGGCAGTCGTTGATCCCGATCACTATATCTGTACCCTTGAACACGCCCAGGCGCAGTTCGAACTTACGGCGACAATTGAACGTGGACGCGGCTATCTGTCAGCAGATCAGCGCGGCATTCTGCCGTTGGGTGAGATTCCGATCGACGCTATCTTTACGCCTGTGCCACGAGTGAATTACGTCGTCGAAAACACTCGCATCGGTCAGGCAACTGACTTCGATCGCCTGATTCTCGAAGTGTGGACCAACGGTACGGTGCGGCCAGTTGATGCGCTTGACTATGCAGCTCGGGTGCTGGTACATTACAACACCACTATCGCGAATTTCAACCGGATAGCCGCCGAACCGGAAGCGCAGCCCGAAGCAAACGGCCTGGAGATCCCGGCTAGTGTCTACGACACTTCGATCGAGACGCTGGAACTTTCAACCCGCACGTATAACTGCCTGAAGCGGGCCGAGATTACCAAGATTGGTCAGGTATTGCAGATGGACGAAAAAGCGCTGTTATCGGTGCGCAATCTCGGCCAGAAGTCGATGGAGGAGATTCGCGACAAACTGATCGAACGGGGGTATATTCCGCGATTGCCTGCAAACGGGGCATCGCGCTAAGAGGATACGACCATGCGACATCGACATGCCGGAAAATTACTAGGGCGATCGTATGAGCATCGCAAAGCGCTGTACCGCAATCTGATGATCGCCCTGATTGAACACAAGAAGATAAAGACGACACTGGCTAAAGCGCGCGCTGTGCAGCCAGAGATCGAAAGTCTGATCTCGATTGCACGTGAAGATACACCGCACGCACGCCGGATGGCGCTCTCGAAGCTAGCCAGTAAGAACGCAATGCGCAAGCTATTCACTTTTGCGCCCACCACATATGGCGGACGCAATGGTGGTTATACCCGGATCACCAAGCTCGGCCCGCGCCGTGGCGATGGCGCCGAGATGGCGTTGATTGAGTTGATCTAATGTCAATGCGCACGATCGCGCTGCTGCTGGCATATGATGGAACTGATTTTGCCGGTTCGCAATGGCAAACCGACATTCGTACTGTACAGGGTGCGCTAGAGTCGGCCTGGGAGGCACTCACGCAAGAACAGCGCCGGGTTGTTCTAGCCGGACGAACCGACGCGGGTGTTCATGCCACGGGGCAGGTTGCCCACGTACAAACTGATACACGCCATTCGTTGGCGACGATTTGGCGTGGGTTGAATGCTCACCTGCCTGTCGATCTAGCTGTGCACAATGTCGGGGAAGCGGTACGCGATTTTCATGCGCGCTTTAGCGCCATACAACGTGAATATCGTTACCTAATCGATTGCGCGCCGGCACCATTACCACAATTACGCCATCAAGCGTTGCACTATGCAGGAACGCTTGATGTACCGGCCATGACGGCAGCGCTCAAACGCTTGGAAGGAACGCATGATTTTGCCGCCTTTACGACGGCAACACCAGCGCAACGCTCGACAGTCCGCACAATATATTGGACCCGCATCGTCGAGCGAGAATGGTTTGACCGCCGATTGTTGGCGATTGAGCTGGCTGCTAATGCGTTTCTCCAGCATATGGTGCGAATGATCGTCGGTACGCTGTTGCTCGTTGGACGAGGGCGGATGACCGTCGATCAGTTTGGCGAGGTGTTGGCAAGCCGTGATCGTCAGCTTGCTGGTCCTACTGCCCCAGCACACGGCTTGACCTTGACGGCAGTACGCTATCCACCCGGCCTTGTTCGCTGGGTCGAACCATGAGAACGGCAATTTGGCTTGACGAGGGTTGCAGTTGCCTTCGTCCCACGCACAAGAGGAATAGGTGCCGTGAAGACCTACCATCAGAAACCATCAGAAGTACAGCGCGACTGGTATGTTATCGATGCCAGCGGCAAGGTGCTTGGCCGATTGGCAACGCAAATCAGCACGCTGTTACGCGGTAAACACAAGCCAACGTTCACTCCGTCGGTTGACGGTGGTGACTTCGTGATTGTGGTGAATGCCGAGAAGATCGTATTGACCGGGCGCAAGCCGGAGCAGAAGATCTACTATCGCCACACCGGTTATCCGGGTGGTCTGAAGGCTACGCCATACAAAATGATGCTGGCCAAACATCCGGATCGCATCTTGCGCTTGGCGGTAAAGCGGATGTTGCCGAAGAACCGCATGGGACGCCGATTGCTGAGAAAGCTGCGCATCTACGCGGGGCCACATCACCCCCACGCAGCCCAGCAACCCAAGCCCTTTATCCCGCGCTAGCAAAGCGTGAGTTGTCGACTGCAAGGCGTTTGCGCCCAGGGCGCAGGCAACAAGAATGCGCCAGAACCGGCGCACAAGGTGGTGAGGAAAAGGAATGGAAGGTAAACGCTACTATCAGGGCACCGGTCGCCGCAAGACGGCAGTGGCTCGTGTGCGCCTCTTTCCCGGCAGCGGGAATTTTATCGTTAACGACAAAAAGCCGGAAGAGTATTTTGGCAATCGTGAACAGTACCAGCGCGATTTGCGGTTGCCACTGGTCTTGACCAATCACCTAAATACGTTCGATGTGCGGGTAAAGGTAAAAGGCGGCGGGATATCGGGCCAGGTAGGCGCAGTACGCCACGGTATCGCACGTGCCCTTCTTGATTACGATAGCGAGTTGCGCCCTGTGCTAAAAAAAGCTGGCCTGCTCACCCGTGATCCGCGCGCTAAAGAGCGCAAGAAGGTTGGGCTCAAGCGCGCGCGCAAGGCGCCTCAGTACACCAAGCGCTAGTCCAATCATCGCCTCACCGTGGTGCGCAATGGCAGACGGTCCCACGCTGACCGTCTGCTGCGCGTTATCTTGACATTACATTCGGCCATAACCCATGCGTGTGATTACAGGAAAAGCTAAAGGGTGCCGGTTGAAAGCCCCCAAAGGTCTTGGCACTCGCCCAATGCTTGATCGGGTGAAAGAGGCTCTGTTTTCCGTACTCGAAGGGTATGGGCCGATTCGCGGCGCCGTGCTCGATCTTTATGCTGGCACCGGCTCATTGGGTATCGAATGCCTTTCACGCGGTGCTGATAGTGCCGATTTCGTCGAACGCAACGCTCACGTCTGCTCGATTATCGCCGAAAATCTGCGTCATACTCGTTTCGATCAGCAGGCGCGTATCTACCACACATCGGTAGACCGTTTCTTGCGCTGGCAGCGCGGCGTTGGTCGCTATGATATAATCATTATGGATCCACCATACGCCGATCCTCGTATCGAAGAGACCATGCAGCTGGTCGCAAGCAGCGGTGTAGGCAAAGAAGGAAGTCTGCTGATCGTCGGTCACTCACCACGGGTGGAGCTGGCAGACACGTACCCCGGCTTACACCGGATCAAATTTCGCCGACTAGGTGACTCGTGTTTTTCGATCTACGAACTTACTGCCACGGCCACGACAGAGCCAGAAGAGTGAGGTATGCGCATCGCGATCTACCCCGGTAGTTTTGATCCGGTTACTTACGCTCACCTCGATATTGCTCGGCGTGCTGCGCGTATTTTTGACCGGGTAATCATGGCCGTGTTTGATCGACCGCAGAAGCGGCTCCTCTTTTCAACCGAAGAGCGGTTGCAACTGCTGCGAGCCACCACTGCTGATCTCGCCAATGTTGAAGCCGCCAGCTACAGTATACTAACGGTTGAATTTGCCCGCCAAGTCGGTGCATGTGCTATAGTACGCGGCTTGCGCGCTGGCAGTGATTTTGAAGCCGAGTTCCAGATGGCACAAGTCAATCAGACGATCGATCCCGATATCGAAGTCGTAGTGCTGATGGCTGGCCGCCAGTTTGCCCACATTAGCTCGACTGCAGTGCGCGAGATGGCCAGTCTGGGGCGTGATCCGGTGGAATTCGCTCCACCGGTGGTCGTGGCGGCGTTACGGGAAAAATTTGCGCAGAGGGGGTGATCACCATCGAGCTAGATGATCTGATTGATGAGTTGGAAGAGGTGATTGCTGCCGGGGTGCGCCTGCCCCTCAGCGGCGGACGTACGTTGATTGATGAGAGCCGTGTGCTCGAAATCATCGATCAGATGCGCACAGCCATTCCCGAAGAAATTCGACGGGCACGCCGGATTATCGCCGAGCAAGAGCAATTGCTTGCTGCTGCGCAGGCTCGCGTGCAAGAGGTCTTGAGTGAACGCGGTCTGCTGGCAGCAGTTGAAGCCGAACGGGCGCGCTTGCTGCAACAGGCTGAACGAGAGGCCGCCGAAGTACGGGCTGGTGCCGATGCCTATGCCCGGCAGGTACTGGAAGAACTCGACGAACGATTGAGCAAGCTACTCACAAGCGTGCGCAATGGGTTGCACGCGCTCGATGAACAGCGCCAATCGGGCGCTTGACAAACCTCCGCCCTCTCGCCTATAATTTGGCGCTTGTGGCGGGGCCAATGGCGCGCCACGGGTGAAAGCTATGACTACTTTACGGTTTAATCTCGCTCAACTGCTGCGCGAAGAGATGGGCGCGCGGCGTGATATTTCGTTTAGCGAGCCGGCCTTGCAGCTTGATGATGAGTTGACGCTGCGGAACATTAGTGGTCGCCTGCGGTTGACTCGCACTGCGGCTGGTGTTTATGCTCAGGTAACTGTTCACGGTATTGTGACACTTACTTGTGTACGCTCGCTTGAACCGTTTGATTACGAACTTGACCTCGATTTCAGCGATCAATTCTACGCTGTGGTTGATGTTGTAAATGGTCACCGGCTGCCACAACCGAGCGAGGATGATCCATTTATGCTCGATGAGTTACACCATATCGATATTGGTGAAGCCATTCGTAGCTATGCGCTGATCAATCTGCCGATGAACCCAGTAGCGCCAGCGTACCGTGATCAGCCGGTGAATTATACCGTTGAGTCCGAAGGGCTAAACGAAGATGACTCTCTGATCGATGATCGCTTTGCCGCGCTGCGCAAATGGGCGGAACGGCAACGTAACCAAAACTGAGGAGTTGTGAACTATGGGTGCAGTACCAAAGCGAAAAGTCTCGCGCCACCAGCGCGGTAATCGGCGGCGACATCTGGCGCTAACCCCGCCAGTCCTGGTCAAGTGCCCGCGATGCGGCGAATTGATGCGAGCGCATCGTGTGTGTCTGTCTTGTGGTTATTACAAGGGCCGGCAGGTGCTCAACGTTGGCAGCAATTAATTCAGGTCCGCCTGGGCCAGTCGATAAGGTGCGGAATACGGGCAAAGAGCTGCCTGCCGATACTATCGGTGAGGCAGCTCTTCAGTATAAATAGAAAGGTCGTCAGGGTGAGCAGGGAACGTTACGCGGCTGTGATCGGCTGGGGAATGGCAGTTCCTTCACGATTGATCACGAACGACGAACTGGCGGAACGAATTGACACTTCTGATGAGTGGATTCGCACCCGCACTGGTATTCGCGAACGACGGGTCGCCAGCCCTGGTGAGAGCACCTCAACCTTCGCTACTGCTGCTGGACGTGAAGCATTAGCAATGGCAGGGGTTGACCCCACGGCAATTGACACGGTGATTGTAGCAACCTGCACCCCTGACCGACCATTTCCCGCCACTGCATGCACTGTTCAAGCCAATCTGCAAATTCCCCGCGCAACTGCGTTTGATCTGGCAGCCGCATGTAGCGGCTTTGTCTACGGCCTGACTGTCGCTACTAGCCTGATTAAGAGTGGCTTCAGCCGCCGCCTGTTGTTGATTGGGGCTGATATCTTCACCCATTATATCAACTGGAACGATCGCAATACCTGTGTCCTGTTTGGCGATGGCGCTGGCGCGGTAGTGCTCGAAGCGACCGAAGAACCGCTCGGATTGATCGCATCAAACCTCAGCGCTGACGGTAGACTCGAAGATTTGATGGCAGTTGACGCAGGAGGTACCCGTATGCCATTGACTGCCGAACTGCTAGATGCAGGTCGGCAGTATGTCTATATGAACGGGCGTGAAATTTTTAAGCATGCGGTACGCGAAATGAGCGACTCAGCGTTGCAGGTCATACAGGAAGCTGGCCTGAACATCGATGATATTAGTCTGGTCATTCCGCATCAAGCCAATGTGCGAATTATCGACGCAGTGGCACGACGGCTCGAAATTCCGCCTGAACGAGTGATGGTGAATCTCGATCGGTATGGCAATACTTCGGCGGCATCGATTCCGATAGCACTCTACGAAGCCGCCCAGCAGGGCCGTATTACAGATGGCGATTATGTCTTGCTCACAGCATTTGGCGGTGGATTGACCTGGGGATCAGGGATTGTGCGCTGGGGTAAGCCAGCGCGATAGCTGGCGATTTGGATACAACTTAGCAGAGCGGTTATAGGCGGCATGCCGGTGTAGTGGGCCTAGAAGCAGATCATACGCCGGCGAAGAAGGAGAAGGCGGTCGAACCATGAGCATTGCTTGGGTATTTCCAGGGCAGGGATCACAAGTTGTCGGCATGGGGCGCGACCTGATTGAAGTATCACCGGCAGCGCGTCAGATCTTTGCCACAGCGGACGAGACGCTTCAGTTCAGCCTGAGTGAGATGTGCTTTAGCGGGCCAGAAGCTGACCTTACTGCCACTGAGAACGCCCAACCAGCGCTGCTAACCACAAGCATGGCCTTGCTGGCAGCGATGCGTGAGCTACTGGCCGACCGGCTCGAACCGCCGGTCGTGGTGGCTGGGCACAGTCTGGGCGAATATTCAGCTATGGTCGCTGGTGGCGCCCTTGACTTCATGACGGCTCTTCGCCTTGTACGTCGGCGCGGGGAATTGATGAGTGCCGCCCACGAAGGCACGATGGCCGCTGTGATCGGCCTCGATGCCAGCATTCTGGAACAGATTTGCCAGGAAGTTAGCGCTACACTCCAGCATCATAGTCACTTGCATGGCACTGTCGTCATCGCCAACTATAATGCGCCTGACCAACTAGTGATCAGCGGCAGCGTCCTTGCAGTCGAACACGCCAGCTTACTAGCCAGAAGTCGTGGAGCCAAGCGCGTCATTCCCCTGAAAGTGAGTGCCGCCTTCCATTCACCGCTGATGGTTGCAGCTGCGGAAGGGATGGCCCAGGCTATCGCCAATGCTACCGTACACGATCTAGCTATCCCGCTGATCGCCAATGTTACGGCCGAACCATTGCAGAGTGCGGAAGATGTACGACGCGAAATCGTAGCCCAGGTGGTTGCACCAGTGCGCTGGATCGCGTCAGTGCAGCGCATGGTTGCAATAGGCATTGACACTTTTATTGAGATTGGGCCGGGCAAGGTCTTGACAGGCCTGATCCGCCGTATTGCGCCAAACGTCCGTCTGATTAATGTCGCTTCATTCGCGGATATGCAGACGCTGACTACCATCATGCAACCCGTGTAGAGATAATTATGGAACTGCGAGGTCAGGTCGCAATCATCACCGGTGGTTCACGTGGGATTGGCCGCGCCACCGCTATTGAATTAGCTGCTGCCGGGGCCAACGTGCTGATTAATTACCAACGTAGCGCGACAGCGGCGATAGCGCTGGCAGAAGAGATTCGTGCCAGCGGTGGCGATGCGCTTGCCTTTCAGGCTGATGTAGCTGATGAGCAAGCGGTGCACAGAATGGTGCAGGCTGCACTGGAGCACTGGGGACGGATCGACATTCTGGTCAATAATGCCGGTATAACTGCTGATGCACCACTAGCGCGATTACGTCCAGAGCAGTGGCAGCAGGTAATCGAGACGGATCTCACATCAGTCTTCCTCTGTTGTCGAGCTGTGGCACCAGTAATGCAAGCTGCCGGCTATGGTCGGATCGTTTCAGTCAGTTCTTTGGCGGCACTTGCCGGGAATGTTGGTCAGACCAACTATGCCGCGGCCAAGGCCGGGATCATCGGTCTAAGCCGGTCGCTAGCGCGTGAAGTAGCTCGTGATGGCATTACTGTCAATGTTGTTGCTCCCGGTTACATCGAGACCGATATGGTAGAAACAGTACCTGAAGCATTACGAGCGTGGGCACTCCAGGCAATTGCCATCGGTCGATTTGGTCGTCCTGAAGAGGTTGCTGCCGCTATTCGATTTCTTGTCTCGCCACGGGCATCGTATATTACTGGTCATGTACTTACCATCGATGGCGGCTGGGTGATGCCTTAATCAGGCACCCCGCTCGCAATGGAAGGCACCAGACAGGTAGCACTACCCGCGGGTAGTGCTTGTGCCCGGCACCGACTTCCGTTAATCATTTCGACAGGTGTCATCGCGTAAACCACAGAACATACACGCTACCTACGGACGCGGCCATGATCGACTTTAGCGGACAAGTAGCGATCGTCACCGGCGGTTCAGGCGGAATTGGGCAGGCAATCGTGCGCGGCCTAGCTCGTCACGGTGCCTGTGTGCTGGTCGGCTATCATCACGATGAAGCGGCAGCTGCAGCAGCGGTTGCAGCAGCCCAGGCCCTGGGGGGGGCAGCAGCAGCGATGGCAGTAGATGTCCGTGAAGCCGATAGCGGCAACATGCTGGTCAATGCAGCGCTCCAGCGTTGGGGCCGGTTGGATATTCTGATCAACAGCGCTGGAATTGCAGATTATGGTCCTCTAAGGGAGATGAGCAGCGAACGCTGGCGTCAGACTATTCAGACCAACCTGACCGGTGTGTACCACACCTGTCGTGCTGCGCTCCGGCCAATGATGCAGCAACGCTACGGTCGGATCATCAACCTGGCGGCGTTGTACGGTGTCTCTGGCTTTCCAGGTCAGGCCGATTTTGCTGCGGCTGCGGGCGGTATCATTGGTCTGACCCGCGCTCTGGCCCGTGAAGCAGCACCATGGCAGATTACAGTTAATGCCGTTGCGCCGGGAATGATTGAAACCGAGCTGACAAATGTCATCCCAGCCGCAATCCAACAATGGAGCGCTGGTATCATCGCGTTACGCCGGTTAGGTAAACCAGAAGAGGTCGCAGCGGCAGTTCTCTTTTTCGCTTCAGCGGCGGCATCGTACATCACCGGGCAGACGCTTATGGTTGATGGCGGCTGGACGATGGCCTGAGGCAATCACACCCGATGCTATACCCGGTCTCTGGCAACAGTTACGGGCTGCAAAAACAATGGGGAAGAAACCATAAAAACGCAGATGCGGCAGAAACTGCCGCATCGCGACTAGATAACTAAACCCTTGTACCCGCCTACAACCTTACGAGAACCGACCCCTCGAGAGTCCATCAGTGCTACTAGAAGGTTACCAATCACTATACCCGCCCAGATCCTTTAGCTGCTCTGCCTTCAGCAGGTGATGCGCCGGGCCAGCTTTTGCTATCGGATTTCCTCACCCCTAGCGTGGGCCAGCCACTCCTTCTTACCCAACGCGGTGAGTTTGTTTGGGAAGCAACTGGGACAGCTCGCACAGCATCCGATTACTCAGCAGTAATCCGGCGCTTGTCTGTTCGTCTCCCCGCCACTTATCAATCTCTATTTTCACCTAATTTTTTCTGATGAGGGCGTTTCCCCGAACTTACGCATCACATCTCATTTCACCCACACATAACTCTTTACACTCGAGATGTGAAGCGCTTGCGTTCCAGTTGCCTGTTAAGTGATTGGCACCTCCTTTGCTTTCTGATGTCCTCTCGAGGTTACGGCCTAATAATAGCACCTTGAAGGCGAAGAATCAAGAGATTCATCGTAACTTAACGATGATAAACCGCAATCGTTGCTACTATCAACCATCAAAAGGTTAAGAGAGCGTTAACTACTAGTCGGTTCCTAGCAGACAAGTGTAAAGTGTTTTCCCCTACAACTGATCCACAGCAATTCGTGCCGCCACTGCCTGCCCCGACAGCAATACAAGAGGAATACCACCTCCGGGATGCGTTCCGCCGCCAACAAAATAGAGACCACGGATGCGCCGGGCACGCAAGGGAGGACGGGCAAACGCAGCAAGGAGTGAATTGGAGCTGGCCCCGTAGATAGCGCCAAACGCCGCATTATAGCGCTGTGCTAAATCGCGAGGAGTCCAATGATGAGCGTAACGGATGGCTGCCCGCAAACCCCGCAATCCCATCATCTCAAGCCGGGCAATGATGTGCTCGCGATACGCTGGCAACACTGCTTCCCAATCGATCCGTCCATCATCAGCTGGCGCATTGACGAGTACAAACAGGTTCATATGGCCAGGCGGTGCGTGAGCCGGATCGGAGCGGCAGGTAGCCGCGATATAGATTGTGGGGTCGAGGGCCGGCTGACGTTCGTGTACGATTGCTCTAAACTCAGCTGGGTAATCGGCGCTAAAGAAAATATTATGATGGGCCAGTTGCGGAAAGTCACCTTCTACGCCAAGAAAAAGCACTACACCACTGTACGACGGCTCGAGTCGGGAAAGACGGGTCAGCTCACGTTGACTACCAGGAATGAGCCGTTTGTAAGCGTACAGCGGATCAGCGTTCACCACAACCGCTGCTGCGCGCAGAATGCTACCATCGGCCAGACGCACACCGTATGCTCGGCCGCATTCAATCATCACTTCTGCCACTGGCGTTTGCACACGCAATTCAACTCCTTGTTCAGTTGCTAGTCGAGCCAAGGCCACAGCTAACTGATACATTCCGCCGCGTACATACCAGCCCCCTTCAGCCAGCTCGATGTAGGCGATCAGATTGAAAGTTGCCGGCGATAGGTAGGGTGACGAACCATTGTACGTTGCGTAACGGTTGAAGAGTTGGCGTAAATGCGGACTGCGGAAAAAGGAGCGCACAGCGGCATCAACGCTGCGCAAGGCATCGATCCGGAATGCATGGCGCGCCATCGTGGGCGTGATCAGTTCACGCAGACCATCGAAAGGTCGGAGTAAAAACGGACCAGCTACGGCATCGTAAATACGTGCCGTATGCGCCATAAAGCGGAAGAAACCAGGCACATCTGCCGGACTAATCCGCTCAATCTCCTGAATAAGCTGGGGCAAGCGTTGCCATGCATCAAAACGAACTCCATCGGGCCAGAAATAGCGACAGGTTGGTTCCACCTGCTCTAAACAAAGGTAATCCTCCATGCGCCGCCCGGCCACACTGAACAGATCGCGGATCACCCACGGCATGGTTAGTAACGAGGGGCCGGTATCGAATGTATAACCAGCAGCCTGATGCAGGTTGAGCTTACCGCCAACCCGTTCATTCTGCTCGCACAGGATCACATGCCGACCCTGAGCTGCCAGCCGGATTGCAGTAGCCAGCCCACCCAGACCACCGCCAACAATAACAATTGGGAGGTGCGAAGTGTGCGTCATAATTAGGGATATAAGCCACGACATCGAACGCAACGACACGTTAACACATACGATGGCTGAGGCATATGTATTCGCCTCAGCCATATCGGGCGTCGATGCGTCTTTGCTGCCACTGATAACAGCTTAGAACCGTCCGCGCTGGCCTGGGATCTGTGCACCAAAGATGCTAGGCGGCAACTTAAAGCCGTGCGCTTCAAGACGCGGCGTAAACTTAGGTCGTACACCTGTTGGACGTAGTTCGGAAATAATCTTACCTTCGCCAGTCTTTCCGAGGATCTCGAGCTTGAAGATGTCTTGCAAAACGACAGTATCACCCTCCATACCCTGCACTTCGGTGATGAATGCCACCTTGCGCGACCCATCTTCTAGCCGGGTTTGTTGCACAATCAAGTCGATTGCGGAAGCGATCTGCTCGCGGATCACTTTGAGCGGCATCTCCATACCAGCCATAAGCGCCATAGTTTCCATACGAGCGAGCGCATCACGCGGTGTGTTCGCGTGCAGCGTAGTCAGCGATCCATCGTGACCGGTGTTCATCGCCTGTAGCATATCGAGCGTCTCGCCGCCGCGACACTCACCGATCACGATCCGCTCGGGGCGCATACGCAGCGAGTTGATAACCAGATCACGAATTGTTACGCGACCAGTGCCATCAATCTCTGGTGGTTTGGCTTCTAGGCGCACCACGTGATCCTGAGCCAATTGTAACTCGGCGCTGTCCTCAATCGTGACAATGCGCTCATCTTCGGGAATAAAGTTAGAGAGCACGTTAAGGAGAGTCGTCTTACCAGAACCGGTACCACCAGCAACAACAATGTTCAACCGCGAGACGACGCAGGCGCGTAAGAACTCGGCCATCTCGGCCGTCATGGAACCGAAGCGAATCAGATCGTCGACTTTGAGTTTATTCTTCGAGAACTTACGAATTGTGATCGTTGAGCCATCGATCGCACAAGGCGGAATGATGGCATTGACACGCGAACCATCAGGCAGCCGTGCATCCACCATCGGCCATTTGCGGTCGATGCGCCGACCCAGAGGGCGAATGATGCGGTCGATAATCTTCATGACGTGCTCATCGGAGGCAAACCGCACATCCGAAAGCTTCAATTTGCCTTTTTGCTCGATGTAGACCTTGTACGGCCCATTGACCATAATTTCTGAAATACTGTCATCATCGAGCAAGGGTTGAATGGGGCCAAATCCAAACAGCTCATCGCAAACCATTGCGAAAAGCTTTTTCACATCTTGATCCGGCAAATTGACGTTCGCCTGCTGGTAAATGCGAGCAAACCGCTCTTGCAGTAGGCGCTCCGTTTCAGGAGAACGCTTGAGTTCAGTTTGATTGCTAAGCGAAGCTTGGATGCGGTCAACAATCCAGAGCGACAGCTCGAGCATCCGCCGCTGATCATTGACCGGAGCCGCATCTTGTACCGCAGACCGGACCGGCGCCGGGGCAGCCGGCGCTGCGGCTGGTGGAGGTGGAGGCGGCGCTGGCGTCGGAGAAACCACTGCTGCCGGCGGAGGGGTGGTAACAGCCGGAGCAGGCTCAGGCTGCGGTGCATTACCAAGACGTTTGAACAGCGACATAGCGACACAACCTCCTTAGCCGAGTTTAACGAAATACGCTTCGCAGGCGCGATCGATCAATTCACGCGACATCGCTGGCGGGATACCACGATACTTCGCTTCGTCCAATATCTGGTCGCATAAATCGCGCGGGTGACAGGCGCGCAGCTCGCGCCCGACCTTCATGTAATGCTCTTGAATCAAGTAGCGCAAGCCATCATCGCTGTAGGGAATGCGCTTGTTCTTACACACAAGCTGGAAGATAGCGCGAAATTCTGTCGGAGTTGGATTCGGCACTTCGATCTTATGCCGAATCCGACGCAAGAAGGCGTCATCAACCAGATCCTTCGGATTCAGGTTGGTTGAGAAGACAATCAGAACATCAAACGGCACTTGAATCTTTTTGCCAGTTTGCAAGGCTAGAAAATCGACCTTCTTTTCCAATGGCACGATCCAGCGGTTAAGCAGGTCTTGAGGACGACACTTCTGGCGGCCAAAGTCATCGATCAAGAACAAGCCACCATTGGCTTTCATCTGGAAGGGGGCTTCATACACCTTCGAGATCGGATCAAAAATGAGCTCAAGCTGTTCTAATTCTAGCTCACCGCCGACCATCACGCGCGGTCGTTTGCAAACAACCCAGCGTGCATCGGGGTAAACAGTAGCTGGTGCTGCCACCGGCCCGCCAAATGGCGGCAATGGAGACAAATCGGCGTGACCAACTTCGTTTACCTGCACGACCTGATGATTCAGGGGGTCAAAGACTTTGATGATCTGGCCATCAACTTCAACCGCATAGGGAATAATCACCAAGCCACCAAGCAGATTCGCGATACCTTCCGCTATGGTCGTCTTACCGTTGCCAGGCGGGCCATAGAGGAAGAGCGAGCGCGCTGAGTTGGCTGCCGGGCCGATCTTATCGAGCATCTTCTCACTAACCACCAAATGGCTGAAGGCCTTACGGATGGTAGCCTGATCGATTACAAGTTCGCCAATGCTCTGACGGAGCGTAACCTCAACGTACTGCTGCAACGGCACTGGCGCCGGACCAGCGTATTGATTGCGATCAATGACTTCGTGAACTTTATTACGTCCCTTGCCCGTGATGACATACTGAAACGAGCGCTCGCTAAACCCGCCTTCGGCACCGATGATATCAACATATTCCTCAAGCTTGAGAAACTCGAGCACTTTATCGATCACACCGAGAAACGGCAATTTGATCGTTTCTTCCAGTTTTTGGCCGGTAATAGCGCCAGCGAAGTAGATCACTTTGAGGACATGGTCGGTCAGAAACCCCATCGACAGACCAGTTTCGGCGATGTTTGTCGGCTGCGGTGGGATTGCAGGCATCTGTTGCGCTGGCGTGCTGGGCGACCCTGCCGTTGGATTGACTTCATGCAGACGGAAGCTCATAGTCTATCCTTTCTGCAGCAGTTTGCCGCAAGCGACTCGCGCACACGAAATCAAGCATCGTGTACATATACTCTTCGACCAGAAGGATATCCTCCGCGCGGGAGAGCTTGGTAAGCAACGGGTGCAATACTGTTGACATCAGTGCCTAGCGATCAAAAGGAGGAACTACTGAACGCAAGCCGGCACACGCAACCCATACTAGAGGTAGTATAGCGTTCTGACAGGCGAATCGCAAGGGGAAACAGGCGTGAGTGCAACTGGCGACACTCACGCCGAAACTATAGCTTATTCTTCGAGGCTATCGTCATCATCGGCGATATCCTGATCGATTTCATCAAGACCGATCTCTTCTTCATCATCACCGCCGATGAAATCATCTTCGAGCGTTTCCGGCTCTTCTACGAGCTCTTCCTCTTCGAGCACATCTTCGTATTCATCAAAGCGCAATGAGGAGAGAACCGTGGCACCCTCACCCAGCTTGCCGGGGAAGGAAACGCGCCCACGCTGGCTCGGATCTTGATAGACTTCGCGAATCAGGATGCGCACGTTGCGTGAATCTGATTGCACGACTGCTGCGAGATAGCGATTACCGCCATTCATCAGCTCGACTAGGCGATGACTCAGCTTAGGCTCAATACGACCAATCAGATTACCATCGAGGTCGAGGACGTAGACCATCCTACCATCAACGCGCAGCTCAACCTTCTCACCGGTAATCAGGGCATCGACTGCTGGCCCGCGCTGCACATCAACCAGGGTCGTCAGCGCAGTACGACCGGTTTCGGTAATAAACATGCGCATATCGACCTGCTGGCGCGTCGAGCGGGTAATTGGCGCTTCGGTAATACCGCGCGCGAGCAATGCTTCCAAACGTGCCACATTCTTGCGTGCAATCGGGTTAGAAGCATTCAGTCGCAACGCATTCTGATACGCGCGATGGCTTTCGGCATACTTACCTAGCTCGAATAAAGCCTTACCCAACCGATTGTAAGTCTCGGCATCTTCGCTTACCCGTAGCAGCTGCTGATTCAATTCCACCGCCTCTTGCCAGCGATTCAAGGCAGCCAATTCAATTGCTTTTTCTTGCAGGCGGCGGCGAATGCGCATCTTTTCATCTTGTTTCGACAAGGTCGTTCTCCTTGGGCACTGAACCTACTGATCGAGTTGAGGAATCCCTTGCAACGACCAGGGGCTGGTCGCAGTAATCTTGACCTTCACCAGTTGACCGCGCAGATCGGCCGGATGCGTGAAGAAGACCAGTCGGTTGCCTGGGGTTCGACCCCGCCACTTCCCTTTACTCTCGCCCTCAACCAGCACTTCAACCGTTTGACCGAGGAAACGTGCCATCCGTTCGGTTGCAATCTGTTCTTGCAACTGTTCGAGACGGCGGCGGCGTTCTTCTTTTACCGCTGGCGGTACTGCCAGCGACGGGTCTTGTTCTTGTTCGGCGGCGCGGGTACCAGGACGGGCCGAGAAAGCTGCGATATGCACTTTATCGAAGCCGATCTCGGCACAGAGCTCCATGGTCTGACGAAAATCGTCTTCAGTTTCGCCGGGATGGCCGACGATAATGTCAGTTGTCAGCGAAATATCAGGTATGACGGCGCGGATTTTGGCGATCAGCGCCTTGTAGCGGGCCACAGTATAGCCACGACGCATCAGCTTAAGCACGCGGTCAGAACCAGATTGAACCGGCAGATTAATCTCGGGCTGACAACGCGGCAAACGAGCCACAGTCTCGATCAAACGATCGGTCATCCATGCTGGATGCGAAGTCAGGAAGCGCAGACGGAGCAAGCCAGGGATCGGATCAACGGCAGCAAGAAGATCGGCCAGTTCGGGACGACCAGGCAAGTCGTGGCCCCAGGAATCAACAATCTGACCGAGCAGCGTAATCTCCTTCGCGCCCCGAGCCACGATGCGGCGTACCTCTTCCACAATTTCAGGCAGCGGGCGCGAGCGCTCACGACCTCGGCGCAGCGGAATTACGCAATACGAACAAGTCATATTGCAGCCGTACTGGATTGGCACGTGCACTGAGACTGGTGGATGACTCCAGTCGCGCACTGGCAAGACTGGCTCATCAAGCGTGTAAATCGGGTTAGGGGCCAAAGCCACTACCTCATCGACCGCCGAAGGCGAGACGAAATGGTCGACCATGGGCAACTGCTCGGCAAAGATAGAGCGGTTGTGAGGACCGACCATGCAGCCCCAGAGCACGATACGCGTATCGGGATATGCACGCTTGACCCGTACCAGTTCACCAAGCTTGCCCAGAATCCGCTCTTCCGCTGAGGCGCGGACGCTGCACGAATTGAGCACGATAAAACTAGCATCTTCGGGGCGGGTAGCTGGACTGTATCCCACCCCTTGTAAGGCCGCCTCAAGCCGTTCCGAGTCAGAGATATTCATCTGGCAGCCAACTGTCCAGACATAGTAGCGCCGCTCACGCGGCGTCTGATCACGGTCAGGCTGGGGTCGGCGATCGAAAAAGATCACGTCCTGCATGGAAACTTTACCACACGATAACTGGCAAGCCGTACTCAACGCTCTGGCGAGCCGCCTCGCGGAGTGACTCGAGACAGCGGAAAGCATTGGAGCGCGGCGAAACGCCAGCCTTGATCAACTGCGGTGCCAGCTCAGACAGTTCGCGCAGCAACTGCACTGACGACCCGAAGAAGGCTTGATCCTCCTCGCCTTCATCGTTTTCAAATGGCAAGTAGATTGGATCGGCAAAATCAACAGGCAAATAGTAGCTATTAATCCCCTGTAAATTGATCAAATGCCGGTAACGACTGGGCACCAGCTCGTCCCAGACATCAGTTACCGCGCGGTCGAGGTCTTCATCGAGCACTGGACCATCAGCAATAATCGGGGCCAGATCATTACCCCGCTCAAGATGGGCTGCCATACGAGCAAGCTGGTACAAGGCGCCCATCGTCTCGATCGAGCCCTCCCAAACCTCGACGCCAGGCTGGCTTAGGAGATCGATATCAATTCCATATTCGCGCAGTTGATCCTGCACGGCCGCAACACTCTCGTACTGTTCCTCATATTCGGCGCGATCCTCATCGGGACGCACCATTATTAACGAAGCAACCGCCAGATCGAGTTCGGCGGGAGCATGAGCAGACATAGTAGTTCTCCTCGCTGAGCGCACGTTGCGCACTTTTTAGTATACCATATTGATAGGATTCGATCATCAATCAAAAACGGTGCAACCCTGCTACGAAGCTGTAGAATGTCATCACGGAAAAAACCCTGCCTCAAGAGAACGTATACTAACCGAGCACTCACCATACAAAGAACGACAGTACCTTCTATACGTCACCAATCGCCTATGCTTCAACTACGCAATCAACGACCACTACGCTTGTTTAGGCTGCTCATTTTTGGGCTAATTAGCAGTGTTTGGATTAGTCAGATCTACACTGGTGCACTGCTCTGGTTGCTTCCAACAACTGACGAGTGGCTGATCGGTGAATGGCTCATTAACTATCAAGGTGGATTTGTGCGGCGTGGTTTACCGGGAGAGATCATCTGGCGACTCTCACAATGGTTCACGCTGAACCCTGCTCAGATCGCGATCGTTGTCCAGCTTGTTGTATTCACAACCTTCACGTTCCTCGTCTACTTGCTTTTACAAGCAACTCCCGCCTCTGTTATTACATTTACACTATTGTTTTCACCATCATTCTTGCTCTTTTCGCTTTTATCCTGGCCTATGGTAGGGGTGCGTAAAGAGGTATTCCTCTGGATCATCATCGTCGGGCAGTTACTGGTGTTGCGCAAAGCGCAGCCACCCGACGTGTTTCTACCATGGCTCATTGGCAGCAATACACTCTTTGCTGTGTTATCCCATGAAATGCTTGTGATCTTTCTACCCTATCTGCTGATTGCTACGGTGTGTTATGAACAACGATTTGGTCGCCTATCGCTACAGACAACCATTGCGATGATTCCTGCGATCATCGCAGCCATCATCATTTTGCGCGCCCCGCAGGCCACAATCGAGGCAGTTGACGCAATCTGCACTTCGCTGGGAACGCATGCCCCACCCAGCTGTCTTGATCACAGCCAACTTGGTTCTATCACATTTCTCACCCAAACAGTCTATCAGGGTATACAATTCACACGGCATTTCACCACCCCTGAAACGACTACGGTTTACACCATCACCGGTTTGCTTAGCTTTATTCCGCCAATCATAACCATTGTCAGTTATCGCCTGTGGCGTCTTTTTCCGCCCCGAACTCTGGCATGGATTGGCGGATTATGGGGATCATCAGTCGCAGCAACCATCCTGCTATTCATTGTGGCTGCCGATTATGGCCGCTTTGTGAACATCCACGTCACGTGCAGCACACTGATATTGGTATGGCTACTCCAAACTAGTCCAGATCTACTGAACACGCATGTCCGACCAGCAACAGGCTGGTGGCCGGTGGCGATTCTGTTCGTTATCAGCTGGCGCTTGCCAATGTGGCTGAAAGTTGCCACATTTGTCAATGCCTTTCCGTGGTTGGGATGGTAAGAATAAACAGGCGGCGACGCTACGCGTCTCCGCCGATGAGGATCGTTCGAAACCCATCAATAGCGCTCAAACACTGGCTCAACGATATCGATCGCCCGATCGAATTCCTCATCAGTCTCGGATTCACCGACTGCTCGCTCGTGCTCGAGACCGCGCACAATCTCGATGGTCACACGTGCCATCTCGTCAGCAATTACCTTAACTGCCGCCAGCACTGGTCGGGTAGTGACACCAGCACGCATGGCGGGAACTCTAATCTCGATTAGATCCTCACCGCTCTCATTGCGAATAATCAACCGCTGCACGTCTGGTTCATTCATTAGCTCGCGCACGCGAGCGAGCAAGCGCCAGCCATGCACGAGCTCAATCGCACTAACCATAGTTCCCTCCTGCGCCGTGCTGGCGCCTGATAAGACTATACCACCCCTATCGTAAAGCGTATCAGCATCCATATGCTTTGCGTGAAATAAACTCTTTACCTACGGTACAAATATTTTAATTATCGATATTTGATATCTAAATTATAGATGTTTCATCTAGAACAATCCTTATTATGCAAATGATAATCGCTGAACAGCGTGGGAGGATGCGCGAAAGGTTTGACACCTATCCTATCGACGAATTATAATGGGCCAGGAGACGTTGCCTTGTATGCAAAGGGAGCCAGTAGGCAGCATGACGATTTCCGTTCGCACCCGAAATCTGGTTCTAGCATTCTGTTCAACACTGCTCATTGCGCTCCTGGCTTTTCAGCGGCTCCCAGCCATTGCTGCGCCGCTGGCGCAAATCAATTTTGTCTGGAACCCGACTTCTACTTCGTCTTCTGGCCTGCCTGGTCAGTCATCAATTGCTGTTACCGCCACTCTGATTAATCAAGGACCATCAGACACTTTCAATCTCGCAGCGAATGTTCCATCAGGCTGGCCGGCAATCACTATCGCACCCAGTACTTCGGTCACTATTAACGCCAATAGCAGCCAAACATTTACTTTCTTTTATAGCATTCCGGCAATAGCTACTGCGGGAACGTATGCGATCGATATTACGGCGGCTCGTGCCAGTTCACCTACTGTTACTGCGCTATTTCGCATCGTCGTACAGGTGGCAGCACCTTCGCCAACCCCTACCAGTATCCCTACCATAACGCCAACCCCGAGTCTGATTTGCTTTGACGGATTTGAACCAGACAATGTTCCAGCACAGGCCCGACGGATCGATGTGCAGATTCCGCAGGAACACGTGATCTGTCCGACTGGTGATGAAGACTGGTTATATTTCGGCGGAGTGGCCGGTAAGGTCTACACCATTGATGTGCCGCTCATGAAGCCTGGCATCGATTTATCGTTAGAATTGCTAGACAGTAACTTCAACAGGATTGCCTTCAACGACGATTTTTACAACCGCGATCCAGAGAATCCAAATCCTCTTGACACCCGTCCACGTATTACATTCCGTAGTCCAGCAGATGGGATCTATTACATCAGAGTACGCGATACAGCGGGGCGGGGCGGCACCGATTACTCGTATGTGATTGTACTGCTCGACGAGAGCTACGGCCCAACCCCAGTGCAAGCCGACTCAGTGTGCTTCGATCTTTTTGAACCGGATGGATTGCCCGAACAGGCCCGCTTGATTACATCAAACGAGGTGCAGGAGAACCGGCGATTGTGCCCGAGCGGTGACGCTGATTGGGTCACTTTCTTCGCTAAAGCTGGCAAACGCTATGTAATTTATACTGATACCCGCCGTTATCGTGGCCCCAATACGGTCAATGGTAATACCGTGGCCGGGGCAGATACTGTGCTAGTGTTGGCTGACCGTGACGGTGTAAGCATCCTCGATATTAACGATGATATGCCAGGCGGTAATACGCTTGACTCGCAGATTGAGTTTGTGCCAAAAGTGGACGGCTTTTACTTCGCCCAGGTAAAGAATGTCGGTGATATCGGCAATCAATTTATTCGGTACGATCTGGTGTTATTACTCTGTCTCCCTGGCCAGACTGATTGTCGACGGCCAGATACACCTTTGCCCGGCCTGCCCGAGAGTCCGGGAGTACCACCAGCAACGTCCACGCCGATCAAGGCACCAATTGTGACCGATCCTACCAGCACGCCGGTACCACCAACACCGACACCGTAGATAAGCAGAACAACAATGCCGGTGCGTACACCAGATGGCACGGAGGTTCTGGCTGAACTGACAATGCAACTCGGCCCACGGCCAGCAACGTCAACGGCTGAAGCGATCGCCGCAGCCCAGATCAATGCCCGCCTACGCCAGGCGGGCTTCAGTGTCGATACACGCTCGTTGCCAACCGTTGCTCATCCAGGTGGCAGGTTTGTTCCGGTAGCAGTAGCGCTGATGGCAGCAATCACCATAACAGCTTGGCAACCGGTTATCGGCGCTATCATTGGGCTGTGGCTGATGATCTTAATGGTAGTTGATGCCCTCTTCTCACCTTTGCCAGCCTTTCGACAACGGCACATGAGCCAAAATATTATTGCCGCTCGCTCAATTGAAGGCGCCGCCACAGAAAGCCCTGCTCAACCACAATGGCGGTTGGTTATATTAGCGCCACTCGACACCCCACCAGTATGGCGCGGTCTCGCCCGTCTAATCGCGCCTACTAGCGAAGGGCTGCTATTTCGCCTAGTGCTAAGCGGCCTACCCGTAATGGTCGCTGCTGGCATTGCGGTATGGCCGACATTACGCTGGTTGCTCACATTAACGGCGCTGACTGGCGCATTGCTGCTGCTCTGGGCCACGCGGCGACCGTTACCGCTAATGCAGCCTGATGGCGGTTTGGCTGCCCTGGCAACGTTAACGGTAGCAGCACAACAGTTACCGCGCTTGCACTATGTAGAAGTATGGGCTGTAGCTATTGGCGCAGCTCACTGCGGACAGAATGGCATCAATACCCTGATGGCACGTTATCCTTTCGAACCGGAACATACGCTGGTTATCGGGTTGGGCCCGCTCGCCAGCGGCCAGCTCGCGATTATCAGTCGTGATGGCATTCTTCGTCACGAGACCGCTGATCCCTTCCTGGTCCGATTGGCAATGACCGCTGATCGTGCTGATCCGGTTATCGATCTTGAGCCACGTGCACTTACTGCACGTGATGAGCTGTTGTCGACCTTGCGGCAACGCGGCTTTCGGACACTGGGTATTCGCGCGGTACCAAACCGTTCAACAACGCATAACCCGCAACTGGTCGAACGCGCTGCCCGGTTGATTGTGGCGATAGTCCAAGCCCTTGAGACTGAGACGAACAATGATTTATCTGTTTCACGGACGCAACGAACTGGCAATTAGTGAGGCACTGGCCGAATTGCGCGCCTCTTTGCCGACAGAGGTTGCTGACCTGAACATCAGTGTGCTGGATGGGCGCAAATTGACCATCGAGCAACTAGTAGCAGCCTGTGAAGCGCATCCCTTCCTGGCCGAACGGCGGCTGGTGATTGTGTATGACGCATTAAAACATAGCAAAGCTGGTAAAGCGCGTGAAGAGCTGCGTGACTATTGCGACCGCGTCCCGCCGACATGCGATCTAGTCTTTGTTGAGCAAGATGAGGTCGATCGTCGTCACCTGTTGTTTACTTATCTGAGCAAACGCGGTGCAGTGCGTGAATTTCCTCTGCTCAGCGGGCAAGAGTTGTTGCGCTGGATCGAACGGCGGGCACAAACCCTGCAGGTCAGCATAGACTTGGCTGCTGCCCAGCGCTTGGTTGATCTGGCCGGTAACGAGAGTCGTCTACTAGCCAACGAGCTGGCGAAACTAGCAAATTATGTGGGCAAGGGTGGTCGGATCAATGTAGCGGCGGTCGATCGGCTAGTCACCGATCAGCAAGAGCAAAATCTGTTTACATTTCTTGATCATCTGAGTGCACGCCGTCTGGGTCCGGCGCTCCGTGGAGCGCGATCCTTGATCGACGATGGCGAGGCACCATCCTATGTATTGTTTATGCTTGCGCGTCAGATCCGGGTTCTGCTGCATGTGCGGCAATTGCTGAACCAGCGCCAGCGTAGCGAAGATATTGCCAACACACTAGGCTTAAAACCATTCGTAGTGCGTAAAGCTGCAGAGCAAGTACGCAATTTTACAGCCAGTGAACTATTAGCAGCCCACGACCGTTTGCTCGAACTCGACCATGCGATCAAGACGGGGAAGATTCAGGCTGAAACGGCGCTCGAACTCTTCGTAGTAGAGTTGTGTCAAGCTCCATCAGCGCGTACTGAACGGTAAATCTCGGTCAATTGCTCTAACTCAACTTGACGCAGGCCAGCACATAGCCCAGTTCAAGCGATCGGCAGCTTAATCTAGATCAAGGCATTAGCCCGACCACAGTGGGTCGGGCTCACATACAACCATTTGCGTGCATTGGGACCGAAGACAGCGATGCTTATGCAGCTGATCCAGCCTGCGCAGCCAGCGCTACTTTTTTGGCCTTCTGGGCTAGGCGCGATTTGCGGCGAGCAGCGTTGTTCTTGTGAATGATACCCTTAACTGCCGCCTTATCAAGCGTGCTGTAAGCGAGTCGCAGTGCAGCCTCGTCAACCACACCGTTGGCCAACGCCTGCTCAGCCTTCTTAATCATCGTCTTGACCCGCGAGCGATACGCCTGATTGCGTAAACGCTTGCGTGCGTCGCTGCGAATTCGCTTTTTTGCCGACTTTGTGTTCGCCAAGGTCAAACTCCTCGGATATAATTGGCGCGTTATATGACACATCAAGCGGCGAGCGCTTGCTCGCCGCGCTAGCTCTGAAGTATAGCATAGGAACGCCAACTGTGCAACTACGCGCCATTTTGTACCGTCTCAGCACCCAGCGCAACAGCCTGATCGTGATGGGCGGCTTCGTTCTGAGCCGGCTAACTGGTCTTATCCGCGACATTGTTGCATCATATTATTTCGGCACCTCAGCTGACATGGCAGCCTACGGCGCTGCCATCAGTACAGTTGATCTTCTCTACTTGGTGATTATTGGTGGGGCGCTCGGCAGTAGCTTCATTCCCGTCTTTATTGAGCTGTGGGAACGCGAACAACCTGAACGGGCCTGGGAACTGGCTAGCGCGGTGGTCACCTGGGCGCTGATTGCTCTCGCTATTGCCAGCGCTGGCCTCTTTGTCGCCGCACCTTGGCTAGTGCCACTACTCTACGGTGGGCAAGGTTTTACAGCTGAGACTCTGCACCTCATTACTGCTTTGACACGACTGTTCCTGCTCTCACCGCTTCTGCTTGGACTGGGCGGATTAGCAATGGCGGCGCTCAATGCCCGTGATCGCTTTACAATGCCATCCTTAGCCCCCAGTATCTACAACCTTGGCATCACTGGTGGCGCATTGTTAGCACCGTGGTGGGGGATCTGGGGTATGGCATGGGGTGTCGTGATCGGCGCCCTTGGATACCTGTTGATCCAATTACCAGCTCTGTTTGCGATTGGAATGCAATTGCGGCCGTATACAGGCCGTGATCTACCCGCCCTGCGGCGGGTAGTACACGCGATGGGGCCGCGGGTAATTGGGCAGGCCGCAGCCCATCTGAGCATTGTCGCTACCTTGGCGCTAGCGGCGCGACTACCTGATGGCGATGCCAAACTGGCTGGATTACGTTGGGCGTACCAACTAATGCTTTTACCTTACGGTGTCTTTGCCCTCAGCCTGAGCACCGTCGCCTTTCCACGCTTGGCTCGACTGGTGGCTGACGGAGACCTGGAGGCGTTGTGTGACGACGTCCGCAAAACTCTCGGTCACATCCTCTGGCTCACCCTACCAGCCACTGCTGGACTGCTCACCCTTGGGCCAGCGCTAGCCCGCCTCTTGTTTGAGCGTGGAGCCTTCGACACGCTGTCACTCAGCTATACTGCTAGCGCACTCACCGGCTATGCCTTCGCTTTGCCAGCCTTCGCGGCAGCTGAGATTATGATCCGCGCGTTTTATGCTATGCAACGCACCTGGACTCCAGTGCTGATCGGCTTGACACAGGTTGCGATCAATCTTGGTTTGGGTACTGGGTTACTAGTCGCCGGGGCAGATGTGGGTGGACTGGCGATTGCATTCAGCATTGCCAACACAATAGAAGCTATCGCACTCGCATTGATGCTCAGACGCGCACTGCCAGGGATATGGTACCAACCGATGCTATGGCGACAACTGCTAAGCGCTCTGGTCGCCAGCCTGGTGGTAGGTCTACTCTGGTGGGGAACGCGCGAACTTATTCCCGGCGGCGTCCCTACGGCTAGCTACCGCTGGCCTGACGATATGGTCGGGCTGTTAAGTGGGTTGATTGTAGTTGGCACGGGCGGAGCCATCCTCTATGTCGGATTAACGCTCTTTAGCCAACGTCTAGCACGGTAGGGCGCGCAGCACACAGCAACCACTGCGCGCCCTACATATGGTGTTGGTCATCAGGCTGCTTCGGCAACCAGCTTGGCTACTATCGCGCCAGAGGCAATAACACCGGGCAACCCAGCGCCCGGATGGGTGCCAGCGCCTACGAGGTAGAGATTCTCGATGTCTTCCGAGCGGTTATGCGGTCGAAACCAGGCCGACTGTGTCAACACGGGCTGAATTGAAAAGCCTGCTCCCAGATAGCTATTGAGGGCATCGCGGTAGTAGCGCGGGTCAACCATGTGCTCGACCACGATATGGCGGCGCAAATCTGGCATGTAGTTTGCTTCGAGGAAACTCAAGATAGCCTCACGTAAGCGAGGCCCAGCAGTTGCCCAATCGATCGCAGCAGCCAGATTGGGCACCGGCGTAAGAACATACAACGCTTCGTGACCAGGAGGCGCCAGCGTCGGATCGTTATGCGACGGTCGATGCACATACAAAGAGAAATCGTCGGCCAACCGTTTGCGGTTGAAGATATCGTCGAGCAGTTCCTTGTAGCGTTGGCTAAAGATGATATTGTGCTGGACCAGACGACCATCATCGTAACGACGATTGATGCCGAGGTAGATAACCGCTAGTGACATGCTGTAGCGCAAGCGCTGCAATCGGCGGTCAGTCTGAACCTTGCGGTAGCGCGGTGAAATGAGGCGCATGTAGGTCTGTGGTACATCAGCATTGGAGACTACAATCTCGGCGGGGAAGAGTCGCCCATCCTGTGTGCGTACCGCACGAGCACGTCGACCATCGATAACGATTTCAACCGCCTTAGCGTTCAATTCGAGTCGACCACCGAGCTCGGTAAAGAGTCTCACCATCGCATTAACGATGGCCCCAGTACCGCCGCGGGCGTGGTAAACGCCCCATTTCCGTTCGAGATAATGCACCATAGCGTAGATCGAAGTGGCGTCGCACGGATTACCGCCGATGAAAAGTGGATGGAACGAAAAACAGCGGCGGAGAAAATCATCCTGAAAGAACTGTGAAGTAAACTGATACACGCTCTGATACGACTTGAGCCGGATCAGATCAGGCGTGACCCGCAGCATATCGCTAAAGTGGAGAAAGGGCTTATCGATAAGGCGAAACCCCTTTTCGAAAATCGGTCGCGTGCTGGCAATGAAGCGCTTGTAGCCTTCAACATCAGCCGGATTCCACTGCCGAATCTGCTCGAGCAGAGCCTGCTCATCATCGCCGTATTCCAAGTAGCGCCCCTCGTGATTAAACAGACGATAATAGGGCCGACACGGCTCGAGAGTGAAATAGTCTTCACGTCGCTTACCGGCCAACTGCCAGAGCTCATCAAACATGAACGGGGCCGTAATCACCGTGGGTCCGCTATCAAAGGTATAACCTCTCGTTTGATAAACATAAGCGCGGCCACCCGGTCGATCGCGCTGTTCAAGGATCGTCACGGCGTGCCCTTGAGCAGCCAACCGGATCGCGGCGCTGAGACCGCCAAAACCACTTCCAATCACGACAATTTGCTTTTGCGCCATACGACAATGACCTTGCAACACTCAATGCGGCGCGCCGGAACGCCGTCCACAAACCGGCCATGCCGATTGTAGTGAGGAAACATCATCAACACAGAGAGAGTTTCTTGGCGCAGTGTGAAGAGTTGATAACTGGCGATTATACCCGATAGCGCCGTGAGGTAACGATAGGCCCACCAGGCATTATCGATATGGAACGCTGGTGCGACTACCTAACTAACAATTCCATGCAGTAGTTTATTCATGCTGCATTAGGAATTATTTGTGTATCGTGCCCATATTCACTGTGAATTTATTGATGAAAGGTTGCAAGACCGCAACCAATTGTTATAACCGCTTTACTCCGCTGCAACCGATCGCTAGGTATACTCGGCTTGCAAGACAGATATAGCTAGATGGATCGCACAATGCGGCAAGGAATTGCTATTAGGTCTACAACCATCCACGCTAGAGGACGCGCCGCCATCAGTTCACGTCTGTGGATCGGGTTAGGTGTAGGCCTGCTCATCAGCATCCTGGCAGTCTTCTTGTGGTTCGTGATTGCTCGTCCAGTCAAAGTATTGCCTCGCGGCGAACAATTTCCGCCCTTTTCGCTGACCGATCAGCGTGGTTCGCAGTTGCTCGATAGCGACTTGCGAGGGAGGATGGTGTTTGTCAGTCTGATGCATAGCCGGTGTGGTGATGAATGTGCCGAGCAGACAAGGCGCTTGCTCGAACTACGTCAGGCATTACAGACCGCTGGACGGTTGGGCAATGAGGTTATCTTCCTGACCATTAGTCTTGATCCGGCACACGATACACCTAGCGATCTCGCGGCACTGGCCGGTCAACTAGGGGTTGATCCACAAAGCTGGCGCTTTGTCACCGGCGATCCGCGTGAGGTCAAGCTGGTAGTTGGCGGTGGTCTAGGGGTCTACTATACCGAGCCTGACGAAACTGGCAAGCTATACGCCGAACGGCGCACATTTCTGATTGATCCCAGCGGGATGATCCGCACTTCATACCCGGCAGAAGGGCCGCCACTTGCCATCGCGCTGCGTGACATCGATCTGCTTAGCCGCGAGATGGCTAGCCGTGGTGCGATGCGGTTCGTGTACGAAGCTTCTCATCTATTTGTGTGTTATCCAGAATAGTCACGAGGAGGAAGGAATGGCCAACTACCATCGCCCATCAGACGACGAGCACGATGATGATCACGAGCCACCACGCGGCGCACTGTTCATCACGTTAGGATTCTTGCTCGCGCTCAGCATCTTGTGGATGCAGGTGTACCTAACCTTGCTGAATAACGGAGGGATACCGGCGTCATGAAAGACAAGAAGTTCATCAGCTATTTGTTTGAGGTCGCGTGGATCTTGCCCAGCGTTGCGATACCGGTCTCGATGCTGGTTGCAATTCTGGTAACTGCCTTCGCTGTCGGTGTACGGGTACCCACCACAGCCGGTCGGGTCAGCGTCAGTGCTGTCGCCGCTAACGCCGATGCCACCTTCAGCCAGACCGGATTGCGCGAAATTGCGCCTGGTCGGTATGAAGCCATCATGACGGCGCAAACCTTTATGTTTACGCCAAACACCATCGAAGTCCCGGCTGGCTCGAAGGTTACCTTCATTCTGACCAGCAAAGATGTTATTCATGGGTTCAAGGTCGAGGGAGCACCAATCAATGTGATGGTTATTCCTGGCCAGATCTCACGGGTGACCGCAACATTTGATAAACCGGGCGAATACCTGTTTGTCTGCCACGAATATTGCGGCGGCGGTCACCATGTGATGTTTGGCAAATTGATTGTGAACTAAGCAGCGTGATTGCGCGACGGGAGAAGGAGAGTCTTACATGGCCAGTATTGCAGCACGCGCTCGCCCTATCGTGGTGAGCACCGACCTGAACGTTGAGCGCAAACTCGCAGGCATCAACATCTTTATTGCCTTTGCTGCGCTTGCCGTGGGCGGATTGATGGGCATATTCCAGATCTTACGCTACAACGGTCTTGATCTGTACACTCCAGTCAAGCCAGTCTTGCCTGGTGGCTACTATCAGGGCTTGACTGTTCACGGGGTGCTCAACGTCCTCATCTTCACGACGTTTTACATCATTGGGTTTTTGACCTTCATTTTCGCCAAGGCACTCAACCGGCCACTGGCAAGCAGTCGGCTGGCCTGGGCAACACTGTGGGTAATGGTAACCGGTCTCTTGCTGGCCGCATTCCCACTGTTGACCAACAACGCCACCGTCATGTTCACCTTCTACCCGCCATTGAAGGCTGATGCGCTCTTCTACATTGGTCTGACGCTGGTAGTAGCCGGCACCTGGCTCTTATTGGTGAACATGATCATCACGCGCAACGCATGGCTGGCTGATAATCCTGGACAGCGCACGCCGCTGCCTGCATTTATGGCCCTCGTGACCATGCTCATGTGGAGCATGGCGACCATCGGTGTGGCGAGCGAAATGCTCTTCCTCGTAATTCCGTGGTCGTTAGGGCTGGTTAGCGGGACGGATCCGGTACTGGCGCGCACGCTGTTCTGGTTTACTGGTCACCCGATCGTCTATTTCTGGCTTTTACCAGCCTACATCTCGTGGTATACGCTGGTACCGGTTCATCTCGATGGTAAACTCTTCAGCGACCCGATGGCGCGGGTATCGTTCATTCTCTTTCTGATTCTATCCATCCCAATCGGGATGCACCATCAGGTTACCGATCCAGGTATTTCCGAGATGTGGAAACTCGTCCATGCTATCTTTACCTTTGGCGTTTTCTTCCCCAGCCTGCTGACCTTCTTCAATATGGCCGCGTCGTTGGAATACGCTGGACGGCGGCACGGCGGCGAGGGCTGGCTAGCCTGGATCTTCAACCTGCCGTGGGGCAAGCCAGAAGTCACAACCCAACTGGTGGCGATGATCCTGTTTGCTTTTGGCGGCATCAGCGGTCTAGTCAATGCCTCATACAATATTAACCTGGTGGTGCACAACACCTCGTGGATCTCGGGTCACTTCCATCTAACCGTCGGCACAGCCGTAGCGCTCAGCTTTATGGGTATCACCTACTGGCTAGTGCCATACCTGACCGGGCGAAAGCTGTGGAGCCGCAGCCTGGGGGTAGCGCAGGCATGGCTCTGGTTTGCCGGCATGGGTCTCTTCTCGCACTTCATGCACGAGCTAGGCCTGCGCGGTATGCCACGACGCACTGACATCGGTGGCGCACCCTACGTGCAAGATGAATGGCGCTTCTTCCTCTTCTTCGCGATGATTGGCGGTCTGCTCATGCTGGTTAGCGCCATCTTCTACTACCTCAATATGATTATGACTATCACCCGCGGCAAGAAGTTGGATGTCGTACCGGAAGTTACCTTCGCAAAGGCGCTCTCTGGCCCTGAAGATGCGCCTAGAATTCTGGATCGCTTGCTGCTATGGGTGGGCATAGCTGCCGTGCTGGTCCTGATTAACTACCTCCCGACAATCCTCGACATTCTCAGCACGGCCACCTTTGATGTGCCCGGTCGCCGGGTCTGGTAGTAAGAAGCGAAGCAATACCAGTCGGCCCCATCTGTACCCCAGCCAGAGCCGTATAGTTGGCTCTGGCTGGTTGTTGATTAGCGATCACCCGAGCCGTGCCACAAGAGTAGTCTTACTCTCAGAGGGGTGTTAATGCACAGCTGACAACCGCCCGCGGTGCTTACGGTAGATCAATGACCACCGGTACTACCCCGACCTGCACGCTAGCATGTATGGTCAGGCATTCCTTGACATACAGCGGTTCTCTATGGTACTATCCTCAATATCCGCACAGACACAAATAAACATAACTCAGGAACGGCCACGCCCGTCGCACTGTTAGGGCAACATCACAGAGGATTCCGTATGGCCCCTTTGCTAGAAGTTCGCGACCTACGTACCTATTTTCACACCCAAGATGGCATCGTCAAAGCGGTTGACGGTGTCTCTTTTTATGTTAATCGAGGCGAAACCCTGGGCATCGTCGGCGAGTCGGGGTGTGGCAAATCGGTGACCTCGCTCTCCATTATGCGACTCATTCCGAATCCACCGGGCAAGATTGTTAGCGGTCAGATTCTGTTTGACGGTGATGATCTATTGCAGGCCAGCGAAGAGGAGATGCGCCATATTCGCGGCAACCGGATCGCCATGATTTTTCAGGATCCGATGACGTCTCTCAATCCAGTACTCACCATCGGCCGCCAGATCACCGAGGCGCTTGAATTGCATTTGAAGCTTACCAAAAAAGAGGCGCGCGATCGTGCTATCGAGCTGCTTGATATGGTTGGCATTCCCTCTGCCAGTAAACGGCTCGACAACTACCCCCATCAATTTTCGGGCGGTATGCGACAACGGGTGATGATCGCGATGGCGCTCTCATGCAACCCTGAATTACTGATTGCCGACGAACCAACCACTGCGCTCGATGTGACGATTCAGGCACAAATCCTCGAACTGATCAACCGGCTGCGCGAAGAATTGGGCACGGCCGTGATCCTGATCACCCATGATCTAGGTGTAGTGGCCGGAATGACGGATCGGGTAACGGTCATGTACGCCGGGAAAGTAGTTGAAGAGGGACCAACCCACGAGATCTTTGCCAACCCACGCATGCCATACACGATTGGGCTGTTGCGATCCATTCCTCGCCTTGACGAAGAGCGCGGCCGCCGCCTGACCCCCATCCGTGGCTTGCCACCCAACTTGATCGATCTCCCACCTATTTGCCCCTTTAGCCCGCGTTGTGACTATGCACGTGAGGAATGTCTGTCTAGTATTCCGGCGTTGCGTAGCGTTGGTGCTGATCACCGCGTGGCATGCCATTTCGACATTACTATCGAAACCCCGATTCCGCAACAGACAAAAACTAATATTGCGGCTTGAACAGGTGAGGCGAAGACATGGCGACGTTAGCTCAACGCTCTGGCGATATATTGATTGAAGTGAAAGATTTGCGCATGCATTTCCCGGTCACGCGCGGGATCATTTTTCAGCGGCGTGTCGGTACAGTAAAAGCAGTCGATGGTGTGAGTTTCTCGATTAGACGTGGGGAAACGCTTGGCCTTGTGGGTGAGTCGGGTTGCGGCAAGAGTACGACTGGACGCGCAATTCTGCAGCTTTACCGACCAACTGGCGGACAGGTGCTGTTCCAGGGTGTTGATCTCACAAAACTGCGCGGCAACGAATTGCGCCAGATGCGCCGCCACGTGCAGATGATCTTCCAGGATCCGTATGCTTCGCTAAATCCGCGGATGACGATCGGTGATATTATTGCCGAACCGATCCGTGTGCATAAATTGCGCACCGGGCGTGCAGTACGCGAGCGGGTTGAAGAGCTGTTGCATCTGGTTGGGCTTAACCCAGCCTTTGCCAATCGCTATCCTCACGAGTTCTCGGGTGGTCAACGCCAGCGTATCGGCATCGCCCGCGCTTTAGCAGTCGAACCAGATTTTGTTGTGTGTGATGAGCCGGTGTCGGCACTTGACGTTTCAATTCAGGCTCAGGTCGTCAACCTGCTCGAAGAATTACAAGACAAACTAGGTTTAACTTATCTCTTTATTGCCCACGACTTTAGTGTTGTTAATCACATCTCGGATCGGGTCGCGGTAATGTACCTGGGCAAAGTCGTCGAGATAGCCGAAGGGCCAAAGCTCTACTCGATGCCACTTCATCCCTACACGCAGGCATTACTGTCGGCAGTGCCGATCCCCGACCCTAAGATCGAACAACAACGGCGGCGCATCATCCTCGAAGGCGATGTACCTAGCCCGCTGAACCCGCCGTCAGGATGCCATTTCCATACCCGCTGTCCAATCGCTATCCAGAAGTGTAAAGAGGAAGAACCGCCACTAGTCGATTACGGTAACGACCACTTTGCCGCATGTTGGCGCGCCCGTGAGAGTTCAACGCTGATGCCAGAAGTAGCTCGTAAACAAGTGGAGGCAATGGCAGCGCGCATTGCAGCTGATATCGGGCGAGTAAAGAGTATTGAGCACAACCAGAATTGAGTCGGCTGTCGCCGAACAGACTTCTCTGTTAGGAACGGAGAACACTAGTCCCAATTGCATTGTTCTCCCTCTGCAAGCTGGAGCAGAGGGGAACAGTATTTTTTAAACGCCCTGCACCCTCGTAACCACCACTCATCTGCCCTCTGCAGTAACAATGAAGGCTCACACCATCGTTCCTCGGGCTCAACCGGGCAGAAGATGGAACCATAGCGGCTTCAATCCGATGCTGTCCGATGCCGTAGTAGGCCCACTACGTGATGTAACGCACCATCCAACATACCCTAAACGAAGCACCACCATTACCAGAGAGTTCCTACTACACCCGCGCTCCTGCTTCGCGATCGGCTAGCAGGCGACGCACCTCAGCAATTGCCGCTAGCAACCGTCGCCGATTACCAGCTTCAGCCAAAGCTTGGGCTGCAGCCAGCATCGCCCGTGCCTCAGTCAGCGGTAAGAGTGGCGCGAGCCAGATTCGAATCTGCGCTGCCAGATGGCGCGCACCGGGATTGTCAGCCTGCGCCAGCGCTGTAGAGAGGTAATGGATTGCACGGGTGACATCACCCTGGCGTAAGGCGACCAACCCAACATTGGCCGTCAAACCCGCTACCCGTTCGGGGATCCCCAGCTGATTAGCCAGCGCCAATCCCTGCTGGAATCGCGTTGTTGCCGTCACCAGATCGCCCTGAGCTAACGCCACCTCACCAGCAGTTGAGAGCACGTAGGGCAGCAATGCCAACAAACCGCGTTCTTCAGCCAGGGCCAGTGCATCGGCGATGATCGTTTCAGCGACTTCAATCTCGCCGCGCAGTAAGCGATGGTAGGCTTGATTATTCCGAGCTAATACACGCCACGTCAGCGCCTCGATACCAGCGGTATCTGCAATCTGCTGAGCTGCTTCGTAGCACGCAATCGCTGCATCGAGATCACCTTGCTGTGCGGCGATATTCCCCAACTCAAAGTTCACTTGCGCCAAGGCAGCGTGATCAGCTTCTGGGCAGGCCCGCAACACGTGCTCAGCGGCGCGTAACCGCTCAGCAGCGGCAGTGAGATCGGCTCCTTCCAGCGAGAGCGCCGTCCCCCAGAGGAAAAGCGCTGCTGCCTGGTCGCGCGGATGAGCAGTAGAATCAATTTGATTGACCAATTCAATCACTTCGGCATACCGACCTTGCGGAATCAGGGCCCGCGCCAGCGCCAACCGTGCCAGGGCGGCATCACGCGGAGTCTGGGCAACGGCCATCGCCTCACGAAAGGCCTCAGCAGCAAGGGTTGCCGCCCCCGATTGCAACCGCACTTCACCCAATTTGATTAGAATGGCTGAACGCTGGGTTGGCGGTGCGCCTACCAAAGCCTGAGTATACAACTCAGCCGCCTCTGGCCAGGCTGCCAGCGCCACTGCTCGTTCGGCAGCCCGAAGGGCGTAGAACGCTGCCCGTTCGCGCACACCAGCCTCAGCATAGTGAAAGGCTATCTGACCAGCCAGATCGTCAAGCCGGTCGCGATAGAGCGTCTCAAGCGCTTCACCAACCCGTCGGTGGAGGATTCGATGGCGCAGCTCGCCCACGTCGCGATAAGCAACCTCCATAGTCAGGCTATGGTCAAACCGAAACCGACCATCAGCAAGAGGCGTAATCAAACGTGCGGCTAACAATTCAGCGAGCGCATCTAGCGCCGCTTCTTCCGAAAGGGCTGCAGCCCGCGCCGCTACGGTGAAATCGAAATCACGCCCCACTGCCACTGCTGCATCGAGTATGCGCCGCGCATGCCCTGACAGGCGAGTGAGACGAGCAGCTATAAGATGGTATACTGATTGAGGCACAACTGGTTGCGCCGACAACGCTCTCAAATCCACCATACCATCAGCAGTGAGCCAGCCCGAAGCTCGGGCATACCGCACCAGTTCCGCAATAATGTAGGGATTACCTTCGGCACTCCGTTCAAGCCAATCGGCCAGCGGATGAGCGAAGGTAGGACTGAGATGCTGTGCGATAGCAAAAGTGGCAGCAGGCGATAGCCGATCTATCGCGATCCGCACCAAGCGATCTTCCCGCACCAAGGCTTGAATTAGACCAGCGAGAGCGCTACGTGGCTCTGGCGGACGAGTGGTAGCCACCAGCAGCAGATCGACCGCAGCGCTACGTCGCAAGAGATAGCCGAGCAAACCCAGAGTACTAGCGTCGGCCCACTGAATATCATCAAGCAACAGCGCCAGCGGCCGTTGACGCGCGAGTTCGAGCAGGAAACGAGTCACCGCTTCCCACAACCGCGGCTCATCGGGAGGTTCGGTTGGCGGCGGCGCCAGATCGGGTAATAGACGGCCGAGTTCGCTCCACCATAGCGAGGAGAGATGGAGCGATTGACGCAACAGCGACCATTCTGGACGGACAATAAGCTCAGCGAGAGCAGCCCGGATCGGATGGTAGGGCAGATTCTGCTCAAGTTCGCGCGCAATCCCACTAATGATCAGCCCATTGCGCCGACTCAGAAACTCTTCGGCCAGCCGGGTTTTGCCAATACCAGGTACGCCTTCGATCAGTAAGAGGTGACCAGGGCGGGCTTCAGCCTGAAGATAGGACAACTCGGCATCGCGGCCTAAAAAAGGCAACCAGCTATGGGCCGGTGCTGGCCGAACGCGCGGTGCAGAAGGAGCCGTGACCACGAGGGTATCGGTAATAATCGCATCGTATAACGCCTGGGTTTCCCGCATCGGGGGAACACCTAACGCTTGATCGAGCAACTCGCGCAACTGTTCGAAGCGACGGATGGCGCCCACCCGATCACCACGCAGATAGGCCAAACGCATCGCGTCACGCTGCACATCCTCTTGCAATGGATCGAGCGCGAGGGCAGCATCAAGCGCAGCCAACGCAGCCGCCAAATCACCCTGCTGCTCGCGCAGGCGTGCTAACCGTAACCATCCCCGCCCAACTAACGCGCGCGTCTGCGCACGCAGACCGTCTAGCCAGAACTGGAACGGCTCGCAATCGGGCATTTCAAAACCGGCCAGCACCTCAACTTCGCCAGTGGGCAACAGCGCGGCTAGCGTCGCCGCATCAGCTTGCGGATCAGCGACTACTGCGCGCAAAGTGCGTAGATCAACTATTGCAGAAAGTGATAGCCATTCCTCATCGGCAATCAGGGCTGCACCCACTACGCGTCGAATTGCGTACAGTGTAGAGCGCAGCAGTTGCTGCGCTGCGCTCCGTTCGTGATCAGGCCAGAACAAGTTGAGCACCTGTTCCCGGGCCACAGGTTGATCGTGGGCAGCCAGGTAGAAAAGCACACCACGACTACGTCGCCGTGGCAAACTCAGTAGTTGATCGTTGCCCAGGATACGAGGCGGGCCAACGAGATGAACAACGATCATGCACCCTCTGCATCAGGAGCAGCATTTACTGGCAGACTAGACTGCAACAGATGCCGCACCTCCTCATCGCTCGTCTGGCGAAAATCGTCGTACCAATAACTGAGTGCGTAGAACGGTTCTACCGTCATTACTGCGATCACATCATCAGCCACCGCTCGCAACGCGCGCGCACCCTCTTTGCTGGCAACTGGTACCGCTACCGCTACCCAGCGCGGTTGTTGCACACGCACACAATTGACCGCCACACGCATCGTAGCACCGGTAGCGAGGCCATCATCGATAATAATCACCGTCTTATCAGAGAGATTAGGCGGTGGACGCTGACCACGGTAAGCCCGAGCACGGCGCTCAATTTCCGCTTGTTCCAGCGCAGTGATCTCCTCAATGATATGCGGGTGAATGCCCAGCTCGGCGATGATATCGTCATTCAATACACGCACACCGTTTTCGGCAATAGCGCCCATCGCCAATTCCACTTGACCAGGCACTCCCAGCTTGCGTACCAGCAAGACATCGAGCGGCGCTGCCAGCGACTGCGCCACTTCATAGGCCACTGGCCCCCCACCGCGGGGCAGCGCCAGTATTTGTAACGCCGGACGATCAGCATAATGACTGAGCGCCCAAGCCAGAGCACGACCAGCGGCACGCCGATCGGCAAAGCGATGCGCAATCACCGGCGCCGGCATAGCGAACACCCCCTTTCTGTACATCATCCAGCTAGCCGGCTTAACAGCTAGCGGTTTCTGCATCGGGCCAGCGTAGCCAAGGTCAGTGACAACATGCGACACTAATGGCCGCCATTCTCTGACTGCAACAAGGCCAAACCTAGCCTTGGTCACTATAGAGCGACCTATCTACACCGATCATAGCACACGCAACTCTGCCTAACAATAGCAAAAGATTGACGACGAGGCCGCCTCTCCGTATAATCTCGGCAGCAACAGCTTGTAGAGAGCGAAAGGGCGCATATGAAGCTTATCATCTTCGTAGTCGAGGATGCGCACGCCGATGCTGGAGTCGATGCACTGGTCGCTGCTGGCTTCCGGGTTACCCGTTTAGCAACGACCGGAGGCTTCCTACGGCGAGGCAATACTACCCTGTTAGTTGGACTCGAAGACTCACAGGTCGATCGCGCGCACGAAATCATGCAGCGCGCTGCACCAGGCACACTTGCCATCACGATGGATCTTGAGCGTTACGAGCGATTGTAGGTCTCTGTGCGCATTCTCTACATTGCTTCCGGCATACCGATGCCGGGCGCCCTGGGCGGCAGCATCCACACCCTTGAAGTTGCACGAGGTCTTGCCCATCGCGGCCACAACGTCCATGTCGTCGCCGCTAGTCGGGAGCTGCCACTTGTGCATCTGCACCTACAGTCAATGCTGCGGCTAATTGGGCAGTCGTATGAGGGCTTTACTCTTTACCATCAAGACCTCCCCAAAGCCCTCAGTCTGTTAGGAGCCGCCGCGGTTGGGCGTTTAGCCCGGCAGTTGCGCCCAGATCTGATTATAGAGCGCTACTACAACTTCGCGGGGGCTGGCATAATCGCAGCACGACGCCTACGCATTCCGGCCATTTTGGAAGTCAATGCGCTGATCGTCGATCCGCCCGAGATCGTTAAACGCCGGATCGATGATGCCCTGGGAGGACCGTTTCGTCGCTGGGCTGAACAGCAGTGCCAGTGGGCAGACCGGATTGTGACCCCGTTGCACACCACAGTGCCAGCCAGCATTCCGCGGGACAAGATCGTTGAATTACCGTGGGGAGCAAATATCGAAACCTTCACGCCACCAGCAATACCACCACCCGGCCCACCTAATATAGTGTTTATCGGTTCCTTCCGAGCCTGGCATGGTGTCAGTGATTTCGTGCGGGCAGCATGCATTTTGATCGAGCGTGGTCGCAACTATCATTTTACGCTGATCGGTGATGGCCCAGAACGAGCCAAAGCCGTCGCGCTGGCTGCGCCACACCGCGATCGGTTTACCTTCACAGGTGCGGTCCCTCACGACCACATCCCCATATTATTGTCAAAAGCCCATCTCGGCGTTGCCCCCTTTAATACCGCGCCGCATCCGGCACTACGCGCCGCTGGTTTCTTCTGGTCACCACTCAAAATCTACGAATATATGGCTGCTGGCTTACCCGTCGTCACCACGGCAATTCCGCCGCTAACCACTATTATCCGCGAAGGCGAGGAAGGTGCACTCTTTCGCGAGGGTGATGTTGTCGATCTGGCCAACGCTATTGAGCGGGTATTGGCCGACCCGACAGCGGCGTTTGCGATGGGGCAACGTGCCCGAGCGCGAGTGGCAGCCCATTTTTCATGGCAACGACATTGCGCTGAACTCGAACGGATCGGGTATGAGCTGAAGCGATAGTGTCAGCTTGCTCTCACTTGCAGAGAACCGTTTCATGATCCATAATCGAGTATGCAACGATAGATGTTTGCTACGCGCTATCCCGCCTGACACTACTGCGCTTGTTTGCTGATTGGGCAACGTAATGCGCATAGTTTACCGCCATGATGCTGGCCAACCTGACTGAACTGGCTTGTTATCTTCCCGGACTGATTCGCCGCCGGCTACACAATGTTAGTGCTGATGGCCAGCTGACCCCAGCCAGAGAAACATTTCCCGCTGCGATCTTGTTTGCCGATCTTTCCGGCTTTACTGCACTCACGGAATACCTGACCCATGCGCATCCTGACGGTGCAGAAGAACTAACCCAAATCCTCGACCTCTACTTCGGTCATTTGGTGCGCATGGTGACAGCGCATGGCGGTGACGTGATTAAATTTTCCGGCGATGGCCTGATTGCACTCTGGTACGGTGATGAACCGTTGGCAATGCTCACTCGCCGAGCAGTACAATGCGGCCTAGCCATTCAGATGATCATGTCGCCAGCGGTCTGGAGTACAGTAGCAATTGATGAGACAGTCCGCCGCCTACGCGCACGTGTTGGTATTGGGGCCGGCGATGTGACGATCATGCACTTGGGCGGTGTATTCGGACGGTGGGAACTCTTGCTTGTTGGCGCGGCCGTGCGTGACGCTGGTGCAGCTGAAGCCGCCGCGCCAGCGGGTGAAGTTGCACTCACTGCCGCTGCCTGGGAACTGGTGAAACCGTGGTGTGAAGCGGATCCGCTGAATAATGGTCATTGGCGACTGACAGCCTTACTTGACGACGTACCGATGCAGGCTCGCGAACTACCCCGCCTTAAGCACGATCAGCTCGATCTCCTGCGCGCCTACGTGCCCAAAGCGATCTTAACTCGCATTGACGCTGGTCAGACAGCCTGGCTCAGCGAACAACGCTACGTGACGGTGCTGTTTATCCATCTGGCTGATCTGACCGCCGAAACGCCGCTCGCGGCAGCGCAAACTGCTATACGTGCAATCCAAACCTGTCTTTACCGCTACGAAGGTAGCATTAACCGGCTTGGCACCGATAACAAAGGCCCCACCCTGCTAGCTGCTTTCGGTCTACCGCCCTTTGCCCACGAAGATGATGCGCTGCGCGGTATCCAGGCGGCGCGTGAGATTGTCAATACCCTAGCTGATCTAGGTTTTACCTGCACGATCGGCGTCGCCAGTGGTCAGGCGCTCTGTAGCTCAGTCGGTGGTCAAGAACGCCGTGAATACACGATGATGGGGTCGGTTGTCAATCTGGCCGCACGCCTAATGCAGGCTGCACGCCAGGAAGCGATCCCCATCTTGTGCGACAGTGAGACAGTGGCGGCTTGTCGTGACCATATAAGCTTTAGCGCTCTACCACCGCTGCGTCTACGCGGAATTACCGATCCTGTGAACGTTTTTCAGCCAGTGCTTAGCCCTACAAATGGCTATGATCACCCCACGCCGCCGGCTCAACATCGCAACCATACTCTGATCGGGCGGGCGAGCGAAATGGCGCTGCTGCGCGAGCGGCTGGACTGGATTCAGCGCGGTCAAGGCAGCGGTATCGTCATCACTGGTGAAGCCGGAATTGGCAAATCACAACTAGTACGAGCGTTTGTCGAGCAAGCCCGCGATCAAGGTGCCATCGTCTTAACGGGCGCCGCCCGCTCGATCGATCGCAGCCCCTACAATACCCTACGCGCCGGAATGCCTGGGTTGCTCAGTGATTCTCGCCTGCACGACCTCACTGATGCGATCTACGAAATTGCCCACGAGTTGTGGCCGGCAGCATTGATTACCCAACCGTCGACCGCTATCGTTGGCCCGACAGGCGCCGAACGACTTCGCGATGCGTTGATCACGCTGCTGGCGCGTGCTGCCGAACACGCACCGCTGGTCATTGTGATTGAAGATGTCCAATGGCTGGATGATACTACCTGGACCCTCCTGGCCGACCTGCTTGATCGAAAAGTTCCGCTCCTGCTAGTATTGACCGGACAACCCCCCTTAAACCAGACCGAAGCCCAACGCCGTCTCATCTACCATCCCTTGATGAGTCAGCTTAAATTGCAGGGGCTGAATCCGCCGGATATTCACGACCTGATCGCCCAGTTATTCGAAGTCGAGCAGGTTGACGAGGCGATCTGGCGATTAATTGCCGACCAGACGCAAGGACACCCCTTCTTTAGCCTCGAGCTGGCTAAAGCACTCCGTGATGCTGGCTTGTTAGCGCGGCAGCAGCAGACGTACCGATTCGTGCCAGGGGCGGCCAGCACTGCATTGCAGATGGTGCGGTTGCCTGCCACTGTGCAGGGGTTGATCACCAGTCGATTTGACCAACTGAGTCTTGATCTGCAGCTGACGTTAAAAACAGCTAGTGTGATTGGGGTTGAATTTGATCCGACTACACTGGCTGCGATCCATCCCACCAACCTGCCTGAACACCAACTCACTGCACAACTGTTTGTGTTGCAGCAAACTGGTCTGATTGTGCTCGAGGAGGTTGATCCACAGCCCCGCTACGCCTTTCGGCCTGCAGCAGTAGCCGAGGCTATCTACAACCTGATGAGTTTTGCCCAGCGCCGACAATTGCATGCCCGCCTTGCTGAATACCTCGAACGGACTAGCGGTCATGATCCAGCCCGGGCCATTACGCTCGCCCACCACTGGCAAGCGGCAGGCGAACCGATTCGCGCTCGCCCCTACCTTGATCAAGCAGGCGAATTGGCACTCCGTACCGGTGATTGCGCTAGCGCGATCAACCTGTTGAGTCAGGCGCAACAGATCGCAGCTGATCAAAGCAGCACAGCGATGGGGCGCCGCGAACGGCTTCTGGCTGAAGCATTCTACTGTCAAGGACGGCTTACGGAAAGCTATCAGTGTCTACAACGCGCTTTTGCTCATTTTGGTTGGCCACTACCCACAACCCGGCGGGCGATGATCGGGCCAGTGGTGGCAGAGGGCATTCAGCAACTCCTTTCCCTCCTCGGCTGGCGTCCTCACCGATGGCAAATCGATGTGAACGTGCTAGAAATCGCCCATACTGCGGCCATCCTGACCCAACTTGATTACTACCAGCGCGACCCGTTGACAATGTTACACAGCATTCTACGCGCAATCAATCTCGCCGAAGCCGTCAACCTGCCATCAGTTCGCGCGCGGGCTTACGCCACCATGGAAGTGGTACTCAACCGCTTGCCGCCACTAGCCGCGCTTTACCGGCGCAAAGCAATGAGCCTGGCCCGCACCCTCAACGACCCTGCGCTCATCGCCTGGGCTGCGCAAATGCAGGGTATCGCAGCCCTAGGACGCGGTGACTGGCAGCGGGCAGCAGCTGCATTGCAGCTGGGGATGACCATCGCGCAGCAGACAGGCGAACATCGGCGTTGGATCGAATGCCGCGCCTTGCTCTGTATGGCCCAGACTCGCACTGGTCACTTTGCCGAGGCCTTGGCCGGAGCAGCCGAGGTGATTGCACGTGGTGAACGTGCACGTGACCATCAGGTACAAGTATGGGGTCGTTTAAGCGCTGTCGAGATCTATCTGGCCGCCGGTGACACTACGACGGCAATGAATGAATGGCAGCAAGCGAGTAATGTTTTCACTGACCCCAACCGGATTAGTCGGGCTGATCAGATCTGGCATACTGTACTGGCAGCTCGTATTGCCTACATTAGCGGGGCAACGAACCAGGCCCGTGAGCTAGCATTGCAGGCTCTGCAACAAATTCAGGGCAAACCGCCACTGGCTATCTACCTACTGCGGAGCTATGCGGCCCTCACCCAACTGCCGCTGCCACGGCGACAGCACTGGGAAGCGCTTTTGATCCGCTGGCAGGTAGGGTTGATCTTTCCAGTGGCATTACGATCGAGCCCTTCATAGTTCATTGACGACCTGTTCACCCGCCATATGAGCTAGCAGCATAGTGAGAGCTAGCAGTCAGATACTGTTAGCCCATCTCGCTAGGTGCGTTCAGGGAACGACCATCAACCCGGACTGAACCCATTCCACATCACCAGCGGCAAGCGTGAATAGTCAACGGATAGGAATACCGTGGATCAGGGATCGCTGCTGCAACAGGACAGCGTTCGGCTAGATCAGATCGAGTTGCCAGCAGTGGAAATATGTGCTCGTACAACACTAGATAGTCTGGCTGGTAGCGATCGATAGCATACGAAGCTGCAGCTAGATAGTCACCTACCCCCAATTGACTGGCAATATCAGGTTGGATTAAACCAGCAAAATCAATCATCGGCCGGCGGGCATAATAGCCAATGATACCGATCTCGAGGGTTGCGACGCTCGCTGACGGAGGCGTATTGACCGCCAGCCATTCACCAGCTGCGCGGTACACTATCAGGCGCTGATCAATTTGCTGACCAATACGAATGACTGCTCCACTCAACCAAAACGCAGCCCCCAACAAGACGATCATCCCACCGACTAAGGCCAGACGCTGCCCAACCATCCGCCGCAACCCATCAATCAACACCCGACTACCAAGACCGAAGGCCGGAGCCAAGCCGATAACTAGCGGCGCCACGTACCAGAAATAGCCAGCAACACCCAGCATGGCATATGCCAGCCCATAAACCACTGCCCAACCTATTGGAATGAGCCACCAGCGGGATCGCCAGGTCGCTACGATCCCGACTACGCTAACTGCAAACACGAACCAGTAGAAAGGTTGACGCAGATAGTCTGTGACTGTAACTCGTAAGCGGTCAACAAAATCATACGCACCAGGGACAAGCGCTTGCCGTTGTTTCGCGTAAAGAGTCAGTGGTAGCGGCGTACCATAGCTCAACCAGGCTAGCCCTATTCCAGCCGTAACTATTGCGATCCAGATCCATGCAGCCCGCCACGGCCAACAGCGCCAATTGCGCCAACGCTGATCAGCCATCAACATGATCAACAACGCAAACGGGCCAACGAGAATTCCATCTGGACGTAACCAGACCAGCAGACCGATTAAACTGCCGGCTAGAGTCTGGCGACCCTGCACAGCGTAGACAAACGACCACAGAGTCAGCGCCATTGCCGGCAACGTTTCACTGCCAACCGTTGTTAACGGCAACGGAAAGAGCAGATAGAGCAGGGCAGCTCCTGCACCGGTTAGTGGATCACCCCACAGACGACCTAACCACCAGAGGGCCAAGCCTCCCGCTGCGTGGCTAAGACAACTGATTAGATTAGCCAGCAGCGGTATTGACCAGCCTGCAAGGGCTACCGGGGCTAAGATCAAACCAAATAACGGTGCGGTCGTGCTCAGCGTAGCTACACCGGGATTGTAGACAAACCCATTGCCAGCAGCCAGATTAGCGGCATAACGATAAGTGATGTAAGGGTCATCATAGCCACGGCGGTACAAAATGGCAAATAAGCAGAGACCAATAGCTAGGGTAAGGAGCCAAGTCAGTCGATCGACCGTCGCCGACGTCTGCACCGACAACCAGAACGCTACCGATTTGGTGGAGGGAACCTTCTTTAACGGAACCAAGCGATTTCCTCACCGGATTACAACTCACTCTGAAGAGGATAAGGCTGGGTTGCACCAGAACAATCAACGGCTATTACGATAATATCTCACTTGAGTCAGCTGATTACTAAATCGCTATTGCCGATTGTGCGTGCAGCAACCACATGTATGCAGCAGCACTACCAGAGTGCAACACGGGCGATCCATCGTAGTGGCACCTCATTTGACCTGCTCTGCGCGCAATATGCTTGTGCACAATCTTCAGTAGTAAAACGTTACTAGCGTGACAAGTGCCGCTAGATCAATCAGCGCAAACATCACGACTAATGCATATAGTGCAACCAAACGCCAGCGTTCCGGCCAGAGCATCTGCCAACCTGACGCCAGTAACCATATCGTGGGTAGCATCGCCCAGTATAGATAACGACCACGCGGAATGTATGGTCTTCCTTGCTCGGGGAGGGGATGTAGGCGACCAAGCAGCACGATCCACGCCACTCCTACTACCACTAGACAGAGCCACAGCCAGCGCTGCTGCCAAAGCGGCAGCTCGCCACGCCATACTAGCCAGCCGCGTAATAGACCGATCAGCGCCACGATGCTCAATCCAATAAACAACCAGTCACCAATTGGTGGTAAAACGGCAATATGCCCCCAGGCCAGCCGCACCCAGAAATGGTTGTGCGCCACTTCAATTGTGATCCGATACCATGGCCAGGCTCGTTCCCAGTCTAACCACGATACCAGCCACGCCATTATGTCCGTGCGTAAGTAGTGCTGCTCTAACATCGCCAGCCAAGGACGTGCACGCAACCCCTCACTAGTCCAGTCAAAGCCGACACCTACCAGTGCGCCAACGCCTGCTACACTCCCGAGCAGGTAGAACCACCAGCGCACACGCGCACGATAGATGCCCCATAGAATCGCTATTACTAGAGGAAATACCAGCGGCACTGCCGTTCGTTTCGTCATCACTGCCACTAGAGTCCCCAGACCAGCTAGCAGCAGCCCTGTGGGACGCCAGCCATCACGCAAGACAATCGCAAAACCCAAAAAAGCTGCTGCTGCAGCCATATTCATTAAAACATCGCTATTCATAGCGCTCATCAAGTCACTGTACGCCGGCGTCAACACCACCAGTGCCGTCACCAGCAGTGGGATATGGGATGCAGCAGGCATTATTATCGACGCAGTGCGCCAGACGGCTAGTGCCGTGAACATCATCATGCTGGCGCTAAGCAAACGCACAGCGTACAGCTGTATCTCAACTGGCATGTAGCGCAATATGCTGAGCGGCCCAGCCATCAGAATATAGTAGAGAGGCGGATGTTCACGCTGATCAGTGGGAATACCAGGTGGCGAGGGGCTCAACAGATCCGGTCGCACTTCGGGCGGCCAGAAGGCATGACGATACATCGAATCAGCCACCTCGCGCGCCACTGCGACATGGTCGGGCGCGGTAATGCCACCACGGACAATATATGCAGCGTACAGAAAATGACCTGGCTCGTCATAGTGCTGCCAAGGCGGTACCAGAAAAACATACAACAGGGTATGCAGGAACACCAGCGGTGCCAGCCAACGCACAGTCTGCCAATCATCGCGCACACGAGCCAGCCATCCTACATCTCCACGCTGGTCAACTCGAAGCTGCCTAGCGCTTACATCAGTAGCAATTGTATCAGTAAGCCCCATGACCGCGCCAGACAACAATGATGGTCTTCAACAAAATCCGTAGATCGAGCCAAAACGAATAATTCTGAATATAATACAAATCATCCTCTGTGTGGAGATGCATCGGCTTCTCACTACGACCATTGACCTGCCACCAACCGGTGATACCTGGTGGCACTCGAAACCGCTGCCATTGCCACGGCTCATACTCTGCCGCGATATACGGCATCTCCGGACGTGGCCCGACCAGGCTCATCTCGCCACGCAAGACATTAAACAACTGCGGTAACTCATCGAGCGAGGTACGGCGTAATTTCCGCCCCACCCTGGTAACGCGTGGATCATCCTTGATTTTGTGGATCAGTCGTCCATTCTCATCACGCCGTGCCACTTCACGCCAGCGTTGTTCGGCATCGACATACATGCTACGAAACTTCAGCATTTGAAAGCGGCGTCCATGTTCACCAATCCGCTCTTGATGGAAAAACACTGGCCCTGGTGATTCGAGCTTGATCAGCAGGGCAATGACTGCCATCACTGGCGCAAGCAACAAGATCAGGCTCAGGCTAACGACCACATCAAAAGTACGTTTGACCAGCCGCTGCGCTGGTGTCAGCGCAGACTCACGTAGTGACACGAGCGGAATACCTCCCAGTGTCTCCACCGGGGTGCGAGCAAAGGACAAATCGAGCAGTGTTGGCACCGTGTGCAACATTACAGGTGTATCCAACACTTGTAACGACAATTCTACCACTCGATCCTGCTGAGATGGTGCCAAAGCGAAGATCACTTCACCCACCTGGTAACGTTGCACCTGTGCGCGCAGTTCGTGCAATGGACCTAAGTGCGGCAACGGGACTGACGGGTCGGGGTGATCAGACACATACCCAATCACCTGTATCCCCGTCCAGGGTCGCCGAGTAAATTCATCAGCCAGCCGGGCAGCCGTTGTCGCCTCACCAGCCACGATGATCTGTCGAGCAGAGCCTCGCGCCTGCCGCCAGCGCGCCAACGAGCGAAACCCCAAATGGATCAGCATGATGATAACCAGATCGAGGCTGATAAAGTGCACAAAGACCGCCCGATCCAGCACTGCTCCATTGACTAGATACAGCGAACCGGCCAACGATGTCGCCGCTAACGCTACCGCTAGCAACAGGCGGGTGAACGCTTCAAGGAGTGTATGGGTAAACAGGACACGTTGCGGAGCAATGATCAAAAATACCAACACCCAGATAGCAGCGACACCAACGTACAAGAGCCATGAGTGTAGAATCAGCGAAGGATCGATACCAGTAACGAAGACCAAGCAGCACAACGTCGCCACAACATCCCAGACCAGGACACTCCCGGTCAATCGTGCGCGCAGGCGTTCGAGCATGCTGGCTCCTTCCGTGAGAG
>JAINCM010000039.1:0-197557 GCA_036574065.1 Chloroflexus sp.
GTCGTAACAAGGTAGCCGTACCGGAAGGTGCGGCTGGATCACCTCCTTTCTAGGGAGTTCGCTCCCGTGCTTATTCCTACTCTTGACTACGGCGCTCTCCATCACCACGCGTGCTTGGCCAGGTGCATTTGAGTGTTCATGTACCTCTGACTGACACTAGTCAGGGGTATTTTCATTTGTGCGTGACCCTACCCCTGCAAGCTCCCTCGTAAGCCGGCACAGTTGCACTGGCAGCATGTAAGTCCGCGGGCCGACCTTGGTCATCACAACGTATGCCCAGTAAATAACCTAGCTAAGCACTAACCACTCTAGTTAGTAAATAACCTAGCTAAGCACTAACACTTTAGTTAGTTAGTGTAAAGCGCATCCTCCCATCACGGTGCTAATAATTGGCACGTAATGGCTGCGCATAACAAGCTGTGGGTGCAATAACACCATCATAGCTAAACAATCAAAACGACGCCTCGACTGAAACACTTTCCTGAACCTCTCTACAACAAGTTCTACGCTCATTCATTCAAACTGCAAGTTGGGTTTCGATGACAGGTGCAAGCCAAATCGCCATCGGTACGGCTAGCCTACGACACGGGGGAGTTTGTCTTTGTTATGAACAGTACTTTCAGGTGATTCACATTTTATGGAAAGAAGATTACAGTGCGAACAGAGGATAACAATTTTGTAATAGTTATGATTGATGCGAGGAATACTTCGTATGGAAATCACTCGTCGTGACGTTATAGAAGGCGGTGTGCGATTGATCGCCGGCCTGGCCGCAACTGGTCTGGCAGCGTTAGGCAACTCGCCAGCTCAGGTCGCTGCCTGCACGAACGTTCAGTCAGTCTCATTGCGCACTATCGCGCTCCGACGGCTGGCTTTCGGCCCCAGTCCCGAGCTGGCAACAATGTACGATAATACGCCAGGTGCTACCGAGGAAGAGCGATTTAATAATTGGGTGCGCCAGCAACTGAACCCTACTAGCATCGACGACACACCTTGCAATAATCGCATCAACTCGGCTTTGCTCAAGATCGAATACACCTCCAATAACACGACAGTCAACGAAGTACGTCCCCTCTCCTGGCTTAATGCCTCTCGTGAAACGCTCTGGCAACAACGAGCGGCTCCCAATCTGGTCTGGGCAGAACAAATACGGCCCTACAATGAAGTGCGGGTAGCTACCTGGATTCGGGCTGTCTACAGTCGTCGTCAACTCTTCGAGATACTAGTCGATTTCTGGCACAACCATTTCAACGTGCGTGCCACTGCCCACAGATATATCGCCGCTACCTGGACAGATTACGATCGCATCATTCGTACCCACGCTTTAGGCAATTTCTATACACTGCTGTTGGAAGTGACTAAAAGCGTGGCGATGATGTATTACCTCAATAATGTCAGCAATCGCGCTGGCGGCGGTGAGGGTGGTAATGAGAACTTTGCCCGCGAGCTGTTTGAATTACACACCCTAGGGAGTGATAACTACCTCAAGTTTTACAATCAGCGCGAAAACATCCCGGTAGTTACATACGGTTCCGAACGCTTTGCGGCTGCCTACATCGACTACGACGTCTACGAAACGTCACGCTGCCTCACCGGCTGGACGATTGCCAACGGGCGGGATGGGCGCCCGAATACTGGTGCGTTCTACCTGATGGATTCCTGGCACGACAACTTCCCCAAGACTGTTCTGGCTCCAGCGCCGATGCCCGGCATTGCTCCAGCACCGAATTTCCCCCACAATAACGGTATACTGCGTGATGGCGAAATGGCATTGCAGCTGGTCGCCCGCCATCCAGGAACGGGACGCCATCTGTGCACAAAATTGTGCCGACGGCTGGTCGCCGATGATCCGCCTGCGTCACTGATTAACGCTGCCTTTAATGTCTGGATGCAGCATCGCGATTCACCGGATCAGATCCGACGAGTAGTCGAAACGATCCTGCTTTCACCAGAAGCCAAATCGATCTTTGGCCGTAAAATACGCCGACCATTAGAGGCACTCTGGGCCTTTTTACGTGCCACCAACGCCACGTTGCCAAACGATGTAGTCAGCGATAACTACTGGAACAACTTGCTCTGGGGTGCCGATCAAACTGGGCACCGTTTATTTGGCTGGGATACACCGACCGGCCATCCAGACCAAGCCGCGTACTGGTCTAATACCAATGCGCTGCTGAATACGTGGAACCTCTTCTACACCGTTCAGCAGCGCTGGGGCGGCAATGTCGCTATCGACATTATCGGCCAGACACCACGGGGGCTATCGTGTGTAGGAATTGTCGATTTTTGGCTTGAGCGCCTGCTGACCTACATTCCGTCCGGTGATCTGCGGGCACTGCTTATCAATTTTCTCGCCCAGGGTCAAGACCCGAACCAACCGCCACAACCGCTAAATGGAGCGCCAGATTGGCGCAATCCAAAAGCGGTCAACGAACGGATTCAGACGATGGTGCAATTGATAGCTTGCAGTCCTGAGTTTTGGCTACGGTAGCAAGCAATGCACTAATCAGACGGCTGGCACGAGGAGACGAGATGTCTCGTGCCGCAACCCTAACTCAACTCAGGAGGAGTACACCTGCTATGCAATGGACTCGGCGTGAATTTCTGGTCGGATGTAGCGCTGCTATTGCCGCGATGGCTGCGGCTCGGATCGGTCATCTGGCTTTTGCTGAACCAGCCCGCCCCCAAGCCACCAATGAAATTTTTGTTCAGATCTTTCTGCGCGGAGGTTGCGATGGATTGAGCCTACTCAGTCCCTTTGACGACCGCTTCTACCGCGCAGCTCGCGATACTCTATCACTCCCAACTAGCGGGCCAAACGCTCCTTTAGTAATCGATCCCCGCAATTCATCATACAGCAATAGCAGTAGTTTCGGCCTGAATAGCAGGATGCCCCATCTACGCGAGCTTTATAATGGCGGTCAACTGGCATTCATCCACGCATGCGGGCTTAACGATGACACACGCAGCCATTTCGATGCCATGGATTATATTGAGCGTGGAACGCCCGGCAACAAAACCACCAGCACCGGCTGGATTACTCGCCACTTGCAGATCCAAGGCGGTACTACCAGTCTGTTGCCAGCAGTAGCAGCTAACCATTCAGTCCCAGCTAGTCTGCTGGCTCACCAGCAGGCAGTAGCAATGCTTGGGCCACAACGTTTTCGCGTCTACACAAACTGGCGCTACAACCAAGAGCGGGAGAACTATCCATTCCTGAGCACCCTGCGCGAGCTATACCAGCGCAGTACGATTAACCCGCTTGCCACAGCAGGCCGTCGGGTGATCGAGATTGTCAATCTGATGCGCGGAATGGGCGAGTACACACCGGCAAATGGTGTGAACTATCCTTCGGGGTCGTTTGGCGACTCTCTTAAGACGGTAGCACAGTTGATCAAGGCTGAGCTCGGATTGCAGATTGCAACCATTGACTTCGGTGGCTGGGATACGCACGAAGCGCAGGCGAATAATGATGGTAGTGGTTATCTGCCCGACCGACTCGGCGTACTGTCACAGGGATTGTATGCCTTTTACAGCGATCTTGTCCAATACCACAATCGTTTGACCATTGTGGTCTTAAGTGAGTTTGGGCGCCGACTTGGTCGTAATCAATCGAACGGTACCGACCATGGTCACGGCAATGTGATGATGGTGCTAGGCGGTAATGTCAACGGCGGGAAGGTCTACGGTACTTGGCCAGGGTTGCACCCAGATCAGCTCGATCAGCGTCAAGATCTAGCCATCACAACCGATTTCCGGCAGGTGCTGAGTGAAATTTTGATCCGGCGGTTGGGGAATCCTCGTCTCGGGGTAGTGTTTCCCGGTCTGTCATCATACACTCCGCTGGGGATTGTGCGCGGCACAGATCTACCACCGAATCTCACCGATACGACAGTACCAGCCAACACCAACTATCAGATTTTTGTGCCGGTTATTCAGAGATGCTAGAGGATTTACAAACAGTCTTATCACGCCAAAGGTAGCAAGTGAAGGTGCAGATCAGACGATCTGGATACAGTGCCATCTTGGGGATGATTCTAACCCTCCTGCTCAGCGCATGCACCACAACTGTGCCGACGGCTGATCTCATCGTGAGCGGGAATGGGTGTTCACCAGTGAGCATAACCCTCGCACCGGATCACGAACCGGCGTTAACAGTGCACAATACGGCTGCCGAGGCGATGGTGGTAAGCATCCCAGCGATGGATCGTTGGATCGAGGTAGAAGCAGGAGCTAGCGGGGTATTTGAGCTACCCCGCTACATTATGGGCACGTTCGAGCTGTTTTGCCTTAGCGCTGCCGATCATCGCGCTCTCGGTGGTGACAATCCCTTTGTGTGTATGTTGGAGCCGGCTGAGTTGGCACCAGTTGCGCGATCAGCCGGAGTACTGATTATCGAGCCCCACGATCGGATTCGTGAAGTGCTTGATCACCATCGCTAGCGTGAACACTAGAAACGACTGTCAGCCAGACAGAGCAGCAACGTGAATGTGTCAGCCGTTGCTCCACCTCATCTTACGTTGAGCGAGAAATGAGCGTAGTCCTGGGTATGGCACTGCGCTCATTTTCACCCTGCCGCTGGCACTTGCTGACTGAGGCAGTGCCACGCGCCTAAGCCCCACACTACGCCAGTGGCATCAATACCAATCACGCGCCGGGTAGGGAAACAGCGCTGCAGCACTTCACAGGCGCGCTGATCGTTGGGATGGTTGAAGATTGGTACGATCACAGCGTGGTTGGCAATGTAGAAATTGGCATACGAAGCAGGCAGACGTTGCCCCTGGAAGACAATAGGTGGCGGCATGGGAATGGTCAATACTGTCAACGGCCGACCAGCCGCATCGCGCATCAACTCCAACCGCCGCAGATTGTCTTGTAGCGGATGATAATTGTCATCGCTTGGATCTTCTTCAACGGCCGCTACCACTGTTCTGGGAGCGACGAAGCGAGCAATATCATCGACATGACCATCGGTATCATCGCCGACAATACCCTCACCCAGCCAGAGAATAGTGTGCACACCAAGCATATCGCGCAATCGCTGCTCGATAGCAGCGCGGTCGAAATGGGGATTACGGTTGGGATTGAGCAGGCACTGCTCGGAGGTGAGCAGGAGACCCTTTCCGTCAACATCGATAGAACCACCTTCGAGCACCATCTCACCAACGAAACGTGGTACCTTGAGGTACTCGGCCATGCGAGCCGGAATTTGATTATCGAGATCGAAGGGCGGATATTTACCGCCCCACGCATTGAATTCCCAATCAGTGGCAGCAATTTCGCGCCCATGCGGTCCATCACGAACCACAAAGATCGCGCCATGGTCGCGACACCAGGCATCGTTCGTAGGAAACTCGTGCAGGCGGATATCACCAGTTGCGCCTGCCTCGTCCAGAAACGCGCGCGCCTGTGCCGCCATCTCTGCATCGTTCACATTGATATGCACCGTCTCACCACGGGCCAGCTCGGCGACAAAGCGGGCGTAAACCGGCCAAATCCGGTCAATGATACCGGGCCAGCTTGCCTCTTTGTGGGGCCAGGATAGCCATGTGGCCTGGTGCGGTTCCCATTCCGCCGGCATGCGGTAGCCCAGTTCAGCAGGGGTTGGCATTGGGCTCACTCCTCATCAATATAACGTCGCACAATGTCACCGTAAGCATCGATTCGACGATCGCGCAGAAATGGCCAATGAGTGCGCTGCACGTCAATCCGACTAAGATCGATTGGCGCTACCAGCACCATCGGCTCATCTACCGGTGCCCGCGCGATGACTGTACCCGATGGATCTGAAATGAAGCTTTGCCCCCAGAATTCAATGCCACCGTCAGGATCGCCTTCGTGACCGGTACGATTGATACTGGCGACATAACAGCCATTGGCAATCCCGTGTGACCGCTGAATAATCTCCCAACTCTGGTGCTGAGCAACGCCGTATTCAGCCTTTTCAGCAGGATGCCAGCCGATTGCAGTCGGGTAGCACAGGATGTCAGCCCCACGTAACGCCGTCAGCCGAGCTGCTTCGGGGTACCACTGATCCCAACAAATCAACACTCCGATCCGGGCATAGCGAGTGTTGAAGACCTTAAAGCCAAGATCGCCGGGCGTGAAGTAGAACTTCTCGTAGAACAACGGATCGTCTGGAATGTGCATCTTGCGATACTTACCCAGGTAGCGGCCATCGGCATCGAGGACCGCGGCTGTATTGTGATAGAGACCCTCAGCCCGCTTCTCGAACAGACTAGCAACAATCACTACCTTGAGTTCAGCAGCCAGCCTGCTGAGCCGCTCGGTACTGGGACCAGGTACCGGTTCGGCCAACGCGAAGAAGTCGTGATTTTCGCTCTGGCAAAAGTAGAGCGAGCGAAACAGCTCGGGTAGACAGATAATCTGCGCTCCTTGGGCAGCAGCGGCGCGAATACCAGCTTCAGCCGTCGCCATATTAGTTTCCGGGTCGGCAGTGCAGCGCATCTGCACCAACCCGACCTGAACAATACGTGATGTCATAGTCTTTCTCCGTTGGAGTAACTTACCACTCACCACCAGGGATGAAGCGTAACTGACCCTGACGGATTGCCGCTTCAACGGCAGCACCAGCGATATAGGTCCACGCTTCACGTGACCCAGATGTGGTTTGGACAGTCACCACAATCCGTTCATAGAGGTTTCCTACACGACCGGGCACATAATCTTCAAGGTCGTCGAGTAACGCCAGCACGTGCGGATAGTTTTCAGGCAGGACCTCGATCAGCTCACCAATGACGATCGATCCGGGTGGGGTGAGATCAACCGCCTGCACGAGGAAAGGATACGGGCCGGCGGTGTAAAGCGCAGCAGCAGGCAGCCAGGCCCGCGTCTCATCGATCGTCTGCCCAGCTAACAGACGGGTGTAGTTGGATTGTCCTCGCTTTAACGTTCCGTAAACAAAAAATGGACGCATCAACTATTTTTCGCGGTATACTCATAGGGTGGCGCAACGCAGCGCGCTGATACTATACCACGGCTGACGAGAAAGCCTGCACCGTACCGTATAGGAGTATCGAAGATGTCTATCGAAATCGCCCTTATGGTTGAAGGTCAAAACGGTCTGACCTGGTCGCGTTGGCAACGACTGGCACAGGCCGCCGAGGATCTGGGATTTGTCGGATTGTACCGCTCTGATCACTTTACCAATGCGAGCCCACCTGACAAAGATTCGCTTGAGCTGTGGGTTTCGCTGACCTGGTTGGCTTCGCACACACGACGGATCGAGTTTGGGCCGTTGGTATCGCCTGTCTCGTTTCGTCATCCGACACTGACAGCACGCATGGCAGCAGCTGTCGATGACTTAGCGGGTGGACGGCTCCAGCTTGGGCTAGGTGCAGGCTGGCAAGAGCGTGAACACACGATGTTCGGCTTTGATCTGCTACCGGTGGGGCCTCGGTTCCAGCGTTTCGCCGAAGGCTTAGAGGTGGTCACCCGATTGCTTCGCAGTGATACTCCAGTGACGTGGAGCGGCAAATACTACCAGCTCCGTGAAGCGGTATTGCTACCACGGCCCCAACGACCGGGCGGGCCGCCGATCGTGATCGGCGGGAATGGCGAAAAGTACACTCTGGCTCTGACTGCCCGCTACGCTGATGAATGGAACGCCGTCTTTGTACCACCGGCTCGGTTTGCCGAATTAAGCCGTAAGCTCGACTTGCTCCTGGCCGAAACCGGCCGCTCGCCAACAACTGTACGTCGTTCATTGATGACAGGTCTCGTCTTTGGCCGAGATGAAGGCGAAGTTACCCGTCTGTTGGCCGGTCGCGATCGCGAACAACTGCGCGAGCGGGGGGTTTTGGTTGGCACTGCAAATGAGGTTGTAGAACAGATACAAGCTTTCGCTGCGACTGGTGTGACGCGCATCATGGTGCAATGGCTCGATCTTGATGATACCGACCGATTAGAAGCATTTGCTACCCAGGTACTTCCGCAAGTGCATTGAAGCAATGAGGCATTATGAGCTGGTCCTATGTAGGACAACTGGAGCCTTTGTTATTCAATCTACTGTACACACTCTCATGCATACACGCTGGCAAACAACACTCTGGATTATGTTCGCCGCACAATTACTTTCGGCGATTGGCTTTTCGATCATCTTCCCGTTTCTACCCCTCTATGTAGCTGAACTCGGTGTGGCAACATTTGGCGATGTTGCGCTATGGTCAGGGTTGGTTTTTTCGCTCCAGGCGCTCACAATGGCCATTGCCGCACCGATCTGGGGTTCACTGGCCGACCGCTTTGGCTACAAGCTGATGGTTGAGCGAGCAATGTACGGCGGCGCTATCATTCTCTTGCTGATGGGCTTTGCCCGTTCAGCCGAAGAATTGACCGTATTGCGCGCCATTCAAGGCATGGTTACTGGCACTATCTCGGCAGCCAACGCACTAGTTGCCACTGTGACACCGCGCGAGCGCATGGGATTTGCAATGGGCACATTACAGATGGGATTGTGGAGCGGCACTGCAGCGGGTCCACTCATCGGTGGCCTCATGGCCGAGACACTGGGATTTCGGGCAACGTTCATCACTACAGCAGCGCTCTTGCTCGCTTCAGGTATCTTAGTGACAGTCGGGGTGCGAGGAGGAGGGAAAGTACCGGCAGCGCAACAACATCAGCGCAGCGGGATGCTCCAAAGCTGGCTGGACATCATGCGTGCCCCTGGGATGACTGCTGCCTACGGTATGCGCTTTCTAAGCAGCCTCAGTCAAACGATCTTGCTGCCATTCGCACCGCTGTTCATCGCCAGTCTGCTTAGCGCTGCTGATCCAGTTAGTGCCTATACGGGCCTCATTGTCGGCGTTTCATCAGCAGCCGGCACTGCCACCGCGATCTGGCTAGGAAAGCTCGGCGACCGTATCGGGCATCGTCAGGTTTTGATAGTGAGCGCGCTCCTAGCTGGCATTGCCTTCGCGTCCCAGAGTATCGTGAGTAATGTCTGGCAATTGTTGGCACTGCAGGCATTGAGCGGTATGGCTATCGGCGGGATCACGCCATCGTTAAGTGCGTTACTGGGGCGCTACGCCGCCGCTGGTAGCGAAGGTGCAGTGTACGGTCTCGATAGCTCGATCGTATCAGCAGCACGGGCCATAGCGCCGTTAATTGGTGCTATAGCTGTTGGACTGTTCGGTTTACACAGTGTCTTCCTGGTTAGTGGTATCGCCTGCCTAGCGATCAGCCTCGGGGCGACGCGTCTGCCGACAGCTGAACGAACACCCGTTCCAGTGCAATCACAAACCTAGGCCGACACCAACCCTGCGCGAGTAGAGCATTGGATTGGTTCACGTGCTCTTGTTACCCGAGTGCGGCGCCAGATCCAGGCGGATTCGGTACGCCTGACAGCACGAACAGAAGGGGGAAGCTGTGTCTTATCGCCTCTGTCTGTTAGGGTTAGTCCTCTTGGGCGCTGTATGTCTAGCTGGCCTCATCGCCTGGCAACGCGCCCGCCACTACGAACGGCTCTTTCACCTCGTCCGGCTCGATCCGCTTGGACTGACCGCGGCCAAAGACGGCCCAGCGCAGCCTAGCCGGATCGTCTTCTTTGGCGATTCGCGTGCAGCAGCTTGGCCTGCGCTAGCGGGATTTGCGAGTACTAATCGTGGTGTCCCGGGTCATACTACAATGCAGGCCCGATTACGCTACACAATGCATGTCAGTCCGCTCAAACCAGAGCTAGTCATTGTACAAGTTGGGGTCAATGACCTCACCGCACTGGCCGTCTTCAACGATGACGCTGAAGCGATTATTCAAACCACCATCGCCAATCTCCGTGCCATCGTTGATCAGGCTCGCGCTGAAAACAGTAAAGTGATCGTAACCACGATCTTTCCGCTCGGCCCCAATATTTTTGAACGGCTTGATCCGGCAACGGCACGAATTCAGACTGCGATCGGGCGGGTCAACGAGGTTATCGCCACGTTGGCAGGACCTGATGTGATCGTCTTCGATAGTGCTGCACTGCTGGCCGATACAGAGGGATACGTTGCTGAACCGTACCGGACCGATCTATTGCACATCAATACTGAGGGGTATCGGGTCTTGAATGAGGCACTCAGCAGAATACTGACCACCCATCTATCAGGTCAGTCGTAATCAGGTGCAGTAAGGCGGAATAACCATGACTACAAACTTAATTGGGCCGTCGCAACTCGGCGGGTACAGCGCTGAGCGACGCAAACACCGGCACCTCGCGACCAAGCGTCATACCCACCATACTGACCGGGCAGAGGTAAGCGTACATTTCGACACCTAACGAACGAGCAGTACGCAATGCGCGACTAAAAGCGAGATCGATCGTCTCGTCAGGAGCAAACGCGCACCCTTGCGAACGTTGAATGATAAACACCACTGCCGCTCGCTGCCCATTACGCGCTGCATTGATTAACAACTCAAGCTGGTGGCTGCCACGCTCGGTGGGAGCATCAGGAAAGACTGCAACATTGTCGATGATGCGAATCACCGACTTCACTTCAAGCAGACAGGTATCGAGACCTTCGCTGAGGCGAAAATCGATCCGATATGGACCGAGCTGAACATCACGTTGCACCCGGGAATAGCGGGCGAATTGGGGCAGAGCGTTGAGCGACAATGCCGCAGCGATCAGTCGTTTGGGTAATTGGGTATCCAGCGACACCAGATCGTGTCCTTGATAAACCGCCACGACCTGGAACGATGTTTTACGCCCTATTTCTTCCCGAGGGGCAAGCAACAAACGTGCGCCTGGCGTCAGCAGCTCAGGCAAACGACCGCGATCGGCGAGATGGGCACGCACCATACGACCGCCCATCTGCGCTTCAACCAGAAATTGGCCGGAACGAGCGGCGAGCGTCGCTTCAACAAGCGGTGCCCCAGTGGAGAGCGGCACACGTACTGTTGGCTGGATAAAAGCGCCTGATCCCTGGCCTGTACTCATGCCTCTAAGTATACCATAGCGAAGCGCCATCGACATCAGCTGGACCGCTACTCGCGCACTGCGATCTGATGGCAATGCCTGATGAGGCAAACTTTGCGCTCGCACGTGGGAAACACTGACGTCAGATGGTTCTCACACCCTGACGATGATGACCTGTGCGGATTGATACTTGGCAATGGTACAATAGTAGCCCGAGCATGGCAGCGAGGTAGCTCAATGCTGACTCACGATGAAATTGGCCGCGTGTTAGCATTCTATGAAGTCGGTGAGCTGCGTTCCAGTCGACCGGCCAGCCATGGTGCCATCAATGAAACGGCGTTTGTTGAAACAACGGTAGGTCGCTTTGTCTTACGGCGCAACCGGCGCCACATCGGTTTTCAATCGATCCGGCTGCGCCACCGTCTACTCGAATGGCTGCGGCAACGCGGCTTTCCTGCACCACGAGTATTGCCAACGCGCACCGGTGAGACGATTTTGATCCTCAATGATCGGGTATATGAGCTAAGCGTCTTTATCATCGGCGATGAATTTAATCCATCGCGTCCACGGCAGCTCAGCGACATCGGCCGGGTGTTAGCCAGCTACCACCGTGCCGTGAGTGATTTTCCTGATCCGCCACCACCGCAGCCCGCACGCTATCTGCCATCAAGTCTGAGTAGTCTGACAGAGCGATTGATCACCCGCGATTTGCTCGGCGATCTAACAGTCATGCTGCACTGGTATGAACGACGGATTGCCGAATTACGTCGCCAGCTGAGCGATGAGGCCTACGCCGTTCTACCGCACTTGCTGATTCACGGTGATATGCACCGTGACAATCTGATCTTTCGTGGTGATGCCGTAGCAGCACTGATCGACTACGATCAGATCTGTATCGATGCCCGCTTAGTTGATATCGTTGACGCCCTGGTTGATATGGCCGTTGGCCCGCCACCACCTTATTGGTCGCTGTGGGGCGTCTACCGCGCACCATTAGACCTCGAGCGAGTACGACTTTTGCTCAGCGCGTATAATGCTATTATGCCGCTATCGCGTAGCGAAGTGAATGCTATACCGGCAATGCTCGAGACAGTATGGCTTCAGGGCAATCTGCGTCGCACCTTGAGTACCCCAGATGCTGAGCCAGATTACCACCTTGAGCTGCTAGGACAGGGTCAGTGGTTATCAAACTGGATGGACAGCAATCGTGAACATATTCTGGCTGCAGCGATGGTATACTGACATCTGTTCCGGATGATGCAGGTAACGTGAGCGAGTCATGAGATGTGGGACAACGTCAACAGATTCTGACTCGTCGGCGCGAGCAGATGAACCAGGTAATGCACAATGGCCCCACTGTCCACCGTGGAGTCCTGGACCTGGCGCCGGCCACCGTTACCTGAAGATGGTTCAGCAACGGTGCTCAGCTGGGTCACTAACGGTTGTTTATGCTACTCGGCCAACACCCTGGATCACAGAGTTCCATTCGCTGGTATGAGACGAAGCATACAGCGCTGGATGCGCAGGCTAGCTCTTCTCTGGACGATCGGTCTAGCTAGCGTTGTCATGATCTTGCTGAGTGGGCTAGCTATACGCTGGCTGGCGCCGTTATCGCCATGGGCCGAGGCGCCCACCGTACAATTGCGCGATCCATTACCACACAGTCAGGCAGTGCCGCCGCGCAGTGTGATCACCCTGGTCTTTAGCGTGCCGATGAATCCGTTTACGGTAGCACGCGCACTGCGGATCGATCCACCACTGGCGAGTACATTTGAATGGTCAGATGATATGCGGGTGTTGCAGATCATCCCCAAGCAACCCTTGCAACCAGATACGACTTACCGTGTGCAGGTGTTGACAACCGCTCAGAGCCGATGGTGGCAACCTCTGGCCCAACCTCTCGATGCTGTGTTTACCATCGCTGCTCAGCCCACCGTGATTGCGGCACTGGCGCCACGTCAGCGTGATGCCCCGTTAGCTCTGATCTTTAGTCAACCTATGGTGGAGCCAACCAGAGTCGGTCAACCAATTACACCCACGTTTGTCGATCTCACCCCATCATTGCCGATCAGCGGCCAATGGCTTGATCCTCAAACGCTGTTGATCGAGCCAACCAGCACATTCACAGCCGCCACTACCTATACCCTCACTCTCGATCCCAGTCTACGCGATGCCCGCGGCATCGAGCTTGGTCAGCCATTTCAGTGGCAATTTACCACCCCCTGGCCCACTCTGCGGGAACGATCTCCACAACCAGATGAACGCTGGGTCAATCCGCAACAACCGCTTACTCTGACCTTTGACGCACCGATCGATCCGCGGCTACTTAGCACCGCTCTGATCATTACGCCCACCATTAGCGGTGATCTGAGTAGTTCGATCAGCGAAGGCCGATATACCGTTACCTTAACGCCATACAGTGGCTGGGCCAGTGGACAAACCTATCAGGTTCGTCTCCAACCCTCAGATACAGACCAGCCACTAGCAGAATGGCGCTTCATGGTCGAATCAGAACCCACCTTAGTTGCCTCATTTCCGGGTCAGGATCAATTGCTGGCCCCAGGTCAGGCTATACGTCTGATCTTTAGCACACCGATGGATGAAGCTGAACTTCAAACCGGGTTGCGCTTCGATCCACCTGTGCCCGATGTTACTATCGATGTCGACGAAAATTTCGTGAGTATTCTGCCCACGGTGCAGGCAGCAACCACCTACACGTTAACGATCACCGCTGGCACGCGCGACCGTAGCGGAGCCCCGCTGGCAAAGGACATTACTCTGACGATGCGAACAGCCAGTGCACCGCCACGGTTATACATCGCTGGTGACACGCTGCTTAGCTTTCCAGTCGGTGCGCAACCAGCTATAACGGTTGAACGGCTAAACATCGCGGTCATTGATGCCCAACTCTACCAGCTTGATCTAACCACCCTGGTGCGCGCACTCCTGCTCGAACCGGCAGAGTGGCTAAATTTTGTTCCTGAGCGTTATGGTCAGCCACTGATCCGCTCCTGGCGCGAGATTGTGAATGATCCACCAGATACGCCAGTACGGAGTCTCCTGCCGCTAACGGCAAATAGTGCTGGTGATCCACTGACGCCAGGCGTATACTACCTGCGCCTAGTGGCTAACAACGGTCCGCGGGCCGATCGGCTGTTACTGATCTCATCACTGCACCTGAGTATCCTACCAAATGGCAACGAGCTGTTGATCTGGGTTACACAGCACGGCAACGGCAATCCAGCAATCAATATTCCCTTGACCATATACGCCGGCGAGACGGTACTGGCACGTGGCGTCAGCGATGATCGAGGACTCTGGCGCATCCCATGGCCATCTGGATTGGGAAGCATAAGCGGTAGGAACGCCAATCGCACCCTCATCGCGCTGGCTGAAGGTGATGGGATTGCGTTGACGCGCGCCGATCCAGCCACACTTACTCGACCAGCGATGCAGGCGCTCTTGGCGGCTGACCGCCTAAGTTACCGACCGGGCGGGATTGTTCGGATCGGCGGACTGGTGCGCGAACGTCAACCTGATGGTCACCTCGCCATACCGACCATCAGCTCATGCCAGCTTCAGCTTGATGGTCCAGTGCTGATCAACGAACCGAGCGCCGTTTCGTGCACTATTACTAGTGAAGGTCGACTTGACGGCAGTCTACGACTCGATGCCCGCACTCCACCCGGAAACTACACTGCACGCGTAACGATTAGTGATGCTGTCTACCAGATTCCGCTCCGCGTCAGCACCACGCCAGCCGGAACGAGTGTGCGTGTGCGACCGATTCGTCCGGCGGGACTGGCGGTTGATGTTATGCGTGGCGATCTGCCGGTCAGTGGAGCCATCGTTACCTGGAACCTGCGCGTAGAAGCTCTTTCCGTGACTAACATCGATGGCGTGAGCGGTGAGGTGATTGGACCAGCTAACGATATCCAGGCAAGTGCGGTCACCGATCCGAGTGGACGGGTAACAATTAGCCTGCCTGCCGAGGAAAACCTGCTGCGGCCACTACGCTACCGCGCACAGATTACAGTCCAGACACCTAGTGGTGAGCAGCTTGAGCGGATCGAAGAAGGTCTAATCACGCCACGCGCAACCCGGCTGGAGATTGACGCACCGATCGTAATCGATTCCAATGAACGCGCTACCGTCACTGTGTATGCACGCGATCCGGCTGGTCAACCGCTTGGCAATACGCTGGTCGAGCTCGAACTACGGCGTAGTGCCGCTGAACCACCCTTGATTATTCGTCGCGCGCGTACTACTGCTGATGGTCAGGTTACCATCAATCTGGTAACGCTAGCGTCAGGACGGTACGAACTGATCGCCCGTCTTGGCTCAGCGTTGGCACAGCAGGTATTGTGGGTTGCCGGATCGCCCGTCGCGACTGCTGAACCATTGATCGTGGCCGATCGCACCGCTTACACTGTTGGCGATACGGCTCGGTTGCTGATCACTGGACCAGCCGGCGGCGGTACTCTGTTGTTAGTGATTGGGCAAGGTAACAGTGCTCGCGTCATATCCACGACAGCGCAACCAGGCAAACTCATCAAGTTCCCGATTGAAGCTGACCTTGCGCCGTTAACCCCGATTACTGCCCTCATCGATGATGGCGCACGGCTGTGGCAAACCGCTACTGTGCTCACGATCAACCCACCGTTGCCGCCGACAATTAATCCACCATTACGTGAAGCACTCCCTAATGAGACAGTGACGCTGACCGTCACTGCTGCTACGGATACGTTCTTGGTCACTCTCAGCCCGATTAACGCACCACCTAACGATATAGAGCGCTGGAACCGATTGCGGCTACCGCCTCATCTGGCACCAAAGTACACGAGCGGCTTGAGTGGCATCATCCTACCCACCACCATTCAGTCAACCAATGACCAGCACGAGATCAGTGTGCGCTTACCCAATCAACCGGGCCGCTGGAAACTTGAAGTGATTGCACTGCATCCATTCGGCATTGCCACCAGTGCTAGCACCGTGATTGATACCAATCAGCCCGTTGAAGCAATTGCGGCCCCGTTGCCAGCCCTGCGCCCGACTGACACCGTGACGGCTACTCTGCTCCTACGCAACGTTGATAGGCAAGCGCGTACTATTCGGGCCCGACTCCGCTTGAGCGGTGGTGTGTTGCTCGATCCTACCGAACAATCGGTAGTTGTACCAGCAGGTTCCACTGTTCCTGTTTTCTGGCAACTACAGCCCCTACCTGATGTATCGATCATCGGTTTGCGCCACGACGTCCTTGACCCCGTACCACTGCCGCCCATTGAATACGCGGCACCAGTGTTGCGTGATGAGACGGCAACTACCATCCAGACCCGGGTGATAACCAGCCCAACCGCGATCACGATCCCAGACGGTGAGCATGAAGTGGTCATCGCGGCTGGCGCGCGCGCTGCGCTGAGCGACCAGGCGCAGCGCCTCTTGCAAACGACGACACCTACAGCCGAAATGCTCGCGGCAGCGATTATCATCGGTCACGAACTCGCACAAACAGCTGCAACCACAACTGAAGCCGAACGCTGGCAGACAGCGATCACCGGTGCGTTGATCCAACTGCGTGCGCTGCGCAATCGCGATGGTGGTTGGGGCTGGTGGTCAAGCAGTTTTTCCGATCCGTTTGTCACGGCATTTGTGCTCGAAGCGGTTGGACTACTCGATCGCTCGACCGCCAACCGGCGCGAGCTAAGTGAAGGAGCGCTGCGCTATTTGCGTCAGGTGCGCACGAGTCAGTTAGCCGATTTACAGGCCTATATTGATTATGTCATGTCACTCTACAAGGTCACTATTACCCAGACGAGCACACCCGCCAACTACGGCCCGAGCGGGCTGGCCTTCACTGCCTTGCGGCTGGCTGATGAGCGCTCTAGCATCCTTCAATCCTTTTGGACCACAACTAGCAGCGGTCTGCCCTGGACTGGTGCGGAGGGTTTACCACCCAGTACGCTCGCTGTCAGCGCCAGCGTCGTGCAGGCGCTGGCTCAGGATCGTCCTACCGATCCACGCCTGGCGATATGGCGAACAGCCCTTTTACACCGCTGGCAGGTTGATGGCTGGCCAACGCCTTATGAAGCGGCACGGGTTGCGCTTGCGCTTGGTGCAGATTTGCTGACGCGTTACCCAACCATCACAGTGGCTGACAATCATCACCATCTGGCTGACCCATTGACAATTAGCGGCGTGGAACGCTGGCGAACAAGCGGAGGCGTTCTTCACGTCACGCCCACTCAGGGGGTGGCGCTGGTCGCAGTGCGTAGTCCAATAATCAACGTTGATCAGCCGGGTGAGATCCGTGCCCACCTGCGCTATGTTACTGCGACTAATACTCTGACTTTGAATCAGCCAGTGCAGATCGATCTCTTGTTGTTTGTCAGCCGACCCATCTTCCGGCTGGAAGCCATCATTCCATTACCAAGCGGGATCGTGCCGATTAACATTGAGGCGAGCAACGAGATTAGCTTCCGGCATATCGATCGCGATCGGCGGCAGGTACAGATTGGCGGTGCGCGACTGGATGCTGGGGTGTACCGTATCACCATCACCGGACAAGCGACGACAGCCGGCGTGTTTCGGGCACCACCGGTTACGATCAGCGCACCGGGGAGTGATCTGGCACCAGCAGTTATCCACTGGCAGGATACCGTAACCATCACACCACTGATGAGCAATCCGTAGATGGGCGTTACTCTTCTCACAACCGAGCGACTCTGGTTGCGAGTGATGGAGCCATGCGACAATGAAGCGGTGCGCGGCTACTTTCGACGTGCCTGGACGTTTGGCGAAGACTTACTGCCGATACCGCCTACCGATTTTTTCACGTTACAGGGTCAACGGCGCCGATTGACAGCTGAAGCTGAGGCACGCCACCAACGGCGCAGCCTGCGCCTCTTTTTGGTGCGACGTGACGATCCGTTTGAACGGATCTGTGGTGATATCTGGTTCGACTACATCGATCCTACTCTTCGCCAGAGCGCATTGATCGAGTTTCGCATGGAAGAGCGCTCCAGCGGAAAGGGATACATGCGTGAGGCCCTGCCTCCGGCCATAGCCTTTGCCAACGCTGAATTGCAGATCCGTCGCTTTGAAGCATTGATCGCGCCGTTTCACATCGTAGCGCAGCGGCTGCTAGAGCGGTGCGGCTTCTACCCTTTGCCAGGGGTGACGTGCTCGCGACAACTTGGAGTGGGATGGGTGGAACATCAGGTCTATGCATACGAATGCATAGCCTAGCGCGTCTGGAAATCAGATGATCCGTCTGCTCCACATTGCGCTACTGGTGATCATAACTACCGGATTACTAACGGCTGATGGGCCACCCCTGCGTTGGCTGATCACCGAACCGATTGCGATCCGCACTCCTGTGGGACCGCTAGCAATTGGTATCAACAGTCATCTGGCCACCCGCTACCCTGATGCTGCCACAATGCCTATACCAGCAGCTATTGTGGCCGACCTCGGCGTGCAGTGGGTACGCGAAGACCTGCACTGGCATCGGATTCAACCGCATCCTTCAGTGTGGGATTGGGTCTTTACTGATGCTGCTCTCTACGCACTACACCGACAACGGCTTCAGGTGTTGGGCGTTTTGGGACCAGCAGTCGGTTGGGCTACCCCTGATCCGTACGACCGCGATGATCTGATTTCGTTTGCACCACCAGACGAAACCGCGTTCGTCACCTATGTTAGTGCGGTTGTTCAACGCTACCGGCATTTGATCAAACACTGGCAGATCTGGAATGAGCCGGATCAGGTCACATTTTGGCGGCCAGCGCCTGATCCAGAGCGCTATACTCGGCTTCTGATCAAGACTGCCCACACCATCCGCGCTATTGATCCCACGGCAACCATTGTGCTAGGCGGTATCAACCCTTTCGACACCAGCTTCCTGCGCGCAATCGCCGCCTACGGCGGCTGGCATGCGTTTGATGTGATCGCAATCCACCCCTATGTCGACCCCTTAGATCCCGAAGAAGGGAACCTGATTGCCGCCGCTGATGGGGTGCGGGCTGTTGCTGCTCGCTATGGAGCCAAACCGATCTGGGCTACTGAAATAGGCTGGGCCAGCGGTCCTGGCGACCGTGATGCGCTCGGCTTGACTACGGCCACGCAACAGGCCGAGTACCTCGCCCGTGCCTACCGCGCGCTCTGGTACGGCGGCGTGAGCCACATCTTCTGGTATATGCTGAAAGATGATCCCCACAATCCTTACGGATTGTTTGCATATGGTAGCGGGCGGGCAGATTTCAGTATTGCCAAACCGATCACTGCAGCTATGCGCAATCTAGCTGTAACCCTATCCCAGGCTGAAACTCCAGAGTCACCAGCTAGCATTGCGCTGCTTGGTCACGACCCAGCAGTACAGTGGCAACGGCCAGCCCAGCCCAACGGCTCACTTCACGTCGCGACGGGTGCCATCCAGATTGCCTATCGCTTCACAACCCGCGCCAATGATTACCTAGCACTGGAACTGCGCGAACCGATCCCGTTGCCCGCTCAGACAACAGCGCTTACCATTCGCCTCTACGGTGACGGCAACGGTCACTGGCTGCGCATTTGGCTGCGCGACACTGAAGGCGAACTCTTCACGATTACCGCTGGACTCATCGGTCCCCCGACTTGGCAAACGCTCGTTGTCCCTGTTAGTCAACGTCCAGCCCAATATGTCCGGATCGCAGGTGTTGGCAATAGTCGCCCCGATTGGCCGTTAGCGCTCCAGGCCCTGGTGATTGATGATGATGATGACAGGTGGAGTGGAACGGGTGAAATCGTGATTGCAGAGGTAGCAGCCCTGCTTGGAACAGAACCCGGTACGGAATGACACACCGCTTTCCTGCTGGCGGCAGCACTGAGACGCCCTAACTTTGATCGATGCCTCGCACACCATCATACCGGCAGGGTGCCGGATGGGAGATCTCCTATCTTTGCCATTGAGTCGGTTCCGCGAACCGCACTAACTTATACTCAACACCGCATTATACCTGGCCGGTAACAACTTCCTGCAACGCGGTCAGAGCATCAACTCCACCCTGCCGATAAGCTAGCCATGGCATAGACGGTTGCGGCTGCGCCTGCACTGCAGCCAACGCCTGTTGCCACTGGTGCAGCTCATCGGCCAGCAGTTGCGACCAATCGGCCGGATTGGCAGCCCGCAGACGACGCCGTATTCCCATCAATGCAGCTAGTCGCCCCTCATCATACTTAACCCCACCGGTCACCCGACCGTCGCGCTGCAACTGACACCATCCCGCACCGCCAGTACTGGCGACAACTGCCTGCTCAGCAGCCGCCAATTGCTGTTCTAAGGTAGCCATCAGCGCAATCGTCATATCATCTGCTCCAAATATTGACACATCCAGATTAGACTGTCCGGTTTAGCGTAATGACATACGGCGGCACCATCGTCAAACGTTTCGATCAGATCGGCTTCACGGAGGACGCGTAGATGCTGCGAGATGGTTGACTGAGCATGCGGGCCATCTTCAGGCATATGGATCAGGATCTGGTTCCCAATACAACCAGGATGGTGTCTGATATAGCGCAATATTTGCACGCGCGCGGGGTGGCTAAGCGCTTTGCACAACAGCGCCAGCCGTCGGTCATCTGGTTCGAGTGCATGCTGGTACGCCGTGGCCATCGTTGGCCTCCTTTCCGCGTGTGTTTTACTGTACGACGGTGAAGCAGCGATTGTCAAGAGGTCAGTTACGAACAAGTGAAGTCATCTACTATTGCGGCCGTAACGTATTTGGAGGATGATGGAGTCAAACGACACCTGTGCTGACGCTGTCTATCACCGCGTAAGAGTTCTGAGTGCCTGAACACCCTATGAACCGCCCTATTTGGCAGCAAAAGCCGCCACAAGCAAGCAGCAAAGGAGACAAGAATGCCCGCACCTACAACGTGCCCGCACTGCGGCGCAACGCTGCTTCTGACGGTGCCATTGTGTCGCCACTGCGGGTACCTCGACCCTAGAACCAATCAGGCCAGCGCGATAGCCCATCACGCACTGCCGATCCAGCCACTTCGCTCGCCCACAGCATCGTGGTGTGCCCTCCTCTTCACTATCATCTGGACCCTATTCAGTCTCGCGACACTGGGATTGCTGGTCAGCAGATACCTGCGTGACAGCATGGTATATACCCAGCTGGCGCAGCAAGGCACAACAACAACGGCGATCATCACTGATCTGCGTACAGCATCTCGTCCTGGCACACAACCCAATCTGGTCAGCTATTCGTTTCATGCTGAAATCAATGGCAGCATCATCCCAATCGATGGTTCGGCGCCCGTCGATGAAGCATTGTTCGGCCAGCTCGCGATTGGTCAGCCGATCGAGATCATTTATCTGCCCACACAACCGTGGCATTCGGCGATCGAGAATGGACTACAACAGCCGACTTTGACGACACAGGTCTGGCTCATTGGACTAAGCAGTCTAGCTACTATCCTGGGAAGCGGGATGGTGATTAGGTCGCTAAGCAACATACGCTCGTTCTACGCTCGTTCTGCCGCCAACAATGGGCTTACACGAACAGGTGAATGACCCGGGCCGATATAGACTATCTAACAGCATCTGTAGGTAATTCAGACAGGTAGACTGCTGTACCACGCCGCCCAATATTTCCCTTGATCCGGCCCACGCTGGCGGTCTTACGCCAGATCAATGGCTCGACATCTGCGCGTCTGCCTTCGCGAGCAGTCACGCCCTATGAACCCAGATTCAGAGTGGAGCCGTATATTCCAGCATGAGATTACAAAACCACTCCTTCGGTGACAGCAAGTCAGAAGGAGTGGTAGAAAGTGATTGCATCAGTGTGCGGACAGTTCTAGCTTGAACCGCCTCGAATGGCGTCAAGCACGCGCTGAATTGCCAGGCCATCTACAAAAGTAGCTGCGGGCGCGACTGCATCACGCTGGCCGGTTAGTGCCGCACGCAAGGCATAACCGAGGTAGACCGTAGCTTGGGGAAATTCGCCGGTCAGTGCAGCTGGCAGATCAACTGTATGCGGCGGTGTAATATCCTTAAACTCGCCATCAATGCCTAGCGCAAGTTTGCCACCACTGAAACGCAACGTACCGGCGCTGCCATAGATGGTCAAGGTTAATGGCTCATTTGTCCGCGCTACAACCGTAGCAGTCAGCGTTGCGACCGCACCACCGGCAAAGTGCAAAATCGCCGTCGTATAATCATCACTTGTCACCGATCGCCAGCTGCCCGCAGCATCTGGCCGTTGTTTAATAAATGTCTGCACGGTTCCCTGGACGGCCGCAACTTCATCAGCCAGAATGAAACGTAACAGATCGATCTGATGTGAGCCGATAGCACCTAACACACCGCCACCGGCTTCACGGTCACTCCACCAGTCCCACAACCTTTGGGGATCGGCCCGACTACTGGCGACAAATCGTACTTCGGCAGCACGCACTTCACCGATCTCACCAGCAGTGACCCGCGCGCGTGCCGCCTGCACTGCTGGTAAGAAGCGCAATTCATGGTCGATCAGCGCAAGCCGGTCGGTGTAGCTTTGCGCCGCCATCAGCATCGCCTCAGCTTCACTAACATTCAAGGCAGTTGGTTTTTCGCACAACACGTGCTTACCCGCTGCTAATGCTGCTTCAGCCATTTCGCGATGCAGATGAGGCGGGGTCACGATACTGACCAACTGCACATCATCACGCTCGATCAACTCTCGCCAATTGGCTGTGGCAAACGGCACTGCCAATTCACGCGCAATCTGTGCCGTCTTGGTCGGATTACTCCCGGCTAGGGCTGTCACTGTGAGACCGGCAGCGCGAAACGCTGGTATCTGCACCCGCGCCCCCCAACCTGTGCCAATGATGCCAATCATGGGCGATTTCCTGCTCTATACAATACCCGAGCAACACTATCTCTTTGCTGTACCCCCGCTCCACCGGATCGTGCACAGGATCAGATGGAGCTAGGCCAGCACGCAACACCAGTTACACAACCAATACCGTCGCTGCCGATTAAACCGCTAGTACTTCGGCAGCGACGGATCCACTTCATCAGCCCAGCGCAGAATACCGCCAACCAGGTTCTTCACCTTGCGGAAACCGACACTCTTCAGGAGCTCGACTGCGCGACCACTACGCACACCACTACGGCAGTAGACGACAATCTCGCGCGCCGGGTCGAGCTCGTTGATCCGCTCGGGCAACTGGTCGATTGGGATCAACTTGTCGGTATTCGGGATCGACGCAATTGCCACCTCATACGGATTACGCACATCGAGTAGGAAAGGTCGATCCGGACGTTCGAGCCATTCAGCCAATTCGCGGGGGGTGATTTCAAATTGATTCGACAACGCAGGCTCCTCGGGCACAATGCCACAGAATTGTTCGTAGTCAATCAATTCAGTGATCGTTGGATGATCACCGCACACTGGGCACGACGGATTGCGCCGCAATTTCAGCTCGCGAAAGCGCATTGCCAACGCGTCGTAGAGCAGCAGCCGGCCAATCAACGGTTCGCCGATGCCCGTAAGCAATTTTATCACTTCTGTGGCCTGAATTGTACCAATCACTCCAGGCAATACTCCTAGCACACCACCCTCAGCGCAGCTCGGCACGAGTCCTGGCGGCGGCGGTTCTGGATAGAGGCAGCGATAGCATGGACCACCATCACGCGACGAGAAGACAGTCGCCTGCCCTTCAAAACGGAAAATACTGCCGTACACGTTGGGTTTGCCCAACAACACACAGGCATCGTTGGTCAGATAACGGGTCGGGAAGTTATCGGTTCCATCAACAATCACATCGTATGGACGGATCAACTCTAACCCATTTTCGGAGGTGATCCGCGTCTCGTAGGTTGTGATCTCGATGTACGGATTGAGGTCTTGTAACCGTCGCTTCGCTGACTCTGTTTTGGCCATGCCAACGGTACTAGAGCCATGCACAATCTGGCGCTGAAGATTCGAGGCATCAACCACATCAAAATCAACCAGTCCGATATGACCAACCCCGGCTGCCGCCAGATAGAGTGCCAGTGGCGAACCTAGACCGCCAGTACCAATTAACAAGACGCTACTTTGCTTAAGTCGGCGCTGACCGGCCATCCCCACTTCGGGCATGATCAGGTGGCGCGAGTAGCGGGCAATCTCTTCATTTGAGAGAGTCACCTCGCTCATAGTGATCCTCCACCGGCAATCGCCGGGATAATGCTAACCGTATCACCATCACGCAAGACAGTCGCCTCGCCGTCTAGGTAGCGAATATCTTCGTCACCAACGTAAAGGTTGACGAAACTGCGTAGGCGGCCTTGATCATCAAGCAAATGCCGCCCCAAGGCTGGGTAGAGTTCAACCAGCCCGCGAATCAGGCTGCCAACGTCACTCGCCTCCAGGCTTACGCTGGCATTACCGCCAGTATACTGACGCAACGCCGTTGGGATGGTCACCGTTACCGCCATAGGTTACTCTCCTTACAAATCGCGCCCCAGATCACGTTGACGAGCTGCTTCACCAGCATTGCCAAGGAACCGACGCCGCTGGTGATTTAGCGTCCTGCCACCACTGCTGGTACAATCTGCACCGGTTCTTCGATAAAGCGGATGCCCTCATTGACCAACAGCCAGGACGTCAACTCAGCCGCAGTACCTTCTCGCACAGCCTGGATTACAAAAGAGAACCGTGAGCCGCCAATCGCCTGTGCACCAATCCGATCGCGTTCGGATGGCACAGGGAGTGCATCAGGGTGAGAATGGTAACAGCCAATAATTTCATAACCGGCATCGCGAGCTTCGCGTTCAGCGCGCAGATAGTCACGGGGATCGAGATAAAACCGATCACGCCGCGATTGCGGATCATCAGTTGGTGCCAATTGCACTTGTCCACTCCAACGGTTTTCAAGCGTCACCACATGCAAAACCGTTTTGAACTCACCGTTGATTGTACCAACCAATAAACCAACGCATTCATCCGGATATGTCGCTTCGGCGTGGGCAGCAATCGCTGCCATTGACTTAACTGGGAGTATGAGGGTCATAACAACCTTGTTAGTAGATCGAATCGAGTGCACATCCGACGATCACCGCACCTTCGCGGCTAGATGCCAGCTCCTTCGGCAAAGCCTGGCTCTTCCCAAAAGCGTTCACTAAGGTAGCGGTTGGCGCTATCACACAGGATCGTCACTACCACACCCTGCTCGATTTCACGTGCGATCCGCACAGCGGCCACAACATTCGCAGCTGCCGAAATACCGACCAATATGCCAAGCCGTCGTGCCAGCCACCGTGCCATGGTGAAAGCATCTTCACTTCGCACTTCAACAATCTGATCAGCTTGATCAGGTCGGTAGATAGCGGGTACATACTTGGTGGAAGCCATATGCTTCACACCTTCTAAAGCATGGTACGGACTATCAGGTTGCACAGCTATCACCTTGATGGCCGGATTATATTCGCGCAACCGCCGGCTGGTACCCATAAACGTCCCGCTCGTACCCAATGCAGCCACAAAATGGGTCACGCGGCCATCGGTCTGTTGCCAAATTTCGGGGCCGGTTGTTTCGTAGTGGGCAAGGGGATTAGCCGGATTACTATACTGATCGGGATAGAAATAGCGGTCAGGATGTTCGGCAACCAGTGCACGGATAGCTGCAATCGCTGCATCCATGCCCGCAGCTGGGTCGGTGAGGATCAGCTCAGCACCAAGAGCGCGCAAAATCCGGCGCCGCTCAAGGCTAGCATTGGCCGGCATTGCCAACGTTACCCCATAGCCAAGTACCGCGCCGATCGTAGCATAGGCAATACCAGTATTCCCACTGGTTGCATCGGCAATCCGCATACCTGGCCGCAACAAGCCCCGTCGTTCGCCGTCGCGGATCATCCAGAACGCAGGGCGATCTTTCACCGATCCGCCCGGATTGTACCATTCCGCTTTACCATACAGCTCAATACCGGCAGGTAGATCGAACGCCCGATGCAGCGACAACAACGGTGTGCGACCAATCAGATCAAGCAGTTCAGTCATAACACTGGCTCGCTTTCCGGCCTATGCTGACGTCTGAACCAAAGACAAGCAAGTTCAATTCAACTTGCCTGATCGCGCGCGGCCAGCCGTGCCGCCGCCTTCAGCACGTTGAACACCAACGTCGCGCATTTTGGTCGTGCCTGCCAAATCTCGGCGCCGACCACGTGTTGCGCTAACGATTCATCAAGCGCCAGGAGATCGGTGAGCGTTGCACCTTGAAGCTGCTCAATCACGATAGAGGCGGTACCGATACTGACACTACACCCACAGCCGGTAAATTGCAATGCCTCGATCCGACCATCGCTAGCCGCACGTAGATACACGGTCAAGGTATCGCCGCAATCAGGAATCCCGCCACTGTACGATACAGCATCAGCCAGTTCACCATAGTAGCGTGGCTGTCGATAGTGGTCGAGCAGACGTTCGATAGCGTCGTGATGAGCAATCGGCATATACTATCAACTGATCAGGATTATTAGGAACGAACGAACGAGATCGCCTTTGGTCGTTCATTCGTTCCCTACGCTGGGCCGAGTTATACGTTCTTTTCGATCGGAAGACCGACGCTATTGCCCCACTCTGTCCAGCTCCCATCGTAGTTGCGCACATTTGGGTAACCGAGCAGATAGGTCAAGACGAACCAGGTATGGCTGCTGCGCTCACCGATTCGGCAATAGGCGATCACCTCTTTATCTGGCGTTACCCCTTGCGAGGCATACAGCTGGCGTAGTTCATCAGGGCTCTTGAAGGTGCTATCTTCATTCACCGCCTTAGCCCACGGAATATTCACTGCAGTTGGGATATGCCCACCCCGCAGTGTACCTTCCTGCGGATAGTCGGGCATATGCGTGCGCTCGCCAGTGTACTCTTGCGGACTGCGCACATCAACCAACACCCCTTTGCGCTGACGTACAAATTCGAGCACCTGATCGCGGAAAGCGCGAATGCGCGCATCATTACGCGGTGGTGCCACATAATTGCCAGGTGGATACGACGGAACCTCGCGCGTGAGTGGCCGACCTTCAGCAATCCACTTTGCCCGACCGCCATTCATAATCCGGACGTCGCGATGGTCGAACAGTTTGAAAACCCAAAACGCATAGGTCGCCCACCAGTTGTGCTTGTCGCCGTACAGCACAACAGTGGTATCGTTACTAATACCCTTCTTGCGCATCAGTTCCGCGAACCGCTCGGCATCGAGATAATCGCGCACCACCGGATCATTGAGATCTTGCACCCAGTCGATCTTGACAGCACCGGGGATGTGACCAGTCTCGTACAACAACAGATCTTCATCGCTTTCAACGATGCGAACCTTAGGATCGTTAAGATGGTCGGCAACCCATTGGGTCTCGACCAGCGCCTCAGGATGGGCGTAGCCACTCATTGCAACCTCCGCTTGATCAACGATATCGCGTAAGGTAAAGCACAATCACTCGACACGGCCATTGTAGCGCACTTTACCATGTTAGTCAAGTTCTTACGCAGAAAACTCAACAAATATCCGACCATCCCGTACTTCGCTGCGATAAGTTGCAACTGGCGTAAAGGCTGGCAGTGTACGTGGCCTACCGGTCCGTAGGTCAAACAGCGAGCCATGCATTGGGCACTCGACACACAGCTCTTCAACATCGACATCGCCTTCGCTCAGCGAGGCTTCATCGTGGGAACAGCGATCATCAATGGCGTACACTTCGTGCTCAGCAACTCGAAAGATCGCAATTCGCCGCTCACCAATGGTAAAAGCGCGACCACTGCCAACCGGCACATCATTTAGATCGCAGACATCAACGAGGTCCATTGCAAATGCTCCTTATGATCATCACAACCCACAAGACCCTTAGTTGATCCACTACGAACAACACGAGCGCTCCCGCTACTATGGGAGCGCTCGCTCATTCCTCACCACACACCAACCTTAGCCAACCGAACCTTCCATCTCCAATTGGATGAGGCGGTTCAGCTCGACTGCATACTCCATCGGCAGCTCACGAGTGAACGGTTCCATAAAACCGAGCACGATCATCGAGAGCGCATCCGACTCAGAGATGCCACGGCTCATCAGGTAGAAAAGCTGCTCGGCGCCGATCCGGCCTACGGTCGCTTCGTGGGCCAGCGTGCAGCGATCCTCTTCGATCTCGATGTAGGGGATAGTGTCCGATGCCGATTTCTCATCAAGGATCAGTGCATCGCAATTAACGTTGATCTTTGCACCGTAGGCACCGGGTGCTACTTTGGCCAGACCACGGTAGGTCGTCTTGCCACCATCTTTGCTGACCGACTTGTTCGTGATCCGCGACGTGGTTTCTGGCGCTAGGTGCACCATCTTTGCCCCAGCATCTTGATGCTGACCACGTCCAGCATATGCCACCGAGAGCACTTCACCACGAGCCTTGCGCCCCATGAGGTAGACCGACGGATACTTCATGGTCAGCTTGGAGCCGATATTGCCATCCACCCACTCCATGCTGGCCTCTTCGTAGGCTACAGCTCGCTTGGTCACCAGATTGAAGATGTTGTTAGCCCAGTTCTGAATGGTGGTGTAGCGGAACTTACCACCCTTTTTCACGATCACCTCCACCACCGCCGAGTGGAGAGAGTTGGTGCTGTAGATCGGTGCAGTGCACCCTTCGATATAGTGAGCTTCGGCGCCCTCGTCGATAATGATCAACGTGCGCTCAAACTGGCCCATGCGCTCGGCATTAATGCGGAAGTAGGCTTGCAGGGGAATATCGACCTTTACCCCCTTCGGCACATAGACGAACGAACCACCCGACCACACAGCCGTGTTCAAAGCAGCGTATTTGTTATCAGCTGCTGGCACAATGGTGCCGAAGTACTCCTTAAAGAACTCAGGGTACTCTTTGAGCGCAGTATCGGTATCAAGGAAGATGACACCCTGCTTGGCCCACTCTTCGCGTAGCGAGTGATATACAACTTCCGACTCATACTGCGCGCCGACGCCAGCTAGGAATTTGCGTTCTGCCTCAGGGATGCCCAACCGCTCGAAGGTATTCTTAATCTCCGGCGGCACGGCATCCCAGTCGGTTTGCGGGCGCTCATTAGCGCGCACGAAATAGTGAATGTCGTCGTAGTTCAACTCGGCCAACTCAGGATTGGCCCAAGTACCGGTCAGCGGGGTTGGCTTCTTGTTAAAGATCTCGAGTGCGCGCAACCGCCGCTTCAACATCCACTCCGGCTCGCCCTTCATACCGGAAAGTTCGCGCACAATGCGCTCATTCAAGCCTTTGGGCGCTTTATAGATATAGCGCTCTTCCTGACGGAAGCCATAGCGCGAGTAATCAAATTGGAGATTCACTGCTTCAGCGACCACTGTTTCTCTCCTTGTTTGAGTAATCCGAACGCCACCTATAACTCATCATCCTCGTAGCCAATCCCATACAGGCCGGCCTTGAGCGCCTTGAGCGAAAGCAAAGCGCACTTCAACCGGGTAGGGTTATGGCGTAGCGGGATGCCAATAATATCGAGTAAATCATCCTTGCTAAACTGCCTGGCCTCAGCCACCGACTTACCCTTGATCGCTTCAGTTAGCAACGAGGCGCTTGCCTGGCTGATCGCACAACCACGTCCGGTGAACCGCACATCGGTGATGATGTCATCGGCAATTGCCAATTCGAGCCGAATATGATCGCCGCACAGCGGATTGCGCTCTTCACGCACCACAGTCGGCGCGGGTAGATGACCGTAGTTTCGCGGATGGCGTGCATGTTCAAGGATCTGTTCACGATAGATATCGTCCATAGCCGCCCTCACCGCACTTTCAGGCAAAGAACTGATGCGCTTTGTGCAAACCAGCAACCAGGCGGTCAATCTCCTCGGGCAGATTGTAGAGATAGAAGCTCGCCCGCGTTGTTGCTGGCACGCCCAGGATGCGGTGTAACGGCTGAGCGCAGTGATGGCCAGCCCGCACTGCTACACCTTCCTGATCGAGGATTGCAGCCACATCGTGCGGATGCACACCCTCGAGCGTAAAACTCACTGCACCACCACGATCAGGTCCGGCTGGTGGCCCGTACACCGTCAAACCAGGCACTTCAGCTAACCGCGTAAGAGCATAGGCTGTCAATTCCTGTTCGTGCTGTTGAATAGTCGTCAGCCCCACTTCGCACAGATAGTCAGCTGCTTCCCCAAGCGCGATTGCCTCGCCGATAGCCGGCGTCCCAGCCTCAAAGCGCGCTGGTACCGAAGCAAAGGTACTGTGATCGAGTTCAACCAGTTCGATCATCGAGCCACCGCCTAGAAATGGTGGCATGGTATTAAGCAACTCGCGCCGCCCCCACAACACGCCGATCCCGGTCGGACCACACATTTTATGTCCGCTGAAGGCCAGAAAATCGACCCCTAGGGCTTGGACGTCCACCGGCATGTGGGGGACACTCTGGGCTGCATCGAGCAACACCCGGGCGCCAACCATCCGCGCCCGAGCCACGATCTCTGCAACCGGGTTGATTGTGCCAAACACGTTCGACTGATGGGTGAACGCCACCAGCTTCACCCGCTCATCGAGCAGCCGGTCAAGGTCATCGAGCACCAGTCGCCCCTGCCCATCGAATGGCAAGTAGACTAGTTCAGCGCCGTTGCGCTGCGCCAGTAACTGCCATGGCACGATGTTGGAATGGTGCTCCATCATCGTTAGCAAGATGCGGTCGCCAGCCCGCACATTGGCGCTGCCCCATGTATACGCGACCAGATTGATCGCTTCGGTCGTATTGCGAACAAAGATTACTTCGCGCTGACTGGGCGCATTAATCAACCGGGCCACCTTACCTCGCGCCCGCTCATAGGCAAATGTTGCCTCTTCACTCAGACGGTAGACACCACGATGCACATTAGCATTGTAGCGTCGGTAATAATCTGCCAGCGCCTCGATCACACGCCGCGGCTTCTGCGACGAAGCGGCGCTATCAAGGAAAGCCAACGGCTTACCGTGTACCTCCTGGTGGAGGATCGGAAAATCACGCCGTAGGTTGAGTACATCAAACTGTGACAGTTTCGCCATAACTCTACCTTAGTTGGCGTCGGCTAGTCACCGACGCCAGTCCTGTTGGCGAGGCGCATCACTTGCGTGCCATAAGGCGAACGACTGCGCTGGACTGACAGAGCCAGCTGCGCTCACGACCTCTGCTCGTCAAATCTTGGCCGCGATCTCAGCTACTAGCTCTGCACGCAGCTCTTCGAGTGGCACTGTCTCGAGCGCCGGCTCAAAGAAGCCCATCACAATCATGCGTTGTGCTTCCGCACATGGAATCCCACGGGTCTGCATATAGAAGAGCTGCTCTTGGTCGATATCACCGCTGGTGGAAGCGTGACCACCCTTTAGGACATCGTTGGTGCTAATCATCAAGCCGGGAATACTATCGTTGCGCGCTCGCGGGCTTAGGTGTAGGGCGTGCTCTTCTAGCCGGGTGCTCGTCGCCGCCGATTCGTGTTCGATCTTGATCATACCATCGAAGACACTGTAAGCAGTATCGTTGACCACCGTCTTGAACTGCATGAAACTCTCACAATTGTGGCCCACGTGGCGCATCCAGGGTGCAATTACCAGATGCTGCGTGTCGGCAGCGAAAGTTGCACCGAGCCAGGTGAGGCGCGAGCCATTACCTACTAGCGTGGTCTCGGCCTCAATATGCTGCACCTGGCCGCCCAGCTGGATCGATGTCCATTCCAGGTTGGCATCACGCGCCAGAATCGCGCGCTGACCGCCCAAATGGTAGACGCCAGCACCCCAATGCTGGATGCTAACGAAGCGAACACTGGCCCCATCGCCAACAAATAGTTCACTAATCGGGCCAGCAAATGAACCAGCGCGCAAATCGGGCGAAACAAACTCTTCAATCAGTGTTACACTGGCCTGCGGCTCGACGATCACCAATGTACGTGGAAAGATGGCCGTTCCATCAGCACCTAGCGTATAGATCAGGCGCAACGGCGTTTCTATCGAAACACCTTTTGGTACGTAGAGCAATGCGCCATCTTGCCAGAGCGCAGCCCGCAACGCACTAAATTTATGTTTCAACGGCTCGACCGCCGTATCAAGATACTTCTGGATCAGCGCCTCGTGCGTGTGCAGCGCTGCTGCTAACGTCGTGAAGACGACACCCTGCGCTGCCAAAGCCGGATCCCACTGAATGGCTGTTGCATGCGAGCCATCTGAAGGAGCAATTGTGGTTGGATCAAGCTTGCTCAGATCGGTGCGCCGCCACTCTGGCGGATTCATCTGAGCGAACGCCGTCCACGCCTCACGCCGCCGCTCCGTCAGCCAGGTCGGCTCACCAGCAGCCTGTGAGCGCGCAACAACCATCTCGGCGCTGATTTCATTCAGAGTAGGCAAAATCGTTGTCATGCACATCTCCCTCAGGCCGCACCGGTCAGCTCCTCACGGAGCCAGTCGTAACCCTTCTCCTCTAGTTCGAGCGCCAATTCTGGACCGCCCTCGCGCACGATGCGACCATCCATCATTACCGACACCACATCTGGCTTGATGTAGTTGAGCAAGCGCTGATAGTGTGTAATCACCAGCACGCCCATGTGTGGCCCAGCGAGACGATTCACCCCGTTGGCCACAATCCGCAGCGCATCAATGTCAAGTCCCGAGTCGGTTTCGTCGAGCACTGCCATCGAAGGCTTGAGCAGTGTCATCTGCAAAATTTCCAACCGCTTCTTCTCGCCACCACTGAAGCCATCATTGAGATAGCGGCGAGCGAAGCTCTCATCCATATCGAGTAGATTCAACCCTTCGCGCAGCAACTTGCGGAACTCAGCCGCAGGAATGGCTGTCTCTTTGGGATCCTTGCCCTCTTCGGCCCGGTGAGCATTGATTGCGGCACGCAAGAAATTCGCAACCGTGACGCCGGGCACAGCCACCGGATATTGGAAGGCCAGAAAGATACCCAGACGGCTGCGCTCATCTGGCTCTAGCTCGAGCAGATTGTGACCCTTGTACCAGATCTCGCCGCTAGTTACCTCATACGAAGGATGACCAGCGATGATATACGACAGCGTGCTCTTACCGCTGCCGTTAGGACCCATAATCGCGTGGATCGAACCCTGGCGTACCGTTAAGTTCACACCACGCAGGATCTCTTTGTCGCCAATCCGCGCATACAGATCTTTGATAACCAGATCGTTGCTCATGTGCTCCTCAATATAAGTAGTTACAGAGACTTCACCTTAGACATCGGCAGGCGAATCGGCAGCTGTCGGCATCATTGTGAGCGGGATATCTTGCGGACGCAACACAAACCGGCAATTGTGTGCCCCGGCTCGAATGGTATCTTCGAGCACGAGCTCTTCTCCCAGCACGTATTCGATCATGCGCCGCTCCATCGAGCAGACTTCAGGATGATCAGCTGCCACATCGTAGTACGGACAGGCGAACAGGCGCAATACATCGCCTTCTGGATCAATCTCAGCCGGCACGCCGCGCTGCTCGAGCAAGGCGCGTAATTCATTCAGCCGTGCCGTCACATCAGCGCCAGCCATGCGATCGGCGTATTCACTTGCTAGTCGCTGACTGACTCGATCGAGCAATTGCTCGACCTTGCCTTCTCCCTCCAGCTCGATCAGCTCACGCAGTAAACTACTAATCAACCGATCGTATTGCTTGGGGAAAGATTTCTGTGCTTTTTCCGACAAAGAATAGACCAACCGCGGACGGCCCGGCCCATTGCGCTCACTCGTTACTTCTACCATGTCTTCAGCCTGTAGGTGCACGAGATGATCGCGCACCGCCGTCGTGCTGACGCCTAGCAGATCGGCCAGCTCTTTGACGGTGGCTCGCCCATGGCGCTGTAAGTAGCGCAAAATGATACCGGCGGGACTATCAGATGGATAGCGTAAGATTTCCATAGTCGCACTACTCCGAACTACTATGTTCAGTCTACCAGCATTTTGAGCTATTGTCAATAAAAAAGCAAAAAACCTTTTTTATTCTGGAAGCAGGCGAGATGCGCGTCGCGGCAGCGGTATCGACCGCTACTCCCCTCAGTATGTAGAACGCCGGATGCGCGGTCCAGCGCTCGGCTGCCGCCGTATGCCGCTTTCGCTTCTATCTCTTCCATCTCTTCTATCTCTAAAGACTATGGTACCTACACCAGAAACGGTCTGCGATTGGGGATGGGGGAGGGTCCCTGGTTACCGTAACAGATATACGCGGTATCAAACCATCACGTGGATCATAGAGGGAGACCATACTGTAGCCTAGATGTGGCACTCCTACGAACAACATCATCCGCTAATTCCGCCTACCAGCATTGACCGCCTGGCTCGATTTATGTCAGCACGAGCAGCGCTAATTGTCACAAAAGAAGCCTGCGCCAACCCAACCTTACTAGTAGCTTTCAACCTGCTTGTGCGGACAACACACAGGACCGCACAAAACGAACGTTCAGATGGGCAACAAGCTGTGCTACATACCCAATATCACACGTGACGCAGCGTGATACTTTGAAAGACCTCCATACGCAGTTATCACCAACCACGATTGTCAGCCAGCCCTAGACGCCACTAGCCCGGCTACCGCGGAGCCACCGCTAGCAAAGAGGTGCAGGCCGGGAACAGAGGGGTACCACGATCCGTCGTGACGATGCCCCCGATCACTCCCCCCTTCCCGTCCTCACACCAGTCATCTGCCTCGTAAAGAGTGTAATTTTGTAATTGACATTACGCAAAATGCCGACTACACTAGATCATGTGCCAGACAGACCGGGGCACATCAACCACAGTATGGGCGATCGGCGCCACGGTCGCCCTCCGCAATCACAAGGAGTAGCTTATGCGTTGGGAGTACAAAGTGGTATTTGTCGAGGCCTGGCAGCGCGTCTCGGTAGAGGGGCGCGAGAGCTATCCAGAAGCGCGCGAACGCAATACTGGCTTTGCCCGTCGCTTTCTCAACGAGCTAGGCGCTGAGGGCTGGGAAGTATGCGGGGTGCAGGCCGTAATGCCAGGACGTAGCTATCTGATCCTGAAACGTCCACTTGCGGAAGGCGCCGAGCCCGATCTGTCAGTTGCGCGCCGACCCAATCCAAACGCACCGTAATTGCGGCATGAACGACAAACGAGGCACGCAGCGTCCCATCCTGTAGTGCAACAGCAATCCAAACGTGCCGTGAACCAGTGTGAACGTCAAACCGCGAAGACCCTAGCCCTCGTTGGCTAGACTGTCTTCGCGGTTTTTCAATGCACCACGCACTTAGCGTCCGCTGTCACGCCGTGGCGTAACTCGTGGACTGCGCGTAGTAAAGATGCCACCCTCCGCAGCATTGCTGCGCTCGTGGGTCAGACTAACGCTGGGCGGTTGGGGTCCATCACTCTGACCGACGGCCAGCCGCTGTAGCTCATGCTGGCACAATTCTTCAGCACGTTCGATTAGTTCCGGCATCTCGCTATAGTAGAATTGCAGTGCCTGACCATGCTGATCGACGCCGGTGTAGCGCAATTCGATCAGGCTACCAGGAGGAATACCACCTGACGCAAGCAGATCAGCTAGTGGCGCTTCGATATCTTTCAAGATGCGCTGCCGTAACGGTCGTGCACCAAAGCGTGAGTCAAAGCCTTTGGTCAGCAGGTATTCTTTGGCTTCTGGTGTGACTCGCAACTGTACAGCGTAGCGCAAATATTGCTGATTACACTCGGCAATCATTCGGTCAAATACCTGACTGAGCGTGTCAGCCGAGAGCGGACGGAACGCGATGATCTCGTCTAGCCGGTTGATCCACTCAGGCTGGAAGACCTTCTGCAACGCTTCAAAGCCGATTTGGTAAATTTCGCGTCCGGTAGCCTCAACATCCTTGTGTGGGGTGCGGAAGCCGATTGTGCGCCGGTCGAGGAAATCAACCATCTCTTTGGCGCCGACATTTGTAGTAAAGATGACGATACTGTTCTGGAAACTGACCCGCCGCCCGCCGTTAAGGAGCAAAATTTCGCCGTCTTCCATTATTTGCAAGAGCAGGTTCCATAGTTCGGGCTGCCCTTTTTCAATTTCGTCAAACAGCACGACGCTATTCTCTTGCTCGATAATGTCGGGGTTGAGCAAGGGTTTCTGATCGCGCCCGACATAGCTGGGAGGCGCACCAACCAGCGCACTCACCTCGTGACCTTGGCTGAAGAGCGAGCAGTCAATCTTGAGAAAAGCACTGCCATCAGGCCGGAGCAATTCAGCGAGTGCACGTGCAGTTGCTGTTTTACCTACACCAGTGGGGCCGAGGAAGAGCAGGGTAGCGCGAGGACGACGGGTGTTGCCAGCGGAAAAGCCAAACCGCGACCGATTAAGTACGCGAATAACACTTTCGATTGCCCGTTCTTGTCCAAAAATTTGTTCACGCAACTGGCGTTCAACCTGATCGAGCGGGTTTTTGTCACCACGCACCGCCAGCTTCATATTACTCTTATCCACCATAACGCCCCCTCCCAGCTACTGGCAACTGTACGGCCATAGCTCCCATGCCGGGTGAAGCGCTATCGTGCCACGTTACTGTGCTGCAATGTGCGCCTTGTCACCCGCCTCGCGCTGCTAACGCATGCTGCTCTTGCTGGTCACCAACCGATGACTCGCCGTTCTCACTAGCGCCGCCTGTGCAAGTGTAGCGGGCTATGCTTCACATTGTACCACTCGCGCCAAACCTGTAAATATTGTTTATCAAACTGTTATCAACGTAGCCAGGCCAGCGCTGTCGTGACTACAATAATCGAGTAAAAAAGCAGGGCCAGTGGAAAGCCGCCGAGGAGGATAATATACCCGATGTAAGGCAAAGAACCACAGGCATAGGCGACACTGACTACGATCATAAGGATATTACCCCGTTTACGCCCGGTCGCCCAATCGACTAGGCGGGCAAGGGCATTGCCGGTCATAGGGCCCAACAGGAAAGCGACGATAAAGCCGAAAAAGCCAGCCCAGCCAATCACCACACCAGCGATGAGCGTTACGATCAGCGCGTAGACGAGGGCTATCACCCCAGCGATAAACAACTGCGTCGGCCCCACCTGGTAATTAACTGGTGTGCGCTCACGGGCACATTCCGGGCAAATCTGCCCTACTGGCGTCGCCCTAGCGCACTCCGGACAAATAGGGCGACTGCAACTGATGCAGCGCAACCCCGTTTCCCGCTGCGGATGACGGTAGCAGAACAGCGTTTCAGGCAGCGGTTCTGCTGGCGGTGGCTCGGTCGTCGCAATCGGCTCTTCATAGGCGCGCACCTGTACACCGGTCGGGGCCAGCAATTCACCGGCTGCCAGCCGCGCCTCAACATATTCGAGAGTAGTGCGCGCTTCACTGTTGGTAGGGTCGACCTGCAACGCCCGTAACAGATATTCACGCTTGTCACGGTAGGGACGCACTGCAGCTCCCATGCCCAGCAGCGCTTCGACATGGTTGGGATCGATCTCCAGCGCCTCACGAAACCGCAAGCGTGCTGTCACCGTATCGCCCGCAATTAATGCCGCTCTCCCGGCTGCTGTCAGCTCAGCGGCTGTCATCGTCGATTCAGTCATAGCGCCTCCGCAAGACGAAAAAGTAATAGGGAGCATCATCAGGCGCTGGCGCGTTGTAGATCCGGCGCAGGATTGGCTCCCAGAGCAGATTCGGAGTAAAGGGCGGCGCCAGCAACCAGCGACCAGTGAACGCACGGGTGATCAGGCTCGGCGCGCCATAATAGTGGCTGAAATCGAATAGCTTCAACGCCGCATCACTCAGATAGGGACGAAAGCCTTCAACTATAAAGCCGGCCTGCTCAAACCGACGCGTCCATTCGGCCCGGCTGAGGGTGTTGTGATGTTCTGAGATCCGGTTGAACCATTGACCGTAACGACGACCATCGAGCCCAAGCCGGTCGAGCAGCCATGTACCGAGCAACTCGCGCGGAAAACGGTCGCTTACGACTGATGCAACAAACAATCCCCCCGGCCGTACTACGCGCGCTATTTCGCGCAACGTCTGATCGAGCGGAATAACGTGCTCGAGGACACAATTTGAGATCGCCGTTGCAAACGATGCATCAGCAAACGGTAGAGCAGCGCCATTTGCAACGCAGAGCCCAGTATAGACACCACGTTGAGCCGCTTCACGTGTATCAGCCCGGCGTGGATCGATCCCAATGATCCGCTTGCCAGGCAAAGCGATCTGTACAAATGTACCATCGCCCGAACCAATATCGATGATCGGTTCGGGCAGTTCAGGCGCCATTTCAGCAAACAGACGTGCTTCAATCGAACGAATCATCGCCCGATGAATGGGTAGTGTCAACAGATGTGCTCGTAAGTAGTCAGGCATCATCATTATTCATTATGCAGAGCGCGCATACGCAGTTGCGTTTCCTATGACCATTGTACCGCTTTCGCTCAGCTGGCGACACCGAGAGCGTGAAACAAACGCTCGTACTCGTCAACAGTGCGTTCGGTGCTAAACAGTGCCGCCACCTCTTCGCGTGGTCGCACATAGCGAGCACGATGAGCGATTATCTCTAGTACGGCATCGGCCAGAGCTTGTGCATCACCAATCGGTATCACCTTCCCCATACCGGTCATTAGTGGTGGCTGGCGGACTCCTGGCAGATTGCTGGCAACCGTCGGCGTACCGCACAACATCGCCTCAACCTGCACCAGACCAAAGGTCTCGGTCGAATTGAGCGATGGAACGACAAGCACGTCGAGATTGGGGAAGAAGGTAGCCATCTCTCGTGGACTTAGCGTACCCAGAAAGGTCCAGTGGTCGCGCAGGCGCTCGAAGAGCGGTTGTAGGCGCCGAGCGTAAGCCTCTTCACCTAGAACTTGCTCATACTGGCCAGCAAAAAGTACGCGCGCAGTTGGATACACGGCCAGAATGCGCGGGAGCGCCTCTAACAATACCTCCACGCCCTTTTCAGCCGCTAGCCGAGCCGCCATACCGATCACCGGCCCTTGGAGATTCCAACGGCGCCGAAAAGCAGCTATGTCGTCCGCTGACACTGCTTCAACCTCGACCGGCGGTGGAATGATCGTCACTTTGTCGCGCCAGCGCTGCAGGTACGGTGAGTGATCAGCGAAATCCTGTGTGTAAGCGACGATCCGTGTAGCTATCGCCGCTGCCACGTGATTAGTGACATCAACCACCCGATTGGCAACTCGATTCAGCCATCCAGGCGGCAGCTTGAGATCACTATGATACGTTAACACCACTGGTTGTTTGAGCAATCGTCCGCGCAGCGCTAGCCCTGGCGCATCGAATTGAGGCAAATGCAGACTCATCGCCTCGTGTTCAAGGGCGAGACGGGTAGCGAGCCAGCCAAAGGTGGGCATAATCACGCCCTTGCTGACGCGCGCCACGACTGGCGCACGCACCACCCGTACCCCGTCGAGCAGTTCAAACCGGGGCAGACTCGGATCGTACTGCGATGTCAAAATCGTTACCCGATGACCACGTCGGGCCAGCCCCCGGGCTAGCCGCTCGACATAGATCGTCAAACCACTGGTGTAGGGACGATAGTAGGTCAATGCGCAAAGGATTCGCATAGTTACCGATAAATAAAGAACGAGAGGCAATCAACCTCTCGTTTAGCAGATGCCCCTGGAGGCGACGGCGGGAATCGAACCCGCGAATGGCGGTTTTGCAGACCGCTGCATTACCACTTTGCTACGTCGCCGTCGCCCTTATTGTAGCACAGGGAAGCCAACCGTGCAACTTACCTTTAGCCGGGCCGAGCCGCAATGGGACCAACAATCGCTCCCAAGACGCGCACCAGATCGGTTGGTGCTAACCCTAACATAATACCGCGCTGACCAGCATTGACATAGATGACAGAATGCGCCAGTGCCGTTTCGTCCACATACGAAGTCCACCGTTTGGCAACCAATGCTAGTGCGCCAATCCCGCCCACCCGCAATCCAGTCCAGCGTTCAGCTTCTGCATGCGACGCCATATCGAAGCGCTTCACACCAGCTAGTGCTGCCAGCCGTTTCAAATCAAGCTGGCAATCAGCTGGCGTCATTGCCAGCGCAGGACGCGCGCCTGATCCGCGAACCACCAGCGTCTTAAAGACTTGCGCTGCTGGCACACCAATAGCAGTTGCTACTGCAACCGCGTCTGGTGCGGCAGGATCGTATTCGTGCACTGAGTACGCGATACGGTGACGATCGAGCAAACGCATTGAATTTAGTTTATCAGCCATTCGATGTTCCTGTGCCAAAGCAACAGCAACTATGTATGGTATTCGGGCAGTGACGTTGTTACAGCCGGTGGTACAACCACCAGCGGTATCGTAACCCAAAACGTTGTACCCACACCTGGTTGACTATGCACCGCAATCGAACCACCCATCACATGGCACAAGCGGCGAGCAAGCGCCAGCCCAATACCGACACCGCTATAGCGTCGTGTGAGCGGCTCGTCAAAGCGGGTGAACGGCTCGAAGAGCAAATCGAGCTGCGCGCTAGTCATACCGACGCCAGTATCACTTACTTTCAGATTTAATAGAGGCGGATGTTGACCATCGTCAAGAATGGTGATAGCCAGCCGAATCTCACCCTGGTGGGTAAACTTGGCAGCATTCTGCAAAAGATTCAATAAAATCCGCCGCACTCTAGCCCGATCGATAAAGACGCTTGTGTTCGGATCAACCGCTACATCAATAGTAAAGCGATTGTTTCGTTCACGAGCCAGCGGCACGATAACTGCCTGTATATCATCGATCAAGAGACTTAACGGCCACTGGCTACGATTCACTTCGACATCACCAGCTTCTAATCGGGCCAGCTCAAGCATATCGTTGACCAAGGCTAGCAATTGTCTAGATGCGGATTCGATCCGCTGTAAGTAGTCAAGCATCCGCGACGGATGCAGCACACCTGCTTGCACATCTTCGTGCAACAATTCACTGTAGCCGATAATCGTGTTTAGTGGGGTACGCATTTCGTGACTCATATTGGCGAGAAAGGCACTCTTTGCCCGTGTAGCGACTCGCGCTACATTGAGTGCTTCAGCCAATTCGCGCTCTAATTCAGTGATACGTTGTTGCAATTCATACCGTCGCGCGCGTTCACACCCGTACTGCCATACCGCCCCGATGAACCCACCACTCAGAGCAACCACACCCGCCAGCCATAGTTGGCTATACAACATCAGTCCACATACAACCAGCGCCCATACCACTACCAGCAGGACCAACACCCTCACGCGCCAGCTTACCGCTTGCAACCACTGCCATTGCCGCTGCCACAATGATGCGAATTTCAAGTGCGGGCCTCTTTATTCGTGTACTCAATCGCATCTACATATAGCAGCTTTTATCATACCGCAAGCTAACATTGTGGTAAACCAGTTTAGGGGGTATCGTGAGGGATAGAAGTCATGGCTGCGCCCTAGCGGACGACAAATAGACCGCTGTCCATCGCCGCCTAGCAATGCCGACAACGCTCCTGACGTCGTCCCGCTACTGGGCACGTGTTAGCGAGGACGCGCGCCACCCGCGTGGTAGTCGTGGCAGGCTAATAGCAATCACTACTCGGCCATCAACTGATCGAGAAAATCGCGGATGAACACACTCTGCGCACCCATATCAGTCAAGAAAGCATCGTGCCCAGCATCGGTAACAATGAGATGGGTCGTAAACGAGCGACCAGCCGCCTGTGCGGCTGCCGCCATCTGATAGGTCTCACTGGGTGGGTAGAGCCAGTCACTACTGTATGCCAGCCCCAAAAAACGTGCGCGTGCCTGGTCAAACGCCGCTGTCAATGAGCCGTAGCGTGCTGAAAGATCCCAGCTATCCATTGCCCGTGTAATCACCAGGTAGGAGTTGGCATCAAAGCGATCGTTAAACCGAGCTGCTTGGTGTTCGAGATAGTGCTCGATCGCGAAGTGCGCTTTCAAATCGAGCAGCCCAGGATCACCTCGTCGCCCAAACCGTTGCTCTAGTTTTTCTTCACAAAGATAGGTAATATGGCCAAGCATCCGCGCGACTGCCAAACCATCGCGTGGTGGTTCTCCGTCGTAGTAATCGCCGCCACACCAGCGCGGATCAGACATAATTGCCCGGCGACCTATGTAATTCCAGGCGACCGTTTGCGGGCTAGAACGGGCGCTGGTCGCGAGTAGGATCGCCCCACGTACCCGCTGCGGATACTCGACTGCCCAAGCCAAGGCCTGAAACCCACCCATCGAACCGCCGGCCACGGCCAGTAACGTTTCGATCCCCAGTGCGTCGATCAGGCGCTGCTGGGCATGCACCATGTCTTCAATTGTGATGATTGGAAAGCGTGAGCCGTATGGCTTACCATCCAGCGGATGTGGACTGGAAGGGCCAGTTGAACCACGACAACCGCCAATCACATTCGAGCAGATGACAAAGTAGCGGTTAGTATCAAACGCTCGTCCTGGCCCAATCATTGCATCCCACCAGCCTGGTTTGCGATCGGTAGGACTATGATATCCGGCGGCATGCGCATCGCCTGATAATGCGTGCAAAATCAGGATCGCATTGGAACGATCGGCATTCAGCTCGCCATAAGTCTCATACGCGAGTGTTAAAGGCCCAAGCGTCGCACCACTTGTCAACACCAGTGGTGTTGTCCAATGCATCCGCTGGGTGCGCACATAGCCAACCCCTTCCGGGGTTGGCGCATGAACTACAGCTTCCATATGGTATCTTCTCCCTGCCTGGGGTGCTCAGCGATTGGCGGCAGCGGCGACGCCATTGTCACCGCGCCATCTGCCTGTCACGACGGCGTTCCGGCCAGCGCCTGTTCGAGATCGGCCAGGATATCATCAATTGTCTCTAAGCCGATCGAAAGCCGCACATAATCATCAGTGACACCAGTGAGTTGCTGCTCTTCGGGCGTTAACTGGCTGTGGGTCGTGGTTGCTGGGTGAATGGCCAAGCTCTTGGCATCACCGATATTGGCCAAATGCGAGAAAAGGCGCAGACGTTCAATGAACGTGCGTCCGGCCACTCGTCCACCTTTTAGGCCAAAACCAACGATTCCGCTCTGGCCACGTGGCAGATATTTCTGTGCCAACGCATAGCTTGGGTGGCTGGGTAGACCAGGATAGTTGACCCAAGCTACTTTCGGATGCTCACTCAGGTAACGAGCCACGGCCAGCGCATTCTTACTGTGCCGTTCCATCCGCAACGGCAGGGTTTCCAGGCCTTGCAAAAAGAGGAAGCTATTAAATGGGCTCAGCGATGCACCGATATCGCGCAAGCCCTGCACCCGGGCTTTAATAATATAGGCCAGATTACCAAATGCCTGCGTGTAAATCAAGCCGTGATAGCTCGGATCAGGGCTGGTGAATTCGGGGAACCGGCCGCTGGCCGCCCAATCAAACTTCCCGCTATCAACAATAACACCGCCAATCGCCGTGCCATGACCGCCAATATACTTGGTGGCCGAATGCACAACAATATCAGCCCCGTGCTTGATCGGCTGCCACAGATAGGGAGTGACAGTTGTGGCATCAACAATGACCGGCACACCGTGCTCGTGGGCGATGGCAGCAATTCGTTCGAGGTCGAGCACATCGAGCCGCGGATTACCGACTAATTCGAGAAAGAAGGCCTTGGTGCGATCATCAATGGCAGCAGCGAACCCGTCATAATCACGCGCATCAACAAAACGAGCAGTGATGCCCAGCTTGGGCAACGTATGCCGAAAGAGGTTATAGGTACCGCCGTACAGATCCGATGATGCAACGATGTTATCACTGCTCCCGGCTAGGTTGAGAATGGCTAGTGTCTCTGCCGCCTGCCCTGATGCCAACGCCAGCGCTCCAACCCCGCCTTCCAACGCTGCCATCCGCTGTTCAAACACGTCGGTCGTAGGATTCATGATTCGGGTATATATGTTACCAAATTCTTGCAGATGAAACAGCCGCGCCGCGTGGTCAGTGTCTTTAAACTGGTACGACGTGGTAGCATAGATCGGTACGGCCCGCGATCCGGTGGTTGGATCAGGGATTTGCCCGGCATGTAAGGCGAGAGTCTCAAAGCCGGTGAAGCGCGGAGCATCAGACATACAAACCTCCTTAGACATTCTGCTGTGCGGCTCGATTGGCGGCAACAAAAACGCCCTCAACGTGCGATGAGGGCGTGAAATCATTGCGGTAAACCGCTTTTCCACGTCGCTCATCTTCCAGAACTGTTCTGCCGGAATTAGCACCGTTCGCGCGCGGCGATGCTCGCGAGGGTTGCTGCGGTTTCAACGGGCCGGTCCCTCCACCGCTCTGGATGAGTGCGTGTCTGTTGTTGAGGTGCATATTATGGTGTCGCCAACACCGTAACGATGGCAGTAATATAAACTATGCAACGCGCATTTGTCAAGTATCCACCTTCGTCCTTCGGCAAAAACAGACTCTCGCCTCCTGACCTTGACAAAGTCCTACGGATTGGGTACGATGGTTATGGAACCCATACCCAATGTACATATATCCACTGTAGATCGTTCGTAAGCGCTACGGCGATAGCAGCGTCTTGAGAGAAGCGTATCGCCGCTGTCTACGCTTACTGCAAGTCCAGAGGTTGTTCGGCTCACGATTGCAGAACCGAGCAGCAAGGAGTCAGTGTGAAGATCGCCGGCAATTACACCTTTGCAGCCAGTCGCGAGGAGGTGTGGGCTGCGTTGAATGACCCAGAAGTTTTGGCCCGCACCATTCCCGGTTGTCAGCGTCTTGAGCAAGTTGGCGAGAACGAGTATGAAAGCACGCTAAAAATTGGGCTACAGGCAGTACGTGGCGTGTATAGCGGTCGAGTGAAAATTGACAATATTCGTCCGCCAGAGTCATATGACATCCATGTCGATGGCAAAGGTAACAACGGCTTTTTGAAAGGGTCGGGGACCATCGTTCTGCGAGAACAAAATGGTCATACCATTATTGACTATGGTGGTGAAGCGCATGTTGGCGGCACAATAGCCAGCGTGGGTCAACGCCTACTTGACGGTGCGGCTAAAACCTTGATTTCCCAGAGTCTCAAGGCGCTCGCTGCGCAAATTGAAGCCCGGCGCGCAAATGCTTCGGCGCCACCACAAGAAGCGACAGCTGCCGACCCAACATCTGCCCCTTCATCCATTGGACCTGCGCCGGAAACAGCTACGGCTGCAGCTACGTCAGAAACGGTGACTACATCCCCACCGTCAACGCCAGATTCTACCGACACAACGCCTGCGCCAACTCCTAGCACTCCTGCATCTGAACCAGTGTCCACAGCCGCTCCGACACCCGAGCCAGCGGAAACGGCTACCTTTCGGCGTACGATCCATGTGCCTGCTGGCGAAGGGCTGAGCGAAATTGATGTCGCGCTGGGCGTAATCGAGGATTTTTTCAAAGAACGACCATGGGCACCCTGGATTATTGTCGCCTTCTTGATCGGCTACCTGCTGGGCCAACGTCAACGTCGTTGAAGTCATCGGCGCCCAGTTTACCAATCGGGCAACGCTACCGTTGTCATCATTCCACTAGTGATGCCCGTCGTTCGTAACAGTCTAGTCGTTCGCTTCGCAGTCAACAAGGAGGTTGGAGAGTGACAACGATCACGGTCACAGTTAATGGCGTTCGCTACACGAGCGAGGTTGAACCGCGCCTGCTCCTCGTACATTACCTGCGCGAGCACCTCAACCTGACGGGGACCCACATCGGGTGCGATACCAGCCAGTGCGGCGCCTGCGTCGTTCACATTAACGGCGATAGTGTCAAGTCTTGTACGATCCTAGCCGTTCAATGTGATGGTGCAGAAATTACCACTATTGAAGGCCTGGCCAGCAATGGTCAGCTCCATCCGCTCCAAGAAGGATTCTGGGAAAAGCATGGGCTCCAATGCGGCTTTTGCACCCCTGGTATGATTATGGCCGCTGCTGATCTGCTCAAACGGAATCCTAACCCCACTGAAGACGAAATTCGGCACGGCCTCGAGGGCAACCTCTGCCGCTGTACTGGTTACGAGAACATCGTTCGGGCTGTGCGCTACGCCGCCGAAAAGATGGCTGCCGCACAGGCCGCTGATTAATCCGTCCGGCAGTTATTCACAACGAACCTAGTGAGGAGTCGAGGATGACCGCTACCGAAATGAAGGAGCGACTGGTTGGGCGGGCGCTGAAGCGCCGGGAAGATCCGAAGCTGATTACCGGCCACGGCAATTATCTCGATGACATCAAGTTGCCAGGAATGCTGCACATCGCTCTCGTGCGCAGCCCGCATGCTCACGCCAAGATCATTTCGATCGACGCTAGCAAGGCGCTGGCAATGCCAGGCGTGGTCGCTGTTTTCACCGGCAAGGATATGCTCGATATTAATCCAATGCCGGCAGCTTGGCAGGCCGCAGGGGTTAAAAACTATCCGGTACCACCACGCGCGCTGGCTGTCGATAAGGTCGCTCTGGTCGGCGATCCGGTGGCAATGGTGGTCGCTGAGAATCGGTACATTGCTCGCGATGCTGCCGATCTGGTAGAAGTGGAATACGAACCTCTGCCGGCAGTAGTCGATGCGCGCAAAGCCGTTGAGCCAGGTGCACCCCAGATCCACGAGGCAGCGCCCAACAATATTGTGTTCGAGTGGGAATGTGGGAATAAGGCTGCGGCCGATGCTGCGATCGCCAGTGCTGAGGTCGTGGTAAAAGAAGAGATTATCAACCAGCGCCTCATTCCTACACCAATGGAAACGCGCGGTTCGATCGCGCGTTACGATGCCGCCACTGGCGAGTGGACAGTCTGGATGACCTCGCAGGCGCCACATGTCCATCGTCTGCTGCTCACGGCATTTGTCTTTGGGGTGCCGGAAACCAAGCTGCGCTGCATTGCGCCTAATGTGGGTGGCGGTTTCGGCCAGAAGATCTTCTGCTACAACGATATGGCCTTCACTATGTGGGCCGCGCGCAAGCTGGGCCGTCCGGTCAAATTCGTTGAAGACCGCTCGGAAAACTACAAGTACTCGACGCATGGCCGCGATCATATCACCGAGGCCGAGCTGGCCGGTACTCGCGATGGGAAGATCACTGGGTTGCGCGTCAAGACGTGGGCAAACATTGGGGCGTACTTCTCGACGGTCGCCGCTGGCATTCCCACAACGCTGTACGGGCGGATTATCACCGGGGTGTATAAGATTCCGGCTGCCTATGTCCACGTCACCGGTGCGTACACCAATACGGCAATGGTTGATGCCTACCGCGGTGCTGGTCGACCTGAAGCCAGCTATCTGATTGAGCGCATGGTTGATCGCTTCGCGGCTGAAATTGGCATGGATCCGGCGGAAGTGCGGCGCAAGAACTTTATCCAGCCTGAAGACTTCCCCTACGACAACGGCCTTGGTTTGTTACCTTACGATAGCGGTAACTACGAACCAGCGCTTAACAAAGCGCTTGAAATTGCTGGTTATGCTGAGTTCCGCAAGCAACAAGCAGAGCTGCGGAAGCAGGGCCGCTACCTCGGCATCGGCATTTCGTCATACGTCGAGATTTGTGGTATTGCGCCCAGCGCATGGATGGGCGGTCAGGGCTGGGGGGCCGGTTTGTGGGAGAGTGCCAACGTGCGCGTTCACCTCACTGGTAAAGTAGTCGTCACTACCGGCTCGCTGCCACATGGCCAGGGTCTAGAAACCACCTTCGCCCAGATCGTCGCCGATGAGTTGGGTGTGCCCTACGAGGACGTTGAAATACAGTGGGGTGATACGCAAGGTACACCTTTCGGATACGGAACTTACGGCTCACGCTCGCTGGCGGTAGGTGGCGTAGCGATCAAGCGCAGTGTCGATAAGATCAAGGAAAAGGCACGCAAACTGGCCGCGCATCTGCTGGAAGCTAATGAAGCTGACATCGTCTTCGAGAATGGTCGCGCTTATGTGAAGGGTTCTCCCGACAAGGGTAAGACGATCGGCGAGCTAGCTGCTGCCGCTGCTGTTGCGTACAACCTGCCGCCCGGTATGGAACCCTTCCTCGACGAAACCAGCTACTACGATCCGCCGAACTGCACGTTCCCCTTCGGCACGCACGTGAGCATCGTCGAAGTAGATCCAGAGACTGGCCACGTCAAGCTGCTGCGTTACATTGCCGTCGATGACTGTGGCAATCAGATCAATCCCCTGATTGTCGAAGGTCAGATCCACGGTGGTATCGCTCAGGGTTTGGCTCAGGCACTCTATGAAGGGGCTGTCTACAACGAGGACGGACAGTTGCTCACTGGAACCCTGATGGATTACGCGGTACCGACGGCAGCAATGGTGCCGCACATTGAGACGGATCACACTGTAACGCCATCGCCGGTCAATCCGCTCGGTGTCAAGGGTGCTGGTGAGGCTGGTACGATCGCCTCTGCGCAATGTGTGATGAATGCCATCATCGACGCGCTGGCTCCATTTGGGGTCAAGCACCTACAAATGCCGTCGACACCCGAACGGATCTGGCGGGCTATTCACGGTAAGTAGATGTACGAGGCCAGGCGCAGATGGGTAGGCCGTCTGCGCCTTCAGCAAATATGATAGGGAGTGGCTATGATTCCAGCTCCATTTGAATACTACGCACCAACCAGCCTTGCTGAAGCACTAACTCTGCTCCAGCGCCACGGCGACGATGCCAAATTGCTGGCAGGCGGACACTCACTGTTGCCAGCAATGAAATTACGGCTGGCTTCACCGAGCGTGCTGATCGATATCAACAAAGTGGATGAACTGCGTGGGATCAAGGTGAACGGCACAGTGGAAATTGGTGCGATGACAACCTGGAGCACCATCGAGCACCACGCAGCACTGGCTAAGGCCTGCCCGGCAATGGCCGATGCTGTGGCCTTGATCGGCGATATTCAGGTGCGCAATCGCGGCACAATTGGTGGGTCGTTGGCGCACGCCGATCCTGCAGCTGATATGCCGGCAGTTGTTCTCGCGCTCGATGCTCAGATTCATGTGGAAGGTCCCAATGGTCCGCGCGCGATCGCCGCTGTCGACTTCTTCACCGATATGCTTAGCACAGCACTCGAGCCGGGTGAAATCATCACCTCGATTACCTTCAACAGCCATGGGGCTGGCGAAGGTTCGGCCTACGCCAAATTCCCCCATCCGGCCAGCCGTTACGCGATCGTTGGTGCCGCAGCTTACGTCAAAATGGAGAACGGGCAGATCACAGCCTGCCGGGTCGCCATTACTGGCGCTGGTCCCAAAGCCGAACGTCAAAGCGCGGTCGAACAGGCGTTGATCGGCACTGATGGCAGCGCTGATGCTGTCGCTGCTGCCGCTGCTCACGCTGGTGAAGGCATGGATATGCTTGGTGACATTCACGCCAGTGAAGAGTACCGGCGCGCAATGTGCAAGGTCTATACCAAACGGGCGCTCTTGAAGGCAATCGAGCGTGCACGGTAGCGACAACGATACGCTTTGCTCCCCCCTGCCCAGGTTAGCAGGGGGGAGTTGGTATGTCAGCTATACTCGCCTAAAGTAAACAATCACCTCGTGGCGCGATTGGGTCCTCTCCATTGTCACCACATAGAGACCGACCGGTAGCCCCAGATGTACAGTTAAAACTCCACCAACATTCCCATGAGTCCGCTACGTGGCTACCCTTTATCACCGCGTATCACCACGCCATGCGCTAACTGCTTCGCACAGATCCCAATCTGCTCGCCAGGCGTAAAGCCAAACTCTTACAATATACCTCCTGTACATTTCAAGCCCATGCAAGACATGCACCTGTTAGTTTGGCACTCGTTGTTGCATACTAGACAGAGGCCACACCTACCCTTAATCGTAATCGAAATATTCGCTTGCGCAGCTGGCAACGAGTGGTGCAAAACCTACTCTGAGAGTCGCGTTGTAGGTGGCGATACCCCTCACTCACAGAGCAGGAAGGAGGCAATCGTGGGTACCAGCGAACGCTCAATCAAGCTTATACAGACGTTGATTAAAGAGAACGAATGGGGCCACAAGAGCGGGCTGGCTGAGTGTTGCTGACGCAAAGGATTGTCGTTTTTGCACCAGATCCTCGCCGCAGCCGTCCGGCTCGGCAAGGGTATCGTGCCTGATTTGGGTCTTGGTATTGCTGAAGCTAGCAGATATTCCGCACTCAGCATCGCAAACCTCGCGCATACGGCGATGTGCGCCGAGCCACTATTCCAGTGCAGGCTACGCACAACGGGCAAGTTCCGCAACTATACACATTCACGTTTGGCTACGTCTCTCCAGTTGGCACTCTTTTTTCGTAATTGCAGCAATCCGGGCTCATTGCAACAGGTTTATTGAAGAAGGTGAAAACAACGAACGCATCACTCCATTTAAGCTTTTACAGTAAGTAGCACGCAATGAATAGCATTGCCGAACATCAGTATGCTATCGCTGTCAAGGCAGATCAGAGAGCGGCAAACTCCATCCTCATCAGTATTCGCTTTAGTCTGCCTAGCCCAACACCCCTACCGGCAAGTGGGTGTCAGCTTACTCCGGGTTCTGCGCTACAATATCACATTGGTGCGCCGCAAGAGGAGGATCGTTTGGCGGCGGAAGCTTACCGTGTGACAGTTCAATGTATCTGAAACGACTGGAAATCCAGGGATTCAAGACATTTGCTACTCGCACCATCTTCGAGTTTCAACCGGGTATCACAGCTGTAGTTGGCCCTAACGGCAGCGGTAAATCAAACCTAGCTGATGCTGTGCGTTGGGTTCTTGGCGAGCAGAGCTTGACGGCGCTACGCTGTAAGCATGCCAGTGAGCTGTTGTTTGCTGGTGGCGGGCGCCGCCCACCAGCGGGTCTGGCCGAAGTGGCACTGACGATTGATAATAGTGATCGCCTCATCCCGCTCGACTTTGATGAAGTTACTATCACGCGTCGCGTTACCCGGGCTGGCGAACATGAGTACTATATCAATCGTGCTCGTGTCCGGTTGCGTGACGTGCTGACGGCGGTTGAACCGCTCGGTGGTTCGTATACCATCATCAATCAGGGCCTGGTTGACGCCGCGCTGACCCTGCGTCCGGTCGAGCGCCGACGGTTATTTGAAGATGCCGCTGAAATCGGCGGTTTAGAATTACGTAAAGCAGAAGCCTTACGTCGCTTGCGCGAGAGTGAGGCTAACCTACAGCGAGTTGCCGATCTCCTCGCCGAACTTGAACCACGGCTGCGCACGTTGCGCCGCCAGGCGGATCAGGCCCGCCAATACCGCGAGTTGCAGGCCGAATTGCATACGCTGCTCACTCACTGGCACTACGCTCAGTGGTGTGCAGCAGAAACAGAGGCCCGGCAAGCAAGCATGAGCGCTCAGCAGGCCGATGATGAGCTGGCCCGACGGCGAGCGGCGCAGACTGCACTAACGGCGACAGTGCAGGCACGCCGGACGGCGTTGCGGGCACAACGCGAGGCCCTGAGTGAGTTGCATCATCAGGCTGCAGCATTGCACTATCAGGCTGAAACGTTGCAGCGCGATCTAGCGGTCGAACACGAACGATTGACTGCAACTGCCCGGCGGATAGAAGAGCTGGAACGGCAGATCGCAGCGTTGAATGAACAACAGCACGCAGCAAGACAAGAACACGATCGTGTAGCAGCGGAGCTGACCCGCTGTGAGCAGGAAGTTGCCGCACTGCGACACGAGCTGGATCTGGCTACACGCGAACGACAGGCTGATGAGCAGCGGCGCGCTAGTCTGGTTGCTGATCTGCGGGTAGCTCAAGACCGAGCATTGCAAGCTGCCCGCGCAGAGGCTGCAGCGGCGAGTCGGCTAGAACAGATTGCCGCCCAGCAGGACAAGTTACACACCGAGATTGAACGATTAACGACGGTGCTCGCCCAAGCGACCGACACGATTGTCAATGCTCAGACAGCGGTAACTGTAGCGCAAGCGGCACTAACAGCCGCCGAGCACGAGTATCAGTCGCTCAGTGGTGCCGTACAAGCCGCCCGCCAGGAGCTCGAACAGCTGCGCACTGCGCGCACTGCCATCGATGAAGAGCGCGCGGCCGGGCGCCATACCCTGGCTGAGTACGAAGCCCGCCTCGAAGCGCTCACGCGTTTGGCCCACTCGCGCGCAGGGGCTTTTGCTGGGGTGAAAGCGGCGCTCGAATGGGCGGAACGCAATGGTCGCCCCGGTTTTACGCTGGTACAACAGATCATTCGCGTTCCAGCTGAACTCGAGACAGCGATTGAAGTGGCACTTGGGGCCCGATTGCAACACATTGTGGTCGAACGATGGCGTGACGCTGAAGAGGCAATCGCTGAACTGCGGCGCAGCGGTGTTGGCCGGGCGACATTTCTACCCCTCGATACCCTGCGCCAACCCGGTGATGGCCGCCGTCTTATCCCTGACGAACAGGTGATCGGTGTAGCGGCTGATCTGATCGAGTACGATCAGCGTTACGCAGTCGTGGTTGAGCAGCTGTTAGGGCGGGTGCTAGTGGTAGCTGATCTGACTGCCGCGCGCACCAAGTTGCGCCAGCTGCCGCCCGGCTGGACAATTGTGACGCTAGCGGGTGAGCAGGTGCAGAGTGGCGGTGCAGTGACCGGTGGTGCGCCCTCCCGTGAGAGCGGCGCCTTGCGGCGTGAGCGCGAACTGCGTGAATTGCCGGAACAGGTAGCAGCAGCGCGCGCAGCACTGGCCGCGATTGACCAGCGTCGTGCCCAGCTCGATAGCGAGATTCAGTCTGCTACCACCCGCCTGCGTAGCGCCGAGCAAGCCGAACGAGAAGCGCAGCGACGGCGTGAAGCAGCTCGTAATGCACTCGAACAGACTCTACGCCGCGCTCGAGAGGTCGAACAAGAACAGCAGTGGCTCACTACACAGCAAGAGCGGCTGCAGCAAGAATTGCATGCCCTGGCCGAACAGATCACGGTCCTGCGCGCACGCCAAACCCAGTTGCGCGAGGAACGTGTTGCCGCTGAAGCTGCTCTTGCCGCCCTACGTGAACAGCAAGAGCAACAGGCCCACGCAGATCGCACTGTTCAAGAACAGCTCAGCAATCTGCGCGCCGCCCTCGCCGCCGCTGAAAGCCGGCAACGGATGTTGACCGATCTGTATGCCAGTCATGAGCGCACGCTGACCAGTCTTGATCGGCAACGGCGGGACTTAGAGGCAACTCTGATCAGTCTGCACGCCGAGCGCAGTCAGCGTGAAGCGGCCTATGCAGCTGCCAGCGCCCGCCACCAACAGTTGCTGGCCGAATTGAATGATCTGCGGGCGCAGATCGAGCCAAACGAAGCCGAATTACGCGCAGCTGAGACCGAATTGGCGCAACTAGAGGCGGACGAAGCCCAAGCGACCGCTGCACTGTTAGCCGCTGAAGCCGAACACAGTCGCCTCATCCGCGAAGCGCAACGGGCCGCTGACCGGCTTGAGGCAATCTTCGAGCGAGCAGTGGCTGATGGTGTCGATGTAACAGCGCCACCACCCACTAACGATAGCCTACCGCTCACTGAATTACCGGCAACTATTGAAGCGTTACGCACCCGTATCGCCCGCCTTGGCGTGGTGAATCCGCTGGCTCTAGAGGAGTACGAAGAGACGCGCAACCGGCATACCTTCCTTACGACGCAGGCGGAGGATCTCCGTGTTGCTAGTGCGACACTGCATCAACTCATCGCCGAACTCGACAGCGCCATGAATGATCGTTTTCAGCACACGTTTCAGGCCGTTGCCGCCGAATTCAGCGCTACCTTCCAAGAGCTGTTCGGCGGCGGCAGTGCCCGGCTGGAACTGGTTGAGAGTGATAGTGGCGGTGACGATAATGACGGTAAACGATCGTTGCCCGGCATCGAAATCATCGCCCGTCCGCCCGGGAAACGACCTCAAAACATTGCCCTCCTCTCTGGCGGCGAACGCACTCTTACCGCAGTCGCCTTGCTCTTCGCCATTCTGAAAGTCAATCCCAGTCCCTTCTGCATTCTCGATGAGACAGATGCCGCGCTGGACGAGAGCAACATTAGTCGCTTCCGTGAGATGCTACGCCGTCTTAGCGACCGAACGCAGTTCATCGTGATCACCCACAACCGTGGTACGATTGAAGCAGCCGACACATTGTATGGAGTCAGTATGGGCGATGACGGTGCGTCGCGCGTCGTCTCGCTGCGGGTCGAAGAATACGTGGAGGCTGAATCATGATCCACGCCGCTAACCTGGACGACCTGTTGAGCGGGCGGATTGGTTCGTTGACGATCACACCAGATGGAACAACCCGGATTGATGACCCGCCACCGGGCGCTATCTTGCCGGGCAGCTTCAATCCGTTGCACAAAGGCCATTTGGGAATGCAGCGAGCAGTGGTGGTGATGACCGGACAACCGGTGCATTTCGAGCTAACAGTGCGCAATGCCGACAAAGGCGAGCTATCGCTAGCTGAGATCGAGCGCCGAGTTGCGCAATTTCGTCATCAGCACCATGTGATTCTGGCTGCCGCGCCACTGTTCGTCCAGAAGGCACAGCTCTATCCAGGGCGGGCCTTCGTGCTGGGCTACGACACAGCGCTGCGCCTTGTCACGCCGCGTTATTACGGTAGCACCGAAGCAATGGCTGCTGCCTTTGCTGCCATCGCTGCTGCTAAATGCCGCTTTTTCGTCGCTGGCCGTTATGTCGATGGCACATTTCACACCCTCGCCGATCTGACCTTGCCGACTGGCTACGAACAGCTCTTTATTCCCATCCCCGAACATCTCTTTCGCTGTGATATCTCGTCTACAACGTTGCGGGCCAGCCGTGAAGAACACCGCAGCGATGCCGAGTAAAGTGTGGTACAGTGATATGTGCAACTGCCAGGAACGCTTCATGGTGCCGTTGTCGAAACCGAATTGAGCTACCCCGCCGTCGACTGCCGCAGTCCTTCCTGGCGGTATATCAACCGTCACCTATTACCCAACACGGAGCAGCTATGAACCGGCCCTCGGTGCGTGAAATGCGGGAAGCACTAGAAGTGCAAACCCTCTCGCCATTCGCCGCCAAAAGCGCCGATGCGGTACGTGACTATCCTGAACCGCCTTGCCCGATTCGCACGGCCTATCAGCGTGATCGCGACCGTATCCTGCACTCAAAACCCTTTCGTCGCCTCAAGCACAAAACCCAGGTGTTCATTGCTCCGCTTGGCGACCATTACCGTACTCGTCTGACTCATACGCTTGAAGTCACGCAGGTTGCCCGTACCGTTGCCCGGGGTCTACACCTCAACGAAGACCTCACCGAAGCGATCGGGTTGGGCCATGATATCGGTCATGCACCCTTTGGGCACGCAGGGGAAATGGCGCTCAGTCGCATCTGCCCCGGCCATTTCCGGCACAACGAGCAATCACGCCGGATCGTCGAAGTACTCGAACGGGGTGGTAAAGGGCTTAACCTTACCTACGCGGTGCGCGAAGGGATCCATCTACACTCGAAGGCACGCCGTGATGTGAGTGCTACTGCCTGGGGCAATGCTAGCACACTGGAAGGTCAAATTGTTAAACTGTGTGACAGCATCGCTTATATCAACCACGATATCGATGATGCCATACGTGCTGGTGTGCTGCGGGCCGAAGATTTACCAGCCGATTGTATTGAGATTCTAGGCGACACCCATAGCAAACGGCTGTCCACGATGGTCAGTGATTTGATTTACCACAACTGGTGGGCAACTGGCGAAGGTGACCCACCTGATCCGCTCGTCATCGCGATGAGTCCGCCTATCTTGGCTGCCACCAATAAACTGCGTGATTTTCTCTTTCAGCACGTCTACTGGCGGCCAGAAATCGCAGCCGAAAGCAAAAAAGCGCAGTTTATCATCGAGACGCTGTATGCGCATTTTCTCAGTCATCCCGAAGAGATTCCGGCTGACTTGATGGCAATCATCGAGCGACGTGGTGAACCAATTGAACAGGCCGTCGTTGACTATATTGCCGGCATGACCGATCGTTACGCATTAGTGACATTCGAGCGCGTTTTTGTTCCGCGCACCTGGATGGTGTAAAATGAGACAACGTATCATATCCGATCTTTAAACAGGCTACCACCCTGCTTTATACCTGTACCAACCGGGGCCGCGAGTGGCAGGCGATCAGGTCAGACTATGAGCGTCATTGATGAGATCAAAGCTAGTATCGATATCGTTGACCTCATCAACTCGATGGGGGTCGGACTACGTCGTAGCGGACGTAGCTTCGTCGGTTTCTGCCCGTTTCACCCTAACACTCGCACCCCAGCCTTTTATGTTTACCCTGACACGCAGAGCTTTTACTGCTTTGGTTGCCACGCTTCCGGTACAGCCTTCGATTTCGTCATGCGCAAGCAGGGCCTCGATTTTAAAGGGGCATTGGAACTGCTGGCCGATCGGGCTGGGATTCGCCTCGAACCAAAGAACGACGCGCAACGCCAAGAAAACGCGCACCGCGCGCGACTGCTCGAGATCAATGGTGTAGCCGCGCGCTACTTCAACTACGTCTTACTCAATCTCAGTCGCGGTGCACCGGGCCGTGACTATATTGCCCGGCGCGGGATCAATCAGGAATCGATTGATGCGTTCCAGCTTGGCTACAGTCTCGACGACTGGGGCCATCTGTTTAGCTATCTGCACGAAAAGAAGGGCTACAGCGTCGACGACATTATCGCTGCGGGTCTTGCTATCCCTGGCGAGCGGGGTCCATATGATCGTTTTCGCAACCGCATCATCTTCCCGATCCGCAACGTGCGTGGTGAGATCATCGGCTTTGGCGGGCGAGCGCTGGGCGATGCGCAGCCGAAATATCTCAACACCCCAGAAACGCCGTTGTTCAAGAAGAGCGATGTGCTGTATGGACTTGATCTGGCCCGTGACGCTATTCGCACGAGCAACCGCGCCATTGTGGTTGAAGGCTATGTTGACGTGATCACTGCTCACCAATACGGTTTTCGCAATGTCGTTGCCCCGCTAGGCACGGCCTTGAGCAAGACGCACATCAATCAGCTCAAACGGCTCACCGATACGGTATATTTGGCGCTCGACGCTGACGCCGCCGGTCAAAAGGCGACGCTGCGTGGTCTCGAGACTATCCGCACTGCTACCGAAGAGGAGGGTGAAGGGCGTATCGTAACCACTGCCCAGGGTATCGTGCGGTTAGAAAACGATGTCACGATCCGCATCATCCGCTTGCCAGAGGGGCGCGATCCTGATGAAGTCATCGCCGCCGACCCCAACCTTTGGCAGCAGTTGGTCGAACAGGCTAAGCCAGTCATGGATTTTTATCTGGAAGCCTATACTGCTGATCTCGAACTACGCGATCCGATCCAGCAGCGACAAGCACTTGAGCGCATTCTTCCGCTGTTGAGTGAACTCGACGGTGCCGCACAACGGGTTTACGTAGCCCGGGTTGAACAGCTGATAGGGGTGCGCAGCGAGCTGATCGTCGATCTGCTGCGAGCACGCCTGCAACCGCCACGGCGAAATGATCGATTACGCCGCAGCAGCAGCCCTACACCGCCGCCCCCTGAGCCGACAACAACGCCAGTGACCGCCGCATCGCTCGACGAGTGGCGGCGCAAAACCGAAGCCTATCTATTGGCGCTGGCCCTGCGCTACCCTAGCGTCAACGTTGCGATTGAAAAGCTTCTGGAAGAGGCCAACGCTCGTCAGCGTGAAATCGGTGCGCTGTTCGGAGCTGGCCTGGAAGACCTGCTCGAAGAGCCACTGCATCAGGCGATCTGGCGCGCGTATCTTGCTACACCGCTCGAACTTCGTCCTACTGATACCGAGAGCTTGCAAGCCTGGATTGAATCTCTAGGTGAACCACTCGCTAGTGAGGCTCAAGCGCTGCTCGAGATCTTGGCACGGCGGCCTGACGACGTGCGCTACCGTCATGAAGCCGAACAGTGTGCCCGCATCTTACGTAAGGCGCAGGTCATGACCCGCATCCGACGCTACAACGAATATCTGCGCGATGTGAACAACGAAGAGGATGTTCAGCGCATCTTGCACCATCTGCGTGAACTCAGCGCCTACGCCGAACAGATCACGCAACCTCGGCGGTCGAGCACCTTCCCCGATCTGCGCGATCTCTTGGGGCACACTTAGAGTACTCGCCGGACTGATACGCGTTACAGCGCCCAACGACACGAACAGGATATCGCCCCCTAACCTGCTCCCACTGCACGAGAACAGACCAGTGCTAGGCAAAGGGTGTTACGGAGAGGTGTCGACGGATGCCAACGGTCCCACTCGCACATAGGCAGAGCGGGACCGCAGTAACACAGATAACACAGATGGGTATGAACGCCTTACTGCGCAGAGGGGCTAGCCGGCGTCTTAGGTTCGTTAACTGCCACCTGCAACGGCAAGTTGAGCGGATTTTCTGCCTGAAGCTTGATTTCTTCCGGATCGATACCTGGCGCGGCACCACCGAACGTCGTATCGGCATTCAAGATCTTCTGCTGCTTCATAGCCGCGATCTGCTCTGGAGTCAGCACACGTGACTCATCGAAACCGAGATCGATCTCAAGCTGCGTACCGCGCATATGGATGCGACCCAGATCGTAGAAGCGACGGGTCACCGTTGTCTTCATAAAGGCACGTAAACAGCCGAGCATATAGCGCCGCTTAAACGGATCCTTAATAAACGGATACTCGAGGAACGCCTTGCGCATGTAGAAACGAGCATAGTTGCGCAGCACGCCTTTGAGTACATCCTCGCGATCCATCTGCTCGGGCTTCATGATTGGGGTCACGAAATTGTACTTGGCATAGTCGCGCACTTCGACCTTATCGCCCAGCTCTTCGAATAGCTCGGCAAACGGCCACGGCGTGTACATATTCCAGTTGGCCATATCCGGCTTCCAATCAAGCACATAGCGATAGGTCTCTTCAATCGTCTCTGGCGTCTCATTCTCCATACCCATAATGAACTGGGCTTCGGCAACCATCCCATGCTTTTTGATCAGCTCGATCGCCCGCTTGTTTTGCTCGATGGTTGTCTGCTTGCGGAAGCGGTCGAGATTCATCTGCGCAGCAGCTTCGGTGCCGAGTGAAATATGCACCAGACCCGCAGCACGCCAGAGTGGCAATTGCGCCTCATCACGCAGAATATCAGTCACGCGGGTGTTGATTCCCCAGTACACTGGCAGTTTACGTCGGATCAACTCCTCGCACAGAGCAGTGAACTTCTTGCGATTGATCGTTGGCTCTTCATCGGCCAGAATGAAGAAGCCTACCTTGTAGTCACGCACCAGCGTCTCGATCTCATCGACAAACTTCTGTGGGCTGCGGGCACGGTAGCGCCGCCAGAACTTCCATTGCGAGCAGAAGCGGCAGGTGAAGGGACAACCGCGAGCGAAATTGGGAACAGCTACCCGCACATTGAGCGGCACATAGATATAGCGCTTCCAGTCGTAGAGACTCCAATCAGGGGTGAGCTTATCGAGATCGGCGATCGGATCGCGGGCAGGCGTTGCCACCACCTTGCCATCTTCCAGGTAGGCGATGCCTTTGATATTAGCTCGATCGTGCCGATCAGTGCCAGCTTCGATCGCCTGCATCAGCTCAACAATAATCTCTTCACCCTCACCGCGCACGATATAGTCAATCCAGGGCGCTTCGGTCAATACCTGACCGTACATGAAAGTCGGATGAATGCCACCCAGGATCAGGCGCGCATTGGGCAATTCTTCGCGCGCGATTTGCAGCGTCTCTTGCGCCTTGTAGATCATCGGTGTGATCGCCGTAGCCATCACCACATCAGGCCGATTGTGGCGCAGAATCAGCCGCAATTGTTCATTAGGTAGATCCTCCGTCATCGCATCAACGAAGCGCAGGTTGTTAAACCCTGCAGTGCGCAATGCGCCGCCGATGTAGGCGACCCAGCTCGGCGGCCAGTTTCCTGCAATTTCAGCCCCACCGGCATGGTAGTTCGGCTGGATCATCATGATCCGCATGCGTGGCCTCTCTTCCTTTCAATCGACGACCAACTCTGAACTACAACAACGCAAAACCAATTAGAACCGACCTTCCCCCCCCATCCTAACCATCAAGGGCGATAGTAAATGTGCAATGCGGCGCGCCCATTGCCCGACACGTCACTTCGCGCACTCGAATCCGATCGCTCACGACACGCCGCAATAACCCCTCAAACGCTGCTCGATAGTAGCTGCACACCGGCTCGACAGCATGCACACCGCGTGCCTCGACACTGTTCGCCAACGTTAGTTGCCATCGCGGACGCAGTGTGTAGCCGAACTGTCCGCTACCGGCAAATGTCCAGGCATGTTTGGCAATCGCAGGCAGCAAGAGCCGCAGCGCTAATCCCACCGGTAAACGCGGCAACAGGGTACGGATCGGCGCTGGGATGCGGTTGGCGGCTACGTAAGCGGCAGTAAGATCCCCTGATCGGTCAAGCACACGCATCGCAGCCTTCATACCTAACCAGTTACGGAGATCGTGAATCATCGCGCCAAACTCGCTCTCGGCGAGCATATGGTCAGGCATGGTTTCGAGCAGATGACCGCGCCCCGTGCGGCGGAGCCACGCCTCCGTCTCGGCAGCGCCATATTGCTCACGGACGGCAGCGACGGTCTGTATGATCGAATTTGGCCCGATGCGAGCTTCTTCTGGAACCTGCGCTACGACTTGCATAGTAGGCCTAACGACATTGTTTGAAATGTCAACGTATGCATTAAATGTAACATCTTTGACGGCAAGTGCCGGTTGTAAGTTATTCACTCAGCGTAAAAACCAGGTAAACGAACGTGTGCAGAGCATCGAAAAACTATTGGCAGGGAGGATTGGGGTATACTATACATGTCAAGGCTGTACATCCAAGGAGGTCCTATGGCGCGACCGATCATCCCCCTGACTGACAAATGGCGGCAAGAGTTCCTGCGTCCGCGTGGCCCAGCCAACGTGCCGCCGGTCGGCAGTGAAGCACCCGACTTTACGCTTCCCTACGCTCAATTTCTTAGTGGCCCCCCGAAGATCGTGTTGAGTATGGCCGTACGATGACGCTTAGCGCCCTCCGCGGACGCCCAGTAGTGCTAAATCTCACCCGCATTGTGAGTGATCGCTTCTTCTGACCGAATTGCGCGCCGCAACTGGATGCGTTGCGGGAGCAGTATGATGTGTTTGTGCAGCGCAATGTCCACCTGCTGGTGGTGAGCAGCACAGACCTCGAGATGACTAGTTACGTCGCCGAAGTCTTACGCGCGCCATACCCGATCCTCAGTGATCCAGAATGGAGCGTATTTTACCGCTACGGCGTTGGTTCGGCGATGGGTGTACCGTTGCCTGGCACGTTTGTCATCGATGCGCAGGGTATCATTCGCTGGAGTTGGGTGGCACCACTGTCAGTTGTCTTTTCTCCGCCGCGTCCAGCAGAACTGGCTACGGTGCTTGACAGCCTAGGCCTGTCGGGCTAGACGTAGATACGAGACCTGTGGCCAACGCTCCTATCGCTTACTCTCGACTCAGTATGCAACGACGACTCCTTGGTTTATGGCAAATGAGTCGACCTCTTATTCTGCCCAGCGGCGCGTTGGCCTACAGTGTAGGGATCGCAATTGCCGCTTACGATCACACTCCCCTGGCCTGGCCGCAACAAGCCATCGGCTTGGCGCTCACCATGCTTGCTAATCTGGCGGCACACTATGTCGATGAGTATGCTGACACCGATGCTTTGGCGCGCCACACAGGCATCTCTGGCGGCAGCGGAGCCATCGCAGCCGGCCTGGTCAGTCGACACCTGGCGTTACAGGCAGCGCTGGTCGTGAGTGGGTTAACTATCGCTGGCGGCCTATGGGCAGTAGCGAGTGGACACTTGCCACTAGCGGCAGGTCTCATTCTTTTCATCGGTCTGATCGGCGGCTGGGCATACTCAATGCCACCATTGGCGCTTGAACGCCGCGGTTGGGGCGAAATGACGAACGCGCTACTCGGCGGTCTGCTCATGCCACTGATGGCTTACGCTAGTGCCCACGGTCTACCACCGCTGACGGTATATTTGCGACTCCTACCGATCGTTGCCGCAGCTATGACCTGCATTATCGGCGTTCACTGGCCTGATCGGGTGGCTGACAGTTTGGTCGGCAAACGGACGCTTGCCGTGCAATGGGGGCGGCGTGTGCGCTGGGTCTGGTGGGCGTGGATCGCACTGGCCTACCTCCTCCCGTGGCTACTGCCAATGGCCATTCCCGCCGCGGTTGCCTGGGCCACTCTGCTTACCTTGCCACTTGGTCTGTATGTGGCAGCACGCGCCACACGCACCGAGTCACCTTGGCCGGGCGGTCTGTTGATGAGTGGGTTGATGCTGGCGCATATTGCCGCCTATCTCTTGGATGGGTTACCGCTCTGATCAACCGGTTGCTACCACCGTGGCAGTAAGACCTGCCGACATAGCGGGATGCGGATAGTTTGCGACTACTGATCGTGCTGTACCCATCAGGCTACGCTCACCACGGATCATATCGACAACCTGGCGTAGCGACAGAAACCGACAACCTGATCATCACCTTGTGCCGCGTAGTGCGCGGTAAACCAGCAGCCCACCGTTGTGGAAGCGCCTGCAAGATACTGCTCAACACCCTAACGATTGCCAGCGCGATGAAAGTCTTGGTCAAGACCAAGCTATGCCAACACAACCACAAAAAAAGCACCGCCAGACATAGCTGGCGATGCAAACCATCCGATACCCTTGCTTGGAGCGGGCGACCGGACTCGAACCGGCGACATTCTGCTTGGAAGGCAGATGCTCTACCTACTGAGCTACGCCCGCCTGCTCCATTACTTTAGCACAATCTCGGCACGCGCGCAACTCTGCTCACCATCGCCAAGTAAGGTGCCGATAGGCTATGGCTTAGCATGGTCGATGACCGCCCCTGTCAGCTGCGGCATCTCCTTGAGGAATGGTTCATCGGCGAGGCGACGATATGACTGCACTACTTCATACCACATTTGGGCTTGAGATGACTGCAAGAGCACAACGCCTTTGTCATCAAGTCGCTGCAACATGCTTTCAATCGAGTTCAGTTCCTTAACGAGCGAACGGAAGAAAATCGTCTCCTCGCGCCGCGCTACCGCCAACACTAGTTCCATTCGCAGGATCATCTCGATGGTATAAAGCCGGGCAATGATTTCTCGTTGCGCCGCCTCAAACTGCTGGATCTTGTGCTGTTTTTCCCGCTTCCCCAGGATGGGTATCATGTCCTTCAACGTCGTTTCTGTTGGTATCTGGTCGATTTTCACTTTACATTCATTGCGCAACGCAATCCGTAACTGACGTAGCTCTTGGGCCATACCCCACAACTTGTTTTTGGCATGTTCGTCTATCGGTTGTGAACACACCTCGCGCGCAGCGTAGAAAATGCGTTCGATCGTGGCGAATTGATCGACACTTCGCATTTCTATCAGCCAGTCAACTTTACGATCCAATTTATTGATTCGGTTTATCAGATCAGCTGTAGAGATGATATGAGACACACTAATAATTAGCGACCACATCGGCCCGATGAATCTACCCATTGACGACGAGATTATTCGTCCAATCTCAACGATTTGCCCTGTTTTTGCATCGACTAACATTGGCAAGCGACCACCCATCATTTTTAACATGCCAATCCCGAGCAATCGCTGGCCTTCCGGAGAGAAAACAACAATAAATTCTTTCTTTTGCATCGAGAATTGGATTGATTGTACAATGATATTTCCCATCTGAGCAATACCATGTGCCCAGAAATAGCGATCAAGATGGTCTTTAAGCTGTTGAGTTAGCGGCTGTTCAATCGCACTGTCGCCACTAAACACTTCTTCAAAAGACAACTCCCCAAACGGCCATATAACTTCATACGTTGTAGATTCTGATTGCCGAGGTGACAACGGTAGCTGCGGAGGTAATGACGGTAGTTGCGGAGGCGCAGAGTCGGCTTCTGGTTGCATTATGATTTGCCCTACCACCATCCCAATCATAATCAGCCCAACCGCTATGATTGTATACGCAAACAACTCTGTAAAGCCCATTACATCCTCCCTCCATCGCTAAACATCTACGCGAAGCCTACCAAACCCTACAAACCATCGTGTTACCATCGTGTTACGATGCGAAACATCAGCAGATCCAGCGGAGCACTTCTTGTCCCTAGCCTCGCTAGTACGCTGTGGGAGTGCAGCGGGGCAAATGCTGCCTAGGCTCATCAACTTACACCAACCGAGCAGCAATCCCGATCCTACAGTCGCCTCGGCAGTGACGAACTGTTGAGGTACAAGTATCTGAAATCAATATGACGGTCATAAAAAATCAGGGCGAATGAACCTTCGCCCTGACCTGCTTGGCGCCCCCGGCGCGACTCGAACGCGCGACACGCAGTTTAGGAAACTGCTGCTCTATCCCCTGAGCTACGAGGGCATTGCCGTTCCGAGTTTACCATACTCCGAATTACGGCGCAAGACGAGCGCCGCCAGTGATAGTTTTCCTTACGACTGACGCCGTGCAAGTGGCAGAATAGCGCGGTTCGCAACGGCTCATCTTCCTCTACCGCACCGTTTTCAGACGAGCACGAGACTAACGGCCACTGTTAGAATGGTTACTGGTAGACCAACTTTGAGGTATGCGCTGAAGGTGACTTGCACACCCCATCGCGCTGCCAGTTCGGCCATGATGAGATTAGCGACCGAACCAAGCAGAGTAAGGTTACCAGCCAACGTTGCTGTGGCAGCCAGCGTTAACCATGCCCGCTCTGGGTCGGCAAAAGCGGGGATCAGGCCTTGCAACAACAACACGGCTGGCACATTACTGATCAGGTTCGAGAGTGCTACCGATACAAGGCCAAACGGGACCATACCGGCCTGCGCCAGCGGTGCCAAAGCTGTGAAAAGCATAGTTGTCCAGCCTTGCGTTTCCAAAGCATGGGTAACGACGAACAGACCCGCGAAAAAGGTGAGCAGACCCCAATCGATCGTTTTGAAGACCCGTTCCGGACGGATCCGGCGTGTTGCTAGCAGCGCACCAGCTGCTACGAATGCGGCCAGCGGCACTGGCACGCCAAGCAGAAACGCGATCAGCATCAGACTGATTACCAGCGCCGCTTTACGCAGTAACGGTCGGTAGACCCGCACACGCAAGACATTGGGTGCACTGAGCGGACCACCGCGAAACTCGTCACGGTAAACCAGCACCACTACGATCCAGCAGATCACCAACCCGATCAGAGCTGTGGGCGTCAGCGCTGCTGCAAAATCCAGATAGGGGATTTTCGATGCACTGCCAATGATGATATTCTGGGGATTACCTGTGATAATAGCGGTTGAACCAATGTTGGCCGCGACTGCCAGCCCGATCAGGTAAGGGAGATGGTTGCGACGCAGCGCGCGCGTGACATCAAGCACGATTGGGGTCATCATCAACACAATGGTATCGTTGAGAAACAGCGCCGAGAGGACACCACTGGCGATGATCACCAGCGCCAATAGCGAACGCGGACCACGCGCGAATTGCACCACACGCTGAGTGACAACACCAAAGAATCCGGCTAGAAAGAGACTCCCGTTGATGACCATCATGCTGAACAGCAACAGGATGGTGTCGAAGTCAATGGCTTCATACGCTTCTTCCAACGACATTGCCCCGCTGCCAAGCAGCAGTGCAGCCCCGATTAACGTAATTGTAGTGCGATCGGCGCGCAGGAATGGCCAGCGACCTACTGCTACGCCCACGATCGTGGCTACGACGATCGCTAGAGAAAGGAACGCAATGATCATACCTTAACTATAGAACACGGTGCGCTCATACCACCGTGTTCCGCCAAACGCTTCGCTTCTCCGCCGAGGTACTACTGAGGTTGATTGCCGGTCGAGCGCACCGGTTCGTGGTACCCCAACTGTTGGCTGCACGCCAGCGCCGCCAACCGTACCCGTGGCCCCAATGCTTCGGCACGCGCGCGGTTGAGGCGCGTCGAAGGGCCTGAGAGGCTGATTGCACCAACCACTTGTCCGCGCCGGTCAAAGATAGGTGCGGCCACACAGCAGACTCCCTCTTCACGCTCCTCGTCGTCAAGGGCGAAACCGCACTCGCGGGCAATAGCCAGTTCGGCGCGTAATCGCTCTTGGTCGGTGATGGTCTTATTCGTCCACCGTTCCAATCGGCTGCTAGTTAGGTATTGTTCCAGCTCGGCAGCGGGCAATGCCGATAGGATCGCTTTACCGCCACCTGTACAGTACAATGGGGCACGCTGGCCGACTTCAGTGAACATACGCACCATGTGCGGGCTGGGAATCTGCTCTTGGTACACTGCGGCATCACCCTGACGGACGATCAGATTACTAGTTTCGCCCGTTTCAGCAGTCAGTTTGACCAGCTCGGCGCGCGCAATGCGGATCAAATCAAAGCGTCGGCTCTGCGCCGCGCGGGCTGCAATTTCGAGCAGGCGCGGCCCCGGTCCGTACCGGCGCGTGCTCGCCTCTTGCGTGACATAGCCGCGTGCCGCTAAACTAGAAAGCAGGCGATGCACCGTTGCTAGCGGTAGTTCGAGCCGTTCACTTAGTTCAGATACGCTGAGATCATCGTCAGCCAGCGCGAGAGCTTCTAATACGTCAAAGGCACGATCGATCGACTGTACCATAGACTTTCCGGTATCCAAAACGTGTTTCCATACTAGTGTAAAAGAAAGAACGGTTTTTTGCCAGTTTATTCATCTCACGGCAAAATATAGATGTGAACTGAGCGATCTTTTAGACCCAATCGCCAAGTCTTGTGCTTGCGAGCCAGTGGAACTATCACTCATTCACAAATTCCTAAGTTGCCGGTTGATCTTCGCTAGCTGCCTAGAACCTCTTGGTGACAGAAGTTGTACCCTATGAATACCATCTCTGATTCATCACCTATCGATGGTCTCGGCTCAACCGCCGAACGCAAATCACGCCTGCGCAGCGTGCCCCTTCCTGGCCCCCACAACGCCCTATGGTATTTCCCACAATTAGCTGGCGGTTACCCGCGGATCATCCGCAATGCCGCGCTTATTCAATTGGCTCGCTACACGCCGAGTATTCCGCTCAAAAATGCGATCTATCGCTTTCTCGGCGTTAAGATAGCTCCTCACGCCAGCGTTGGCTTAATGGTGATGTTCGATATCTTCTTCCCTGAAGATATTACGCTCGGCGAGAATTGTGTGATCGGCTACAATACCACCATCTTGTGCCACGAAGTCACACGCCGCGAATGGAAACGTGGCCCTGTCGTTATCGGCCCTGATGTTACCATCGGCGCCAATTGTACGATCTTACCCGGTGTTCACATCGGGGCTGGCGCGACCGTCTCGGCAATGAGTCTCGTTAACCGCGATGTGCCGCCAGGAGCTTTTGTCGGCGGTGTGCCGATCCGCCGCCTGGGTCGGTGAATACCTGTGCCCTGATCTGGCCCCAGGCAGACTATTGGTTCATGATGGTAAGCGGAGCAGCAGCGTATTACCCATCGCTCCGCTAGAACACATGAGGCTTGTATGCGTTATCTTCGTCAAAGCATCGACTGGACATACACCCTGATCACCGGCCACGCCTGGCTCTTCTGGACGTGTATGCTTCTCAATCTATTCGGTGTCATTTGGGGTGGCATCGTTTGGTACGGACCCATGCTGGTATCATCGCCACCGTGGGCATGGATCTTTATTCCCGATTGTCCAGCCGCGGCTCTGTACGCGACCATTGCGTTCATCTTGATCCGCTACGGGCGTGCAATCCCATGGTTTACCGCGTTTGCCGCCTTCGCCTGCATCAAGTATGGACTATGGACACTGGCCTTCTGGTCACGCCATTGGCTCGGTGCCGGCACTATTGAACCGCTCGAAGTCATGCTCTTTGTCTCGCATATTGGTCTGACCTGTGAAGGCATCCTGCTCGCTACCCGCATTGGAAACCTTGGTATCTTCCCTCGTGCTGCTGTCGCTGGCTTCTTCAGCCTATCGATATTCGTGGATTACGGCCTCGGCTTCCACCCACCCCTGACATTTGTGGTCACGCCGACCTTTGCTTTGTGGACGGCAGTGATATTGACCAGCGGGCTGGGCTTCTGGTTGACGAGACCGGGGGTGGTAGTTGCGCAACAGATCGAAGTGCGTGGGTTGCAGCTACAGCGAGATTATCGCGTACCACAGGAGGGGCCGCTAAACGAGTAGCTATTAGCTCATGCTTGGGCAGCAATTGTATAATTTCGCTCGATCCAAGCCCGCAGTTCATACCGACGCAACTTGCCAGCGGCGGTGCGGGGTAGTTCGTTTACGAACACAATTGCACGCGGCACTTTGTACCCAGCTAGGCAGGTGCGGCAGTGAGCCAGCAGCTCTTCGGCTGTCACTGCCTGGTGAGTTACGACGGCCGCCACTGGACGCTGACCCCATTCGGGATCAGGCAATCCCACTACTCCCGCTTCAATCACAGCCGGATGGCTGAGTAGAGCAGCTTCAACTTCGGCAGGATAGATATTTTCACCGCCAGCAATGATTAAATCGCTGCGCCGATCAACCACGTAAAGATAGCCTTCGGCATCGAGGTAGCCTAGATCGCCCGTGTGAAACCAGGCGTTATCCGGGCGCGGCGGCAGACCCAGATACCCTGGGGAGATAGTCGGGCCGCGCAGGCAGATCTCGCCAACCTCACCCGGAGCCACTGCTTGACCAGCCGGATTCACAATCCGCAGCTCAACTGGTGCCAGTGGTTTCCCTGCCGACCCTAACCGTCGTAGAGCATCGGCTGGCGCTAGTGTGGCCGCCTGTGAGGCCGCTTCGGTCATACCGTAGGTTTGCACCACTGGAATACCGCGCTGCGCACACTGTTCGAGCAACGCCTGCGGTGCCGGACCGCCGCCGAGCAATACACAGCGTAAATGTTGGGGGAACGGTGCAGGATCAACGGCGAGCATTCGTTGCAACATTACCGCCACTAGCGAGACGATCGTCACACGTTGCACATCAAGATCACGCCGTGCCAGCACTGGATCGAACCGTTCGTGCAGTACTACTGGCATGCCGTAGATCGCGCCGCGCAGGGCAATGCTCAACCCGCCAACGTGAAAGAGTGGCAACACTGCCAGCCAGCGATCGTCGTCACGCAGCCCCAAATTGAGCAACGAACCGATGGCATTCCACCAGTGATTGCCAGCAGTGAGAATAGCACCTTTCGGGCGACCAGTTGTTCCCGAGGTGTAGATGATAGTGTGCGGCGCCGATAGATCAATAGGCGGCGCTGGCGGCACCGCACCCTCCGGCGGTGCAGTTAGTTCTTCCAGCGTGATGACTGGCGTCTTACCTACTGCCTCACGTGCAACAGCTAGCAGTTCACGCTCGGCAATCAGCAAAGCTGGCCCACTATCGCGGATCTGAAAGGCCAGTTCGGCGGCAGTAAGACGGGTATTGAGCAGGACAAGCGTGCAAGCCGCCCGTGGTGCAGCGTGCACAACAGCTATGTAGGCCGATCGGTTACGGGCCAGCAGAGCGACCCTGGCCCCTACCGACACCTGTTGCCGCAGTCGCAGCGCAACCGAGCTGGCCCACCGATCGAGTTCGGCAAACGTATAGCTGGTCTCGGCACTGACCAACGCTAATCGTTGCGGATGCAGCGCAGCCTGGTGCGCTAGCCAATCTGGGATGAGTGTCATGGCGAACCTATCGACACAATGCTGCGCACAGGCGCGAACAAGCCTGCGTGCCACCTGCTGCTGCTATCCAAAGAGTAAACCAATCGCGAATAACACGCCGAAGATTAGATGGAGGCGGGCTGTACCGGCCAGAGCCTTATTCAGCACCCGTCCTCGCTCGCGATTGACAACATCGATCAGGTTGAGCGCCATCGGCGCTGTCAACCAAGCCAGCAGCGAAAACGGCGAGGCACCGCCCCACATCCACGCTAACGGTAACAAGACAAAAGCGCCGATGACTAAGACCGCAAACTCACTGCGGGCGAAGCGCTCACCAAAAATCACTGCTAGGGTACGTTTACCAGCTTTGCGATCGGTCGGAGCATCGCGAAGATTATTCACTACCAGAATCGCTGTAACTAGCATCGCCACTGGCAACGCAGCCCACAACGCTACCCAGCGCCACTGACCGGTATGGGCGTAGTCGGTCCCGATTACCGCCACCAGACCGAAGAACACGAAAGTGAACAAATCACCAAGGCCGTTGTAGCCCAACGGAAACGGGCCAGCCGTATAGAGGATGCCGGCCGCAATCGAAAGCAGGCCGATCACGAGGATTGGCCAACCAGCGACAATGATCAGATAGACACCACACAGTGCCGCGAGGCCAAAACTGACCAGCGCCGCTACCAGCACAGTTCTAGCAGGTAACAGCCCACTTTGTGTCACCCGCTGTGGGCCAAGGCGCTCGCTCGTATCAGCACCCTTCTGAGCATCAAAATAGTCATTTGCCAGATTAGTACCAATCTGAATAAAGAGCGCCCCCAGTAACGCCGCCAGCATCACCAACGGTTGAAACTTGCCAGCACTAAAGGCTAGCGCCGAACCAACCAGCACTGGCACAATAGCCGCTGGTAACGTCGCTGGACGCGCTGCCATCAACCAGATTTTTAGCTGTGACGGCGGCGCTGCCGGAGCTGCTTTGGTGGTCATAGCTTGACTCCCTGTGCTGTACACTGCCGCCAAGATGCGGTAACGCACACAGCAGGCAAATATCTGATCGCGCTACGGCCACATGGGTAAAGGGGTAAACCGTTACTACACCCTCGCCTGACCCGCTTCTGGTCAGCACCGCAGCACGATCGATCTGTGTTACAGTCTGACACGACCCATCACGGATAGCGCCGGAAACGGCGGAAGTTCGGCTTGCGCTTTTCGAGGAAGGCCTGCTTCCCCTCTTGCGCCTCTTCCGTCAAATAGTAGAGCAGAGTAGCATCGCCAGCCAGTTGCTGCAACCCAGCATAGCCATCGGCAGCGGCGTTGATGCTGGCCTTCAACATGCGGATTGCCAACGGGCTCTTTTCGAGAATCTCGCGGGCCCACTGTACCCCTTCATCCTCTAGTCGCTCGAGTGGTACCACCGCATTCACCAAGCCCATCTCTAACGCTTGCTGTGCAGTATACTGCCGACACAGATACCAGATCTCTCGCGCCTTTTTGTCGCCCACCATACGGGCTAGCAAGTTCGAACCATACCCTCCATCAAAGCTGCCGACTTTCGGCCCAGTCTGACCAAAGATAGCGTTGTCGGCGGCAATTGTTAGATCACAGACTACATGCAACACATGGCCGCCACCAATCGCATAGCCAGCTACAAGCGCGATCACTGGTTTGGGGATGATCCTGATCAGGCGTTGGAGATCAAGCACATTAAGCCGCGGTATCTGATCTTTGCCTACATAACCACCAATCCCGCGCACACTCTGGTCACCGCCCGAGCAAAAAGCTTTATCGCCTGCACCGGTAAAGAGAATTACACCGATGCGTTCGTCATCGCGTGCGCGCGAGAAGGCATCGATCAATTCATTGACTGTCTCTGGACGAAACGCGTTACGCTTCTCTGGCCGATTGATAGTAATCTTGGCGATTCCCTCGCCAGCTGCATCGTGTTCGTAGATAATATCCGTATAATCGTGAACCTTCACCCACTCGATTGGCATAGTGCTCCCCGTTGTTTGTGTGCATCGGTCTGTAAATAATGTACCACAACCTCGCACCAGATATGATAGTGCCACCATTGGCAGTGACTTACCATGCATCCAGCAAAGCTAACTGCAGAGGCGATCAGCGGTAGGTCAGCATTGGCCTCAGTCCCAACCGTTTCAGGTTAACCGCCTGACTAATGATCGACCTTGCACGACTCGCTCATGAATGTGCTGATTACATGGGCGACGATCTGCGGTTGCTCGAGATGCACCGCATGACCGGCATCGGGTACAACGATGTGGCGAGCATGTGGCATCAAGGCCGCCATACGAGCGGCAATGTCGCAATATTTGGGATCGAGTTCGCCGCTGATGAGAAGTGTTGGGATCGTTATAGTTGGCAAGGTGGCCCACAGCGATGGTTGGCGTCCGACACTGAAACCGCGCAGCGCATTGGCATACCCATGCGCACTACCGACCAACCGCTGCGCACGTTGTGCGGCCCGTATATCTGCCGGCAGGCGGTGTTGTGAAGCAAAGATCGGCTGGGCCATCCAGTAATCAACAAACCATTCCAGCCCTTCACGTTCAATCCGCCCGGCCAACGCCTCATCGCTTGCTAGACGAGCTGCTCGTTCCACCGGATCGTCAATACCTGGCGAGGCGCCAATCAGGATTTGACAACGGATCCGCTTAGGTACCGTCGCTGTCAATAATAACCCAATCCGGCCCCCCATCGAGTAGCCGAGTATGGCAGTGCGTTCCCAGCCCAGCCGATCGAGGAGGCCGAGAATTGCAGCGATGCAGCGGTCAAACGAGTATTGCATCGGATCGGTAGGCGCGTCACTGGCACCGTGACCGATTAGATCCAGCATCAGGAGCGTGTAATGGCTTGCCAACGTCGGTACAAGGGGCTGCCAGCTCTGAAGATTGCCAGTAAAACCGTGCAACAGTAGCAATGGTGGTCCGGCTCCAACTAGTTCCAGATGCCATTGAAGACCATCCTGGCTCAGTTTCATAGTTCTGTTCCTTTGCCAACGATAAGAGAACGCCGACGGATCCTACACCGCACGTTACAACATCCAGCGCACAAACCGTTCTCGACCAACACCCATTCCACCGCGGAGCTTCTCATACATTACCATTACCTTGTGCTCGACCAAATTTCCCAAATACTGACTGCTTCGGCAGACAGCGCTGATCTACAAGCTGATCCAGTCAACTATTGGGCTATTGAACAGCATCCACCAATGACCACCCACCTATTGTCAACCACACTTTCTTTCATCGCCCGATGCTCTGGACATCCATTGCCTTCGCAAATGCCATCCTACCATCGTACCCATCACGTACTTCACTCCACCAACAGCCAGCACGCCCTTTGCTAGTCTCAGACATCACGGGCAAAAATTCCTAGCTGGATGCAAGGTATCGATGCAACGAAAGAGATGTACCCAGTGACACTCAGCCCTCTGGATGGAAAACTGGCGCTCCTAAGACTGGACACAGTGAAACTGTTCGCTAGTTACACCAGCTTCTGGCTGGCGGATCAGTTGCACGAGAAGCGCTACTGATTTACAATATTTATGCTGGGTATTCTGGTTGGCAACATCAACTTGATTGCCATCAATGCGAACTTCGTATACATCAATCATCCGCGCGCCAATCTCCTCTTCTGGTTCACCATACCATTGCCCAACCTTGTTGGGCTATGATATCGACAATCACTTCGCATTGTTTGCATTTGCACGCTTGTCCTAATTGCCACCATCCTGATTCTCTCACGGTCATGAATACCTCTATCGGCACACGTGTCACTTGGATGTGGTGGCGCACCGATGAGTTAACCGAGCACTATGACCGGAAGAGCCGAGATCAGGTCGCGGGCGGACGGATTGACCAGCACCCCATCTGGCTGAACTGTATTAGCTGGCTACGCCCGAGTATCGTTGGCAAAACTGGCGAAATAAGCTCAACTCATCACCCTGTCAGCACCTGTTCATCTGGTTTGCCACCCTCTGCACAGTGTACTGACAGCGCGAAATGAGCTAGTATGTGCTACACTGAACGTACAATCAATGCAATGCGTCAAAGTTATAGCATGTACGCAGAGTGATGGCAACGCCAAATATGCCCGGTCATCCAAACCGGCATGTTCGTACCAAATGTAATCGAACCTATGACAACAACTCCGGCCAACAACCAACCATTGCTATCCGCTACCGGCGCTGCCCTAACTGAACGGCTGGTGTTACCGTTGCTCGACAGTGTACTATTCCCGCAGATGCTAGCCCCGCTCTTTGTCAACGATGAACGGGCGATCAATGCGGTTGAACAGGCAGTTGCTGGCGACCGTATTGTGCTGGCCGTAGCGGTACGCGGACCAACCGAAGATTTTTCGGTGGGAATCAATGATCTCTATACGGTTGGCGTCGAGGCAGTTGTCCAGCGCATGCGGCGATTGCCCGATGGCACGCTAAGCATTGTGCTTGAAGGCCGTCAGCGGATGCAGATTGTCAGCGTAGTGAGTGAACATCCGGCGTTACGTGTCTTGGCGACACCGTTAGAAACCCCACCGCTCGATGACGACTCGGCCTTAATGGTCGAGGCGCTTAGTCGAACGATTCTAACTACCTTTGAGAAAATTGTCCGCTTGTCACGCAATCTGCCTGACGATGCCTATCTCTCGGCGCTCAACAGTGCCGAACCGGGCGAACTCGCCGATATTATTGCCGCCCTCCTGCCTATCTCGGTAGAAGATCGGCAAAAGATTCTCGAGCTGGTTGATATCGAGCAACGTCTGCGCCATCTCGAAATATTGCTGGCTAAAGAGCTTGATCTGCTCGAACTCGAAAATCGCATTCACAGCCAAGTGCAGCAAGAAGTTGATCGCAGTCAGCGCGAGCTCTTTCTGCGTGAGCAGTTGCGCGCCATTCAACGCGAACTCGGTCAAGAAGACCCAACCCGGCGCGAGCTGGCACTCCTACGTGAACGCGCTGCGGCTGCCGGACTACCAGCGCACGCTATGGCTCGCTTTGAGGAAGAGCTGGCTCGCCTCGAATTGATTTCACCAATGTCGCCCGAACACGGTATGTTGCGCACTTACCTCGATTGGCTTATCTCGCTACCCTGGAGCAACGCCAGTCCTGAGAACCGTGATCTGCGGGCTGCAGCGGCCGTGCTCGAGCGCAATCATTACGGCCTACGCAAAGTCAAAGATCGCATCCTTGAATATATTGCCGTGCGCCAGCTTGCCGGACCGGCGCGGCGCGCACCGATTCTCTGCTTCGTCGGCCCGCCGGGTGTTGGCAAGACGAGTCTCGGACAAAGTATTGCCGAAGCGCTGGGCCGTCGCTTCGTCCGTTTGAGCCTCGGCGGAGTTCACGATGAAGCCGAGATCCGGGGCCATCGTCGTACATACATCGGTGCGTTGCCGGGTCGTATCTTGCAGCGCATGAAGGTAGCCGGCACGATCAATCCAGTCTTCATGCTCGATGAAGTTGATAAACTGGGCAGTGATTTTCGTGGCGATCCGGCGGCTGCGTTGCTCGAGGTGCTCGATCCGGAACAGAATAGCACCTTTAGCGATCATTATCTCGATCTACCGTATGATCTGAGCCAGACGTTCTTTATCACGACTGCCAATGTGGCCGATGCCATTCCCGATGCCTTGCTCGACCGAATGGAGCTGGTCGAATTGCCGGGCTATACCGAAGATGAGAAGCTGCACATTGCCCGCCGCTTTCTCATTCCGCGCCAGATGGCCGATAGCGGTTTACCGCCCGCCACTATCCGTTTCGGAAAAGAATCCATTCACACCATTATCCGCAACTACACCTATGAAGCCGGTGTGCGCAATCTCGAGCGCGAGATCGGTGCCATCTGCCGCAAAGTAGCCCGTCGCATTGCTGAAGGCAAACGGTATCCGCGCCAGATTACCCCGCGTATCCTTCCCAAACTGCTCGGTCCACCACGGTTTGAGATCGGTAAAATCGAGCCCAAAGACCAGGTAGGAGTAGCCATCGGCATGGTGTACACCAGCGCAGGTGGTGATATTATGCCGGTCGAAGTGGTACTGATGGAGGGTAAAGGTAACTTGCTGCTAACCGGCCAGCTCGGTGAAGTGATGCAGGAATCGGCCCAGGCGGCACTTTCGTTCGCGCGCGCCAACGCTAGCCGACTGGGAATCGAAGGGCGTCATTTTGACAAGCTCGATGTGCACGTGCACGTCCCGGAAGGCGCCACACCTAAAGACGGGCCTTCGGCGGGCGTGACCATCGCTACTGCCTTGATCTCGGCCCTGACCGGACGCACCGTGCGGCATGATATTGCAATGACTGGTGAGATAACCCTACAGGGACGCATTTTGCCAATTGGTGGCGTGAAAGAGAAGGTACTCGGTGCCTACCGAGCCGGTCTGCGCCAGATCATCCTGCCTCGCCGCAACGAGCACGATCTAAGTGAGATTCCAGCAGCACTGCGCCGACAACTTACCGTCCACTTGATCGATCGTATCGAAGAGGCGCTGGATCTAGTTCTTGGCCCACCACCACCCAAAGAACCGCGCCGTGCTCCGCGCGTGATCCCACGTCGCCACGACGATGATGACGACTGGTGATAACGGTATGTGCGTGTTCTCCTCTCCGCGGTTCGGGCACTGGCTCAACGTCTACACACCGGTCCTGCGGGTATACTTCCCACGCGATGCGATCACTGCCTAGAGCCAGTGCTCTCCAGCTCCCAGTTGGCAGCCATCCACGATCAATACTGGTGCCGACGCCCGCTCTGGATCAAATAGCACTGCAGTCATTGCTACAGTCAATGCAGCGAGATCAACGCCGCGATAGACCGCCGGTAACTGGGTCAATCGTCGGGATGCCTTATGCCAGTTCAATGTTAGGCCGCGCCGATTCCCCTGGCGCCATTTCACCAGGGCTGCTGCAGTCTGAATTAATGCCTGGTAGAAATCGGCATCGACCCCCTGTGCCACCCGCCAACACAACTCCCACTGTTCGTGAGCATGCCAGTATTCACCGGCATTGAAGAGCCTGATCCCAACGATAAAAGGATCATCTGTAGCTTGTGGCTCGGCTTGCTCGTGCATACAGGTTGCCTTCAGCGCAAAGATATTAGCATGCCAATAATGCTTCCAATGTCCGCTGTGCGCAGGCTTCCCAGGTGAACTGACGTGCGCGGGCCAAACCACGAGCACGCAATACAGCGCGGAGATCAGGATCATCACTCAACCGCATGATAGCGGCAGCAATCGCATGCGTGTCACGTGGATCGACCAGCAGTGCAGCATCACCAGCAACCTCTGGCAACGACGAGGTAGTGCTGGTAATAACGGGGGCACCGCAGGCCATCGCCTCAACGACGGGGATCCCGAAACCTTCGTACAGCGAGGGAAAGACAAATGCCAACGCACCGGCCAGCAACGCGGGCAGATCTGCGTCAGGTGCATAACCGGTAAAATGAACTCGCTGGGCAAGACCTAACTCGCTCGCACGCCGCTCGATCGGCTCGCTTAACCAACCTCGCTGGCCGACAATTGCCAGATCGAGGTCGTAGCCAGCTGCAACTACCAACGCTAGCGCCTCAATCACTCGCACCAGATTTTTGCGTGGTTGTACAGTACCGATATAGAGCAGATATGGTCGCTGGCTAAGCCCATAACGAGCACACGTCTCAAGGATCAGCGCCGGATCAGTCGGTATCCCAAAACCTGCACTCAGACCAGGATGCGTTACGGTAATTCGATCGGGGTCAACACCGTACCACTGCACCAGATCGCGTTTGGTTGCATGCGAAATGGCAAGCACACGCCGAGCCGCATATATACTCCAGCGCGTCGTCAATTCCAGCTCGATCCGACGGCGAGCAGTATGTGTCTCAGGAAAGATCCGATAGCCAACATCATGGATTGTTACTGCCGCAGGAGGATGCAACAGTGGTACAACATGCGCTGGCACAAATAACACTTGCGGACGCGCCCACCAGCTCGCTGGCCCCAAACCGAGATGTGTCCAGAGCCGGGGTCGCCGAATATCACGCACTAGCGCGCGCTCACTCAGCGGCGGCAACCGCTCACGACCACCATTGATGTAGAGCCGGAAGATGATATGGGCAGGTGCGATTCGATCGAGCGCCGCAATCAATTCGTAACTGTACCGTTCGGTTCCAGTGCGTTGCGCAACCGTTACCCGGCTGGCATCGATATCAATCGTGATCATACTGCTCTATGGTAGCATAGAGAGAGTAGGTTTCGTTTGCGCGGAGCTGTCTATTCAGACGGTTCAGCCACCTTCCCACAGGTCATTGCTGCAGCCCGCGAAGCCGGCCTCCGCTGGATCATTATCACCGACCACGACACCCTCGAAGGCTTGCCATTCGCTGGCTGGCACGACGATGTCCTGGTGATCGTTGGTCACGAGATCACCCCCGATCACAACCACTTCCTCGCCCTCAACGTCGATACTGTAATCAGTAATCAGCTCCCTCCGCAACAGTTTATCGACGAAGTGTACAATCGCGGCGGTTTCGGTATCATTGCCCATCCCGATGAGCGGATCCGTAACTCATTCAAAGACATTTACCGTTGGGATGACTGGACGATCGACGGGCCGAGTCAGCGCGAGGGCCGAGTTGTTGGTCTTGAATTATGGAACCTGATGAGCGACTGGGGTGAACATCTAACCGAGCGTAATAAGTTGGCGCTCGTGCTCAACCCACGACTGGGCCTTAGCGGACCAACGCTGGCAACACTCTCGTGGTGGGATCGGCTTAATATGGCCGGAAGACGCACGTTCGGGATTGGCGGTGTCGACGCTCACGGATTCAAGCGCCAAGCGCCTTGGGGTGAAATCGAAGTCTTTCCCTATCCGTGGATCTTCCGCACTCTGACCAATTACCTCCTGCTGGCCGAACCCCTCAGTCACGATGCCACCACTGCCACCAATCAGGTCTACGCTGCACTCACTGCCGGACGCTGCTACTTCGTCAATCGGCTCGATGGTGATGCACCGTCGATCGTCTTCCGCCTGAGCCGACCAGGCGCTATAGCTGAAATGGGTGACACCATCAGCTTGAGCGAAGGGCCACTGCTGGTCGAAGTTGACACTGGCGCCAATGCCTACACCCGGCTGATTGTGAATGGTGAAGTAATGACCAGTGGTATTCGCCGTATCCGGCAGACAGTGGCTGAAGATGGTGTTTATCGGGTCGAAGCGTACTGGGGAGGCAAACCATGGCTCTTTACCAATCCCATCTTCGTCACCACTGACAATTTAGCTGGTTGATGTCGAGTCGAGGGCCTCAACCTCAATGGTACGCGCCAACCGGCGATCAAGCGGGGTTGATGTCGACTGACCAACCTGCACCGTCAACGGCCCATCAAAGGGTGCGCTCGCCGTTACCACCACTTGCGCGCCGGGTACTAAACCCAGATCAGCCAGATACCGCAGCCGTTCAGCAGCCTGATCACGTACCCGCGCGATTCGTGCCGGCTGATTGAGCGGCAAATCAGCAAGGCTGATTGCGCGAGTGGTGGGCAACACCCCATCCACACCCGGAATCGGATCACCATGCGGATCAAAATCGGGATACCCTAACCGTTCTGCGATACGAGCCTCAAGCTTCTCACTGATGTGATGTTCGAGCCGTTCAGCCTCTTCATGCACCTCATCCCAGCTATAGCCAAGGGCCTCTACAAGGTAAAGTTCGAGCAGCCGATGGTGACGAATCACTTCTAGCGCAATTCGCTCGCCAGCTGGTGTCAGCACCACACCCTGATACGGTGTATGCTGCACCAGATTCATCTCAGCCAGCTTTTTGATCATGCCGGTGACTGAGGCTGGCCGCGAACCACGCTGTTCACCTAACAACGTTGTGGTTACCGCATCTACCCGTTGCTGCAACAGATAGATGGCTTTCAGATAATCCTCAATGGCAGGCGTAATCCGGTTCGACAGCTTGGGATCTTCAACTGGGGTCAAGGTGCGTCTCCTTCCGGCGGCGCAAAACCCAATTACATACCGACTTCAATGTACCATAGAGCGCCTGATTCCTGCAACGGGCGTGGTACAATCGGGACAACGCTGGCGTGCTGTACACGCTTGACGCCAACCTAGTCATCACCAAAGGAGAGAAGAGTATGAGCGAAGAACCGTTGGTTATCAGCTCTATCGAAGGACCGATCGCCATCCTCACCCTCAACCGGCCACAGCAACTCAACGCGCTCAGTCCAGCCTTGATCGATGACCTGATTCGGCACCTCGAGCTATGCGACGCTGATGAAAACATCCGTGTAATCATTATTACTGGCGCAGGACGAGCCTTTGCGGCAGGCGCAGATATCAAAGCTATGGCCAGCTCTACACCGATCGACATGCTTACCAGCGGGATGATCGCACGATGGGCTCGTATTGCCGCAGTGCGCAAACCAGTGATTGCGGCAGTGAATGGCTATGCGCTCGGCGGTGGCTGCGAACTGGCTATGATGTGCGACATTATTCTGGCCAGCGAAACAGCACAGTTTGGTCAACCTGAAATCAACCTAGGTATCATTCCCGGTGCCGGCGGCACTCAGCGTCTAACCCGAGCTCTAGGGCCGTATCGAGCTATGGAACTGGTTCTGACCGGTGCCACTATCAGCGCACAAGAGGCGATGGCGCACGGACTGGTCAATCGCGTCTGCCCGCCTGACAACCTGCTCGCTGAAGCGCGCCAGCTGGCGCAGACCATCGCAGCTAAGCCACCACTGGCCGTACAACTGGCCAAAGAAGCTGTTCGCGCTGCTGCCGAAACGACCGTGCGCGAAGGGTTAGCCATCGAGTTGCGCAATTTCTATCTGCTCTTCGCCAGCGCAGACCAGAAAGAAGGTATGCAAGCATTCATCGAGAAGCGTGCCCCTCATTTTAGTGGACGCTAACTCGACCGAAGGCGGCCAGTTATCTGCATCTCTGAATTCCGCAATGCGCTGAGGAAACAGCTATGGATGTATACGAGCGACTGCGATCTCTTGAACGCGAAAATGCAATTCTACGTCAACAACTCGCCATCCTGCGTGCGCAGTTCACTGCCAGCCTGGCCGCCAACAACATTCCATTTGATGCTGTTTTCCACCAGCTTCCCATCCCAATGGTGCTATTTACGCCTGATGGTATGGCTGTCGCTATGAATCAGGCCAATGAGCATCTAGTGGCGACACCGATTAGTGAAGTCATAGGAAATTACAATATCTATCACGACCCGGCGGCCCAAAAGCACGGTTTCGTCGCCGCCTTTGAAGCGGCTCGACGCGGCCAGGTCGCAGCTATGCCACCCACCCCCTACGACACCGCTGAAGCGCAACTGGAAGGACGCACTATCGATCAGCAGTTTTGGTCGGAAACAACGTATTTCCCAATCTATGATCACATGCACCGGCTGGTTCTGATCGGTGAGATAAATCGTGACGTAACCGACTGGGTGCGGATCAGGGAAGAAGAGCAACGATTGACGACCGAATTGCGCGAACGCGAGCGTCGCTTTTCTGTACTGTTTGATCAATTGAATCTGGGCATTGTCACAATTGACGAGACAGGGCGGATCCTCGATTGCAACCGAGCAGTCAGCACCATGTTGGGATTTACACACGATGAGCTGGTCGGCAAGATGATCTTGCATCGCACGCATCCCGATGACCGTGAGCGCGATTTGGCCCTGTGGGAAGAGCTGCTTGATGGGAAACGTGATAGCTATACCATCGAAAAACGGTATCTACACAAGGATGGCCATATTGTCTACGGACGGATGACATGTTCGGCAGTGCGTGACGAAACTGGGAAAATCACGTTTCTGATCCGTCTGATCGAAGATATTTCTGCCCAACGCGCCGCCGAAGCCGCGCTTGAAACAGGACGGCGTTTGATTCAGGATATCATCAATCAAATTCCCGCCTTGATCTTTGTCAAAGACGCGGACGGGCGCTATTTGATGGTCAACGAACAGCTAGCGCGTTTTTCCGGCTACGAACCACATGAGATGATCGGTAAGCGTGACGCAGAACTGTTTCCTCCGGCCCTAGCCGATTACTACACCAGCTTTGATCGCGAGGTACTGCGTCACCGCCGCCCGATTCAACGAGATGATGACCGCTGGACAGCTGATGGCCTCACCGCATTTACTACTGTCAAATTCCCCTTGTTTACTCATGACTCATCTCTACGGTATAGCCGGTATTGCGCTCGATATCACCGAGCGACGGCGAATGGAGCGTGAACGTGAGCGCATCGAGCAACAATTGCGCGAGACCCAACGCCTCGAGAGTCTGGGAGTAATGGCGAGCGGAATTGCGCACGATTTTAACAACCTGCTGGTTGGTGTGCTAGGTAATGTATCGCTCGCCCTCACCGAGACCGCACCCGATCATCCCGCTTACGCCCTCTTGCTCCAGATTGAACAGGTTGCCCAACGCGCAACTGAATTGACCAACCAATTGTTGACCTACACTGGCCGTCATCAACCGGATATGCGTATCCTTGATCTCGGGCGAGTAGTGGAAGATTCGCAAACGCTGCTCCGTAGCCTATTGCCACGCCAGGTCGAACTGGTGGTCAAACCAGCGCCGACAGCCTTACCAATAGAAGGCAATATCGCTCAAATTCGTCAGGTGTTGATCAATTTAGCGCTTAATGGCGCCGAAGCGATCACCGGTGCAGGGACTGTCACTATCGCGACTGATCTGCGCGATCTGACCCCTGAAGACATGGCACGGATGGACATCGGCGCTGATCAGCCACCTGGTCGCTATGCAGCACTGATCGTTCAGGATACCGGACATGGTATGGATGAAGGAACTAAGGCGCGTATCTTTGACCCCTTCTTCAGCACCAAATTCACTGGTCGTGGTCTAGGCCTGGCTGCAGTCAACGGTATCGCACGCACGCATCGCGCTGCATTGCAGATTGAAACAACCCTCAACAAAGGCACGACTTTCACCGTCTTCTGGCCCCTATCCAACCGTGCTGCCGAATTAGTCGAGCCATCGGCTGATTTGTCACCGCAAACCGAGGTAGTCATGTCTACTAACCCTGATCAGTCTCGTGTCGCCCTAGTTGTTGATGACGAACCTGATGTGCGCCTGGTGGCCCAACGTATGCTCCGCCGGATGGGCTTCACGGTCTACGAAGCGAGTAATGGTGAGCAAGCGCTAGGCCTACTGGCCCAACACGGCGACCAGATCAATCTAGCAGTGATCGACCTGACGATGCCGGGGATCACCGGTGATGAATTGGCTGCAACTATCCTCAACCGCTATCCTGCCATATTGATCGTCTTGATGAGTGGATTTTCACACCAAGAATTACCCTCCCATCTCTATGCCAGCGGCAGAGTCGCGTTCCTCGCCAAACCGTTTACTGTTGCTACCCTCGCTTCAACCGTAACGACGATATTATCATCGCATGCGCTATAATAATCGCACTTTATATCTGCGGCAGGAATGTCCATCGATCAGCAATGTAAGGAGGTCTCATGGCTTCGGTGGCCGTGCCCGAAACCGATACTCGCCGCGCAATCATGACGGTGTTGTTCGTCGGTGTGTTTATGTCGGCGCTCGACTCAGCTATCATTGGACCCATCGTGCCGGCTCTGCGTGCCGCCTTTGCTATCGACAATACCCAGGTGGTGCTGGTCTCGATCATCTTCACACTCTGCTCGCTGAGCAGCACAACGCTGATGGCTAGTCTTAGTGACCGCTATGGACGGCGGAACGTGTATCTCATTAATGTTTTTGGCTTTGCCATCGGCTCTCTTATTATCGCGCTCTCGCACGATCTGGTGATGGTCTTGGTTGGACGGGCCTTGCAGGGAGTGTGCGCTGGTGGTATTACCCCCACCGCTAGTGCAGTGATCGGTGATGTGTTACCTTCTGCCGAACGCGCTCGGGCTCTCGGACTGATCGGTGCAACATCGGGCATGGCTTTCCTAGTTGGGCCAGTAATGGCCTCATTGATCCTGGCTATTGCCGATTGGCAATGGATCTTCTTACTCAATTTGCCAGTAGCAGCGGTAGTGATCTTCCTCGGCTGGCGTGCATTGCCGCGATCAGCGGCTCATCGCAATATCAATCACGGTGTTTTTGACTGGCAGGGGCTGGTCCTCCTAGTACTGATCCTGGTCAGCACAACCCTCGGCATTAATCAACTTCTCGACCGACTGCTAAACACCACGGTATGGCCCTGGCTCTTCTTGCTCGTTGCTGGGCTGACCCCCATACTGGCCTGGCGGGAAGTACGCGCACCGTCGCCACTGTTACCACCACGGCTGTTCACGAATCGTCAATTGCAGATCGTGTATCTGCTCGCCACCGGCTCTGGCATTGCTATGGGTAGCATCATCTTCATCACCTCGGTTGCAGTCAATTTTGGTGTAGCAATCAGTCAGGCCGGTTTCTTCCTGTTGCCGCTAGTCTTTCTGGCTTCCGTTACATCGGTGATCGCAGGCCACCTATTGCCACGTATTGGGGGGCGTCTGTCCATGATCACTGGTTATGGTCAGCTCACCATAGGAACAGCAATGCTCGGTCTACCAGCAGCTCCGTTCTGGCTGTTCGTTGTTGCCACCCTGATCATGGGTAGCGGTCTGGGCATTGTAGTTGGCGGTACACTGCGCGCGTTGGTGCTCGAAGAGGTTAATGCTGAGGATCGCGGTGTTGCGCAGAGTGTTATCAATATCTCGATTAGCATCGGCACGCTCATCTCTGTGGCGTTGATGGCTAGCATCGCCGACGCATTTGACTTAGCAACGGCGTACCTCGCGTGTGCCGGTGCAATGGCGCTCATGACTGTGATCAGTCTAGCGCTGCGCCGTCAGTACAGCAAATAGGAGCACCAAGCAGCGGTAGCGAGGCTGTACTTCGGCATCGGCTCACCGCTGCGTCTTTACGTTGTACTTGTGCTATCCTATCCGGCAGCGGCAATCAGCCGAATTGTTAAGGATAGGCAATGACCATGCGGGTCGCTCTGGTTCACGATTACCTCAATCAATACGGTGGCGCTGAGCGTGTACTTGAAGCGCTGCACGAGCTTTTCCCTACGGCGCCAATTTACACCTCGATCTTCGATCCGGCAACAATGCCTGCGACGTACCGCACTTGGGATATTCGCACCTCGTTTATGCAGCGTTTGCCAGCATGGCGTACCCAGTTTCGCCGCTACGTTGCTCTGTACCCAACAGCGTTTGAACGATTCGATCTGAATGGCTACGACCTGATCATCAGTAGCTCGAGTGCCTTCGCCAAGGGTATTATTCCGCGACCAGGCGCGCTACACATCTGTTACTGCCATACACCAATGCGGTTTGCCTGGCGCACCGACGATTACGTCGCCCGCGAACAGATTAACGGTGTCCAAGCTAAATTGCTGCCATTCGTGCTCAATTATTTGCGGATTTGGGATACGGTTAGCGCCAATCGGGTCGATCTCTTTGTCGCCAATTCACGCGAAGTTGCTGGACGAATTGCCCGTTATTACCGTCGACCAGCCATCGTTATCCCACCACCAATTGATTTACCGCCTTACGAACCGCGTCCGCCCGAAGATTTTTACCTCGCTGGCGGTCGGCTAATCCCCTACAAGCGCCTTGAGCTGGCCATTGAGGCATTTAACCACCTGCGTCTACCACTCAAGATCTTTGGCGATGGTCGTGACCGCGCTCGCCTAGAGCGTATGGCTGGCCCGAACATTGAATTTCTCGGCTGGATCGATGAAGCAACCCGGCTCGATCTCTTCGCTCGCTGTCGTGCATTTATCTTCCCGGGCGAAGAAGATTTTGGGATTACGCCACTCGAAGTCCTCGCCGTCGGCCGCCCTGTGATCGCCTACGCCGCCGGCGGTGCACTCGAAACTCTGATCGAAGGCGTAACTGGCCGCTTCTTCTGTCAACCAACGGCTGCGGCGCTAGCTGCTGCCGTCGCTCTGTCACGCACCGATACTGTCGACTCGCTCGCACTGCGTCGCCATGCCGAAAAGTTCAGCCGCGAACGCTTCCTCACTGCCATGCAATCGTTCATCAACGAGGCGCTAGCCGCTCACCACGCCGGCCGTCTAGCTGAGTTTGAGCAAAGCCTGCGGAGCGGGCAGCGCCCGATCACGATTTGAGGCGCCCATCTTGGTCGGTTAACGCATTAGCAACGAAACGAGCAGCGCTAGCCGTTAGCGGAAGCGTATCGTTTGTGTTACAGCGTGACACGAAGTATAGTAAGATGTTCAACGGCAAAGTGATCAAGCCCCCTTGCTACGGGTTCGGTTCAGCTATAATGCTTGCAATATGGAACTGACAACATTTATTCGTATCGTCCGTCGCTTCTGGCTGCTAATCATCGTACCGACGCTTGTCGCTAGCGGTCTGAGCCTTTGGTTCGATCTGCAACGACCGCCTCGTTATGTGGCTACTGCCCGCCTGTTGCTAACCTATCCGGTCGTAGATGATACCGATAAAGTTGACAACTGGCAGATCATTGAATATCTCATTGACGACCTACCGCAAGTGCTGAGCAGCGCGGCTTTTGCGGCCCGCGTGCAGCCGTTGCTAAGCGCCCGCAATATCAGTCTAACCCCAGCTGAGATCCAGCAGGGGTTACGGATGACGCCTATCCATCGCTCAGTTGATCTGCATGGGGAGGCCACCTCGCCAGAAGTAGCCCTGGCACTAGTTGAGGCAGCGGTTACAGCACTGCAAACCGATGGACTGGCTTTCTGGGGGCGCAATGGACAACTGAATGTTGTGGTGCTCGATAGTCCAGCGACAGCGCAACCAACGACATCATGGCGTGCAACCTTGGTTGATGCCGCTCTGCGCGCAGCATTAGGTCTGGTGGTTGGATTCGCACTGGCAGTTGCCGCTAGTCTGCTTCGTCCAACCGGGGAGGAAGGGTTATGGAAATCCGCGACTATGTGAATGTTCTGATCAAACGCTGGTGGGTCATTATCTTGACGGTGATCGCCGCCGTCGCCAGCGCTTACGCGATTAGCAAACTATTACCGCAAACCTTTCGTTCACAGGCGGTCTACCTCGTGCTGGCCAATCAGGCTGATAACGGTCTCAATATCGTGCTGCGCAATTCGATGAATAGCTATCGCGAACTCGTTATGCAGCCGAGCGTCCTCGATCAAATTAGTCAGCGGATCGGGCTTGATATCAGCGGCGAGCGGCTGATGGAAGACGTGAATATCCAACCACGGCCCGATGAGCAGAAGATCGTAATCGAGGTCGATTTGCCGCGCCTCGATCAATCACAGGCCCTGGCTGATGCGGTTGGCGAGCAGATTGTAGCTGAAGTTAACCGAATTAATGCGACACTCGAAGGCACCGCTCGCATTAACGTTACCCGGATTCAACCGGCGCGCCTAGTAGAAATTCGCCCGAACACGCGCATCAATATGCTCGCTGGGGCAATTCTGGGGCTGGTAATAGGTGTTGTGCTGGCCTTCGTGCTCGAATATCTTGACGATACGCTGAAAACCTCTGAAGATGTGGAACGCTTTGTTGGTCTACCAACGCTGGGCGCAATTCCACTAGCTGAGAAGTAGACTGGCATTGCTTTAGCGCAATTGGCAACGACGACTCGCATCGTGTTGCCCGCACTGCGTTCATAAGTTTGATGATCCGAACGACTGGCGAGCCTGTCCGCTACAGAAAGACAGGCAGGAGTGATTCTCGTGATATCGTCGCCCGAGCAGGTGCTAATCACGCTGCGCGAACCAGCGTCAGCTGCCGCAGAAGCGTACCGCACCCTGCGTACAAATATTCTCTTTTCCAGTCTGGATAAGCCGATCCATACCTTGTTACTGACTGCTGCCGAACCGACGCCGGAAAAGAGTCTTACTGCTGCCAACCTAGCTGTGACAATGGCCCAGGCCGAGCAGCGGGTTTTGTTGGTTGATAGCGATCTCCGCCAGCCGCAGCTGCATACCATCTTCGGCCTCTCGAATGAGCAGGGTCTTACCAGCTCAATTCTCGACCAAGACGCACCACTGGCGATTCAACCTACGGCAGTGCCCGGTCTTAGCTTACTACCCAGCGGACCGCTTCCACCCCGGCCCGCCGATCTGCTCGGCTCGCGCCGTATGGAACACTTGCTGACCCGACTACGTCAAGCTGCCGATATTGTGATCTTCGATACACCGCCAGTGCAAAATGTGACCGATGCGCTTGTATTAGCAACGCGCGTCGATGGCGTCTTGCTGGTGGTACAGGCTGGTCGCTCGCGTCGCGACCGGGTGCGCGAAGCGCGTCAGAAACTCGAAAAGGTGAAAGCCAATGTGCTTGGAGTAGTGCTTAGCGGCGCACGTGAGTAAAGGCAGTGGTGTCCAGGTATAGTCATACTACCGATGGCGCATAATGGCGTGCAGTCCGACAAAGTGAGATCATGGCGCTTCTGGTTATGGATCAGCGCACCAGTGCGTTGCAGGTGAGGATTGTTATGCAACCAACTATCCTCGTGATCGAAGACGAAGCTAGTATTCGGAACGTCGCCAAAGCCTACCTTGAACACGCCGGGTATCGCGTCTTGTGCGCCACAACCGGACCGGAAGGATTGCAGATGGCGTTTGATGAACAGCCCGATTTGATAGTGCTCGACTTGATGTTACCGGGCATGGATGGTATGGAAATTGCCGCCCGCCTGCGCGAACGGTCTGATGTCTACATCTTGATGCTCACTGCGCGCAACGATGAGATAGATCGCGTCGCTGGCCTACGAGTTGGCGCTGATGACTATCTTACCAAACCGTTTAGCCCTCGTGAACTAGTGGCACGTGTTGAGGCCATCCTACGCCGACAACGCGGCAAACCGACCAAGAGCTCGCTCATGCGCTTTACGCACATCGAGATTGATCCCGATGCCCGTGAAGCACGTGCTGACGGCCAGTTGCTCGAATTGACACCTACCGAATTCGATCTCCTTCTGGCACTGGCCCGTAACCACAACCGTGTTCTCAGCCGCGAAGATCTGATTGAAAAGGTTTGGGGTACCAATTTCTATGGTACTGATCGAGTCGTTGATGTCTACGTTAGCCAGGTCCGCCGTAAAATCGAAGCTATCACGGGCGAAAATCTCATCCGCACGGCGCGCGGAGTCGGATATCGTTTCGTCGACACGCCGGCAGCCAATGTTTGAGCATCGGCCGTGACCTACTTGTGCACAGGTCTACATTATCATGATCCGCTTTTGGCGACAACTTCGCTGGCAAATTATTGGTGCCCAGATGCTGGTGGTCATCGTTGGCGTTGTGACACTCAGTTTCACTGCCAATGCCCTCCTCGAACGAACAGTGCCTCTTGATCAGCTAGCCACAGTGCACGCCGTCGTTACGCAGGCCTTGGTCGTGGCTGCGCTGGCTGCTACTGTGGCTGGTCTTACTACCAGTATCTTGCTTGTACAAGTAATACTGCGTTCACTGCGAGACATCGCTCACAGCAGCCGCCGTATTGCTGCCGGACGGTACGATGAACGAGTCACAGTACCTGCCAGCGATGAACTCCAGGCGGTGGCAGAAAGTTTCAATCAGATGGCCGCAGCGCTCGAACAGATCGAACAACACCGCATCACCATGATTGGGAACGTCGCGCACGAACTACGCACACCCTTGACGGGGATCGAAGGTTACCTCGAAGGACTGATCGATGGCGTAATACCTGCCGAGACTGACACCTTTCTTCACATGAAGCAGGAAGTACGCCGGCTGCGCCGTCTGGTTGACGATTTACAGACCCTCTCACGGGTCGAAGCTGGGCAGCTTTCGTTGAATTTCACGACCTTCGATATGAACGAAATCATTCACCGGGTGGTGGCGCAAATTCAACCCCAGGTGCTCGACGGCTGCTTGCAGGTGATCTGTGAACGGACTGAACAGCCGCTGCTCACCCGCGCCGACCCTGATCGCGTTGCTCAGATTTTGCTCAATCTGCTTGGCAATGCAGTGCGCTACACACCCGAAGGAGGATGCATTACCATCCGCTCAGCAATGGTTGATGACCAGGTACAGGTAATGGTAGAAGACACCGGCATCGGGATTGCGCCCGAGCACCTCCCTTACATCTTTGAGCGTTTTTACCGGGCCGATCCTTCGCGCGCTCGCACTAGCGGCGGTAGCGGCATTGGGCTCACTATCTCTCGCCACTTAGCATGGGCAATGGGTGGCGACATCAGCGCCGCCAGTGCTGGGGTAGGCAAGGGCAGCACATTTACCCTCACCCTACCCCGCGGCTAGACCCACGGCCCCAGATATTGCCCCTCACCTCTAACGTACATGAGCCTCCTACGATTATTCACTGGGAAGCACTGGGCAGAACGCAGGTGGTTGTTCTGGAGGCGTGATGCCAAAATAGGCCTGCATGATCTGCGTTACTGCCGGCACCGCAATCGTTGATGAACCATCGTTCAGATCACCAACGCCTTCAACCAACACGACCACGACAATTTGGGGATCGTCATACGGCGCAAAACCTACAAACCAAGCGTGGCTCTGCCGTACCAAGCGACCATCAGCAGTGGTTAACAGCGGACCAAATTCGGCTGTACCCGTCTTGCCAGCGATCCGCAACCCGGAACAAGCCTCCCGTGCCGCCACTCCGAGACCGTCAGTTATCGAGCTGAGCAAACCCTGCCGGATTGTAGCCAGATGTCGTGTCTCAATCGGAACACGGCCAATCGGTTCTGGGGCAATTCGCTGCACAAGTTGGCCGTGCTCGTCAACAATGCGATCAACCAGATGCGGACGGTACAGGGTACCATCGGTAGCAATAGCGCCAGCAGCTACTGCCAATTGCAACGGTGTGACTTCTAAATAACCCTGCCCAATCGCGGTATTGTAGGTGTCACCTGTCGTCCAAGCCTCGCGCAATACCTGCGCCTTCCACGCCCGTGTTGGCACCCGCCCGCTGGCCTCCCCCACCAGATCGATCCCACTGGCCCGACCAAAGTTAAACCAAGACAAACCCTCAACCAATTGATCAATCCCGAGGCCAGTGATCCGCAAGGCACGTTGATCAAGGTTCGTTGCCTGATCGTTACCGCCAGCCACACTGGCAAAAAACACGTTTGAAGAGAGACGCAACGCATCGCGTACATCAATCAGGCCGTTATCACGGTTGCGTACTGAGTTCGGCAGAATAAACTCGGCACCACTCCGCTCGATCAGACGCAGCAAACCAGGATCACGCAATTTGGTATCAGCGCTAATCACGCCTTGCTGCAAAGCCACCGCTCCTACAAACTGTTTGAGCGTCGAACCGGGTGGGTATTGACCAGCAATTGCCCGATTGGTAAAAGGGGCTAGCCGCCGCAATTCACGCTGCGCTTCAGCGTTGGGCGGCGCCAGCAAAGCCTGCAATTCACTCGCCCGCGCTGGATCAACCCACAGATTGTTGTCGTAATCCGGTAAGCTGACCATCGCCAGTACCCGGCCATCTCGTGGATCGAGCGCTACGGCGACCCCCGCCACAATTGGATCATAGGCACGCTTATGTGCTTCACGAGCAGTCTGGCGTCGCTCTTCACCCTCATTGATCCAGCGCTGCAAGATCCGCTCAACTTCAGCCTGGAATTGGGCATCGATGGTCAAGATCAGATTATGACCGTTAGTCACCGCCCGCAGCGTCGTCACATCGCTCACTGGTCGTTGCAACGCATCAACCAGCAACGAGTCGATGCCCATCTGTCCGCGTAGTACTGCCTCATACGCACCTTCTAGCCCATCCTTTCCAATCCGATCGCTGGGCAGGTACGGCGGCAGGCCAACACTAGTTGGATCGATCTGCTTGGTAATCAGGCCACAAACCGGTGCGTTGGCCGTAATGTCGATCAGGCTACGTAGCCACGAACTGGCTGGATTGACCGCGACCAGCTCACACGAGTTGATCCGACCAACATAACCGAGCAGATGGGAGAGTGATGGTATCTCACCGCTGAGCGGATAGCGCCGGCGAAACCCCTCAACAACACGTGCACCGGGCAGGTAGTTAGCATTCTCGCGCAACGCCAGAGCCAGTTCAGGCGCAATGTCTTCTTTGATAACGACGGGTTGATAACTACGCGCATTTGCTTGCTGCAAAAGCTGTTCAACTGGATTGACCAACGTGACCACGTCACGGTAGGACTGACTGATCGCCAGCGCCCGCAGCGTGTCGGCTGGCGCGATCGTTAGCGTTATGACATCAGTTGGTATCGGCTCAGGCAATGACCCAAGCCCAGCTAGATCAGCGCGTAATGCTGGATTCGTCACGACCGCCCTGGCTGGATCGATGATCAGCGTGGCCGACAATCCGGCAATCTGTGCTAGCCGCGCCAATGTCAGAGCGCGTTGCTCAGGAGCTCTAGTCGCCGATGGCAACTGCCCAGGCACCACTGCCAGATTATAGATTGGCACACTCTCGGCCAATAACAAACCGCGCGCGTCGAAGATTTCACCACGACGCGGCTGATTGGTTAAGTAGCGGCGCGTCGTCACCTCAATGTCAGCACCAAACCGCTGTGTGTCGGTCTGTATGAGCTGCAATTGGGCTAGGCGCGCCACCAGCACTACAATGACGAGCAGCAGCGTGATCCGTAACGCCATCAATCTCGCCATAGCTGCGCATCAGCCTTTCCAATGGTGCAACAACTCTAACCAGATCCTACGGTCGAGCACGCCCTGATTGTGCTCTGGCCTACCCACTTAGCCGTGTGAGCCGATGCACAATCGCCACTACCGGTAGCGTGGGGATCAGGGCTAATAGCAATGAGGGCAGCACAGCGATCAATACGTACCGTTGCCAATCGCTATCAAATGGCACAGTAACCACGTAGAGCGTCGCCTCGTAAATAATTGTTCCAGCGGCCACAGCCAATAGCGACACCAAAGAGCGCTCAATCGCAAATCGGCGTGCTACTAGGCCCACAATCGCCACTGCGAGGAGTTGAGCAGCGGCATGGCTGCCCAGTGGCAGGGTGCTCATGATATCAAGCCCTAGACCACCGTAAAAAGCCCACCACAAGCCGCGTATCAGCCCCCGTACTGGCTCAGCCGTACTCACGCCAACGAGGGCGCGTGCAATTGCTAGTACCAGCAGTAACGGCACGCTAAAGCCTGTCGGTCCAATCAGCAACGTTACCTGTACCAGCGCTAGGGCCAGTAAGATAAGCGCCAGCCCTAACTCGCGCGCCAGCCGTTCTTCTATTCTTCTTGGCTGAGAATCACCCACACGTAGCGTACCTGATCCGGATCTACAAACGGCCGAATCTCGCCAATCTGGCGCTGTCCCTCTTGGCGCACAGTTTCAATTGCACCGATTGGTACTGCTGCTGGCATTGCCGCCAGATCAAGTGGTAAATCAAGAGCGCCGCTAAGACCGGCAGTCACAACGTGATCACCAACCTGCAATGTTGTGTTGCGGTCGATCAACTCTACCCGCAAGCGTGACCCCCGCTGCCACTGCCCTTGCATCAGGCCAAGTGGCGCGCCATCAGGTTGTAGCAGGCGCACACTAATCTGACTGCTAATGTCAGTGATCATCAACACATCGGCTGTACGCGCTCCTACTGTCTCAACGACCCCAATCAGAGCAGGCGGCGCACCGGGCTGTTGCCCAATCACGGCCATCCCCACTCGAACGCCATCTTCAGCCCCACGGGCAATAATGAGTACCCGTCGCGCGGCTTCGGGCGCGCGCACCATCACTTCTGCGCCCAACACTTTCCAGGGATGCGCACGCGTGATTGCTAGCTGCTGCCGCAGAAAGATATTCTCGACCCGCGCCTGTTCTAGCCGCAGGACCTCGCTGGTGAGACGGGCGTTCTCTGCTTCCAGTTCGGCAATCCGGCTTTGCATCGTCGCGATGTCGCGCGGTGTCGCCCACCACGTCTCAATGGCAGCCCGCTGCGCCGTTAGCCAGCCGGTCAATGGCTGTAAAGCTTCGCGCACCGCAAGACGAGCCGGCGAGATCACACCTTGCCGATCGAGGACAGTCAACAACAGGCTGAGTAACACTAGCCCAATCGCTACGGCGACAACACGCCAGTAACCCTGATCACTGGGGCGATCACGCCGTAATCGGAGTGGACGATCATCGAGAAAATCGCGCATGGGCTATCTCCGTACTCGCCGAGTTGTCTGAGCGCGCATTAAGATATCTTGGTAGACGCTATTGTCAAAATTTTCCACCATCTTGCCAGCACCGCGTGCCACACACGAAAGGGGATCTTGGGCAATATGCACCGGCATCTTGGTCTCGGCCGCAATCCGTTTGTCTAAACCGTGGAGCAACGAACCACCGCCAGCCAGCATGATGCCGTGCTCCATGATATCGGCCACTAGCTCTGGTGGCGTCTCTTCGAGCGCAGCCCGTACTTCAGCCACAATTGCGTTGACCGGCCCGGCAATCCCCTCACGCAATTCGACCGAGCTAACTTCAATCGCCTTAGGTAGCCCGGTTAGTAGGTCACGCCCACGTAGTACGACTTTAATTTCTTCATCGAGTGGATATGCAGAACCAGCAGCGATCTTTGCTTTTTCGGCCATGCGCTCACCGATCAAGAGATTATATTCACGGCGAGCGAACTGAATGATCGCTTCATCAATTTCATCACCAGCAATCCGAATCGAGTGGTTGATCACTATCCCGCCAAGTGCAATTACGGCAATCTCGGTCGTACCGCCACCAATATCGACGATCATCGACCCGATTGGCTCTTCAACTGGTAATCCTGCCCCGATCGCCGCTGCCATTGGCTCTTCCACCACATAAGCTTCGCGTGCTTTGGCATTCAACGCCGCCTCTCGCGCAGCTCGCTTCTCAACCTCAGTGACTCCCGAAGGGACACCCACTACCACCCGTGGACGGGGATCAACTAAAGGGAGTGCTCCGTAAGCATGCGCCTTCTTGATGAAGTAAGCCAGCATCTGCTCAACTACGTCGAAATCGGCGATCACGCCGTCTTTCAACGGGCGCACGGCAACGATATTGGCTGGTGTCTTGCCTACCATGGCCTTGGCTTCCGCACCTACGGCATGAACTTTTTTGGTGCGGGTATCTATTGCTACGACCGATGGTTCGCTAATGACGATTCCTTTGCCGCGCACGTGCACCAGGGTGTTAGCAGTGCCTAAATCGATACCAAGATCACGGCTAAAAGCGCCAAAAATCGTATTAAAGGGGTTGAAACCCACAAGCGTACTCCACCTATTACCCATTGACAGACCACTGCTGTCATGGCCCATATCAACCGTTGCCAGGATATGATTCCGGTTGCCCGGATTGAATCGCTATATTATAGCATACCGCTACCACAGCCAATTGTAACGTTTCGTTGCAGCCTGAACGACTATAGCAGCTGCACAGTGTGATTTGACTTTTCGGCAGCTTTATGACACAATTGCTATGCTGCTTCGTTACAAGCAGAGGTATTCACTGTGAGCAGTGCTGTAGGTCAGGTTCGTCTGTCGGATGATGGGATATCGCTTGCTACCATTACGTGGCATCGCTGCTATGGCTTCTGGCTCACGTTGAGCTAGAAGATTTTTGTTGTCGTGAACATCACAAACCTTCCACAACGACCGGTTTACCCATTCTCTGCCATCGTTGGACAGGAACGACTGAAGCGCGCTTTGATACTCAATGCTATCAATCCGCGCATCGGTGGAGTGTTGATCCGTGGCGAGAAGGGGACAGCGAAATCAACCGCAGTGCGTGCGCTGACACGACTACTACCTTCAATTAAAGTGGTAGTTGACTGCCCGTACAGTTGCGATCCTGATGCCCCAGCTACCCTTTGCGCTGATTGTCAGGCGCGCCTGGCTCAGGGACCGCTACCCACTATGGTACGGCCTACCCGCCTAGTTGAGTTGCCGGTTTCAGCCTCCGAAGACCGCGTGGTCGGTTCGCTTGATCTCGAGCACGCTATTACTGAAGGTCAGCGCCGATTTGAACCAGGTCTACTGGCACAGGTGAACCGTGGTGTGCTCTACGTCGATGAGGTTAATCTCCTTGATGACCATCTAGTCGATCTACTCCTCGACGCAGCAGCGATGGGGGTCAATACCGTTGAGCGCGAAGGGGTTAGCGTCTCACATCCGGCTCGCTTCATCCTCGTCGGCACTATGAACCCCGAAGAGGGTGAATTGCGACCACAATTGCTCGACCGGTTCGGTCTGGCCGTGGAAGTGGTCGGCCTTACTGATGTCAACGACCGGGTGGCTGTCATCGAGCGCCGGATGGCTTACGAAGCAGATCCAACCAGTTTCATCCACCAATGGCAAGCAGCCGAAGAGCAACTCGCGCAACGGATCGCCGCTGCCCGTGCGCTCTTGCCACAGGTGCGCATCGACCGCACTGATATGGCTGTGGTTGCCAGCCTCTGCATCGAGATGGGGGTTGATGGTCACCGCGCTGATCTGACCATCTTGGAAACGGCGCGTACCCATGCCGCCTGGAGCGGACGCCGCATATTGGCCGCTGACGATATTCGCCTAGCCGCCGAGCTGGCATTACCACACCGTATGCGCCGACAACCCTTTGGTGAAGTTAAACTCGATGAGCAACGTTTGGCCAGCATTCTTGATCGGTATGGCAAACGAGTTGATGAGATCAGCGCTCAGGCTGAAGTAAAAAAAACCCTTGACCACAATGATACCGGTCAAGGTAATGATGAAGGTGGGAATGAGGGCGGCGGCAATAGCACAACCGTACCGATCGGTGGTGCCGGTACACCTGAAACCGCACCTCCAACTAGCACCCAGCAGACCAGCAGCGCCGAATACAAAGCTGACACGATCTTCAAGCCACGGCGACTCGAAGCCGCTCCGGATCGCGCCCAACGCCGCGCCCCTGGTCGCCGAACACGCTCGCGCACCAAACGCAAACAAGGGCGTTATATCACCAGCCGCCGTGCTGAGCGAGTCACCGATCTGGCGCTCGATGCCACGCTCCGTGAAGCGGCCATTTATCAGCGTAAGCGACGTACCGAATTACGGCATACCATCGGCTTGCCGCATCAACGCCATCCAAAGATTCTTATCAAACGATCCGACTTGCGCCAAAAGGTACGTGTCCGTCGCACTCGCAATGCGGTCTGTTTTGTGGTCGATGCTAGCTGGAGTATGGCTGCCGAAGAGCGTATGCAAGCAACAAAAGCGGCCGTCCTTTCGCTGCTGCGCGATGCCTATCAGCGCCGCGATCAGGTTGGTTTGGTCAGCTTCCAGCGTGATTATGCGCGCGTCCTGCTGCCACTGACCAATAGCGTCGAACTGGCGCAACGCCGCTTGCAATCAATGCCCACTGGCGGCAAAACACCGCTCTCGCGCGGCCTCCTTACCGCCTTCGAATTGCTCGAACGGGCACGCCGACGTGATGCGGAAGTGGTACCGTTGATGGTATTATTGACAGACGGACAGGCCAATGTTGCAATATCAGATCTGCCGCCACAACAGGAAGCGTATCGGATTGCCGAAATGATAGCTGCGCATAACATCCATGCGATAGTGATCGATACCGAGCATCCGAGCTTCGAACGTGGTTTATCGCGGCGGTTAGCAGAACATCTGCGTGGGGTCTACTACCGGTTAGAAGATTTGCACGATCAGGGCCTGGTTTGGGCCGTGCGTCAGCAAATGCATGTGTGATAGATGTCGGTGTGCGCTCGACGATCGGCCAGGCGGGCGCCATAAGCATACAGGTTAACCTTTTACGCGAGGAGGAAGGTAGGCAATGACGGATCAGGTACGTAGGGACGAGGTCGCTGCGGGCGAGCTGCCTGACAAGCCTCTTGCGGCAGTGAATGCTCCGGTGGCTGAAGCTGCCGTCACCGCATCATCTCAGCCGGCGGAGGCGGTGGCGCCTACCCCTGAACAGGAGGCGGATCAGTCCGCCACCGCAGGGGCAGTTAGCGCGCCCGAAGCCACGGCCTTGCCCACAGCGGGCGACGGTGCGGCAACTAGCGCCGATGAGAATGTGGCAACTGGTGCTAGCTTCACCCCGGTCAGCGATCAACCACAAAAGCCGCGTCGGCTGAAAGATTTACAGCCTGGCATGGAGCTCGAAGGCCAGGTGACGTCTATCGCACTGTATGGGGTGTTTGTCGATATTGGTGTTGGTCGCGATGGTCTGGTTCATATCTCCGAGATGAGTGATCGCCGGATCGAAACTCCGTCGGAAGTGGTCCAGATTGGCGATACCGTGAAAGTGTGGGTGAAGAGCGTCGATAATAGCGCCCGCCGCATTAGTCTGACGATGCGAGACCCGGCACAGGCCGAAGCGCCACGCCGCCCCCGTCAGGCTCAACCGCAACAGCAGCGCCGCCAAGAGATCGACCGCGAGAAACTGGCAAGCCTGCGCGTGGGTGATATCGTGGAAGGCGTGATCACTGGCTTTGCCCCCTTTGGCGCATTTGCTGATATTGGTGTCGGCAAAGACGGTCTGATCCACGTGAGTGAGCTGGCCGAAGGTCGGATTGAGAAGCCGGAAGATGCGGTGAAGGTTGGTGAGCGCTACCAATTTAAGGTGCTTGAGATCGATGGCGAAGCTGCCCGCATTAGCCTGAGTCTCCGTCGTGCGTTGCGCTCACAGCGCATGCAGCAGCTCGAACCAGGTCAGATTCTCGAAGGCACTGTTAGCGGGATTGCGCCCTTCGGCGCGTTTGTTGACATTGGCGTTGGTCGCGATGGCCTCGTGCATATCTCGGCACTTGCCCCCCATCGTGTCGCCAAGGTAGAAGATGTGGTCAAGGTCGGCGATAAGGTCACGGTGAAGGTACTCGGCGTCGATCAGCAGAGCAAGCGCATCAGCCTGACGATGCGGCTCGAAGAGGAACAGCCGTCAGCTACCACCGAGACCGCTGAACCGGCAGAGACAGTTGAACCTGCGGCCCCAACGCGTAGCAACCGCAGCAACTTTGAACGCTATAACGCCGCTGCTCAGGCCGCGCGTGAGCGCAGCGAGCGGGGTGAGCGCAGTGAACGTGGCGAGCGGCGTGAGCGCAGTGAGCGCAACGAGCGGCGTGAGCGCCGCGAGCGTCGCCCGGCTCAGCCAGCAATGGAAACATATGTTGTGGGCGAAGAAGACGATGAGTCATTTGAGGGAAATGCGACCCTCGAAGATTTGTTGACCAAATTTGGTGGGCCCAGTAACCGTCGTGATCGCGACCGCGACCGCCGCCGTCGCGACGACGACGATGATGACGAGATTGAGCGTCCGTCGAACCGCCGCCAGCGCGATGTAATTCGTCGCACCCTGCAGCAGATCGGTCACGATGAGTAGCGAAGCGTTCGCTTCGTAGTTGCCGCCTGCCGGTAAGATTGCTGGCAGGCGCCTATCTACATTGCTGCAGTAGCTCTGCCAATCAGCTACAAGCTCATACGCACGAGCAATACGCTTACCAGAGACTTGCATCCACGCTGGTGCTAGCGACAACTACTCATTGGAAATAGAGTGCATGCCCGGTTTGACACCAATCCGGCGCGGCGAGTATAATGACGGCAGTTTTTGTTAAAATAGAAATAATACCTGAGGAGTACATACAATGCCTAAACGAACATGGCAACCGAAACGCATCCCGCGCCGCCGCAAGCATGGCTTCCGTGCGCGGATGAGGACCAAAGATGGGCGTGAAGTGTTGCGCCGTCGGCGTCTGAAGGGGCGCTGGAAGTTGACCGTCAGTGATGAGCGGCGAGCAGTGCGCCGTGGACATCGCTAATTAACGAAATGGAACGGGTTATTGCCGACAGAGTCGTTGCTAGCGGTTGGTCGCTGCACTATCTAAGGCCGATAGCCCGTTTGTTTTTTATCCATGCGCCGCGCAAATCGGCTTCGTCGGCCCAACCAGTTCCGCCGCGTGCGCGCCGAAGGGCGTGTGGTGGTATCGCCCTGGATAGCGCTCACTGTTGCGCCAGGACGGCGCAACCTAGTGCGCTGCGGTTTTGTCGTTGGTCGACGAATCGGCAGTGCTGTGCAACGCAACCGCGCACGTCGGCGTGTCCGCGAAGCAGTGCGTCTCCTCATCCCTTCCCTCACGACTGGCTACGATCTGGTATTCGTTATCCGGTCGCCGGAAGTGATCGAGGTGCCTTTCAACCGACTACAAGCTGATCTTGCTGCACTGCTGCAACAGGCTGGTTTGTTGCCAATCTGCGAACAAACGCCAGCTACTTCAACAACACAAGGTTCATATCCACAAGACGAACGGGGAACGCAATGAATATCTGGTCGGCATTTGTTGGTCTGCTCGAACAACTGCTGCTCTTCTTCTCGTCATTGACCGGCAATATGGCGTTGGGGATCGTGCTCTTCACGATCGCGGCCCGCATCGCCATTCTTCCTCTAACAATTTCCTCGCTCCGTTCGAGCCGCCGCATGCAAGAGGTTCAGCCGATCCTAAAAGAGATTCAGCGTAAGTATGGCAAGGACCCACAACGCTTGCAGGAAGAAACCCTTCGCGTCTATCGCGAGCACAAGATTAATCCGGTTGGTGGCTGTCTGCCCTTGCTGTTGCAACTGCCGATCTTCTTTGGTGTCTATCAGGCTGTCTACCATCTAATGGTGCCCGAGCAGCGCGTGAACCTCAGCGCTGCTGCCGCTGAAATGCTCAAAGACGAACGGTTAGCCCAAATTCTGGCTGCGCCATTTTTCGGTATGGATCTCGGTGTGGCAGCGTTCGGACCAAATGGATTTGCAGGCCCGATCTATCTCCTCTTGCCGATTCTCTCAATCCTGCTGCAATTGGCGCAGCAACTAATGGCCACGCCACGTGTGCAGGATCCGCAACAAAAGGCGTTTACTCAGGCAATGCTGATTATGCCGTTCATCTTCGGCTACATCGCTTTTACCTTCCCCACGGGTGCAGTGCTCTACTGGGTAATTAGCAGTGTGATCGGTATCATTCAACAGTATTTCACTTCAGGCTGGGGATCGCTGGCTAACTATCTGCGTTTCCTACCGCCTGACAACCGTCCTGTTCCTAGCCTGTCTCTCGCTCCGGCAGCCACAGGGCAGGCTGCAGAGCCTCAGCCGGAACTGCCTAAGGTCGATTTCTGGTCGGTGATGCGGCCCCTGACCGAAGCTCCGGTAGAGACGGGTGAATCAGCCGGTGAAGAGCAGCGCGCATCACGTCAGCATCCTAACCCGCGCCGTCGCCGCTAGCAGGTTTGCAGTCTTTAGAGACGGTCACCGTGACCGAGAGGTGTTTATGAAGCGCATCGAAATTAGCGCACGCACCGTCGCCGAAGCCGTCGAACTGGCATTGGCCCAATTGGGCCGCGATCGCGACGAAGTGGCGATCGAAGTTCTTGATCCCGGTGAGAATGGTGATGAGGCCCTGGTGCGGGTCACCGTCGTTGAAGATGAAGAAGAACGACCTTCCGTTGAGAAGGTGAGCGAGATCGCTCAGCGCATCCTCGAAGATCTGCTCGAGCGAATGGATATTCATGCGTATGTAACTACAGTGATTTCGCGTGTGCCTGGCCCCCAAGGAGAACCCGAAACTACGATTACGTTGCATGTTGAAGGCGCCGATGAAGAGGCAATGGGTCTGCTGATCGGTCGCCGCGGTGAAACACTGCGCTCTCTGCAGTTTTTGCTTAATCTATTGGTAAGTCGCCGGGTGCAGGTCTGGCCGCAAGTAATTGTTGATGTTGGCAATTATCGCCAGCGGCGCCAGGAATCCCTAGAGAGCCTCGCCCGCCGGATGGCCGAACGAGTACGTCAGACAGGTCGGCCAATTATGCTTGAACCGATGGCCGCCTACGAGCGACGGATCGTTCATTTGGCTTTACGCGACGATAAAACGATCTACACCGAGAGCTCTGGTGAAGGCGAGAATCGCAAGATTGTGATCTATCCCGCCAAGCCGTAGCTGCGCATCACTCGCAGACGTCGATCGTGATTCTGCATGCGGCGGACTACTAACCGCCGCAGGCATGGTTTTTTCTCTTGCTGTATGGGCAAGGGCAACCCTGACTGGAGCTATCTGGTGTCTACGCTTGCGACCAAACGGAGTGCACTCGCTGCTAGCACATCGCCCTGGTTAGTATCGCTCTAGAGTCGTTTTTTCATCATCTGCACGCGGTAGACAATCCAGCGCATCTCCGTATTGCTTCTCGTTCCTGGTCATTCGCATCGTCGCCAGGAATGGTTATTCATGCGCACACCATGATCGATTTTGTTGCTATCGGCCACGTAACTCGCGACCTATTGCCAGATGGGACTGCTACTGTTGGCGGTACGGCGCGCTTTGCCGCCCTGTTAGCACAACGACTTGGCCTTCGCGCCGCGGTAATCACTGCTAGTGCTGAAGCTCCCCTACCCGGCATCGCCTGGGAAACAGTTCCTACGACGGTCAGTTCAACCTTTGAAAATCGTTATACACCTGCCGGTCGTCGCCAGTGGCTGCATGCCGTCGCCCCACCGATCCCTGCTGAAGTGACGCCACCACACTGGCGCATTGCACCAATTGTACTGCTCGGCCCAGTATTACACGAATGTGCACCCACTCTGGCCGCTGCCTTCCCTGGAGCACTCATCGGCGCAACTGCCCAAGGGTGGTTGCGGACCTGGGAAACAACACTGCCGGCGCCGATTCGTCCCCGACGCTGGCGGCCAAGTCCAGCTGAGCTATCCCACCTCCACGTACTGACGTTAAGCAGCGAAGATGTGGGTGGTGATGAGGAACTGGCCGCCAGCTACGCCCAGTTGACACCTATTGGGATCGTGACCCACGGCGCACGTGGAGCAACGATGTTTCTCAACGGTGAACCCCATCATATCGCTGCTTATCCAGCACACGAAATTGATCCGACCGGTGCTGGCGATGTCTTCACGGCAGCATTTTTGATCCGCCTCTGGGAAACAGGCGATCCATTCGTTGCTGCGCACTTCGCCGCTGCTGCCGCCGCGTGTGTCGTTGAAGCGACTGGTGATACCGCTTTACCCGATCGGGTACAGATCGTCCACCGGATGACCACCCAACAATCAACAATGAGGAAGGGAACTGCTGGGAGCACGGGCTAGCGATGGCCTCATCCTCACCATACGGTTGACACACCAGGACCGCAGCGCGTGCCGTAATTATCGCTCTAAACGGTATGGCACACTGGTCACAACCGTGCCGCGTAGACGCAACGCCGTCTTAATCAGCAGACCTGTCTGGTTGTGCAAAAGATGCTCCCACCAGCGTGCTGGCACAAACTCTGGCAATATGACTGTCACCACATCATCACCGTAGCGCGTTTCAACCTCCTCGATATACCGCACAATCGGGTTGATCAACGAACGATACGGCGACTCCAGGACTACCAACGGGATATTGCATCCCCATGTCTGCCAGCGGTTACGCAGCTTTTCGGTCGCATCGGGATCGAGATCAACATAAACGGCTGTTACGTTATCAGGCGCAATAGAACGGGCGTATTGCAATGCTGGCAGTACGCCACGATGAATGCCGCTTACCAGCACAATAGCAGTGTGACGACGCAGGTCGGGCGGCAAAATCGCACCACTCAGCGATAGTTGCTCGGCCACCCGGCGGTAATGGAGATTGATGGCGCGAAACATCACAACCAGAATCGGGATTGCCGTAATTACCATCCACGCCCCTTGCATAAACTTGGTGACCATCAAGATCACCAAGACAATACCGGTTAATACCGCCCCAATACCGTTAATGAAAATGCCGTAATGCCATCCGGGTTGTTTGTAGCGCAAATGGCGGCGCACCATCCCCGATTGCGAGAGGGTAAACGAGGTAAAGACGCCAACCGCATACAGCGGCAACAGCGCAATTTCATTTGCCTGAAAGATGACTACGAGCAGAGCCGAACATGCGCCCAGGACAAGAATCCCGTTCGAGAAGACCAATCGGTCACCGCGTGAAGCAAACTGACGGGGCAAGAAGCGATCACGGGCCAGAAATGAAGCTAGTCGCGGAAAATCGGCAAAGGCTGTATTCGCGGCCAGTACCAGGATGAGTGCCGTCGCAACCTGAATAAAGACGTAGGCAGGTCCGACACCAAAAATCGTGCGCGCAATCTGCGAGACAATGGTTTCATGCGTGAATTCATTGGGTACTGCCTGGTGGGTATAGGCCAGCCAGGTAATACCGAGGAACATTGTCACCAGCAAGGAGATCATCCACGTCAGGGTAATCGCTGCATTTCGCGACTCTGGTGGTTTAAAGGCTTGCACACCATCACTGATCGCTTCAATGCCAGTCAACGCTGTACAACCGGCGGCAAACGCGCGCAAAACCAACCAGAGTGAGACAGTCTCACCGGTTAGTGGAATGACCGGATCGATAGCATGCACCACCGGCACGGCGCCAAACAAGATGTCATGTACCACCCCAACTGCTATCATGGACAGAATGCCGGTAATGAAGGCATAAGTGGGGATCGAGAAGATGAAACCGCTCTCTTTTGCGCCACGCAGATTGGTGATAGTGACAATCAGAATACAAACTAGCGCAATCTCAACTGCATATTCACGCAATGCTGGCAAGCCCCAGTTAGTCGCAAGTGAGGTGATGGCCGCTACTCCAGCCGAGATGCTAACGGCCACGGTCAACACATAATCGATCAACAAGGCACCAGCAGCAACCAGGCCAGGTAGATCACCGAGATTGTCACGGGTCACGATGTATCCGCCCCCACCTTGCGGATACGACCAGACGGTCTGGCGATAAGAAAAACCGACAATCAGTAGTAACATTGCAATTGCTGCGGCAATTGGTAGCAAAAGACCAAGCGCCGCACTACCACCAAGGATCAGAATGGTGAGGATCGCCTCAGTCGCATACGCGACTGATGACAGCGCATCCGATGAGAAGACTGCTAGCGCTGTCCTCTTATTGAGCCGCTCCTGGTGTTGATGTTCGGTTGCAATAGGTCGGCCAACCAGAATGCGCTTGATCTGGGCAAACATAGCCATGCGTTCCTTGCTAATGTGCAGCAATGGTAGCGATGAACCCAATACACGCAACCAGATAGTGTGCCCGCCCGACAGATGATTACTGTGTTATCCGCCCATAACAAAAACGGAACGCGAACTGCGCGCGGCAGTCGGCGTTCCGTCGGCTGTCGGACGCATGGTCGAAGAAGCTCAACCTGCGCATCATCATTGACGCTCGTCGAGCGATCATAGCACTATCATCATGGAAAGTCAATGCCTGTGACAAATTGCACAGATTCGCTTGACACCGGCGCTCGAGCGCGTTATCCTCTGAAAGGATTGCATCTTTCGCCCCAAAGGCACTGTGATGAGTGAACTAGCAGTCGAAACTATTGATCTGGTCAAACGCTACGGTACACTGACGGCGCTTGATCGCGTTAATCTGCAAGCGCCAATGGGCTGTATCTATGCCCTTCTCGGCCCTAACGGTGCAGGGAAAACCACCCTTCTTAGTATCCTGACCACGCTGCTCCCGCCAACGTCTGGCAGCGCGCGCATTCTTGGTTTTGACGTTTGTCAGCAAGCCGCTGATGTGCGCCGTCGGATCGGGGTCACCTTTCAAGAAATGGTGCTTGACCCGCTGCTAACCGGTCGGGAAACGCTCGACTTTCACGGCCGTCTTTACCGCTTGCCTGCCGCGGTACGGCGACAACGGATTGCTGAACTGGTCGAGCTCGTGCAATTGACTGAGGCTATCGATCGCTCGGTAAAGAGCTACTCTGGTGGGATGAAACGACGGCTCGAACTGGCCCGTGGCCTGATGACAGATCCGCAATTGCTGGTGCTCGACGAGCCTACCCAGGGTCTCGATCCGCAAAATCGGGTCAATATCTGGAGCTATGTGCGCGATCTTAACCGTCGTCGCGGAATGACGATCCTGCTTACCACCCACGCAATGGATGAAGCTGAAGCCCTGGCAGATCAGGTCGGCATTATCGATCACGGTCGCTTAATCGTCTCCGGTCGGCCATCAGACCTGATCGCAGCAATGGGTTCTGACGTGATCCGCGTGCGTGGCCAAGGCAATTTCAATTATGTGGCTGAGGTCGCTAGTGCGCTCGAGGGCGTGAGTCGGGTTGAAACTGATCCAGCCGACCACCTGGCCCTCATTTACACCGACAATGGCAGCCGGCGCTTGCCTGCCATTCTCAATGCGATCAGCAACAACGGTTTTGCAGTTGAAGATGTGACCCTAGCCCGACCATCGCTCGGCGATGTTTTCCTGCACTACACAGGTACGGCTCTACGCGATTGAGCGTTTTCACGGCGAGGAATCCAGTTATGTATGCTACGTATGTCATCTGGACACGACACATGCGGAAGTTTGTACAACACACCGAAGAGATCGTTGGTCTGGCACTGCAATCAGTACTGTGGGTGGTCTTGTTTGGTGTGGGCATGCGCGGCATGATCAGTAATGTCGGTGGCAGCGATTACATGTCATTCATTCTGCCCGGAATTATTGCACTGAGCGCGTTGGGTGGTGCGGTAGGCGGTGGCATGGTATTGTTAGATGAACGGCTGCGCGGAATTGTGAAAGAGTATCTGGCTGCCCCAATCCCCCGGCTCAGCATTTTGTTGGGCAGCGCTGCCAGTACTGCGACCAAAGCCCTCTTTCAGGCCGTGTTGATGCTGATCGTAGGTCTGCTCATGGGTGCACGCCTCGCGTTTCAGCCATCAGGCTGGCTGGGCGCCTTGATCTTGCTGGCTATTTTTGCCATCGGCTTTAGTGGACTGGCCTTGGGCGTTGCAGCAATTTCGCGCAGCATCGCTGGTTATCACGGCTTGATCTTTCTCTTTAACCTACCGCTACTATTCGCATCGAACGCCCTTTATCCGCTCGATGTCCTCCCCGGATGGATGCGTGTCATCGTTCTGCTTAATCCAGCAAGCTATTTGATCGACGCCACACGCACGCTAGCGTTTGGGGCCGAACCAACGTTACCACTCTGGGCCAGCGTGCTAGTGCTTAGCGGTTTTGCTGCCGCGAGTATGGCTTTGGCACTCATACTCTTTCAACGATCGTTACGCGCATGAATCCTCTGCAGCTTGAGTTTACTTCGCCGGTGCCCCACAGCCAACCAGTTCGGTTGGATCGACATTGACATCGCCACGCCACACCTGATAATCAAGGTGTGGCCCGGTCGCCAAACCGGTGCTACCCATTAGGCCGATCGTCTCACCAGCACGAACCCGTTGACCGTCGATCACCGTTACGATAGCTAGATGAGAATAACCTGTGCGCCAGATACCATCTGGCGCTAACACCCATACATGGTGACCAGCCGGATAACTGTTCATCGTTACTTTCACCACGCCATCATGAGTCGCCACTACTGGCGTATACCAACTTGCCCCTGGATCGGCCAGCCCATCACCATCACTATCAACCGTCAAATCGATTGCCCCCCAGATATGGGCCGGCGCATGCGTCCCCACCCCATACCCTTGCGTTACCACTACCTGACCACTAGTGGGCTGCACTGGACACCCATGCGGTCCCGTCTCATCGAGATAGAACCGATTGGACACAGACGGCGACAGACGGATCGGTACAGGCGCGACTAGCGGTGCTATCGCATCAGGCGTAGGGGGTAGTGGCGATGGAACCGTAGTCGGCACAGCACGTGTTGACGCTGCAACCGTCTGGATAGGATCAACTGAGGGTAGAGGAGGCGACGCGGATGATCCTGCCGCGAGCGATGGATGTGCCTGCTCAAACGTGATAGCTTGCCAGTGGCGTTGCCAGGAAGGTGCCATCTCGACTGCCAGCGGCATCAGCGTCAGTATCGCTGCTAGACCAGTCGTCACCACCAGCTGGGCCAGTTGCGGCTGTGGCTGTGATGGGTAGTGTGACGGCGTAAGCATCGCCGTCGGCGCTAATCCTAGTACTAATGCAATCGCCTCAGCCTCTTGGCGGCTGAGGTGACGCATCCCATATTCGGCTTCAGCAATGACCCGCGCTGGAATACCGGTGAGCAGTGCCAGATCAACAAAAGTTAACTGACGAGTGCGGCGAAGCTGGCGAAGCGTCTGCATCACAAACCTCTGGCAACAACACGGCGAGTGCCAAATTAGGTCTAGACATTGCAGAGTAGGTGACGACCAGCATATGCCACGCTTGCAGCCTATCAGCTGACAGCCAACGATGAGTACAGCGCCTTAGTTGGCAACCACACGTGAACATCACCTAGTACCTAGACCTGTGCTTGAAGATAGCACAACCGCGAGGCCAGCAAGATGACAGAATGGATACAGATCGCTAATCACCGTTCACCAAGCGCTGTTTGGCAGCATATTCCGCTTCAAGTTCGGCCAACTTGCGTTTGCGCTCACGCTTTTCAAGCCGGTAGAGGGTAATCGCACCTGCGATCACCGAGACCACCAGTGCCGGCCACACCAGCCACGCCATGTTGATTTTGATGCTGATTGCGAACAACAACCCAAACAGTCCGATAAAGACACCGCCAGCAATCATATATACTTCAAAGCTGGTGCTGGCAAGATAGACTTCATCACGCGGACTAAACCGTTGCTGTCGAGCCATAGGCAACCTCTGTGCATATACACAACGACCGACAGATGTATGCTAGCACAGCGAGCCGTTGGATTGTAGAGGTCGAAACGATGCACTTTTTGTGCAATATCTGTGCTTTTATGCAAAATTCGCCACAAAAGGAAAGCGGCGAGCTAAGTACCCGCCGCTACCGATGGCTCTGTGTCATCAAGCGTGATCAGCGCGACTGAGCGGTTGCCGGCTGACTACGGCCTTCGAGGATCATGCGCAGGCGGTCAAGTTCGATGCGCATATCGAGCGAAACAAAGAGTTGCCCGATTCCGGCTACAAAGACGCGCAAGCTGGGGTCGGTAACTTCGTACTCTACGCGATGCTGAACAATTGTTCGATCACCATCGGCAAACCAGCGCCAAAGCTCTTGCCCCTGCCAAAGGCCTTCCATCTTGAGCAGAATATGGCCACTATCGCGTTCGACAACCGTATAGGTTGCGCCAGCCAGCGCCAACGACTTCAAGCGCAGCTTGTGCTTGCTGCCCAAAGTCATCAAATCACCTTCTATCGGATCGAACACCACTAGCGGTGAGCGCCACTCAGCCAGTAATTGGGGATCAGTCAGATACCGCTCGATAGTAGCGGGTGGCGCTTTGATTGCGACGAACTGTTCCTGCACTAGCATGATCGCTCTCCTATCGATTAAGCGCTCTCAATCGTTGCGCGGTAGTACTCTTCAATACCTCGTTTCAACATGACCGCCGGATAGCCCATCACTGGCACCCCCAATGCACTCCCAATCGCATCATTGGGCCCCAACGAAACCACTTCACCCAGTTCCACCGGCTCATAAGGTCGCGGCGCTTCACCGCGCGCTTCATCAGCGAGAACTTTGGCTAGATGCGCACCCTGGCGCACAGCGTAGGAAGCTGTCGGTGGCAAAAACCCGCCCCGACTATCAGCGACAGCGGCGCAATCACCGATAGCAAAGACCAGGGCCTGACCACTCACACGCAGATAGCGGTCGACCACCACCCGCCCCATCCGATCGGTAGGGAACCCGGCTTCAGCCAGCAGAGCTGGGGCACGCACACCAGCCCCCCAAACGATCGTGCCGGCGCGTAAGATACGACCATCGCCGAAACGTAGGCAACGCGGTTCGACTTGCGTCACCGGGGTATTGAGAAAGACATTCACGCCTAACCGTTCTAAGCGGCGCACTGCCTCATCGCTGGCCCAGGCGCCAAGATGCGGTAACAGGTGACTTTCCCGTTCAATCAGCGCAATGCGCACTTCAGAACGCGGCGCACCAGTCTGGCGACAGAGATCATCAGCCCACGCTGCCAATTCACCGGCTAACTCACAGCCGGTATAGCCGCCACCAACGATTGCGGTAGTCATCGTGATCCGCAGCTCAGTCGGATCAGTCAGCGAAGCTGCACGGGTATATTGGCTCACTATATGTTTGCGCAACGCCACTGCGTGGGTGAAGGTATGCAGCGGAAACGTATGCTCACGCGCTCCCGGTACATTAAATGCTGTCTCGCTACCCAACGCGAGCACAAGGCGGTCATAGACTAGCGCGCGACCATCAGCTAGCTTTACCACCCGTTCTAGCGGCTCAATTGCGATCACCCGACCTTCGACGCGCTCAATTTCGCGCCCCCGCAATAGCTGGTCAAGTTGGTAAATTGACTTCTGATCGGCAATTCCTGCTGTCGCCGTAAGATGCAACAACTGGATCAATTGATGATATGGATACTGGTCGACCAGTTGAATGGTCACATCAAGCCCGTATTCACGTCGGAAACGAGCCAGATCCAACGCTGTGCGCAAACCGGCATAGCCGGCGCCGAGAATAACGATCCGCATGGTAACAATGCTCCGTGGACTGGTCGCGACAACGGAGTGTAGCGTGTCGCCACATCTCCTTGTTTACAGGATACCACGGCTCGGTTGCCGGTCAACTGCACAACATACGCAACTTTTCCCGGGCCCTACCGAGACAAACGCAGAGGGAGGGGCGCTACCGACGACGTCCCTCACCTCTGCGTCAGCCACAGCGCACCACAGGCCAATCACGGTGCCGGCGGCGTCTTAGGCGGCGACTCTACCCACTCATCAACTTTGGCCGCACCCTGCTCGACCGCATCAGCTGCCCGGCTGGTAGCCCGGCTAAAGCTGGTACCGAGCTCCTCAGCGGCACGCGACAGCCGCTCGGTGAATGAGCGTACCTGCTTGCCAACCTGACGGGGGTTGGGCAGCGAGATCTGCGGCGGATCAGCCGCAACGATGTCATCGACTACCCGTTCAGAGATATTAGCCAGCTCTTTCGGAAAGGCCACAACTGCCAGGGCCACCTCGGCCATAGCCCGGCGCACACGTCGGCGCGAATTGCGTGGCAGCAGCACCAGCGGGACTGAAGCCACCGTCAGCCCGATCCGAGTTGCACCTCCGACGAAGCTGGCTGCCAGTTCAAACAAGCCGTCACGCCCGGTCGTCGTTTCATTGCTCATATTCCACTCCTCCTCTGCTCACAGAGAGCAACAGGCGTTACTTCGCCTCAGGCTTCTCCTCATCCTCGGCAGCCCACTTCTCGATGCTCTTGCCGGCAATCTCAGCAAAATCGCGCGGCAACGAGGCAAAGGCATACATCAATTCCTTGGTGGCATTGCGCATGTGCTGGCGCGACTCCGGCGGTAGTAACGCAAAGGGTAGCGTGAAGACCGACATGCCAAGGCGAACAATACCACCGCCAAACTCCATTGCCGACTCGACAAAGCTGTCGCTGCGCCGCACCGGGACGCTGCGCACTCGCACCTCACCTTCAGTCTCCGTCATGTTCGCACCTCCTTAAAACGGTCAGCCAAAATAGCCGCCCACTAATAAACCCGAGACAATCTGGATCAATGCAACAAACGGATTGGAGGCCAACAGGTAGCGCACATAATTTTGCTGGGTAGGTTCCTGATAGAGCTTAATCTGGTTATAAATCGGCGCTATCAATGCCAGCAGCATAAATGCCGCCACCCAATACTGCCCCCAGATCAACGCCAGGATCATCAGCATTGCCTCGAAGCCATTAATCGTAAGATATGCAACGATCAGGGTACGTTTCACACCGATCGCAACAGTAAGGGACTGTAAACCTAGTTTGCGATCGCCCTCAACGCTCTTGATGTCATTGAGGAAGAGCAGACCAGCTGCTAGACCGCCGTTGATCAGGGCTACCAACACACTTTCCCAGGTCAACGGGGCGAAGATGAGATGGCCAGCCATCCAGCTCATACTGACGTACCCCAGACCAACCGCTGGAGGCCCCAACCAGAAGTGCTTCTTGAGCTTGATTGGCGGCATGCTATACAGCACCGACAGCACAATACCAACAAACGCCAGCAAAACGATTAGAGGGTTGCCGAAGACCAGCGACACCAGCATCGTCGCCGTACCGAGCACGATCCAATTCCAGCGCGCTTCGTTCAGCGTGACAATCCCGGCCGGAATCGGTCGCTGGGGGTCGTTGATCGCATCAAGATCGCGGTCGAAATAGTCATTGATGCTCTGGCTGAAGCCGGTGCCAAGTGGGCCTGTCATCAATGCACCGAGCAGCATAAGCCACCAGTGTTCGGGTCGAGACCAGTTGAAACCTTGCTCGTAACCCGATGCCAGCGCCCCACAGACACAAACGAGCACCGGCGAAATCCACGTCACCGGATCGGCAAGCTCGATATGGGCCCGGATTTTTCGGCTGAGCGAGACGCGCTGTTCAGTCGAAATCATAGTTGCTTACCGGATTGCCGGGCAAAAGCTGCACCGGTCACAAGAGAATAGCTGCTAGAAATTACGGTTTAACCGCCTGATAGAGAACGTGATCATACCCCTCATCGAACGTGATGTCGGTAAAACCGATCTGACGCAACAAGTCAGGATAGATAGCGTGATCCTTGAATTCGAGCACTGAGAAGCTCATCCCAATGGCGCAGAGATAATGCGTCAGGTAATCGTAATTAGGATGCTGTGGATCGCTGATCACCATATCGAGGATGAGCACCCGCCCACCGCTTGGCAGAGCATCGTAAGCCTTCTTGAGCAACATCGTGCAGAATTGCGCATTCATCGGGTAGAGAATGCGCGAGAAGAGCACCGCATCACCAGGCGGATACGGCTCACGGTACATATCGATAGCTATCGGCGTGATCCGGTCGCTCAAACCCTTTGCTGCCACATTCTCACGCACCAGATCCAGTGCGCTTGGCAAGTTGATCAGCGTTACCTTGAGATTGGGGAAAGCCTGACACAACACAGCGGCAATATCGCCGATGCCACCACCGACATCAACCAGCGTTTGCACATCGCTGAGCCGAGCCCGCTTGACCAACAACTCAACAAACAGCTGAATATTCGAGCGATGTAACGTCTCGTAGAATAGGCTATCTTCGCGGGTGCGCGGCGGATGCGGCACGATGCTGGTAAAATCAACTTTCCCCCGTACTACATCAGCCAGCCGCAGATAATAATTTTCAATCAGATCTGAAATGTAATCAACGAATGGTACCATCGTCATGTTGCGATGGCGTTCGGGATCGGCAAAGAACTGATCGGCAAAAGGCGTCAATTGCCACCGATCGCCCTGCCGCATCACTAACCCGATCTGTTCCATCGTGATCAAGAACTTCTCTAACCGCGGCGGAACCGTTTCAGTCAAGGCAGCCAGATCGGCCAGCGTGCGCGGTTCGGCGGCCAGCAGATCAAACAGGCCTAGATCCTTGGCCGCTTTGATGACAAAGAAGTCAACCGTGCCCTTAAACACCATATCGTAGGCGCGGTTGGTTGCGGCAAATAGCTCCTGCTGTTCGAGCATTGCCGTGCCTGTTGTCGTCGGATCAACCGAAGGTGCTGTTGTCATGCATTCCCCCTCGCGCCCAAAGGCGATTCAGCTCAAGCCATCACCGATGTCGTATCTTCCGATTTTGCTGCCCGCCGATTCAACCACGGCTGAAAGAAGATCGGGACAAAACTAAGCCACCAACTTATGTAGCCGAGCCAGGCAAAGAAGCGATGCCACCGCCGCTGCTGTGGATGATCACGCATTGTGGCCCCCCAGCGATGGCCGGTAATCATCGCTCCGACCATACCAATGGTCGGCAGCGGACCGGTAATCATAAAGTAGATTTTTAACCAGCGCGGCTGGTGTTGCCCACCAAAATTTTCCTCTCGGAAGAGCCGACCAATGCCGACCAACGCCACCATCACGTTCATCAGCCAGTCGAGCGTATGTGCTACATTCGCCAGCCGAGTGCGTAGGGCTGCTCGTTGCGGTTGATGCGCTAACGCCTCTTGCCGACAGAAGTAGAGCACTGCGGTATAACACGCCAATGATATGCCCGACACAGCCGCCATCGCGTACAGAATGAAACGGTCAAAGGACGATGATTTCATGCAATTTGTATTATAGTACAAATCAGCGATATTTCAAACAACAACCGACGACGAACTTGACAACACACGCTGCCACAACCTTAACCCTGCCGGTTCGCCATACCACGGTCGGCCGTGCAGCGCCGAGTGATGCAAACCGGGAACCACCAGATACTCGGCCCCAGGCAAAGCGGCACACGTCAACGTGGTAATCCCATCACCCCAAGCCCGAGCACCAGCTGGTCCATCGATCAGCACATAGCTGTTATACGCCATCCGCTCGATCCAGCGTCCTCGCGGGTTAGCCTGGATGCTGCGCCCGATGACTGAGGTATAGCGTATATGCGTATAATACGCACCTGGATAACAACGATTGGTGAAACCTACCGTTTGCCGCGTCCAGAATTCCTGACTATGATGAGGCGTGCCAAGCATAATCAGATGATGAACAAACCGGTGACCACCGTAGATCTCACCTTTGTACGGCTGGTCACCAAGGTACATCCGTGCAACTGTTCCCCCTACGCTATGCGCCAACAGAGTGACGGTTTCAGCACCGGTTTCGTGCAGCGCATGGGCCACCGTGTCACGTAATATCCGCAACACCGGACGAAAATCCCAGTCACGGGTCAAAGCCCAGCGTAGGCGCCCTATCGGCGTTATGAAAACTCGAAAATCAAACGGTGGTTGTTCCAAAGTGCGGGCAAGCGCGGTAAAATCGCGCGGACTAGTTAAATACCCACCAATGAGAACGAGCGGGCGAGGCATAACGCTCCTGATTAGGCATCAAACCAGAGCGGCACCACATCACGGGCGCCGTACCATGTTGTAGGGGCGTTGTACGGCGCGTGGCGTGCACCTTCCAGAATCAGGTTATCGGCTCCAGCCAGATAGCATGCGGCAGTTGGCACAATACCATCACCAATCAGGTTACCATCGCCAAACGAGACTTCGTAAGAACGATAGGCAACCATCTCTTCCGGAGTTCCAAACCGACGCCCTCGCACGCTCCGACCAGCGACAGCGCGATACTTCACATGTGGAAACGCTGCGCCAGGATAGCGCGCTTCCAACCAGTCGGCAAACTGTTTCACCCAGATTTCCGAGGTAGCGTGCGCCGTGCCTAACGTCGTCAGACTGGCTACCACTTCATGACCAGCGTAGCGTACCCCCTGGTATGGTTCATCAGCTAGGTAGGCACGCGCGATCCGACCACCCGCACTGTGACCAATCAGATCGACTTTATCAGCACCAGTTTCGGCTAATGCGATCTTGACTGTTGCCGCCAACGCATCGAGTGCTGGTCTAAAATCGGGATCGCGGAGTCGGGCCCAAGCTAACCGACCAAAATCGACCACGTAGACGATCCGATTGTACGGTGGTGATGCCAACACACGTGCCATACCGAAGTAGTCGGCAGGTGATGACAGCCACCCCCCCATAATAACAACTGGACGAGCCATACATTACTCGTTACGTTCAGGTTCAGTAGATGCGGTCGGTGCAATGTCTGTTGCTGATTCGGCCGCGGTTCTGCGCTCAGCTTTTGGACCATTCCCGTTGCCGTTGTCAGCCACCACTTTGATCCGACGGATCGTCTGTGACTGCGTTCGTGACTTCTCACCGGGCAGTGCTTCAACCACAGCATTGCCGATATCGCCGGCGATCCGCAGCAACTCCTCGGTCTGGAAACGGATCCAATAGCCGTAGAAGTTCAATACCTTCTCGGTAGTGGTCCGCACTTCTCGGGTAAACGCTTCGAGACCCTGCGGTGGTAGGGCGCCACGAGCATACGCACGCAGGAGGTACCCGATCGGTTGCACATCAGCAGGTAACTCATCACCCGCCAGGCTGAGGCGAGCCGGTGTCGATGGTGTCGACTCGCTCGTCGGTTGATAGCTCGAGGGGGTGAAACTCCGCGAAGTGGGCGTGAATGACGCCTGACCAGGCGTATACGAGCGCGGCGGTGGAGTATAGGTCGTATACGTCATACTGCTAGGCGCAGTGGACGCCGCTGTTTCGCCGGAGTAGGGTGTTGGTTCATCCAAATTAAGCAATCGTTTCAACCAATCAGGCATCCATCCATACTGACTTCGCGACCGCAGACGTGGGTCTTCATCGGTCAGACCAAACCATCGGCGAGCAAATCCTGGCAACCAACGAACAGTCGGATTTTCTTCTGCGAAGCGATTCATACGCGCTCCTCTCTATCACGAGCCAAAGGCGAAGAGACGACGACGCTGTGGCACATACGGCGCAAAACAGAAATCGATAATACGTTCAAGATTATCATTTGGGTAGCGCCGATCGAGTGTAGCAATCGAGTCCAACACATACAGCAACTGATCAACCGGCGTCTCTGGCTTACAGCGCACCAGTTTCTTGATCAGGTGACGACGGAGATCGAGGCTGTAGCGTAGCGATATATTCGCCAACCGCGCCAGCAACTGATCGCGAACATCCACATTCTTAGTCCAGCGATCAAGCCAACGGCTCAGCCCTAACCGCTCGCTGCGATCGAGATAGTAATGGATCAGGTCAGCCAGCCCAATCGCCGACGTGACATTGACCACTTCGGCCCACCGCTTGCTAAACGACATTCGCTTAAAGGAGGGCAATTCCTCTAACTGTTCAACCAACTGGCAGGCCGAATAGTACGGTTCACGCTCAAAGGTGCGCCGCAAGCCAGCTTTGCGTTCGGCTAGCATAGCCAGCGCTTCACGTACTACGCCATCACTCTCATCATAGCCACCGTGGCGCAAATGCATCTCGTGAGCCAATTCGTGCAGTGCAATCGCCACAGTACCATCTTCGTCCCAGCGACCGAGAAGCACAACCGAACCAGCACGCGGCGAGAAGCTACCACTGTCTCCCCATGCCGTATCACGCCCGTTATCAAGAGCCTCGAACGTCAGGCGCTCATCCAGTACTGATAATGGCAGATCAGGCCACATCTTCGCCGCTAATCGGCGCACCTTGCTGGCTATCCGACGGGGACGGTAGGTGTATTGCCCGACCGATAGAGGTCGATCATCGGATCGCTCCATATCAATCAGGATTTGTTGGCCGCCGGAACGGAGCAACAACTGCATAACACTAACCTCCCTAGCGAACGCCTTTCAAGAAGAGGCGCATAATTTGAATGACGTGCTCGGGCAACTCAAATAAGATCAGATGGCCACATTTAGGCACTTGGAGAAACAAACCGTTTGGGGTCAGCGCGACCAGCTTCCGGCCATCAGCAGGACGCATGATCGGATCATTAGCCCCTGCCACCAACAGCAGCGGTTGCTGAATAGATTTAGCCTGTTCCGCTACTGCATGCAGGATCTCAGGCCGTGACAACTCCGTTGCTGACACCCGTACCGCATCTGGATCACAGTAGCGCAAACCGAGCGTACCTAGACGAATATCGCTAATCGACGGCGTATTTTGCGCCATCACCAGTCGAGCGTAGATAAACGGCAACCACCACAGATTGCGACGCTCGATCGGTCGCAGCACGCGATTAAAGACGACGTCAAGCAGACGCGGTACAAAAGCCGACGCGAATTTGTTGTAAGGCAGCAGACTAAAATTGAAAAAGATGAGTGACCGCACAAGAGCCGGATTGTACGCTGCTACATGCAATCCGATAAACGCGCCGAGCGAGAAGGCCGCCAAATGGACCGGACCAAGGTCAAGCGCACGCATCAGCGCTAACAAATCGGCACTGAATCCAGCGACTGTGTAATCTTGACGTGGGTCACTATCAGAAAAGCCGTGCCCTTTCAGATCATAGCTAATGACTCGGTAGCCGGCTTGCGCCAGTGGGTCGATCACGTGATGCCACCAAAATGACGAACAATCCCAACCGTGGACAAGCAGCAAGGGTTCGCCATCAAGTGGGCCAACATCCTGGTAGTGATGCACCACACCATTCAGTTCGATAAAGCGAGCTCGCATCAGTAGGGCCCGCTCGCCTTCCAGCCGACGACGTTCGCGGGCGCTGAGTTTACCAGCAAGACGGGTCGACACCTCGCTGGCATATTCCAGATATTTTGTTGTTGGTGGCGCATCAATCGGACGCGCCGGCGGCCGCTCAATCGCAATCGTCTGGGCAAGCACTGACATAGGCCCCCCTTCGCTACTCTACCCACAACCGCAGCAATTCACCCTCAACCCGAGCCCGCAACCGGCCACCGTCGACCAGGCCAGGCAACAACACGTGGCGGCGTAACTGACCAAGCTGAACCACCACTTCTTCGCTAGCGACTGCAATGTCGAGCGATTTTGGATCGATGAAGGGAATCAGCAGTCGTAAATCGCGCTCGGTATTAGCGAGACGCGGAGGTTCTGTCGTGAAGATATCACCATCGCGGTAGAGCGCAGCCCCGCGTAACGCCCACGCATCGCGATCAGCCGCAGTGAGTTCAAGCTGCCCGATCCGCAGTAATGGACGAGCCGGACTCGTTTCGTGGCTAAAATCGTAGCGAACTTCGAGATCGACCTGATCGGGTGAACCGTTAACAATCACCTCATCACTGGTCAAACCAAACAGTCCGAAAGCCGTCAAAGCTGTGCGCAACGGCGGCAGGCGCAGTTCAGGCGGTAATACCACCATTCGAACCCTTGCCCCGCTGTCAGTCTCAAGGCGAGCGCGCTGTTGTTCAAGCTCAATCCGTAGCTCTTGCAGCGGGGCAGTCGCGCTCGGAGGAACAATTGCTGCTGGTATCATCGCTTGCTCTTGCGATACACGCGACTTACCCGGCCCACGGTCGAGGCCAAAGATCAAGCGCACCGCCCAACGCAACACGTCCGGGAGTGTCAATGCACGGATCAGCGAATCGGGGGACGGGCCATCGAGGATCAGAAGATCAAACCGGCCTGACTGACGGGCACGTTCCGTCACGAGCATCGCTGCCACGGCATCAATACCAGGAAAAGCGGGCAGTTCATCGGCACCAAGATCGCGCAGGCGGGCGACCAGCCCGCTGCGTAACGATGGACGGACCTGTTCCCAGCGACGGGCCACCTCTTCGTGCGGATGAATCTCCATTGCCGCAAGGTTCGGCTCCAGTTCAAGGGGACGCGCACCGAGCGACTGATGCAGAAGATGACCTATCAGATGGCTGGGACCGCTCGAAGCCAGCAACGTGCGGTAACCGCGGCGAGCGGCGTGACAGGCTGTCGCGAGCGCAGCCGCACTTTGTTGAAGCTGATGATGGGCAGAAAAGATTAACGTGCGCATGTAGAATGCTCGCAGCCGGCGCGTAGAGCGACCGGAATAGAGAATGGAGAGGCGGCAACGGCCCTGAGGTGTTATGCCGCCTCGACTTGCTGTTTACCGTTAGCTCGCACGGTACTCGTCTCGTAGAAGGCCAATCGCAAAACACCATCTTCGTAGCGGTGCTCACCGAGCGTACAATCGTACAGCACCCGTGGCAGAGCAATAGTCCGCTCGAGCCGACCAATTGTAATCGTCAAATCTGGGCCACTATGATTGATATCAATCGCCTCATCGAGATCGAGGAAAGGCAAGCGTAAGCAGAGATCGTACTGACCGGGTTCGCCATCTTCGCTCCACTGTTCCAACCAAATTGGCCGTTCATCGTACAATAGTGCACCCGGATCAATATCGCCGAACGTCAGCTGCCCCACGTGGGCAAGTGCCTCGACACCAATCGGTTCACCCCCCTGGAGTACAGTGCGGAAGATCGGCGTAGGCGCAAAACTGGCTTCAATTTCAGCCAAGTACTGCTGTTGCAGATTCACCCAATAGTCAAAATAGGGGCCTAAATCAGTACGCCGCGGCAAAATCTTGTTCACCAGCACTGCATCGAGTTGTAAACCGTACAGGCTGAGGAACGTATAGGCGCGACGCGTTTCTAGCAGGGGCAGACGTTCAGGATTCAGCACTAGCCGCACTGAAACTGCCGAACTAACCAGAAAATTAGCCAGTTGATCCATGCGTTCAAGCAGCTTCCCGACCTCTTCAAAAAAGCGATCATCGGGTAGATCCCGCCGGAACGGCCGCGCGACATTGGCGATACCGCGGTAGACCCGGAAGAGGCGCTTTCCAGCCTCACCACCAATAATCATTTCGGGGTATGCTAACAGGCGCAATGTATTGCCGGTCGGGGCGGTATCGAGCACAATTGCGTCCCACCGTCCGCTCTGCGCCTCGTCCATGACCCGTTGCAGTGCCAAAATCTCATCTAGGCCAGGCTGATTAGCTAACTCAGCAGCGGTCGAGCGCTCGATGCCACGAGCTGCATAGGTCGCCGTGACAAACTGCTGAAACCCACCCAGATTCTGGCGCCACTCATAGATTGTATCCACTTCAAGGCCGTAAAGATGAGGGGCCAGCGGCGTTGGCCGGTCGCGGCTAATCGAGATTCCCATCACATCGGCCAGCGAGTGAGCTGGGTCACTCGACAACACCAACGTGCGGCGTCCAGACTGCGCCAGCATCACTGCCGTAGCAGCTGAGAGCGTCGTCTTGCCGGTGCCACCCTTACCGGAATAGATAATGACTCGCGTCATACTCCCTCATTCGCCTGCTGAAACCGGATTCCCCCGCCTAGACCAGCTTACTGCACAGCTGATTCTTCGTCACTATGACCATTGAGTGGTTCACGTGCCACCATCTCAGGGCCGCTGCCACTCACAGCCGACGAGCGATCGGTGCGATGGATCACCACCCGGCGCACCGGCATTGACGAGCCACCTTCTTCACCTGGCGGTTCGGCCCGTCGCACACTAATGGTACGGCGTACTGGTTGCTGACCAGATGACATAGTGGATGGAGCAGCTGGTGGGGTCTCAGCGGATGATGATGGTGATTCAGCTGCCGCTGCGGGCGGTGTGGCCTGACGGACTGCTGCTCGCACCGAAATTCGGCGCTGCACCGTTTCTTTTCCAGCAGGTTGCTCTAGTGGCTCAGCGAAGCGGACAGCTGCGCGCACTACTGGTCCAACTGGTGCCAAGGGCCCACCTTCCGCCTCTTGCTGCGCAGCCGCGTAGTAGAGACCGCGCATTGCATTGCGGCGCACACGCGGATCCTGCATATTGTTAAGCAGCTCGGTCGCGCCGCTCAGAATCTCACTGGCACGGCGCATTCCGCGCGCCAACCCACGCGGAACCTCAAACATCAAGCGCAATGAGCGGCTCACCTCGTACACATTAGGCTGCTCAGGTAGCGTTGGCACTGGCCCCACTGCCGGCGCTGGCGACGCACTAGCCGCTGCCCCACTACGCTGCCGCTCATATGCTGCAATGAGATTACCAGGTGAAACTGGCTCGGGCGTCTCTTCTTCAGTCTTACCAAACTTCCACCATGGCTTCTTCGCCGGCTTCTTCGGCTCTGGTTCGGGCGTAGGTGGTGGTGCTGGTTCAGCGACGAAGAATGGTGGCAGCGGTTTTCGCTCCACCGGCGGAAATTCAGCTTCAAACGCCTTAATCAGCGCTTCACCGGAAAGGCCAGCCAGCACTTGATCGCCGATCCAGGCCACCATTTTGGCCAGCACATTAACATCTTCGGCAGGCATGTAATCGAGTGTATTGACAATAACGCGCTCGGGCTGACCAGGATCCTGGACTTCACCAAGAGCAACTCGGCGCTTGCGAGGCGGTGTAGCAGGCAAGCGCAAAGCCAAGCTTACCCGACCATGCCACGGATCCCACGTCTCGGCGCGCACCACATCAACATCACTCCACGGAAAGCCATCAACTGTATCGTTGAAAAAGCCGCGCGCCCACAGGATCAGCCGGCGATCGGTTAACGCGACAAAATCGGCGAGAGCCAGACCACCGACGCGACGGCCATTCTCATCAAACAGCGTACCATCGAACAGGGCTAGCAGTGTTTCGCCCTCATCTAGCAAATCGCGCTGATGTAATTCTTCAACGCTAGCCATGCTCACATTGACACCGAGAAATGGGCTCATACCTGCTCCTTAGGGCGGTTGCGGCCGCCAATCCAAACCACAACAATCAGGCTTGCTCCCGATCAGAGTCACCCGAACCGCTCAACGCAGCGAGCGGCACGCGCTGCACCGGTGCATTGCGTCGACGGAGTGGTATCTCACGCCGATCAGGGATATCGCTGCTAGCGACCCGCGTCGTACCCGTCGCAACCGGTGACAGCGGCGTCGACTGCTTCTCTGGCGGTGGCGCCGTGCGCCGCCGCAGAGGAATTTCGTGGTAACGCGGCCCAACCGACTGCGGCGCTTCGGCAACTGGTGATCTACCGTTAAGCGGCTCGGCAGCCTCCGGAGCGCCTCGGTCGCCCTGACGCGCTACCTGCCGATTTAAAAAAGCCATCGCCAGCTGCTGAGCAGCTGGATTACTGGTAACGGTTTGTACCAACTCGTTAATAGCACGAATAGCTTCAGTCAATTCACGAATACTTGCCGGGCTCAAATCAAAAGGCAAATCTGTCTCACGTAAGGCACGACGCAACGTATCCCATGCCGAGCGCGCGAGCCGACTGGCAGTAAAAATCTGGTTGGGCGGCAACATTGCCGGGTCAATCACAAACGGTGCATTCGGCGTCGCTGGTGTCCGCGGCGCACTGCCCGGCCAGCGGTGAGGTGTTTCATCAGGCCGCAGCGCATCTTCCGAACCATAAATGGCTGCACCGAGCGCAGTCAGCACATCAGGCGCAGCCTGACGTGCATCTAGACCAGCCGCCACTGCTGCACGCGCCGTTTCTGCTGCTACGCGCAATAGAATCATCAACGCTGGTACATATGCTTGGGGCACCAGCGTCAGGGTAAAGATCTGATCATCTGCATCGGACGCGCTGAATCCCATCGTCACCATGCCGTGGATTGGATCGATCCCGCGGCCATCAATCAGCGTCAACTCTGATAAGGGGAAGGCATAACACAGATGGCGACCATAATCACGCGCCCACAATACCACTCGCAAATCGGTAATCAGGCAATAGTCATGGAGGGTCGGGCCACTCAGCCGACGTCCCTGTTGATCGAGCAATACGCCATCAATCGCGACCAGCACCTGCTCATCGTGATCGAGCACATCAAGCCGCGTAATCTCCTCGAGGTGAGCTGGAACGATGGTATGACTATGGTAGAGCAGGTTAATCATAACGCTCTCCGGGGATCGGCGTGAGGCGGCGAGCAGCACGCCCCACGCCTGCCCGCCAACCTAGCGGTTGAAGCGCGAGCGGATGCGCTTCGGACGGAAGCCGTTGCTCGAGCTGGTGAATGCACCCTCGCCCGAGCCGCTCCGGGATACACCCGGGTAAGCATTGCGGTTGATGTTGTCAACCGCTGCCGCGGTGGCCTGAAGCGCATTCGAGACCCACTGCCAGTGGCCCTGGAACATGATGTCGCCGATCTGCGCCACCTGCGCCGACGACTCCGAGAACCAGCCTCTCGTCGCCATGCACACACCTCCTTATTATACGGACTCCCCATATTAGGTTACCGGAGGCAAGCCTCCGAGAAACCCCACTGTCAAGCTGCCTTAGCGTGCCACCATTTGTGGCGCCATGAAAGGCACGATCAACCAGTCGCCCTCCATCTCCGCCTGACCGGCTTCGAGCCCAGCCAGACTGGTCGGCAGCGTAATCACCCGCCGGAAATCGCCAATCTGTACCACCAGCTCATCACCGTTCTGATACAGATCGAGTTGCGATACATCGGCGAAAGGCAGACGAATCCTCACGCGATAATACTTATCACCAACCTTGGAAATTTCGAGCGGCGCGCGGTCGTAGAGTACCGCTGTCGGATCCATATCGCCGTAGATATCATCTCCCATCTGGCGCAGCTTGGCGAGACCGACTACCTCCTCAGGGTAGTAGGGTACACGCCGGATTGGCAGCGGTACGAAGGCATGCTCAACGTCTTGCAGATAGCGCTGCTGCACATCACGCCAGTGGTTCAGGTACCCACTATCCTGATCGATCGGTAGGATCTTGTTAACCACTACCATATCGACCGTCATACCGTACATGGATAAGTAGGTCAGAGCGCGCTGGCTCTCTTTGATCACCATCTTTTCGGGGTTCATCACCAGCCGAATCGAGGTTTCACGAGGATTGGCCAAAGTCGCCGTCACGCCTTCGAGCTGACGGAACATATCATCAACCGCTTCGTAAACCTCGGGCGGTGCAACCATCTTGTTCAGTGTCGAATTAATCTTGCTCATTGGGCGGAGGATCGGCTTAATCACAAACCGTTCAGCACCCCGGAGCATATTAATCGCCCACTTGAACGTCTCGGGCGCCGACAGTAGCCGCAGCGTCTCGCCAGTTGGCGCGCAATCGATCACGAGCAGATCGTAATCGCCACGCTCCTTGTGCTTCTTGATCCGGATGAGGGGAAACGCCTCTTCCATACCAGGCAAGACGCTCATCTCATCGGCCAGCACACCCTGCACGCCCTGCTCGGCCATGAGCTGGGCAAAATGTTCGCGCACAATCCCCCAATTAGTCTCGATGTCGTGATAAATGCTTACCTCGAGCGCATCGAGTTTGTCAGTAATCCGAACGGGTTCGGGACCGAGCGGCCCCTCGAGATCGAGCGAGTCGGCCAATGAGTGGGCTGGATCTGTGCTCATGACCAGAGTTTTGAGACCACGATCCGCGGCCCGGAGGGCTGTTGCTGCCGCGACGCTGGTCTTGCCAACGCCGCCTTTTCCGGTGAAGATCAGAGTGCGCATCAGGGCCTTTCCAGGAGCTTACTGCTCAGATCTTATCGGCCACCGCCAGAAGCGGCGCACAGAGGCTTATGATCGAACACTACATGAAGTTTTTGCTTAAAAGCCAAAACCGGCGTACCGTCCGCTGTATTTGGCCTGTACCGCAATAGTAGCACGAATATCGGCAGGTGTCAATAAAAGTTGCTCATATGTACATCCTCCTTAACGCAATGCGATGGCATTCTACTGATGTAGAAGCGGTCAGATAGCAGTCAGTGAGGTGATACATTATTCGTCGGGATTGCAAGATAACAACGCATGGAGCGAAGCGAGCGCGCGTGAATTCCGGCCAGGCTCGTAGTATGATTTGCAACGAACCGATCAGCGTCCTGGTTTTGGAAGCTGACAGCTACCCTGACCACCCACTATCATCTCTGTATAATTCCATTTGCGCGGTGCTATTATACCAGTTCTGATACCACTTTGGTGAGCGTTTTAAATAGATCTCGCTGTTCTATCGGATCTGACCATGGCAACACGTGCCAGATCTCATCATGGGTGACGGTAGCACCGGGCCCAAGCTGCTGCAGTGGCCCAAGCGTCTCGAGTTCAACACAGCCCTGATCGTAGTACACTTCAAGGTTGCAATTGCGATCCGGGTAGCGACCATCGGCAATCCAGGCAGCACGCTTGATAAACAGCATACCCTGCCACCAGTAAGCCAACCAGCCCGCCGGACTATGAGCGCCCACTTTGGCTGGAGGACCGCTTTGCACTCGATCAATCAAGAGACAGTCGTCGGTTAGTTGCAAACGCGGATCAGAGAGCGGAGTGTAGGGCCAAAACACAATCTGGCGATCTGGGGCGAGAGAGTTGCTTGGCGGACGATCATCGCGCAAGGGTAAGACAGCCAATCCGCCCGGTGCCAATTGCGTGATTGCCCACGGGGCTATCTCGACCGGCCACAGACCGTGATTGGTCAGAGCATGCCGCACCTGCACGCGCGGTTGGTGTGGATCAATCGTGACGGTCATCGTTTTAGCGATTCCACCCGGATCGACAGCACTACGCAGCACTACGCCATTGGTGATCGGCTCGGCAGTGGGGCCAGCCAAATCAGGCCAGTAGCTGCGTGGAAAAGCTTCAGGCGCATGCCAGAGGCGATGACCGCCAATTAGAACAAATTCCCCCCACGGCGTTTCCCAACGCGCCGCTGGTGTTTCGGCTAGCAGATTGGGACCTTGATCAAGCTGCAAACCCAGTATGCGCGGTCCGCCAGCGGCAAGCACGGTAAGCCGTAAGCGACCAACAGTCATAGTAAGAGTTGGATAGATCATAGCAATGATCCTCTGGGACCACATCGCCCGAGATAAGGGGGTGATGATGCATGATACTCTGGTTTATGGTAGCATAAAAAAGCAGTATCATGCATTATTGGTACGGGCATCTAGACAGGTATGAGTGAACCAACTATCTATGAACAGGTTGGCGGCGAAGCAACCTTTCGTCGTATCGTTGACATCTTTTATGCTCGTGTGGAAGCTGATCCGCGTCTACGCCATCTCTTTCCCGCCAATCTAGAACCGGGGAAAGAGCATCAACGGCTCTTTCTGATGCAGTATTTTGGTGGGCCACGCACTTATAGCGAACGGCGCGGTCATCCGCGTTTGCGAATGCGACACGCGCCGTTTCCGATCGGGCCGGTCGAGCGTGATGCCTGGCTAGAACATATGCTGGCCGCTGTTGACGAAGCGGGCGTACCCGAACCGGCCCGTAGTGTGATGATCGAGTATTTTCGCAACGCAGCTCAGGCCATGATGAATCGCTGGTAGCTCCAGCGCTTGAATCGCTGCCGACTATGCCGCAGTTAGTTGCCGCACCCAAGGCAGTAAAATAGCCAGAAACTCCTGCGGTGTTTCATCGAAGGGGCAATGACCGCTGTTGGGAATAAGCCGGATCTCGGCGTGGGGGATCATCCGCTGTTTGATGATCTCGGCATGCGCTGGTGGGATCGATTGATCTTCGATCCCCCAGATTAAGAGCGTGGGCATCTGAATATCGCCCGGTTTGATGTCAAGCACTAGATTGGCAAATTCCCGGCTGACCTTGAGGTATGAGTTGGCCCCGTATCGACGGAGCGGACCACTAAACGTTTCTACCAGCTCTGGTGTCACGCATTCCTTGCGGTGATAGGCCGACAACAAGCCCTGGCGCACACCCCAGCGATTGCCAAAAACACCAGCGAGTGCCTCACCGATAAGCGGCGCTCCGATTGCATCCAACATTAACCGATCGATCGGGCTGAGCGGCCGTGCTTGCAATTGCGCACCTGAACTATTCACTAGCACCAGCGCTTTAACCAGATCAGGATAGGCGCGAGCTAGTTCGGCGCTAACAACACCACCCATCGAATGCCCTACCACTACTGCCGGTTGACCAATCACATCGCGGATGAATGCCGCCGCTTGGGCAGCCCATCGTTCCCGGCTCGGTCGGCCTGCTGGTCGGGCTGAATAACCAAAATAGTAGAGATCGATCGCGTACAGGGTGTGTTCACTAGCAATTGGACGCATAACTGGTCGCCAGTGCTCGATCAAGGCTCCGTAGCCGTGGATCAGCAGCACCGGCAACCCCTGAGTCGGTGATGATATCCAGGCGCGCATTAACCCGTCGGGTCCGCTACGGTACTCTTCGCGAATTTCAAACCGGCGTCCAGTACCAGTATTGACCGTGGTAAGTGTAGTTGCCATCTATGACATCTCCCTGATGATTAAGTATTATTAAACCCAAACAATTGGGGTCTGTGATTAGCATACCACGTTTGCAAAGATATTGCACAGATTTTGTCAAAGTCAGTGCGGATACATTACCGTGATCAGTGCTGGCGCGCAAAAGAGCTGGTGCACTGACCTTCCTGATCTTCGTTGTATTGAATCTGGTGACAGTAAGTCTGCACAGTTCGATCAGGTTCGTGGAAGACGCTACGAGCGGAAACTGCTTGGTCTCATTCTGTGCAACACGCCACGTAGGAGGGCGATCATTCCAAGTTGCTTCCATCCCAGCAAGGAACAATCCTGGCAGCGCAATTACTCTGTAGAGAGCGATATGCGCCGAGCTCGAGCGTAAGCTGATACTGTGCGCACCTTTACCCCCTACCTAGGCAGACGCTGGCAATCGTTCAACCCAGCCCGGTCGCTTTGGTGTTCAGCGGGAAACTTGTAGCCTGATATTGCCAGAAATTGAGCTGACGCTTAACTTTGCGCCGCCTTCTCCGAGTGTCGCCGTCAGCAAGCGACGATCGACGCTCTGGGCAGCGAGCTGATCAGGTAGATCGATGAAACCACTCTTGGTTTGAATGTCGAGATCTACATTCGGGGCAACCAAGCTGATCGCAATGTCGCCAGAGATTGTCCGAATGTGGTGTTTCCCGTCAGTGAGCGGACCAGTGAAAGTGACAGTGCCATTCGTAGTATCGACAGCCACCTGAGACGCTACAGTTGTATCGACTACCACGTTGCCCGAGATAGTGGTGATTTTCACTGCTGCTGGCGCACCCTGCACCGTTACATCACCACTAGTCGTCCGCGCAACTAATCCGGTCACAGGACCGATAGCCAGTAGTTTACCACTGACAGCCGTGAACTGCAGCGCACCACGATGATTGCGCAATTCGACCGTCCCGCTTGTCGTGTTGATGGTGAGATCGCCTTCCGTGCTATCAGCGCTGACATTACCGCTAATCGTTGTTACCGTGCCATCAGCAGTGGTTTGGTCTAATGTGACGCTACCCGATGCTGAGGATACGTTGAATTCAACATTAGGAGGCAGGGCTATTTCCAAGCGAGCATAGGGATTGCGCCCAAAGTTGAATGGTACCAACAGCTGGTGGTTTATATTGATGTAAAGCGTATCGTCACGCTGTTCAACCGCCACATTCACTTTCGCAGCCGCGTTCGCCGCCGCGTTTGCTTCCCATCCAAACCCGATTCGTTCACCACTTAGCACTACCTCTGGACCATTGGCGTTCTGCAAGATTATCTGATCATTGACTCCAGTTACTTCAACACGTGACACAACAAATCGCTGCGCTGGGATCGCTTGCACACTATCAACCCGAGCCAGTTGCAGATTGATCCCAGCAATCGTGCCCTGACTAAAGAGTTCAAACAAGATCCAACCGAGGCCACCGAGGATCAGCACAATCCCTAATAGCCGACGTCCAGTCAATTGCTCAGCCCGACGCACAGGCGGCTCAACAGCATTCATAAGACTATCCTTGCGTTATCCGCTATCACTCTATGCTATCCGACGATACGTCAGCAAGCGGTGTTGCAGTCGTGTTCGCGTATGGAACGTCTGTACTGATATAACCAGATTGTACTGACTAGTATCATATTAAGAACCTAGCATGATCGGCGCGATCGGGTTGCTAACGATCGTTCCCACTATGGGGGAAGGCGAAGCCGACCATACGCGATTTAGTTGATCAAAATCCAGATCAGAGATAGGATGCTGACAGAAGCTATGTCCGTTCTTACCAACGGTCGGGCCATGGCTGGTGTCACTGTTGATCTAGCAAGGTTCATACCCGATCCGGAATGACCAAAATGCCACGGCGCTCGCGTTACACTTTGCTTTCAGGTACAATACAATATGCCAATTCTCATCGATGGACACAACCTGATCGGCCAGCTTCCCGACATCGACCTCAGCGACCCGGATGACGAAGCCAAACTGGTGGCAAAACTGCGTCGCTATGCTGCTCGAAAACGTAAACGGCGCATTGTGGTTGTTTTTGATAGTGGTGTCTATGGTCATCCACAAAATCTAAACGGTTATGGCGTCGAGACCCGCTTTGTCAAACCGCCGCAAAATGCCGACCAAGAACTGATTCGCCAGATTCGCGCCATCCGACGTCGCGAAGAGTGGCTGGTGGTGACATCAGACCGGGCAGTAGCAAGTGAAGCCCAGGCACGTGGCATTCAGGTCATCTCGGCGCAAGAATTCGCCCGCCGCTTACAGGCGCTCGATCAGCCGCGCGTCAATGCGCGTAATAAGTTGGCTGATCGCCCATTGAGCAAAGCTGAGGTAGAAGAATGGCTACGTTTTTTCGGTGTGGATGAAGATGAAGACACGCTCTACTATTGAGCTATTTTAACTAGCATCTGCCATACAGCCAGCACAAACCGCTGCTTGCCCCATACGTCTGAGTATGTCTGATCCGATTACTGAACAGAATCGCCGTTCGTGGAATGCTGTCGTACCCGCCCACATTAGCCATCGCGCCAATGAAGCAGCGTTTTTGCGCCATGGCGGATCTACGCTTTTCCCCGAAGAGATCGCTCTGCTTGGCGAGGTGCGGGGGTGTCGCTTACTGCATCTGCTCTGTAACACCGGCGCTGACAGTCTATCCCTAGCAGCACGCGGCGCGATTGTGACCGGTGTTGATCTGAGCGATGCCGCGATTGCGTATGCGCAGGCCCTGAGCGTGGCCAGCGGTATTCCGGCCACCTTCGTGCAGGCTGATGTCTACGAGTATCTGAGCGCTGCCCAGGCTACGGGCAGTCGCTTCGAGCGCATCTATGCTGGTTATGGTGTGATCTGTTGGTTGCGCGACCTTCACAACTTTGCCGCTGGTGTCGCTCGTCTCCTCGTGCCGGGAGGCCGATTCGTGTTGATGGAGTTCCACCCCACATCGAATATGTTCACCGCTGATTGGCGCCTGGCATACGACTACCCTCAAGGTGGCAAACAGCTGAAACTGCCAGGTGTGGGCGATTACGTTGGCACTGCTGAAGGAGGATTATCTCCGTCAGGATTTTTGCCCGGCGTGCGCGATTTCACCAATCCAGAACCCTGCACTCTCTACCGTTGGGGGATAGGCGAGGTGGTTACGGCGCTGGCTCAGGCAGGATTGCGCCTGTGCGCGCTGCACGAATATTGTTACGTCAATGGTGAACGACCGTTCGAGCGGATGATAGCGACGCCTGGTCGGCAAATGCTCCCACCGGCTGACGTACCGGCCATTCCGCTCATGTACGGACTTGCGGTAGAAAAGGATAGCGATGATGAGTGATTGGGGTATCGGCCACGACCGGATCATCCTGAGCGGAATGCAATTCATTGGTTATCATGGCACTCGACCAGAAGAAACCAAACTTGGGCAACGATTTGTGGTTGACATTGCGGTTGAACTCGATCTGCGGGCCGCTGGCATCAGTGATAATCTGGCCGAAACGGTTGATTATAGCCTGATTCACGATCGAACCCGCGCAATTGTGTGTGGACCACCGTTCAAACTCACCGAAGCGGTCGCCGAACACATTGCTGCAGCAGTTTTGCAAGATCATCCTCGGATCACCGCGGTTGCCGTGCGGGTAACAAAGCCCGGGGTACGCTTGGGCGAGACGATCCTCGCTGGTTCTGTGGTAGAGATTGTGCGCCGACGATGATTCGACCACGAGTAACGCTTAGTTTTGCGCAGACTCTCGATGGGCGCGTCGCGGCACTTGATGGCAGTTCGCAATGGATTAGCGGGCCGGAGTCACTCCGTTTCTGCCATCAGCTACGGGCCACACACGCGGCAATTATGGTTGGCATCGGCACTGTTTTGCGTGACGATCCACGATTGACGGTCAGGCTAGTCACTGGTCGCGATCCATTGCGGGTCATTGTGGACACTACCCTACGCACACCGCTTACGGCGGCAATCATCCGGGATAACGCGGCCCATGGCACGCTGCTGGCTTGTACTGCAGCTGCACCAGAAACACGTCGGATCGCATTGCAGCGCTGTGGAGCGACTATTTTAACTCTACCAGCAACACCAACAGGCGAAGTAGATTTGGCGGCGCTGCTCGCTGCCCTTGGCGAACGCGGTATCGCCAGCGTGATGGTCGAAGGCGGGGCACGGCTACTTACTAGTCTGCTGCGCGAGCGACTGGCCGATACCGTTGCAATTACTATCGCGCCGATCATCCTCGGTGCTGGTCCGCAGGCTATTGGCGATGTGGGTATAACTACATTGGTGCAGGCAATCAAACTGCGTGATCCAACTTGGACCAGGTACGGCCGCGATATGGTGGTAGAAGGGTTGATTGACTACTGAGACAGCGTGCATCGTCCATCGTGCTTGCCCGATCTAGCATTGTCCAGCTTGGGAACAATCTATGACAGCTACCATAGCTGCTCGGTCAATTTGGTTTCTCGCACCACGTATGGTCACGGTACAATCGGAAATAGCGCCACCACCGACCAGCGGTGAAGTACGTGTCGCCGCCATCGCCTCTTTGGTCAGTCACGGCACCGAACGCCTCGTCTACCGTGGCGAGATCGATCCGACGTTGCCACTCGATCTACCCACTCTACGCGGGAGTTTCGCTTTTCCAATCAAATATGGTTATGCTATCGCCGGGCGAGTGATCGACGTTGGCCCTGATGTCACTGGATTTCAGATCGGCGATCCGGTCACAGCGCTGCATCCACACCAGAGCGTCTTTACCATTGCAGCGCGTCTTGTCAAACGCCTGCCAGACGATCTCGATCCGGCATTGGGTGGATTTTATGCCAACGTCGAAACGGCACTCACCATCTGCCATGACGCGGCACCACGCATCGGCGAGACAGTGCTGGTGTTAGGTCAAGGCGTAGTTGGATTGCTGGTCACGCAACTGCTGCAACTAACTGGAGCACGCGTGATCGCAGTCGATCCCGATCCACATCGACGCGCATTGGCTGCCCGATGGGGCGCAACTACCCTCGAACATACTGATCCAGCTGCGATTGCCAGCCTCACTAACGGGCGCGGGGCCGACATTGCGATCGAGGTCAGCGGCGCACCAGCGGCATTGCAACTGGCTCTTGATTCCGTCGCTCCTGAAGGCTTAGTGGTAGTGGCATCATGGTACGGACAAAAACCAGTTACCCTCAACCTAGGTGGACATTTTCACCGCGGACGAGTACGTGTGCGCTCATCGCAGGTTGGGCAGCTGGCACCCGAAACCCTACCGCGCTGGGATTACGCTCGCCGCACAGCCACAGTGATGGCACTATTACCACGCTTACAGTTGGCTGAACTGGTTAGTCACCGTTTTACGCTCGGGCAAGCGGTAGAGGCATATGCCTTACTTGATTCAGCAACGCCAGGACTCGTGCAGATGATGTTTGTTTACTGAAGAACGGAGTCGTGTTAACGGGCTGTTTAGCAGAATAACGCCATCAGACTGAAACAAAGGGGTACAAATATGTATGAAATCGGGGTGCAAGCCCAGTTTGAAGCCGCACACCGTCTCGAAGGAAACTTTGGTCCGGCTACACGTATGCACGGCCACACCTACCGACTCGAGGCCATCGTCACTGGCGATCGCTTACGCGCCGACGGCACATTGTTCGACATTACCGATCTACATACTGCGGTAAACGCGATTGTCGCCGACCTGCATTACCGCGATTTGGGCACAGTTGACGGTCTACGCGACATCAATACCACTGCCGAGAACGTTGCCCGCTACTGTTGGGAACGGATCGCAGCAGCGTTACGCGGATCAAGTCTGATGACGTTAACCGTGCGCATCTGGGAAAATCCACAGGCATATGCAGCTTATAGCGGACGGATCGACAACGACTGAAACCCAGTGCTTTGCTGGCGGTACTCTCCGACACTCACGCTAACAGCACGCGATCCAATCGCGCACAGGATAACGAACCGATGCTTCAGATCGCTTTCCTCACCGTTGGCGATCCCACCCGGCTCACCGGCGGTTACCTCTACCATCGGGAAGTGTTTCGACGCTGGCGGGCGCAAGGTCATCGAGTGGATGAAATTGTCCTCGGGCCGGCAGATGTCAGCGGGCAACTAGCTGCGGCACCAACGGTTGGTACGAGGCTTGATATAGCGCTCTACGACGTCCTGTTGATCGATGCACTGGCACGCGCTGCAGTAGCATCGTGGATCGATCATTGGCGCAGGTGCCGGCCTGTCATCGCGCTCATCCACGAACTACCCGCCGTTGCTGGCGCTAACGATCCACGCGAACGGAACTGGGAACAGGCACTCTTGCACGCCGACGCGTTGGTAACGGTCAGTGACGACGGTGCCACAACGCTCTGCGCACGGGGTGCCGATCCAGCGCGTATCCACGTTGTTTCTGGTGGATGTGACCGACTACTAGCCCAGTTACCTACCAACGTGTGCCGTGAACCACTGGTGATTGCTGTGGGGCAATGGATCCCACGCAAGAATCTGGCCCGACTGGTACGGTCCTGGAATGCAGCCGCAGTGCCTGGTTGGCGACTAGAGCTCATCGGCGAAACTTCAGTCGATCCGAATTACGCTGCTGAAATTTGGCAGGTTATACGCGACAGCTCACCGAATGTGATCGTGCGTGGCCCGTTGAGCGACGATCAGCTGGCTGAACAATACGCCCGCGCCAGCGTATTTGCTTTGCCCTCACGCTTCGAGGGGTACGGACTAGTCTTTGCCGAGGCACTGGCCTGTGGCCTACCGGTGATTGCCGGTGCGGTTGGTCCGGTACCAGCACTGGTTGGCGCAGGCGGATTACTTGTGCCACCCGACGATGAACAGGCCCTAACTGCTGCTCTACGCACCATCACTACTGACAGTGCGCTACGTGCCCGGCTCGGCGCCGCTGCCCAGCAACGTGCAGCCTCCCTGCCGCGCTGGGATGATACAGCACAACGACTCTTGGCAGCGGTGCAGTGGGCACAGCAGCATGCAGCACACTGAGAGCGTGTTTCGAGACTAATCTCGGCCCAGCATAACAAAATTGTCATTCGGCGATTCTCCTCCCTATCATCCGCGAATGTTAGAATACACGCATAATGTGGCGCTGGTGACTGCAAGGGAGGTATCCACATGAACACAAACAGGCGCCGAGCCATTTTGTTCTTACTCTACGTTACGCTCACCTTTCTCCTCGCTGCATGCGGCAGCACTCCAGCTAGCAACCCATCACCCACACCTGCCACTGAAGTTCGCCCGACCCGTACACCACGTCCGGCCGCTACTGAAACCGTTGCTACCACAGTTGCTACCACTGCAGCAACCACCGTGGTACCTACCCCGACAAGCAGTGCAGCTGAGCGTCTGCCAGTTACCAGTGCCGAAGCCGGCTTGATGACACTAGGTAATGTGCAGATTGAAATGAAACTCAACGGCGTGATCAAGACCGAAGGCCAGACTGATGAACCGATCAATATCACATTTCTGGAAACCCGACTGCAAAACGGCGATCGCAGTCTGACCATCGCGTCCGAATCGCCCGACACGAGCCTGACGAAGATCATCTATCTCCAACTCGGCGGCCAGATGTACCAGTATGTTGAGAGTCGTCAAGATCGGCAATGTCTCAGCACGCTGGGGAGCGATATCTTCGCTGGTAGCCTGCTGACTCCTGACAGTCTGATCGGCAATCTCAGCAATGCCAAGCTCATTGAGCGCGAGGTGCGGATCAATGGCTTTACCACTGACCGTTACAGCTTCAACCTCGAAGAACAAGAACTCGGCTACCGGGGTCAGGCGCGGGGCGAGCTATGGATAGCTACAAATCCCACCGTGGTAGTGCGTCACATCGGTGAATTGAACGGCACGCTCACCGACACTGCCCTAGACGAAGGTGGCGTGTTAATTCCAGGCTCAGTGGGTAATCTTCGCTGGGAATATAACGTTACCCGGCTGGCAGCCAATACCACTATTACCCTGCCTAACGAGTGTGCGCAACAACAGGCTGCAAGCGCTGACATTCCGCTGCCCCCCAATATCAGCAATCAAGTGCGAATGGGTGAGCTGATCAGCTTTGAGACAACGACCTCCGCAGCAGACATAGTTTCCTTCTACCGCACTGAGATGGTCAATCAGGGCTGGCGGGCAGATGAAACGACACAGTATGGTGATACCTATCAACTTACGTTCAGTAAAGATGGTCGCGTTGCCAATGTGAACATATCGACGCAGAATAACAAAACCATGGTCATTATCCTGCTGTCATCATCGTAACCTGGCAACCTTTGCGATCGCCACCTGGTTGCAGCGTGAACGTAACTGGCGGCCAAGAGAAGCGGATACATCTTGGCCGTCAGGTTATTGACAAAAAGTTCACGGTGTGGTATCCTCTTCGCGGATCGTCATGTAGGCAGAATGTACAAACGTATGGCCATTAACTTTGTAAGCCTTATCCTCCTTGTACTCGTACTCCTCCTTAGCCTTATCGGCAGGTGGAGCAAACGCGCTTAGGGAGGGGAAGGTTACAAAGCCCCGGCTCAGGAAGTAAGACTGAACCTCCCGCTGCGCGGGAGGTTTTTTAGTACACCACGAGGCATCGCGATGCGGCTCATCGACATGATCATCAAACACTGGCAACAGCTGATGTTACAGCCGCAATTCGCGCTGGCGCCAATCGCATCTATCGGCGCCACTAACATGCGTCCAGTTCACCGCCGCCATGCCAGGGCATTGCCCCGCGCCTGGTCGCTCACATCGTGGTGAGCAGCGGCGAAATGCCCCACTGCTGTGGCTCGTCGGTTGTTGGATCGGTCGTCGCCAACTGGCAGCGCATAGGAGCGCGCGACCGTTGGGTACGACTTGCGCATCAAATTCTTTATCAGACTCACCACAACAGGAGTAGTTCGATGACCAAACCACTCACCGGCGCCCAGATTATGTGTGAGGCCCTGATTCGCGAAGGGGTCGAAGTGATGTTCGGGATTCCCGGCGGCGCAATTATGCCGTTCTACTACGCAATGTGGGATTACCGCGATCGGCTGCGCCACGTACTCTGCCGTCACGAGCAGGGAGCTGGTCATGCCGCCGAAGGGTACGCTCGCGCTACTGGCAAGATCGGCGTCTGCATCGGCACGAGCGGTCCCGGAGCAACCAATCTCGTCACCCCAATTGCCGACGCGATGATGGATAGCACGCCGCTGCTGGCAATTACTGGCCAGGTCGGCAGCCATGTTCTCGGTAAAGATGCCTTCCAAGAAACCGACATCACCGGCATTACGATGCCGATCACCAAGCACAACTATCTGGTGAAGAATGTCGACGAACTGGCCTACGTCTTCAAGGAAGCGATCTATATCGCTACCACTGGTCGCCCTGGTCCAGTGTTGATCGACATTACCAAGGATGCAATGCAAAAGACGACGGTGCCAAACTGGGATATCAAGCTCAATCTGCCCGGCTACAAGCCAACCTACCAGGGTAACCGGCGCCAGATCCGGGAAGCGATCAAGTTGCTGATCAACGCGAAAAAACCGCTGATCCTCGCCGGCCATGGCATTATTATGGCCGGCGCGCATCGCGAACTGCAAGAGTTCGCCGAGCGGCTGCGTATTCCCGTGATTACCACCTTACACGGCATTGGCGCGATTCCCGAAAATCACCCGCTCTGCATCGGCATGCCTGGTATGCACGGCTGGGTGCACGTCAACCGTGCTATCCAGGAGTGTGATGTTCTGTTCAATATCGGTGGCCGCTTCGATGACCGAGTAACGGGCAAAGCCAGCACCTTCGCCCCCCATGCCCGCATCATCCATGTCGACATTGATCCGTCAGAGATTGGCAAGAATGTGCGGGTCGATGTGCCAATCGTCGGTGATGCCCGTCTGGTGCTGCAGGCCCTGCTCGAAGACTTGCCGCCGCCGAGCGAGCTGGCAGAACTGCACACCCACGCCTCGGACTGGATGGAACACATTCGCGAAATGCAAGACAAGCACCAAGGCAAGCAGCAATATAAGAATCGAGCGGCAATGGCAAATATGGCGCTGCCACCGCACGATGTTTACGAGGCGCTTAGCCGCACACTCAATGCGCGCGGCAATTACCGCGTGGTCACAGATGTCGGCCAGCATCAGATGTGGGCCGCGCAGTTGATCGACTGGAACCATGGGCCACGCACCCACATCACCTCGGGCGGTGCAGGTACGATGGGCTTTGCAGTGCCGGCTGCACTTGGGGTCGCGATTGCTTGTCCAAATGAAACCGTCTGGGCGATCGTCGGTGATGGTGGCTTCCAGATGACCAATCAAGAAATGGCAACGATCGTGCAAGAGGGGCTGAAGAACATCAAGGTGGCAGTGATCAACAATGGCTACTTGGGAATGGTGCGGCAGTGGCAAGAATTGTTTGAGAACAAACGCTACAGCGGTACCCCACTCTCAGGCCCCAACTTCGCCAAACTGGCCGAAGCCTACGGCTGGAAAGGCTTGACAGTTGAACGCAGTGAAGACGTGCAGGATGCAATCGATGAGGCATACGCCACCGACGGCCCAGTGCTGATTGACTTCCGGGTCGAACGTGAGGTCAATGTTTTCCCAATGGTGCCCCAAAACAAGTCAATTGGCGAGATGATCCTCTCGGAGACGCAGGCGTAGGGCGCATTGATTATCACCTAAGGAGTAACACACCCATGAAAAAGCATACGATCGTCGCCCTGTTACAAGATCGGCCTGGCGTGTTGAGCCGTGTCATTGGGCTGATCCGTCGCCGCGGCTATAATATCGAGAGTCTGGCCGTCGGCCACAGTGAAACCCCTGGTGTCAGCCGCATCACTATTGTGGTAGAGTCGGAAGATGTCGAACAGGTCGTCAAGCAGCTCTACCGGTTGATCGAGGTGCTCAAAGTTAGCGATGTTACCGATGATCCGACCGTCGAGCGCGAGATGACGATGCTCAAGTTACATGCACCGCCAGCGGTACGCCACGAGATTATTTCAATGTGCAGCGTGTTCGGCGCGCGGATCGTTGATGTTGGTTCGAATACGATGATTATCGAAATGACCGGCACCCCGGCTAAAGTCGAGAATTTTATCGAGGTCGTCCGGCCCTACGGCATCAAGGAAATGATGCGGACTGGCCGGATTGCCATGGTACGTGGCGCACGCGGTCACAATGCCAGCGAGTATGTCGAACCGACAACCAATGGTGCAGCAGTACCGGCCCTAAACTAATATCGTAATCTCTGAGACGCCCATAGTGGGCGTCTCAGTAGTTGTTAGCTACCGCGCGGCAGATAAACGCCGCATATGTGTGAGGAATGAAACAACATGGCAGAGCTGTATTACGACAACCAGGCCGATCTCAACCGCTTGAAAAACAAACCAATCGCTATCATCGGTTTTGGCAGTCAGGGTCATGCCCATGCACGCAACCTGGCTGACAGCGGCCTCGATGTACGGGTGGGTCTCTACCCTGGCTCGAAGAGCTGGGCGAAGGTCGAAGCGGCTGGACTAAAGGTAATGACAGTCGCTGAGGCGGCGCGAGAGGCTCAAATTGTCATGATCCTGACTCCTGACATCGGGCAGGCCGATCTCTATCGCGAGCATATCGCACCAGCGATGGAACCGGGTAAGACGCTGATGTTTGCGCATGGGTTCAACATTCGCTTTGGCCAGATCGTGCCACCCAAAGGGATCGATGTCAGTATGGTTGCCCCAAAAGCACCCGGCCATCGGGTACGCGAAGTGTTTGTACAGGGTGGTGGTGTTCCAGCCCTGATTGCAGTTGAACAAGATGCTACCGGTGGTGCCTTTGAGGACGCTCTGGCCTATGCCAAGGGGCTAGGCTGCACCCGGGCTGGTGTATTGCGCACTACCTTCGCCGAAGAGACGGAGACCGACCTGTTTGGCGAGCAGGTTGTGCTCTGTGGTGGCGTAAGTGCACTGGTCAAGGCTGCTTTCGAGACGCTGGTTGAGGCGGGCTATCAACCCGAAGTAGCCTACTTCGAATGCATGCACGAGTTGAAGCTGATTGTTGACCTCTTCTACCAGGGTGGCCTGAACTACATGCGCTATTCAGTAAGCGATACCGCAGAATGGGGCGACTATACCGCTGGGCCCAAGATTATTACCGACCAGACCCGGGCCGCGATGCGTCAGATTCTGGCTGATATTCAGAGTGGTGCCTTCGCCGAAGACTGGATTGAAGAGAACCACAATGGCCGACCGCGCTTCAACGCCTACCGGCAGGCCGATATTAACCATCCGATTGAGCAGATTGGTCGCGAACTGCGCCGGATGATGCCCTTTGTCAACCCACGTGAAGTCAAACCAGGCGAGGGTGGAGCGTAAGAAAACGATGGGTAGAGAGCAGGCGATAACTGACCTGCGCTCGCCCTCCTACAATAGCAGGACAGGAGGAAGCAATGACCAATACCACCGAACCGAGCGTAGAATACGTCCGTATTTTCGACACAACTCTGCGCGATGGCGAGCAGGCGCCCGGCTGCACAATGACGCTGGAAGAGAAGCTGGAGGTTGCTCGCCAGCTCGCTCGTCTAAATGTAGATATTATCGAAGCCGGTTTCCCCGCCGCTTCGCCCGGCGACTGGGCTGCGGTGCACGAAATCGCCCGCGAAATTGGCACTCCCGATGGCCCAATTATTGCTGCGCTGGCCCGCGCAAATCGCGATGACATCGATAAGGCTTGGAGTGCGATCCAGCCCGCTGCGAAAAAGCGCATCCATACTTTTATGTCGACTTCTGACATCCACCTCGAGTATCAGTTCCGCAAGACGCGCGCCGAGGCGTTAGAACTGATCCACGAGATGGTGAGTTATGCCCGCTCGCTCTGCGAAGATGTCGAGTTTTCGCCGATGGATGCCGGACGTACCGATCCGCTCTTCTTGCGCGAAGCAGTGGCGGTGGCAGTGGCAGCTGGTGCGACGACACTCAATATTCCCGACACGGTCGGTTATCTGACGCCTGATGAATACGGTGCGATGATTCGCGATCTGCGCGAAAATGTACCAGGCATCGATCGTTGCATCCTCTCGACCCACTGCCACGACGATTTGGGCATGGCAGTTGCCAACTCGCTAGCTGGCGTGCGCGCTGGAGCGCGGCAGGTGGAGTGTACGATTAACGGTATCGGCGAACGGGCTGGAAACGCGTCGCTCGAAGAGGTGGTGATGGCGCTGCATACGCGCCAGCAATATTACGGATTACGCACCCGGATCCAGACACGTGAAATTGCGCGGACATCACGATTGGTGAGTAGCTTTATCGGTGTGCCGGTACCGCCGAACAAGGCTATCGTGGGTGCAAACGCTTTTGCACATGAATCGGGCATTCACCAGGATGGGGTGTTGAAGTACCGCCAAACCTACGAGATCATGAGTGCCGAGACGGTTGGTCTCGATAGCAATACCCTGGTGTTAGGCAAGCACTCGGGCCGCCACGCCTTCCGCAAGTATCTTGAAGAGAAGGGCTATAAGCTGAATGAAGATGAGTTTCAGCATGTGTTTGCCCGCTTCAAAGATCTGTGCGACCGCAAGAAGAAGGTCGATGACCGCGATATCGAGGCGCTAATCGCTGGTGAGATGCAGCACACGCCAGAGTTGTACAAACTCGATCACGTGCAATACACTTCTGGCGTTGGCATGATTCCAACCGCCACTGTGCGACTGATCGGCCCTGACGGACAGGCTAAGATAGACAGTGCGCAAGGCACCGGCCCGGTTGACGCAGTCTACCAGGCGATCAACCGGATCATCAAGCGTCCGAATGAGTTAATCGAGTTCTCGATCAATGCTATCACCGAAGGCCTAGATGCAGTCGCGGAGGTGACAGTACGAATCCGCGAGCAAGGCGCGGCCACTCGTCTGAACGAGAGCAGCAGCACTGCAACCAGCTTAACTGGGCGTCGGCAGGCACAGCAGATTTTCAGCGGCTACGGTGTCCATACCGACACCATTGTCGCGGCAGCGCAGGCTTACATGGCTGCCCTGAATAAGATGCTGGCCGCTCGCCAAGAGCGGATCAAGGCCGAAGCTATGGCCTTTTCGGCTGGGTACACTGGTGAAGTTAACACGCTGCCAGTAGACATCTTTGGCGGCAGCACTCTCGGTTAGAATTGCTGGTGGGGGCGATCGTAACATCGCCTCCGCCCACCAGTCGCCGGTTCCGGATTACCATACACATATGCAAACGATTGCCTACCTTGGGCCGCCGGGTACTTTCAGCGAAGAAGCTGCGCTCGCTTACGCCACTACACGCGAAGCGCGGCTGTTGCCATTGGCCAGTATTCCGGCGGTTGTAACTGCGATCGAGACCGAAGCAGCAACAGTCGGCGTGTTGCCGATTGAAAATTTGCTGGAGGGTAGTGTCAGCTATACCCTCGATCTGCTCATTCACGAGACCAACTTACAGATTGCGGGTGAAATTGTGGTCCCGATCCGGCAATACCTGCTGGCCCGACCAGGCCTGCAACTAAGTGATATCAAAGTTCTGTACGCCCATCCGCAATCACTAGCTCAATGTCGGCGATTTGTTGAGCGTTGCTTACCCGGGGTAGCTACAATCGCATCGCTGAGTAATTCAGCAGCACCTGCTGAAGCGCTGGCTGACGAACGGCCTGCCGCCGCTATTGGCACCCTGCGCGCCGCCGAGCTAGTAGGCGCTGCTATCCTGGCGCGCGACATTGCCGACAGTCCGCACAACGTCACCCGGTTCATTGTACTGGCTCGCGAAGATGCGCCACCGACTGGTGACGATAAAACCAGCTTCTGCTTCGGATTCACCCGCGAAGATCGACCCGGCAGTTTGGTTAGTGCCTTGCAGGAGCTGGCGGTTGAAAATATTAACATGACCAAATTGGAGTCACGCCCAACCCGCGAGATCTTGGGGAAATATATCTTTTTGGTCGATATTAATGGACACCGCCGCGAACCGCACGTTGCCCGTGCCCTGGAACGGATCCGCCAACACACGGGGATGTTGAAGATTTTCGGAAGCTATCCGCGCTGGCAAGGAAACAACGGCAACCACCGCGATGGGCGGCAAGGAGAGGAGAAATGAGCAAACCGCGAACACTGTTTGAAAAGGTTTGGGATGCGCATCTGGTGCGGCCAGAAACGCCGGAAACACCGGCAGTGCTCTACATCGACCTGCACCTGATCCACGAGGTCACCTCGCCGCAGGCGTTTACCGAGCTGCGCCAGCGCAAGCTACGTGTGCGTCGACCCGACAAGACGTTGGGCACAATGGACCATAGCACGCCAACCACGCCGCGTAACCACTTGGGGATCATTCCGGTCATCGATCCAATGGCTATCAGCCAACTCGAGCAACTGCGCAAAAACTGCGCCGAGTTTGGCATTCCGTTGTTTGAACTCGGCCACGAGAACCAGGGTATTGTCCACGTAATCGGGCCAGAGCAGGGATTGACTCAACCAGGAATGACGATCGTCTGTGGTGATAGCCATACTAGCACGCATGGCGCGTTTGGCGCTCTTGCTTTTGGTATCGGCACCTCAGAGGTCGGGCACGTGCTGGCGACTCAATGCCTATTACAGCGCAAACCTAAGACATGCGCTGTACGGATCGATGGTCGCCTCGGCCCCGGGGTTACTGCGAAAGATATTATTCTGGCGCTGATCGCCAAGTATGGTGTTAGCGGCGGTACTGGCTATGTGTTCGAGTACATGGGTGAAGCGATCCGCGCCCTTTCGATGGAAGAGCGGATGACGATCTGCAATATGAGCATTGAAGGCGGCGCGCGGGCAGGAATGATTGCACCCGATGACACGACATTTGAGTATATCGCTGGCCGGCCATTTGCTCCCAAGGGGGCTGACTTTGAAGCAGCAGTAGCGCGCTGGCGTACTCTGCCTACTGACGAAGGCGCTACCTTCGATCATGAACTCACCCTCTCGGCGGACGAACTGAAACCGATGATCACCTATGGCACGAACCCTGGCATGGGCATTCCGATCGATGCACCGGTGCCACGACCAGAAGACATGCCTGATGCACGCAGCCGTGCCGCACTCGACAAAGCGTTGGCGTACATGGGTCTTGAGCCGGGCAAGCCACTGCTTGGCCATCCGGTTGATGTCGTCTTTATTGGTTCCTGCACGAATTCGCGTCTATCTGACCTACGCCAGGCCGCTCAGTTATTCCGCGGGCGCAAGGTTGCGCCAGGGGTACGAGTGATGGTCGTACCTGGATCGCAGCAAGTTAAACGGGCTGCTGAGGCTGAGGGGCTGGATCGGATCTTCAAAGAGGCTGGTGCTGAATGGCGCGAAGCTGGGTGTAGCGCCTGTCTGGGAATGAACGATGACAAGGTGCCACCAGGTAAATACGCGGTTAGCACCTCAAACCGCAACTTTGAGGGTCGTCAGGGGCCAGGTGCGCGCACCATGCTGGCCAGTCCGCTCACCGCTGCCGCTGCAGCGGTAACTGGCGTCATCACTGATCCGCGCGCATTGCTGAATTGAGCTGCAATTGCTCAATCGAGGAAGGACAACGCAATGGAACCGATTTCAATCATTACCGGTAAAGCAGTGGTGTTACCAATTGAGAATATCGACACCGATCAGATTATTCCAGCCCGCTTTTTGAAAGTGACTGACAAAAGCGGTCTTGCGGCCGGTCTTTTTGAAGCGTGGCGTTACTTGCCGAACGGTATGCCCAATCTCGATTTCCCGCTTAATCGGCCAGAAGCAGCTGGCGCAACGATCCTCATTAGCGGACGCAACTTCGGTTGCGGCAGTTCGCGTGAACACGCCCCGTGGGCTTTGCAAGACTACGGTTTTCGGGCCGTGATTGCACCATCGTTCGCCGACATCTTTCGCAGTAATGCCCTGAAGATCGGTTTATTGCCAGTCACGATTGAGCAGGCAATTTACGATGAACTAGTAGCACTGTACGCCAGTAATCCGCAGCTGCACCTAACAATTGATCTGGCCGCCCAGACAGTCACCTTGCCTGATAATCGTCAGATCAGCTTTCCTATCGATGAATTCAGCAAATATTGCCTGCTGCATGGGGTTGATCAGCTCGGCTTCTTGCTTAACCAGGAAGAAGCCATTGCTGCCTACGAGGCGAGTCACCCGCAGCCAGTAACAACAACGGCCTCGGTCTGAACCACAGCTCCATTACCGTGACTTTCTTGGAGGGACGCTCAGCGTGCGTCCCTCAACATATTCCTATTGCTTGCCCAGAAGAACAGTTGCAGCGCGGATCGGCTCCCTGAGAGTTCCGCGACTACGGGTATAGCCTTGCACGAGGGAAGGACTACTGAGGTTGTAAGACCCTAGGGAGGAGCGAAATGGCACTGGGAAACACGCCAATCACTAATCCCCTCTCCTACCAAGCGGGAGCCAGATTGGGTAGGCAGGCCGTTTGGCGAGTGCACGGCAGCGTAGTAGGTCATACACTACACGAACGCTGCATCTGCAAATAGCTTAACGTTCCGCCTACGCAACTAACTGGCGTCGGATACGTTATTATTATCAAGAGCAGCATTCGGGCTGCTGACGCGTCTGACGGGATCGTCATCATGCAACGACTTACCCGCTGGTGGATCACGCTGTGCCTCATCTTCGCTGCTACACCGTTAGCTGCACAACCTGCGGGTCGCTGGAGCGTAGCGGAATTTCTAGCCAGCCAACCTGGACCATTGAAAGATCTGACTATCGCCGGACGCAGCGCAGCTGATATTATCGAAGAGCAGAGCAGTTATTTCGGTGTCAGCCCTTTTCTTAGCCTTGCCCTGCTTGAAGCGACCGCAAGTTTGCTGAGTAATCCTTCTCCACCACCAGAAGCGCTTACTTTCCCCTTTGGGCACCATGGCCCAGCTGGTTTCAGCGAGCAGATCGCATGGGTTCATCGTGAATTGCGCGCCGGCTTGGGGCCTTATCAACAACCGCCAGTGATTCGACTCAGTGATGGATTAACCCTCACCCTTTCACTTGATGAACCGGCAGAATGGCTTGCGATCAAGCGCTTTCTAGCCCAAGGACGTGATTCGACTGCCTGGTTAGCCGCTGTCAAAGCCACCCATGCCGCGCTCCGTACGTACTTCGATGGTCAGCTCGCGCCACCAGCAACCACACCTGCTAGCACCACAGGCTGGCTGCGAGCACCCTGGCCACTAGGGACGCGGGTCATTCACCTCGCCTACTTCGATCACATGTACCCAATGGTCGATCTCGGCGGCGACGGCAATAGTGAGATGGTTGATTATTTGGGCCGCCGCACTGTTCAATACAACGGCCACGATGGTCACGATTATGTCTTCCCAGATGCACCATTTGCAACTCCTATCCTAGCTGCGGCTGATGGTATAGCCTATGCTTTCAACGAGGCACGTGGATTGGGTGTCGTGATTGTCCATCCGAATGGATATGAGACCGTATACTGGCACCTTAGCGTCCTCGATTCAATCTTTAGAAATGGCAATGGCGTGCGCGTGGTGGCTGGGCAACCGATCGGTGTGAGTGGTGCCAGCGGTGTCAGCGGTACGCCACACCTGCATTTTGAGGTGCGGCGCTGGGAAGGCGGCATTCGCCGGCAAGTCGATCCGTATGGCTGGTATGGCCCTGGGCCCGATCCATGCCTGAGCTACGCTGGCTGCGCAGCTAGTACGTGGTTATGGCACCCTGATTTGATAGGGACATACGACTTTACGCCTCCTGATTATCCATCACTACCACTCGACACAACACCACCGATCGGAACGCTGCGGGTTGCACCGCCAGCAGAGCTATTGCTGGCAGTCACATTCGATGGTCACCCACTACAAACGGTCGGCCAGGGCCTGCCTCAGATTCGCGGCACGTTGCGCTTTGTACCAGGACGGTTTGGGCAAGCTCTGATTAGCGATAGCGCCGAGATAGCCTTCCCAACCACGGGCAATCTCAACGTCGAACAAGGCACGCTCAGCTTGTGGGTCGAGATACCAGCGATCTGGCTAGCTAACAGCCTTGATCGCCACTACCTGTTTGCCACTAGCGCCGAACCGGCGGGAGCACCAATCTATACTGGAACGCTGGCCCTCCGTCGCGATCGACTTAGACCCAACAACAGCGCCCAATGGACATTCTGGACAGTCGGCGATGCGACTAGCGGCGAAGATATGCTTAGCACGCCGGACACACTAGCAGCAGGCTGGCATCATTTTGCAATCACTTGGGACACAACCAGCAGCAGGAAAGCGTTATACATCGATGGCAAGCTTGTCGCCGAACGTAGCAATACGGTTCTGCCGTCGGTTATTGGTGGGCTTATGCACCTGGGGCGTTTTAGCAGCGGCGGCTCAACAGCCGGAGTGCGCTTCGATGAACTAGCTGTGTTTGATCGGGTGCTCTCAACAGATGAGATCGAGGCCTTAGCAACGATGCCACCCTTGGCACCTGAACCAGTCACGCTTACCGGAACGGCTATTCGAATTGATACTAACGCCATCGATGATAACGGTAGCATCAGCGCAGTTATTCTCGGTATCAATGGTCAGCTAAGCGAGCCATTGCCCTATTACGATAGCTACCGCTGGCACCTGCCGTCGCTTGAAGGCGACCACGTGGTGGAAGTGCACTACCTAGACCGAGCTGGCAACACTACGGTTGTCTCACAAACTGTCCATCTCAACCTACCGCCACGCCTTGAATTAGCGACAACCTGGCTCGAAGATGCTGCTGTCAGTATCCGTATGACGGCATCCGACCAGAATCTCCCCCTCGAGATGCAATTCAGTACAAGGCCAGAGTTTACCGATGCAGTATGGCTACCGCTGCTCCCAGAGGTACGCTGGCGCTGGGACGAAACGGAAGACCAGCTATTGTTTATGCGAGTTCGTGACGCGACTGGTATGATCACTGAGCCCATTGTCGTCCGTGCGCCAACTAGTACGGTGTTTATACCATTCATCGCGTACTGAACGATGGCAACGGAGGCGCAAGACTGACGTTCCCCCCTGGGCCTTTCTGCTACAACCCGGCTGTGGAGAACGACACTAGATGAAAGACCGGTTGGCATTATGGGCTGGCGATCGTTGGGCAATGCTAGGAAGCTTGATTAGGTCTCGCACCCGCCTATCTTCCCGCTTTCCCGCAGCCCTTTTCTAACAGAGAAGGAGAATCCAGCAGCACTCCCCGCATATGCGAAGTGATGCGATGGTGGCAGAGGTGCTGTACTGCCGGCTACTCAAGCTGACCAAAGCACGACTGTGTGCTCTAAGGCACCACCATTCACGAGAGCGCGGCCGGCAAACCTCGATGCGGACGTCGCGGGCCAACCTCAGCTGTTCTCAGCGGGTAACAATCGTACCCCGCGCTTCGCCAAAACCGATCCGATAACCATCACCTTGTGCCCAAGCCCGCATCGTCACTGTGTCACCATTTTCTAGCCAGCGACGCACCGAGCCATCAGCCAATTGCAGCGGTTCCGTACCACGCCAGGTGAGCTCAAATAAGCACCCCCGCGACTCTTTGGTCGGCCCACTGATCGTGCCGGAAGCAATCAGATCACCGGGACGCAATCGACAGCCATTAACCGTATGATGGGCAATCTGCTGGGCAAAGCTCCAGTACAGATAGCGCGCATTGGTCTGACAAATGCGCGTATCGTTGAGCCATACCTCAAGCGTGATGTCGAAGTGACTCGGGCCAAGCGGTTGCAAGTAAGGCAGCGGTAGCGGGTCTTGCGGCTCGCCAAAGCAGCGGAAGGGGGCGAGCGCAGCAAAAGGCACGACCCATGGACTGATCGTCGTGGCAAAATTCTTCGACAAGAATGGGCCGAGAGGCTGATATTCCCATCCCTGAATATCACGCGCGCTCCAATCATTGACAATAACACAGCCAAAGATATGCTCTTCAGATTGAGCTATCGGCACTGGCACGCCAAATTCGTTACCAATACCGATGAACACCCCTAGCTCGACTTCAAAATCGAGCGCGCGACTCGGCGCGAAGAATGGTTCAGGACTGCTGGAAGGTTTGATCTGGCCATAGGGTCGATGGATCGGTGTACCACTCACCACGACCGTACTAGCTCGACCATGATACGCAACCGGCATGTGGCGCCAGTTGGGAAAGAGCGGTGGACTATCAGGACGCAACATTTTGCCAGTGTTGGTCGCATGGTAAAGCGACGAGTAGAAATCGGTAAAATCGCCAATCTGAACCGGTAAAAGCAGATCAACGTCACGCTGCGGGAAAAACGCAGCGTCACGCAGCGACTGATTGTCACGCAGCGTCGGCTCTTGCACGCTCAACAGCTGTTGTAGAGTCTCACGCACAGCCTGCCACGCAGCTGGACCAGCGACCATGAAGGTATTGAGTGTATCGCGTGCAAACAACCCACGGCCGCCAGCTGGCGTTGACGACAGTAAACCGGCCTCATCAATCGCAGCCAGGTCGAGCACGTAGTCACCAACGGCAACCCCGATACGTGCTGGGCCACCACTGCGCGGACGAAAGACCCCGTAAGGTAGATTTTCCAGCGGAAAGTCACTATCAGATGCGATCGGAATAAAGCTTGTCAGTGGCATAGGTGATGCAATATCGCTTCAGAATGTAGCCAACTGCTAGACTCGCTAGGCACAGCGAGTCTAGCAGCAATTCCTTAGCCCTCCGGACTACCAACACTCCACGAGTCCATATAGCCGGTCTTCTCTAACTCTAACGCAGCAGTTGTCAGGTGCAGCGGATGGAAGGTATCAATCATCACTGCCAACTCGTGCGTTGCTTTCACGCCAATACTAGCTTCAGTGCTGCCCGGCTGAGGTCCGTGAGGGAGACCGGCAGGGTGGAGAGTTATGTCACACCGTTCGATCCCGCGCCGCGACATGAAATTGCCATCGCAGTAATAGATGACCTCGTCAGAATTGACGTTTGAGTGATTGTATGGGGCCGGGATTGCTTCAGGATGGTAATCGAAGAGCCGGGGGACGAATGAACAGATCACAAAGTTCTGACCCTCGAAGGTCTGATGTACAGGCGGTGGCTGATGAATCCGGCCCGTAATTGGTTCAAAGTCGTGGATCGAGAATGCCCACGGGTAGAGGTAGCCATCCCAACCAACCACATCGAACGGATGATGATCGAGCACGTGGCGCGTGATCTGGTCCCGCACTTTCACCAGTACTTCGAATTCACCAGTATCGGTAAAGGTGAGCAATTCGACCGGAGTACGAATATCACGCTCACAGTAGGGAGAGTGCTCAAGCAACTGACCAAACTGGTTGCGGTAGCGTTTGGGGGGCGCGATCTGACTGTTGGCTTCAATTACCAGAAAACGTGCCGGACCATCGATCCGCATTTGCCAGGTGACACCGAATGGAATCACCACATAGTCGCCAGCGCAGAAAGGCAACCGACCAAACTGGGAGAGTAGATCACCACTACCTTCATGAACGAACCAGACCTCATACGCCTGGCCGTTGCGGTAGAAGGTGGTCATACTATCGGCAGGTCGGCTAACACCAATAGTCACATCGTGGTTGCCGAACAGGGTAATACGAGCACCGATCGGATCGCCACCGACCGGTACATTGGCCGTTGCAAACGCACGATGGCGAATAGGGCCAAACTCGACATACTCTGGCCGGGCTGAACCGACCAATTCGGCTCGCAACACCCGTGGTGGCAAAAAGTGGTGGTAGAGAATAGATTGAATTCCGTGAAATCCTTCCAATCCCATCACTTCTTCGCGGTAGAGCCTGCCATCGGGTTTGCGGAACTGAGTATGACGCTTATGAGGCACCTGACCAAGACGCTGATAGAACGGCATCGCGCACCTACCACTTTCCAGGTGATCACCATCGATCACGATAGAAATCCTACTTTCACCAACCTGTTTGCCCGATGCACCGGCAGCGTTGCCGCTTGAACCCTAGCCCAACCTAGCGATTACAGATGCAGCGATGCCGGCGGGCACACGCAATTACCATCGCCAATCGCTACCTGTTCAAGCTGTCGATCCATTCCCTTCATCAACCGGTCACCATCGTGGTGAACCGTCAGTGCGGTGATGACCACAACCGGCCAGTACTGCCCCTATACTTTTTCGCATCTCGCTCCTGCGCGTAGACGTTTGCCCTTCAATCAACAGTACCGACGGTTCAGGCGCTAAAGCTGGAGCAGGGAAGGGGAAGACTCTTAGAGCATGCCAGCCTTCTCGCCGTCGCTATGCCGCAAACGATGGGCGGTGAACGCAACCTGCCAACCTGTCTGTCAACACTGGATCTGTGTAAGTTACTGTCTGATAACGAAGTCACTCGGCCTCGATTGCCCGTCTAGCTAAAACACGGCGGTAACGGGCATCGCGCCAGGGCCAGAACGTGAGACCAACGCTAGAGCGAGAGGCGAGGTTTTGCTCACCACAGCTATCAGCATCAGCTACACCCAGACCCGTTTGTAGTGACAGAGGGTTGCAACAGCAGGCAGCATGTACATTTGCTACGGCTTCGTCCGACCAGAAGCTATACACGCCCGCCGCAGTATGCGACGGGCGAAATGGCGACCCGGGAGGGACTCGAACCCCCAACCAACGGTTCCGAAGACCGTTGCTCTATCCATTGAGCTACCGGGCCATTGACAACCTATAGTGTAGCATAGCTAGCTCACTTACGCAACGTGGTAAGCAGACTACAACTTTGGTTGCGTGATATTTTGACGCAACCTGATGGACGCAGCGTACAATGGCAAAAGGTTAACGCCAGGACATCACCTACATTTGTGTTCTACGAGGGCAAGGAGGTAAGTCATGCGCGCGCCTGCATTGAGCCCATCATCATCAGGAACTCTGTTCTGCAGCCCGCGCTTACGCTGGGGATTCGGACTAGTAGCAGCAGTCTGGATTGTGGGGTTGATTGGTGGGCTGAGCGGATTGAGTGAATGGCCGGCACTCATCCTCTACGTGCTGGGCGGGCTGGGAGTAGCATTTTGGTTGAGCCGCACTGCGGGTGGTTGGACCTCAATTGGTGTTACGCGAACCAATCTACGCGCAGCAACAATCTGGGGTGCCGGGATCGGTATAGCATTAATGCTGCTCGACTGGGTAAATACCTTCTTCTACTATCGTAGCGGCGGCGCACCTATGGCAGCAATGGAGAGCATTCTAGTCGGGATGGGACTACTCTACCTCTTTCCAGTCCTGGTATTGGCCGAAGAGCTACTCTGGCGTGGTATTCTGTTGCTCGGACTACGCGATGCCGGCTGCAATGCGCATCTGACGGTTGCCATCACGACGTTGCTCTACGCACTCAATCATCTCTTCGTTGCCCCAGTACCGATGTTTGAGCGCTGGCTGATGGTTGGAATGGCGTTGCCAATTGGCGCCATCGGAGGCTATCTGGTACTGCGTACCCGCAATGTCTGGGCAGCGATTTGGCTCCACGGACTGAGCATTGTTGCCATGGTAGCCGATATCTTCATCATCCCAGCACTGGCACGTGGGTAAATCGTAACCTACCCAACTAGGTGAAGCAACGGCAAGGGAAATGGCGCAACGGGTCTCAGTTGAGCTACACTCATCTTACTGCCTGTGCAATCTAGCCGATGAGCCGCAGAGCAGGCCCTGCGGCTCTCTTATCTCCCATTCTAGTTGCTCGTTTGGGAACATTGGTATTATCCAGTGATGAAACACTAATCGCTGCAAAACTACGCCTCAACGCTGGCTACGAGTAGATGCATTACCCACAGCACGTGGCAACAGCCTACCGGTACGGCCCAAAAGCCCACAGAATACGATAGAGCGTAGCCTGTGAACCCTCGGGATATGCTACTCTCTTCATACTCGCTTAACTAGGGAATAACAACCACTATCCACATTTTGTGGATAGTTCTGGAAAACCACCCAATATCTAGTAGCATCGTTCCATATAATTACTGCCCCTCCGACACCGCTGGTGCATATCAGTTGCTATGCAAGCCCAACGGGCACGTCCTCTCACGCGTATGAAAACGATAACACCCACCCTGTATAACAGGGTAGGTGTTGTGCTAGGTGGTGCCAAGAGCCGGACTCGAACCGGCGACCCTCGCATTTTCAGTGCGATGCTCTACCAACTGAGCTATCTTGGCACGTCTTTAGGTATTGTTAACGAATGGTGGGCGATGACGGGTTCGAACCGCCGACACCCTCGGTGTAAGCGAGGTGCTCTACCGCTGAGCTAATCGCCCTCACGTCTGGTGCCCAGGAAGGGACTTGAACCCTTACGAGCGTGGTTAGCTCACTAGGCCCTCAACCTAGCGCGTCTGCCAATTCCGCCACCTGGGCGCTCAACGCCCTGCCATTATACGAAATCACAGCCGAGTTGTCAAATTAGGATCCCCCATATCTTCACGGTAGTTTCGCAGCCAGTTACCAACGGTCAAGTTGATTGCTCACAGCTAGGCGCTTTGATAACACCGATCGTCTTGAGACTTACAAACTGGTTAGCAAGCAATCGTGCTGGTCGTGGAGCGGTAGGCAGCGTCAGCTATGCGTGCCGCGCCAACAATGAGGACCAGCCAGCCGCGCGGCCAACTGTCTCCTTTAGATTTAGCAGAAAGACGGTCCCGACCAAGTAACCCAACGATAGCAACCTGACCTGCTTGAGATGTCTCAGAGTAGAACAACAGTAGGCACGGACAAGCTGTTGCGCAACACCATGAGACAGGCAGCAATCGATGGGCATAGCAGCGGTAATGATGCGCTGTGTAGCGGCCTTTGGAATGGCTGGATAGGTACCGCTAGTAAAGCAGAGCACGCAACGCTTTGCAATGTACCGTGCGCCAAAACAAGCGGACCTGCTCTTTGTTGGGAAGGAACAGGCCGGATACGACGGCTCCGCTCATTTATCGCGTCTGGGCAGGTGAAATCCCAGTAGGCTAGGACGTTCAATGGTTGGCATTGCGTTAAAATCGGCTTCACCGGGACGCAGATGAGGCTTGCTTTCCAGCCAGGCATCGCGTGTGACCTTGGCCCGTTGCAACATACTCTCGATAGCCGCTACGTCGCCAGTTGTGATCTGCTCACGCACTGTCACTAGAAAACGGATCATGTCATCGATCCAGCGTGCTAGACCGTGCGGGTTGGTAAGCAAAATATCGCGTTGCATCTGCGGGTTACCCGAGGCTAGTCGCGAGACGTCGCGAAAACCGGTAGCTGCCAATGCCGCCATCTCTTTCCAGCCCGGAGTAGCACTAGTAGTACTGACCAGTCCCACTGAAAGCAGCAATGGTAGATGCGAGATGCCTGCGACATAGGCATCATGTTCTTCAGGGTCGATGTAGTATGGTTTGGCCCCAACAGCACGTACCATAGCCTCGACACACGACACTGCATGCGGCGCTGTGGTACTGGTGGCGGTCAGACAATAGATGGCTTCGCGGAACAGGTCAGGATCGGCAGCCTCTGGCCCAGAATGCTCACGGCCAGCCATCGGATGCCCGCCCACGAAGCTGACAGTACTTGGGAGTAGTTCAGCAGCCCATTGGCACACCAGTGCTTTGGTACTAGCTACATCGGTGACAATCGCCCCACTAGGCAAGAGGGCAGCTAGTTCGCGGAATACATCCTGGATGGCCCGTACCGGCGTGGCTACAACAACGAGCTGCGCTTCACGCACCGCGTCAGCTAGTGTATGCGCTTCACGATCGATTGCCAACCGACCACGAGCTGCGCGCGTTACCCGCGGCTCGCGATCAAACCCCATCACTTCCACTTTGCCCAGCGGTGACTCATTAGGATCGGCGTTGCGCAATGCCATGCCTAGCGATGTGCCGATCAGGCCGAGGCCGATGATAGCAATCCGAAACATAGCTTTCTCTTTCCGCGTTAAGAAGTATCTGCAAGCAGCGTCGGCTCGCTGGTGAAGGGTTACCAGAAACGTTGATGAATGACGACCTGATCAACCCATGTCGGTAGCATCGATACCAACGAGAGGTGTCCGTTACGTTCACGTCGCCGACTCGACACCAATAAGCGAAAGGAAGATAATTTCAACCAGCACCAACATTACCGCCAACGCAAACAGTTTGATCGGATCAAGGGCCCGCAACGCGGCCAGTGCTAGCACCAACGCTGCAAATAGCCCAACTTCATACGCCTCCCGTCGCACCCGCCGGTTGTCTAGCGCCCACGCCTTCAACGCGAGCCAGCGGCGACTCAAGATGGCAATCACCGGTCGGACGAGAGCGGCTACAAAGAGAAACACGGCAAAGATCATCAACCCGTAGACCGGCGTATCCGGCGGATCGAGCAGTGAGCCGGTTGGCGCCGGCACGATTGCTAACGTGACCAACAGCAACCAGCTCCCCAAGGTACCTTCCACAGTTAGGCCAGGCAGTTCGAGCCGTTGCTCGAGTGGAAAGAAGGTCAAAATACCGGTCGCCAGCGCCATCCCGTGAAAGAACAGATGTATAGGCGAGAGCAGGTTAGGCCCACGCCCTAGATCGAGGCCAAGCACCATCCCAATAATCAGCGCCCACCCCAACCCGGCGAACAATCCCAGTGTTAGCAGCCCACGACCTGACGGTTCAGTCTGCTCAGGTTCAGTCATCATCGTCCTCCGACCACGTCACACGCGCCAGGCGCTGACGCAGGAGGTGATCGGCCAGCACCAGCGCCAGCATAGCTTCAGCAACCGGCACTAACCGTGGCAACACCGTCGGATCGTGGCGACCATGCACCTCGATCGTTACCGGATTACCATTTCGGTCAACTGTCTGTTGGGGGCGGGCAATACTAGCAGGCGGTTTGGCGGCGAGACGCACGACAATCTCTTCCCCAGTGGAAATGCCACCTAAAATACCGCCATGGTGGTTCGAGGCCGTGCCAATCGTGCCATCTTCGCGGCGAATAAAGGGATCGTTGTTCTGGGAGCCGCGTAACATAGCGACACCGAACCCTTCCCCAATCTCCACTCCCTTGATGGCCGGGATCGAAAACATTGCCTTGCCAATATCAGCCTGCAACTTGTCGAACACTGGTTCACCTAGACCGGGAGGTACACCGCGAGCCCGCACTTCAACGATCCCCCCCAAAGAATCAAGCTCACGACGAGCCTGATCGACCCGCTCGACCATCAACGCCGCGACCCGAGCATCCGGACAGCGCATGATATTGCGCTCAATCTCTGCTTCATCAAACACTTCAGCACGCAGATCGGCCAGCTGCAACGTATAGCCGATAATCCGTACCCCAAACGTCGCCAGCAACCGACGCGCAACAGCGCCAGCAGCAACCCGCCCGATCGTCTCACGCGCCGAAGATCGCCCACCCCCGCGCCAGTCGCGGAAGCCATATTTCACATCCCAGGTATAATCGGCGTGACCAGGCCGGTAACTATCTTTAATATTCTCGTAGTGGTGGGATTTAGCATCGGTGTTGTAAACGACCATCGTGATCGGCGTGCCGGTTGTGCGTCCTTCAAACACTCCCGACAGGATCTGCACCTCGTCGGCCTCGCGCCGCTGTGAACTAACCCGGCTCTGACCAACCCGCCGACGGTCAAGTTCATGCTGAATGTCGGCCACATCGAGCGGTAAACCGGCAGGACAACCATCAACTGTACAACCGACCGCCGGACCGTGTGATTCGCCCCAGGTCGTGACCCGAAAGACATGACCAAAGGTATTTCCGGGCATATTCTCTCCCTACCTGATCTGCACCAAGGACTGCTGACCCTCTACGTCGAGCGAGGTCAGCATACGCTGCTGCGTTATCGCCGCTTCTTCAAGCACGACGCATAATCTCTTTGCCCCAGACGCCAGCTTTCCACTCTGTCCACACCCGATCGTACACTGCTTTCACTTCACCGGCAATCCGGTTCCACGTGTAGTAGGCACGGGCCAACGCCGCACCCCGAGCAGCGCGGAGCCGTGAATCGGCAGGTGAGCGCAGACTGACCAATAACGCATTGGCGAGTGCAGCAACATCGCCCGCCGGAACTACCAGACCGTTCAGCTCGTGCTGTACCACCTCGGCAAGCCCACCAGCGTCAGAAACGATCACCGGACAACCAGCGGCAAACGCTTCCAGAGCAACAATACCGAACGGTTCGTAGAGCGATGGGAAAACGGCAACATCACTGACCGCGTACAAACGGTCACGATCTTCATCGCTCACAAAACCGAGAAATTCGACCGGGATCCCCAGCGCTGCCGCACGCCCCTTTAGTTCATCACCAGCACTACCAGTACCAGCGATAACTAGCCGGGCCGGTACTTCGTTGATAACCCGCGGCCACGCCTCGAGCAAGATATGGACCCCCTTCTCGTAGACGAGCCGCCCAACAAAGATGACCAGCGACTCATTATCGGCGGCAAACCGACGTCGAAAAGCAACCCATTCCGCCGGATTTGCAAATGGTTGCGGTGGAATGTGCACACCATTCGAGATCACATCGATCTTGTCTGCGGGAGTTGTAAAGTAGTCGCGGATCTGGCGTGCCATAAATTGCGAGCAGACGATTACCCGCCAGGCTTCATACGTCAATAGCCATTCGAGATCATTGATGCGTTGCGCCTGGTGACCATTAATATCACCACGACCGCGTCCACGTTCGGTAGCATGGATGGTTGCAATCAGCGGCACCCGCCAGTAATGTTTGAGAGCAATTCCTACTTCAGCTGTTAACCAATCATGGACGTGAATCAGATCAGGGCGGCCACCAGGGAAGAGCGCATGGGCGGCACGTTCAAGTTGACGACCAGTGTGGTACACCTGACTGGGAAAATCATCACTATCGATCGGCTCAATTGCGATCCGGCACACCGCCAACAGATCGTGCTGTTCGAACGGCACACCGCCACGTAGCTGCGGTGTGATCACCGTGACTTTGACTCCATGTTCAGTTAGGGCCGGCACTAGATCGGCGACGTGCCGGCCAAGACCGCCAACGATATGGGGCGGATATTCCCAAGAGATTTGCAGTACGTGCATAGGCGCATTATAGCACGACGCCGATTAGACTAACGGCTGCACACGGCCGATCAAACATTTCAGATAGCGTCCTTCGGGGAAGCCCGCGGGCACGGGATGATCGAGTGGATGACCGGCTTCGTGAATGATCTGTACCCGACGGTGAGCCTGCGCTGCCGCCTCACCGAGAATGGCACGAAACTGTTCCGGCCCGATTTGGGCTGTGCAACTGGCACTTACCAGTAGACCACCAGGAGAGACACAGCGCAACCCTAAGGCATTGAGCCGCACGTAGGCCCGTTGGGCAGCATGCTGACTGGCTCGCGCACGTGCAAAACTAGGTGGATCGAGAATGACGACATCAAACGTTCGCCCAGCTTTAGCATAGCGATCGAGGAGAGCAAAACAATCCTCGGTCTCGAAACGATGCCGTTCGGCCGGCAACCGATTGAGCGCAATATTGGCTGCTGTCGCTGCGGCTAATCCACGGCCAACATCGCAACTAATCACTTCGGCGGCATCGCCACGCAGCGCGTAGATCGAGAATCCGCCCGTGTAGGCAAAACAATTGAGCACACTGGCCCCAGCCACGAGACCCTCCACGGTACGGCGGTTGTCGCGTTGATCGAGAAAGAGACCGGTCTTCTGACCATACAGCATATCAACCTGAAAGAAGAGACCGTTCTCTTGCACAACTAGATCACGCGGCGGCCACTCACCCCAGAGCAAGACAGGCTCGGCTTCGGTATCGTCGCCCTCTCGGAGGCGTGGCCGCTGCACAATTCCGCGCAATGCCGGGTCGACCGCACGCAACGCACTGGCAATGATCGGCGTCAACAGTTGCACACTCTCGGCGTAGGTCTGAATCACTGCATAATCGCCGTAACGATCGACAACAATACCAGGCAGGCCGTCACCCTCGCCATAGATCCAGCGATAGGCAGTTGTTTGCCCACTGTCGCGCAGCGCAGCGCGTAGTTCCCAAGCTTCCCATACCCGTTCGCGAAACCAAGCCTGATCGGGTAGACCGTTGCGACTAAAGATCCGCAACCCAATCGGACTGTGCTCATCGTACAGCCCGTAAACAGTGAGACCACCGCAACGGGCCCGCACCCATTGCCCAGAACGTAACCGTTCCGTACCAATGAGATGATTGCGGTAAACCCACGGATGCCCTTGTTGCAATCGGAGGCGAATTGATGGATCGATGGCAATGTCGGCAAATGCTGGCATACGTACCAGGTTTCTCGCGTAATGATTGTATAAGGCTTAGATCGTCGCTCCACTGGGTACGCAGCCATCAGCCGGAAAGGCTGACGGTTGTGCACGAGGCCGAATAGCCACGTTGCGCCCAATCCGCACACCAGGCGGAATTTGCGCCTTCAAGCCAACCAGCGTCAGACCAGTATTCAGCCGTTCTGGAGCTTCAGCATTCGGCGTATTATCATCGCCATCACCAACCCGTGCCCCCTCACCGATCCGTACACCTTCATCGATAATACAACGGTCGAGGACAGCCCCTGCCTCGATCACTGCATCACCGAGCACAACCGAATCGCGTACGACCGCCCCCGGCGCTACCACCACCCCTGGCGAGAGCACCGAACCGACGACGGTACCGTAAACCCGACAGCCATCGCTGAGCAGGCTGTTTTCAACTCTGGCTTGAACCCCAATCTCAGCGCCCGGTCGGTCGGAGCTAACCGTATGGATCACCCACTCAGGATCGTACAGATCGAGTGCCGGCGTTTCAGCAAGCAGCGCCAGATTTGCCTCGTAGTAAGCCTGCACCGTGCCCACATCGGCCCAGTAACCTTGGAAATTGTAGGCATAGGCGCGTGCTTCTTTAACGACCTGCGGCAACAGATGGCGACCAAAATCAACCGCATTAGTCGAACGGAGCAGATCGATCAGAAACTGCTTCCGAAAGACGTAAATTCCCATTGAAGCCAGGTTTGAATCGGCCCGCCGCGGTTTTTCGACAAAGCGATCGACCCGCCAGTCGCTTCCTATAGAGACGATCCCGTAGCGATGGGTATCGTGTGGACTCACACTACGCACTGCCATTGTTAGATCAGCCGCACGCTCCTCGTGCAACTCGAGGAGAGGCAGGTACGACATTTTATAAATATGATCACCCGCAAGTAGCAGCACTGCATCAACTGCCTGATCTTCCACGAAATCGAGATTGTAGCGCACCGCATCTGCCGTACCACGCTGCCACCCCCCACCATCAGGTGTCGGCGAAGGATGGAGCAACCGCAAACCGCCCTGCGCGCGGTCAAGATCCCATGGCCGACCAACCCCCAAGTGGGCATGCAACGAGCGAGGACGGTACTGCGTCAGGACAGCAACATTGTACAGGCCCGAATTGACACAATTCGAGAGCGCGAAATCGATAATACGATACTTACCGCCGAAGGGCACTGCCGCTTCAGTGCGCTCAGCGGTAAGCACACTCAGCGCCGGCGAATCGCCACCGGCCAGGATCATCACCAACGTGCGCAGCATAGGAGCTCCCTCATCGTAGCAGCGGTTGGGCTATTTCGGTGGGCACCGATTGAGCCACTGCGGCTTAAACGTTATGGGTTTAGATCGTCTCGCCCGACGGCACATCACCGGCGGGGAAATCTTCCGCATTGCGATCGGCATTGATCACAACATTGCGCCCGATGGTAATGCCAGCAGGCACGTGCGCCGCCTTGCCAACCACTGTGATCCCAGTGTTCAGTTTGTCAGGTTGTTTACGGTTTGGCACCGTCAAATCATCACCAAACCCGAGCCGCGCGCCGGGGCCAACCACCACCTTCTTATCGACGATGACCCGATCCAGCACCGCGCCCGGGCCGATCCACGTATCATTCATTACCACGCTATCACGCACGATTGCCCCAGGTGAGACATACACCCCCGGCGACAATACTGAATGGGTGACCGTGCCGCGAATGGTGCAGCCATTACAGATGATAGATTGCGTTACCCGAGCTTGCGGCCCGATCTTGGCCGGTGGACGCTCTTCGCTACGGGTACGGATCGGCCAGTTCGGATCGAACAGATCAAATTCGAGCGAAGGATCGAGCAGTTGCATGCTCGTCTCCCAGTACGATTGAATCGTACCGACATCGACCCAGTAACCTTTAAAGCGATGGGCAAATACTCGGTCGCTAGTCACCATTGCCGGGATAACGTCTTTACCAAAATCGAGGCGCGGCTTTTCAGGCGTACCCTCAGACAGCCGCTGGATCAGGATGTCAGCATTGAATACGTAGATGCCCATCGAGGCCAGATTCCCTTTGTCGCGCGCTTTGGGCTTTTCGGTAAATTCGATGACGCGATCTTGGTCATCAGTGGTCATGATTCCGAAGCGATCAGTCTCCTCGATTGGCACCTCCATCACTGCCACCGTCAAATCGGCGCGCTTGCGCAAATGGGTATCGATGATGTCGTTGTAATTCATTTTGTAGATATGATCACCAGAGAGCACTAGCACCAGATCGGCGCGTCGCTCTTGGATATAGGTCAGATTTTGATAGATAGCATCGGCCGTGCCGCGATACCACGACTCATCGCGCCGCCCCTGATACGGTTGTAGCAATCGCACACCACCACGAGACCGGTCGAGATCCCAAGGCTTGCCGATCCCGATATGCTCATTGAGTGAATGAGGCCGGTATTGCGTCAAGACAGCCACATCGAAGATGCCAGAATTGACGCAATTCGAGAGGGTAAAGTCAATAATGCGAAATTTCCCGGCGAACGGTACCGATGGTTTGGCGCGCTTTTCCGAGAGCACGCTCAGACGAGTGCCTTCACCGCCTGCCATAATCATCGCTACAATGCGCATACGCCTCCCGTACTTGTAACCTATCCCCGGCTGCATGGCGGATTGTACCCGCAAGCGAGCAATCGTGCAACGTTGATAACTGCCACAAAGGACGTTGTCGATCTGCCATCCGGGTTGTCCATTGCACTAACATTGGGCAATGACTGCACAAGCGGTTGCAACCATGCTCTAGACGAATAGATGGAGTTTGCTATGATACAACTATAAAGCACTAGCTTTGACCCGGAGCGCGTCATGGTCGTCTATCCTAACCCGACTCAACACCCGACTCAATCTCAATCGAGTGGAGGAGCACGTTGTCTCTTGATTGGCTTGGTAGTGCTTGTCCTAGCGACACTTCTCTGTTGCGGCCTAGTTGTAGGCATAGGCGCACTTGGAGGTTGGAGTCTCTTTGAAGGAATGAGCAATGAGCAGCGGATGATCGAGCAGGTCATCACGCAGTTTATGGAGGCCGGACAGCGCAACGATCCCGATGCAGCGCTAGCGCTGTTTGCAGATTCAGCACAAACTAAGGTAAGACGCACAGATCTCGAACAACTCTTCGCAGATCGCAATCGCTTTCGGGCAGTGAGTACGATCTCTATATCTGAATTCAGTGGGCAGTTGTCCTTAGACGAGATCAAAGTCCAGATTAGCGGCAAGATCAACTATGTCGATGGTTCACCACCGCTATCGTTCTCGGCGCAACTGATTAGACAGGGTAATCAGTGGCGCCTAATCCAGATCGATTTTCCCTAATGGTTCCTGTGCGCCACCGTGGCCCAGGATCATACCGGCAGCGTAGCGCGCCTTGATGCCCGCCTGAACTATGCGATCGTAGGAGGAGGCACGCGATGTTTCACACCATTCTCGTCCCACTCGATGGCTCACCGGTCAGTGAGCAGGCGCTGGCTGCCGCTGCGCGGCTGGCGCACATGGTACATTCCACCATTCATCTTGTACACGTGCATCATCCTAATTCCCTCATCCCGATCGTGATCGAGACCCTACCCATTATTGACTCTGAATTGCATTCATTGGCCGCTGAGCACGAACTGTTTTACCTCAATCAGATCGCTAATTCGCCGGTGTTCGATGGAATTACAACTGTTGTGACCCGGCTAGAAGGCGTAGTGGCTGAAAGTCTGGCGGCTCATGCCCGGGCTATTCATGCGAGTTTGATTGTCATGACAACACATGGCTGGAGTGGGTTCGAGCATTTCTGGTTGGGAAGCGTTGCCGAAGAGTTGTTGCGTCTGACCCACACGCCGCTCTGGCTCATGCGTCCAGGAGAACCAGCCCAACGTGCAGCGCAACCATTGCGACGGATTCTGGTGCCACTCGACGGTTCCGAGCGATCCGAACAGGTACTACCGCACGTTCAAGCGCTCGCAGCGATCGATGATGCTCGCCTGATCCTGGCCCGGATTGTGACCCGCCAACCTCGACGCAACACTACACCAGGTACTGATCCCAGACAAGAAGTAGAAACGTATCTGCGTGCTATAGCTGCTCGACTAGAAGCGCAAGGCGTACCCACCGATATTGCAGTGGGCAATGCCGAACAACCGGCGCGCGCAGTGCTCACGCTGAGCCGCGAATTACAGGTCGATGCCATCGCGCTAGCTACACGCGGACAAGGCGGTTGGCAGCGGCTTATGGTTGGCAGCACCGCTGATAAAATCATTCGCGCCAGTCCCATTCCGGTGCTGGTTGTGCGGCCTTGATCGCGACTGTATCCGTAAGTTCATTCAAAAACCGCGCCGGCACGAAATTTAGGCGCTGGCGCGCAGATGAATGACTGAATCACCGACATGCACCTCCCCTTCGCGGATCACACGTGCGTAGAGCCGACTCCAGCCGGGGTAGAGGCGCTGACTGACCCGACTAAACCAGCCGCGTTGGAACGAGCCAGCAATCGTATTGCATGGTGTTGTGTATTCGGTAATTTCCAGTTCAACCCATGCCCCAATCAGGAGCCGATCACCGATAGCAAGTTGATCCCAATCAAGGCCGCTAATTGTGAGATTTTCACCAGTTGTACCTGGTGCAATTGGGTGCCCCTCCGCCTGAAGCGCGGCGATGCGTTCAGCTGAATAGAGTGATACGGCGCGGCGCGGACCGCCATGATGTTCCCGATCACGCTGGTAATCGCCGCGCACACCACTGATCGTAATCTCGGCAGCAGGAACGGCGTACTTGGGCACACCACCATTAGGATTAACATTAATCTGAACGATTCGCCCTTCAGAACGTATCGATTGCATGGATTTGACCTCTACTCAAATCGATCACTCTCGTATATGATATCGAAATACCATTTTCATCGTACCATAACAGGTCGTCGGTAAGGAAACGTCCATGGAATCCCCTCCGCACCGTGAACAGTCGCCAGCCTCCCCCATTGTTGCCGAGGAGCTCCTTCCAGAGCAGCTGGAACGAGCAGAGACGGCAGTTACGAGGCCCATGACATCAGATCCACTACGGCGCCACTGGCGCACAATCAGCCAACGTCTCGCGTATGCCGTGAGTGGCATCCTGATATTTGTGCTGGCGCTCGAACTCCTTAAGCGTGGCGCTGCCAGCTACGGACACATGTTGGTAGCCTGGCTAGACATCAGCTCGGTGACAAGTGCGCTTGGTTTTGGCTGGTTGCTGGCCTATATCTTTCTTAGCGGGTCACCTGTCGCGGCGATAGCAGTCGCTTTTTTTGCTTCGGGGGCAATTGATGGGCTGCAAACGTTTACAATGATCACTGGATCGCGATTGGGGGCCTCGTTTATCGTGCTGTTTGTCGGCTTTCTCTATCACCTGCGTGGTCATCGACGCGCCACCAGCGTTGCCATCGGCGTCCTGGCCCTACTCACCACGGCTGCTATCTACCTACCGGCACTGGCATTAGGATTCTGGCTGCTCAGCTCACAACTAGTAGGCGTGATTGACGCCCAGGCCGACAGTCCACTGAGTTCGATTATCGACCTGGTGATCGATCCAATTGTACATGTTATCGCCGTTATCTTGCCAGAGTGGTCGCTACTTATCGTTGGTGCATTAACCCTCCTTGGCGCGTTTAGCCTTCTCGACCGCAGCATCCCTGACGTTCCTGGTGGGCAGAGTGTGTTCGGTAAAGCCGGCCAGCTGCTCTACCGGCCAATAGTCATGTTTCTGCTCGGCGCGGCAATTACCTCGTTCACCCTTTCGGTCTCGGTCTCACTATCAATGCTAGTACCACTGACCGTACGCGGTATCATTCGCCGCGAGAATGCGCTGCCCTACATTATGGGCGCAAATATCACCACGTTTATCGACACCCTAATTGCTGCGCTGATTGTCGGCGGCGCGGCGGCGTTTACCATCGTGCTGGTCGAGATGGTCTGCGTTGCCTTCTTCTCTCTGGTAGTGCTGCTGTTTTTTTATCGATCTTTCGCCCGGGCCATACTTGGCTTACAGGATTTCATCGTTAGTTCCACCGGCCGCCTAATCGGCTTTCTCGGCGTGATGCTTATTGCACCGCTGCTATTGTTGTTTGTACGCTGGTGATCATTATGGTAGTGGCAAGCGCACGTTCGCGTTGTACCACAATGGTTTATGTTTGCTTAGAACCAGGCGCTCGCTCTGCCCTATGAAAGTGCTTATGCATCTTGCGCTCTATGTCGGCCAAGGCTTACAACGAACCGAATTAATCGCGTTTGCGGCTCCCTTGATTGCCGCTCTCGCCGATCGGCTTACTCTCATTGCACCCATAACTGAAACCTCAGCCCTGGTTGAAGCCATGGCCCAGATTCAACCCGCTGATCATATCCAAGTGCAGCGTTGGTGCCAGGAAAACCATTTCACTACCACCATCCTAACCGCTATTCAGCACGACCGGCCCGACCTTTTGCTCATTCCGGCCTTCGGCGCACGCACTACGCCGATGAGTTGGCGCTGGCGAAGGCTGGAATTGAATCTGCTCGGCTCATTATCAATCCCGTTTTTGCGTGTCCATGGTCGCATCAAACCCATCCGCCAAATTGCGCTGGCCAGCGCTGGCGGCGCGCAATCACTCCGCAGCGTGCCATTGATCAGTCAGCTTGCCCGCGTATGGCAGGCAGAAATCACCGTGATGCATGTCGTCTCGCAGGAATTGCTGTACTTTGACGGCTTTCCCTCCTCGCCTCTCACTGAAGCCACAGCACTACGTGTTGATGAGCAGACGAGAGTTCTGTTGCAACAGATTGTTGTTGAACTGCATCGGCAAGGCATATCAGCGCGCTTGCAGGTGCTCAACGGTCTGGTCGAAGAAACGATCATTGCCGAATGCCAGCACTACGATCTGCTGGTGATTGGCAGTCATCAGGCTGAACCTGATCCGAACTTGCCGCCAAGTAGCTGGTTGTGGCTGCTCCAACGTATCTCTCTGCAAGACGTGACACGCAATCTACTCGATCGCAGTCCGATACCGGTGCTAGTAGTGTAGTCCGAGCCAGCTGTCGCTCACCAGCGGGGCAAGACGTTATTGGTTTTCACTGGTCAGATTGCGCTTCGTACTTTTGCAGCAACCGTTCGTTGTGACTCAGCGATGGTATAATAAGGCAATCATGTGTCTCCCTTCATAGATTGTGCACACTCGCAGAGGAGGATCGCCGTGGGCTATGAAGCCGTCTATCGCCGATCGATCGAAGACCCGGAAGGCTACTGGGCCGAGTTCGCCGCCGAATTGCACTGGTTCAAGCCATGGGATAAAGTGCTCGACAACAGCAATCCCCCCTTCACTCGCTGGTTTGTCGGCGGTGAGACGAATCTCTGCTACAACGCGGTAGACCGTCACGCGCTGGGTGGCAAACGCGGGCAGGCCGCGTTAATCTGGGAGAGTGCGGAAACCGGGCAATCGCGGACGCTGACGTACTTTGAGCTGTACCGCGAAGTCAACCGCCTTGCCGGGCTGTTTCACAATCTCGGCGTGCGCAAAGGCGATCGGGTCATCATCTACATGCCGATGGTACCCGAAGCTATCTTTGCTATGCTGGCCTGTGTTCGCATTGGCGCGATCCACTCGGTAGTATTCGGTGGCTTCTCGGTCACTTCACTAGCTTCGCGTATCGACGACGCCGAACCAATCTTAATTGTGACCGCCGACGCCGGGATGCGCAAAGGCCAGCCAGTGCCGCTGAAAGAAGTCGTTGATAAAGCGCTGGCTGAAGCAAACACCGATAGTGTACGCGATGTGCTGGTACTCAACCGGGGCATCATTCCGATCGAGTTGCAGAAAGGACGCGATCTCGACTGGTACGAACAGTTGGCTAAACGCGGCGAGCGGTATGTCGAACCGGCCCGGATGGCTAGTACTGATCCTTCCTACATCCTTTACACCTCTGGCACAACCGGCAAACCCAAAGGCGTGGTGCGTGACACGGGCGGCTATATGGTGGCGCTCTACGCCAGCATGAGCACCATCTACAATTGCGGTGACGGAGATGTCTTCTGGAGCACCAGTGATATCGGTTGGGTCGTTGGCCATTCATACATTGTATATGCACCGTTGCTCAAAGGCGTACCCACAGTCGTCTACGAAGGCCGACCTGATCACCCCGATCCCGGCGTCTGGTGGCGGGTCATCGAGAAGTATGGCGTTACGCATGTCTTCACTGCACCAACGGCACTCCGCGCGCTGCGCAAGTTCCCCGAACATTGGATGCGTGAGGCTGACATCAGTTCGCTGCGGTTGCTGTTTGCTGCTGGCGAACCACTTGATGCGCCTACTTATGAATGGGCGACGAATGCGCTCGGTGTACCAGTGATCGACCACTACTGGCAGACCGAGAGCGGCTGGCCAATGGTGACTAATCCGGTTGGGGTCGAACTGCTGCCTATCAAGCCTGGCTCACCAACCAAGCCAGCGTTCGGCCATCGGCTCGAGGTCGTTGATGCCGATGGCAACCGGGTGCCACCTGGCGAGAAGGGCTTCCTCATCGAGCATGGCCCACTACCTCCTGGCACCCTTCTCACCCTTTGGAACGATGATGAGCGGTTTGTCAAAGGCTACTGGAGCCATTTCAAGGACAAAATGCTGTACATGACTGGTGACTACGCGATCCAAGACGAAGACGGCTATCTCTTCATGCTCGGCCGTGCCGACGAAGTACTCAATGTCAGCGGTCATCGTCTGGGTACGCGTGAAATTGAAGAAGTTGTTTCGGCACATCCGGCAGTAGCCGAAGCGAGTGTGATCGGCGTGCGTGATGAGCTGAAAGGCGAGGATGTGCTGGTTGTCGCTGTCCTCAAACAGCATATTACGCCCCAGATGCAAGACGATATCGCCAATGAGATCCGCCAACTGGTACGGGAACGAATCGGACCGATTGCCACCCCCAAAGCAGTTCACTTTGTCAGTATGTTACCCAAAACTCGCTCGGGTAAGATTATGCGCCGTGTGATCCGCGCTGTCTACCAGGGCGACAACATTGGCGACCTGAGCACCATTGAAGACGACGCTACCGTCGATATGGTACGGGAAGCGATCGAGATGCTCCGTGGCGATCTCTAGCGTTCACCCATCAGCGTGCCTCCTGTAGCTCCGATGGGGCACGCTGATGGGTAGTTTGCGCAAAACTTTACCATTTCTTTAATCTCTGCTCACAATTCTTCGCTATCGTGAAAATATCCACAGAGCATTGGTTTGACATGCCAGCGCGGCCTTACCTATAATGCGTTGTATCCATCAGAACAACTGCCCTGCCGCGCAAACACGCAACAAGGAGGTTCGATCTATGACCGAGACCCGCGATGTGGCGCTGCCCGACACCAGTGAAATGTACTACCCAAATCCGACGCTCGTTGAGCAATCGAATGTTATGGCGTATGCTCGCAGCAAGGGCTTTAACTCCTACGACGAGCTGTATCAATGGTCGATTGCCAACCGCGAAGAGTTTTGGGCTGATATGGCCAGTCAGCTGGAATGGTTTAAGCCCTGGGAGAAGGTGCTTGACGATAGCAACAAGCCGTTCTACAAGTGGTTTGTCGGCGGCAAGACGAATATTGTCTACAATGCGATCGATCGCCATCTCAAGACCTGGCGGAAGAACAAGCTGGCCCTGATCTGGGAAGGTGAGGACGGCAGCCAGCGCACCTATTCCTACTATCAGCTCAATTATGAGGTGTCGCGGATCGCCAACGTGCTCAAGAGCATGGGGGTGAAGAAGGGGGACATCGTTACCATTTACATGCCCCGTATCCCTGAGCTGATGTTCAGTATGCTGGCCTGCGCCAAGATCGGCGCCGCACACAGCGTGGTTTATGGCGGCTTTTCTGAGGCTGCCTTGGCTGATCGATTGGCCGACGCCAAGAGCAAGGTGCTGATTACCGCCGATGGCGGTTACATGCGCGGCAAGATAGTCGAACTAAAGAAGATTGTGAATGAGGCGCTGTCACGTATACCGACGGTGCAGACCTGCCTTGTCTTCCGTCACACCAACCATGGCGCACCGATGGAGCAGGGCCGCGACTTCTGGATGCACGATCTCCTCAATTTACCAATTGCCAACGGCCACTGCCCCACTGAAGAGATGGACGCTGAAGACATGCTGTTCATCCTCTATACCTCGGGTACAACTGGCAAGCCCAAAGGCGTAGTCCACACCCACGGCGGCTACATGGTTGGCACCTACACAACGCTGAAATTTGTCTTCGATATCAAAGACGACGATCGCTACTGGTGTGCTGCCGATCCGGGTTGGATTACGGGCCACTCGTTCATCGTGTATGCCCCGCTGATCAACGGTGCTACCTCGTTTATGTATGAGGGTGCACCCAATTACCCCTATCCCGACCGTTGGTGGAGCATGGTTGCCAAGCACGGCATTACCATTCTCTATACCGCGCCAACCGCAATCCGCGGCCTCATGCGCTTTGGTGACCTGTGGCCCTCACGCCACGATCTCAGCACACTGCGCCTGCTCGGTTCGGTTGGGGAACCCATCAACCCCGAAGCCTGGAAATGGTTCTACGAGAAGATCGGCCACAATCGCTGCCCAATTATGGATACCTGGTGGCAAACCGAAACTGGCCACTTCATGATCACGCCAACCCCAGCCGTACCACTCAAGCCCGGATCTGCTACACGCCCATTCCTGGGCATCGAGGTCGACGTCGTGCACGAGGACGGCACTCCCTGTGCTCCAGATGAGGATGGACTGCTGGTCATCAAGTGTCCCTGGCCAGGAATGATGCGCACCGTGCTCAACGATCCGCAGCGTTACGTTGAAGGGTACTGGCAGAAGGTTCCACCGTATTACGCTGCTGGAGACAGTGCGCGCAAAGATAAAGATGGCTATATCTGGGTCATCGGCCGCCTCGACGACGTGATCAAGGTATCGGGTTATCGGCTGGGTACCGCCGAAGTCGAAAGCGCTCTGGTTAGCCACCCGGCCGTGGCCGAGGCCGCTGCGATTGGTCTGCCGCACGAGGTGAAGGGCAACGCCATTCACGCCTTCGTGATCTTGCGCGCTGGCTACGAGCCAAGTCACGAACTCGAAGAGAAGCTACGCGCTCATGTGGGTCACGAGCTAGGCCCCATCGCTCGCCCCGATTCGATCACCTTCGTCACATCGCTACCCAAGACCCGCTCGGGTAAGATTATGCGCCGCGTATTGCGCGCCCGCGCGCTCGGTTTACCCGAAGGCGATATCTCGACGTTGGAGGAATAACGCCGCGGCGCCAACCATAGCACTCATCAAAAGAGACGCACAGTAGTGCGTCTCTTCTGATTCCAAATTGACACACGACAGCACCTTCACGGCAACGGCACCCACACCAGCCCACTCATTCGGGCCCGGTAAGTGTATTGACCATTTGCCTGATCGATCAGCTCTGGCTGCCCAAGATAGCTGATCGGCATATTGTTGTTAATCTGCGCATTATCCCCCAACTCTTGCCGAACACGGGCCCGGTAAGACTGGCGAAATACCTCAAGCACGGTCTGCGGATCAGCATCAGCCGACACGGTGACTTCCAGCTCGTATTCGATCATTTGCGCTTGGCTATTACGCGGTGACACCTGACTATTTCCGCTCAGAATTGGCGCCACGAACGGTTCAGCCCAAAGAGGACGGGTTACCAGTACGTAGGCACTAAACAGCATCAGGACAATGAGCGTTAGTACAATCAACACAACCACGATCTGACCATACGAACGGCACGCTAACGGTCGTGATGGCGCCTGTTTGGGCAGAGTGACTTGATTCGGCGGCGGCTGCACAGGTGGCACCGGCTGTACAGACGATGATCTGACGGGCGCTGGCGATGGCGCTGCAGACGGAGACGACGTTGCCACTGGAGGAACTGCCTCTGGAGTAGATGAAATCACCCGCGCTGCCGGTTGACTGGGTATCTGTGCTACAGGTGGCTTAACCTGCACCTGCACCGATTGCGCTGCGGATGTCGGCTCAGGGCGTAGGGCAGCGCGAAATTCATCCATTGTGGCAAAGCGATCTTTCGCTACCTTTTGCAATGCCTTTTCTAACGCAGCGCTGGTACGCTCGGAAATGGTGGGAACCAGCAGGCGCGCTGGTGGAAACGAGAAAGGCAACTCTTGTGTCGGATCACGTCCGGTGAGCAGATGATGTAGTGTCGCTGCGAGTGCATAGATATCAGACTGCGGTGTCGCCAGACCCTGATATTGCTCCGGCGGAGCGTATCCCGGCGTACCAATTTGAGTGCCACGCTCGGTAGGCTTGAATAATTTGGCAATACCAAAATCGATCAGCTTAACATCACCGCTCGGCTCGATCATCACGTTCGAGGGTTTCATATCACGGTAGATGAAACCCTTACCGTGCAGATAGCTAAGCACATCACAGATCTCATCAGCCCAGCGTAGTACCCGCTGTTCATCGATCCGACCCTCACGCTCGATGATCTGTTCCAGATCCTCGCCGCGAATGAAATCCATTGTTAGATAGTGACGACCCTCGTCGGTAAAATGGCTGTAGACGCGGGGAATACGCGGATGTTGCAGTTGTTGTAACAATTCTGCTTCGGCATTAAACCGCTCGACCGCCTCAGCCCGCTCTTTCGGATCGACAAACCGGTCCAGCATCTCTTTAATGGCATAGACACGGCCATACTGATCAATGCCCTCGTAGACCGCTCCTTGCCCACCGCGCTTAATGATCCGCGTGATCACATAACGCCGATCGTCGGTCGGCTGGTCATTATTCAGCACAACATCGTGACCGCAATGCTGGCAAAATTTGGCTCGCCGCAGGTTCTGCTTGTGGCAGATTGGGCAGAGGATTTCGGTCACCTCGGCCATAACACTCCGTGTTGCGGTGCTCAGTGGGTGATGAGTTGCCATTGGGCTGTTCGCATTGGGCTCAATACTGAACTGATCAGTAGCTACCAAATCATACGTTATGACCAGCCACAAAGTTGCAACGTACAAACACCAGCCCAACCATCACTGGTACAATAGCAGCGGTGATATCACTATCATACCACTACACCACTCGCCAATCCTAGCGGGTCTGATTTACAGAAAATTCCTTGCCCGATACCCTAACCAGCCTAACGCCGCCGGATCATCACGCCAATTGGGACGCACCTTTACCCACAAATCGAGATAGACGGGTCGCCCCAACATCCGTTCAATCGAAGCACGTGCTGCACTGCCAATCTTCTTGAGCATACTGCCACCAGCACCGATCAAGATCCCCTTCTGGCTCTCCTTCTCAACATTAATAGTCATCCGGATGTAGGTGGCAGTCTCCTTTTCCAGCCACTCTTCTACTTCAACTGCAATCGCGTGCGGCACTTCTTGCTGAAGATAAAAGAGTGCTTTCTCACGCACAAATTCGGCCGCAAGCTGTTGCTCAGTCTGATCGGTAATCTGATCAAGTGGGTAGAGCGGCGGACCAACGGGTAAGCGCGCGCTGATTTCGCTTAATAAAGCGGTCAAACCCAGCCGCCGTCGCGCCGAGATTGCAATTTCCATCTCCCATTGGCCCAATTCGCGATAGGCAGGTAAGTAATTGGCGCCCGGTTGGCGCGGCTTCTGGTCGACCTTATTAAGCACAAGCAGTTTGCTCCCCCGTGCGCGCTGCACCTGCTGGGCGATCATGCGGTCGAGCTGACTCGGCGGCTGGCTAATATCGACCATAAAACAGATAACATCGGCGTTGGGCAGGGTACGCTCGGCTAGCTCAACCATCAACTTACCCAGCCGATGGTCTGGCTTGTGAATACCAGGGGTATCGATGAAGATGATCTGCTCACCAGGTCGTGACAGAATGCCGCGCACTGGCACCCGCGTAGTCTGCGGGCGTGGCGAAACGATTGCCACCTTTTCACCCAACAACGCATTGAGGAGTGTACTCTTACCCACGTTCGGCTTACCTACCAACGCCACGAATCCTGATCGCCACTGTTCAAGCGGAATGGTGACCGTTGTCTCGCCCTCGTTTGCCGCCTCGGCCTCTGGATGCAGCGGAGGGCCGAGTAACACTGGTCCCTCACCATCGATCGGTTCATCATCGAATGGTACCATCAAAGGTGTCAGGCGGGCGAGACGTTCAGGCGTGCGCCACTCATCGGGCAACAGTACCTCTACACCGAGCACACGCTCATCAGCGTCGAGGTCGAGCACGGCAGTGTCGCTGAGTTCCACCACTGCTACCGGTTCTTCATCAGCTATACGAATGTAAAGCTGACCATGCTCACCATCGAGCCAGTTATGTGGCCCTTCCAGAGCCAGCTCGAGCTGACTTAGGATTACCTCATCGTCAAGATCGATCCGGCAGCCCAAGATTGCACCCTGCGCATCGAGTAACAAGTGAGCCGGGTACTCGATCATCTCGGCTACCTGACCGGCAGCTAGATCGGTAAAATAAAAGTAGAGCGTACCAACCTCTGCGTCGAATGAACAATACTTCATGTTACTATCCCCGCGAACCGAGCGCCATCTCACCAGTCGCCGGTTCGAGCTGCGATGCCGCTACTGGTCGATCCGAATCAGATGGCGGTTCGGGCTGATCGGTCAACTTCCGATAAAGATAACTAAGTAAAATTCGGATGACAGCTGCAATCGGGATCGAGATAAAGAGGCCAAACGCGCCGGCCAAGGCTCCACCGGCCAGAATAGCGAAAATAACTACTCCCGGATGCAGACGCACTAGCGGCCCCATCACATTAGGAATAATAAAGTGGTCTTCGATCTGACGCAACACAAAATAGATCACGCCCAAGATCACGGCCAGCGCCACATTCGAGAGACCAAACGGCGTCACCGGCTGAAACAGCGCGACCGTCATGGCAATGCCCGCTGCCGACCATGGACCGATAATCGGCAAAATCTCGAGCACACCAGAGGCAATAGCAATTACCAGCGCATAGGGCACTTGCAAGATCGAAAGTGGAATGTACAGCAGCACCGACATAATCATGATCAGAATTAACTGCCCACGAATATAGGCGCTAAACACCTGATCGATCTGATGACCGAGGTGACTGATCTCACGTCGGTAAGGTGGTGGGATGAGATGATACGTCCAAACTTTTAGCTGAGGCGATTGTAGCAACAGATAAAAGGTAATAATGAGGTAGACGAGTAGATAGATCACACCTTCTAGCGCAGAAAAGACGATTTTCGGCACATTACCGCTCAGCCAACCTGCCACATCGCGGATCAGGCCAATCACCTGTGCCTCGAGCGGCGCCAGACTAATTACCAAATCACCTACCTCAAGTGACTGATTCTGGGCAAACAAGACAGTTAATTCGCGGATGATCAATGGCATATTCGCCGCCAGATCGCGGCTCTGCTGGACAATATGTGGCCAGAGCGCGGTAAACAGACCATAGAGTGTCAGCCCAACAACCACATAGAGGACTATAATCCACACGGCGCGACCGATGCGTGTGCGACGATGGAGCCAGCCGATCAAAGGATTAAACAGGTATGCAGTGATAATTGCGCCGATAAATGGCGGCAAAATGTGCGTGACTTCTCTTAAAAGCAGAATTGTCAGCGCAATAACAATCGCGCTGCTAATCCACTTGGCCTGGTACGAAAATCGGATTGGTCGCGATTCGGTATCCATCATTCCACTTCCCCAGCCTGTGGGCAAGATGACGTGCCCCATCGTCTGTATGTTGGCATCGCTGCCAGTATGGTATCAACAGAAATGGGCGAACGAATCACATTTCATGTGATCCGTCGCCCTCCATTATAACGGGAACTACGAATAGTGCAGCTACCGCTGAGGGTGATGATCGGGGACACGACGCAGCGGCACATCAGCTTTGAGCAAATCATGGACTTCGCCGCGACTAAGCGTGACCTCGATCTGATCGGCATCGATAGCCGGCAGATAGCGCTTGAGCACTTCCGCCAAATCAGCTTTCATTTGCGCCATCATCTCAGGGGTAAGCTTATACCGATCATCAATCAGCACCGTCAACAGCCGTTGTTTGGCCAGTTCGGCACTTGAGTCACGTTTTCGAGCAAAGAGGCTGTTGAGGAACGACACAGGCACTCCTTTCGCTAGGTTCGTCGCCGCCCGAACAGGCCGAGCAAGCGGTCAAGCATGCCTTGTTGGTCGGGAATAGCCATCACTGGCACATCTTCGCCAGCCAGGCGCTGCGCAATATTGATGTACGCACGACCGGCAAGCGAATTGGGATCGTAAACAACCGCCTCGCCACGATTGGTAGCGATCACGATCGTTTCGTCTTCAGGCACGATCCCCAGCAACGAAATTGCCAGCAACTCCAGCACATCTTCGACCGACAGCATCTCACCACGACTGACCAGGCGTGGTTTGATCCGATTGATCACGAGCACTGCAGGGCCTTTTTCGGCTGCCTCGACCAACCCGACGATCCGGTCAGCGTCGCGTACTGCCGAGACTTCCGGGGTAGTGACAATAATGACCTCATCAGCACCGGCGATCGCGTTGCGAAAACCAGCTTCGATCCCCGCTGGGCTATCGATCAATACATAATCAAACTCAGCGCGCAACAGATTAGTCAAATCGATCATTTGTTGCGCAGTCACTGCGTCTTTATCACGAGTCTGGGCAGCGGGTAATAGGCACAATTCAGGCAGGCGTTTATCCTTAATCAATGCCTGCCGCAACCGGGCCCGCCCTTCAACCACATCAACCAGGTCGTAGACAATGCGGTTTTCGAGCCCCATCACCACGTCAAGGTTACGCAGGCCGATATCGGCATCTACGACAGCGACGCGCGCCCCACGCATTGCTAGAGCCGTACCCAGATTGGCAGTAGTAGTCGTCTTGCCAACGCCCCCTTTTCCCGACGTGACGGTAATGACTCGCCCCATATCACCCCGCTAACGTTTGAATGCTTCCCATCCATCAACGACAATTTCGCCAGCGACAACTCGTGCAAACTCTGGCCGTCTAACTTCATGGCGCTCTGGTGCACGCGCAATGAGTTCGGCAATCCGCAACTGGGTTGGCGTCAATTCAAGCGCACAAATGATCGCATTGCTATCACCCAAGGCCCCCGCGTGCACCATGCCGCGCAATCGCCCCCACACGACGACACTGCCGCCGGCAATAATCTCCGCACCCGGGTTGACATCACCGATTAAGGTAATGTGACCAGTATGGCGTAGTACCTGACCAGAACGCAGAGTGCGTATCACTAGCAACGCCTCAGATTCGACAGCTGCGACTGGCTCGGTGTAACGCGGTAATGGTCGTGTCGTCAATCCTGCCGAGCGTGCCGCTGCCCGGGTCGTCCGCTCGGATGAATCAACCGCCGTCGCTTGCACACCGTGTTGGCGTATCAAGGCCAGCATTTCGTCTAACTGAGCAGGTGAAACCTCACGTTCACCGAGATCGATCACTAGGCTGGCGCCATGAAAGAAACTGCGACGTTCACTCAGATGCTGGTCGAGCCGGCTCAGTAGATCCTGCCATGCAGCGTTGGCATCTAAGCGCAGTCGTAACCCATCGCGGCTGCCTTTAATACTGATCAGATCGCTCATTGCCATGCTACTAGATAGAACGTATGATTGTGAGGAATTATAGCATAGCTAGCGCGTGTTCTCGCGATTTTTGCTGCTTATGTCGCTTACACGGCGCAACCAGTGGTAATCAGCAGCTTAATTCAGGTGATCGGCGCGACTCCATGTCAGCTGTCAGCATGCCTTACGCAGATAATGGTATGACGCGGCGCATCGATAGGAATAGTTCAGGAAAGAGGAGCAGCGATGAGGATAGGAGAGAGAACGGCTAGGTTGGGCTCCTCTGTACAGGCGCCGTACCGGACGAGCTGGACAGATCAGAAACTGACGGCATCTATCACGTGATGGCATACGGCGCGGCAGACTATTTCTGCTGATTGCTCGCAGTATCCTCCAGTGGCACGTCAGTTCATGCATGAAAGAGCGGCGGGTGTTAGGCCCGCCGCCACAACTGATCAAGATCGGTTGCGATCAATACCCGCAGGTGCCGCAACCGCCGCCAACCGGCGCGTCATCATCGTCTTCACTGTATTCAGTACCGCGGGCACGGAACGAGTGACCGCAACCACACGATGAGACGGCATTCGGGTTATCGATCTTGAAGCCGCCACCCATCAGCGTGTCAACAAAGTCGATCGATGCGCCGATCAGATAATTGGCGCTAATCGGATCAACCAACACGCGCAGGTTGCCTGCGTAGAACTCGTTATCGCCCTCACGCACCTCATCATCAAAGGTCATGCCGTACTGGAGGCCCGAGCAGCCGCCACCAGCGACGAACACACGCAAGGCATACCCTTCAAGTTGCTTTTCCTGCATCATCTTGAGTAGGCGAGTGGCTGCCGCTTCGCTGATCATCAACAGCGGTTGCGGATTTGCCGACTGCACCCCAATCTGATCGAGACCTATCATTGTCATGGAATACTCCTTGACCTCCTGCACAGCTGCTTAGACAGCGATATCCTTCATGCCCAGCAGTATACACCATCTCGACCCAAATGACTAGTCGGATCTTTCATAATATTGCCTGATCTTCACCGTAAAAGCAACCGGTCAACGACCATCACGGCAAACAGTAAGGCTAGATAGAGCAGCGAATACTTATACAATCCCCAAATTGCAGCCTGGTCGCCCACCCGCCAGACCGCCCACGCATCGCGCATGAAGCGGAAACCAAGTAGTAGCGCGCCGGCCAAGTAGATCCAGCTCATGGCGCCAATCGCCACTGGTAATAGTGATACGGCCATCATGATCGCCGAATAGACAAGGATCTGCCAGCGTGTTTCGGCCTCGCCAGCAACCACGGGCAACATCGGTACGCCGGCACGCGCATAATCCTTCTGCTTTACCAGCGCCAATGCCCAGAAATGGGGCGGCGTCCAGTAGAAGATGATAGCAAATAACACAACCGCCATCAGGCTGACCGAACCTGTCACTGCCGTCCACCCGACAAGCGGCGGGATAGCGCCTGCGCCGCCGCCAATGATAATATTCTGCCATGTGCTGCGTTTAAGCAGGCTCGTGTAGAAGTAGGCGTAGTAGATAATGCCGAGCAAAGCGAAGAAGGCGGCCAGTGGAGTGGTAAATACCCAGAGCACGATAATTGATAACACACTAAGCACAACACCGAAGATAAATGCGGCGCGCGCCGAAATGCGCCCACTCGGCACCGGTCGGCGACTGGTACGCCCCATGTTGACGTCGATATCGCTATCAAACGCACAGTTGATGGCGCCAGCACCACCTGCCGCTAGATAACCGCCGATCATCGTCCACAACACCAGCCACCACGATGGCAACCCGGCTTCAGTAATGAACATTGTTGTCAGAGTGGTAACGAGCAGTAACGAAATGACCTTGGGCTTCGTCAGACTGATGTAGTCAGCCACTACCATCCGCCAGGCTGGCTTAGGACGCGCCACGGAGGCGGGAACAGCGGTTGCAAACGTTAGTGGTGCCCGGTACAAGGCTACGGCTACTGCTAGCGCACCAGCCCACAGCAATGTAGCCGCAGTAAGACTGAGCAAATGACCACCAGTGGGGATAAACCAACCTATGAGGGCCAGAGCGGCAAGTAGCGGTAAGGTAGGTGTATAGCGTGAAACCGCCAGAGCGATGGTTGTGGTTTGGGCGGTCGCCGGTAACCGCCGCCGTACTTCCACTGCCATCCAGATCGACAACAGTGCTGCAAAGCCAAGCGCGCCCACGGTGTTAGTCGGCAATACGGCCGCCATTGCTAGATCCGGTGCTACACTCCGGGCGCCAATCGCTAGCGCCGCCACTCCAGATGCCGCCACTGTCCACGCGGCCAGGGTGCGCAGCCGGCGCTGGATCTGCATTGCCCGTCCGGCCAACCGTTCGACCGGCGTTTGGGTTGGGATCGCGATTAGGATGAACGTTAAAGCCTGAGCGCCAAAAGCCAGTAAAGCCCCCGTTAAATGCCATACATCGGCAACTATCGCTGGTACGCCCCATACCAGCAATGCGCCGGCCAACGCTTGCGACAAGAAGATGAGCACGGCTGCAAGTGCTGTCCAGCGCGGCAAACCTGCCGTTTCTGGCGTGCGCCATACCGCCCAAGCTCCGCCGAGCAAGGCCAGCAGCGCTAATGCGACGATAGCGCGGTGACCGAGTGAGATCCAAACCAGCGGGTTGTCACCATGACGCAACGCTTCTAGACACAAAGGCCACGATGGACAGGCCATCGCGCTAGCAGAGATAGTCACCAGAGCACCGGAAACGATTGTTGCCAGGATCAGGATCAGGCCTAAGAATGAGACCTGCACGAGTTTTCGAGCTGCCATACCAGTCCTCGCCAATATTCACATTATAAGAAGGGTGGCAGGCCTTTCTGGTCCTGCATTGCCACCCGGTAGTAGTATGGAGATCACCCGCTGAGCATACTGGAAGGCTATGGCAACGCTAAATACGCTGCGCCAAACAGCGCCAACGTAGCCAGTGCTGTCACTAGTGTCCAGCCTAGGTCGGCCCGGCCATCACTGCGCGGCACGTTGGCTGGCACCGACGTAGGATGGCGGTACAAACGCCACGCGGCGATAATTAAGGGAAGTTGCCCACCGATCGCGACAATTGCCGCTACCCAGAAGATGAACCACGCGACCATAGGAGATGCCTCAAAATTCGTGGATTCTTTCACTAAAATAGCACTGGCGAGATTATACCACATGCTCCCCGTTCACAACAATAAACATTTCAACACTAGATTGCGTTTATGGCTCTGTGATGCGGTTTATTCCGTTAAGATCCGTTAACTATCGAACCAGTACCAACGGATTACCCTAGCTTTGTAGGCTGCATTCAAGTGTAGGGATGATCACCGTTAGTCGATGCTTTTAGCGGCGGTCAATATACCTTTTCGGCGGGGTAGGGCTTGACCATCCTCACAGTAACATCGTCTGTTACCAGCAGGTATGGGCTGTGCTACAATGAGGCACGGATGTTCGCATCATGCCCTATTAAAAACACGAGATCCGCTGACTTTCGCCAGCGGATCTCGTGTGGGGGGGGTATCTGTAGGATACCTGTTCTTTTACTTTCTCGCAACTCCCCTAATGGTACTACTTATCTATCGCTTTATATAGTACCATGGGCGGATTTCTCTATGTTGAGTCTGGAGTCGCTCATGAGTGAACCTGATGTCGCCCAGCGTATCAATGAACTGCGCAACCTCATCCGTCGCTATGACTATCACTACTATGCGCTCGACGATCCTATCGTGAGCGACGCTGAATATGATGCGCTGATGGCGGAGCTGCGCGCGCTCGAAGCCGCCCATCCTGATCTGATCACGCCCGATTCGCCTACTCAGCGAGTGAGTGGCGCCCTTGCCAGCCAGTTCGCCAAGGTCCAGCATCTGCAGCCTATGTTGTCGCTAGGGAATGCCTTCACTCATGATGACCTGCTGGCCTGGCGTGATCGCGTCTTACGACTGCTTAGTAACTACACCGACATCGCGTATGTGGTGGAACCCAAAATCGACGGCCTGGCAGTTGCACTGACTTTTCGCGATAGCCGGTTTGTGCAGGGTGCCACCCGCGGTGATGGCGAGATTGGTGAGGATGTGACAGCGAATCTGCGCACTATCGGCAGTATTCCATTAGTGCTACACCCACCGGATAGCCCTGGCGAACCGGATCTCCCTACCGCCTTGCCTGAACTGATTGAGGTGCGTGGCGAGGTCTACATGCGCACTGCCGACTTCGAGACCCTCAACGACCGGTTAGCTGCTGCTGGTGAAAAGATCTTTGCTAATCCACGCAATGCTGCCGCCGGTTCATTACGCCAGAAGGATCCGGCGATCACTGCGGCCCGACCATTGCGCTTCTTTGCCTATGGTGTTGGGCTAGTGAAAGGGGTGGATCTGACTAGTCAGTGGCAAACCCTACGCTATCTGCGCGCGCTAGGCTTTCCAGTGAATCAGGACGCGCGCCGGTTTACCGATTTTGATCAGGTACTGGCTTATTGTGATGAATGGATGGCGCGCCGTGATTCGTTACCTTATGAAGCTGACGGGATGGTGATCAAGATTGACGATTTTGCTCAGCAACGCCAACTGGGCGTGGTCGGGCGCGATCCACGCTGGGCGATTGCCTTCAAATTCCCGGCTCGTGAAGCAATCACGCGCTTGCTCGACATCACCGTCAATGTTGGGCGTACAGGTGTGATAACACCGAACGCCGAACTAGAGCCCGTTAAGATCGGTGGAGTAACAGTGCGCAATGCCAGCTTACACAATGCCGACTACATCGCCCAACGCGATATTCGGATCGGCGATTATGTGATCGTCAAACGGGCTGGAGATGTCATCCCGTATGTCGTTGGGCCAGTTGTAGCGCGGCGTGATGGAAGTGAACGACCATGGCAGGTTCCCAGTCATTGCCCAGCCTGTGGCTCACCTCTCGAACGCGAGGAAGGCGAAGCGGCGTGGCGTTGCAATAATTTTAGCATCTGCCCGGCCCAACTGGTGCGTCGCATCGAGCACTTTGCCAGTCGCTCGGCGCTCGATATCGTCGGTCTAGGTGAGCGACAAGCTGAATTGTTCGTGCAGCTTGGTCTTGTTCGCGATGTGGCCGATCTGTTCTACCTGAAGGCGGAGCAACTGGAAGGACTGGAAGGTTTTGGACCTAAACGGATCGCTAATCTGCTGGCTGCAATTGATGCTGCACGCCAACGACCGCTTGACCGCCTGATTGTTGGGCTAGGCATTCGTTACGTGGGCACGGTGGCAGCGCAAGCGCTGGTACATGCGCTCGGCTCACTCGATGCGATTATGAAAGCCCGCCAGGAAGAGCTAGAGCAGATTCCTGGAATAGGCCCGGTCGTAGCGGCAAGCATTGTCGATTTTTTCGCCCGCCCAGAAAATCAAGCGTTGATCGAAAAGTTACGTAGCGCTGGTCTCCGTCTCGATAGCGGCACTATGCGTGAACGCCAAAGCAACATTCTTGCCGGTAAGACGTTTGTGATCACCGGTACACTGCCGTCGATGACCCGCGAGCAAGCCAGCGCTTTGATCACAGCCCATGGTGGGAAGGTAACTGATAGTGTTAGCAAAAAAACCAGTTATGTAGTAGCCGGAGCCAACGCTGGCAGCAAGCTGGCCAAAGCCGAACAGTTGAGCATTCCAGTACTAGATGAGGCTGGCTTACTGGCACTTATCGGTGCACCAGCAGCCGAACCACCCACGCCGGCAGCCGAACCGCCTGCGTCGGCAGCTGAACCGCCTGCGTCGGCAGCTGAACCGCCTGCGTCGGCAGCCGAACCACCCACACCGGCAGCCGAACCGCCTGCGTCGGCAGCTGAATCGTCTGCACCATCGGCAGCCGAACCACCCACACCGGCAGCTGAATCGTCTGCACCACCGGTAGCCGAACCGCCTGCGTCGGCAGCTGAACCGCCTGCGTCGGCAGCCGAACCACCCACACCATCGGCAGCCGAATCGCCCGCACCGGCCATCTCACAGACCGCCGGTCAGCTAACGTTGCCGCTTGATTCGTAGCTACAACATGGGAGCTGTTCTTTACACTGCGCCTGGGCAAAAACAGCAGCACACCACGTCAGCAGATTGGCGTAACAGTCTTTTTGGTTTTTCCCAGCGGTCGGTGAGCAAGGATACAGAGGAACATCAATACTTGCGGCGTATCGATGTTCCTCTGTATGCCAACCCGGTACGGATAGCGTAGCCAGCCCTCACTTAGCCGAGTCAGCAACAACGATCTACAAGGGCGAGGTGTAGCAGGCGCAGTGCAAGGTTCGGTTAACCTGTGCCCGTACCGAGCCTGATCGTGGAACGCATACCCACTCTTGCCGGTCACGCACTGCTAGGCGTACTAACCCTGCCGATCCATACGGAGGATCCACTGTATCGGATTGCGGATCTCTTCCATTGAAGGTAGATTCTCCGGCCGTTCCCACACACGACTGGCGAAGGCGATCCCACGTGCAGCGACAATCGCATTTACAAACGCTTCACCCTGCTGATATTGGGCCAGTTTGAGGTCAAGACCGGTCAGACGGAATACCATCTGATCGAGCAGCGTACGCTGGCGCTGACGTTGTGCAATCTGCTGTTCGATTTGGTGAAAGCTCGGCAGGAGTCGTCGCCCGACTGCATTCATTACATGATTGCCGTACCCCTCAATGATCGACATGAGGGACTGAATCCGATCAAAAACGATGCGCTGCTCTGGAGTCAGTACCGTTTCAAGCCAGTGCTGACCACTGCCGATCCCTTGCAGTAACCTGGTCAGCATATCAACCAGACTGTTACCGCTGCTCAGCATCTGGCCGCTAATGAGAGCAAAATTCTGTTCGAGCAGATCGCGGAAGTAGGCGCGAACCCACGGGTAAGCCTCAAACTCGAAAGCATGAGTCATCTCATGCAACGTGATCCAGAGACGAAAATCTTCATCACTCAGACCAAGTTGCTGCTGTACCCGCGCAATATTCGGTTCAACAAAGTAGAGCGCACCACCGGTCGTTTCAGCTGAGAGTAAACTCAGATCGTATTGCCCGAGAACCCGTTGCGCCAGATAGCCTAGTAGACCGCCAATCTGAATACCGAGTAGCTTGCTGCTCACATCATTGATTACTATACCCAGCGCACCGCGACCGCCGCCATTCTTCTCATATATCTCTTCAATCGGGCGGAAGAGCTGACTAAACGAAACAATATTCGCTTCCAGCCATTCCCGTCGATCAAAAACAAAGATTCGGCTGACTGGCTCGGGCAATTGTACACCAAGATAGTCGGCGATGAGCGGTTCGCTCATCGCCACCATACGAGCATACTGTTGGCGGCGGAAGGCGCGATTATCTACTGGCGCCTGCTCCCATTGCGAGAGACGCAAAGCCGCCTGACGGGCCTGTTCCCAATCGATCAGGCCCGTCGGCACCCGCCGATCATTGCGGACCCGTGCTTCGAAGTAGTAGCGAGCCGCCAACCCGGCCGCCATACCAAGTAACAAAGCGGCGCCGAAGCGGCGCAAGTCATGCTGATTGTTAGCCAAGATCAGCTCCTTTCCGATGGATACTGGAAAGTATAGTGGTACTGGTTTAGAGTCTAGCACGGTTGATCATCGCTTGTCCAATACCTGGCAGGTCAATCATAGGGTCATAGAGGTGCCTATCCTCACGACACCAGAACCCGTTCATCTCCCTGACGGCGCGTGATCCGCCGTTCATCGAGATGTTCGAGCAACGCAACTGCGTAACGCCGCGAGATGCCGAAATGGTCGCGCACCTGCGCCACGGTCACACTACCTTGGGATTCAATGGTCGTTCGGACCCAGGACACCATCTCGGCATACACAGCAGGCAGGAGACAGATATCGGGCGCAATCTTCACCAGCAATCCTTGCTCGATAGCCCATGCCAGCAGCTCACTATCAAGATCGGGCGGCGGCGGCGCATAAGGTGAGCGCGCAATGATGGCTAGCTGCCGGTCGAGTTGTCGTCGCTGCCTGGCGTCTGGTTGCGGTACGAAATCGGCTAGCCGGATGGTAGTGTCGTCAACGCTGATTGAGCCCTCGGCCGACGCGACTGCAACGATACCCGGCCAGATACGGGGCGACACTTGTAACCGTTGCCGTGCCTCTTCGCGTGGCATTCCGCGCCGAAGCGGAAACCGTTGATGGTACGACGCTAACAAGTCGCGGAGAGTTGCGCGTATTTGTGCCCAGCCAGCGGCGCTAATGAGCGCATCGTTACCAAGAGCGACAATCTGTCGATTAGCGCATAACGTTGCGATAGCAGTTGTGGCTTCCGTAGCAGAAAGTCCGGCTGCTGCCAGCACATCGGTGCGTAGTCGAGGACGACCATCAGCTAGCGCCTGCACGAGCCGTTCGGTCGGACTTCCTTGTGCACGCAGCTTCAAGGCGGTAATTACATCGGTACGAAAACGTCGGTGGCGCAGTGGATGCGGATCGATAACCACACCACCAGCTACTGTCTGGCTAGGCGAGGGAATGCGCAGAATGAAGCGGTCGCCAGCAACCGCGACTATTGGTCTGGATAACCGGATCTGCACCCAATCAGTTGCAGCGGGAGCCAACGTATCGGCGGCGAGCAATGTTATTCGGCATGGAGCTTCGCTAGCGCCGATAAACAGTTCGAGCGCCGCATTGTGCTGTAACGGTGGTCCCTCCGCGACCACGCGTACCTGGGCATCGATCAAGGTGGTTGGCGTCAGCGCACCGGGTGTGGTCAGCACATCACCACGACCTAAGTCACGATAATGCACACCAGCAAGATTGACTGCAACCCGTGTCCCGGGCAACGCCTGCTCGATCGTGCGCCGGTGGCTTTGTAACCCACGAATCCGTGCGCGTAAGCCTTGGGGCAGAATTTCAACTTCCTGACCGATTGCTAGCGGGCCATCACGTAGCACACCGGTGACGACCGTGCCAAAACCAGCCACGGCAAAACTCCGGTCAATTGCTAGACGGGGCACACCCACCGTCTCGGTGCGGGTCGGTAACGTGGTAAGCAACTGATCAAGCGTTTGCAGCAGCGTTGTCAAGCCTGCGCCGGTGCGGGCCGAAACCGGCACAATTGGCGCGTTGGCCAACACACTCCCGGCCAATGTTGCCTGCACCTCATCGCGCACCAGGGTCAGCCATTCGTCGTCGACCAGATCAATCTTGCTTAAGACAACAATTCCATCGCGGATCGCCAGCAGATCGATAATCGCCAGATGTTCACGAGTCTGCGGCATCACTGCTTCATCAGCAGCAATGACCAGCAGTACCGCATCGATCCCACCGACGCCGGCCAGCATGTTTTTGATAAATCGCTCGTGGCCAGGCACATCGATCAGACTCACTTCGCGTCCGCTCGGCAGCGCCAGCCATGCAAAACCGAGATCGATGGTCATTTCGCGCCGCTTTTCCTCTTGCAACCGATCGGGATCAATACCGGTCAGCGCCTTCACCAGCGTCGATTTCCCATGATCGACATGGCCGGCAGTGCCAATGACAAACATAGGTTTCGCGTCCCTTGCTTGATAACAATGCCTATTATAGAGTATTGTACGGTGAAACGACCCTACCAGCGCAATCGAAACTACGAAGCGACACCCATATGAATGCTCCGCCACGTGCTGTGGAATCAGCGCTTCAACACCTACGCGCCGTAGATCCGGCGCTCAGTGTGTGGATCGATCAGATCGGGCCGTTTACACTGCAGACCGAGCCCCATAGCTTTGCTACCCTGGTCTATGCCATCATTAGTCAGCAGATTTCGCTGGCCGCGGCACGGGCAATTCGGGATCGGCTCACAATAACGCTTGGTGAGATCTCACCAGCAGCTATTTTGGCTGCGCACGATCATACCTTGCGCACAGCCGGTCTCTCGGCCCAAAAAATCGCCTACCTGCGTGATCTGGCCACACGGGTCGATGATGGACGACTCGATCTGAACCAACTGGCGTCGCTGGCTGATGAAACTGCCATTACCTGTCTGACGGCGGTGAAAGGCATTGGCCGTTGGACAGCCGAAATCTACCTGATATTTGGGTTGGGGCGGCTTGATGTCCTACCTGCCGCCGATCTCGGCCTGCGCGATGGGGCACGGCTAGTCTATGAATTGCCGCATGTACCATCGCCACACGAACTTCTTGCTCGGGGTGAATGTTGGCGACCGTATCGTAGTGTCGCCTGCTGGTACCTCTGGCAAATTCGGCGGATAATAACGCAACGTTAAGCAAAAGTCGGTTGTCGGGCCTTATTGGGTATGGTATGATGATCAATAAGTAAGGGATAGAAACGGTTGCATATGATGCGAAACGATGGTCGGGCGCCAGACCAACTGCGCCCCATTTCGATCGAGATCGGCGCTGCCCCCTACGCTGAAGGTTCGGCGCTGATCGCTTATGGAAACACCCGGGTCCTCTGCACTGCCACGATCGAAGCTGGCGTCCCGAGTTGGATGCGCGGACAGCAGGGTGGCTGGGTGACGGCCGAATACGCAATGTTACCGCGAGCGACCCCGCAGCGCACACGCCGCGAACGGAACGGCCCTGGTGGCCGAACCCAAGAGATTCAACGGCTGATTGGACGTGCGTTGCGCGCCGCAGTTGATTTGACCGCGATCGGCGAACATACCATCACCATCGATTGTGACGTGTTACAGGCTGACGGCGGTACACGCACCGCTGCGATCAGCGGCGGTTATGTCGCGTTGGCACTAGCAATCGAGCACCTAACTCGTAGCGGTGCCATTGAGACGCGACCAACACTGACTCCACTAGCGGCGGTCAGCGTCGGCATGCTTCAGGGTACGCTCCTGCTCGACCTATGCTACGAAGAAGACAGTCAGGCCGATCTCGATTGCAACGTGGTGATGAATGCTGCTGGTGCGTTGATTGAAGTACAGGCAACAGCAGAACGAGCGCCGATTACACGGGCGCAATTCAATGCTTTGCTCGATTTGGCCGAGCAGGGCATTAGGCAAATCCTTGCTGCCCAGGCTGCCGCTTTGGCAACTGCGTTGCCCAACATTACCATGAGCCATCATTCAGTCTCATGAGCTGGTGACCGTCCACTCGTCTGCGACGCCATGGCTCGCAACAATCGTCCGTGCATAAGGGACGAGGAGGTTTAAGATGACTGATGAGACCAGGCGCGTCGCCAGCCGTCGCCATCTACGGTATGGACTCGCTTTCGAGCGTAGCCAGCATCCGCTGGCGGCGGCCAATCATTTTCGCATGGCTATCGCCGCAGATCCAACCCTGCGCGATGCGCACAATGCGCTCGCCTTTCATTATCAACAACAGGGTCTACTGGCTAAGGCCGCTGACGAGTTCGCGGCCGTCACCAATCTGGCCGACGATTATTTCGCACACTTCAATCTCGGCTTCGTTTTGATCGAGCTAGAGCGATACAACGAAGCTGAACGTGAATTTCGTCGCTGCCTTGAACTTGATCCCAACGATGCTGCGGCTCAGCTAGAGTTAGCCTACATCCACGCTGCACGCGGTGAGTATGCTGCAGCGCTGACCCTGCTCGAAGTGCCGCGTCAACGCTACTACGACGACTGGGCCGTCTTTCATCTACTGGGTCGCTGCTTGTTCCAGTTACAACGCTACGAAGAAGCCCAAGAAGCATGGCAACAGGCGCTGGCCCTAGCCACAAGTCCGAATGTCCAGTTTGAATTGCTGTCTGGCCTGCAAAGCATTGAGCGCCGACGCGAATTTCATACCTGCACCGGGATCAAAGATGACCTCTACGTGCAAGAAGGGGTCATCTGTCTTGGCTCGACTATGGATAACGGGATCACCATTCACCCGCTCAACGAATATCAGGTGAATGAGCACGATGCAGCACGCACCATACAGCGTCTGCTGGCCCTGGTGCGCAGCAGCAACTGGCATTTCGGCGGAGTGACTGCGCCCGATCTAGTTAGCAAACCGCTTGCTATGGCTATCGCCCACTTGCTAGACATCCCGATGGTTAATCTCCACCACCCGCCAGAGATGACCACACCGATCTTGATCGCCATTGCTGTCGGGCACTCGGCTGATCTGTTTACCATCGCCCGCGAACGTCTACCGGCTCCTAGTGCGGGTTTCTGTCTCGCACTCAACTGGACACGACGTAGCAAGCTGTTGCCGGAGATCGTAGGCATCGTAGTGGAAGACAAATGTACGGTAACGTGGGCAGCAGAACTGCACCGCGCCCCGGCGGGAGAGCAGACCAACCAGATACAGCAGATTGCCGATCGACTAGTCGAAAAGGTACAATCTCTGCCTGGCGAAGACAACCTACCTCGCCAGATCCGCTACTACACTCGCCGCCACCGCCGGCTAGCTATCAATGCTCTCTGGCGATGATCACACCAGCCAATGTGCCCATCCACGCGCGTTGCCTGCGTCAGGTCATCGCCATTCTGACCAATTTTTCCACTAGAGCTCCATTGTTCGTTACGCGAGCGCATTGACCACAGAAAGCAGTAGCTGGCTGCCGATCGCCTTGACAAAAAACGAACATATGTACTATACTCTAACCATGCAAGTGGCGTTGAGCAAGCCTACACCTTAGCACTCATCGATCAGCCGCCGATCCGGCCAAGAGTGTAACGAGCAAGCGTCGTTGCCTGAGCTCATTCGCTAGCACAGGTCGCCGTCTCGCATAATATCTGCTACCAGTACCGCAGGTCACGCTAATGGCGGACGCTTAAGCCACGGCGCCCACAGCATATTGCTCATCAGCGCCACAAGTAACCACCAATACCGGACGCAGAGCCACGGCGCTCACAGCATATTGCTCATCAGCGCCACAAGTAACCACCAATACCGGACGCAGAGCCACGGCGCCCACAGCATATTGCTCATCAGCGCCACAAGCAACCGCCAATACCGGACGCAGAGCCACGCTGAACACAACGCACTTCCATCTTTGGTCATCCATCGATAGCCTCAACCTAGCAAACGTATGATTAGGCTTGGCTTCGCCGTTCGCACGGTGTATCAACCTGGACTTGCTGGTGGTTCACCGCCTCATCTGAGCATCCTGCTCACGCAATTGGGTGATCTGCTCAGCTATCTCGAACGAGCAGCGATTCGGTTTTACCGGTTTGCACTGCCTAAGCACTTCACGCCCGCTGATTTAGTTGATTGTCAGCTCCAGCTTGAGTTGCTCAGCAAGCGTATCGCCGCTCTTGACCTGCGCCTTGGACTGCACCTCGATCCAGCTTTGAACCTCAGTCATCCCGATGAGTGTGTGGCTGCGGCGACTGTAACCACCATTGAAGCGGCAGCACAACTCCTGGCAGCACTCGATCAGCCCGGCAGAATCACGCACACAATGGTGATCCATCCAGGGACAGGCGACTCAGTAGCATTGGCACGTTTTGCCCGACGTTGGTCAGCCTTGTCAGCGAACGCACGCCACCGCACTGCGGTTGAGCACAACAGCAGCGGCCCTTCTCTCCGTGATTTACTCGGTCTAGCTGCCCAGAGCGGTGTAGCCATCGTCTTCGACTATCTCCACTTTCAATTACACAATCCGGAACGGTGGAGTCTGCCGCTGGCCTTGGGGCTAAGTCTGGCGACTTGGCCGCTAGTCACACGTCCCGAAGTGCATCTAAGTAGCCAGCGCAGCGAAGCCTACTTGCTGACTGGACGCAATGGTACCACCCGCGTTCTACCACCACGACGTGGACAGCACGCCGATTTTATTGTCGCTCACGACGCGCTCGATCTGCTGACTGCCAGCCGCGGTCTGCCACCATTTGATCTCATGCTCGAAGCCAAAGCGGGAGATCTAGCCTTGTTGCGGTTACGGCACGATCTAGCCCATTACGCCCCGGATTGGACGGCACGACTCCAGTGAGCAGCCCACACGATGGTGTACTCGATGGCGATTGCTGAGCAGAGAGCGCTAGCGACCGCCATTCTACAACCGCGGGTGTTGCTCGTAACACTAGAAGGAACACGGCAATGACGATTAAAGAGCATTGCCCGAGACGACCCTACATAAATGGCGTTCTCTCTTGTTGGGCAGGCCTACCATCGGATTTCACGGTCAACAACCACCGGCTCTAGCCGAGAAATACCGCTGCACCAGACGGATATCCGCCTCATTTCGATCAGCCGCGAGCTGCACTTGTCATGTCCGTCTTTTCACCAGTATAATGCCTGCGGTAAAAAATGAACTCGATACGAGGTGAATTGTGAGTACAGGACCTTCATCTTCCCCTACCAATCCACTATCTGGGATCGTAGCCATTGCTATTCTGTTCTTGGTCCTTGGCTTAGTGGCTGGCATCCTGATTAGCCGTGCCGCGCCGCCCGCCTCTACGCTAAGTCCGACAACACCTGCATTGGAGGTAACGCCAGCTACTGCGCCAGTCACCAGCAATATGCAAATTATGCCTACGGCCACGACCTATGAGTACAGTAGCCCGCCCCCGATGATGATCGATCCAGCCAAGAAGTATACGGCTACTATCTACACGCCACGCGGTGAGATCGAAATCGAACTATTGCCAAACATTGCACCCCAAACGGTGAACAATTTCGTTTTCCTTGCTCGCCAGAACTTCTACAATGGCCTAACCTGGCACCGCGTGCTGCCCAATTTTATGGCCCAAGGTGGTGACCCGCGCGGTGACGGTACTGGCGGACCGGGCTATACCATCCCTGCAGAATTTACCAATCAGATCCTCTTTGACCAGCCAGGTATCGTTGCCATGGCGCGCTCGTCTGATCCGAACAGCGCTGGCTCTCAATTCTTCATTACTACTGCGCCCGCCCCGTGGCTCAACGAGCAGTACACCATCTTTGGCCGTGTCATTCGCGGGCAAGAGATTGTAAATGGTATCCCGCTGCGGGATCCGAACAATCCTGCCGATCTAGCACGACCGGGTGAGACGATTCTGGGGATCACGATAAGTGAAGAGTAACTGCCTCGGCAGACCGGCAAACGCGGCCTCCACCAGCTCCTACGCTGCGGTCAAGAGGGGTGAAACGCTAGCCACCCCTCTTGATTATCTTGATGACGACACAGCTGAGCGATGTCGATCCCGCGTCGCGATCAGTTGGCATCATTGCGCATAACTTGCCACAAGCTGCCCGCTCCTCGTATAATACCGTCAGTGCTCAATGTCGAGCTGGCATTGCGAGGAGGCTATGCAATCCCCCCAACCTGTTGTTAACGAGTTCGCCATTACTGCTGCAACCATAAATGGTTCGGGCAGTCAGAGTGCGAACATGGTGCTAATGCGGGCTATTTTCCAGATGGGAATACCCGTATCTGGCAAAAACCTCTTCCCCTCTAACATTCAGGGTGAACCAACATGGTACACGTTACGGGTCAGTCAGGCTGGTTATACTGCACGTCCTGCTGAAACACCGATTCTGGTCGCCTTCAATCCACGAACAGCCAACGAAGATCTGACCCAACTACCAACTGGCGGGATCTGTGTATATCCTGCAGAAGGGCCATGGCAACCGCAACGGGCTGACATCATACCATTTGCCATCCCGGTGCACCAGATTATCGAGCAGGTTGGCGTCAACCAGCGCCTACGCACATACGCTACCAATATGGTCTACGTGGGCGCGCTGGCAGCACTGCTGGAGATCGAAGATGAAGCCCTAGTGAAGGCAGTCACGCAACAGTTCCGCGGCAAGCCAACAGCCATCGAACTGAATCTGGCCGTAATTCGGGCCGCCCGAGCCTGGGCAGCCAGCCAACCATCACCCGCTCATGGCCGTTTTCGCGTCGTCCGTATGCAGTCTACCAATGGAATGATGCTCATTGATGGGAACACCGCGGCTGCCATCGGCGCGATTACTGGCGGTGTAGGCGTAGTAGCCTGGTACCCGATCACACCCTCGAGCAGCCTGATCGAGGCGCTCGAAAGCTACCTGCCTCGCCTGCGACCTTCTGACCAGGGTACCACCTGCGCTATTGTACAGGCCGAAGATGAGATCGCAGCGCTCGGTATTGTAATCGGCGCTGGTTGGGCTGGTGCCCGCGCAATGACGGCTACGTCGGGACCGGGAATCTCGCTCATGACCGAATTTGCCGGACTGGGCTTTTTTGCTGAAGTGCCAGCCGTGATCTGGGATGTGCAACGGGTTGGACCATCAACTGGATTACCTACCCGTACTGCACAGAGCGACCTGCTCTCGGTTTACTACCTTGGTCACGGCGATACGCGCCATGTGGTGTTGTTACCCGGTTCAATGGAAGAATGCTTTAGCGATGCGCAATTGGCGTTCGATCTGGCTGAGCAGCTCCAGACACCCGTGTTCGTGTTGAGCGATCTCGATCTGGGAATGAATATCTGGATGAGCCAGCCCTTCCGTTACCCAGAACAGCCGCTGCAACGAGGAAAGGTGCTCAGTGCTGCCGATCTAGCCCGACTTAGCTCGTATGCGCGTTTTGCCGATGTCGATGGCGATGGGATTGGCTACCGCACGCTACCCGGCAATCCTCACCCACTGGCGGCTACCCTCAGCCGCGGCACCGGACACAACGAACGGAATATCTACAGTGAACGTCCGGAAGACTGGCAACGCAATATGGCTCGGCTCTGGCGCAAACACGAGACTGCACGCCGAATGGTACCGCGCCCGGTGATCGATCTCAATCCCCAGGCAACGGTTGGTCTGATCGGGTTTGGGTCGACTGCACCAGCGATCGAGGAGGCGCGCGTATTGCTGGCTGCAGCTGGCATCGCGACGAGCAGTATGCGCGTGCGGGCATTACCAGTAGGCCCGGAGGTCACCGACTTTATCGCCCGGCACTCGTACTGCGTCGTGATCGAACAAAACCACGACGGACAGTTACGCCAGTTACTTCAGCTTCACTGCCCAGCTTACGCAACGCGCCTAGGCTCAGTGGCATGGTGCGATGGTTGGCCGCTAACAGCACCATTTGTCCGCGATCAGGTAATGGCTGTTCTCGAGCAGATGCGCGAGCTAGCTCCCTTAATGAATAGCCAGTAGACTATAGCAGCTTTGCGCGTCACTACAGAGGAATATCTATGACCCAACAGACTGTCAACGCGATTGGCCTGACCAAAGCTGACTATCGTGGTGCGCCGTCAACTCTCTGCGCCGGCTGTGGTCATGATTCTGTCGCCAGCCAGATCATCGCCGCCGCATTTGAGCTGGCGCTGCAACCGCACACCATCATCCGTATGAGCGGGATTGGCTGTTCAAGCAAGTCGGCTGCATACTTCCTCGGTCGGTCGCACGGTTTCAACTCACTCCACGGGCGGATGCCATCCGTCACTACGGGCGCTCATCTTGCCAATCACACCCTGCGCCCCTTAGCGGTGAGTGGCGATGGTGACACTGCCAGTATCGGTCTGGGGCAGTTTATTCATTTGCTACGCCGGAATGTGCCAATCGTGTATATTGTGGAAAACAACGGCGTGTACGGCCTCACCAAAGGCCAATTCTCGGCAACTGCTGATGAAGGTCAAGAACTGAAACACGCCGGTGTTAATCATCTCCCACCAATCGATATTTGCGCCGAAGCTATTTTGGCTGGCTGCGGCTTCGTCGCCCGCTCATTTGCTGGTGATGCCCGCCAGGTGCGTGAACTGATCAAAGCGGCGTTTAATTTCCACGGTGCCGCTGTGATTGATGTGATCAGCCCGTGTGTAACCTTTAATAATCACAATCGATCAACCAAAAGTTACACCTACGGCAAAGCGCATGAGTCGCCGTTGCACGACATCAACTTTATTCCGCACTCCGAAGAGATCACGATCGAATATGAACCGGGTGAAGTGCGCGATGTGCAATTGCACGATGGGTCGGTTATTCGCTTACGTAAACTCAGTCGCGATTACGATCCGTTCAACCGCTTAGCTGCACTCACCCTGCTCGAACAGGCACGTACAACCCAAGAGTTTGTAACCGGTCTGATCTACTTCAATGAACAGCGGCCAACGCTCGCTGAAACGCTTAACATCGGCCCTACCCCGATCGCTGAGCTGCCAGAATCACGCCTACGTCCGACCCGTGCGGCCTTTGCAGCAGTGATGGCTGAGCTAACAGGTGAAGGTTGAGAGTGAGGGTACGAAAGCTACGCGCGAGATACGCATACCGTTGTTCTATTGAGCTAATCTGCATCGGTTACTCAGTAACATCTAGGAGGAAATGCAAGCCTCGTCGCCGCGCTCCGCTGGTCGCATCATTCGGCTTCAGGCTATGAATATAGCGAGAGGGGCAGCTGCAGCACTATGCGCTGGTCGCCCCGCTCTGATCATTTTAACTTTTGGACACACTGGTCAGCACTATGGTCGTTTCCGCACGCGACTTCCAAACCAGCGCCGGGATGGTGTAGGCGCTGCTACCGGATGGGCCACGACAGGATCGGGCGTGAACTCGGGTGTTGGAGGGGTTGGTTCAGGGTAAGGACTATCACTACGCTCGGCACCCAACGCACGCAACCATGACCACAATAATTGCCGCCGTTCGGCACCATTGGTCGGTAAGCTGAGGGGCCGGCCACGCGCATCGATCACCAGACCGAGCAGACTACCCGGCACTTCAGCCGGATCGCTTTCAACCGGTTCACCTGGTGCATCACGACCTACCCGCACACCCGCAACCGGCTTCACCTTGACCTGCCCGTAAGCACCTGGCGGCAACGGCAGTTGTACCAAGGTGCCAGAATAAACTTCCACACGTTCACTACCACCACCAACGGTAATCAGTTCAACTTCAGCCATCAGCTCGCCAGGGCGACAATCGCCTTGTAAAACGATGCAGGTAGCTAGTGGTGTATTCGGCCACAGGTCATGATCACATACGGATAGCGCCGCTTCGGCATTCAGTGCAGCCAGCGCACCACATACCGATATGAGGCTCAGGGTGTCGAGATGGATATGTAACAACAGGCCGGGCACATCGTTGGCTGGTTGCAAACCGTCGAGCAACGCCAGCAGCGCCATTCCTGGATGGGGTGCATGGATGAACGGACCACCAGCCACAAACAAGCGACTGTATTCAAGCGCTGGTGATTCATCGCGGAGTGCGGTAAGACCAGTCGCCAATGCCTCACGCGCTAGAGCCAGATCGAGGTAACAATCTTCACGACTGGTCGGTATGGTCTGAGGTCGCAACGTTCGATTGAGCACACGCTCGATTAGTTCAGCTTCCTCGATGGCAAAGGGCAACCAGCGGACAACTGCTGCTGGTCCGACTGTACTGAGAAGGTTTGCCACCCCATATGCCATGCCTTGGACACCATGAATAGCAGCATAGACAACATCTGGTGCCGCCGCAATCAGCGTAGTCGTCGTCGCCCCCACATCGACGTACAACACCGGCTGGCGCTGACGCTCAGCCAGAAAGCGAGCCATCACATACTGCGACTCAACCACTGTCCGTAACAGAGGACGCACCTCGTGCAGCTGATGCAGGCCAGGCAAATCGGTCAACTGACGGGCATAGCACGCAAGTAGTGACTGACGCAAAGGTTCCAATACTTCACGCTCTAGCAGCGGTCGCACATTAGGTACGATTAGCAATTCGCAATGACGCTCGTTCAGCGCGACCTGAACCTGGCTCTGCGCTGCAGCATTCCCGGCATAGACAACTATCGGTAACTGCGCCCCGCTTGCCTCATCGAACAACAGCTTCAGGTTGACGAGTTGAATGAGGCGGTTGATACTCGTGACCGAACTCCCTTCCACCCCGCCTGTTACTACTATCACATCAGGTGCGAGGGGCAGCAACATTTCGAGCTGGCGTTCCAACCACGATTGATCACTCGTGTTGGGAGGCCGACCTAGCGTATCGTCAAGTGTTACTACACCTAACACCACATTGGGCAAGCCGCGCACAGCGTGCAACGCGCTGCGGGCCGAGACATCCGCTGCGACTGCTACGATCACTACCCGTAACGGTTCGAGCGCTGAAGTCACAATCACAACGGCATCAATACCATCGCCGGCTTTGGTTTGTGGGATCAACAATCTCCCATCCTGCAGCAACTGGCGGCTAGTCAAATCAGCCACCTGCGCTGTTGCTTCCTGGATGGCGAAAAAGATATCTTGATACGGCAACTCACGGCTGGTCAGAGTTTCAGCCTGACCGATCAGACGGCTCTCGCCATCAACCTGATCGATCAGCGACACCCGGGTTGTAATACTGCCAATTTCAACGACCAGCACCGCGCGTACATCGTCAGCCATGCCTTATATCCTTCGGGTCTACCTGCCCAGCACGGCACGCAACCATTCCACAATAAACAGTAGCCGCTCATTAAGGGCAGCGAGGTAGGACCCGATACTACCAGCGAGGAAGAAACCAAACGCTACCAGCAATACCCAGCGCCCAATTCGAGCCACTTCGGCAATCAAGCGTCGACGGCTAGGATCGGGCGAACGAGTCAGTGAAAATGACAACAGCGTAGCAATTGAGCCGAGCAGCAACACAATACTACCAATGATTGCTGCTGGCGATGACAAATCTGATCGGGTGGCATCGAGCACTTGCGGCAAAATAGTGCCGATCAGCGCGCCTCCGACAACCAGAGCTGCACCAACACCGAAAACTAGCGCCAGCGGCAGATTTGCCAGCCATGAACTATTCTGTTGGCCACTAACGCGAGTCAGCAACAGTGCCGCCAGCACAAAGGGGATGAGGCGTAACGTTACCAAGGTCGGCTGACCACTAGACGCCAACAGCTCCAAGACTGCCGGACGTAGCACCTGATGATAGATCACAACAACAGCGTAACCTAGAGCTACGCCCACAAAGAGATACTGTACCAGCCGGAACGCCGGTGTATCACCCGCTATTCGGCTAAAGACGAGCAGTGTGAGCAACACCGGGATCAGGTTCATTACCACGTCCATCAACGTTTCCCTCGCACTGCCAATCGCAACCGGATAACCAGGGCAACGATACTGCCAAATGCGATTATCATCACAAAGACAATCGTTGCCCAGGTTTGATAAGACAGCATTACGGTTGCAACCTCATTGGCATTGCCAGCGGCGCGTAAATCACTGGCACCGCGTTGACCAGCTACCGCGTACACATTTGGCAAACGCACATACGGCAACACCTGCGGATAGACCTCTTGCGGCAACAAAAAGGCAATCGGTACTTCAGGCGCCGCGCTGTGGATCTGCTCCATCCATGCCTGTACATCTTGCACCTGATCGGCCATTACGACAATCAAGGCCAGATCAGCTAGCGTTCGGATGCGGGGCGAACCATCAGGCCGAGTAGCCAACAAGCCAGCAGTAGCATCTTGGCCTGTGTAATCTTGGCGCAACTGCGCGCGCAAGTCGATCGCAAGACTGCGCAGAGCCAGCTCACCACCAGGACGATACCCCAGCATCACATAATCACGCCCTCCGAAGATAACGCCATTTTCGTTGTTGTACCCGGCTGCGCGCAGGGGGCCAATCAGATCGAGCGCCAGCACTGCGCCTTGGAGATCGGTACTAACTATGATCATGCGGGTACGATCGACGATTAATTGTTCAATCAGGGCTTGTTCAAGAGGACGCAACTCAGCGACACGCTGCGCCCCCCATTCGTAGGCGACTAACACCACATCTTCGCTGCTAAGCGCAGCAATACGTTCGCTGAGTGCAACGGCTGCCGGTGACGGTTGCGGTTGATTTACCAACGGTGCGATCAAGCTTGGGCTCAGTACGCCGATGAGCACCGCGATCAGTAAAACCCAAGCCAGCCATTGATCGAGCGCAGGAAAACGGCGGCGCGCAATGGTTGGTTCAGTTGCCGGAACTGGTACCGGTAATGGCGACTGGATCAATCGTTCTAACAGCGCAATCGCCGCTGCTTGTTCAGTAGTGCGTGGCGCAGGTGCCGGTAATGGTGGCTTCACCACAACGACATCGGGAGCGGCGACCACGGCTTCTTCATGTTCAGCCTCACGGCTCCGCAGTCGTTGCAACCAGCTTAATGATGGTGCAGCGGCCAAACCAGCTACAGTCCGTTCTGGTGACACGCGCAACCATGGTGGCAATTCCGCACCGCTTAAGAACTCATCACTGGTGGAACTGGTCGTTGGTGGCGGTTCAGGAGTCGGCAATTGGTTGTCCGCTTCAGTCTGCAACCAGGGCATCACTGCTGTGTTTATGTTGGCAGACAACCAATCAGGCGAGTCAACAGCTCCAGCCGAAGACTCCTGCAGCCACGCGGGGACCGCGCTGCTCGCCGATTCGGCCTCGCGCAACCACGCCGGCACGTCACT
>JAINCM010000040.1:0-792558 GCA_036574065.1 Chloroflexus sp.
CGGGTGACAACGTTGTGATGACGATCGACCTGATTGTCCCTGTCGCGATCGAAGAAGGGCTGCGCTTCGCCATCCGCGAGGGTGGTCGCACCGTTGGCGCGGGTGTCGTTACCAAGATCCTTGATTAATGCCTGAGGCCGGATCCGCTAAGCTGCTGGCGGTGTTGCCGCTAGCAGCTTCAATGTGAAGGGTATTCAATGGCCGTGGCCAAAGATACAGAGCGTGATTTTCAAGAAAACATTCTCGTGCGCACGTTTCGAGAAACGCGCAGCGAGCTACGGCAAGTCGTTTGGCCAAGTCGCGAAGAGACGATTCGTCTTACAGTGCTCGTGATTTCAGTATCGGTTGTGATCGGATTACTGCTCTTCATCGGTGATACGATCTTTACATTCCTCTACACGAGCCTTGTAAGCCTCGTCCAGTAGTGGGTTCGCGAACGGGGGCTGCCCATGTCTGAGGAAAAAGATAAAGAGACCGATGACCGGCGCTGGTACGTGATCCATACCTATTCGGGCTACGAAAATAAGGTTAAGCAAAATCTGGAGCATCGAATCGCTTCGATGGAGATGCAAGACCAGATTTTCCGTGTCATCGTGCCGACAGAAGAAGAAATCGAGATCAAGAATGGTCAGCGTCGCACGGTTAACAAAAAGATCTATCCTGGTTATGTACTGGTCCAAATGCGCCTGACCGATGACTCGTGGTATGTGGTGCGGAACACGCCGGGCGTGACTAGCTTCGTCGGACATGGCAACAAGCCAACGCCGCTCGAGGATGAAGAGGTGAAGGCGATTTTGCGCCAGATGGAAGGCGAAGCCCCCAAGGTGCGCGTCAGTTATCAGAAGGGGCAGGCAGTCAAGATTATCGATGGTCCCTTTACTGATTTTGAAGGGATCGTCGATGCCATCGACCACGAGCGGGGGCGGGTACGTGTGCTGGTCTCGTTCTTTGGCCGTGAAGCACCGGTTGAACTTGACTTCCTGCAAGTGACTCGGTTAGTTGAATAAGCTGGTTTTCTGTCCGTGACCTCGCCGGTTGTGCGAGGGAGGAAGGTCGCCAAGCACCTTCCGCTATCGAAGGAGTTGTGTCGTGGCAAAGAAACTTGTCGCAGTCGTCAAACTGCAATTACCGGCTGGTAAGGCGACGCCGGCCCCCCCTGTCGGCCCAGCGCTCGGTCAGTACGGCATTAACATCATGGCGTTCGTGAAGGAGTACAATGAGAAGTCGGCGTCGCAGGCCGGCAGCATTGTGCCCGTTGAGATTACTATCTATAGCGATCGATCCTTCACGGCTCGCTTACTGACTCCCCCTGCTGCCGATTTGTTGCGCAAGGCGGCTGGGATCCAGAAAGGCGCTAGTACGCCCAAGCGAACAACGGTTGGTTCTATCACTCGTGCTCAGTTACGCCAAATTGCCCAGCAGAAAATGCCCGATATGAATGCAAATGATATCGAGGCAGCAGAACGGATTATTGCCGGTACGGCTCGGAGCATGGGTATCAAGATCGTTGAATAAGCAATGTTAGTTGGTGGGAGGATCACGCGATCCGCCATCACCACCCGGAGTAGTTACTATGCCGAAGCACGGAAAAAAGTATCTCGCCGCGCTGGCGAAAGTAGAACGTAACCGTCTGTACACGCCGACTGAGGCGCTGGCACTGGTTAAAGAGACGTCGTATACCAAATTTGACGCTACAGTTGAAGCCCACGTGCGTCTAGGTATCGATCCTCGCCACGCTGATCAGAACATCCGTACTACGGTTGCGTTGCCCCACGGTACCGGTAAGACGGTGCGCGTCCTGGTTTTTGCGCAGGGTGAAGCAGTGCAGATAGCACTCGATGCTGGGGCGGATTATGCAGGCAGTGATGATCTGATTGCCCGGATCGACCGCGAGAACTTCTTCGATTTCGATGTTGCTATCGCAACGCCTGATATGATGGGGAAGGTCGGTCGTATCGGTCGTAAGCTTGGTCCGCGCGGCTTGATGCCTAACCCCAAGAGTGGGACTGTTGTTCAGGTCGCTGATCTGGCTCGCACCATCCGCGAAGTAAAGGGTGGTCGCGTCGAATTCCGTAACGACAAGACTGGTATTCTACACGTTGCGATTGGTAAGGTTAGCTTTACGCCACAGCAGCTCGCCGAAAACTTTGTCGCGTTTATGGACGCGGTGAAGGCGGCAAAGCCAAGTGGCGCGAAGGGTACCTATATTCGTAGTGTGACGCTGACGAGCACGATGGGGCCTGGTGTGCCGGTTGACCCGGTCGCCGCTCAGAGCTTTAAGCTGTAATCATTACCTCAGAATTCCTTAATTTGCTGCCTGAGACAGCCGGTGAGCAGTGCTCTTAATGGTCCGAGCGGGCCGCCAGCCGAGGTGGTGTCTGAGATATGATAGTTGTGAGCGATGTACACGCTCACGCTATAGTGTGCAGTGATTAACTGCGCCGTTCTCGGTCGCTCCGTCTCAGGATGTGAGCGACCGTAACTTTTTAGGCTAATACCGATGGAAAGGGGGTGAGATGAATGCCAACGCAGCGTAAAGTTGAAACGGTCAAAGAACTAACCGATAGATTGAACCGGGCTCAGCTCGTGGTTATTGCTGACTATCGCGGTGATGGTCGCGGTATGAGTGTGGCTGATATGACCGAGCTGCGCCGTAAGCTGCGCGAGCACGGCGGCGAGGTGATGGTGGCGAAGAATACACTGCTGAAGATTGCTGCCAGCCATACAGGCCGCGAGGCGCTCGATCCATTGCTGTCCGGTCCCACTGCAGTGACCTTTGCTTACGATGATGTTTCCAAAGTGGCGAAGGCGCTGCTCGATTATCTTAAGTCGGGGAGCAAGAGCTTTACAGTTCGTGGTGCTCTGCTCGGGAAGACGTTGCTGCCCGCTGATGCCCTCGAGCAGGTGACGAAGCTGCCGTCGCGTGAGCAGGCGCTGGCGCAGGTAGTGGGCGGAATTGCCGCACCAGTCTCTGGCGTGGTTGGAGTATTGAATGCCGCTATTACCAATGTGCTCTACGTCTTGCAGGCGCGGATCGATCAATTGCAGCCACAAGGCGAGCAAGCGTAAAGTGCGCCAAGGAGCCACTCTTCAACGCCGTTCGTTGCGATTAGGTGTTCAGGTTGGATTAGCAACGATATTGTCGGGAAGCTAGTTGTTACTATCGTAAAGAGGAGTATACACGCCATGTCGAAGATCGATACGATTATCGAGATGATCGAGGGTCTCAACGTCCTCGAACTGGTAGAGCTGAAGAAGAAGATGGAGGAAAAGTGGGGCGTTACTGCCGCAGCGCCGGTGATGGCAATGGGCGCAGCGATGCCGGTCGCTGCGGCTGGTGATGGTGCTGCTGCCGCTGCTCCGGTTGAGGAGAAGACTGAGTTTGATGTCATCCTCAAAGAGGCTGGTCCGAACAAGATTCAGGTCATTAAAGTTGTGCGCGAGCTGACCAGCCTTGGCCTGAAGGAGGCTAAGGATCTGGTTGAAGGTGCGCCCAAGCCTGTGCGCGAGGGTGTGAGCAAGGAAGAGGCCGAGGCGGCCAAGGCTAAGCTGACCGAGGTCGGCGCTGTGGTTGAGATCAAGTAATCGCAACCTCGTATCCGGATTGATTGATAGCGTGGAGCGTGGTGAACCGGTAACGGTTTGCCACGCTCTATTCAGTTCAGTATGATCGAGCATCAATCAAACGCTTGATGGACTTTTGTTCTGATGATGATCAGTCGCGGTCGAGGGATACACCAGCAGCTTGATGATGGTCCGCGTAGGTGCGGTGAGGGCAAAGCAGAGAGTAGGTATCGTAGGGATGGGCTCAGGACTGTCGGGGATCAATGCTGTGATGTGTGCCTAGCTGGCACGGAGGCAGGTCGGCTGCGGTCAGCGTTGGTGCCATCTACATCGCAGAACGATTGGTTACGAGCAGAATAGATAGCACAAGATTGTGGCGGTCTTGCCTTGCCCATGTGTTCATATCAATCGTTGCCAGCAGGTGCAGCTTGTGGACAAGCGAGCGGTAATATAGTGCCAGACTCCCAGTGTGCCTAGAACCAACACACGCAATTGAAGCATCGCTATTTTCTGGCGTCGCTGCTCTGGCCGCTGACATATGCGCTAGGCTGTATCAAAAAACTTCCCAGAAGGCGGAGGTTCGTCTGCTCAGTGTGGTCGTGCGCGATCATCCCAGCGCCGCACTTCAATGACTGTTCTCGTCTGTCTACCTGCTTGTATTACCCGCTTGTATTTGGTTTTATATCCGCTCATCGTTGCGTCGTCGAATCGGTAATTGGCTGATTCTAGCTGATGTGGCAGTCGGCATAGCGTAAAGGTGATGCATAATCGGTGTAAGCTCACAATGGAACGGATCGTAGCCTAGGAAGTAGTACTGCAACCCATCAATGAGATACAGTCACGTTGTTCGTAACTAAGGCAGTGAAACCGAGTAAAAACAATGTAAAGAAACAACCATAAGGTTGATAACCTATAGATTAACATCTGATAAGTATGGTGAAGACTGTCCAATAAACAAAACTTTGGCAAGAAAATTCAAGATTGTCTGTTATTTTCAGGATAGAATATCATACATAACAAAATGCAAGTAGTCATCTAAAACTAATGCGATGGTGGGTATTCTCAACCTTGTTTCACAAGGACTTTCTTACCGATGGCATCGATGCTTAGAACGCATTCAAGTATGCTAGGAAGAGAATTTTGTCATCTTTCTGATAGTATTTCACAGCGATCGTGTAATTCTCTTACCTGTCGCTCCTGACTGCTGCGGTAGTTATGACTAGCACAGCTATGCCCAACAGCCAGGGCCTGCCCATAATTTGCTGCACTATCAGCAGCGCAGTTGCGGTAATGAAGGTTTCACTTTGCTAATGCATAGTGGCTGCGCTGATAGCTGATAATAGTATCATGCCATAGAGACTGGTTAGAATATGGTATAGTACACAGGCGATGAAATCAGCAATACCTCGCGCCTTTCGCGCTGTTGAGCAATTCAGTGAACTGTACGCTACCGTCGCGCCAGCGTTGCGCGCACAGCAAGAGCGCGTGCAGGTATGTCTGCGTTCGGCGATCGATCGACCGGCACTAGTCGAGTCAGTGCTAGCGACGCTGCGCGCGCAGCAAGGAGGGATTGTTATGCTCGAAGCACCGCCCGGTGCTGGCGCGACGACCTTGCTCTGTCAGCTTGCTGCGCGTGCAGATTGGCCGCTCTGGCTAGTCGATGATGATGATGGCGGCGGTGCGCTGGCGTTCTACGCTCAGATCACTGCGTTACGACGTCCTTCACTGCCATTGATCGATCCGGCAGCCTTGACCGATCCTACCGCCTGCGAGCGGTTACTCGCCGAAGTAGCTGATCCTAATCAGCCGTTTGTGTTGCTGGTGAGCGCTCCTGATCGTGACCGGCAGCCGTTGCGCGCGCTGCCGCTGCCGCTGCCGTTTGATTTACCGCCTGGGGTGACCTTGCTGTTCCACGGTTCATTGCCAGTGGAACCTGATGCGCGTATTACCTTACCTACTGCCGATAACGATTTGAAACAGACTCAAATCGCGCTGCTAGAGCAACGTAAGTGCCCGTCATCGTGGCGTGCACCGTTGGTGGCAGCAGCACGCGGTAATCTGCTGTACCTAAGCTGGGCAGAGCGCTGGTTGCATCTCGGTTTGCTAGAGATTGCGCAACTACCCGTCGATCTCGAACACCTGCTGCTGCATTGGTGGCAAGCACTCAGCCCAGTCGAGCGGCGGCTGGCGGCGTTGCTGGCAGCAGCTGGCGAGCCGTTACCGGTATCAGTATTGGCTCAGGTGATTGCTGGTCATCCCCAGTTGATACTCGACCGTTGGGAAGAGCAGGGATTGGTGCAAATCAATCTGCGCCGTATCAGCGATGAAGATGCTCTGTTACTAGTGCGCTATGCCCATCGTGTGGTACGTCTGTTTTTATCTCGCCACGCTCCTGATGAGGTTGATGCTGCCCACGGCGAGCTGGCACAATGGTGCGCTGATCGGCTGCGAAGCAATCCACTCGATCCGGCTTACCGCTATTTGGGGCGCCAACTGGCACGTCACGCTGTGTTATGTCCGCCTGCCCGCCGTCCAGCCAATTTGCCCACTACCAATCAGGTGGCATGGCTGCGCGAACGCGAATTACGTGAAGGTCTGGTTGGGGCGTTGCGTGATGCTGGTTGGATGCTATACGATGCCGCTGCTGGGCCGCCCCTGACATTGGGACGGATGGCCGCAATCACCGGTACGCTGGCCACACGCGCACGTCAGCTCAGCGGTGAGCTGGTGACAGCCGCCTTCCTGACCGCCGTCAAGACTGGTGGGCGCGAAGGAAGTTTACGCCGGGTTAATGCTATTGTCGAACAGTTGCCCGATGGGGTGCCGAAAGCGGCAGTATTGCGTCAGCTTGGTGAAGCCTGTTACAGCGTCAATATGCGGAGTGCCGCAATGCGGTTGCTTTCGCGCGCGCTCGACCTAGAGGCGCAACCCGTGTCGCGGGCCTGGCGTGATGCGCGCGATCAGGCGATTGAAGCGTTAGCAACTGCTTGCCTTGATGCTGGTGATATCGAGCGGACGCTGGCCTGCGCCGAATTGATCGATCTCCTCGAACGACGTGCTCAAGTACAGACACTGGTGGTGCGCCGGTTGCTAGCCGATGGTCAATACGATCAGGCTTGGCGACTCTCGCGCGCCATTTTGCACGAAAATCGAGCGGCATGGGCGCAGGCTGAAGTGGCCGTGGCGTTGTCCCGGATTGACGATCCGCGCGGTGCTATGTTGCTCGAAGAGTTGAAAGTAGAGACGGCACGGGCTTGGGCTGAGATCGAGCTGGCGTGCGATTTAGCCTTACGCGATGAAGACGCGGCGCTGAAACGGATCGCAGCACTGCCTAGTCAGCATCAGCGCGACCGTGGTCTGGCCCGTCTGGCCCGTGTCTTTGCGCAGGCCGCCAAGGATGGTGATGCATTGGCGGCGGCTGAACGAATCACCGCGCGGGAGCTGCGGGTTACGACTCTGCTTGAGCTGCGTATTATGTTGCAAGGTCTGGTTGCCAATCTAGCCACTGAACGGGCAACCCGTGAAATTGACGCGCTTCAGGGTGAAGATCGACCGATCCTGCTGGCTGCGCTGGCGTCGGCTCATGCCGCTATTGGGCGTAAAGATCGGGCGCTAGCGATCGCTCATCAATTGAGCGGTGAAGAATTAGAACGTGCGTTGTCGCGGGTGGCGGTAGCCTGTGCCCAAGCGGGTGATTATGTGGGTGCCCAGGCGGTACTAGATGAAATGACCGATGATGATGAGCGCGATTGGGCGCGGGATGAGATCGCCCGCCAACTGGCTGCCATTGGTGATTGGGAAGGGGCCATTGCGCAGGCGGTGGCAATTGTAGCCGACGATCAACGGGCACGCACGAGTGCCGATCTAGCAATTGCGCGGGCTCGTGCCGGTGATGTGGCGCAGGCGGTTGCGATGATCCGGGCAATTGAGGTGCCAGCTGAACGGGCACGGGCTTTGGTTATGACGGCGCCGTTGCTGGCTACGTTCGATGCATTGCAAGCTGACCACTTGGCGGATGAATTGCTTGCTGGAGAAGCGCGGAGTCGTTATCGCGCCGCGCTGGCGGTCGCGCTGGCTGCTCGCGGCGATGTGATAGCGGCGGCTAAAATTGCGCGCCGGATCCGCCGTCGTAACGAACGGGTGCGTGCTGAAATGGCGATTGTGGCGGCGCTCGATCCGCAACATCCGGCGACGATGAATCGACTGGCTGCAACATTAATTCGAGCCGCAATCGGGCGCGAAGAGATGTTTCGCGCTCTCGAACAGGCTGTGCCTGTTTTGCTGCGAATTGGTGGTACACCACTGCTGGCTGATCTGGCAACGGCAATTGTGGCTGATGATCGAGCTTGATCTTCATCGGCCCATGCCCTTAGCCAGTTGACACCGATATTCCCAGCGGCTAGAGGTTGTTAAAAACAAGCGCCGCGAACACCCAGAGGAACTCGCGTACCGTTGCTACCTTTCGGTCCTGGCGGGGTTCCGCAAGTATCTGCCGTTCGCGGCACTTCTCTATCATACCTCAAAATGAGGTTTTGTGCAACTCTTGCATCAACGAATAGGCGTGGTATTATTCCAGACAAAATAGCCGCAGGAGGATGCATGAACACTGAAACTGCCACTCGCCCCCCCAAGCGCTACGCACGTATTGCCCCACTGTACAAGGCAATGATTTGGACCTCGTTCATAATGAATGCAGTTCTGCTGGTTGTGTTGGGAGTTGTAATTGGTATTCTGGTGATGAGTCAGCGTCAGGTAGCGCAGCTGGCTGATAGCCTGCCGACTTTTGCAGCCAATAATCTGGCCGAGCTGCAAGATGTCGTTGATCATCTGGAATCGGCTACCATTGTTTACACCGTGCCGTTGAGCACTCGCTTGCCAATTGAACTCGATGTACCGATCAATCGGGCAACGATTATGACCGAGCGCAATATTGTCCGCCTGACAGAACCAGTGTCGTTGCAGGCTCCAGCCCAGATCACATTTCCCGGCGGTGGTGGGAATCTAAATGCTAGTGTGGCCATCGTCTTGCCTGCCGGTCTTGAATTGCCAGTCGATCTGAATATGGATGTGAAACTAGTCACCTCAATTCCGGTTGAACTCGATGTGCCAGTACGGATTCCGCTGGCCGAAACTGAGCTCGGTCCACAGTTCACCCGGCTAAGTGCAATTGTTGATCGGCTGGTCGCGCCGGTAGCGCCGCTGTTACCAATGCCAGCGACTCCTCCAGATAGCAGTAAACCGCAATGACGGGCTTCAATAGGAGCCGCGGTAACTGGTAACAATACGCTGTACCTGCGAGCTGGTCTACGAAGGAGATGGTGACTGCTGATTATGATGCAAACCCTGAGGATGACTGGATCTAGACTGGTCACACTCAGGGTTGCATTCGTTGTTGGCAATCAGTGTGTGCCAAGTTGCTCGGGGCCGAACCCGTAGGGAAGTAATTCAGCAGGGGTAGTGAAGCGGCGCTCGCTACTGTCGGCGTTGAGCAAGATGATCTGGGCGTGAGGTGCCAGCTCGAAGATGACTTGCCGACAGGCGCCGCAAGGACTGGCAACCGTTGGTGTAGGTGTTACGATAGCCAACGCTGTCACTGGTCCCGCTGCAGCCATATGGGCGCAGAAGAGCGCTACCCGCTCTGCGCATATTGTTAACGGATATGAAGCATTTTCAATGTTAGCGCCGCTAAAGATGCGACCATCAGCAACCATGGCTGCAGCACCGACAGCGAAGCGCGAGTAGGGCGCATAGGCGCGATGTCGGGCTGCTAGGGCCGCTGTGATGAGCTGATCAAGAGCTACTGGATCCATGCGCTTCTTGGGGGAGCGGCAACAAAGGTCCTACTGTCTCCGCCGGCGTTGCCGCTTCTGCTTGCTCCGGCGTTTGGCGAACCACTCGCAACCGTTCGGCGCGGATCCCTTTCAATGATAGCACGGTAATCGTCACTTCACCGCATGTGACTTCGTCGCCAACCCGAGGGATGCGTCCTAACTGTTCGTATATCAGACCGCCGATACGGTCGGCAGTGGTGGCGGGAAATTCTACGTCCAGCAGCTCGGCCACATCGTCAATCGGGACACGAGCATCCACGATCAACTCCCACGGCCCCACCTCTACAATTGCTGGCTCTTCAGTATCGTATTCGTCGCGGATCTCACCCACAATCTGTTCGAGCAGGTCTTCGAGAGTGACAATGCCTGCTGTACCACCGTATTCATCGACGACAATGGCCATATGGACCCGCCGCCGTTGTAAGTCTTCCAGCAGGGCAGTGATTTTCATTGTCACCGGTACGAAGTAGGCCGGACGCGCCAAGTCACGCAAGGGTGTATCGCGGCGCCCGTCACGTAAAACTGGTAGGAGATCTTTGACGTAGAGAATGCCAACCACATTGTCGATGGTCTCTTCATACAATGGAATGCGCGAGTGACCACGTGTGATAGCTAGATCGAGTGCACGGTCGAGTGAGCTATTGACTTCTAGCGCTGCTACATCAACACGCGGGATCATAATTTCGCGCACGATGGTATCGCCAAAATCCATGACCCCTTCGATCATCTCACGCTCTTCGTGCTCGATCCAGCCGGCCTCTTCACCGGCACTCATCATCAGGCGCAATTCTTCTTCAGTGACCAGCGGTGCAGGTGGGGCCGGCTTGCCGCTTAGTAGCGAGAAGATCGGACGGGTGATGGTATTGATAATTGCCATCAGCGGCCACAGGATCGTTGCTACGGCGACCAGCGGACGTGCCAGGATCAGCACTGTCGTTTCAGGGTTGCGATACGCCAGTGCCTTAGCAACCACTTCGCTCAGTAAGAGAATCGCGAATAACAACGCAGCCAGGCTGAGGACCAGAGCGTTGACACCAAGTGGCGCAGTGAGCTGAATAGTGAGTGCAGTGACAATGATGGTTAAGGCGGCATTGAGGAAAATAATCGCTGATTTAATCCGATACGGTTCATCAAAAAAGTGAGCGGTGAAACGGCGTGTGCCAAGGCCAGCCGAGGCGAGCAGGGCACTCAGGCGTGGATGACTAATCGTCGTTAAGACGGTGTCGGCTGCCGAGGTAATGCCAAGGAAGACGAGACACAGGCCAATACCGATCACTAGCGAACCAGGGCCGGGGTCTTCCAAGAGAATCATCCTCCTTTCTGTGGGACAGCGCAGCGCGCGGATGTTGAACATGCGCCCGCCAGTATAGGTAGGAGCGGGCGCATCATAAGCGTGGGTTTAAGAGAAGAGCGCGCTGAGCGAAAGATCTTTATGGATACGCATAATCGCTTCAGCAAACAGCGGTGCGACGCTGATCGTGCGCACGCGGGCCGCTGCTGCATCGGGCGATTGGGGGATGGTGTTGGTAACGATAGTTTCCACCAGATCCGATTGCGCGATAAGTTGCAACGCATTGTCGGCGAAGATACCGTGAGTAGCGCAGGCATACACTGCGCGCGCGCCACGGGCCAGCAACGTTTGTGCTGCTTCGATGAGCGTACCACCAGTTGAGATCATATCATCAACGATGATCGCCGTCTTCCCTTCGACTTCGCCAACCATTTCAATCACTTCGGCGGTGTCAGGTTCAAGCCGCTGTTTGGCGATAATAGCCAGGCCTGCCCCAATCCGCTCACGGAAGCGGTTGGCTCGCCCAACACCGCCGGCATCTGGCGAAACTACCACGGGATTGGGTAAATTGAGTTCGCGGATATAGTCGGCCAGCAACGGTGAAGCTTGCAGGTGATCAACCGGAATGTCGAAAAAGCCTTCAATTGCTGGCGCGTGCAAGTCCATTGTCAAGACACGATCAGCCCCAGCAGTGCGAATCAGATTCGCCACCAGCTTGGCGGTAATTGGCTCGCGTCCTGACGTTTTTTTCTCTTGCTTGGCATAACCGTAGTAGGGAATGACCGCCGTGACCCGCGCTGCCGATGCGCGGCGGAAGGCGTCAATCATGATCAAGAGTTCCATCAGATGATGATCGACAGGCGTGCATGTCGGCTGAATAACGAACACATCACAGCCGCGCACGTTATCGTGAATCTTAACCCGCGTCTCGCCGTTTTTGAAGGTGCCGACGAGTGCCCGCCCCAAGTTGATACGTAGGTTGCGGGCTATCTCTTGTGCTAGCATCGGATTGGCGTTGCCGGTGAAGATGAGTAGGCGACCGTCCATGTCTCAGTCATTCTTTCTTGAATAGAAACGCGCAGCGAGCATGCTCACTGCGCACCTTTCAATTGGTCGAGCCAGAACCTCTGACCACCACAGCTGGCAGTAAATTGTCTGGGTTCAGTCGTTTCATTGTTTATCGTACAGGTTTTCTGGTGGCTGCCGGGCTAGGACTCGAACCTAGACTAACGGATCCAAAGTCCGCTGTGCTACCATTACACCACCCGGCATCACGTTAGGTATTATACCATAAGCTTGACTGCGCGTTGTCAACGTTGCCAGGCGATGCGCGAGGGAAGCGCCTATGCTACACTAAAGACCGCTACTAGCTGACCTGAGGAGTTCTCTATGACCGATCCGCAGAAGGTGATCTTCTCGATGTACCGGGTGGGAAAGGTTGTCCCTCCCAACCGCGAGATTTTCAAAGATATCAGCTTGTCGTTCTTCTACGGCGCCAAGATTGGTGTGATCGGCGCCAATGGTTCAGGCAAGAGTTCTCTCTTGCGCATCATGGCTGGTCTTGACCAAGATTACACTGGCCAGATCACGCGCGCACCCGGTTATACTGTTGGCCTGCTCGAACAAGAGCCGCAGCTCGACAATACCAAGACGGTGCGCGAGGTAGTCGAAGAGGGAATGGCCGAGATTGTGGCTCTGCTGCGCCGCTACGATGAGATTACCGAGCTGTTTAATCATCCAGATGCCGACTACGATGCCCTGATCGCCGAGCAGGCTGAACTGCAAGATAAGATCGATCATCTTGATGGCTGGAATCTCGACAGTCGGCTGGAACTGGCTATGGATGCGTTGCGCTGTCCGCCGGGTGATACACCAGTAGCAGTATTGTCGGGAGGTGAGCGTCGGCGTGTGGCGCTGTGTCGGTTGCTCTTGCAACAGCCCGATATTCTGTTGCTCGATGAGCCGACAAACCATCTTGATGCCGAATCGGTAGCTTGGCTCGAACGTCATCTACAAGAGTATAAAGGTACAGTTATCGCCGTTACCCACGATCGTCACTTTTTGAATAATGTGGCTGGCTGGATCCTCGAGCTCGAACGTGGACACGGGATCCCCTGGCGTGGCAACTATTCGAGCTGGCTTGAACAGAAACGACAGAGGCTCGCCGAGACCGAGAAAGCTGAGTCGCAGCGCCAGAAAGCGCTCCAGCGCGAGCTTGAATGGATCAATATGGCGCCGAAGGGTCGCCATGCGAAATCGAAAGCGCGTATCGCTGCCTATGAACGCTTGCTGAGTGAAAGCCAGGATCAGCGCGACCGTGAACTAGAAATCTACATCCCCCCCGGGCCGCGGCTAGGCGATTTAGTGATCCGCGCTACAAATGTGACCAAAGCCTACGGTGATAAGCTGCTCTATGAAAACCTTAGCTTCGATGTACCGCCGGGCGCCATTGTTGGTATTGTCGGTCCTAACGGTGCTGGGAAAACCACTCTCTTCCGCATGATTGTTGGTCAAGAGCAGCCTGATAGCGGTACCCTAGAAGTTGGCGCTTCAGTCAAGCTTGGCTATGTTGATCAGAGCCGTGAAGTGCTCGATCCGCGCCAAACGGTCTGGGAAGCTATCACTGAAGGTAACGACCAGATTATTCTCGGTGGCCGCCAGGTCAATTCACGCGCTTACTGCGCTCGTTTCAACTTTAGTGGCAGTGATCAGCAAAAACTGGTTGGTAATCTGTCAGGCGGTGAGCGCAATCGGGTACATCTGGCCCGCATTCTGAAGTCAGGAGCCAATGTATTGCTGCTCGACGAGCCGACGAATGACCTCGATGTGCATACCCTGCGTGCCCTGGAAGAGGGGTTGGAGCATTTTGCCGGCTGTGCCTTGATTATCTCGCACGACCGCTGGTTCCTCGACCGGGTGGCGACCCACATTCTTGCCTTCGAGGGTAATAGCCAGGTTGTCTGGTTCCCCGGAACCTATTCGGAGTACGCTGCCGACTATCGCCGACGAAAGGGGACGGACGCCGATCATCCGCATCGCATCGTATATCGCAAATTGACGCGGTAGCTGGTGTAGACAAGGACGCGCTGCCTGGCGATCGATCTGCGCTGGGTAGCGCGTTTAGAAGTTTGTTGACCATAATCAATGGTTGCACATGCTACGTTGCTGATGCCCAACGGCTCGCAACGTAAGTACGTTTGCACCGGTTCAAGCTGGGAATACTGCTTAGTAGGTGTAGGTTGTCGACCGCTGCCTCGTCTCTGCTAACCCCGCGCGACCAGTTGTCACTGCTACTGGCTATCGACCTCCGTTGCTGCCGGGATCTCCCTTTGATTAGCGCTTACTTTAGTGCTGACCAGGATGTCGCTATCACGATGCCTCCGAAGTTAATAACGGTGGGCATTAAGCGCCCCTGTTGACATTCAGGCTAGACAGCACCACGGTTTTGTTTGCTTGAGATCAAAGATCGGCTGAGTCGCGGACGGCGCGCTCATCAAACCGTTCATCATCGCGCCGTTTGCGCTGGCTGATGGTATTCATACCACCTCGGAGTTATCTGTGGTCATAGGGAGCCTGACTCTCACGATGATAGGGTTTGTCTCGTTGATCGAATGGCAGCCGCGGTGCAGTATTATTGACTGCAATGAATCAGACTGTCCAGATGCGTCATCTGCACATTCCTCAACATCGGCGATGATGAGTGGGTGGTGGCTCAACGTTAGGGGAAATGGCTGGCGTTCAGTGATCGGGTAGGGGCGTGTCAACACGAATCTTGGCCTAGTTGGTCGCCACTAGTGGCGGAGTGTTTGCTGATCGCTATTGTAACCCTGAACTATCAGGGATAGCATAGATGGGCGGGATAACAGGATCTGAGCCGTCTACGACGTGTTCACTCTGGGGTGATATGCTTCTAGAGGGTGTAATGAAGGCGACGACGTTACCTTGACGCTCTTCCTGCAGTTCGGCTACAATTATTTAGCCTGCAACTATCATACAATGCCAATCTGCAAAGGAGCAAATCATGACGGCTTTTACCGATACGGCACGCTTACCTGCAGAATATATGCCCAAACCGGTGCCTGGTCCACGCGCGCAAGCGCTGATTGATCGCGATCGCGAAGTGATCGCGCCGCTTGGCCGCGTCTACCCGCTCGTGATCGATCACGCGCAGGGCTGTGAGGTCTGGGATGTGGATGGAAACCGGTTTCTCGATATGAATGCAGGAATTGCTGTGCTCGCCGCCGGTCACTGTCATCCTCGCCTGGTCAGAGTTGCCCAGGAACAGTTGCAGCGTTTCACCCACATGGCCGGTACTGACTTTTACAACGAGCCGATGATACGAGCCGCCGAGAAGCTGGTATCGCTCATGCCAGGTGGAAAGGGTTGGCAAGTCTTTTTCACCAATAGCGGCACCGAAGCGATTGAAGCCAGTATCAAGCTGGCCCGCTATGTTACTGGTCGCCAAAATATTATTGCTTTTTACGGTGCGTTTCATGGGCGTAGCTACGGTAGTCTTTCGCTCACTGCATCGAAGCCACGTCAGCGCCGGGGTTTCTTTCCGCTATTGCCCGGAGTGAGCCATACCTACTACCCCAACTGTTACCGTTGTCCCATCAACCTGCAATTCCCGTCGTGTGAGCTGGCCTGTCTTGATCTAATCGAGCACACCCTGTTCAAGACAACGACGCCACCCGAGGAGGTGGCGGCGATTGTGATCGAGCCGATCCAGGGTGAGGGCGGCTATGTGGTGCCACCGCCGGGAACGCTGGCTCGTCTACGCTCGATCTGCGATCGTTACGGCATTTTGCTGATCGTTGATGAAGTGCAGAGCGGAATTGGACGTACTGGCAAGATGTGGGCCTTCGAGCACGAAGGGATTGTGCCCGATATTGTGGCAGCGGCTAAAGGCTTGGGCGGAGGTCTGCCCCTTGGTGCAATGATCGCCCGCGCTGAACTGGCCCGTCAGTGGCAACCTGGTTCGCATGGCAACACGTACGGTGGCAATGGGCTGACCTGTGCGGTAGCATACGAGCTGCTCTGTATGGTCGAAGAGGAGCTGATGGCGAATGCAGCGACGGTTGGCGCCTACTTGCTTGATCGGCTGCGGGAGTTGCCAGCGCGCTTTCCCCAGATTGGCGCTGTGCGTGGCCGTGGGCTGATGATCGGAGTCGAGTTTGTGGATGAGCACGGTCAACCGGCTGGGGCCTTCGCCAATGCCGTGATGGAAGAGAGCTTTCGCAAAGGATTACTCGTGCTTACCTGTGGAGAGTCAACTATCCGTTTTTGTCCGCCGCTCACACTGACGAAGGCCCAAGCTGATGAAGCGGTAGAGCGCTTTACGCTGGCGATCGCAGCGTGTTCGTGATGGTTTCTGTCTGGCGGGCCGTTCACCGGTTAGGATCATCGCGATCGAGCAGGGTTTCGTCTAAACGCCGCAGCGTGGTGGCAAGAACATTGCTGTCCATGCTGCGGCTTGCCCATGAATGTGGTAAGCTAGTGATAAACTATCAATTAGCAGGTTGTTGGTGGGAAAAATTGACGGAACCATTACATGACTTCCCCTGAAGCGACAAAAGAACCAGTACTTTTTGGCCGCTATCGGGTGCACGAGCCCCTTGGCGAGTCGCGCTTAGCAGTTGTCTACCGAGCGACTGATATCCGTTTGCAGCGCCCGGTCTTGGTTCATCTGTTGCGCAAAGAACTGCGCGATAACCAGCGGAAACGCGATCAATTTCTGCAGGAAGCTGCGCACAGGGCGCAATATTCGCACCCGGTGTTGATCGAGGTGTTCGATAGCGGCGAGAGCAACAATCGTCCCTTTTTGATTACTGCAGCAGTTGAAGGTCGGCCGCTGTTTGGTATTGGTGCACTGAGCGTGGAACAGGCACTGACAATTGTGCGTCAGGTGGCCGACGCGGTGGCGTTCTGCCAGCGCCATCGCTCGGCAGAATTGCCCCTCGGTCTCTCCCATCCACCGATCAGCAGCGCCAATATCTTGCTGGTTGGCAATGATCAGGTCAAGCTGGTTGATGGCTGGTTCTCTACGGCCGCTAAGATTCCGGTGGATCTGGCCCATTATCGGGCTCCCGAACTTAGCCTTGGGCAACCGCCTCAGCTAGCTAGTGCCGTCTATGCGCTGGGAATTCTGCTGTTCGAGTTGATCACTGGCCAGCGTCCTATTCAGGGTGATGATGCCCAATCGACAGCGTTGGCCCATCTGAACAAATCGGTGCCGACCCTAGCCCGTGTTCGTCCAACTATATTCCTGCCTTCGGTCGATCGGTTAATTGCCCAGGCGACGGCACGTGATCCCGTCCAGCGTTTTCCTGATGCGCAGGCATTCGTTGCTGCAATCAACAATCTCTGGCACGAATTGACCGTGCCGACACGCCGACTACCAGTTGTTCCGGTTGTCCCACCCCGACCGGTAGCCGCTGCTACGGTAAACCAGCAACCTGTGGTGCCAGCAGCTGGGAACACGTTTGCAAAACCTGTTCCGCTGCTGCAACCAAGTTTACGCCAGCAAGTCAGTCGCGCGCTAACCAGATCGTTTGATATTGACCAGTTGCGCCGGCAACACTGGAGCCGAAGCTTAATAGCCTGGCTTGTGGTGGTATTTCTCTTATTGGCAGTTGCCGTCGGTTCATTCTGGGCAGTAACGTGGGCTGTCGAGCGGATGGGTCTCGGGAACACGCCACAACTACCATCTTTGCCGACCTGGATGCTGCCACCGATCAACTGGGCAGGCAGTGGTATGGCAGAACGATATGTGGTCAACATCACTGAAGGTCTCAACCTACGCTCCGAGCCGAGCACTAATCCCGGGAATATCCTGATGGTTGTGCCGGTAGGGACGATTGTGCGAAAATTGGAAGGGCCAGTGATAGTTGACAATATCCCTTGGGTAAAAGTTCAATTTGAACAGAACGGCCAGCTGATCGAAGGTTGGATGTCGCTCAATTATTTGCTTCCGCAACAGTAGGAGTGGAATTGTGACACAGAAAGCGGAAATGCGCGAATTGCTCGGCGAGCGGGTTCGCATTCGCCCCTGGCAACGCGCCGATACGCTGATGCAAGAGCGCTGGCCGCGCTATAGCGAACCATTTAGCTCGCTGTGGAATATTCCCCGTCCGTACCAGCCTGGTCAGGATGATCAGCAGTGGACGGGGGAGACTGAAGCTTGGGCCATCGATTTGCGAACCGGGCAACTTATCGGTCGCATTTCGTTGCGCGAGATTGACCGACGCTGGCAATCGGCTCGGTTGGGGATTTCACTAGCCCAACCTTATGTTGGTCAGGGTCTCGGTAGCGAGTCGCTGCGCCTCTTTCTCGCTTACTACTTTGGCTCGCTCGGCTATCAGCGGATGGTACTTGACGTCGCCGCTTTCAATCGACGTGCAGTGCGTTGTTATCAACGCCTCGGTTTTGCTGGCATTGGTAGCGAATGGCGGTATGTTGGCAATGAACCGGCATTACGATTGCTCGACGAAGCGCAGTATCAACACTTAAAGCCCTATTTTCGCCGTAATCGGTTTGAAACGCAGGTAGAATTTTACGAGATGGAATTGACCCGCGATGCCTGGCTAGCTGCCGGTGGCGCACTGATTTAGGGGGTATACGATGTCACTCATCGCCGGAAACCTCGCTATCGTCCAACGTTTGCTCGACGGCGATCAGATGGCATGGGCAGTGATAGGTGGGGCAGCGGCCCATCTTTATGGCGATCGTCGCCCGTTGAACGATATTGATATTCTGGTAGAACGCGGCGCGTTAGCTCGTGTGGTTTATCTCTTGCAGCAATCACACAAAGCAGTGCAATCTGATAGTGGTCGCGTTATTTGGCGTGGGATCAAATTGTTTGATGATTTGACAGTACGCCGTGGTGGTGTGAGCCATCCGTTTTGGCTTGACGAGCTAATGCAGCAGCACCGACGCCGGTTGCCCTTGCTCGGTGCTCAGGTGATGGTGGCTGCGCCGGAAGATATCGTGGCCCATAAACTGCTGCTGCAACGCGGCCTGGAACAGGGCAAGCACGATGTAGCTGATGTCGCCGGGATTGTCCGCCGCCATCAACTGGATATACCCTATCTGAGCAGGCGCCTCCAGCTTATGGAAGCCTTCACGCTCGAAATGATTCGGGCGCGCTTGAACGAGTTCGGTGTGGTGCTGCCGAATGAAGTCACCGATTGATCACCTCTGACAATTGGCACAGCGTCCGAATAATTGTAGCAAATGGCCTTCGATGCGGAAACCGGTTTCAACCGCAATGCGGTTTAGCAGCGTATCGAGGTCACAGCCCTCAAAGCTTATTACTTTCCCGCATTCAGTACAGACCAAATGGTGCAGGTGACCAGGGTAGCAGGGCACATAGCCCTCTTCACCCGTTGACCCATGGATGCGGGCCAACCAGCCGCTAGCGTGCAGTTGATCAATAGTGCGGTAGACGGTTGCTCGTCCTGGAGCTTCGCTATGCGCACAAAGATCAGTATAGAGTTGTTCGGCGCTAAAAGGTGCGCGGTAGGAAACAATCGTTTCGATCACACGTAATCGTGGGCCGGTAATGCGCAAACCGCTGCGTTGCCAGGCTGCACGCACACCGTTGAGCCAGACCTGAGTGTCGAGTGGCAGTTGAAGTGATGCAGCGGAATGGGTTGTCATACGCTGCTTCCTCTGAGTAATCAATACGCGAGGGTCGGTCAGCTTGTCGCTGCCTCGACCCTCGCGCCTTGCGTCATTGTCTGGAATGACGTTCGTTGGCTAGCGGGTGTGCGCTGGGGCAAACGGGAGCAAGGCCAGATGGCGCGCACGCTTAATGGCAACGGCCAATCGGCGTTGCATCTTGGCCGACACACCGGTACGACGACGAGGCAGAATCTTGCCCTGCGCGGTCAAATACTTCTGCAGTCGCTTGACGTCTTTGTAATCCGGCACAATCCCCAGCTTGGTAAACTCACACTCGCGGCGGCGCGAACGAGGCCGCCCTGTTCCTCGCGAACGGCTCATTGATCCTTTCTCTCCTTGCTTCTCTTACCATACCGTCAGTATTTCAAATACTGAACAGTAGTATACCACAACTTGTTGATGCTGATAGCAAGGCGTCATGATGATTGGCACGGCCATCTTACGCGCCTGCTCAGCTTGCGAGCTGTGGACGGCGGGTATGCCAGTCGGTAAGGCGTTGATAGGCGTCGCCGACCCGCAGGAGGGTAGCTTCATCGAATGGACGTCCGATCAGTTGTAACCCAACCGGCAGGCCTTCGCTGAAACCGCAAGGCACAACCAAAGCTGGCACGCCGGCCAGATTGATCGGTAGCGTACAGACATCACTCAGGTACATTGCCAGTGGATCATTAATTTTCTGCCCAATTGGGAAGGCAACCGTTGGTGACGTAGGCGTAGCCAGCAGATCGACGCTAGCGAATACCTGCTCAAAGTCACGCTTGATTAGGGTGCGTACCTGTTGTGCGCGTCGATAGTAGGCGTCGTAGTAACCAGCCGAGAGCGCGTAAGTGCCTAGCATGATCCGTCGTCGCACTTCCGGCCCAAACCCCTGACCACGGGTCTGTTCGATCTGCTCCCACATCGTTGCCCCCTCGGCACGAAAGCCGTAGCGTACCCCGTCAAAACGAGCCAGATTCGCGCTAGCTTCAGCTGGGGCAATGATGTAGTATGTAGGCAAAGCATATTTAGTGTGCGGCAGCGAGACATCGACAAGCGTTGCTCCTTGCTCGCGAAGCACTTCAATGGCGGTGCGGGTGGCTGCCTCTACGCCCGGTTCCATACCCTCTACGAAGTACTCACGTGGGATGCCAATCCGTAACCCGCGCAGATCACCTGTTAGAGCGGTGGTGTAGTCGGGGGTAGGCATCGGGGCACTAGTACCGTCGCGCCGATCATGGCCGGCAATGACGTTCATGATCAATGCCAGATCAGCGACGGTCCAGGCCATCGGCCCGATCTGATCGAGTGACGATCCGTAAGCGATCAAGCCGTAACGGCTGACCCGACCATAGGTTGGTTTGAGGCCGCTGATCCCGCAGAGTGCAGCCGGTTGTCGGATCGAACCGCCAGTGTCGGTGCCAAGGGTGGCGGGGATTTGTCCAGCAGCAACTGCAGCAGCACTGCCACCACTGCTGCCCCCTGGTACCCGGCTAGGATCCCAGGGGTTCGTGGTGATCTGATAGGCGCTGTTTTCAGTGCTCGAACCCATTGCGAATTCGTCGCAGTTGAGCTTGCCGATCAGCACAGCGCCGCCAGCTAACAGTCGTTCGATGACGGTAGCGTTGTAAGGAGGGCGAAACCCGCTCAGGATGCGCGAACCAGCCGTTGTAGGTATGTCCTTGGTGCAGATAACATCTTTGATTCCGATTGGGATGCCGTCGAGAGGACCGAGCGACTGGCCGCGCTGGCGGCGTTCATCGGCGGCTCGCGCTGCAGCCAAGGCAGTATCGGGTGTTAGATGCAGAAACGCGCGAATGATCGGTTCGGTAGCTTCAATTCGCGCAAGACAGGCTTCTGTCAATTCAACCGCCGTAATGTCGCCCGCGGCAAGTGCAGCCTGGGCAGCCATGACGGTGAGATGATGTAATTCGGTCATATCGCCTCCAGTGGAGTTGTGGCGCATGATTGCTCTATTGTACCAGACTTCAACACGGCGGATTGCGCTACAGTGGCGCTATCTCGCTCTCTTCGTTATCGTCGGTGTACTGCTAAGTGGGTGGCCGACCCTCCTCAAAGCAGCCGATGAACCGGTGACCGATCTGGCTGCTTTGATCTGTACCGATGCTCTGGTGGATACAGCGCTCAGTCGTTCGCCTACAACCTCCCCATGGCGAACGGTGCGTGATCAGGTCATCTTTACCACGGATAACGCCCATGTCTTTTCACCACCGCAGGCGATCATCTTGAGTGAAGATGATGACGGTGATGGTGATGGCAGTGTGGACGTCGATGCTTTTGCCCAGACCTTTATCGTACCGCCTTCTACCCAGCAGATGATTGGTTCCCTGCGCTATCGAATTGCCCCCGGTGCGTTGGGCATGAATGATTCGGTCACACTGTCGCTCAATATGCCTGATGATCCGACGCCGTCGGGCCGAGTCTTTACCGTCGATCTGCCGTTGAGCCGACGGGCTGATGGCAACTGGCGCAGCTTTACGTGGGCAGCGACCGAAGGTCTAGAGGCGCTGGTTGCGCGCGGTGCCGCACAATTGGTGATTACGATGCGCGGTGTGAATGATGATGCCGCGATCAGAATCTCGTTCGACGATATCGAGGTCCAGGTGTGTGGCCGTGTGACTGCCACGCTGAGCGGACGGGTAACCCAGCGGAATCGTGCTGCACCCAATCTTAGCGATGCACAAGTGTTGTTGCTCCGTTACAATGGTAGCGACCGACGAGTTGTGGCGACGGCTCAAGTCTCGGCGACCGATGATGGCTTTCGCTACCAGTTTGAGGTCCCGCCCTTGGCTACTGGTGCCGTGTATCAGGTCTGGTTCGCTAATCAACCCCTTGCCGTTGGTCGTGATGAGCATCGGTTGGGTGTGCTGGCTGGACCAGTAGTCACTGCGCTGGCTGCCGGTCAGGAAATTACCAATCTCGATCTTGAGCTGAGTACAGTGCGGTTGCTCACGCCACCGCCGGCGGCACTGCAAGTGTTAAATGAAGAGACGCCAGTGCGATTCAGTATCGAACCGCGGGGGATTGAAGGCGAAACCTATCAAATCTGTCTCTACGATCCAGCAGTGATTGACTCGGTGACTGGTGTGCCGCCGCAGGTGTGCAGTCCCACGCTTTCAGCAACGGCGCCATTCTTCGATCTTGTCCCAGCCAATTTCACGACAATGCCACTGCGCTACGGCTATCCGTACCGTTGGTATGCGGTTGTGCATAATAATCACGGTACTGCGGCGTATCCAGCGTTTGGCTATAGTTTTACCGAGCACACGATTACCTTTGTTCCTGCCCCCAGCGAATTACCAATTCAGCCCGTTAGCGATGAAGGTAGTCCGCCTGGGAGTGCCTCCGCAGCCTGGACTGTGCTGATCTACGTTGCTGCCGATAATGCGCTCGGCGATCCGACTCGTCTGAGCCTGGTGGCGCAGCCAGAAGTCGAACTAGAGCGTCTACGCACCCTGGCAGTGAACTATCCAACAATTTCAATCGTGACCTGGATTGATGGTTATGGCAATACGGGTGGACGGTTGTGCGCGCTGCGTGGAAACGCGGTCGATTGCCGTCACCAGCCTGAAGCAAACAGTGCTGATCCGGCCACACTCAGCGCATTTCTCGAATACGGTCTGACTAGGTTTCCGGCTGCCCACACTATGCTGGTGCTGGTTGGGCCTGCTCATCCCGCGTTTGGTTTCGGCAGCGACGAGTCAGTACTTAATACGCCCACAATGAGTATGCCTGCGCTGGGCACGGCGCTGACCAATGCCACCACTGTCGCTGGCCGGCGAATTGATCTGGTGCTGATGCAAGCGCCGTTAACGGCCAATCTCACCACTGCTACAGCGTTGGCGCCAGCCGCCAATTATCTAGTTGCGCCACCTGGGCAGATCTGGCGTATAGCTTGGCTTCATCGTGTTTTGGATCGTTTGGTGGCGACTGATGGCGACAATCCACGCGCTGTTGCTGCCGACTTACCGACAATCTATGCAGCAGCAGTACGTGCTGATGGAGTATCACGCGGGTATGCACTGGCTGCGTTCGATCTGTCGCAGGCCAATGCGGTGCGTTCGGCACGGGATGCGTTGGCTGCCGAGCTGACGATCATCTTAGCTGAGCGGAACACAGTGATTCAAGCGCTGCTGGCCGAGGTGCGTGCAGCCAGTTTCATCTATGATACGTCGGGTAATGGTTTGGCTGATATGATGCTCGACCTGGCCGGTAATCGGTACAGCGCACCAGAGGATGCCTTTGTCGATTTGGGTGACTTTACCGCGGCTCTGGCGGCGGCGCCGGCCTTACAAGCAGAAGATCTGACGGCAGCGCGGGCAGCAACCACGGCGCTGGCTGCTGCGATGGGTGGATCGTCCCCCTTTGTGATCGCTACGCGTCGGCTGGCCGATGGTCAGATAGGTATTCCATCCCTGCCACCGGGCGCTGGTCTGGCCGAATTCTTCCCCCATCGGTCACTGTTGGGTGGACAACCCCTGTTGGTGGAGTATCTCTTGTACCGTGGTCAAACCGACAGTTGGAGCACATTCCTCCGCCGTTATTTGGCTGCAGATCGTCCATTCGGCATTGGCGGCGTGACTGCCGTACCAGCCGGTGGCAGTGGGTTGCCCTTGATTGTCGGCAAACCAATTGCTTACGAGCGGTATTTACCAATAGTTAGTTTGGCCGATAGGAGATGAAAGGTGGCAGATAGGAGGCGCGGCGCTGAAAGAGCAACCACACCTCCGCAGCTGCTGCTGCCACCTTCCAGTTATCCGTTCATTTCGACACCAGTGGCGAATTGTTGTCGGTATAGCTCGTAGTATGCTCCCCGTCGGGCCAGTAATTCCTGGTGAGAGCCGCGTTCGATGATCTGGCCATTTTGGAGCATCAACACGAGATCGGCATTGCGAATGGTGCTCAGGCGGTGAGCAATAACGAAGCTCGTGCGCCCAACAAGCATCTGATCAAATGCGCGCTGAATAATGCGCTCGGTGCGGGTATCGACACTACTTGTTGCCTCGTCAAGGATCAAGATGCGCGGATTAGCCAGGGCGGCGCGAGCAATGGCGATCAACTGCCGTTGACCCTGGCTCAGACCAGTGCCACGCTCCCCAAGGATCGTCTGATAGCCATCAGGTAATCGCTCAATAAATTCGTGCGCGCCGACGAGACGGGCCGCCGCGATCACCTCTTCGTCGCTAGCGTCAAGTCGACCATAGCGGATATTATTCATAACTGTGTCGGCAAACAAGAAGGTGTCCTGCAGTACAATACCAATCTGCGCGCGCAGCCCGGCGGTAGTCACGTCACGCACATCGTAGCCGTCGATAGTCACGCAACCTGCACTTACATCGTAGAAGCGCGGGATGAGATTGACCAGCGTGGTCTTCCCTGCGCCGGTGGGCCCGACAATCGCAATTGTTTGCCCTGGTTCAGCGACAAAACTCACATCGCGCAGCACCGGCTGGCCTGGTTTGTATTCAGCCCAGACCCGATCGAAGACGACTCGACCTTTAACAGGTGGCAATGCCAAAGCATTGGGCTTATCAACCAAATCGGGTTGAACATCGAGCAGACCGAAAATGCGTTCACCGCCAGCGATGGCGCTCTGCACATTTGTCCATAGCGATGCGATCTGCTGGATTGGCTGATTAAAGCGCTGGACGTACTGAATGAAAGCGAAGATAGTGCCAAGTGAGATAACCGATGTGCCCCAGAGAGGAGTGTTGCGCAGGGCGCTGAAGGCGCCCACGACAACGACGATGGCGATTGCGATGAAACCTAATCCTTCCAGCACTGGGTTAAGCGCACTAGTGAAGCTCGCGGCGCGGATGTTGGCATCACGGTTAGCAGCGTTGGCTCGTTCGAATTGTGCAATACTTTCGGCTTCGCGATTGAAGGCCTGCACCTCCCGCGCACCAGCGATGCTTTCTTGTAAGCCTGCGTTGACATAACCCATTTGCTGGCGACTAGCCCGAAACGCGCGTCGAGCTTGGTTGGAGAAGTAGATGGTTGCCCACATCATAAACGGCACAACACTCAGGCTAATGAGCGCGTAAGGGAGATTGCTCTGCACCATTGCGTTAATTGTCAACCCGATTTGTAAGATGCCGTTCACCACGCTAAGCAACGCAAAGCTCAACGCCTGCTGAATGGTATCGGTATCACTCGTGATCCGACTCATCACGTTACCGGCTTCGTTGCGGGCGAAATACCCGAGCGAGAGGCGGTGGATGTGCGAAAAGACATCCGCACGAATCTGGCGTAAGGCGTGCTGACCAACCCAGTTCATGCTGAAAAAGGCCAGTCCTTGCAAAAAAGCGCCGCCAATAAATACGACCAGCAACCAGCCGGTAAGTGCGGATAGGCCACTCATGCGGTCGGCAAGAGGAGCAGCAGGATCAACCCGCGTAAACCAACAGGCATCAGCCCGGGGAAAGAGGTAGCAATCCACGGCTTGTCCGATCAATTCGGGTGCTGTGACTTGCAGTTGGGCACTGGCTGTGATCAGAATCAGCGTTAATACCACTGCAAACCAGTAGGGGCGAAAATAGGGCCAGAAGCGAGCCATTGTCGCCCATACTCGTTTGGGTTTTTGCGTCTCGGTATTGAGCATGCGGCTCGGGCCGCCTAGTCCTCCCATCATAGCGCGGTTGCTCCTTCGCCAGACTGACCGTTGAATGTCGGCAGTGGCGCATCTTCTATGAGTTGTGAAGCGTATATTTCAGCATAGATCGGACTATTTTCGAGCAGTTCGCTATGTGTACCGCTGGCAACCAACCGACCTTTGTCGAGCACGAGGATCAGATCGGCATTACGCACTGTGCTGATTCGCTGGGCAATGACAAAGCTGGTGCGTCCCCGCATGAGGCGGTCGAGTGCGCGTTGGATAAGCGCTTCGGTAGCAACGTCAACATTGCTAGTGCTATCGTCGAGAATTAGCAGGCGTGGATTGAGCAAGAGAGCGCGGGCAATCGCGATCCGCTGCTTCTGACCGCCCGACAGGGTCATGCCGCGCTCGCCAACGCGGGTGTTGTAGCCATCGGGGAAACTGACGATAAAATCGTGCGCTGCGGCTGCCTTGGCCGCTGCAATCACTTCTTCGTCACTAGCATCAGGACGGCCAAAGGCGATGTTTTCGCGGATCGTACCGCTGAACAGATTCGTTTCTTGCAACACAATTCCGATCTGGCTCCGTAGGCTGTCAATTGTCACATCACGGACATCGTAGCCGTCAATCAAGACAGCGCCTTCACTCACGTCGTAGAACCGCGGAATAAGGTTAATGATCGACGTCTTGCCGCTGCCAGTTGCTCCTAACAGCGCAACAGTCTGGCCTGGTTCAACCACGAAACTGACATTCTGTAAGACGGGTGCACTACTGTTGAAATAGCGAAAGGTGACATTACGAAACTCAACCCGTCCCTGCACGGGCGGCAAGACTAAGGCCTGAGGACGTTCAACGATCTCGCTTTGCGCATCGAGTACCTCAAAGATCCGGGCTGCTGAAGCGCCGGCCTGCGCCAGTAGGGCTATGATGAAGCCGAGCTGGCCGAGCGGAAAGAAGACATACACCAGGTAGAGGCTAAATTTCTGATATTCGCCTAGCGCGAGGGTGCCGTTGAGGATTTGCTGGCCGCCAAAGTAGAGAATAGCCACCTGACCAAGCTGAGCGATCAGAAAGATGACCGGGAATAGGAAGGCGAAGATACGGTTGACGCGAATCTGTTGTTCCATCAGCGCCGTTGCTGCCCGCTCGAAACGCTGCTCTTCGTAAGTTTCGCGGGTAAAAGCTTTAACCACCTTAATGCCAGCGATGTTCTCTTGCAAAATCGTATTTAAGCGAGCGAGGCGCGCCTGCACCTCAGCGAACAAAGGCTGGCTAATTCGGCCAAAGATGAAAAAGATCGCCAGCGCAATGGGCAACAGCGGTACGATGACCAGCGTCAATTGCCAGTTGGTAAACGCGAGCACGATCAGCGCACCAACGAGCAGTAACAAAGACTGTGCAGCCAGTACCAGTCCCTGAGCAGCAAAGGTACGCACTCGTTCGACATCATCGGTTGCCCGTACCATCAACTGACCGGTTTGATTACGATCGTAAAAGCTGAACGACATGCGCTGAATCTTGCTAAAGATGGCGTTGCGCAAGTCAAATGCCAGTCCATGCGATGTACGCTCGGCCATAAACGATTGCAAGAAGGAGAAGATGCCCCGCATCAGGGCAAAGACCACGATCAACAGTGCCGCGTTGATAATAATGCCTTCGGCATTAGCTGCATCACGTTGCAGCTGCTCAACAGTGAGACCAAGCCGTGCCGCAGCAGCAGCCTGCAATGCTGGTGGCACTTCGGTGAGAATCCGAGTTGCAACAATGCTGCGTGTCACTGCATCGATCATATTCTGCACGAGTTGTGGCACGGCCAGTTGGGCTAGCGTTGCAATCACTAGCGAGCTATAGGCGATCGTAATTGTGCGGCGTTGATGACCAAGGTAGCGAATAGCACGTATCAGCGCGCCAAAAGCTGGTCGTTGGGCCCGAGATGGAGCTACACCGTGAGCTTGCATAGTTGATTTCCTGTATCAAATGTGAAAACGAGCTGGTTAGCAGCACGATGTGTTACCTTGTTCAGGCGCGAATGGCTCGTGCTAGCAGATCGAGAAACAGCTGTTGCTCGGCGTGATTCAGACCGGACAGCAATCGGCCGATATGATGAAGTCGTTCGGTCTCGAGATCACGATGCAGTTGCCGTCCGGCTTCACTGAGCGAAAGCAGAGTGATGCGGCTATCAGCAGGGTGTGGGCGGCGGTTCACTAATCCGTTCTGCACTAGGCGTCGGGTAAGCGCCGTCAGTGATGGAGGGGTGATCCCCAGCGCAGCAGCTAGTTCGCGCATGGATAGTTCATGATCGGGCGCCAATAGGCTGAGTAGGCGCAGATGCGATATCGATAGGCCCCACTCACTGAGTTGTTGAAAGACTGGACTGCGCGGCTGGTTGGCGCGTATACAGTCGATCAACTGTAAAAGGCGGTGAGCATTGGCAAGGGTGACTGGATCCATACATTGGCAATAGGGTTGGTCGCTAAACCGTTAGTTAGATGAACTAAAGGTATGGTACGCCTTTTATGTGGCCTGTCAAGTGAGAAACTGATGAGAGCAGGTAGGCTGGCGTAGGGGGCGGATAGGCGATCGCGAGGTGGTCAGCTCAGAACAACGGCGTGCAGAATCTGTCAGAGCCGCGTGCAGCCGCGGCTCCGGCAACTGATGGTGTGACTAGTCTTGGCAATACCGATCGAACCATTCGAGGGTACGCCGCATGTGGTCTGCCCGGTGGCGTGGTTCGCCGCTGCGTGTCAATTCATGCCCTTCACGCGGGTAACGCACCAATTCGACCACCTTTTTCTGACGGCGTAGGATAGCGAAGAGCTGTTCAGCTTCGCTGATAGGGACACGATAATCGAGCTCGCCGTGCAAAAGCAGCAAGGGGGTCTTGATCTTGTGAGCGTGGGCAAGGGGTGAATGATCCCACAACTCTTCGTACAATTCCCAGGGAAATCCGCCAAACTCGATTTCGATCAACTCATGCGCATCACTGGTGCAATGCTGAGTGAGCAGATTGTAGACCCCGCGCGCAGCGACAGCGCAGGCGAAGCGGTCATCATGCCCGATCAACCAGGCGGTCATGTAACCGCCATACGAGCCACCGGTGACAGCAATTCGGTGCGGGTCGATATAGCCTCGGCTAAGCAGCGCGTCGATCCCGGCCAGAATATCGGGTGCGTCGGCTGTGCCCCAATTACCGCGGATGGCGTCGCGCCAGAGTTCGCCGTAACCCTCGCTACCGCGCGGGTTACAGAAGAACACGACATAACCGCGGGCCGCTGCAACCTGCCATTCGTGCCACATCGAGCGAAAGCCAGGCCCCCACATGATATGTGGCCCGCCGTGAATATAGACTGCTAGTGGATAACGTTTGAGCGGATCGAAATCGGGTGGATGCAGTGTCCACCCTTGCACTTCACTCCCATCAGGCGCAAGGTAAATCAGTTCTTCAATAGGCACGATAATCCGTTGGCTGAGTAGCCGCTCGTTGATAGCGGTGAGCTGGCGTTCGTGACCGTCGGCGCTGCGATAAAAGAGATCACATGGATTGGTCGCACTACCAGCGATAAATGCGACACTACCATCGCGGGCAACATCAAATTCGCTCACGATACGTGGTCCGCCCACCAACGTGGCGCCGTTACGGTAAGTAGGCGTACCTGGCAATCCAATCTGGTAAATGTGGGCATCACCGCGCCAACCAGCGCTGAAGAGCACACCTTGGCCATCGGGTTGCCAGTAGAATTGTTCAACATTTAAATCGGTGTGCGCAGTCAGATCGTGCGGTTCGCCGCCAGTTGCTGGGATGATTGCAACTCGCCGTCCTTCGCCGAGCAGACGAGTTTCGTTGAGGCGCAAGAAGGCAATCTGGCTGCCATCGGGTGACGGTTTCGGATCAAAGTACGAAAAACCAGGGCTCGTCAGTGCTTGCGGTAGTGATCCGTCGAGTGGAATACGCATCACATCATAGTATGCGAAGAGTGAGTCGGCTTCGGGATCGCGAGTTGCAGTGCTCAACAACGCATCACCGGACGGCATCCAGACCGGTGCACTGTAGTGCAGATCGCCCGATGTGAGGCGGCGGGGTGTAGTTGGGGTGTCTTCGTCTGTGACTGCAACCACGTACACGTGACGGCGTCGATCATCGAAATAGCTGACACCGCTGCGGTAAGGCAATCGGGTCACCACGCGCGGATCAATCCGCTGTTCTTCGTCGTGCTGCCACTGTTCACGTGCGCGGCGTGCTTCCCAGGCATTGGCCGGCGGTGGTGGCGTGTCGCCATTATCTTCGCGCGCCTGTTCCTCCAGATTGACTGGTGACAGAAACGCGATGTACTTTCCATCTGGGCTCCAAGCGGGATCACTGGCGCCGTTGACCATCGTCGTAAGCTGGCGCGCTTCTCCGCCATCAACTGGAATGAGATAAATTTGCCCGTGCTCGTCATCGCGGTTCGAGACGAAAGCCAGCCACTTACCATCGGGACTCCAGCGGGGCTGACGGTCTTGCTTGCCACGGGTAAAGCGGCGGACTGGTCCACCATCAACCGGCACGAGCGCGATTTGGCGACGGTAGCCATTGTTGATCCGATCCACCGTCACCCACACGACTGCCACCATTCGGCCATCGGGACTGAGCCGTGGATCTTCTAACCAGCCCAGTTCATAAAGATCGTCAATTGTCAACCGACTAGGGGTTGGGTTTGTCATAAGCAGCTCTATGATTGCAGAATCAGCGTTGATTTGTTGCTATTGTAACATACTTCTCACTTGGCGTCGTTTGAGGTTTTTACAAGAAACGATCAATGATCGCCAGTAAATCTTGACACTTTAGACCTATTCCATTATAATCCAACAATAGCAAGAGTAATTTTCAATATTTCTTGTTTAATCATTGGATCAGAACTGTTGGTAACGAAAGGATTAACTCTAGTGAGCGCGTCCGCACAAAAGATGCCACTCTCAGTGCTCCTCTTTCATGCTGCAATGCAGCAGCGAATGTCGCTTGCTGATTTCGCCGCCGCATTGGGGCTTAGTGTCGCCACGTTACGCTCGTACTTGTTCGAGTCCGGAGCGCGGTCGCGTATGCGCTCCAAAACAGTAGATCAAATGGCAAAAGTATTAAATATGGCGGCTGATGAAGTGCGCGAACGATCAGAATTGTTGCCTTACGCAACCGAGCCATTTGGTGATTGGCTGAAAAGCCAGATCCAAGGCCGCTTCACTCGTGCCGCTCTTTGCGCAGCAACGAAAATTAGTGATAGCGCAATGAAGAATTATCTTAATGGCCAGACAACGCCTGATCCTGACAATGCTAGGAAACTGGCCGATGTGCTTGGTGCGGATACGCTCAACGTGGCACATATGATCGTTGCCTCAGAGTTGCGTCAACGCGGGGTTGACTTGCCGTCGGCGCCGCAGCCCACGGTCGTAGCCGAGGTCGTGCCTCCATCGCCAGTGATGCCAGTGGCCTCCTCGACACCTGTCCCAACTGTTAACGCCAGCTCTGGGTCTGCCCCAACCTTCGATGCCACATACGATGAAGCCGTAGTTAATGCCTATACTGAACAGCGCCTGCTGAATTTGTGGCGACGGTTGCATCCGCAGGGGCGGCGGGCGACATTGACATATATCGCGTCATTGCTCGCAGAGGAATTGTAGCCGATCAATTGCGGTGCGGCCGCTTAAGCTCCCTATCTAATGAGTGTGGTGGGCGGGTGTATCACCCGCCTTTACTAGTCTCAGAATGAGGATGTTGCAAATGGTACGCACCCAGTGCAAGCCGGTTCTACGTTGAGGTTGAGATCACATGCCACCGCTACGCATCGGTTTCGATGCTCGCTACGCCACCGATCATTTCCCTGGAATTGGCCGTTATATCACGTCACTTCTACCGGCGCTGAGCGAGCTCTGCCGGTCGCACCAGCTGTTCGTGTTGGTCAATTCTGGGCAATCATTCCCGCCACCGACCAGTGCTGCGGTCGAGTATGTTCCGGTGCGTAGCGGTCCTTTTGCGCTCAGCCAGCAATTTGAATTACCGTGGCTGGCCCGCCGTTTACGCCTCGATCTGCTGCATTCACCCTATATTGTGAAACCGTATCTGTTACCATGTCCATCGATAGTGACCATCTACGATGTCTTACCGTTACGGTACCCGCAGACGCTCAGCCTGCGCGGACGACGGTGGTATCGCTGGTCTTTGTGGCTTGCCGCGCGGAGCGCGCAGCGCCTGATCACCATTTCTACTGTCTCGCGCGATGATCTCGCCTTTCATCTGCGCATCCCGCGTGAGCGGATTGTAGTAACACCTTTGGCCGCAGCCTCGACTTTCAAGCCCCAACCAATTGACGACATTACCAATGTGCGCTTACGGTACGATTTGCCCCGGCACTACGTGTTGTATGTTGGTTCAAACAAGCCCCACAAAAATATCGACCGCCTCATACGGGCATGGGAACGAGTGATTCCAGCCTTGCCGACCCGCTACGCTGATACGAAGCTGGTCATCGCCGGCAAATTTGATCCACGCTATCCGTTACCTCCAACGCTGGCCGCTGAACGAGGTTTGAGCGAGCAGGTGAAAACGTTGCCCAACGTTATCGACACCGATCTGCCAGCTCTCTATAGTGGTGCACTTCTATTTGTGTTTCCTTCGTCGTATGAAGGTTTTGGCCTGCCTCCGCTGGAAGCTATGGCGTGTGGCACCCCTGTCGTGTGCGCTTATGCCGGTAGTCTGCCAGAAGTGGTCGATGAAGCGGCGCTGACCGTTGATCCGCATAATATGCACGATATTGCCGAGGGTATTCTACGTGTCTTGCGCTCGCCCGCACTCTACGAGCTGTTGCACCAGCGCGGGTTACGCCGGGCAGCGCTCTTTTCGTGGCAAGCGACAGCGCAAGCGACGCTGAAAGTGTACGAGCAGGTGGCGAGGCGGTGAATTAGGTCGACCGGCAGCGGTGTGTCAGGTAACCAGCGCCTCTGACGTTCTGCCTGCCGATCGGTCAGCGCTGATGGTTATGCTTCATCACGGTAGATCCTGCGCCAAGAGTGACTTACCGTTCGGGCGAGCTGAGCAAGAGGGTGCTTACCCATCCCTGGGTGCCGACACTGACCCGGGTAGGGTCGCAGGTGGTACTGGTTTCGGTCACGCGCAACCGGTACCAGCGGTTGTTACGGTCGATCTGGCGCTCTTCAAGCAGCTCTACTCGGTCACCAATACAGACCTGACCAATCACTGTTTCTGGCGCTATGCGCGGCTCGCTGCGGATGTTACCTCCCCGAATGACTTGAGCGCGACCGATAATTGGTTCGGGTGTGTTAGTAGGGAGTGTGGTGACGGTAGCTGTCGGGGTTGGCATAGCGGTTGCGGTTTGAATGGCACGCTGGGTTGCTGCTTGTTGGGCAGTAGCGCGGGCCTCGCGGGTTTGCAATGCGAGCTGGGTCTGTCTGGCTACCACCCGACTAGCTTCGATCTGGTTGATCAGGAATGGCGTCAGACCAATGCCCCCTAACACTAACATACCCATGATCACTGCGATCAACAGCACAGCGAGCGGACCACGACGGCGCTGACGGCGCTCGAACAGACGCTCCCAATCGAGCGGATCCATTTTGGGTGGCACGGTTCTCCCTCTTTACAACCAACGGCACAACACCGGCTGGCGTTCGCCGGTCGGCGTAAAGCCAAACCAGCGGTAGAGCCGCTGAGCGTGGTGATTATAGGCTTGAGTGTTGAGAGTGAGCAACCCTGCGCCAACTTCAGCCGCGTAGGCAACGAATTCGGCTAGCAATCGCACACCGATGCCGCGTCCACGCTGGTTAGGATCGACGGCGATCCGCACTAGATGCACCAACCGACCGCCGAAATGGCTGGTGGCGTAACTGTACCCTACCACTTGCCCATCGAGTGCGGCAATAACAAAGAACGATCCCTCTGTGATAGCTGGCGCCAGCATAGATTCGTCTTTTACCCACTGTGGTTCGAAGCAGCGCGTGTCGAGTTGCAACACTTCAGCTAAATCAACGGCACGAGCAGGGTGAACTTGCACATCAGGATTACCACCAGCGGGAATGTCCCAGTCACGTTTTTCGTAGACGATTACATCAGTATGATGATAGTAACCCGCCTGCTCAAGCAGAGGGCGCAACCATTGATCAGACTGATCATCGCCCGCATAGTACAGTTGGGTGATATGCTGCGTGCGTGCCAGATCTTCTAAGGCCTGGTTGAGCCGGTTAAAGGCTGGCTGAAGTTGGAGGCGATCACTGCATACGAACGCGCGTAGCCAAGTTACGCGTGCGATTGATCGCCCCAGTGCAGCAACCGCAAGTACATCGTGGTCAGTTGTCATCACCACTGCCCGACCCTCTTCTACAGCTGTATACAATTCGTGACCATTGGTGGACACGAATCGCCGCTCGGCGGCACGCAAGAGGTGACTAACCGCTGTGACATCGCTTGGCTGGCTGGGTCGAATGACAGTGTTGTTGAGATCAACTGGTTTGCGAAAGAACCACATAGCTGTGCTACCATACAATCCAGAGTCTGAACCTGTATTGTACCAAAGAAGCGTTATGATCAACCGGATCCATCGCTATCTTTCCACTCAATGGCACCGATTTTTCGGTCTGAACATCACCGAAATTACCCCAATGCTCTTCGTTGGTGGTCAGTTCCATCCTCGGCAGTGGCCGGCCATTTACTCGTTAGGGGTGCGGGCAGTGCTCTCGCTCCAAGCTGAGCGTGCTGATACCTTCTACGGACCGCTGCCGATACGTAGTTTACGCCTGCTCGTGCCCGATTTTCACCCACCAACTATCGAGCAACTTGATGAGGGGGTGCATTTTATGGCGCAGGCCATTGCCGATGGTTTGCCAGTCTTTGTGCATTGTCATGCTGGGGTAGGGCGGGCGCCGCTGATGGCAGCTGCCTATTTGATGGCGCGTCATGGTCTGGAACATCGGTCGGCGCTAACGACCCTGCGTCTAGCCCGGCCAATCATTCGTCCTAATCGGCGCCAGGTGAGCCGGTTGCATGAATACGAACAACTCTTGTCCCAGCGCCGTCAGGCCCAGCGTGCTACGCCGCCTGCCGCCGTTGGAAGCCCGTTGCCGCCAGTTCCAGACAGCCCGACACCGTGAAGAGATCAGCCAGCGCTAATAGGGGTAAGCGTGGTTGGGCACAGAGGTAGACCGGACGCCACAGAGGGGCAAATTTGGCTTTGAAGCGATACAAGCCGGTGGCATTGTAGACTGAAGCTAGCTGTCGGCCAACGAGGGTAATCAGACGTTCGAGTGGGCGTAGGTTGTGATCGAGGTGATGGAAAGGAACTTCGTTCAAGCTGAGGATGCGACATCCCTCTGCCTTGAGCTGGGTCCCAGCGGCTGTAAAGAGGGCTTCCATCACCCCCGCCGGTGCTTGTGGTCGACGTAACATTAATTCAGTGACGGCAGTTGTAGCCGAAGGCTGGGTGAGCAAGAGGGCACCTTGCCAGTAATCAGCCTGATCGACAAAGACAAACAGACGTGTTTCAGGTTCGAAAGTGGTACGAAAGAGGTAGCGTAGTTGTGGTCGTTGACCGTAACGCGCTTCCTGAGCCAGCCGACGAAGCCGGGCAACAGTAGTCGGATTCCACGGTATTTCACAGACGTTGCCAAAACGGGCGGCGGCACGGGCCATTTTGCGTACAGCACGCCGATGCAATCCATCGCTGTTGAGGTCGATAAGGCCTTCGATCCCAACGCGTATTGTCTCCCAGCCGGTACGCGCCAGTCGGTGTGCTAACCCCGCTGGGCATCCGCGCAACAACAGACGATCATCAGGTTGCTCAGCAGCTAGCTGCAGCAGATCGTACCCTACTGGTAGGGTAGCATATGCGATCCATGTCAACCGCGACAGCGGTAGGCGAACCTGTTGTACACGTGGGCGCTTCAGGTGAGCTCGCGTCCAACTGAGCGGCAACTCATCATCGCTAATAAAGGTGGTCAGCATATCATAGCCGTGACTAGCATGGAATAGACCACTCTGAATCGCTCCGTGGCTCGGTAATTGGAGTCATCAGTCAGCCTAATCGTTATTCGCCAATCTGGCGCGCAACCCTTCCTGCATGTAGTGTGCTCTCGGTTGCGCGCCTCGTCAAGGTCGACTTAAGAAGAGACCGAGCATGGCTATGCTGCCTGTAAGGCTGCCTCGATCCGGGCCACGACCATATCAATTGCGATCGGATTACGTCCACCGCCGGGGAAGATCACATCAGCATAGCGCTTGGTTGGTTCCACAAACTCAAGATGCATTGGGCGTACGGTGCTCAGATACTGCTCAATGACCGAATCCACCGAACGGCCCCGCTCGGCAATGTCTCGGCGCAACCGGCGAATAAAGCGCAGATCAGCATCGGTATCTACAAACAACTTGATATGCATCCGCCGCCGTAGCACCGGTTCATAGAAGATCAAAATGCCTTCTACCAGAATAACTGGTCGTGGTTCAAGCCGTTCAGTTTGCGGCAAGCGAGCGTAGGTAGTGTAGTCATACACTGGCAGATCGACGGCCTGTCCGGCGCAGAGCGCGTCGAGATGCGCGACCAGCAAATCGTTATCGAGTGCATCAGGATGATCGAAGTTGAACTTGGTTCGCTCTTCGAAGGGTAGATGGCTCAGGTCTTTGTAATAACGATCGTGGTCAATATGAGCAATCCGGTCGGCACCTACCCGCTGCAGAATAGCCTGAGCTACACTGGTCTTACCGCTGGCACTGCCGCCAGCAACGCCGATAATAATTGGGTTCATCATAAGATCTTTGGGCGACTATCACAAAAAAGGGCACGCCGATGGCGTGCCCTGCGACCAACTCAATCGATAATGCCATCATGTTTAGCGCTGACCAGATGTTGTCTATCGTGCTGCAGTAAGGCTACGCTCCGACTGCACGCTCGAGTGCAGAGGGGCGCGTAGCTGATAGATCGTGCACTGGTTAAAGTGGAGCCCGCCAGTTGCGAGTGCGATGCGGCATGCCACTAGCGGCGCCTGTCTTGCTTAGACAGTCTGCGACTCAGGCCTCGACGGTTCACCCAAAATCTTGTTAGTGAGATAGGTTGCCAGCCAGGCGGCCGCTAGACTCAGCACTAAGCTGATCAGACCATGCACCAGCTTGCGGCGCAACTCTTCTTCAGTCATGAGTTATTCCCTCCGTCGCATCAGAATCGTCACAAAGTAGAGCAACTGCGCGATTGCCTGCGCGGCTGCAGCCACATAAGTCAGTGCGGCAGCATTCAGCACGGCATTCACACCATGGGCTTCTTGTACGGTTACCAGGCCAGCGCGTTGCAGCATCTCACGGGCGCGAGCGCTGGCATTAAACTCAACCGGCAGCGTGACCAAGGTGAAGGCCACTGCCGCACTAAACAAGATCACTCCGAAGACAGCCAACGAGAAGCCGAAGCCGCGGCCACCGGCAGCACCAAGCAACATACCGATGAAGAAGAGCCACGTACCGAGTTGTGAGCCAATGTTGGCAAAGCCGACAATTCCTGAGCGCACCCGCAACCAGGCGTAGCCTTCCTTGTCTTGCGCGGCGTGACCTAATTCGTGAGCGACGATAGCCATTGCCGCTACCGATGGTTGTATTGATCCCTCTGACAAACGAATAACCTTGCTAGACGGATCGTAATGATCGGTCAACATGCCAGGGATAGTCTCGATCCCGACATGATCAAGCCCTTCATTCCGTATCAGAATCCGGGCGACATCAAAGCCGTTGAGCCGCCGCATATTGGCTACTTGCGACCATTTATTAAATGCCGACTGGACCTGAAATTGGGCCCAGAGTGCGAATAGCATTGCCGGTACGGCGAAGAGCAGGTAGGTTGGATCGAAGAAGAATGGCATAGACGCCTCCTTCAAACAGTGTACGAGAGACGCGATACGTGTTCGCTGCTGTGTTCAGTATACCACTCTTAAGGATCAGCCGAATATTGACGAAATATTTGAGTTTTGCAAAAAATGTGGGGCGACGTCATCCGTCACCCCACGCCCGAGAAAGACTTGGTGCCTAACCTACAATCGTTGCGCACCGGTCAGGGTTTGTCGAAATTGCCCAATCCATGCCTGACCACGTTCGACCACCAGCGCACGCAACGCTGGGCCGCTGCGTGGACTAAACAGCGCAGCGACTACCGCACCGCCAACCAGACCAATCAACAGACCAGTCAGGAAACGCCGTCCGCTGGTGCGACGGGGAATGAGGCTATCGATCATCTCGTCCAGCTCGTCCATTACCACATCCTGAAAGCTCTATGCTGTCCCTATGGATAGATACCGCGCGTTGTCACCGCATCAGCGACGCGTTGTACGGCCAGCATATACGCCGCTGTACGCAGATCGACCTGTCGTTCAGCAGAAACGCGCAACACTTGCTGGAATGCGTTGGTCATCACCCGGCGCAATTGGGAATTGACTTCACGTTCACTCCAGAAGAATTCTTGCAGGCCCTGTACCCATTCAAAATAGCTTACCGTCACGCCGCCAGCGTTGGCTAGGATATCTGGAATCACGAGACAGCCGCGGTCGTACAAGATGGCGTCGGCAGCTTTTGTCGTTGGGCCATTGGCCGCCTCGGCAATAGTTTGTGCCTTGATCCGGTCAGCATTTTGCGCAGTAATAACGCCACTCAGTGCTGCCGGTACCAGCACATCGCACTCGAGCTCGAGCAGTTCTTCGTTGGTGATCGAGTCAGCGTTGGCAGCTCCAGCTAGATGACCAGTGCGGGCCTTATGAGCCAAGACTGCTTCTACATCGAGCCCATGCGGATTGTAAATACCGCCCTGGCTATCGCTCAGAGCGATCACCTTCATCCCCAGCGCAGTCGCTTCGCGGGCCACAGTTGAGCCAACGTTGCCGCACCCCTGGATCGCCAGACGGGTGTCAGCCAGATTGAGGCCAAGGTGTTGGGAAGCAGCAGTTAAGACGTAGGTTAAGCCGCGTCCAGTAGCTTCTAGCCGGCCTTCAGAACCACCAATGTTGATTGGCTTACCGGTAACGACTGCTGGCACTGTGTAGCCCTGGTGCATCGAAATGGTATCCATGATCCACGCCATCACTTGTGGCGTGGTACCGATATCGGGGGCAGGAATATCTCGCTCGGGGCCGATAACCACGCTGATCTCGGTGGCAAACCGTCGGGTTAACCGTTCGATTTCGCCGATCGAGAGCTGTTTCGGGTCAACAATGACTGCCCCTTTTGCACCGCCGTAAGGCAAGCCAGCAAGTGCACACTTCCAAGTCATCAACATAGCCAGGGCGCGCGTTTCATCGAGCGTAACTGCTGGATGGTAGCGGATACCGCCCTTTGTCGGACCACGGGCCAAATTGTGCTGAACACGGAAGCCTTGAAAGACTTCGGTCCGACCATCATCACGTTTGACGGGAAAGCTAACGGTAAGTTCACGCTGTGGAACGCGCAGGATGCCACGTAGACTGGCCGGCAAATCGAGCAGATCAGCGGCTTCATCAAATTGCTGCTGAACGGTGCTCAGCAGACTAGCGCCCTCTGAAGGTGTGGCAGTTCGTTCTACGTCGGTCATAACCATAACGTTTTACCCCTCAACAATGAGTGGAGACGGCCAGCGTTGGCCGGTCGCGACAACGTCGGCGCGACATACCGTATTGTACCATGAAGCATCGCTGGATGATGTTGCGATGGAATGAAATTATTCATCAGCTGGAATGAATTCATTGACACTGGCCACAGAATGCACAAAAGCGGCGATCAGACGAACAGCGTGATCGACATCGCTCAAATCGATCATTTCGTTAGGCGAATGCATATAACGATTTGGGATCGAAATGACAGCGCTGGCCACACCACCGCGGGCATGGTGAATGGCGTCAGCGTCAGTACCAGTGTAACGCGGCGAAATCTGCACACTATACGGAATCGACTCACGCTCGGCCAACTCGACGAGGCGGCGGAAGACGCGCCCGCTATTAGCTGAGCCGCGGGAAAGAACCGGGCCATTACCCAGCTTGACGGTGTTCCACTGGCGCTGATCGGAATCAGGATGGTCAGTGGCAAAGGTCACGTCAATACAATGGCGACTTGCGGATCGAAGCTAAAGGCAGCGGTAGTGGCACCGCCAAACGTTATCTCTTCTTGTGTAGTAGCAACCGCCGCGACGCAAGCATTCGGTCGGTTCTGACTCAGCAGACGCAGTGCTTCCAGTACCGTAAAAGCACCAATGCGATTATCGATCGAGCGACTGACAATCCGTGTGCCGCGCAATTCGTAGACCGGCGCATCAATCACACCTACATCGCCGACCTGTACGAGCTCGGCAGCTTCGGCGCGGCTCGATACTCCAATGTCAATCCACATCTGTTCGATTCGAGTTACCTGATTGCGCTCGTCGGGTTTGAGTAAATGGATCGGCTTTTTGCCAATCACACCGATCACTTCGCCATGCCGGCCCAGCAGGCGCACCCGCTGCCCGATCAATACCTGGGCATCCCAGCCACCAATTGGACTGAAGAAAAGGAATCCGTTGTCATCAATATGGCTGATCATCAGGCCAATTTCATCAATATGACCGGCCAGCAGAATACGAGGGCCGCTGCCCTCGAGAACTGCAAAGCTATTGCCAAGCACATCGCTGTAAACCTGGTCGGCAAACGTGCGTGCCTCGGCGCGCCACACGCGCGCAGCACGGTCCTCATCGCCTGATGGGCCGGGTGCTGATAGCAGACGTTTGAGGAAAGCGATTTGATAGTCCTGCATAAGCCAGATCCTTAAGGCAATGGTGCGACATCAGTGTCACACCTGGCAAACCACGTTCTTTAGTAGTATAACTCAAGACATGTGTTGCCTTTTTTACGAGTTTCTGTCAGATAATTATGCGTTTTGGTCGCTATTCAATCAGGCAAAATGCTTGACGCCGTTTACGCGCGACCATTATAATTGAACCCAGTGTGATGTGATACTCGATCGCAACCGCTATGGAAAAACCAGCATTTGCGGATCTGGTGGCTGAAGTGCTGGCACATCTACCACCTGCCTTCACCCGCTACCTCGATACTGTTGAGATACTGATTGCGCCGCGTCCAAGCCGCGAGCAGCGCCGTGCGCTCGGTTTGCGACCTTGGCAGACCATCTATGGACTGTACGAGGGTGTTCCGATTACCGAGCAGCACGCTAGCGATATGGTACCACCGGCAACGATCACAATTTTCCAAGAACCGCTCGAACGCGATTTTCGTACCACGGCGGCGTTGCGCGAGCAGGTGCGCCGCACAGTGTTACACGAGATTGCCCACCACTTTGGCATTAGTGATGAGCGGCTGCGCGATCTGAACGCCTACTAATGGCACAGTTGCGCACTGTTCGCGATGTGAGGAAGCACGTGCGGATCAGCACGATCATTGCTGGAATAATTTATATCGGATCATTGGCAGTCGCCGCCTGGCTGATCTGGCAAACCCTTCAGATGTCGAGTGCGCTTGTCGCGCTCTCGGTCAGCACACCGGTAGTTGCTACTCCAGTCACGCCGACGGCAACGGCGGCACCGTTGCTGGTGTTACCCACGCCAGCGCCGCCGACCCCTGTGCCAACAGTGGCACCGCCGCAACCTGATCCAGTTGGGTATCATCCCAAAAGCGGACGCTATATCGCCGTTTGGTTACCGCCAATCTTTGATGGCGAGGCCCGCGAGTCATTCTTTGCTAATGTGGATATAATTGACGACATTAGTCCGTTCTGGTATACGACCGATGCCAGTGGGCGGTTGTATGGTCGACGTGATGACGAGTTGGTGCGGATCGCGCACGAACACAATGTACGTATCATTCCTTCGATCCACAACGTAGGGAATCCTGGTGCCGTGGTACCAGTGTTGACCAACCCGCAGTTGCGTGCGCGCCATATTCAAAACATCGTTGATGAAGTGTTAGCCCGCGGCTATGATGGTATCGATATTGACTACGAGTCTCTTGCCCCGTCATTGCGTGAAGATTTTACGGCCTTTATTGTTGATCTCGCCGCTGCACTGCACGCCCACAATAAACTACTGACGATTGCTGTGCACGCCAAGGACCGTGACGATGGCGGGTTGGGTGCTTTTCAAGACTGGCGGGCAATTGGGCCGCATGTTGATCAATTGCGTATTATGACCTACGATTACCACTGGCGCGGTTCCGGACCAGGGCCGGTTGCACCAGCATACTGGATTGAAGCGGTCGCCAATTACGCTCGCGAAGTGGTAGAACCTTCAAAAGTGCTGATTGGCGTTCATTTCTACGGTTACGATTGGCCGCCTAATGGAACCGCCACTGCGCGGCCATGGCGCGTGATTGAAGAGATTATCAACGAATACCAACCCACTGTCAGCTTTATCGAGCGCAACGCGCGCGGACGCGTTGGTGAGAGTACCTTTACCTATCGTACCAGTGTTGGTACCCGCACGGTCTGGTTTATGACCGATACTGGCCTAGCTGATAAGATTACAACCGTGCAGAAGCTCGATTTGGCCGGAATTGCTATCTGGCAGTTAGGCTACGAACGACCAGAATATTGGCAAACAGTGCGTGCTAATCTGGTACAAGACTCGACGTTGATTCAACGGGCACTTAATGCCTTGTTGCCGGAACATTAAGGAATAGAGCAACGTGGCCACTGCTGAAGCCGAGGCTACTACAGCAAGTATGACAACTACAGCAAGCGAACCCGGCGTGCGGGCCAATCCATCAGAAGCGCGTGATCTGGTTGAGCGCGGCATTGCAGCAGCGCGCGGCGGGCAACGCCGGGTGGCGGCTGGTTTGTTGGCCCGGGCCCTCAAGCTGGATCCTCGTGATGAACGTGCATGGTTATGGTTGAGCGGCGTGGTTGATGATCCGGCGCAACGTGCCTTTTGTTTGCAAGCTGTGTTGCGTATCAACCCCAACAATCCTCACGCGCGGCGCGGTTTAGCTTATCTTGAACGACAGGGCGCAATCACTGCTCGGCCGGTCGCCAATCTCGAGGCGCCAGTTGTTGACGCTGTGGCGGCATCACCAGCTCCCGCTTCAGCTTCATCCACCTCAGCCACTGCGCCAGATTGGTGGTTCCGCTGGCGTCAGCAGCGCCGCGAAACCTCGCGGGTGCGGGTGGTACTCTGGTTTTTACCGGTTGTCTTGCTAGCAGTTGCACTGTTCCTGTATCAAAGCGTTAGTGCAGCACGTGAACAGGCGCTGGTTACCCTGGCCGCTACTCAGTCGTCAGCACTGGAAGTTGCCTCATTACCACCCGTGCCGTTTGCTACGCCGACCCCAATTCCACAACTTGAGGCCGAGCCGCTGGCTGTGGTCGAGAGTCTGACTGTCTCATATCTCACCGCTGTTGATGCGATCCGAGCTAATTTACGCGCAGCTACGGCTGCTTATCGCCAAGAAACCAGTCAACCCGGTGGTGCTTCGATCAACCATATGGCGGCCACGCAACGACTACGGGCAACAGTGGCGCAGGCGCTGGCAGACTTGGGTGAGCTGCGTGCACCGGGGATGCTATTACCTGCGCATGAAGACTACCGGCATGGGCTCGAACTGCAACTGGCTGGTCTTGATGCCATTCTTGAGTTCTACAGTACCTACGATGTCGCTCGGGCTAATCGTGCGGCGCTCCGTTTCCAAGAGGCACGCGCCTTTATCGAACGTGCGCAGGCGAGTTTTCAAGCGCAGCGACAATTGCTGGGCGAGATGAGTATGATCAGCGCTTATACAGTGCGCTAAACTAACGCCAGCCCCATCTTCGGTCAGGTGTGGAGAGGATGGGAACGGCTTTCAGCTCGACGTGCCGTAGGAACGGCTGCCGTTCCCGCTTTGATTACAACGTGATGCCGTAGATGTCAGCGTACTTTTGTCGCAAATAGGTAAGGTATGGCTCGATCTGCAACGGTCCGCCAGCAGCTCGTTCGATCAATTCATTGGGCGTGAACACACTACCGTGGCGGTAGATGTTTTCCCGCAGCCAGCCGTGTAAAGTCGCAAATTCCCCCTCCCGAATCTCATCGTCGATGGTCGGATGTGCGGTACGTGCTGCTGCCAGGAATTGTGCACTCAGAATGTTTCCCAACGTATAACCCTGGAATGCGCCTCCAATTAAACCGCCAAACCAGTGGACATCCTGCAGTACGCCGTCGCGATAGTTAGGAACGGTAACTCCTAGATCTTCGGCATAACGGGCGTTCCAGGCGTCCGGCAGGTCACGCAGCGTGAGACTACCCTCAAGTAAGGCCAACTCTAGATCGAATCGGATCATGACGTGCAGGTTGTACGTTACTTCATCTGCATCGGTGCGGATCAGTGAAGGTTGCACACGGTTGATCGCGCGGTAGAACTCGTCGAGCGCCACATTCCCTAATTGTTGGGGGAAGGTTTCTTGCAGCTCCGGGTAAAATCGTTCCCAGAACGGCCGTGAACGACCGATCAGATTTTCCCATAATCGCGACTGACTCTCGTGGATGCCTGCCGAAACACCGCTGCACAGAGGCGTACCTTCGAAAGCGGGATCGATTCCCTGTTCGTACATTGCGTGCCCTGCCTCGTGCAGTGTGCTGAAGAGACCATCAGCTAAATCGTGTTCGTTGATCCGGGTAGTGATACGGACATCACCCACCGAGAATTTGGTGGCAAACGGATGATGGGTCAAGTCTTGACGGCCGCGCTCGAAGTCGTAGCCGAAGCGGTGGATGATGGTTTCGCCAAATACAAGCTGATCCTGGCGTGGGTAGTATTTGCGTAGGCACGAGTCATCAATCGGTGGCTGGGCGACTATAGCGCGAATGATCGGGGTCAAACTGGCTCGCAGACGGGCAAAAAGCTCGCGAATAACAGCCGCGCGCATACCATAATCGCTAAAGTCGATTAACGGATCGGCAGGGTGTGCGTAGCCAGGGAAGCAATCTGCTACGCGGCGGCTCAGCTCAAGAGTGCGTTCGAGGTAGGGCAACATCGTTGCGACGTCGTTTGCCGGTCGTGCCTGCGTCCAGGCGTGATAACTGGCCGCAGTATGTGCGGCAATCTCACCCGCCAGTTCAACCGGGATGCGCGTCATGCGTTCATAGTTGCGGTGCGCGACACGGATCAGCGCTGCGTCGGGGTGTTCGTAGGGCAACTGTTCGGCATAAGGTAGCAGATCGGTCAGCAACCGACCCAGGTCGGGGTCAGTGCTGCGAGCATGTGCCAGCCGCGAGAGGGTGGCAAGCTGGCGGGCACGGGCCGCGGCCCCGCCGGGGGGCATATAGGTGCTTTGATCCCAGTTGAGTACAGCAGCAGCGCTGTTGATATCGTCAATCTCTTGGAGGCGGGCACGGAGTTCTTGCAGTTTTGCTTCCATCATACACTACTCTCTTTCATAGCGCGTACATAAAACACACCGTCCCAGTGCAGTTGTTGTATCGTTAGGCGCGCTGTCGCCACGCCTGCAAGCGTTGTTGCGCAGCGCGCAGCGTTTCATCACGTTTGGCGAAGCAAAAGCGAGCCAGCAATGGCAGATCGTGCCGACGTGCGTAGAAGGCCGAGGGCGGAATCGCGGCTACACCGACCTGCTGGGTGAGGTAGCGGCAGAAGGATACATCGTCACGAAAGCCGGTAGCAGTGATGTCGGCCATGAGAAAGTAGCTGCCTTCAGTAGGTAGGACTGGTAAACCGACTCCGGACAAAATCTCTGCCAAGAGATGATAACGCGCAGTATATTCGGCGCGAAACTGCTGGTAGTATCCATTCTGCAGGGCACCCTCGAGCGCGGCAGCTGCAGCGAATTGCAACGGTGTGGCGGTTGCGAAGGTGATCCACTGGTGTGCAGCGCGCAAAGCGTCGTTCAGATGGGCTGGCCCAACTGCATACCCAATTTTCCAACCTGTCAAGCTAAACGTTTTCCCGATACTGTTAATTGTCAACGTGCGTTCCCACATACCGGGCAAGGTAGCAATCGGAATGTGTTCTGCGCCGGCAAATACCAGCTGATCGTACACCTCATCAGCAATAACAATTACGTTGTAGGTCTGGCAGAGTTCTGCAATCTGTTCGAGTTCAGAGCGACGGAAGACCTTGCCAGTCGGGTTGTGCGGTGTATTGAGTATGAGCAGGCGGGTCCGTGGTGAGAAAGTGGTCTGCAATTCCATAGGGTCAAACCACCAGCCGGGCTGATGAGCAGTAGGAGGATGGAGCCGCACAAAACGGGGGACACCGCCGGCCATCGTAACATCGGGTAGGTACGCATCGTAGAATGGCTCGAAGAGGATTACCTCATCACCAGGATCAACCAGCGCCTGCGTAGCGGCAAAGAGCGCCTCTGTGGCGCCGCTGGTCACGGTTACTTCGCGCTGCGGATCAATCGTTCGCCAGCCTTGGGCTTGCCAGGTTGCCGCAATCGCTTCACGCAGGCGAGGAACGCCAATGTAGGGGGCATACTGGTTAGCATCAGCGGCGATAGCAGCAGCTGCGGCCTGCTTGACCCACTCCGGTCCGGAAAAGTCTGGGAAGCCCTGACCAAGATTCACTGCGCCGCATTGCGCAGCAAGCGCGCTGATTTCAGCAAAGATCGTGGTGCCAAACTGGCGAACACGCTCGGCACTGAGTGGTGTGGTCATTGTAAACCTCTACTCTTTGGCTGAAGAACCGGCTCTGGTATGGTACCACAGACCGTTGCAACTTTTGCACTGGTGAGAGCGTCATACTGGCAGTACAAATAGGGTTTACACCGCGAAGGAGATCATCACTATGTCATTCAAGCAAGATCAGGCTCGCCTAATTGGTTTACTGCTGATTGCACTCGGCATTGTCAGTATCTTCAAACTGTGGTGGCTGGTTCCGATCGCGTTGCTGGCCGGTGGCGGTATTGCCATTTATTATCGCCAGCGCACTCTTGGCAGTACTGCGGAAGCGGTACAAGCGCTGCTTTGGGGTGTCGGTCTGGCGTTGCTGTCGCTCTTTCATCTGATCTGGCCGGGCATTCTGGTGCTGAGCGGCATCAGTTTACTGCTGATTGGGCGCGAAGCTATGGTTGATCAGTGGATATGGACATTGATCGGGCAGGTATTGAGTCGAAACAGCCATCCTCCTACACCACCAGCGAGTAACAAGGTTCAAATCGTTGAACGTGACAATGAATAGACTGAGCGGGCGTTGCTCACCACCGAGCAACGCCCCTCGATTATGGCGTTGCCTCCAAAAAGCGGGCCAACCAGGTTCGTACTGCTGCTCGCGCTGCTTCCGCTGCCGGTGAACCATCGGTATAGATCGCTCCGGCCCGCGAGGTAGCTATCGTCTCGCGAAATTGTTGAAACTCCTTTACACTAGCCAGTCGATCAGGTCGATCAGGGCCACCCGTCAGCTCGATCAATGCCTCGGGCCGGTTGGAGAAAACAATATAATGCTCGATCAGACCGACAGCGCGCATAGGGCCGCTAACATCGCTTACGAAGATGGTGGTTGTTCCGGCCTGCTGCTCGGTGAACGTCTCGCCGCGATTGCGACGCACAGCCAGGTGCTTTTCCAGAAATATGCGGGCCTGAGGATCATTACGTGAGGCGAGGAAGAGCAGTACCTCGCCGTTTGTCATCAGATCAGCGGCTACATCCCTGGTCACAGGAGTGAAATCGCGCACCACGATCGCAATGTCACTGCCGATCCAGGTAATAACATCGCTGTCAAGCTTTACCCCCAGCAAGGCGGCGATATTGTTAGGAGCATCGGTTGGTACGAGCAGACCGAAGATGTCGTTCAAGGCACGTTCGATGCGGGGTCGCTCAGGTACATCGCTCAAGGTAGGCGATAAACTGGCGTACAATTGTACATCAGCTGGCAATAGTTCAGCTGGTGTCGGCCCACGCTGGATAGTAACAAACCAATAGAGGAAGGCAGCACCGATCAATGCTGCAACTAGCGTGATCGCAAGGCCGCCAGCAAAGGCGTAACCCAGACCTCGTTCGCGGGGCATAGTTGAAGTGTGAAGCATCTTCCGAATCAAATGACTAGTCACGTTCCCTGTCAGCATGGTACCATGACTTCACAGCGAGATGGCAAGACAGGTAAGTTCAAGGCGTGCTGGTATGTGGATAGAAACCTTGCCGCCAGCAGCAGCGGTTGGGCATATTCTCTGTCACAATCTAGCCGATGCGCAAGGGCGCAAAGCGTTCAGTAAAGGGCAACGATTGCAGGTGGAAGACCTGGAGCGGTTGACCGAGCTGGGTATTGTTGCAGTGCGCGTAGCAGTTCTGGCACCAGATGATGTGCATGAAGACGAGGCGGCGGTACGTTTAGCGCAGATTGTGGCCGGGCCGGGTGTGACCATTGGTGAGCCGCATGCCGGGCGGGTGAACTTGCGTGCCGCTAGCACTGGCCTGCTGTTGATCGATGCTGAGGCGTTGCTGGCGATCAACATGATCGATGGTCTTACGGTTGCGACGCTGCCATTGCATATGCTGGTTACTCCTGGGCAGATGCTAGCCACAATCAAGATCATTCCATTTGCAGTACCAGCAGCAGATCTGGAGCAAGCAGCTATGGTAGCAGGTAGCTCAGGCGTAATGCAGGTGGCCACTCTCAAGCGGCGGCGGATCGGTGTAGCGTTGGTGAGCAGTCCACCAGCACGGGCACGGGTTGAACGTGTCATGCTGCCCGCCATTGCTGGCCGGATCGCTGATTTGGGCGCAACGATGGTCGCACGGTGTGCTCTCTCACTTGACGAAGCTGAAGTTGCTGAGGGGTTAGCGGCTCTGGTAGCGGCGGGGGCTGATTTAATTGTGACCGCTGGGGAAACCTCAGTTGTCGATCGCGATGATGTCATTCCTCGTGCTGTGCGGCGGTTGGGTGGTGAAATTGCCCACTATGGTGCGCCGGTTGAGCCGGGGAATCTGCTGTTGCTGGCGTATCTGCCCGGCGCTAGTGATAGCATTCCGCTGATTGGCGCTCCGGGCTGTGTTCGTTCACGCGATCAGAACATTGTCGACCTCGTTTTGCCTCGGTTGATGGCCGGTGAACGGCTAGGGCGGCGAGATATCGCCGCTTTGGGGCTAGGTGGGTTGCTCGGTTCGGTACGGCGCAGATAATATAGCGTTCCGGTAAGAGAACACGCTGAAAGGGGATGGTGTCAATGAGTCTGGAGAGTCTGTACCATGATCGACGTGAAGCGGCGTTGGCCGATTTTAATCGAGCGATTGCTATCGATCCTGCTTACGCATGGGCCTACTTTCAGCGTGGCTTGGTGTTGCGCGAATTGGGACGCTTAGAGGAAGCATTGGCTGATCTAACCCGCGCCTGCGAACTAGAACCAGACGATCCTGTTAACCAGGCCGAGCGTGGCGAGACATTGCGCATGCTGCGCCGGTACGACGAAGCGTTAGCTGCCTTCTCGCTTGCCATCACGTTGCAGCCAGAATACGCCTGGGCCTTGGGCAGTCGTGGTCAGGTATGGCGCGCATTACAGCGCCATCACGAGGCGCTCGCCGATTTCGATGCTGCGTTGGCGCTCAACCCAGAGCTAGCCTGGGTGCATGCTGAACGCGGCGAGGCGCTGCGTGCGCTTCGTCGCTATCCTGAAGCTGTTGCCGCGTTTGGTCAGGCGCTGATGATCGATCCTGATTATCCGTGGGCGCTAGGACATCGCGGGATTACCTATCGCGAAATGCGCGATTATCCGGCGGCGATCAGCGATTTTACCGCTGCGATGGCATTGCAGGGTGAGATCGCATGGCTTTACGCTGAACGCGGCGAAACGCGCCGGCTTGCCGATGATTACGATGGCGCATTGGCTGATTTGTCACGCGCGCTTGAACTGGATCCTGATTATGCCTGGGCGTTGGGCAGCCGTGGGGCAACATTGCGCGCGCTCGGCGATACGGAAGCGGCGCTGGCGGATTTCAACCGTGCACTGGAACTCGATCCCACTTATGCCTGGGTCTACATGCAGCGGGGTTTGTTGCATCGTACTGCCGACCGTCTCGATGAGGCGTTGGCTGATTTCAGTCGGGTGCTTGAGTTGGAGCCAGATCATGTTGGCGCGCTTGTCGAGCGCGGTGAAGTCTTTCGACTCCGGCGTCGCTACAACGAGGCGCTAGTCGATTTCAATCGCGCAATCGAGCTGCAACCTGATCATGCTTGGGCGTTGGGCAGTCGTGGGCAGGTCTATCGGGTGCTAGGTCGCTACGCAGAGGCATTAGCTGATTTCAATCGCGCGTTGGGGCTCAAGCCTGATGTTGTCTGGATGTTGGCTGAGCGTGGTGAGACTCACCGTCTCATGCGTTCTTACAACGAGGCCCTCGAAGATTTTAACCGCGCACTTGAACTCAGCCCTGACGATTCCTGGATTCTGAGTCGACGCGGCGCTACTTATCAAGCGCTCAAAATCTACGAAGAGGCGTTTATCGATCTAACACGTGCGGTTGAAATCGACCCGAACAATGCCTGGGCCTGGGCACAACGCGGTTCGCTGTTCCGCCAAATGTGATGCCGGGTATCATGTTGGTTGGGTTTTCGTTGCTAGCATCAGCATACAGATGACCGAGAGCATAATCCGATAATTCATTGGACGTGTGCGGGTGATGGTGCTTGGGGGCAATGCGACACTCTGTTCTCCCATTTCGTCGCCTTTTGCTCTGTTGGGGTCAGGAGAGAGCACTCTAGGCTCAAGGGTGGCTTCCTTCAATCGAGTTTGCATACGAGTTCGATATTGCACGATAGCGCGGTGCGAGGTGTTTGCGCTGTAAGCGTGGCTTCGTCTCAAGGGGTTACTGGCCTATCGGGAACCATCACCTGCACTCTTCGGCAGTGTTGGGTGTTGGTTCTCTGTCCAACCTGAATCTCCTCTGTCGACTTATGGTATCATCGCCATAGCTTGAAACGATTCAGGAGGGAGGACCGCGCTGCTATGACAGCTACCCATCCGTTCGAGTCGCGCCCCATTCGGGTTGCAATGCTGGCGCGCGCCGTCTTCCCTTTACACGGCTACGGTGGGATCGAGCGCCACGTTTACCATCTTACTAAATACCTGACCCAACTAGGTGTAGAAGTAACGCTGTACGTGCAAACTCCGCCCGCTAACACAGAAGCGGGCGATCTGCGCCTACACGCGATTGAGGTGTTGCGTTACGACTATACCTCGCCATTCTTGCCTCCGAACGGTGTGATCGGTCGTCAAATCAATTATCCCATCTACAGCTGGCGTATTGGCCGACGGGCAGCCCAGCGCGTGCTCAACGGCGAGTTTGATGTTGTCCATTCTCAAGGATTATGTGCGTTTGGCTACGCTCTTGCTCGTCAGCGTGAGTCGCGTCTATGGAAGACGCCGTTCGTTGCCAATCCGCACGGCATGGAGGAATTTCGCGTCCCTGACCGCCGGAAGTGGCTGGCATATGCACCTTTTCGCTGGCTCTATGCCTATGGTCATCGCCAAGCTGACCGAGTGATCGCAACCGATGCCTGTACGAAAGATGATCTGCCGCACTATCTCGGTGTTGATCCGGAGCGGGTGGTGGTTATTCCCTCTGCGATTGACGTGAATGAATGTCTGTCTTACGTGCGGAGCGATCTGCGCTCGGCACTCCGCTTTCGGTTAGGTTTAACGCGGGGCGGGCCAATTTTGTTGAGCGTAGGTCGGCTCGAACCAAACAAAGGCTTCGACGTACTCATCGCAGCGCTGGCTCGTCTGCGCAATGAACTGCCACCTAACTGGCGCTGGCTGTTGGTTGGTAATGGTTCACACCGCGCCACGCTCGAACAGCAAGCCCGTGATGCTGGTATTGCTGAGCATACGCTCTTTGTGGGGCGGCTGAATGACGAAGAACTGCATAGCCTCTACGAAGAGGTTGATCTCTTTGTGCATCCAACGCGCTACGAAGGTAGTTCGCTGGTAACGCTGGAAGCGATGATTCATCGGCGACCAGTGGTTGCTAGCGCGATTGGTGGCATTCCTGATAAGGTCTTTCCCAATCGCAACGGGCTGCTAGTCCGGCCAGGAGATGTTGACGATCTCGTTGCAAAACTGCGCGCTGCCTTCGCTGCACGCGCGCAATGGTCAGAATGGGGAGCTGCAAGCGAGCAGATTGTACGTTCTACCTTCGATTGGCCGGTGGTAGCCCGGCAGACGCTCGATCTCTACCGTGAGTTGCTTCAGCAGGCAACTAAGCCAGCGAACATTTGAGATCGCGTTGTCACGATGTTATACTGCAAGATGCTTGCGTAACAGGCTTCAGTCTATCCATACCGGAGGTATTATGACTAGCTCGCGCGGAGTTTCCGTGCCTTCGTTGTTTCAGTTGATGCTCGACACGCTGACTCCAGACAACCCGCCGTTCTTAGCTAGTAAAGCCACGCTTGTCGATCTGAGCCATACCCTCGAAGATTGTATTATCAACTATAAACTTCCCAGTGTGATTTTTACTGGCTTTCAAGAAAGTAGTCACTGGCGCAAAGAGACACAGCGCTACCTGGAAATGGCGCAGATTGCCAGCGCCATCTGCATCTTTGCCGGTGGGCAACCATCGTTTCCTGATGAAAAACACATTGCCGTCAATCTGGCTGCAGATGATCCGCTACGGCAAGAATGGTTCGTCTTGGTGCTAACCGAATGGTTTTGTGCCATCCTCTGCGGCTTGGATCAACAAGAACCGGTTGAGAGTGAAGCCGATCGGCAGTTTGCCACCCTGCTTACCTTTCAGCCAGAAGCCGTAACGAGAGCGCTTGATGTGCTGATCCCAACGGTGCAGCGTTACCGGCCAGATCGGGCCGATGCATTAGCCGCGGCGCGCATACAGTTTCCTCCCCAGCCACCGCGTGGACCATACTTTTCCCAAATTGTTTGCACGATTGTCAGTCATTTACAGCGACGTTACAACCAACAACGGCAATTGGCGCAAGAATTGCGTCAGCTCTACGAACGCCAGCGTGCGCTAGAAGAAGAGCTGTCTCTCCTCGGCTCGCCGGTGGTACCGCTCCTAAGCGGTGTTATTCTCATGCCACTGATTGGCAGTATTGATTCGCGCCGTGCCCAACAGATCATGGAGCACCTGTTGATGGGGATTGCTGAATACGTGGCAGACGTGGCGATCATCGATATCACAGGTGTGCCGGTTGTTGATACGGCTGTCGCCAGTTATCTCTCACAGGCAGTTCGGGCCGCTCGCTTGCTCGGTGCACAGGTCGTCATTACTGGCATTCGGGCTTCGGTTGCGCGGACGATGGTAGATCTCGGCATTGATCTTGGACAGGTGATCACGCGCAATACTTTGCAAGAGGGGATTGAAGCGGCCTGGCGTTGGCTGGGATACGAGCTGCGACCGGTGAAACAGTCAAGGTGACGGATGCAGGCTGTGGTCAGATCTAAAGAGAGTGCTGGTCGGGTCGTTGAACCGGTAACCAACGTGCGGTTCGGTAACGATGTAGCGCGGGTGTGAGGGGTCTGGTTCCAGTTTGACGCGCAACCGTCGGATAACTCCTTTGACATAATCAGTCGAATCGAGGTATTGGGGTCCCCAAACGCGCTGTACAATCTGACGCGCAGTAACCACACCATCACGATGCGCAACCAGTTCGGCCAGGACGGCATATTCAATTGGGGTTAGGCTGACCGGTTTACCATCACGCAGCACGAGCCGTCGATTGGTGTCGATGACGAGGTCGGCGCATTGGATGAACGTCTGTTCTGTCCGCCCCCGTCGCAGCACGGCACGAATCCGCGCTAGCAGTTCGCTCAGTCGGAACGGTTTGACCAGATAATCATCGGCCCCGTTGTCAAGTGCGGTAACGATGTCAGCTTCAGCACCTTTAACGCTAACGACGATAATTGGTGTTGCGCTCCGTTGCCGAATCTGTTGGCATACTGCAATACCATGCAACACTGGCATTACCAAGTCGAGCAAGACGAGGTGTGGAGTAAACTGACTAAACGCATGAATGGCTGCTTCACCGTCGCTGGCGGTCATCACTTCATAGCCCTGGGCGCGCAAAGCCGGCGTAATGGCTGCAACAATACCCGGATCATCATCAACGATTAGAATGCGCTGGTTCATGACAATCCTTCCTCTGGTAATCCCTCTGGTAACCACGTTGTCGCTCGCGCACTGGCGAGTGGGATCGCGATACGGAATACACTCCCACCACCTGGTCGCTCATCAACCCAGATCGTACCCTGGTGAGCAGTGACAATCCCATGACAGATGGCTAACCCCAGCCCACTCCCGCGTTGGCGACCGTGGCGGTCACGTTCTAAACGGTAGAAACGGTCGAAGATGCGGTGGCGTTCTGCTGCCGGGATCCCCGGCCCGCGATCGCTAACACTCATCACCAAGTGGCTGTTTGTACAAAAGGCTTCGATGGTGAGTGGCCCGCTAGGTGGTCCATACTTTTGACCGTTTTCTAGTAGATTCCACAGTACCTGGCCGATCAGAATGGGGTCGAGATACTGAAGTGGTAGCGTTGACGAGACCATAGTCTCGATCTGACAGTCAGGCCAGTGCTGGCGAAAATTGCTGACAACGTCTTCAATCAGAGTCCGCAGTTCGATCCATTCACGATCAATGGGCAGCGAGCCAGCCTCGATCCGCGAGAGATCAAGCAATTGATCAACGAAGCGGCTTAAGCGTGCGGTTTCGCGCGCAATATTGCTGAGCAGAGCGCGATGTTCATTAGCTGAGACAACCTGGTGTCGTTCAATGAGATCTTCCACCGAAGCGCGAATTGCCGTTAGGGGTGAGCGCAAGTCGTGGGAGACGCTAGCGAGAAAGGCGCTCTTTAGATGGTTAGCCTGCCGCAGCGCCTCATTTTCGTTTGCTACCCGGCGCAGGCGGGCATTGCTCAAGGTTAGACCAAGCTGTTGGGCAATCGTCAGCAGCAGAGTCAGATCTTCGCCGCTAATGTGACGATGGGTGTGGCTGCCAATCAAGAGCGCGCCCGCGTTGGTTCCTTGGAGGGCCAGCGGTAACACCACTACATCGCAAAAATCAGTCAGCTCGGTGGGTAACGGCATTGTCGTTGTGGCATGCTGGCGGCACAGCCAGATGGGTTGGCCTGTTGTAATGACCATCTCGATCAGCTCGGTGACTCGTGTTGGCTCGAGGGCCAGTTGTGATCCACTAGTTACGACAAGCTGCTCATTCTTCAAGACGATCGCCCCGGCATTCAGGCAGGTAAGGGCCAAAATACGTTGCAACACTAGATCGAGTTGTCGTACTGGATCGAGTAGTCCGCCGAGAAAGAGGGCTAACGTGTTGAGCACTTCCGTTTGCGAAGCGTAAGCTTGTAGATCGGTGTACATGCGGGCATGACGTAGCATAGCTGCACTGTGAGCAGCTAATGTCGCACCACAATGCTGATCGATCAATGACCAGGACGTCGCTGGGAGGCGTACTGCCAAGATCACACCGCCGATGTCAGTCAAGGGAAATCCAGCCAGGGTCGTCTGGTTGAACGAGGTCGTAACAAACGGTGTCTGGTATGCCCGCCAGGCCAGAATACTCGGTTCGTTAATTGCCGCGCGCAAGATGGCCAGTGCCTGTTCTCCCATTGAGCCCGGCGTGGTCCAAAAATGGGTCTGTGGCCGTTCAACTGGCGTGCCCTCAACCAACGCGACTGCAGTAGCATCGAGCAGATGCCCCATATGCTCGACAATCACCAGCGGAGCCTGCTCGGGATCGAAGACATTGCTCACGGCCCGCGTGGCAGCAGTAAGGCGTGCAACCCGGTCTGGTTGCGGTGATAGTGGTATTGTCGTCGCTGTGTCTGATAACGGCGGCGTCCAACCGTTGTAGATCCGTGGTCGGCGAGGTTGGCTAACCCATTCCAACCGGTAGCGACGTTGTACTTCTGCGGCTGCCGCAGCCATCACACCTGTGAGGAAGGGTCGCACAAGTCGGTAATCGCCAGTAATATCGAGCACGCCGATCAGGCTGCCGTCGGCAGGATGAAACACTGGTGCTGCGGTACAGGTGACATCTTGCCAGCCATTGCAGTAGTGCTCGGCCCCCACTAGTTGCACCACCTGTCTAGTTGTCAACGCCACTCCGATCGCGTTGGTACCGGCAACGGCTTCGCTCCAGTTGCTCCCTGGCAATAGCCCTTTACATGCCAGTCGACGGCGACAGGCCAGATCGCCATCAACGTCGAGCAGGGTACCTTCAGCGTCACTGATGGCGATGACATAACCAGCATTGCCCAGCGTAGCCCGTAACCGCAACAATACAGGGCTGGCCGCACGCAAGAAGAGCGCATTCTGCTCGCGCAGCGCATGCAGGCGTTGGTCATCGGGGGCCGTGAAATGAGCCAGATTCAGTTCGGCATCGACGGCTAGCTCACGGCACCGCCGCCACGAATCGCGAATCACCGACCGCACTGACGAGAGATCGACTGCGTCATAGGTGAGAAATGCTTCCCGTAACGCAGCAATCCGCCAGATCAGTGTGTCCAGATCGGTCGTGGCTGTGACGCGCAGCATCGCTTCGCTCATAGCGCCTCCTTGCGCTAGCGTGTGTTCGTTTTTGTGGTGGATAATCAGGTTATACCACATCTTCTGTCGCAGCGTCTACTGACCCTGATCATTTTTCACCGGTTTTTCACCGCTCGACCGGTCTCTTTCTGCTACGATGCACTCAACCCCACTTGCATGCTCTACCACCAGCGTCGGTTTATTGGCATTGTCGTTGCTGACAGGAGGAGTGTATGTACTGCACTGCTGATGGCCGCGAGATCTTTGTTATCGATGCCCATACCCATCTATGGGACGCCAGTCCAGCGAATCAGCGCGGTAAGCTGGGTAAAGGCTGGATCGATTGTTTCTACGCCTACCATAAGAATCTTTCTCCGCCGGATAAGGTGTGGACGCTCGAGCACTATCAGCGTTATTCAGTCGAAGATATGGCACGTGATCTCTTCGTCGAGGGTTACGTCGATATGTGCATTCTGCAATCGACCAACCTCTACGAGTTCTACCACACTGGCTTTAACCCAATCGAGCGTAATGCTCAGCTGAAAGAAGCCTTTCCCGAGCGTGTTATTCTCAACGGCTCGTTCGATCCTCGGCATGGTGAAGATGGCCCATTGGGGCTGAATGCGCTACGGCGGGCCAAAGAACAGTACGACATCAAAGGGGTCAAGCTATACACTGCCGAATGGCACAATGGGTCCCGCGGGTGGCGGCTTAATGATCAGGCAGCGTATCGCTTCTTTGAAGAGTGCGAGCGACTCGGCATCACTAATATCCACATTCACAAAGGGCCAACGATTTGGCCGCTCGACCGCGACTCATTTGATGTAGCCGATGTTGATTACGTGGCAACTGACTTTCCCGGTCTCACCTTCATTGTTGAGCACTGCGGTCTGCCGCGCCTCGAAGATTTCTGCTGGATCGCCACCCAAGAGACCAATGTCTGGGGTGGGTTGGCAGTAGCGATGCCGTTCATTCACTCACGCCCACGCTATTTTGCCGAGATTATGGCCAATCTGCTCTACTGGCTCGGCCCTGACAAGCTGACTTTTGCCAGCGACTATGCCCTCTGGACACCGGGATGGTTGATCGAGAAGTTCATGGCCTTTGAATTACCTGAAGATTTAGAGCAGGAATTCGGGGTGAAATTAACTATCGAGAACAAAGAGAAGATTCTGGGTCTGAACGCAGCCCGTCTCTACGGGATTGACGTCGAGGCGAAGAAAGAACAACTTCGGGCCATGCCGGTCGTGCTCGACGGCGCTGCGCCCGCTACCGTCTGAGAGGTGGTGCCGTGCCTGAGCTTCCCGCCATTCAGCGCGCGTTGGCTGAAGTCTACGACCCAGAACTCGATACGCCCATCACCGAACTCGGGTTCGTTAATGCGGTCGACATTACTGGCGATCACGTTACTGTGACGTACACAGTACCTACCTTTTGGTGCGCGCCCAACTTCGTCTTTATGATGTCGCAAGACATTCGCCGCGAAGTAAGCCGCGTGCCAGGCGTAGCAAGCGTCACCGTGGTGGTACGTAACAATTGTCTGGAGGATGAGATCAACGCCGGGGTAAATGCTGGTCGTAGTTTTGCCGAGACCTTCCCTGCCGATGTTGATACGCAGGCCGATCTCGAGGCGCTGCGCCATACCTTTACCGTAAAAGGCTTTCTGGCTCGGCAGGATGTGCTGATCCGCCGGATGCGACAGGTCGGTTTACACGACGAAACGATCCTCGGCTTGCACGTCGGTGATGTGGCAATCCAGGGGAATGCGCTCGTTGTGCACACGACCGCATTTGGTGTGCTGTACCGTGTCCCGCTGGCTGCGGCCGATCTAGAGCGTTACCTGCATAAGCGGCGTCGGCTTGGGCTGGCGATTGGGGCTAACGACCTGCTGTTTACAACCGTTGATGGTCAGCCCATCGCCGTAACCGATCTCGCTGTTTATCTCCGCTATTCACGAGCTGCTCGGCTCAATATTGCCTTTAATACCAGTCTCTGCGAAGGACTCCTGCGCACACAATTCTTTCCCGAGCGGCAATCCGATCATTCGAGCGTTGGTGACCGTCTGATATTGCAATGAGGAGCGATCATGATGCGCGCTGCCCGTCTTCACGAATACGATGAGCATCTCAATGTCCAACTGCAACTTGAAGATGTGCCGTTGCCTAAAATCACCAAACCCGGTGAAGTGATCGTGCGCATCGGTGCTGCTGGTTTGTGCCGTACCGATTTGCACATCATCGAAGGAGTGTGGAAGGACATTCAAGACCCCCAACGCACACTACTACCCTATATTCTTGGTCACGAAAACGCTGGCTGGGTCGAAGAGGTTGGTCCTGGCGTTACTACAGTGAAAGTCGGCGATCCCGTGATCTGTCATCCGCTCCGTTCGTGCGGGGTTTGTATCGGATGTCGACGCGGCGAGGACATGTACTGCGAGCACGGCAGTTTTCCCGGCCTCAATTGTGATGGTGGTTTCGCCGAATACATGCTGACCAACGAACGAGCTCTGATCAAACTCAACCCCAACGTGGCACCTGTCGATGTTGCCCCACTGGCCGATGCCGGGATCACGGCGTACCGGGTTGCCAAGAAGGCGGCGCGGAAGCTCAATCCTGGTCAGTACTGTGTCATTCTCGGTGTTGGTGGCCTGGGGCACATCGCCCTCCAGTCAGTGCGCGAACTGTGCGGTGCGCGAATTATTGCCGTCGATCGGTCAGAGGCGGCACGCAAACTAGCCCGTGATCTCGGTGCACATTATGTGCTCGATGGTAGCGATACCATCGTGCAAGAGGTTAAAGAGCTCACCCATGGCGGTGCGCATGTGGTGATTGATTTCGTCGGCGAGCTGGGTGCTGAACAGGTGTCATGGCAGATGTTGCGCCAAGGTGGGACGCATTATGTCGTTGGCTACGGTGGCGCGGTGCATGTGCCAACTGTCCATATGATCATCACCGAAATCGCGATTGAAGGTAGTCTGGTTGGCAATTACGTGGAGCTGGTCGAATTGATGGAGCTGAATGCTGAGGGACGAGTCCGACTGCACGGACAGCAATACCGTCTCGACCAGATCAATCAGGCGATTGACGATTTCAAGCATCGCCGCATTGCTGGTCGTGCGGTTATTGTGCCCTGATGGCATAATGGAGTGTAGGTCTGATAGCGTTGCCCTAACCGGAAGGACGGTGTTTTTCGCCTAGAAGGATGTAGAGAACGGAGGTCGAAAGCTGATCTCCGTTCTCGGTTGTCTATGGTTGATCAGAGAGGTTGAGTAGTACGAATGCTCCTGAACTCGCCCCTGGTGCGCACTCTGCTCGGTCTCGCTGCCGTCTGGGCCAGATTTAGCTACCACCATATTATATTTATCTCAACTTCACGCTGCTATCACCCTCGCTTCGTGACGCATCTCAAAGCGAATGCGAGCGTCTGACTTCCACCTGCGCTAGGTTGAGCCACCTCTTCATCTGCGCTTTATCTCGATTTCACGTTGCCATTACTACAGCTTCATCACGCTGCCTTACACTCGGAAACAGGAATTGTATATCGTATTTGACAGGAGCAAACCCGTGGCGTCTTCCTTCAGCGCAGCTGACCTCCACATTCATACTACTTTCAGTGACGGCACTGCCTCTCCAGCGGCAGTGCTTTCATATGTAGCTAGCGCAACCGACCTGCGCGTGATCGCGATCACTGATCACGATACGCTGGCCGGTGCGTGGGCTGCCCAGTCGCTGGCTCCCCGATATGGTATTGAAGTGATCGTTGGCTGCGAAATCTCGACCAAGGATGGTCATCTGTTGGCACTGTTCATCGAACGGCCAGTGCCTGCTGGTCTCGATCTCGCCACGACTGTAGCGCTCGTTCGTGCCCAGGGCGGGATGGCGTTTGCGGCCCATCCCTACGGCGCGTTAGTGCCATCACTTGGCCGGCGGTATCTTCTCGGGCCAGAACACAACGGTATCGACTGGCGCTTGCTAGATGGATTAGAGGTCTTCAACGCAAGTTTGTGGAACCCAGCCAACAATCGGCGCGCGGCGTGGAAAGCGCAGACACTGGGTCTGGCTCAAATCGGTGGCAGCGATGCCCACAACTTGGCGATGGTCGGTGCTGGCCGGACCCTGTTTCCGGGCAAAAGCGCTGCTGATCTGCGACAAGCGTTAGAACAGCGTACTACCGTGGTTACTGGTGTCTATTGGGGCTGGCGAGGTGTTACTGGCGTCGTGAGCGAACGCATCCAGCAGTGGCTTCATCCCCGCAAGACTAATCCGGTTGAGATCAGCAGCTCAATGCGTTAAGCGTCATCGAGCCCACTCGCCGATTGGTGGCCCGGCTTCAAAGAAGATGGTAGGCAACAGATCCAGCTGCCGGCTTAGCCACGGCAATGCAGTGGCGAGCAATAGTCGGCGCATACGAGATGGCAGCAGCAAACCGAGCAGTGCTCCAGCCCGCACTGGTCGATGGTGTTGTCGGCGTGCAAGCGTAATCAGATGCGCCGCGAGCCGCGCTTTGGCTAAGGTCAAGCGTGGTGTGCGTTCCCATTGGTCAAGGAAGCGCGTCAATTCCGCCAGTTCAAGCGGCGGAAAATCGCTTCGACCGCCCCACTGAGCGTGATGGCGCGCGATTACCGACCGTAGCGCGTGAGTTTCGGCGCGTAGATCACGGGGCTGGCCGATGCGCGCTATTGTCGCCAGCGGCAGCAGCAACGTGCGTGTGGCGTGCGCTATGGTCAACGCATCAACGAGATAATGCAGACTGGTCACAATCTGGGTCACGGTAGAATCGGACGCGGGTGCCAATTTCGCCACTTGCGTAGCTAGCGTATTGGCTGTCTGGACTGCCAGAGCGGAGCGCGCAATCACGGTGGCTGGATCGCCGAGAGCCTCAGCCAGATAGACCCAAACCGGGAGTGCTACAGTAGGCCGCATCCACCAGACCCACAACAATGATGGCATCACAATGCCACCGAAGCGTTCCAGCCCGGGCGGGCGACCAAAATACCAGCCCTGTTCGAGCAACTGCTCGGAATCAAGGTAGGCCGTTGCCACTGCCGCAACGAAGTTTGCGTCATACGCAGCCATACGGCGAGCAAACCAGGCACGCACAAATTCAGCGGCTTCAATCGCAGGTTGTTGGGCCAGCGCCGCGGTCAGGGCACTGCTGGCTTCTGTCCAGATATTCCAGCCCTGCGGGCCTAGCGAAGCTGCACCACCTCCCCAACCGCCGGTACTATTCCAGGCCCAGATCCCGATGCAGCGCGGTTCTGCTGCTGCACGTCGGATTGCTGCGCTATGCAATGCGGCCACCCCAGCTGGTACCAACCCAAACAGTTCGTATTCGCGCCGATTTTGTAACTCGACGATTTGGCGCGGACCGGGCAGGCCTAGGGTAGGATTGAGCGGCAATAATCGGAAGAAATCAGCCGGGGTATGCTTGATTGAAACTAGCAGGTGCGGATCGTGCTGATCGGCAAAGACTGCCTGGTAGCGTGCGGGCGAATAGAGCAGATCGCCGGCCTCGCCAATCCCCAGCGTCCACGTCCGCATGATCAGATGGCGGTCGAAGCGGGCACAGACGGGCAAGAGTGTAGCGATCAGATGGCGGATCGCCGCCACATCGTGGTATATCAAATGACCAGTGTAACCGGCGCAATCATGAGCGCCACCCGTCTCGCCAATGCGAATAATGACCCCACTCACCATCGGCAGTGCGGTAAAGAGATCGATCAGCGCCGCCCGATTCAGTTCATCTAACCGAGGATTGCCAGCCACAAGCGGACCAACCTGTGGGCGTAGTTCTGTGGTCATCCATTGCATATCACAGGTGACGTAGATCTGCATCCCGCGTTCTGCCGCCTCGGTCAGCAACGGCGCAAGTGCTGCCCGATATGCCAGTGAGCGCAGGCGGTATGGACTATCGGCAGCATAGTATGGTTGGGGCGCCTGATCAAACGTCACTAGGTGGGCCAGATTGTCGATCACTATTCCCGTGTACCCTTGCGCCTGCACGGCGGCCAGATACGCGCGTGCCTGCTCGACACCGCGCCGCAAACGCACCTCATCCACGTAGGGTGGCGTTGGCAGATCGAGTTGACTGAATGGAAATGATGACCAATTCCGCACCGGTGCGGCGGGGTCAATAAATGGGCCACTAATGTCAACTAGACGAAGCGAGAGTGTCATGGCAGCAACGTTTCATCGTCGATGTCAAGTATATGTTAAGCGTTGATTATATCTAAGTGAAAAGAAAGCTCAAGGGGAAAGTGGGCAACGGTATGGATGGAAGTGACAAGAAATATTCAGTTCGTGAAGCCTTGGTCCAGCTAGCCAGCGAAGGACTCGTTGAAATTCAACCCAATAAACTCAAACGGGTAGCACCGTTAGATCTCGACCTCATGCGTGAGTTGTACGCTGTACAACGGATTTTGTGGAAAACTGGCTATGACTGGGGTATTCCTCGCCTGACTCCAGCTGATCTTGATGCTATGGGTAGTGCTTTGGCGGAACAGGCCGACGCGCTTGAACATGGTAAGCTCCGCGCTATGCTGATGGCGCATACCGATTTTCACAGCATCATTGTAGCTGCTGCAAAGAACCGTGAGTTGGGTCGCCTTATCGCTGATCGCTATCCGTTGCTCGAACGCCTGATCTTATTGCGGATGCCCGAATTTCTCTCGTCGCAGTTGCTCGAAGTCAACCAGGCCATCTATACCGCGCTTCAGCAGGGTGATCATGCGCGGGCCATTGCGTTGGGCGAGTATATTCGGTCTTCGTTTGCCGATGCGCTTGACCGATTAACCTGAGTTTCTGAGCCAGATCAGTGCGTTTACATCCACAATCAGAGCAATTCTTGGCTTAAACCACGGTGATTCGGAGTAGCAGCGTATGGACATTATTGTCCATAAACATCTGTCTGTGCCAATGCGCGACGGAGTGAGCCTAGCGACTGACGTGTATCGTCCTATCAATGCTGGGCCGACACCGACATTACTGGTGCGTTTGCCTTACAACAAAGATGCTCTCGCTCTGCTTTTGTATCTCTGTCCTGATCCGATCCGTCTCGCCCAGGCTGGCTATGCTGTGGTGGTGCAGGATTGTCGAGGCTGTTTCGCTTCTGAAGGGATCTTCCTGCCTTATCAGCAGGAAGCTAATGACACTCTTGACTCCATCGCGTGGATCCGTGCTCAACCCTGGGCCAATGGCTCGATCGGCATGCTAGGCGGCTCTTATTCTGGCCTCGTTCAATGGCTAACTCTGGCTGAATCACCAGCTGCGGTCCAGTCCATAGCACCATTCATCACGTCGGATCACCCTGCTGAAGATTGGACGTATCAAGGTGGGGCTTTTCAGTTGGGGTTTGTGCTCTTCTGGACATTGGCTTACTATGCCATTCCCGAAATGTACCGTCGCATCAGCCAGCGTCGAGCGCGTTTGACCGAATTACACCCCTTATTGCAGGCATTAGCCCAGATTGATACGCTCTATCAGCGTATGCCGCTGACAGCTGTGCCCGAATTGGAACACATTGCCCCATTCTATCGCGACTGGTTGCTGCATCCGCCGGACAGTTCGTTCTGGCAAACCAAGGCTGCTAAAGTCGCGTATGAACAGGTTGCCGTTCCGGTTTTGAATATCGGCGGGTGGTACGATATTTTTCTGCCTGGCACTCTGCGCAGTTATCGACGATTGCGGCAAGCGGGTACCAGCGCGGCCGCGCGCCAATCAGGATTGATCATCGGCCCATGGTCGCACGGTGTATGGCATGGCTCATTTCCAGAACATGATTTTGGCATACTGGCTAGTGTCGATTCGTTCGATCTGAGCGGGTCGCAGCTCCACTGGTTCGACTACTGGCTAAAAGGCTACGAAAATGGGTTCAGTCTGGATAAGCCCGTGCAAATCTTTGTAATGGGGATTAATCAATGGCGTGAAGAAGAAGACTGGCCGTTGCCAGACACAAGTTATCGTCAGCTCTTCTTACGGAGTCGTGGTCATGCCAACTCGTTGCACGGTGATGGCTGGTTGAGTTGGGAACCGCCCGATGAGGAACCGCCCGATCACTACATCTACCATCCGTTAGAGCCGGTGCCGACCTGTGGTGGAGCAACGCTGCTGCCCGGTGCGCTGGCAGCGGTCAATGCAGGGCCGCGCGATCAACGACCGATCGAGCTTCGACCTGATGTGCTGGTCTATACATCACCACCACTAGATCGTCCGCTCGAGGTGATCGGTCCAATTCAGCTCGTGTTATTTGCTGCATCCTCGGCTCGTGATACCGATTTTACTGGGAAGCTCGTTGATGTGTTTCCTGATGGGCGGGCTATTATGTTGACCGATGGTATCTTGCGGGCTCGTTACCGTTCACATCCACCCAGCTTGCTCGAACCGGGGACTGTCTACGAACTGCATATTGATCTGGTAGCGACTGCCAATGTGTTTCGCCAGGGCCATCGGATTCGGTTAGAGATTGCCAGCAGCAATTTTCCACGCTTCGACCGTAATACAAATACAGGTGGCGTGATTGCCGAGGATACTGCTGCGGATTGTGTTGTGGCTCGCAACTATGTATTCCACGATCGGAGTCGCCCCTCGCATCTCGTGTTGCCAGTCATCGAGCGTGAATGAGGGAGTCTTCACGCTATGAGCATGCGGACTGTGTCTTTTCCCTGCCACCGTAACGTAATCCGAGCGGTGACGGTAAATGAGTAGTGCAGTGAGGAGTACTCTCAGGCGCGCCATGATCGGAGAGCAGAAGGAGTGCTCAACATCCTCTTTACAGATTAGAACAATTGTGCTATGATGCCTGCATCGACGAAGCAGTGCGTGCAAGGAAGAGGAGGATCGCAATGATTGGCCGCAATCGAGTTCACGTCGTCACAGAAGCAATCACGCTGCAGTACGCCAACGGCAAGAGCATGGCCCGTCCGGTCGGCGGTAAACGCTTTGCCCCCTATATCGGCTTTCATATCGAAATTGGGCGTGACGACGAACTCGATGCACGTCTTCAGGCGGCTCAGATCGGGCAAATTGAGATCAAGCACCAGCGTCAAGGTGGAGTGGAAGTCATTCGGCACTGGGCGCTCGGCGAGACTATTCGCTTCTACCCGGTCACTAGCGGTCCGGTTGCGATGACGGTGGCTGGTAGTCTTGGTCGCAATGCGGCGGCAACGGCGGCTGCCGGCATTGGCTTACGTTGGGGTAGTAACGACCGCAGCCGGATGGCAGTGCGCGGCTATCTTGATCTCCTGGTGCGGCTCGATCTGGTGCGTCTGGTGCAGCTCTCCGTTCGCTCACGTATGAGTGATGTGCTGCTGACTGCCTTACTCGATCACGGGCGTGTCTGTGAACGGGCCGATGATCTTATCGACCGAGTGCAGCATCCCGAAATAGTTACATTTCACGAGCTAGCGTTGCCGCTCGGCCCTGGTGAAGAAGAGGAATGGGGTAAGGGTGAAACGACTACAGTCGTACCCTTTAGAAGCCTGCATCCCGCGCAGATTGATCGCGACTACATCCACCAGCATTGGCGGCCCGCCACTGTGCATCGTGCTGCTCTGCGTGATTGGGAGGGGATTCAAGCCTGGGCCAACGATTACACGTTTCAATCCGATGATCGTCTCGCCAACGATCGACCCGAGTGGGTAGATACTACCGGATCAGCGTGATGCTAGATGAGCATTGCCTGCCTTGCCCCCGTTCTGAACTAGTAGACCCAGGATGGGAGTGTGGTAGCGTTCAGAACGTCGGCGTTTGTTCTGGGCTATCCGTTCTGATTGGGGAGGCACAGGGCGTGTGTGTAGTAGCGTGCTGCTATCGCGCTAAGGTGGGGTGTTGCAGAGTGCCTGGCGCTACATTAGGTTGATGCAGCGCCTCCCCTCTGACCTGCGCCTGTGTCCACCATCGCTCACGTCTACGTATGCGCTATGCTGCATTGGATGGTTGGGCGCTTGTCGCCAGGCTGTTCTCATATTGGGTCGCACGGCAGGCGTAGCGTTAGGCGGGTAGGGATAAGTTGCCGGCCCTGTTCCTACCTAGTAACAATGCGTATGGCTGAGTGATGGGCCGCCATTGCCACGTCAAGCCACGACACGTCAGCATGATGGTGGAATGGATGCCTTCCTCCGGCCCTGTTCCTGCCTGGTAGGCGCAGTACGTGGGTGTGGATGGCGTACTGTAGCTGACACACGGCAGAGGTCGTCCAGCAACTTCTCGATCAGGCCAGTCTCACTTACCCTAGCTCCGTTCCCGCCCAACAAATAGAGCAGTGTTCTAACCGGTAGCTTTGTCGGGTGAGCGATAAAACCTTGCTGACGCCACTACCCGCGAAACTTTGTCCCGCGCATTACCTGCACATCGGTTGCATAGGCAATCACTGCGAAGTAAGGAAAATAGTTGTTTGCCAGATGCTGTAAAATCTGTTCGGCAACCTCAGGCCCTACCAGCGTCTCGATCCGTAGGTTCTTCCCTTCCCACTCACTGGCATGGATACCGCGCGTACCCGAGCCGCGCACTTCACCGATGGTATAGCCGCGCGCACCGAGCTGGCGCAAATCGTGTAAGATGCGCTCCTCTAGCACCGCTTCGGCGATGATGGTAACTAGCTTAACGGTTGTCAGTTCCATCTCATTGACCTTTCTGCACTTACGAACCGATGATCCACGTTGCCAGTGTGTAGTAGAGTGGCAAGCCCAAAGCAAGGTTGAACGGGAACGTGATACCCAGCGCCGCCGTCAGGTAGAAGCCGGGATTGGCCTGAGGCAAGGCGATGCGTACTGCTGCCGGGGCAGCGATGTACGATGCGCTCGCGGCTAGAACACCTAAAATTGTACTACCGCCAAGCGATAGTCCAGCCATACTGCCGAACCAAACGCCGAGAAATCCATTGAACACTGGCATCATGATCGCAAAACCGAGCAGAAACCAGCCAGCACTGGGCAAATCACGAAAGCGCCGCGCCGCTACCATGCCGAGTTCGAGCAGAAAGAAGGTCAGCGCACCTTTGAATAGGTCGACAAACAACGGTGCCACCTCTTTGCCACCGTGCGGGCCAGCCAGCCAGCCGATGATCATTCCGCCTACTAACAGCAAGATACTTTTGCTGGTCACTAATTCGCGCAATGCTTCGCGCCAGTCGCCATCCTGCTGACCGCCAGCCATCTGGGCAATGAGCAGTGCAATCACGATCGCTGGTACTTCGAGAATCGCCACCAATGCCGGCATAAACCCTTCATACCGCACGCCGACCGTGTCGAGAAACGTCTGTGATGCCGCAAACGTCACTGCCGACACCGAGCCGTAGTGCGCTGCCAACGCTGCTGCATCGGCAATACTGAGCCGGCCCAGTCGACGGGCTACCGTGTAGGCAATGACCGGAATAATCAGACCAAGTGCCAATGTGGCTATGGCTGGCGCCCAAAAGGCTGCCAAGCTGGTTTGGGACAGAGCAATGCCACCTTTCAAACCAATCGCTAACAGCAAGTAGATTGAGAGAGTGGTATAGAGTTCATCAGGGAGTTTGAGATCACTGTGAACCAACGTGGCGACGATTCCGAGCGCGAAAGCCAACACCATCGGTGAGAGCAGATTGATCTGCACCAGTTCCACAATTGCCATATCTGTGCCTTCACCTCAAATTCGCTTCTTCTACATCTGCTATCGTACCATCTCGCGTAATGATAACGGCAGTGGTACAATTAGCAATATTGCGTCATCTTTCTGAAAGGTTAAGGAGTTGCGTTCTATGGCCGCCACGATGTCGGCAACCTCTGAGCGCTTGTCTTTGGCAACGCGGCTGGCGTTTGGCGCCGGTGATCTCGGCCCGGCGATCGCTACCATCGTCGCTTCATTCTTCCAGCTTTACTTCCTAACCACTATTGCCGGTTTGCCGCCCGGCTTGGCTGGTACAATCTTGCTGATCGTCAAAATCTGGGATGCGGTAAATGATCCGATCATCGGTTGGTTGACCGATAGAACCCAGACGCGTTGGGGACGGCGACGGCCGTGGTTGTTGTTCGGGGCAGCTCCGTTCGGATTGCTCTTCTTCTTGCAATGGGTGGTGCCGCCACTGGATATTACTGGCAAGTTTATCTACTACCTGATCATCGCTCTCCTCTTTGATACAGCGTTTACCATCGTTAACGTTCCCTATACCGCACTTACCCCCGAGCTTACCCGTGACTACGACGAGCGTACAGCGCTCAATTCGTACCGCTTTGCGTTCAGCATTGGTGGCAGCCTCCTCGGTGGTGTTTTGCACCAGATCATTGTCGGTCAGTTCGTCGATCAGCAGACTGGCTATCTGGTATCAGGTGCAGTGATCGGTGTGCTGATTGCCATTCCCTTTCTCTGGTGCTTTTTCGGCACTCGTGAACGGTACGCTCCCGAACCAGGCACCGAAGAACTCAGTTTGCTTGATCAAATTCGCTATGTCTTTAAAAATCGACCTTTCTTGTTTGTTGTCGGCATCTACATGTTTTCGTGGCTGGCCGTGCAGGTTACGTCGAGCGTGCTGACCTTCTTCATCGTCTTCTGGTTGGGCAGTGTGCCGCAATTTCCGGTTAGTGCCTTTGGCTTAACATTCAACAGCGCTACCGATCTCACCCCGATCATGCTCTTTGCCGTGCAGGGATCAGCATTGATCTTCCTCTTCATCTGGAGTGCGGTGAGCCGCCGGATTGGCAAGAAAGCAGTCTATATGATCGGTAGTCTGATCTGGATTGGCGTGCAGGCATTTCTCTTTTTTCTGCAGCCCGAACAGATCTCGCTGGCGATTATCTTAGGCGTCATTGCTGGAGCTGGGGTTGCTACCGCCTACCTCATTCCGTGGAGTATGATGCCCGACGTGATCGAACTAGATGAGTTAGAAACTGGTCAGCGCCGCGAGGGAATGTTCTACGGCTTTATGGTGCTGCTGCAAAAGATAGGTCTGGCATTGGGACTGTTTTTGGTGGGACTGGCATTGCAATTCGCCGGATTTAACCAAGATCTGCTGCCTGGTCAGCAACCAGAGAGTGCGCTGTTGGCGATCCGGCTGCTGATCGGTCCCCTCCCTACAGTTATTCTGATCTGTGGCATGATCCTAACTGCATTCTACCCAATAACCAAAACCAGCCACGCAGCAATCCTAGCAAAACTAGCAGCACGGCGGGCTGGGCAGGTGCCGTCGTGATGCGCAATGATTGGACAGTTTGCTGGCACTAATAGCACGTCTGCACTAGCCCTGCCCGCTCGTTGTAGTTGCCGTTGTCTATCGACTGCGGGTAACCCCGATCCGTGGGCAGAGGTCGCGGATCGGGCAGATGCTGCACCGCGGTGAGGTGGGATGGCAGATATTTTGCCCCAGCGTGACAAGTAGCCGGTTGATCGAAATCCAGTAGCGCTGCGGCAGTTTAGCCCGCAATGCCAGCTCGGTCTGTTCCGGTGTGCGGGTTTGCACATAACCCCAGCGGTTGCAGATGCGGTGAACGTGAATGTCAACGCAGATGCCTGGCAGCCCAAACCCGGCTGTTATTACCAGATTGGCCGTCTTACGGCCAACACCGGGCAGTTTCAACAATTCGTCGAGGTCGGATGGCACTTCACCACCGTACCGTTCGAGCAATATCCGGCAAATAGCCACGATCTGACGCGCTTTGACACGGTAAAAGCCAACTGGATAGATCAGTTCAGCGATGCGGTCGGCGCCAAGCTCTAGCATCTTCGCCGGTGTATCGGCTACAGCAAATAGGCGTGGTGCCACTACTGCGGTTAACGTGTCTTTGGTCCGCAGGCTGAGAATCGTGGCGATCAAGATGCGGAATGGCGTCTGACTCGCCTCGTTCATCTGATCAATTAGCGGTGGAGTAAAGACGGTCAGTTCACGTTCTAGCGTTTCTAGTACCTGTTCAATGGGAAACTGGTCGGCGGTCACGAATCCTCCTCTACCTGCTCTCTGGCCCTAGCAAACCGGCATGGTGTGCCGTATGATGATAAGCGAAGTTGGCCCAGCCGATATGCAAGTAATGTGCAAGTGTGTAAGCGTCACAATCGGTCGGTAGCGTTGGTGGCGATGGCATTGACGTCAAACGGGCCACGCTTATACACCAATGATCAGGAGTATCATTGTGAAGATACGCTGGTTGATCTGGTGGATGACGGCATTACTAATCACGTCCTGTGCTTCGGCGCCATCTCCGATCGCACCGTCGTCCACATCTACGCCAGTAGTAGAGCAGCTAACCGCGTTACCGGGCGTGTCGCCAGTTATTAGCGTAACAAAAACGCCAACGGTGGCATCGGTAGCAATCGTTACCCCCGCCACCTCTCCAGCGGTTACGGCCAGAGTGCGCTTACCCGCTCCGGTGTACTTGCTTCAAGACGATCAGATTGTACGGCTCGAACCTGATGGTGACCGTCTGACCCAAATCACCTATGAACCGCAGCCGGTGCGTGATATGAGTGTGGCCGCCAATGGTACGCTGGTCTACCTGACTGGCGATGAACTGGTGGCACTCGATGGTGCAGGTCGCAGGGTGTTGTTGCGAGAACAGTCAATCAGTCAGCCGCGGATTACGCCCGATAGTCAACTAGTCGCCTATCATCTGGATGCACCTAGGCCTGGTCTCATCATTGGGCGTGATGATTCGCCAGATGGTGTCTATCTGAGCGCCATCACCGGCGGACGTCCTCGTCTTCTAATTGCTGATGATCCCGAGCCAGCCACTCCCGATGTCACGCAGCCAGCATGGCGCTATCAACCAGTAGCGTGGTCTCCCAACGGTTTGCACCTCCTTTTGTACGCCGTGATGCGACCAGCGTTGGGCATTCCCGGCGGTGAGGCAGTGATTGTCGGACACGACGATCGGGTCGTGCGCGTTTTTAGCTGTTGCGAAGAGGAGTTGTGGAGCGTAGACGGCAATGAACTGACAGTGGCTGGTGGTGGTCCTGGCCCGGATGTACGTTTTGGCCTCTTCCGAATTGATGTCGTGCGTGGACGCGAGACGCCGGTGCTTACTAGTTCTGAGCTGACGATTCCGCTAGTGCGCGCACCGCAGCGTCTCGCTGACGGCGTCATCTACGCCTTTGTCGAACTTGTGGCAGTTGAAGACTACAGCTGGGAATACCCCTTTCGCCCGCGCATGGTGCGAGTGACTGACCGCGGCGAAGTTATGCCGGTGCGCTCAGAGCGCATCGGTGAGCCAGTGGCGGTCTTGTGGGACGCACAAGCACGCGGCGCATTGGTGCAGTTTGCAGAGATCGATGAACTGATCTGGCTGCCAGCCGATCCAAACCTACCTCTCAAAACAACGATTGCTACCGGTATTGCCTTGGCGTGGGTGCCGGCAGATGATCTGGCGGCACGCGATTGTGACGGATTTACTGCACTTATCCCACAAACCGATACTGCTCGTCAGTACGATTCAGCGGTAGCTGATGTTCAGGGACGCCTGGCTGCGCTAGGTTTCAATCCCGGTCCGGTCGACGGTCTATTTGGACCGGCTACAGCTGCCGCAGTGCGCGCCTTTCGTGCTACTGCCAGTCTCCCAGCGGGCGATACAATCGACTGTGCTGCTTGGCAGACGCTTTTGTCGCGGAGTATTGCACCATGATTATTCCGTCTGACATCGCCGATCTGATCGTCGCCATCCATACCGCACCGCACCGACTAGTGCTGGCCTTTGCTGGTGCCGGCAGTCTTGGCCTGACCTGGCTGCATGCGATCGCTGGCTCGTCGCGTACCGTGCTAGAAGCGGTAGACGCCTACTCGTCGCGGTCGCGGCAGACGCTAACGGGTACTATCGACGCGCCGGCAGTCAGCGCAGTCACTGCGCAGGCCATGGCAGCCTGGGCCTATCGGCGCGCGCAGAACTTAAGTGATGGTGAGTGGCCGCTGCTAGGGGTGGGTCTGACCGCGGCGATCATCACTGATCGCGAGCGACGCGGCGGCGATCATGCTTTTCTTGCCATTCAGAGTGCTGCGGGTGTGCATGTTGCTCATCTGACAATGCCGCGTGCTCATCAACAGCGGCTCGATCAAGAGATTCTGGTGAGTCGCTGGCTGATTGGAGAAATCGCGCGCGTATGCGGTATAGTTCCATCTGAACGCTGAGGGCACAGACAGCGTTCAGTTGTGAAGATTTGTGCAAATTCTTACCAACATAGGTCAATTTCTTGACAATTTGGCATGGCTGTGGTACTTTTCAGGCACTCTGCACCTCCGCAAGCACAAAGGTGATAATGTCGCGCGACACAGTGTTGTGGCTAGCAGCGTAGGCGATAGTGTATCAAACGGTCATTAACCGTTGGCTTCGTGTTCCTATATTCTGGTGCAGATCAGTGTAGCGCCGTTTTGGCGCAGGTAACCAACGGATGTCGAGTTGGGACAGTCGAAACCAAAACATCAGATGGTTTGGCCGTCACTGGTTGTGGCGGTACAGGGTGTGAGTATATTGTGACTGTCGCCAGCTCTGATATCAAATAGACGTTCGTTTTAGGAGTTAAGGAGGTTCCTGTGTCGCACAAACGGCTTTGGGCCTGGATGGCCCTCATGGCGGCAGTAGCGATGATTCTGGCCGCCTGCGGCAACCAACAGCCGCAAGCGCAGCCGACCGCGGCGCCAACTGCAGCGCCCGCGCAACCAACTGCAGCGCCCGCTCCCACCGAACCACCAGTAGCCCAACCGACTGCTGCTCCGGCCCCCACCGAACCGCCAGCGGCCAAACCCGGCGGTAAGTTGACGATTCTGTACTGGCAGGCGGTGACGACGCTTAACCCGCACTTGGCAACCGGTACAAAAGACTTTGATGGTGCGACAGTCATTCTCGAACCGCTGGCGCGCTATGACCAGAATGATGAGCTGGTGCCCTTCCTGGCTGCGGAAATTCCCACTATCGAGAATGGTGGGGTGGCCCCCGACGGTACCAGCGTAACCTGGAAGATCAAGCCTGGCCTGAAATGGTCGGATGGCTCTGACTTTACCATCGACGACATTATCTTCACCTGGCAGTACTGCGCCGATCCAGCTACAGCCTGCACCACCAAGGCGGCATTCGACCCGATTGGCAACATCGAGAAGATCGATGACACGACACTGAAGATTACTTGGAAGGAACCGAATGCCGATCCGTATATTTCCTTCGTCGGCCCGTTCGGCATGATCTTGCAGAAGAAGCAATTTGAGAACTGCATTGGTGCCGCTGCGAGCACCAGCGCCGAATGCCAGGCCGCTAATCTGGCCCCGATCGGGACGAATGCATGGAAACTGCGTGAGTTCCGCCCCGGTGATACTGTGATCTATGAGCGCAACCCGTTCTTCCGTGATGCCGACAAGGTCTTCTTTGACGAAGTCGAAATCAAAGGCGGTGGCGATGCGGCTTCAGCGGCTCGTGCTGTCTGTGAAACGGGTGAGGTTGACTTTGCCTGGAATCTCCAGATTCCAAAGGCTGTACTAGAGCCGATCCTGGCGGCTGGCAAGTGCGACCCCATTGCTGGTGGTTCATTCGGTGTCGAGCGCATCGTGGTGAACTTCGCTAACCCTGATCCGGCTCTGGGCGACAAGCGCAGCGAACCCGATCAGCCGCATCCCTTCTTGACCGATCCGGCAGTGCGCCGCGCGATTTCGCTGGCAATCGATCGCAAGGCTATTGCTGAGCAACTCTACGGACCGACCGGTGAGCCAACCTGCAACGTGCTGGTGGTACCAGCAGCCGTAAACTCGCCCAATACCTCGTGCGAACGCAATGTCGCTGAGGCAAATCGGATCCTCGACGAGGCGGGCTGGGAGCGCAAGGGCTCGGTACGCGAGAAAAATGGTGTGAAGCTGATCGTCTCTTTCCAGACCAGCATCAATGCCCTGCGCCAAAGCACTCAGGCGATCATCAAGTCGAACTTGGCCGAGATTGGTATCCAGGTTAACGTCAAGGCTATCGATGCCGCCGTCTTCTTTGGCGGTGATCCCGGTAACCCAGATACGCTGAACAAGTTCTACGCCGATTTGCAGATGTACACCAACGGGCCCAATTCGGCTGACTCGCAGCAGTATCTGCAGGGCTGGACCTGCGCCGAGATTTCGTCGGCGGCCAATCAGTGGAACGGTAGCAACGACGGTCGCTACTGCAACCCCGAGTACGACGCTCTGTTCGAGCAGTTGAAGACCGAGCTTGATCCGGTGCGCCGGGCTGAGTTGGCAATCAAGATGAACGATCTGTTGGTGAATGATGGCGCGGTGATTCCGCTGATCAATCGTCGCACGCCCAATGCTAAGCTGAAGAACCTCGAAGGTCCCACCTTCAACACGTTCGACAGCAGCATCTGGAATATCGCGACGTGGCGGCGCGTGCCGTAACAGTTGTCTGAACGGCGTAAGGGCGATGGTTCGCATTGCCCTTACGCCGCAATGTTAGGACGATGTACTATGTTGCAATATATCATTCGGCGCATTTTGATCGCGATCCCCACGCTGCTGGTTATCAGCTTTGTTATCTTCGCGATCCTTTCCCTGGCGCCTGGTGATCCACTGGCTCAGTTTGCCCTCAATCCGGCGATTCCCGAATCGACCCGCGAGCTGATCCGGATTCAGTTTGGTCTCGATCAGCCGTGGCCGGTGCGCTATGTTCGCTGGCTGACCTCGCTCTTCCGTGGGGATTGGGGTTTCTCATTTAGTACCCGCGGCCCAGTGCTCGATCTGATATGGCAACGTTTACCACAGACCCTCATTGTTGTTGGCTCGGCGTATCTGATCGCCGTGCTGCTGGCGATTCCGATCGGGATTATTTCAGCAGTCAAACAGTATTCGATTTTTGATAACGTGGCAACATTCTTTGCTTTTGTTGGTTTTTCTGTACCATCGTTCTTCACTGGCCTCGTATTGATGTTGATTTTTGCAATTAATTTGAAATGGTTTCCAATTGTCTATAACACAACGCTTCAGGTAGATAGTTGGGATACCTTTGTCCAGCAGGTGCGCCAGATGACACTGCCAGTTACCGTGCTGGTAGTGCAGCAGACAGCCGCGCTGACGCGATTTATGCGTTCGTCGATGCTCGATAACCTGACGCTTGATTATGTGCGTACAGCGCGGGCTAAAGGGCTAAGCGATCGGATGGTGGTGTTGCGCCATGTGTTGGTCAACAGTCTGATTCCGGTTGTCACCTTGATAGCTCTTGGTATTCCCACGATCTTTGCGGGCGCGATCATCACCGAAAATTTGTTCCGAGTCAATGGCCTTGGTGCCCTCCTCATCACCTCGATCAATAACTCTGATACCCCAGTGGTGATGGCGCTGACCTTCATCTTTGCCTTCCTGACCGTGGTGTTCAATCTGATTGCTGATATTCTTTACGGTGTGCTCGATCCTCGGGTACGCTATTCCTAACTAATGCGCGGCGGATGGTGGATTGGCGTTGCTAGCATAGATTGGCGATGCGGCAATGCTAGTCTCCCAGATTCCGGGCTATAGGTCCGTGAGGAAGTCATCGGAAAGGGTGAGCGCGCAATGTCGGAAATAGAACTAAACGGCGCTGTCAGCCTCTCTCCAAGTGCGCGGGCGCAACAGATGACGAATCGGCTGCCAGCTCGGCCACGTACTTTGCTCAGCGATGCCTGGCGGCGCTTTCGTAAGCATCGGCTGGCGATGTTAGGTGTGTTGGTGCTGCTGACACTGGCCTTCGTTTCATTTTTTGGTCCATATATCTATATACCGCGACTGGCTGCCGAATTGGAGGCGATTGGCTCGCCGTTCCTGCAGGATCAGGTCGATTTACAAACGGCTATTGACCATCTCGACTTTTTGAATATCCTCTCCGGTCCCAGCTTTATTCATCCGTTCGGTACCGATGATCTTGGTCGTGATCTCCTTGTACGCACGCTCTACGGTGGCCGGGTCTCGCTGCTGGTCGGTCTGACGGCTATGGCGATCGCCATTTCTCTCGGCACCATCATTGGTGCCACAGCTGGTTTTCTGGGTGGCGTAGTCGATCAGATCTTGATGCGGATTACTGATCTGTTTCTCTCACTGCCAGTTATTCCTCTTACGTTGCTGGTGGTGTATCTGTTCCGCGATCCGGTTATTCAGGCGATGGGATCTCCGGAAGCTGGTATTTTCACAATCGTGGTGCTGGTGATTGGTTGTCTGGCCTGGATGAGTACGGCACGTATCGTGCGTGCTTCGTTCCTTTCACTCAAGGAGAAGGAGTTTGTTGAAGCGGCAATCGCGTTGGGCGTCAGTCGGCCTGCAATCATGTTCCGGCATATCTTGCCTAACGCCATTGGTCCGATTATCGTTGCCGCAACGCTCGAGGTGGGCAGCGCCATTATCACCGAATCGACGCTTTCATTCCTCGGCGTCGGTTTTCCGCCCGATACGCCAACGTGGGGGCGATTGGTGACCGACGGTAGTCAGTATTTGCAGGCAGCACCGTGGTTGGCGCTCTTCCCTGGCGGTATGATCTTCCTGACTGTGCTGAGTATTAACTTCGTCGGTGATGGTTTGCGTGATGCTCTCGATCCGCGTTCACGCTTGTAGTTGGTCGTGAGAACAAGGCAATCAGGAGCTGAAGTTCCATGACACGCGATCTTACCCCGTGGCAGCAACTGGCAATCGAGGCGATTCAGGAAGATGAACGCCTAACATCAGGTCTGGATGACGAGCGCGCCGGACTCCTGCTGCGCTGGGCAACGGCGAAGGCTGCTGAACTAGCCCGGGCAGTGACCGATGACGCTGCGGTGGAAGCGCTGGCACAGGTGATCCGCCGCGCAGTACGGGCTGCAGCGCGGGCTGATGGTTCGATAGCGACGGCTGAACGAGCGCTAACCCAGGCGCTGCCAGCGTTGATGCAGCCGCCAGCCGATTCGGTCGGTCTGCCAGCTGCTGAACCTTTCGTCCTAGGTAGTGCCGAACCGATGGCAGCGTCGTTGCGCACCAACGATGTACCACCTACCCCAGCCATCCCAGTGCATGCCGCTCCGCCGCCAGCACCTCCGACCGGCTCGTCACGATCAATCTCACCGTCAGCGTATCGGCGTCGGTGGCTAGATACGACGCCGCTCAGTCTACTAGCGCATTTGGGCCGGCGTTAACAATCGTTGATCCGTTGGCTACCTTGCCGATACGCAAACGTTCGCTTTGCACCGTGTCAGCGCGTTGGTGCGTCGTTGCGCTGTAGCGCAAGCTTGTGAGGATGTCATGACGCGTCGTAAACCTCCTGCATCGTCAGCGCGAAACTTGAGTCGAACACAGGTCATATTGTTATTTTTGACCCTGATATTAGGTTTTCTAATTACTGCTGGTATTCTTGACTTGCGTCGGTTCGGAATTGATCCGTCACTGTTTGGGATTGAAACGCAACCCCAACCTGATGTCAGCGGCGAAATCGCCGTCTACTTTACAACGCCGTCGCTCGTCTACCCTGACGTGCCACGCAATCGCGTGACACCGCCCTTTCTTCGCGATATTCTGAATGATATTCAGCAGGCGCAGCAGAGTATTGAACTAGTTACGTTTGAATACACCTTACAGCCGGTAGCGGAAGCACTGGTTGCTGCGCATCGACGGGGAGTGCGGGTGCGACTAGCGCTCGATCGTGAGAGTCTGGAAGATCCAGTTGATGCAAAATTTGCCAGTATTATCAGTGAAGCTGGTATTCCGATCAGCTGGGAAGAAACCTCTGCCTTTTTGCATAGTAAATTCATTATTATCGATGAACGGATCGTCTGGACTGGTTCCTGGAATGTGACAATCAACGATACCTACCGAAACAACAACAATCTGTTGCGGATCACGGTACCAGCTTTAGTGTCGAACTATCAAGTTGAATTTGCCGAGCTGGCGGCGGGTCGGTTTGGCAACCGTAAGCAGGCTACGACACCGTTTTCGCACTTGACTACCGCACAGGCCGTCATCGAGAACTACTTCACGCCGCGTGAACGTCCGGCGGCGCGGATTGTAGAGCTGATTACGAGCGCCCGTCGTTCGGTGTACTTTATGGCCTTTTCATTCACCAGTGATGAAATTGCTAGTGCTATGATCGAGCGCCAGCGTGCCGGCGTGCCTGTGCGCGGTGTGTTTGAGCGGCGCAATATCGAAGGTACTGGCTCGGAATTTGGGCCACTGCGTGAGGCTGGGGTTGAGGTGCTGGCCGATGGCAATTGCTACACTATGCACCATAAAGTGATCATTATCGATGAGCGGATTGTGATTACCGGTTCGTACAACTTTACCGCGCGCGCCGAGCGCACTAACGACGAAAATCTGCTCATCATTGACGATCCGCAGCTGGCTGCAGCCTACCTCGCTGAATTTCAGCGAGTCTTTGATCAGGCACGTAACCCTCCCCGTTGCCAATCGTGAGGTGGAAATTTGATAGGTGCGTGCCTAGTCGCTCCGCGTTTGGCTGCACGAAAGCCGCGCTTACCCTTATGGCTGTAGGGCAACAATGAAACTTGCTTCCCCAAACGGCTGCTGCAACAGCGTGATGCGCAACGTATTGGCGTTGGCAGCCAGCTGGCGACGTGCGACGGCTACGCCGCGCTGCCGACTGCCGGGCGGTGCAGTGATGGTCCCAGGGCGCGAGTCGTCGTCGGCGATTGGATAGTCATTTCCCAGACCGTCGCTGATTTTGAGATTGTCATTGCGGAGGGGCAAACTGATCGGACGGCTTGTGTTGTTCTGTACACTCCAAGTAATCTCGATCTGATCTCCACAGGCATCGATCTGTTCTAACGCGACGATAATGTCGGGTGAACTACCGGTTGTGACTTCACTGACCGCCACATTTTGCCATGTCTGACTGGGCGTATCCCAGCGTTTGCTTACCAACTGATATCCATTCCAGCGACACTGGCTGATGATAGTGTTAAAGCCAATAACATCGCCTTCAGCTGGGGTGCCCGCTGATAGAATAGTGATCGGAGCATCGGCGCGTGGGATGGGGGGAAGCGGGCGAAAGATGAGAAACAAGAGTAAGACGAGCCCCAGTGTAGCAAAACCGATCGCGAGCCGGCCAGTCGTGGTTTGTAATACCTGTTGGAGCCGCATGTGCCACGCGATCGGTGTTGGCGTCGGTGTGGATGAACGCTCCTCCTGCACCACCTCGTTTAGCTCCGTCCACGGTGTGCAGTGCAATAGTTTCGGGATAGCCAGCATCTCCTCTTCAGTCAGCTCGATCTCTGACGAGCGTTCGGTAATCATGTAGGCGGGCAATTCATCCAACCCACGCACTTCGACTTTCCAGTCGAGATCGAGTTGCGATCCCTCTTCAATGCGCGGCGCAATGACAATCAACCGCTTGCAGGTGCGGAAATCGATGGTGTTCGCCTTTTGTTCCGAGAGGAATTCGCGTCGATGCTCGTTGAGGAAGTTGGTTAGAGCATGGAAGTAGGAGATGACCTGATTGTACGGGTTCTTACGGCCAGGATTAAGGCGTTTTTGCTCACCGTTCCGACCCTCGACAATCCATGGCCCATTGACGCTGCCAATAACGCGACCATCGCAGTGCTTTAGCTCGATAATCACGATGGCATCGTGTTTGATGATGACCAGATCGATACTACGCCCACCGACACTGAAATTGGAGAGAATCAGGAACAGACCCTCGAGTTTTTCGAGAGTTTGCGCTAGGGACAGAATAGCGCGTCGCTCTTGCGGATGTTCCGGTTTCTCGCCAATCCAGACTTGAACAGCCATACCTTACTCACTCAAGGCTAGTGTCTGCCGTAGTTCGACGATCTGGTCGCGCAGCGCTGCTGCTTTCTCAAAAGCCAGTTCTTTGGCAGCCTGTTTCATTTGCTTCTCTAAATCTTTGATCAGCTTGAGCACTTCATCGCGCGGCAGTTCCACTGGCACCGCCGTGGTTGGTGTCGCTACATACTCACCGCGCTCTTCTGCCAATTTGCGGATGCGATCAGTCAGATCTCGTACACCCTTAGCGATGCTCTGCGGCACGATGCCATGACGCAGGTTGTGCGCCATCTGAATGTCGCGACGGCGTTGGGTTTCGCGAATGGCACCTGCCATCGAGCGGGTGATCGTGTCGGCATACATAATGACCTTGCCCTCTACGTGGCGGGCAGCGCGCCCGATAATCTGGATGAGCGACGTTTCTGAACGGAGGTAGCCCTCTTTGTCGGCGTCGAGGATGGCAACGAGACTCACCTCAGGCAGGTCTAGCCCTTCGCGCAACAAGTTGATCCCTACAACGACATCGTACACGCCAAGACGCAGATCACGCAGGATCTCAACCCGCTCGATGGTGTCGATATCAGCGTGAAGATACATCGTGCGCACGCCCATCTCTTTCAGGTAGTCGGTCAGATCTTCAGCCATGCGCTTGGTCAGCGTTGTTACCAGCACTCGTTGCTTGCGTTCCACCCGACGGCGAATCTCGCCGAGTAGATCGTCGATCTGACCTCGAGTCGGGCGGACCTCAATTTCCGGATCGAGCAGACCGGTGGGACGAATGATCTGCTCAACAATCTGCTCACTACGCGTGCGCTCATATTCGCCGGGCGTAGCCGACACATAAATCACCTGGTAGACGTGCTGCTCAAACTCTTCAAATTTCAGTGGCCGATTGTCGAGTGCCGACGGTAGTCGAAAACCGTAATCAACCAGCGTCTGTTTGCGCTGGCGGTCGCCGTTATACATTCCGCGCAGCTGCGGGATGGTAATATGGCTCTCATCAATAAAGATCAAAAAATCATCGGGGAAGTAATCAAGCAATGTCCAAGGCGTCTGGCCGGGAGCGCGTCCGTCGAGGTGACGAGAATAGTTTTCGATCCCGCTACAGTAGCCAACCTCACTCAACATCTCTAGGTCGTAGAGTGTCCGCTGTTTGAGCCGTTGGGCCTCGAGCAATTTACCGGCTGCCTCAAGTTCACGCACCCGGTCGGTCAGCTCATCTTGAATGGCCGCGATCGCCTGCTGTAACTTTTCCTTGGTAGTGACGAAGTGTTTAGCCGGGTAGATTTCAACTGCCGTATGCTTCAGTAACACCTCGCCAGTGAGTGGGTCGAATTCGACAATCCGCTCGATCTCATCGCCCCAAAACTCGACCCGAATCGCAGTCTCGGCATTCGCAGGGATGATATCGAGCGTATCGCCGCGAACGCGGAACGTGCCGCGCTGAAAATCCATATCTTTACGCTCGAATTGCAGGTCGATCAACTGACGCAATAATTTATCGCGATTCCGCACTTCGCCAGCGCGGAGCAGGATCTTCTCTTGACCGTAGTCATGGGGCGAACCGAGGCCGAAGATAGCTGAAACAGACGCCACAATCAGCACATCACGCCGACTAAGGAGCGCCTGGGTGGCAGCGTGGCGCAGCCGGTCAATCTCTTCATTGATGCTGGCCTCTTTCTCGATGTAGAGATCTTTAGAAGGAACATAGGCTTCTGGTGTATACTCGTCATAATACGAGATAAACATTTCGACGGCAGCATCGGGCAAAAACTCGCGAAACTCGGCCCACAGCTGCGACACCAAAGTTTTATTATGAGCCAGTACCAGCGTTGGGCGCTGAATCTGAGCAAAAATGTGGGCCATCACGAAAGTTTTGCCGGTACCGGTCGCGCCGAGCAAGGTCTGATGACGATAGCCAGCGCGCAGTCCGGCCACCAGTTTCTCGATGGCCTGCGGCTGATCGCCGGTTGGCTGATAGGGCGCTGCGATACGAAACGACATATAACGCTCGCGGTTTTGGCGTGAAAATAGAGCAACAGCGCGGGTTACACCATCCGCTTCGAGGCGGGCAGGGCAACAACGCCGCGCTGCTGGTTGGGTTGCTGTTATTATACCAGATGGCGATGAGTTCAGGATGGGTTAGCCATACTGTCCCTGAGTCTAGCGTAATTCAAACGTGACCTGCACTGAGGCACTGTAGGTCTGCTGTCCGGGCTGAATGGGCGGGGCCGAGCCAGTTGCTGCTGAACGGTGGGCCTCAGTCATTGGCATCGGGATGGGGCTAGCGGCAAAGTTTTCGGTAATAAACAGCACGCGACCGAGCGTGGCCCCACTTGCGCGTGCCATCTGTTCGGCTCGTGCCCGCGCGTTGGTAACTGCCGCCTCGCGGGCCTGGGTCAGTACTGCTTCCATATCGCTGACCGTGAAGTTCACGCCATAGAGCCGGTTGGCACCTACTTGCACCACTTGATCGATCATATCGCCAGCCTGAGTCAGATTACGAACGGTCACATTGACCATGTTGCTGACAACGTAGCCAGTCACATTCTGGCCGCTTTCATCGTAAATTGGATAAATATTGAGGCCAGTCGTCTGAATGTCGCGCGCCTCGATGCCCAACTGGCGGATGCGATCGATCATGGCCTGGGCCTGGGCGCTATTCTGGGCGAGTGCCTCTTGCGTGGTTGGCGCTCGCGTTTCCACGCCAATCGTAATCATCGCAATGTCTGGCTCAACCTTCACTTCACCGCTGCCGATCACCACAATCTGTGGCATATTGGCCAGAACCGGCTGCGCGGTGGCAGTCTGCGTTGGCCGAAATAGACTAATGGCAGCCAGCGCTAGTACCGCGACGAGCGAAGTTACAGCGAGAATAATAGTGAGAAGACGGTTATCCATTGTAGTATCTCCTTATGCATCTGCTTAGTGCCTCAATGTAGAGACGCAGATGCCAGGAGATTCGTTCCTCAGTCATTGCTGCGACGGTGCATGATCGTAGCCGGTTACGGGGGTGGGTTGCGGTGCGTCACGCAGGGTCGTGATCCGCTGGCGCCAGACGCGCCAGAACATAGCGGCTTCAAATGGCCCGACGATCAAGAAGGCCAGCCAGATGCCCCACAGTGCTGGTATCCACCATGTCACAATTACTAGCGCCAGGCCGAAACAAAGCCAGATCGCGCTACCGCTGATGACGAGCGGTGAGAGTGTATCGCCAAGACCGCGCAGCGCGCCGCCGAGAGCGAAGGTAATGGCCCAAGCCGCCTGTGTCAGCGCTACCACTCGTACTGCTGCAGCGCCTTCAGCGACCAGTTGCGGATCACTGTTAAAGATGCTTACCAGCCCCTCGGCAAAAACGAGGAAGATCAGCCCGAGACCGCCCATCCAGATCACGGCCCAGCGCGTGGCAATCGTCGCGACCATACACGCCTGGCCTAAATTCCGCGCACCGATCGATTGCCCAACCAATGCTGTGGCGGCCAAGCCAAAACCGATGCCAGGTAAAAAAGAGAGCGATAGCACATTGATCGCTACGCGATGGGCCGCCAGCGGCACTGTGCCCAGTGTAGCCACGACGGGCGTCAGCGCTGCGAACGCGGTGATAATCAAAGTCTCCTCAACCGCTGCTGGTATCCCGATCCGAAGCACATCCCGCAAGACACGTATCCTTGGCCACCAATGACCGCGACCGCCAGCACGCACGCCGTTGCGGCCATACCAGAGCACACCAGCTAGCAGCGCAGCACCGATCAGGCGAGCGATCACTGATCCCCACGCGCTCCCGACCGCGCCAAGGGCGGGCAGACCGAGCCAGCCGAAGATTAACACGGCGCTGGCGATAACATTGATCACATTGGCCCATGCCGTGATGATCATCGGTGTGCGTGAGTCGCCGACACCACGCAATACGCCGCCGATCAGCAACATCATAGTGAGCGTGGTGATTGTGCTCATCGTTACCGCCAGATAGTCGATCCCAACCTGCGCAACTTCCGGCGCCAGCCCGAACAATCCGATCAGAGCTGGGGTCAGCAGTAAACCGAGCGCTGTTAACGGCAGCCCAATCAGTGCACTCCAAATCAGGCCCTGGCGGGCGAGGTGGCTAGCTTCAACCAGTCGTCCGCCACCATACGCCTGCGCTACCAGCACGGACACGCCAACTGACAAGGCGCTGAGTGCGGCAGTAATTACGTAGATCACCTGTAAGGCTGCGCCTACGCCGGCAAGCGCCACTGCACCGAGCGATGCCACGAGGATGGTATCGACTACGCCGAGCATGGTCTGCAATACGTTTTCGCCGATGACTGGCCAGGCCAGCCGTAATACCCGTTGTTCCAGTTGGTTAGGAGATAACGATGTTGAGTGGCCGATGGTTTCAGTTGCCATAGGCTCCAGTATAACTGAAAAGCGAGCAAACCTTGCGCTCGTACTCGTAAGAGTTCGTATGGGATGGTCATCAGTTGAGGCGCCAGCAACGCCGCACCTGGCTATTGGTACGCGGCATCTTATGATGAACACGCCTCAGTTGCTTTCATTCCCTCGCTCCCACATCGCCAGAGGGAGTATTAGTTTGGCTTCTCGTGTTCCCGTGAACCTGCTGCCTTCTGGAAACTGCTCTGTTACCCAAATGAGCACCATCAACACACCCTAAGTATTGTACTTTTGACTATCGGCACTCATAGTGGTCGGCAGTACTTTCAGGTGTGGAATACACGCCATTTTAATCCTAGTACCATCATCGTCTTCCACGCCAAGTCGCTAGCGTGCCGAGTGTGTGTCTAGCCCCGCGCTATCTCGCACCTAGCCATTGCACCGCCCCTACCACGGTGGCGATGACAATGATCCATGTGGCAACGACCATCATCGCGCCGAGTCGACTAACAGGTTTTCCCTGTTGTAGCAAAGTTTCAGCTTGACGGCGAGCATCGACCATCACCGCGGCGGGGATCATTTTTAGGGCCAGCGCGACTCCAAGCGGGGTGATCATCAGATCGTCGAGATAGCCAAGTACCGGAATGAAATCTGGTATTAGGTCGATAGGACTGAAGGTATGGGCCACAACCAAACCTATAAAGACGCGGACATACCACGGTACCCGTGGATCCCGGAGGGCGATAACGAGCGCATAGGCTTCACGTTTAAGTGCGCGAGCGCGGGGTTGTAGTTTAGTGAGCATAGATGTCTCCTCATTACGCTGCGGTTGTCGAGTTGCTGGTCTATCTAGCAGGCTGGGCGCTGTAGCTGATAGATGGCATATATTGGGAGTTATCGAGGCTATATGCAGCGGCCCTCATCCGTGCCGTAAAAGGTGACACATAGAGGGTGATAACAGAGAGTAAAACAGGCGCGTAGGGTCTCATTCCCCCTCCCACTGGACAAGGGAGGGGGTACATACAATGGAGCGCTAGTGGATGTCCGCACTTAGTAGGGCACCAACCTCTGCGTGCATCACAGCGCGAAATCGCCCCCAGCTAGCCCAGTTACCGTTAATCGCCGGATCGTAGGTAGGTGGCAACTGGCTGAGACATCGCGCTAGCGCTGGTAATTCCACGGGCGACACGGTGCGCATCTCGGCCACCTGCTCGTTTGGATCTGCGACGTGGAGCACACCCCCTAGCTCATCGAGTAGGAAAACGTAGCTCACAAAGCGGCGCTGCGTTGAACAAGGTGCTTCATAGGTGATAATGCTCAAAAAGCGTCGTATCTGCACAGTAAGACTAGTCTCTTCCGCTACTTCGCGGGCCAGTGCTACTGCGATCGACTCACCTGGTCCGACACCGCCGGTCAGTAAGCGGAACACCTCTGGTGGGTAATAGGTCTTGCGGGCCACCAGGATACCGCCGTCGCGTCGCCGCACGACCATGCCAACCTCGCCAACCCGGTCGGTCTTGATCAGTGGATCAAATGTGCCGTCGGGCAATACCACGTGCTGGTGGCGTGGCCAGCCGTATTGCCGGGCCAGATCGACTACTTCGGCCCGATGATAGGCAGGAATATCTGCGGGCAGTGGTGGCATATTCACTGAAACCTTTGCGTTCTGACTATCCTCGAATTGGGCGTAACCGTGTGACGATGCTCAAATCGCTGGCTCGCCAAGTGGCCAGCTCCTGATGGGGATGATGCGAGTCGCTACCGCCTGACACCAGCAACCCGTAACGCGCTGCCGCAGCCAAGAGCCGTTCCCGCGTAGCGGCATCGTGAGTTGGGTAGTAAACTTCAATCCCGTCGAGACCGATAGCCGCCAATGCGGCAAGGTCGTCATCAGTGGCCGGGATGGCATAGATGCCCTTTGCGCGGCCAGGATGCGCTAAGACAGCTAAGCCACCCAGATCGTGGGCAACGCTGATGATTTCATCAACACCCAACGGACGATAGGCAGCAGCGAAGTGGGTCAGAATAAAGCGCATGCCCGCTTCTTCATCGCTCTCTGTAGGCACTCGTCCGGGCAGGTCGTTGTGGTGGGCCAAGGTTGTAGCCACTTCAGCCACGGTTGGCGGCCGATCACGGTCAGTCAGGCCGGGCAGTGCAAAGCCGGCCGCGGGCAGATCGCGCATCAATTGGGCGGCATCAGCTGCGTTGCGTTGCACCACTTCAGCACAGAGATCAAGCAGTGCTGGTGCTTCGGGATCAACGCCGTACACCAGCGTATGCCAGAGTTTGCCACCAAAGGCACTGTCAATTTCGACGCCACTGACCACCTGCACACCATAGTGCATTCCAGCCATTGCTGTTGTGATCACGTTGGCCGTCGTATTGTGATCGGTCACGGCAATTATCGTCAGACCGCGCGCTGCCGCTGCCACTGCCAGTGCCACTGGTGTCCAGGTAGCGTGATGTGGCGTCGCATTCGTGTGAATGTGTAAATCGATCATGGTTGCTCCAATGGTAGGTTGGCGGCCTGCCACGCTTCAATCCCGCCTTCGAGCTCGGCAACTGGCCCATAGCCCAAATCGCGGAAGATCTGCGCTCCGCGCTGTCCGGCAGTCGGACGCGAGCGATCGCCATAGGTGATGATGATACCATCAGGTGGCAGTGCGGCCAGGCGTTGATTAAGGTCAGATGCGGCCAGGGTCAAGGCACCGGGCAGATGAGCTTTGCGATACTCTTCGCTGGCACGCATATCGACAAAGATGGCGGTGCCCCCCTGCCAGCGTTGATAGGCCTCGGCCACCGAAATAATCGGTGCCGGTGGACTACTGCTGGGGTCACCGTGACCAGCCGCTGTCTCTACTACTGGAGTCGCAGTAGGCGTGACTGCTGGCTTTGGTTGACCAGCGCCAGTGATGATGAAGGTCAGGATTGCGGCCAGAAGCACGATGCCGCCGATGACTACTGGCAAGCGCCAGGCCGGTGGGTGGTTAGATACTGAAGGATCAAAATGTTTCATACATCAAATGTGGTATAGTCTATGTCCTCACGATATTATAATGCTGACAGCCGAATCAGTAGCTTGCCGCCATTATTCAACAGGAACTGCTCTCTTATGATCACTGCGTTGCTCCCTAATCTCTACCAGTTACGTCTGCCGCTCCCCTTTGCCCTCAACCATGTTAACGTCTATTTGCTCCGCGATGCGCAGGGCTGGACAGTTGTTGATACTGGCTTACACACTCCAGCTGCCGAAGCGGGATGGAACACTGCCTTTGCCGAGCTTGAATTCGACCCGCGCCAGATTCACACCATCGTGCTCACCCATTTTCATCCCGATCACTTCGGCATGGCTGGCTGGTTGCACGAGCGATCCGGTGCCCAAGTCTTGCTCGCGCCGCGTGAAATTGCTTTGGCCGAGGAGGTCTGGGTTCACCGCGCCGACCATGACGATCCCAGTTTACGACATTTTCTCCGTCACGGCATGCCGGTTGATCTCGTTCGTCAGGTGGTAGGCGCGATTGCGGCGTTGCGCGCTGCCACTCGTCCGCATCCGCCGCTCACGCCACTGCTGGCCGGGTCTTGGATCGCAATGGGTGGACGGCACTTCCTTGCCATTCATGCTCCCGGTCACAGTGATGGCCAGCTCATCTTTTACGCTCCTGCCGAACGACTAGCGCTAGTTGGTGATCAGGTATTGCTTAAGATCACGCCACATATCGGCGTCTGGCCTGAAAGTGAACCAGACCCGCTCCGTAAATACCTGGCTTCGCTGGCCGAACTGCAGACTCTAGAAGTTGAAATCGCGCTCCCTGGCCATGGGAAAACAATTACCGCCTGGCACGAGCGACTCACCGAGCTGCAAAACCACCATTACGAGCGCCTGGCCGCTATGCGACAGGCCGTGTATGACGGGGCTGATACGGCCTTTGCTGTAGCTCAGCGCGTGTTTGATGTTGCGCGTTTCACACCGCACGAAGCGCGGTTTGCCATTGCTGAAACCATCGCCCATCTCGAATTGCTGGTGGCAGACGGACTTATCGACCGTCGTGAAGATGATCTGGTGCGCTACCTGCCTCGGACGTAATTCGTCAATCTGTAATCTACGTCCGATCTACATATAGGCGACCCTGTGATACGCTGCAATCGTTGAACTGAGCTATTCGAGGACGTCATGGGTCGTTGGGGGTTTGCACCAATCCTATCGGTTCTGGTTGTAACCGGTCTGGTCGCGCTCGTTGGGCTAATGGTTTCACACCTGCTAACCATTAGCGCATTGGGGTTGGGGATTGCGCTCTTGTTGTGGGAGCGCTACCAGCTCTTCCGCGCTATGCGCGGGTTGGCTCGCCAATTGCAGGCCGGTCATTTCGACAGCAAACTCGAAGTTGGCACTGGCGCCTGGGGTGAGGTCTGTCACGCGATCAACCGCATCATGCAGCAGTGGCGAGCCGAACAGCATATGCAGCGCCTGCAACCGGCCCAACCGGCGTTACGTCAGACGAATCAGCTCAGTCTGTATCCACCAGTTGATGGGCGAGTCTCGCCCGTTGCTGTTCTGGCAGTGCGTCGATTAGCAATTGCCGATCCGCTTACGGAAATCCGCGCACGTGTTCATTTCGTTCGCGAAGCAGTTGAGCGCCAACAGGCGCTCATCCAATGGAGCGACGACCACGTGCTGCTCATTTTTGGCGCGTTGGTGGCTGAATCTGACCCGATTCGGCCGGCCATTGCTGCTGTTGAAACCATCACGAATGCCGCTCTCACCACTGGCTTACCTTTACCTCCGTTTGCGCTTTGTGTTGGCGGTGGACGGGTAGCGGTCGCACCATTGCTAGGTCTCTATGTTACCGGTGCGCCCATCGAGCAAGCCAGTCTGCTCGTCCGCCAGAGCCGGCCAGCCCTAGTGATGTGTAGTGAAGAAGCGAGCCGCCAGCTTCGTAATGCCGGAATATTACCCCCGCCAAATGTTCGATTAATCACTGCCACCCGCACTAATGCGCTGGCGCTAGGGACTGTCAGCTGTCAGCACCAACCAGAATAAGAGCGCGATCCTTGCGTTTTACATCGGCCCGGCGTATAATAATGCTACGTGTAACTCCGACCAAGCCCCGTCGAATAGCGCGCTGCTGCTTCTGCGCAGGGATCTTTCATGGAAGAGCTAAATCATGCTGGAACCAAATCGAATGACAATATTCGCCAACCTGATTTAAACGATCTGCTCGATCGTGGCGATCAGGCGCTTATGGAAGAGATACTCCGCGATCCTGCCCATGCTTATCGTAATCTCAAACACGGTGATACCGTAGATGGGCGGATCATGCGCATCGACCGCGACGAGATTCTGGTCGATATTGGCGCCAAAGCGGAGGGAATTATTCCCAGCCGCGAGATGCAGACGCTAAGCGAGGAGGATCGTGCGGCGCTAAAAGTTGGCGACACAGTGCTAGTTTTTGTTGTCCAGTCGGAAGATAAAGAAGGACGTGCTATCCTTTCTATCGATAAAGCTAGGCAAGAGAAGAGCTGGCGCGCGTTGCAAGAGTGTTACGAACGGGGCGAGATTATTTACGCCCGCGTAAAGAACTATAACAAGGGCGGCCTGCTGGTCGATCTCGACGGTGTACGCGGATTCGTGCCTGCGTCGCAAGTGTCGAGCATCAGCCGCAGCTCGGAAACGCAAAAGCAATCCGAAATGGCCCGGCTGGTGAATGTTGAATTGCCGCTGAAGGTCATAGAGATTAATCGCAACCGCAATCGCCTAATCCTGTCAGAACGACAGGCCCTGGCTGAGACTCGGGAGACAAAAAAGGACGAGTTGCTCGCTTCACTGCACGAAGGCGATGTGCGTGAAGGCGTCGTATCGTCAGTATGCGATTTCGGCGTATTTGTCGATATTGGCGGTGCAGATGGCCTGGTACATCTGTCCGAGATTTCGTGGTCGCGCGTGAAGCATCCCAACGAGGTGCTCAAAGTCGGTGACAAAGTCAAAGTCACCATTCTGAGCATCGATCACGAGCGGAAACGCATCGCGCTGTCGATCAAACGAACTCAGAGCGAGCCATGGTCGCGCGTCGCCGAACGGTATCAACTGGGCCAGATTGTCGAAGGCACCATCACCCAGTTGACATCGTTTGGCGCGTTTGCCCGTATCGAAGACGGGGTGGAGGGTCTGATTCATATATCCGAGATTGGCGATGAGCGGATTCAGCACCCTCGTGAGGTGTTGAGTGAAGGTCAGATGGTGCAGGCGCGGATCATTCGCATCGATCCAGCGCGAAAGCGCATGGGATTGAGCCTCCGGCTGCATCACGAACCGACCGAGAGCGGCGATGAAACGGAGGAGTCCGGCTAACGCGCTGCCTTGTGGCTGAAATGGCGCTCTCGGCCGCAAGATCACCGCGAGGGCACAATCGTGTTTCCCGGTCTGTCTGGCCCAATAGTCGTTTCCTCCAGTCGAGCAGGTGGAGAATAAGTATGTCTGACCTCTATAGCAAATTCACAAAGCGTGCCAAGCAGGTGTTGCAGCTGGCTGCCGAAGAGGCGCGCGCCTTCAACCATCCATACATCGGCACTGAGCACATTTTGCTCGGCCTGATCCGCGAGAGCGAAGGGATTGCGGCTCGTGTGCTCGATGAATTGGGGGTGAAGTTGCCGCAAGCGCGCAGTGCAGTTGAGTTTATCGTTGGTCCCGGCGAAAGCACGCTGGTTACCGATCAAGAACTGACAGCTCGTGCGCAGAAGGTGATCAAGTACGCGATCGAGGAGGCCAATCGCCTGAACCATCACTATATTGGCACCGAGCATCTGTTGCTGGGTTTGGTGCGCAACGGTGAGGGCGTTGCCACTGGCGTACTTGATATTCTAGGCGTATCGCTAGAACAGGTACGTAATCAGGTGATGCGCACGCTGCGCCACGGCACTGCTGGTATGGCTGGCGAGGCTCGCACAACGCCTTCGGGAGCGCCAGCACCGCAACGCCAATCCAAGACACCGTATCTCGATGCGCTTGGTACTGACCTGACCGAGATGGCAGAACAGGGTCGGCTCGATCCGATTATTGGCCGTCAGCACGAGATCGAGCGTGTGATCCAGATCTTGTCGCGTCGCACCAAGAATAACCCGGCCCTGATCGGTGAGCCTGGTGTCGGTAAGACGGCGATTGTCGAGGGGCTAGCACAGCGCATCGTGCAGGGTGATGTGCCCGATAGCATTAAGGGTAAGCGTGTGGTGACCCTCGATATGGGGGCGCTGGTCGCTGGCACCAAGTATCGCGGTCAGTTTGAAGAACGGCTCAAGCGCGTGATTGATGAAATCAAAGAGTCGCGCTGCATCCTCTTTATTGATGAGTTCCACACCATTATCGGCGCGGGCGGTGCAGAAGGCACTCTCGATGCAGCTAATATTCTCAAGCCAGCTCTCTCGCGTGGCGAGCTGCAAACGATTGGGGCCACTACGCTCGATGAGTATCGCAAGTATATCGAGCGTGATGCTGCGCTAGAGCGCCGTTTCCAGCCGGTGATGGTCGATGAGCCATCAATCGAGGATACTATTCAGATTTTGCGCGGCATTAAGTCGCGTTACGAAGATTTCCATCAGTTGCAGATTAGTGATGAGGCGATCCGTGCGGCTGCGGTCCTGTCGGCCCGCTATGTGCCCGATCGCCAATTGCCCGACAAGGCCATCGACCTGATCGACGAGGCGGCTTCTCGGGTGCGGATGTATCGCTCGGCGACACCACCGCGGCTGCGTGATGCTCTGCGTGGTCTGGAGGCGTTGCGCAAGGAGCGTGAGGCGGCGCTAGAAGATCAACAGTTCGAACTAGCGAATGATCTGCGTGAGCGAGAAGAGCGCATGCTGCAACGCATCCAGGAGATCGAGGCTGAGCTTGGCACGCGCAGCGATGAACGCTATGAGCGACCTTATGTGACGGAAGAAGACATCGCCGAAGTGGTTGGGATGTGGACGGGCGTGCCAGTGACGCGCCTAACGGGTAACGAAACGCAACGGCTGATGCATATGGAGGAGTTCCTCCACAGCCGGATCGTCGGTCAGCACGAGGCAATTGTTACTATCTCAAAGGCGGTGCGTCGTGCTCGCGCCGGTTTGAAAGATCCCAAGCGCCCGATCGGCAGCTTCATCTTCCTTGGCCCCACTGGTGTCGGTAAGACTGAGCTGGCTAAGGCGTTGGCCGAGTTCATGTTCGGCACTGAAGAGGCGCTGATCAAGATCGATATGTCTGAGTTCCAGGAGCGCCATACCACGTCACGCCTGGTCGGTTCGCCGCCTGGATATATCGGCTACGGTGAGGGCGGTCAGCTCACCGATGCTGTGCGGCGCAAGCCTTATAGTGTGGTGCTGTTTGACGAGATCGAGAAGGCCCACCCCGACGCCTTCAATCTCTTGCTGCAGGTGCTGGAAGATGGTCATCTGACTGACGGTAAGGGCCGGCGGGTCGACTTCCGCAATACCATTATTATCATGACCAGCAATGTCGGCACCGAGCATATCCGCCGCGCCTCACGGATCGGCTTCGGTGGCAATGCCAACGAAATCGATCAAACCGATATGCGGCGCAAGGTGGATGAGGCACTCAGAATGCTCTTCCGGCCTGAGTTCCTCAACCGCATCGATGCGACGATCATCTTCCATCCGCTCACCACTGAGGAGATCCAGTCGATCACTCAGCTCATGCTCAAGCGGGTACAGACCCAACTCGATGAGCATCAGATCAAGTTGGTCGTTCAGCCCGATGCACTTGAGCTCTTGGCTCGTCGCGGTTATGATCCCGCCTTCGGTGCGCGACCGCTGCGCCGCGTGATCACCAATCTGATCGAAGACCCGTTGGCCGAGGGGTTGCTCTCTGGTCAATTCCGTGATGGTGACACGGTGATCGTTGATACCTGCGAAGATCAACTGCGCATCCGGTCGCAACGCGAGATCGACCAGGAGAAGACGGAAGAGAGTCCGGCATTGGCCTGAACACGATTGGTCCGCCGACTGTCGGAGTGGTTGAAGCCGCGTGGGGGGACGGGATGACCGTACCCCCCACATTTATGCAGATGAACTTTTCAGGAGTGTTCCTAGCAGCGCTGCCCGCCCAATCATCCCCACTAGCCTGCCTTCGGCATCAACCACAGGCAAACGCTTGATCCGGTGGGTAATCAGCAACTCCACTGCTGTCGTCACCGGGGTTTCTGGTGTTACGGTGATCACCGGGCTAGTCATAACATTAGCGGCAGTCTGATTCTTTAACACTAGTTCGAGTTCAGGTGGGCGTGCACCGCCCCCAATCCAAATCGCAAAGCGCTGCAACCAGCCTGGTGTGGCTGGCCGCATTGCTCGGCGCAGGATATCGCCATCGCTGATGATGCCAACGACACGCCGATCAGAATCAATGACTACTGCTCGTCGGCGTGGCGTCGACAGAATGCGATCGAGCGTCTCGATCAACGGTGTATCAGGCGATACGGTTGGTACGTCACGCACCATTGCTTCGCCTACCGTGGTGGCTGGTCTGGCACTGGTGTTTGGCAGGGTTTCCGTGCTCACGGCAAAATTGTTGGCTACGGTTTGCAACACATCAGACCGGCTAAGCATTCCGACTAACCGACCTTGGTCGTCAACCACTGGTAATCGCTTGTGGTCATATTCGGTCATTAGCAAGGCCGCTTGCGTCAACGATGCGGTGGCCTTAACCGTAGTTGGATTTGGAGTCATTACATCGCTGGCTCGTTCGGGACGTGCGGCCATTGCCGCTAGCTGGGCTGCCCGTTCTTCGCCTGGCAACAACTGTTGCAAATGTAAGGGTAACTGGCTGACTCCGCGTTGCAGCAGATCACCGTCTGTCACGATACCGATCACCTTGTGCTCAGCATCTACGACCGGCATCGCGCGCAAGCCTCGTTCGAGCAACAGACGTACTAACTCTCCCACTGGAGTATCAGGCGTAACCGATACGACATCTTGATTCATCACATCGGCAACTGTAAGGTGCGCCGGCAGAGCGCCGCCAGCCCGCCGGCCCACCTTCACTACCTGTACCGGTGAAAGTACAATCAAGCCTTCTTGCACGATTTCACTGAGGCGGGGCAACAATCGTTGCAAGCGATCACTGCGATCGATACAAGTAATTACCAGCGGTAACCGGCTTGGAATATCAACTAACAGATCGCTGTGAAAGACACCGTGGGTCCCGTACCCGCCTACACCGCGCAATATCGTCACTCCTGGCGCGCCTGACGCTCGCAAGGTGTCGACGATACGCGAAGCGATGGCTCGCCCCTGCATACTTTCGCCCTCATCAATGTAGATCCAGAGTTGCTGAGCTACGGTCTGCTCCATCGGAGACCTCCTCATATATTAGCCGCTGATCCACCGTCCCAGCTCGATACCGATCACAACTGCGATCAGACCGCCTGCGACACTTCCCCCGATATACCCGAGTGCCGCTAGCCAGTTACCGGCACTCAACAGGGTAAAGCTCTCGTAGCCAAAGGTGGAAAAGGTCGTAAAGCCACCTAACAGACCTGTCACCAATAGCAAACGTACCGGTTCGCTGACGGTCAACCGATTTGAGATGAGGGTCAGGAGCAAGCCAATCCCTAAACACCCCAACAGGTTGATGATAAACGTACCATACGGCCATGACGTGCCGAACCGTTGCGCTGCCCACAACCCAATGCCGTAGCGAAGGTTGGCGCCAATCGCTGCCCCCAAGGCAATTGCCAGAATGTTGTTCATTACTGCCTACTGCCCCTAACTTCAAAGGCAGAACCCGATATAAGCTAGATGTATTGTACGACGATTGCCGCGCTGGTCAATCCTGGATCTCTACAATGGAGCGTAATGGGGTCCGTAGTTGTGCTGTGTTTTCAGTAGTAGGGAAGGGGTGAACGAGGAGATAGACCGCGCGGCCCGACCGAGCGCCGCGCGGTTGGGCGCAATAATTACGCCCGCACTTCTTGCCGTTGGAAGAGGATGTAGCCAATCGCAAACAACACAATTGTCGCTGCAATCAACCCGGTGGCGTGCGGCCAGGTCAGGAGGATGCTTTGTGAAGCTGGCAACGGTGTACCAGGAATGGCATTGTGCAACTGGATCGGCAACACGATGCCCAACGCGCGCACCGCCGGATTGAGCATTGCGAGGGCAACCTCAGAGAAGAGGGTGTTGGGTGAGATCCGGGTCAACATCAACTCAAGTTGAATCTGGTTGATCAGGGCCTGATTGTCACCGGTCGGCGCTGGTTGTAGGGTGCGTGCTAGCAGACTGGCGATGATTCCCCAGAAGACCGTGAAGAAGAGCCAGACAGCAATAGCTGCGAGTGCCGCAGTGGCAGGCTGGCGGAAGATGATTGAGAAGAGCATTGCCAGCGCTAACCAGATGCCGCCGTAGAAAATAGTGATAAGTAAAAACCAGAGCAGGCGCGTCGTCTCTTCACCGCTTGGTGGCACTCCCAGTTGCAACAGACCCATACCGATTATCAGCAACCAGATCGCGGTGAGCGCCATGGCCAACGTGCCCAAGCCGGCCAGGAACTTGCCCAGCAATAGCGCATCGCGATAAATAGGTTGCGCTAACACTTTCGAGAGTGTGCGCTGGTTAAATTCACCGTTGACTGAGTCGAATGCCAACGCGATGGCCAGCAGTGGCACCAGTAAGCCCAGGAAACCGACAAAGGCTGGTAGCGGCTCGCGGGCTGTAGTGAAGAGACGTAAGAATAAGAAATCGTCGCTGTTGCTAACGCCAGCGCGCAGGTTCTGTGAAGCGGCGTACACCGTACCGAATGCAGTAAGCAGAATGAGCGCTTCCAGAATCATCATACGAGCGCTCGTCAGATAGTCGGCCATCTCTTTGGCGACCACCGCCCACAACCCCGTCCATGGCGATCCTTCACGCTGGCGAGCGGTTGCGATGCTACGCGCTCGTTGCATAAGCCGCTCCTTTCTGGAAGTAGCGCGCATAGACCTCGTCAAGGCTAGGGGTGTCAATACTCAGACCGAGCAACTTTCCACCCACATCGATCACCTTACGTGCAATTTCAGCGCGGAGATCGGCGCGTGCTTCGACATGGTAAGTTCGCGTTCCGTTTTGTGACACCTTCACCACATCAGGCAACTGACGCAGCGCGACTGTCACTGCATCACCACCTTCAGCTTCAACGTGAATCCGGTAAGCGCCGCCGAGCACACGCTGGGCGAGCTCGCTAACAGTACCCTCCAGCACCATACGTCCTTTGTGAAATAGACCAACCCGATCACAAACTGCCTGGACCTGTTGTAGCAGGTGTGAAGAAAGCAGGATCGTAATCCCGCTGGCTTTCAACTGACGGATCAGCTCGAGAAACTCGCGCACAGCTTCTGGGTCGAGGGCCAGGGTTGGTTCGTCCATGATGATGAGCTGCGGCTGCTTGATCAAAATCTCGGCCACTCCCAACCGCTGGCGCATACCGCGCGAGAAGGTCTTAACACGACGGTCAGCGACGCTGCTCAGACCAACCTGATCGAGCGCTTGCGTAATCCGCTGACTCATTTCTGGATCGCGTATTCCGTTCAATTTGGCGATATAGGTCAGATTTTCGCGCGCTGTTAGGTTATCGTAAAAGCCAACCTGGTCGGGCAGATAGCCGACCCGGGCTTTGACACTAAGCGGTTGGCGGGCTGGATCAAGCCCCAATACACGCACATCGCCGCTGGTCGGCTCGGTCAGGCCGAGCAGCATAAGAATGGTGGTGGTTTTGCCGGCTCCGTTTGGTCCCAGCAGACCAAAAATCTCACCCTTGTGGACCTTTAGGTTCAGATGATCAACAGCGGTGAAGGCGCCATACTGCTTTGTCAGATCACGGCATTCAACCACTACATCGGTCATACCGAACTCCTTCTGCGCAACGGGGGCAGATGTTTAGCGCACAGCGTGCTGGACGGCCCGAAAGGTTTGGTGGTAGGGATCGATGAAATCAATTCTGTGACGTATTGCTCTTGGTACGCAACCTTATCCCCTACCCAAGGTGGGCAAATGGTGCCTCACCAAAGGCGTCCAGGTCCGTTACAGTACGCCTGTCTGTGCGCGTCCGAAACATCTACCCCAACAACCTACACTGTCGGGAGCGTCGTCAGATTGGGCGATGCTCCCACTTTATAACCAGTTGTTAGCGCCGTCCAAACCGCATGACTGCCACTCCAACCCCAACTACGGCGACCGCGATCAGCGCAATTCCAACCAAACCCCAAACAGTTGAAGTCATCACCGTAAAGCGGAACTCACTGGTAGCTACTGCTGCATCAGCGGGGCGAGCGGTGAAAGTTACGAGATAATCACCAGCAATAGCCTGGTTCGATGGTTGCACTTGGGCGCTAACCTCAACTAGCTGACCGGCAGCGAGCTCAGGAATCTGCTTGGGCTCAAACTCTACTGTCCACCCAATCGGCGGTGATGCGCTGAGCTCGATATTGCGGGCCGGTGCATTGCCAGTGTTGCGCACCACCAGCTTGACTTCGGTCTTCTCACCGATACGGGCTTCACCCGACAATCGGCCATCAGGTGTGGTCAGCAGTAGTTGTGGCTGACCAGTAATATCAGCGACAAGGCGAGTGTCGGCTTGCAAATCACCGCCGCGAGCGAGGATGGAAATCTCATATGTTCCAGCGGGAACATCAGTTATGGGTCGTACTTCGACACTCAGATTCTTCGACTCGTTGGGGTCAAAGGGAACACTCGTGATGCTCTGCCCTGACAGCTTGAAATCGACCTGGAAACCGCGCGGCGCTTCTGCCAGCAGACTCACCGGCACTTCTGTGCTGCTCTCATTCTTGAGAGTCACATTGTAGCGGAAGGTCGTATTGGGCGATCCACGCAGAGTGGGCAGATCGACTTTGAAAGAGAGACCTCCCGGGTTGACCGTCTTATCCTTGAGGGTTAATTCAATCGGTAGGGTTACCTCTTGGTTCAGGCCAGTGGCTACTGCAGTCATTCGATATAATCCCGCCTTCACGTCTGTAGGCGGTTCGATGCGTAAATCGAAAGTGGCATTGTTGTTAGGTTCGATGTAGGCCGATTGAATCACACGTCCATCGCCACGGAAAGCGATATTCCAGCCGGCTGGCGCCTCACGCACGCCAAGTCGCACAATCTGCGGCACCGTTTCAGTGCCTAGGGTCAATTTAAAGGTAACAACTTCGCCGACAGTTGCTTCCTGGGCAGGATAGCGGGTGAAGAAAAAGAGATCGCGCTTATTTTCTTGGGCGAGCGCTGGTGTGACGCCAACCAACACCAGCATCGTTAGCACGATGAGCAAGCTGATGATACGACGCATCGTCTACCTCCTCATTGTGACTACTACCCATCTGTTCATTTTGTGCAGACACGCGCTTCACGAATTGTGCCCACGGAGCCGCATTTGTATTTGCACAGCGAACCCTCAATCTTGGCAAGATAGTCTGTGATGATTAGACGGAGATTAGCGGTATGTTAGCATTGTCTATGAGAAGTGTAGTACGGAGATGGAGCCCTTCTGTACAGGTGTCAATTGCGTTGATGGGTTACGCCTGAAAGTAATCAAAGAGCGTGTTGCCGTACATAAGGGCAGACCTTTTTCGTGACAAATCGAAACCCTTGTATCTGGCCTAGTGGTTCCAGATACAAGGGTAATACCGTTCAACCATCTGACCGCGCCTGATTAGGCATCACGGATATGGTCGGATAGTTGGTGTTGGTGGCACCGGCGTGGCGGTTGGTGGCACCGGGTACGGGGAGCGAGTCGGCGGTAGCGGCCTCGCGGTTGGCAGCACCGGGTAGGGTGGCCGGGTTGGTGGTACCGGCGTGGCGGTCGGCGGTACCGGATATGGAGGTTGGGTCGGCGGTACCGGTGTCGCAGTCGGTGGTTCAATTGTCGCAGTTGGTGGCACCGGGTATGGGAGCCGGGTCGGCGGCACCGGTGTCGCAGTCGGTGGTACACGCGTAGTAGTAGGCGGTTTGCGGGTTGCCGTAGGTAGTATGCGTGTCGCGGTGGGAGGCACGGGTGTAGCCGTGCGAGTAGGCCGCGCTTGGGTAGGCGCTGGTGTTGCGGTCGGTAGCACAGGATAGGCTGGCCGCGTTGGTGGTGGAGTTACAGGTGTCGATGTAGGTGGGGGCGGATACGGACGGGCGATAGATGTTGGTCTGGGTGGGGTGTTTGTTGGTGGTGGCGTAGGTGTAGGTGGCTCAGCAACTGGCTGACAACCGCTCAGCGTGATTGCTATCATTATGAGAGAGCAACACAGTATGAGCAACTTTTTTGTCATAGATAACTTTATTAAAAATTATTAAAATAAAGTTTTAGAAACATTTTTCTTGCAAGGAAAAACTTCACAAATCGGTTTTATTTGCAAGAAGATTATAATCGGTGATAACATTGTTTTCCTATAGTACTTTGCGAATGAATAGGGTAAAAATCAGTACTGTTTTATCATGGTACAAGAGTACTACGAGTATTAGTTTGTCAACGCTGGACTAACGAGGAGATCGAGACTTCTATCCGGTGTGATACCCGCTATACAGACAACTGGTACTTGCTGTGCCGCGCTGTCTAACTACCATATGGCGAACAATTCTATGTCAACCAGTTTGCGACAGGGTATTGACCGTGTTATGATGAACAGTGCTACTTGGCATTATCTGGTCACTGCCCAATGAGATGCGCTGGCAGTGAGTACTAGCTCATATCATGGCGCACCCAATTCACGAATTAGCTCTCACTGGTGCATACCGTCTCTTTTTGCGCCTACGTTTGTTGCGATACCAGCTGTTCCGTTTACGTGCGATTGGTGTGCGCGTGATTGTACAGCGAGGTGATGAATTTCTGCTCGTGCGCCATCGTGGTGGGACTAAACCATGGGGTCTGCCTGGCGGGGCTATCGATCACGGTGAAGCACCAGCAGATGCTGCTCGCCGTGAGGCGCTTGAAGAGAGCGGTTGCTTGGTGACTGTGACTGGTCTCCACGGTGTGTTTCACTATTTGGCCCGTGGTCTGAGCGATTATGTTATCGTGTTCACTGCGGTGGCTGAAGGTTTGCCAGTGCCGCCTGTTGCTGATATTGAGATCTGCGATGCGCGATTTTTCCATCCTGACCAGTTCCCTGACGGGATCGATCCAGGCAGCGCGCGCCGGATTGCAGAGGTTCGGCGTGGCGAGCGCAATCTGTATCGCGCCTGGTAAGTAACCTGATATTCGGTAAGGGTGGATGTTTTTGCTCCAGCGCTGCAATCAGCTATAATTACGAAACTCGCTCACATTCGTTACGCGCCAGAGGCACATACGAATGTAACGTATACCAGTATATCATTGAGGTTGCTATGCCATATACCCCGATTCTGGCTACACTTGGTTACGTTCTGTCTTCTGACCGTCAAGCAGTATTAATGGTGCATCGCAATACCCGTCCTGACGATCAACACCTAGGTAAATACAATGGGTTAGGTGGCAAACTCGAACGTGATGAAGAAATTGTCGCCGGTATGCAGCGCGAATTGCGTGAAGAGGCAGCTATTACCGCCCTCGAACTCACGCTACGCGGCACGGTGAGCTGGCCGGGGTTTGGCAAAAATGGTGAAGACTGGTTTGCCTTTGTCTTCCTCATTACGCGCTTTCAGGGTGAGCCCCTCATCGCTAATAAGGAGGGTAGCCTAGAATGGGTACCATTGAACCGTCTTCTCGAATTACCGCTCTGGCCTGGCGATCGCTTCTTCCTTCCGCTCGTCTTTGACGACGATCCGCGCCCGTTCCACGGCGTAATGCCTTACGCCAATGGCAAACCTGTCGACTGGCGTTATAGCCGACTCGGCTAGGAATGGTGTCTCGTGTACTCTAGCGTGTGGTTGAACCGGATTGCAGCCAGATTGGTGGGAGCAATTGGGGCTACTTTGGCAGATGCCGTTTGTAATCGTCATATTATCGGCGGTACTGAGAGTTTCTGTCGTAGCTATGTGAGCAAGATCGTCATGATACCACGTCGTGAGAATGCTGCCTCTGAAAGGGATCGTGGGCCGTGGTATAATCGTTGCTACAGCATGAATCGCCTTCGCGTGCGAGCGCGTGGTATCTCAACAGAAATGCTATGCTTGACATCAAATTGATTCGCGAGCAGCCCGACGAAGTGAAGCGCCAGTTAGCCCGCTGCGGTGTTGATGGTGCGATCATCGATCAGGTATTGGCGTTTGACGAGCAGCGTCGCCGTCTGATCTACGAAGTCGAGACGCGCAAAGCTGAACGTAACGCTGTCTCCAAACAAATCGGTGCTATGAAAGATCCCGTCGAACGCCAAGCAAAGATCGAGGCCATGCGCCGGCTCGGTGATGAGATCGCAATACTCGACCGTCAGCTGGCCGAGCTCGAAGAGCAGCAACGAGCCGCGATGCTTGAAATTCGCAACCTGCCCCACCCGGACGTGCCCGATGGGGTTGATGACCGTGATAATGTGGTCGTTTACCAAGAGGGTGAGGAGCGTCAGCTGCCCTTCCCGGCCCGTCCGCATTGGGAGTTAGGTGAGGCACTTGGGATTCTTGACTTTGAGCGCGGCGTAAAGCTGGCCGGTTCGCGTTTTTACGTGATGCGCGGTGCTGGTGCACGTCTGCAACGGGCTGTCATTCAGTGGCTGCTCGATCTTCACCTGCAGCAGGGTTACCAGGAGGTATATACCCCGTTTGTGGTGAAGGAGTCGGTCTTATGGGCTTCTGGTCAGTTACCGAAGTTTCGCGATAACCTGTACCGCGATGAAGAGTCGGGGTTGTGGTTGGTGCCGACTGCGGAAGTGCCGATCACTAGCCTTTATGCCGACGAAATCCTCGAGGCGAGTCAATTGCCGATCTATCATGCTGCCTATACCCCTTGTTTTCGTAAGGAACAGCTCAGCGCCGGACGCGATGTGCGCGGGATCAAGCGCGGTCACCAGTTTGATAAGGTCGAGATGTATATGTTTGTCCGACCGGAAGAGAGCTATCAGGCGTTGGAAAAATTGCGCCGTGACGCCGAGGAATGTGCGCGCCTGCTCGGTCTGCCGTTCCGTACCAAGCTACTCTGTACTGGTGATCTAGGTTTCGGATCGACGAAGACCTACGATATTGAAGTGTGGGCGCCAGGCGTAGGTGAATGGCTTGAGGTTAGTTCGTGTTCGAATGTCGAGGCCTTCCAGGCCCGCCGGGCTAATATTCGGTATCGGCCTGAACCAGGAGCCAAACCAGAGTTTGTCCATACCCTCAACGGCTCGGGCCTTGGTTTGCCGCGCACGATCATTGCTATTATGGAAAATTATCAGCAGGAAGATGGCAGTATCGTGATCCCTGAGGTCTTGCGCCCGTACATGGGTGATATGGAGCGCATTGGGCCATAGTTTGCTTAGCACGCGGGGATGATCGGGTAGGCCTCCCTGCAACGCGCTAGACTGTATTGGTACGAGACTATGCCAGTCGTGATAAACCTCACCAGCGCTTTTCATGGCGGCTCGAGTTCCAGCTGCGGCACTGGCGACCACAGCAGTTGTGGGCCGAATTGCAGTTGTGGCTGCCCTTACACCGGCATGATCGAGCGGGGTAAGGTTGAACCAATTGCGTTGATCGAGCAGCGTTACCCGCGCCAGTGGCTGGCACTCGTCATCCCGCCCGGCGAAGATGAAGAGCGCCCCGAACAGGCTATGCTGGTCGCTTATAGCAACGATCCGGATGAAGTGTGGGACGCGGTCAGTCGAATCACGTTCAACCAGGTCGTTCACGTCTACTATAACGGACCGTTAGCCGATTTCCTCGATCAGTTTTCCGACGAGACATAACACATGCTGCTGTAGGATTCTGGCCGTTAGGGGCAGTACAAATGGCGCTGCGGCAGTGTCAATGTTGGGGTAGCGCGAGATGTTGCCCCCTCTGTTATCAGGTCAGTCTATGCTTACTGTCACCGATTATCTCGCTCAGCCTGCCATTGCGCCCGATGCTCGAATCGCTTACGGTCATCATCCTGATCAGTTTGGTGATCTCTATCTGCCAGCTGCTGCCCAACCGACACCCGTCATCGTACTAATTCATGGCGGTTGCTGGCAGGCAGCGTATGATTTGACCCCGCTCGGCGAATGCTGCGCGGCTTTGCGTGCCGCCGGATTCGCAGTGTGGAGTTTAGAGTATCGTCGGTTGGGGAATGGTGGTGGCTGGCCGCATACCTTCCTCGATGTTGCAGCTGGAGTTGATCACCTGCGCACCCTAGCAACCGATCAGCGGCTGGATTTGACACGCGTGATTGCGGTTGGTCATTCTGCTGGCGGTCATTTGGCGCTCTGGCTGGCTATGCGCCCAACCTTGCCAGTAACCAGTGAACTGTATCGTGCTAATCCATTGCCACTTCGCGGAGTGGTTGCTTTGGCTGCTGTGGCCGATCTGGCGCAGGGCGTGGTAGCTACAGCCTGCGGAGCTGCCTGTGCCGAACTGATCGGACACGATTTGCAGCGCTATTCCGAAACCTCGCCACGCGAACGATTGCCGTTAGGCATACTTCATTATCATCTGGTTGGCAGCGATGATCCGATCGTGCCGGCGGCTTACGTTGCAGCATTTGTCGCTGCTGCTCAGGCCGCTGGCGATACGACACATTTATCAATTTTGCCCCAATGCGGTCACTTCGAGCTGACCACACCGCATAGTACGGCCTGGTCGACGGTCATGCGGGCGGTGGCGGAAATAGCGTCTAGTTAGATAATGCAGCGTTTTATAGCGGTATGGGTGTGGTGTCGATAACACCCTGATGGCTATGATAACTATCGCGATTGATGGTGCACCTCCTCTTCCACAAGCGCTCTGCTGCATCCTAATGTTCCTGACTCGTGATGTGTGATGTTGCTTGTCCATCCTGACTTGTTCTGCCCGGTTTGTCTGCCGTTACCTCACGTTCGCTCTATTTTCATATTCAATCTCGCGTCAGATACGCTATAGTATTGATTAAAGCCGGTAACCACATGTTCTCACCAGAGATCGATGATATGGACGTGCTAACTGGCGATTCTGCATATGGCTCGTCGTTCTAATCTGCTACGACCACGATCCAAACCCCGCCAACCATTGCTGCCACCCCTACTGGTTATACTTTGGCGCTGGTTGAAGCGACTTGCGGTCATTATGCTGGCATTGATCCTGACCGGGATGTTGGTCGTTGTGGGCATCTACCTCTACTATAGTCGCGACTTGCCGCCACCTGAATTCATCGACCAGTACCGCAGTTTCGAGAACACCCGGATCTACGCTCGTGACGGCACGACTTTGCTCTACGAAGTGATCGGCCCCGGGGTGCGAGTGCCTGTTGCATTAGACCGGATTCCACAGATTTTACGCGATGCAACAGTAGCGGTTGAAGACGCAAACTTTTATACCAACCCTGGCGTAGATCTGGCTAGCATCGTGCGCGCTTTTTGGCAAAACGTGACTGCTGGTGAGACGGTCTCTGGTGCTAGCACAATTACAATGCAACTGGTACGGGCGATCCTACTTTCGCCCGAAGAGGCCCGTCAACAAACCATTGAACGCAAGATCCGTGAGGCAATTCTGGCCATTCAGGTGGGGAGAGAGTACAGCAAAGATCAGATTCTTGCGCTCTATCTCAATGAAGTCTACTACGGCGCGCAAGCCTACGGTGTTGAAGCAGCGGCTCAACGCTATTTCGGAAAACATGTCTGGCAATTAACGCGGGGTGAAGCCACGTTGCTGGCTGGCCTGCCACAGTCGCCCTCAACGTACAATCCGTTCGAAAATCTGTCCTTGGCGCGCGCTCGTCAACGGATCGTGCTTAACCAAATGGTTGCGGCTGAGTTTATCACCGCTGCCGAAGCCGATTCGATCTTCGCCGAGCCGATCCAACTAGCAACGCCCCGGATCTCGAATCTAGCACCCCATTTTGTCTTCTATGTCTATGACCAGCTTGTGCAGCAGTTTGGCGAAGAGATGGTTAACCGTGGTGGATTGCGCGTTATCACTACTCTTGATCCAGATTTGCAAATGGAGGCTGAGGCAATTGCTGCGGCGAAGGTGGCCGAATTGCGCGCACGTGATGCAAGTAATGCCGGGGTGGTGATCCTGGCCCCTGATGGCCAGATTATGGCGATGGTGGGCAGTGTCGACTTCAACGCGCCTGATGGTCAGGTTAATGTTACTGTTATGCCACGCCAGCCTGGTTCAGCGCTGAAGCCGTTTATCTACGCCGCAGCCTTGCAGCGGGATTGGACACCAGCAACCCTTCTGTGGGATGTGCCCTCACGCTGGGTAACCAACGGCGTCGTCTACCAGCCACGCAACTACGATGGCCGGTTTCGTGGGCCAGTGCGGTTACGGATGGCACTGGCTAATTCGCTTAACATTCCGGCAGTGAAGGCGTTGGAGTATGTGGGTGTGGAGCATTTCGTTCATCTAATGAGTGAGTTTGGGATCACAACCTTCACCGATCCTAGGCGCTATGGTTTGCCGATGGCTCTTGGCAGTAACGAGGTGCGGCTGATTGAGTTGACGGCGGCTTACGCCGGTTTGCGTGCTGGTGGCCGCCAGGTGCGACCAGTGGCCATTCTCCGTGTTACCAACAGCCGCGGTGAAATGCTTGAAACCTGGCAACCAACGCGTGGGAAACCGCTGCTGGGCCCCCAGAGCGAACAGATTGCGTTTCTCATCACCGATATTTTGAGTGACAACGCTGCTCGCCAGCTCGTATTTGGCCGCAACAACGTCATGGAGTTGCCTAACATTCCGGCAGCTGTCAAGACTGGCACTAGCAACGATTTCCGCGATTCGTGGGCGATTGGCTATACTAGCGCCGTCGTTATCGGTGTGTGGGTAGGTAACAATGACAACCGTCCGATGAACGAAGTGGCCGGGGCAAATGGGGCAGGCTTGATTTGGCGAGAATTGATGCTGCGCTACCATGCCAACCGACCGGCATCGCCCTTTCTGCCACCGGAAGGGGTGATTGAGCTCCCAATTTGCAGCGAAACAGGCGGACCACCGACGGCTGAATGCCCGCGAGTGATTAGAGAATGGTTTGTAGCCGGTAGCGTGCCCGTCAGCGGTTTCACGTACGAGACCATCCGGGTCGGTGGCGACGGTTCGTGTCTAGCAGCTTCCTACACACCGCCAGAAGAGATCCGCGAGATAACGGTTCCGGTCTATCCGACAGAGGTAGCGGAGTGGGCGCGCCAGTATGGATCTGTCAAGCCGACTACATACTGTCCGCCACCACGTGAGCCCGAGCAAGCTATAGCACTGATCGATCTGAGCGAAGGTGCCGTGATCACCAGCACCTTGCTCTTTATTAGGGGTACTGCGCGCGGCCCATTTATTCTCGACCTCGGCCAGGGGCGCACCCCGACCGAATGGCAAGTGTTGGGACAGAGTAACCAACCGGTCGAGGACAATCTCTTAGGCATGTGGAATGCAAAACATGCACCGACCGGCGACTACACCGTGCGTCTGCGGGTTACTCTTGTCGATGGGAGCGAGATCGAAGAACGCTGCCACATTGTCTATGCGCCGTGACTGGCGATCAGGGCCTGTTGCCAAGCTGCTTCGACCTGCGTCCGGGTTTGCTCTGGCGAGCCACTGTTATCGATCACAACGTCGGCTCGACTCAAACGACTTGCCTGCGGTGGCTGTGCTGCTACCCGTGCCTGCGCTTCAGCCAGTGACAGACTACGGGTCTTCATTAGGCGCTCGATCTGCTGTTCGGGTGTACAAGTCACCACCCAAACCTGATCACATTCATCAGCCCACCCCGACTCAATCAGTTTGATAGCGTCGATCACCACAATCGGTCGTTCCACCGGACGCAGGCGGGTATGATACACGCCTGCGTTTGCTACCTCGTTGAGAAATTGCCGGATCTCTGCACGAACGGCTGGATGCACGATTGCCTCCAGCCGTTTGAGAGCAGCTGGATCGTTGAAGACGATCTCACCCAGCTTACGTCGATCGATCGCGCCGCCAGGCGTGGTCAGAATCTGTGGTCCGAAAGCTGCGACAATCGCCTGGTAAACTGGCGTTCCTGGTTGTTGCAACCGGTGGGTCACACGATCGGCGTCAATAGTGCGCGCACCTAGTGCGGCCATCATTGCCAACACAGTACTTTTACCACAGGCAATACCACCGGTTAGCCCGATCAGATAAATCCCGCGCTGTTTCATGCAACTAGCTCCACATACTCTTGCAACACCAGCGCGTCATCGGGGATACCGGCTAGTTCGAGTAACTCGCTAATGAGAGCAGCGCGTTGTTCAGCATCGCGCCGACTCCAGGTACGGCTCTTGATCTCGAGGAAGGGTCCTGGATCAGGTTGGTTAACGAGCGTATCGAGATTGATTACGAAATCGTGGTCTTTGTAAAGGATCCGCCAGCGCTGTCGCCGTTTCTCAAGCTCTTCGATCCGGTCAGGCTGGAAGTATTCGCGGTAGAAACGTACTGTATGATCGGCCGGGGCAGTGTAGCGAGCACGTGAAAGCATCATAGCTTTGGGATGATCGAACCGTCGTGCTTCAGCCATGAGAGTGAGCGTGTATTTGGGTTGCGGACGTGCGCCGGGATCGGTGCGATGATCCTCACGGATACGGATGCGCTCGCCATTGGCAAAGATGAAGTAAGTGTCGTATTGAGTGCGTTCACTGGTTTTGGTGATGGTAATGGCCGGACTGGACAGTAGTGCAAGCACCCGAGCTACGTCAGATGAATGCAGGCGCGCCTTGACCTGAATCTCGAAGATTTCGGCCTGTTGCACTCCACCCAGCGCTAAGATCTTGGCTAGCAGATTGCGTTCGCGTGTGGCGAGAAACTCATTAATGTGCGCTGCAATCGTTTGAGCGCGGGTGATGATGGCATCTTCATCAAGGGTCTGCAACTGGCGGTCGCGGAGCAGCAACCTCCCATCTACCAGTACATCGCGTACATCGGCGGCCCGACTGCTGTAGACGAGGTGAGAATAGATAGAATCAGGCGCGTAAGTGTAACGGGGTGCGCTATGGAGCCGGCGTAACTCAACAATCACAATATCAGCCCGCTTACCCACTTCGAGCGAGCCAATCAGATGATCGAGGTGGATTGCACGCGCACCCCAACAGGTGGCAAGGGCAAAGGCTTCGCGTGCCGGGACTGCGGTCGGATCACCACTAAGCCCTTTTGGTAACAGCGCGGCTAGTTGGATCTCGGTAAACATATCCTGATCGTCGTTGCTGGCCGGGCCATCGGTGCCGAGACCAACACGCACGCCAGTTTCGATCATGCGACGGAAGGGAGCAATCCCACTGGCCAGTTTGAGATTGCTGGTGGGGCAGGGCACGGCGCCTGCACGAGCTTCGCGCAGCAACCGCAGATCATCCTCGGTGGCGTGCACACAATGAGCGGCGATACAGGGGACGTCAAAGGCGCCTACTCGTTTGGCATAGCGAATCGGTGTCACCTCACGGTCACGAATGCTCTCTTCGACCTCACGGGCCGTCTCGGAAAGATGCGTGATCAGCGGTGTACCAAATTCGGCACAGAGTGCAGCAGCTTGGCGATAGATTTCATCGGTACAAGTGTAAGGTGCATGAGGAGCGACAGTGGCGATAATGCGTGGATGGCCTTGCCATTCAGCCATAAAGCGGCGTGCACGCTCGATGCCGGCATCAAACGAGTCGGCGTCAGGTGTTGGCAGGCGCATCACTGTCTGCCCGCAGATCGCGCGCATTCCAGCCTGATCGGCAGCTCGTGCCACCTCTTCTTCAAAGTAATACATATCGACGAAGGTGGTTGTGCCGCCGCGGATCATCTCCGCGCAGCTGAGTAGTGTGCCAGTAAAGCTGAAATCGGGATCGACGAACTGGCTTTCGACCGGAAACATATATCCGAACAGCCAGACATCGAGCTGTTGATCAGCCACTAGGCCGCGCAGCAAGCTCATCGGTACGTGGGCGTGCCCATTGATGAGACCTGGAATAATAGCGCAATCCTGGCAATCAATGGTTTGGGTGGCAGTGTAATGAGCTGCCAGTTCGGCGCTCGGCCCTACCGCCACAATCACCCCCTCGCGAATCGCGACTGCACCGTCGGTGAAGATGCGCCACTGCTGATCCATTGTCACCACAGTGCCGCCAATGAGTAGGGTGTCTACTTGCTCCATAGCCTTCCTCCCATGCAGGCCAACTTCCTCTGCCTAACATTGTACGGGAAACTAGCCTAGGATGCGATCAGTTCGCAGATGGAAGCAGGCGGGCAATGAACTGAACCATCATATCTGAATAGGATGAGGCTGACAGGTCACGGTTGCACATTGTGATTGTCTGCGCTGGTCTAAGGAAGGACCGAGCACTGCATTTCGGAGCGTAAAACAGCTTTTGCCTGTTGGCAGTCTGTTATAATGCTGGCATAAGCAATTCCTGACAACCAGCTAGTTGCTTTTCTAGCGTAGTACTTCGTCTCGTATTGTTAGGTCGTACCACATTATCGTATGGCATACTTCATCACCAGCATTTTCCTTTCCGCCTTCCTCATCTTTCAGATTCAGCCCCTCATTGCCAAGTACATTTTGCCGTGGTTTGGCGGTTCGCCGGCTGTCTGGTCGACGGTACAGATGTTTTTTCAAGTGCTATTGACAGGTGGATACGCTTACGCTAGCTGGCTGAGTCATCCAGGCCGGGGGCGCGAGAAATGGCACCTGGTTTTGCTCGGTCTCTCGGCTGGCGTATTACTTGCATTGGGATGGAGTTGGCGTTCGCCTATTACGCCCGATGTTGCGTGGAAGCCAGCCCCTGATGCGCCGCCAGTGCTAGAGATTTTGAAGCTATTAGTCATTTCAGTTGGTCTACCCTATTTTCTACTTGCCTCGAACAGTCCGCTGATGCAAGCCTGGTTTCATCGTCTCTTTCCCGAGCGCAGTGCGTACCGCTTATACGCGATCTCGAATATCGGTTCGCTACTTGGCCTCGTTACATATCCGGTGTTGGTTGAGCCATTGCTTACCCTTCCTGTCCAAGGCTGGATGTGGACACTAGGTTATCTCTGCTTTGCCGTACTGGTCGCTTGGGGAACATTCCGTATCTGGCGCAGCAAGGCGCATGGAAGGAACGAGGGCGTGGTAGTGGCAGTCGCATCTGCAGGTAATCATTCTGGAGACCAGCTTTCGATTCGCTGGTTGCAACTTGTGCTCTGGATCGTGCTACCTGCCAACGCTTCGCTCCTCTTGCTGGCTATCACTAGCCATATCACGCAGGAAGTGGCAGTTATTCCTTTCCTATGGGTTTTACCGTTAACGATCTATCTAGTTACATTCATCTTGGCTTTCTCTGGCGAACGCTGGTACTCGCGTCAATTCTTCATCCCCCTGTTGTTTGTAGTCACCATTCTCGTCGTTTGGGCCGTGATGCGCGGCCCAGGGTTGAGTATCATCTGGCAGATAGCAATCTATAACCTGTTTTTATTCGCAGCATGCATGATTTGTCACGGTGAGCTATACCACTTACGACCGCATCCTGAACGCCTGACCTTGTTCTACTTGTTGGTATCAGTTGGCGGTGCGTTAGGCGGTATCTTCACCACCTTCATTGCGCCACTCATCTTCCGCGCCTACTGGGAGTTGGTCGTAGGGATTGTGCTGGTGTGGGCGTTGAGTCTGCTGATCGTACTGCATAACCGTCAACCTGAACCACGCTGGTCCTTTGTGCTTTACCGTGCGTTGTCCATTCTGGCTCTAGGTCTTTCACTGTTCTTGACCATTCTGTTTATTCAAAGCGACGTTACCGACTCACTTGTGCTTGAACGCAACTTTTATGGGGTAGTACGTGTAAAGGAACTCGAATCAGAAAATGCCTCTACAAAGCGCTATGCGCTGGTACATGGGAATACGCTACATGGCTTCCAGTTTGCCGATCCCGCTAAGCGCACGTTACCGACGTCATATTACAGTGAGACCAGTGGGATCGGTCTGGCAATCCTCAATCACCCGAAACGGGGTCATGGTCTGCGGGTAGGTGTGCTTGGCCTAGGGATTGGCACAGTGGCTGTTTATGGTCAGGAAGGGGATGTATACCGCTTTTACGAAATCAACCCAGCTATTATTGCTCTTAGCCAGGACAGGAATGGTTACTTTTCGTATCTGGCTGACAGTCGGGCACAGATTGAAATTGTTTCCGGTGATGCCCGACTATCCCTCGAACGAGAACTGGCCGCTAATCAGCCGCAACAGTATGACATTCTGGTGCTAGATGTCTTTTCGAGCGACTCGATCCCAGTGCATTTGCTCAATCGCGAGGCTTTCGCCCTCTACCTTGAACATCTATCCGCGACAGGCATCCTGGCAGCTCACATTTCTAACCGTCATCTTGACTTGATCCAGGTAGTCTTGCCACTGGCTGACTACTATGGGCTGGCGCGGGTTGTAATCTCCGATCAGGGTGACTCCGAGCAGGGTAGTGTTTCCTCGCTGTGGGTTCTACTGGCTCGGGATCCCGCGCTGCTGGCAGCACCTGCTATCGCTAACCACGCCAGTCAGGTTGAGGTAAGCAATCCGGCTGTGCGTCTCTGGACAGACGATTACAGCAATCTGTTTCAGATTCTGAAGTGACGCGCCAACCAGTCAGTCGCTCAAGCGCTGGTCGCTGCTTTAGTAAAAAGCTTGCAGAGTCGTAGGGAATAGCGATAAGGGGGAATTCTTATCGCTGATAGGTTGGCATACTTCTGCTTCCCACAACTAAGCCCCCTTATGAATACGCTCCTAGTGGATCGTGGTAGCTCAGCCAGTGATTACCGCGATCTATTTGTCTCTCTGCCTGTTCTCATCTCCTGATCTTGTTCGCAATCTGCAGAGTGGGGAAGCGGTTTGCTGCGCGACCCATGTTCATGTTTTAGATGCGGGCAGACTTTTCCCTTGACACGATCCTACTTCCATGTAATACTGCAGAAGATTGCTACGATTTGTGTAGATTTGTGAGGGTTTCGTATGCTACAAATGAGCGGTCTTTGGTTGGCACTGGCTACATTTCTTAGCATCTGGTGGGGGCATGTTGGTGTGCGCTGGCTCGAAGCGCACAGCGCTGATATTCGTCCCCCAATGATCGTCCTCATCATTGCCGGTCTGATACTCAACCTTGCTGCGCTCTTCGCGCCGAATGTGACCGTTGGTGGTGTGTGCAGCGTAGTCGGCATCTCGCTCTGGTGGGATGCTTTCGAGCTGGTGCGTCAGGATCGGCGGGTGCGCCATGGTCACGCACCGGCCAATCCCAACAATCCTCGCCACGCCCGCTATTTGGCTGAAGGTAAGGCTACAATTCATGATCCACTGGATCGCGAGCCGATCGATCCACTGGCAGACGGGCGGCAAGCTGCGCGTGATCGCAACCTGGAAGTAGCTTGATAGTGGCGCGGGACGTTGACAAGGCCTCAAGGGATCGTGGATAGATTGTAAGGATACTGGTATGATGTGGGAAGGACTTGCGATTGGTCTGTTTAGTCTGGGGATTATCGGTTTCGGATTCTTTTGGGTCATTCGGATGGAGTATTATCTCGGTTACCTATGGTGGCCGTACCCAATGCTGCTTGGGATTGGGATCATTGTGCTCTCGCTTTTTGTGGCAGATGCCGGCTGGTCGGCGCTGCTCGGTGTAACTGGTGCTTCGTTTATCTGGGGAGCGACTGAGCTGAAAGAGCAAGCAGTGCGGGCCGAATTGGGATGGTTCCGCCAGAATCCTCTTCCCAAGCCCTTGCCGCCATTCGCGGCGATCATTCGCAAGATTAAAGCACCGCATCTGTAGTTGCTAGCCAGTACGCAAAGCTGTGATCGGGCAGTGGCATGCAGGGTAGCAGGGTGATAGCGTAAATGTTGTTGCTACCAGTACCCTAGCTCGTTCATCGGCTTTGCGTCTTGGTATTGATAACTCACAATGAGCGACATTGCTGCGCGAAAAGCTGCTCTGCGTGCTGAGATGACGGCGCGGCGTGAAGCCTTGCCCGATCGCGAACAACGTAGTCTCCGTATCTGTGAGCTGGTGCTGGCCCTACCAGCGTTTGTAAACGCCACAGCCATCCATTGTTACTTGCCAATTCGTTCAGAAGTTGATACCAGACCATTGATCACAGCCGCTCTGATGGCGGGTAAAGCGGTTGCAGTACCAGTGGTGACTGGATCGCGGCAGCTTGCGCACAGCTGGATCCACAGCCTTTCCGAATCGGATTGGGTGCGAGGTCGGTTTGGTACGCTCCAGCCACGCCAGCTCACGCCAGCCCGATCTGGTGATTGGTCGTTGACCATTGTTCCCTTACTGGCCTTCGATCGAGAACTGTACCGGCTTGGCTACGGCGGCGGTTACTACGATACGCTGCTGGCAGCTACATCAACCGTTACCATTGGCGTCGCGTTTGCAGTCCAGGAAGTTATTGAACTGCCGCGCGAACCGCACGATCGCCGTCTTGATCTGGTGGTGTGTGAAGATGGGGTGCGTCACTATCACTGATGTGATCCGAATTGTTGTAACGAGTAGCGGATTCTTATCTAGCGCAGGTTTCTCCTCTGCGGTATGATAACAGAAGATGGTCCGGCTGCTGATAATATTGATGGATTTCACCAGCTCCAAAGATCGAGCCGCAGAACCGTTCTCGCTGTTTCGCCGTTGGTCTAGCGGCGAATGTGGTAGCCTGTCTTTTTGCAACTTTCGAGGAGTCTTAAACAATGCGCGCCACCGATTTGCCGATGATCATTCAGGGTGGCATGGGCGCCGCCGTTTCCGATTGGCGGCTGGCGCGGGCTGTAGCCGCCTGCGGCCAGCTTGGTGTTGTCTCGGGCACCGGTATTGACACTATCTTGATCCGGCGCTTGCAGGACGGCGATCCAGACGGTGCGATGCGGCGGGCAATGGCTCACTTTCCTATCCCCGGTGTGGCCGAGCGTGTGCTCGATACCTATTTTCGGCCTACCGGTAGATCGCCTGCTGAACCGTATGAATTACTGCCGATGTACAACCTGAAGGTGAGCAAAGAACGGCAACAAGTGGCGATGTTGGCAGCGTTTGTCGAAGTCTGGTTGGCCAAAGAGGGGCACGATCGCCCGATCGGTATGAATTTGCTCACCAAGATTCAGTTACCGAACCTGGCTTTGCTGTACGGGGCGTTGTTAGCCGGAGTTGACGTAATTATTATGGGTGCTGGAATTCCACGTGAAATTCCAGCGGCGCTTGATGCACTGGCTGCTAATCAGCCAGCGCGGCTGACAGCTGAGATTGAAGGCGACGATGGTGCGCCGCCAACGTATATCACCTTCAACCCTGCTGAGCATTGGCCAGGTGAGCCACCAAAGTTGCGGCGGCCGTTGTTCTTGCCGATTGTGGCTAGTGTGACGCTCGCTACACTGTTTGCACGCAAGATTGCTGGTGTTGATGGGTTGGTCATCGAAGGGCCGACTGCTGGTGGTCACAATGCGCCGCCGCGTGGTGAGCTGCAACTTAACGAACGTGGTGAGCCGATCTACGGTCCACGTGATTGGGTCGATCCGGCTAAGATCGCTGCCCTAGGACTGCCTTTCTGGCTGGCAGGAGGCACAGCATCACCGGAAGGTTTGGCGGCGGCACGAGCCGCTGGGGCGATGGGGATCCAGGTTGGCACGCTCTTCGCCTTCTGCAACGACTCAGGCTTGGCCGAGCCGCTGCGCCGGTCGGTGCTTGATGCAGCGGCGCGCGGTGCAGTCGATGTTTTTACTGATCCAAGGGCTTCGCCGACCGGTTACCCCTTCAAAGTTGTGCGTTGGGATAACGATCCAGCGCAGGGTGTGCCACGGCAGCGGATCTGCGATCTAGGCTATCTGCGCGCAATGTACCGTACCTCAAAAGGAACGATTGGCTATCGCTGCGCTAGCGAACCAATTGCTACTTTTGTGAAAAAAGGCGGCGATCTGGCTGAAACTGAGGGTCGGCGTTGTTTGTGTAATGCCCTAATGGCAAATGTTGGCGTTGGTCAAGTGCGAGCTGATATTGGTGTCGAACCACCATTGCTCACCAGCGGTGATGACTTGTTGCGGCTACGCTCCATCTTTGATCTCAGGCAGGGCTATTCAGCCGCTGATGTGATCGCTTATCTGCTCGGCGAACGGCCAGCAGCAGTTTCCCTCCCTCTGGCTGTGCAATCTGCTGAGCTGGCTGGCTGATCAACGGCTGGGAGGGGGAGCAGCATGTAGCACATCGTTGTGGGCACGGCTCAAGCCGTGCCCGTTGTTATGGCCTGACCCATGACAAACCAGAATCGGCATCGATAGCGAAATCGGTAGAGAGGCGGCGAGGTACGCCGAGCTGTAAACCGTCGGCGGTGATAGTCACCTCAGCCAAGTAGAGATCAAATCCACGCCCGCCAGGCGGAATGGCAAGGAAGGCAAGGGTTGTACCGTCAGGGTCAAAGACAGGCGCGCGCGCGGTACCGAGATTGGTCAGGCGTGTAGCCGAACCGCCACTCGCTGGCAGTGCATAAAGGTCACTGCCGCCATCGATAGTCACCGCAAACACTAGCCAGCGTCCATCGGGGCTGATCACAGGATCGTAAGCTGGTGTTGGCGCATCAGATAACGGAACGGCCTGACCGTTAGCAATCCGGTAGAGCTGTTGTTGCCCATCGCTGCCCAAGGGCGTACGCACGACAATCAATTCCAATTCACTAGAGGAGAGCAGCGCTATTCGCCCAAGGTGGGCATTATGGTCGGCAAAGATTAGCTGACTTTGACCGTTCAGGTCGTAGCGAAAGATGGAAAGTGGGGCATCAGCTGGTGGTTCACCCGTTGGCGGCCCAGCTTGCGCTGCCGCGAGCACGCCACTGCCATCGGGTAGCCACGTCGGGTACAACGTCCATCGGGCTGCATAGACGCGCTCGAGACTTCCTGGCGGTGCGGGTGGGTCATGACGGGTGAGTTGGGCGATTGCAACACCAGCGCGGTCGGCAATGAATAGATCACTGGCGCCAGCGCGTTCGACCACATACGCAATCCGTTCGCCGTCAGGCGCAAACGTGGCTTGCGCCGCTGGCGGTGCGATCAATTGCCGTGTAGTGCGGCCTTCCCACAACCAGATACCATCATTGCGGCTAAATAGCAGCCGCCCAGCCACTGCATCGCCATGCAGTGCAGCCGGCATTACAGGCGAGGTTGGCGTTGGCGGAGCAGCGCAGGCAGTGATCAGCAGTACAACGAAGATCAGACAGCGATAGATCATATCGGTACAATGGAATGGCTCATTGTTGTCAGGACACCGTGCTAGCTCATTCGACCTGACGACGCCGCAACCAGGCCAGCAGCCGTTGCGGCCAGCGGCGGGCACTAGGAGGCGGCTGTTGGATCAGATCATCGGGTAGATCCGGCGGCATTAAAGCGCGCAGCGCAGCCGGTACCACGCTAAAGCGCAAAGGGGTGACGCCGATCGGATCGCCATCCACTTGCACTGGCAGCGGCGGGCGGGTAATCACCTCGATAGTGTGGGCGCGGTAATAGGCGATGTCAGGATTGAGACTGAAGCGGCGACGTAAAATGGCGATCAGATGACCAATAGCATTAATCCCGTTATCGCCTTTAATCACGCACACGTCGAGCAAACCATCATCGATACTCGCACGATGGGTAATCTTCACCAAACCGCCGTACAGCTGTGAGTTACCGATGACGATCATCAACACCCGCGCTTTCAGCTGCCGACCGTCGAGAAGAATGCGGGCACGGGTGCCGCGAATCCGCATCACCTCTTCGATCCCGCGCGCGACATACGCCAGAGCTCCAAAGCGCCGCTTTTCGTCAGGGCGCACATTTGCTGTAATTGCGGCATCAAACCCGATCCCAGCCATCAAGAGAAAGTAGCGGTCTCCTGCTTGCCCCAAATCAATGGTGCGTGGTGACCAGGAAAGCATTGTCTGCGCTGCGGCGCGTGGTTGCAACGGCAACCCCAGCTCACGTGCCCAGACATTCATCGTCCCAAGTGGTAAAGTTGCCAGCATCGTCTGACTGCCGACCAGTCCGTTGACTACCTCGTTGATCGTACCATCACCACCAGCCGCCACCACTAGTTCGTACCCCTTTTTGGCTGCCTGACTGGCCAGCAAGCGACCATCGCCTGGGCCATTGGTCGGTTGCAATTCAACCGTCCAACCCTGCTCGCGCCAGACATGAGCGGCTGCTTCAAGTTCAGCTTCTAATTGTTCAGAATGACCGGCCTTAGGATTAAAGATAATAAGCGTGCGCATGCACCTATGCCTTCTTCGCAATCAGACCATGGTCAGTATAGCAGACTCTCTCTCAGACGCCATTGTCGGGTAGCAACGCATGGTACAATAGATGCGCTAAGGCGGAAGGTAGTGAGGGACGACCTATGACTATCTTGCCAGTTAGGCTAGCGTCGACAGAACAAGTAGAGGCAGGTACCTCGGCGTTGCCATCGGCACACGGTCCTTGCCGTACTGATGATGAACGCATCCACCCTCTGGGGGAGATGCAGATGCATCTTTGAGTCGGTTTCTACCGCTATCGGCATAGTAGCTCCACGAGAGCTGCCATTTTTAAATTGACACACCGCCATCTTTCCAGTACCATAACCGCTACTCAGGTAGCGACCAGTAACCGGGCAGACGCATGAACCAGCACGTAGCGCAATTTCTCGCTTATCTGGCTGATGAACGTAAGATGTCAGCCAATACTACCGCAGCGTATCGCACCGATCTTGATCAGCTCTGCGAATTTTTGCGCGATCGTGGTGTGGAACGCTGGGAAGATGTTGACACTGAGGCTATGATGGCCTTTGTGCTCAATCTCAAAGAGAAGAAGTACGCTAATTCGACGGTGGCGCGCCGGTTAGCTGCTGTCAAATCATTCTTTGGCTTCTTGAAAGAGCGTCACATTATCAATCATGATCCTACCGAGCAGCTCAACACGCCGCGAGTCGATCGCTTTCCGCCGCGCGCTATTTCTCAGCATCAGGTGGATGAGCTGCTCGAATTGCCATTGCAGAACGGTACGCCCGAAGGGTTGCGCGATCGGGCGATGCTTGAAGTGCTGTACGCAACCGGCATGCGTGTCAGTGAGCTCGTGGCGCTGAATGTCGACGATGTCGTATTCCATACCAAGACGGTGCGTTGTCTTGGCCGTCAAGGTCGCGAACGGATCATTCCGCTGAGCGAACCGGCCTTGACAGCGCTGGAAGAATACCTCGACATTGCACGGCCACGGTTGGCGCGCCAGTCTAATGGTGGTAGTGATGCCCTTTTCCTCAACCACCGTGGCAAACGGTTGACCCGTCAGGGTTTCTGGCTTATTCTCAAGAGTTACGCCGAGCAGGTGGGGATGCACGATCTCACGCCACATATGCTGCGTCATTCCTTTGCGGCTCATCAATTGCGTAACGGTGTTGATCTGCGGGAATTGCAAGAACGCCTAGGCCACGCCTCGATCGCTACGACCCAGATCTACACTCATCTGACCGCCGAGGTGTCTTCCTCAACTCCAGATGGCAATACGCCTACTCGCCGCTGATGCACCTTGGTGTGGCTAACGTGCCGTTGCTGCTTGCCTTCACGTATTGCGGTTGACCCCTCCTCCTTGCCGATTGAGGGGTCAAAGCAATGGTCACCATCCACGACGTTATTCCGTAGCGTCTCCTCGGCGCGAATTCTCATCTGTACCAGTATGGACGCGAGATGAAGCATTCCGCTCGGTTTGCGTGTCGGCAGGGCCTGTGTTATACTCGAGAGGCGCAGGCGATGATCCGGAGGAGTACGTCGCGATGAGCGTCCAGCGAACCGGGGGTGGTGCGAGCCCGGTGGCTCAGAATGGCGGAACGGCGCCGGGGAGCCGTTGAACGATTGAGGTGAGCGGCTTGAGCCGCTAACCGGGGTGGAACCGCGCGTCGAGTTATGATGCGTCCCCGGGCGATTCATCGCCCGGTTTTTTTGTTGCTCTGCTCTAGCTGCCCTGATGCGGACTGATCATCGCTCGCCTTAGCGGTGGTTGATAAAGCAGAGTTCCGAACGAAACGTTCACGGTCATCGACGTGAAGGAGGAAGGCAATGCCGGCTACAGCTCTTGATCAGATCGTGGCGCTGGCGAAGCGGCGCGGTTTTATCTTTCCCAGCAGCGAGATCTATGGCGGCCTACAAGGGGTGTATGATTACGGTCCGCTTGGGGTCGAGTTGAAGAACAACATCATCGCTGACTGGTGGCGCACCAATGTATACGAACGTGATGACATGGAAGGGCTAGACGCTGCAATCCTGATGAACCGGCTCGTCTGGAAGTATTCTGGCCACGAAGAGACCTTCAACGATCCTCTGGTCGATTGCCGCTCTTGCAAGATGCGTTGGCGGGCCGACCATATTCACGGCGTTTGCCCCAATTGTGGTTCACGCGATCTGACTGAGCCGCGCCCGTTCAACATGATGTTCCGCACTCAGATCGGGCCCGTGGCCGATAGTAGTTCGTTTGCCTACCTGCGACCAGAAACTGCGCAGGGTATCTTTGTGAACTTTGTCAATGTGTTGACTACGACGGCACGCAAATTGCCGTTCGGGATCGCACAGGTTGGTAAAGCGTTTCGCAATGAAATCAACCCGCGTAATTTTCTCTTCCGTGTGCGCGAATTCGAGCAGATGGAAATTGAGTATTTTGTGATGCCGGGTACTGACGAGGAGTGGCATCAGCGCTGGCTCGAAGCGCGTCTAGCCTGGTGGGAACAGATTGGTATTCCCCGCAGCCGGATCACGATCTATGATGTGCCAGCTGATGAGCTGGCTCACTACTCGAAGCGCACGTTCGATCTGATGTATGACTATCCCAATATCGGTGTGCAAGAGATCGAAGGTATTGCTAACCGCACTGATTATGATCTGGGGTCACATAGCAAAGATCAAGACCAGCTTCATTTGACTGCGCGCGTCAATCACAACCAAGATAGTATTGCCCGCCTCACCTATTTCGACCAGGCGAGTGGTCGTCATGTGGTGCCCTACGTGATCGAACCATCGGCAGGCGTAGGGCGTTGCATGCTCGCAGTGCTGTGCGAAGGGTATGCCGAAGAGTTGACAAAGGCACCGCCGGTGGAAAAGCTAGCGGCAGTCGGTGAGGTATTGCAGTCGTTCCTGAAATCAGTTGGCCGTAACGAGAAAATTAGCGCTGAGGCACGCGATGCTATTCTGGCACGTGGTCAGGAACTGAGCCAGGCGCTGGCCGAACGGTTGCCCGAAGTTGAGCAACTGCTGACGATGCCCGGCGCTGAACAGATCGAAGTGGGTAAGAAGCTGCGTGGTCAAGCGCAACCGCTGATCGACGAGTATTACCGCACTGTTTTGCGACTCAAGCCGCGCTTAGCACCTGTCAAAGTGGCGGTTTTCCCGCTGAAGCGTAACCACGACCAGCTCGTTGCCACTGCACGTGAGGTACGGCGACAATTACAGATGAGCGGTGAGATGCGCACAGTCTACGATGATACGGGTGCGATTGGCAAGCTCTACCGCCGTCAAGATGAAATCGGCACGCCCTTCTGCATTACGGTCGATTTTGATACGATTGGCCAGGGTAAAGATCCGGCGTTGGCCGGGACAGTGACAGTGCGCGATCGCGATACCATGGCCCAAGAGCGGGTACCGATTGCTGAGTTGGAAGGGTATCTGCGGGCAAAACTGCGTAGTTAAGGGCACCAACTGGTGCGATAATGGCGCACCAGTTGTTCTGCGTTGCGTACTAATCAAGCTGCCAGTGTCGTATGGCACTGTGACCGTATTGGTCGGTCACCTTCACGGCCAGCCGATGGTGACCGGCGAGCGTCGGCCCAGCGAAGGTAAAATGCCGCCACGCGCGTGGTCCTAGATCAATATCCAGGTTCGCCTCCTCCCAAGGCTCGTCATCTAGCGCTAACGCGACCTGCGCTACTCCGTGTGCGGCTGACCAGGCTGCACCGCGTAGTAGCGGTTTCCCTGTGCCCATTGCCTCGGTGAGATTGAATAATTGACAATCTATGTCCAGGGCACCATCGATCCGTGCCTCTGGTGGTGTTGCCTCGACTGATAGCAACGTAATACGCCTGATCCATTTCACCCAGTACGTGCCAGCCCAACCAGGAACGACCAACCGTACCGGCCCACCATGGATCGCTGGCAATGGCTGCCCGTTGACGGCATAGGCCAGCATCCCGTCTTGCCAGAGTTTGGCGACTGGCAGATATCGGGCAATAGGTTGGCAACCATCACTCCAGCAGACTGCATAACCGGCCTGAGGCTTGATCCCGGCGGCAGCTAGGAAGAGCGCTAACGGCGCGCCGATCCATTCAGCATTAGCTATCGCTGCATAACCATCGTCGCCGTGCTGACGCCCGATTAGTGCGGCAAAGAAACTGCTCACGGGCTGGCGCTGCAAGTCGTGGTAGTCGACCAGCAAGGGGTGTCGTACCAGTCCATCAATCAATAGTTCCCAATTGGCGGGATCGATTGCTGGCGTTGGCTGCTGGCTACGCACGAACATGCGCTCGATCGCAGTCACCGCTTCATCCAGAATCGCGAGGGGGGGCTCGAGTGCGAACTGACTATCACTGCGCGGGCGCAGCCGATAATCTTTGGTCAGTAGCGATGCTGCCAAGGTGGTCATGTTTGCTGACATAGTTGATACTCTGGCCGGTGAAGTGATTGTACTGACCGTAGTATATGAATGCTACGTGCAAAAATGATGAACGATAGCGATTATTAGGCTACAAAACGTTCAACCGGTATCGTGTCCCTTCCAAAGCTTGCCAAATGTAACTAGAGTGCGTTAAAGCCCTTAAACTGATCGCTGCTGCTAGATTGGACACTTCCTGGACAATCAATGTTAGCCTTGACAAGCGCCAAGGGCTTACGGTATAATATTCACGTTCTGAATATTCAGGTAAAAAGTAGCTGAGCTTTGATAAGTGACAGGAATGGCATCTGGTACCGCTTCGGCGCCAGCATAGATCCCTGAACGCAACCAGTCGTAACATCAGCCTACTCCGTTACCGCGGGGGTTTAGTTGCCTGCAAATGCAGACACGCGGTATCGGTAGCAATAGGTAATGTATGCCAACACTGAAACAGACGCTAACCATCGAGCTAGCGCTGCTAGGTTTGCTACGCCGACAACCTATGCATCCGTATGAGTTGTTTCGTCAGATGCAGCAGGCTGATGGTTTGGGCAGTATTTGGCGTTTGAAACAGAGTCATCTCTACGCCTTACTCGATCGGCTGGAAGCGGAGGGGTACCTCTGTCATCACTTTGAAAGTCAGGGGAGCCGTCCACCGCGCAAGGTGCTCTCAGTGACGGCAGCGGGCGAAACCGCATTCGCGACGTGGCTTGTCACCCCAGTGCGGCACGGTCGTGAGATACGGCTGGAGTTTCTAGCTAAACTCTATTTTGCTTACCGCGAGGGTAGTGCAATTGCGGTCCAATTGTTGGAACGGCAGATCGATTGTTGTCGGCAGTGGGTGCGTGATGTGCAGAGCAGGATGGTAGCCCTGCCAAACGGGTCGATGGAATGGATGGTGCTGAGTTACCGGGTTGGTCAATTGCAGGCAACACTAGTCTGGTTGGAGACATGCCAGCAAACACTGGATGTCCTAGAAAGCTGAGCAGATGCACTCGAGATACCGTCGCTATCTGTACTTGTTGATGATCGGGTTGTTGGTACTGGCTGGTTGTAGCACGGCTACGCGCGCTTCTAACGTCGAGCTAACCGTGGCCGCTGCAGCTGATCTCACACCAGCGTTCACAGAGATTGGTGTCCTCTTTCAAGAGCAAACTGGTATTCCGGTCGTATTCAATTTCGGTTCGACTGGCCAGCTTGCCCAGCAGATCGAGCATGGTGCCCCCATTGATCTCTTTTACGCAGCCAACCGGAGTTTTGTCGAAGATTTGGCGGCAAAAGGGTTAGTCGATTCGTCATCAGTGACTATCTATGCGCAGGGACGTATCACTATCTGGACGCGCGCCGATCAACCACTACGTCCGCAGGAAGTGCGCGATCTGCTTGATCCAGCGTACCGGCGGATTGCCATTGCTAACCCTGAACACGCGCCGTATGGACAGGCGGCGCGCGAGGCCCTCCAGCGAGCAGGGATTTGGGATCAGATTAAAGACCGCCTCGTGTTTGGTGAAAATGTAGCGCAGACTCTTACATTGGCTGATACTGGCAATGTTGAAGCTGCGATTGTCGCGCTTTCACTCAGTGTGCAAGGAAATGGGCACTGGGTATTGATCCCCGCCGAGTTGCACCCGGATCATCCCTTGATCCAAATGGCAGCGATTGTCGTCGACTCGCGACAGCCTGAGTCGGCGCGCCGTTTCATGGAGTTTGTCGCTAGTCCGGTAGGGCGAGAGATTATGCGGAAATATGGCTTTGTGTTGCCTGGTGAGATAGTTGAACCAGCGAGGTAGAAGGGGATGAACTGGCCAGCTTTCTGGCTTTCATTGCAGGTAACAGCACTCGCGACCTGCTTTATTTTGCTGTTGGGATTGCCGATTGCGTTGTGGCTGGCAAAGGTTGAGTTTCCCGGCCAAACCTTAATCGAGACCCTACTTATGTTGCCGCTCGTATTGCCACCCAGCGTAGTCGGATACTATCTGTTGCTGGTGTTAGGTCGGGGAAGTCCGTTGATAGAATGGTTTCAGATCCGGATCCTATTTTCGTGGCCGGCAGCCGTTGTGGCAACGGTAGTCGTTGGTTTGCCGTTGATGATCCAAAGTAGTAAAGCCGCACTGTTAAATGTTGATCCGCGGCTCGAGCAGGCAGCGCGCACGCTCGGGGCTAGCGAATGGCGGATTATTACTCGGATTACCTTTCCACTAGCCCGACGGGGGATTATCGCTGGCATTGTGCTGGGTGGAGCGCGTGCACTAGGGGAATTTGGCGCAACGCTGATGGTTACGGGCAATATCCCTGGTCGTACCCAGACGTTGCCGGTGGCGATCTACGACGCAGTGCAGGCGCAGCGTTATGATGATGCCCATCGGATGGTGTTGGTAATGACGGCAATTGCGTTTGTCGGTCTGTGGTGGGTGCGTCAATTGGAAAGCTCACGCCGACCGCAACCTGCAGTGATGAACCTAGAGCAGGGAGACGAAGATGCAACCGTGCTTGCGGGTTGAAATCCGGCGGCAACTCGATCAGTTTCAGATAGATATGCAATTTGAGATAGGGGCCGAGATTCTGGTGCTGTTCGGCCCCTCTGGTGCTGGCAAGACCCAGACCTTGCAGGCCATCGCTGGCCTGATGACACCAGACGCAGGTTTGATCCGTCTTAACGATACGGTTCTGTTTCGCCGCCAACCTGGGCAAACGCCGATCAATTTGCCACCGCGCCAGCGCCGGATCGGTTACGTATTTCAGCATTACGCCCTCTTCCCGCATATGACAGTGCTCGATAATGTGGCGTTTCCCATCGGCAATGGTGCGCGAGCGCGGCAGCGGGCGTATGAGCTGCTCGATCTAATGCATCTAGCTCACCTCGCTATGCGCAAGCCGCACGAGTTGTCAGGCGGGCAACAGCAACGGGTAGCGATTGCACGTGCCCTAGCTACTGAATCACCGGTCATTTTATTTGATGAGTCATTCTCGGCACTCGATCAGCCGGTACGTGAACGTTTACACGCCGAGGTGCGGGCATTGCAGGCCGACCGTAATCTGGTCATCATCTATGTGACACATAGCCTTAATGACGCCTTTGCTGTTGGTCAGCGGATTGCGATTGTCCGTGAGGGTCGGATTGAGCAGATCGGTTCGCCGGTGGCAGTGTGCCATTATCCCGCAAATGTGCGGGTGGCCCAGATCCTAGGTTTGCCTAATCTTTTTCGCGCTCGCGTCCTTCGTGTTGAATCAGAACGAGTCTGCCTCGATTGGCAGGGCAGGTGCATTGCAGCTGCCTTGCCGACGCAGCCGCTTTCCCCAGGCACGCTGGTCAATATCATCATTCGTGCTGAAGAGATCCGGCTGGTGGATTCGACTGAGCCATTGCATGGTTTCACTTGCCACAACCTGTTGCCAGGGCGTATTGTCGAGCGACGACCGGGCTGGCGGTTACACCACCTGTTGGTTGCTGTCGGTTCGGCGGTGCTCGAGGTTGCCCATCCCTACATCGCGTATGCCAATCACGAGATCAGTGTCGGTAACATCGTGCAGATCGGATTTGCTCCCGAGAGTGTGATTATTATCCCCGAGGGTGGTATGCCGCCGAGCAGTAACTAGGCTGCAGCCTGTAATGTCTGCTCTCAGTTTAATGAGATCTGAACGATGATCTATGACCTGACTCGTCCTATTCAGACTGGTATGCCGGTATATCCGGGTGATCCGGTAGTAACCATTACACCGCTGGTGAATCCGCCTTGGCAAATCAGCGCGGTGCACCTAGGGAGTCATACCGGCACGCATCTGGATGCACCTCGGCATCGGTTTGCTGATGGCATGGGTATTGATGCGATCCCGCTTGAACGGTTGATTGGTCCAGGTCTAGTGATTGATGCACGTGGTTATCCAGCTAACGCCCCCATTGAACCGACGGTGTTGACTGGTTATGATCTGCGCGCCGGGATGATGGTGGTGATTCGCACCGGTTGGGAAGTGTATTGGGGTAGTGCTGACTACGTTCGCCATCCCTATCTGAGTGCAACTCTGGCCTACGAGCTAGTGCAACGTGGTGTGACCCTAGTTGGGATCGACGCTTTGAATATTGATTCGACGGTACATGGTGACGATGCCGGGCATGTGACGTTGCTGGGACACAATGTGCTGATCGTGGAAAACCTCTGTAACCTCGCCGTGTTGAATTGCGGCGAATGCTATACCTTCGCTTTCCTTCCTCTGCCATTTGTGGCTGCCGATGGTGCGCCAGTGCGTGCTTTAGCTATATCGGGCTCTGATCTACAGCCTGCCCTGACGTGCGCGATTGCCGAATAGCATGCCGGTAATCGTAATATACCACTTGCCTCTGCTCCCCTCCACGTTCAAGATCAAGTTGCTGAACGGTAAGTTGGTGATCGTGACATACCGTTGCGGGTGATCGATCGTCACTAGCAAGAAAAAAGTACTGTCCTGATCAGCTACTGGCAATTACAATTAGGTATGATATGAGTATAACTGGATCAGAGTAGCAGCCGCGGCTATCTGATCAAGTTTGCAAGACGGAAGATTAGTCAAAGCACAACGGAGCGCGAAACGGTGTCAATCTCTCCTTGCTGGCGCTGTCGTCGCAATCTTACTTGGTAGTTCACCATGCACACGATCATTCAACAAGAACGTCACCGTTTCGATACGCAACGCCGTCGCACCTACCAGATTGCGGGTTTGCTTGGCATCCTCATGGTATCAATCGACGTAGTTGGTCAATTTCTTGATCAATCACGTCCGTTTTGGGTACGTCTCATCTACATTATGAACGATCTGTTTCTGATCGGGGTGTCAGTTGTTCTGATCTGGATGCTTGCAACCCGGCGTAGTCAGTTGTTGGCGATTGAACGTTTGACGTTTGTCATCTTCGCTGCTGAGTCGCTGCTCTTCAATGGCATCATCCCACCACTCATCGGTCAAGATCTCATCCAGCTTCAGGAACAGACCATTCATGATGACATATGGTTTCTTTTAATGATCTGCACGATGGGGTTTCTGCTCTTTCGCCATCGCACTGGGCTCTTGATTGTCACCGGTTTGTACAGTCTATCGGTTGCGATTGTCGTTGGGCAGGTACTACTAGGTAGTATGCGGGGTGATGCCTTGACACCAGGCTTACAGGCATTGCAAGTTTACGGTATGGGGGCACTCTTTCTCTGCTTTATCTACATAATCAGCCGCTATCGGGCTCAAGCGCAGCGTTTGCAGGTTGAGTATGAAGTAGTAGAGTCATTGGCATTTGTGGATATGCTTACCAATGTTGCTAACCGTCGCCGGTGTGAACAGGTATTGCAGGAAGCGATTGCCCGTAGCCAGCGCTATCACGAACCGTTTACGATCTGTTTGTGGGATGTCGATCATTTCAAGCAGATCAATGATACTCACGGCCACACTGTTGGTGACCAGGTGTTGAGCCGACTGGCTCAGATCGCGCAGCATACTCCGCGCAACTGATACAATCGGTCGTTGGGGCGGGGAAGAGTTCTTTCTGCTCTTGCCCCGTGTTCGTCAGAGTGAAGCTGAGACGCTAGTGGAACGGCTGCGTCGCCGAGTAATGAACGAACTCATCATTGATGGTCAACCGGTGACGGCTAGCTTCGGCCTGACTGAGTATCGTTCCAACGATGATCAGGCTAGTTTGCTGGCCCGAGCTGACCAGGCGCTCTACGCTGCTAAAACTGCCGGTCGTAATCGCGTGTCAGTGATGGCATAACAGCGCCGGGCGGCGTTTGGCGTTTGCCAACAGCACCCGCATCAAGGTGCAATTCAACCAGTGATTGATGCTATAATACGCCATCTGGTGTGAGCGAGAGGTTGGGTATGAGTATCGAGCATATCGTAGCCGGGTGTGTCGTACAGCTTGAGAGCATCCATATAGCGCGGGAACGCGCGATTGCTGCCACTCGCATCTTAGTGCGTCAGAGTGCCAACAGTATTCGCGCTGCTCATCGCGGCGATTTTGTGACTGCCCGTCATCTGTTGGCACTAGCAAGCGAGGTGGTTGCAGAGATTAACGATGCCACTGCTGGTGTTGCTGAGGTGCGCTATGCCGGGTACACGCAGGATGCGCTTAAAGAGTACGCCGAAGCCCATCTCGTCCTGGCTTTTTTAGCTGGTGAGGATCCACCGACCGGCGAGATGATAGGCGTTGAAGCTGCTGCCTATCTGAACGGTCTAGCCGAAGCAGCAAGCGAACTACGACGGGCAATTCTTGATGGGTTGCGCCGCGGCGAGATTGAACGTAGTGAGCGGTTACTCGGCATCATGGACGATATCTACGGCGCTTTGATCACCGTTGACTACCCCGAAGCAATCACTGGCGGTCTCCGGCGAGCGACCGATGGGTTGCGTGCAGTGCTCGAGCGCACGCGAGGTGATGTAACGGCTGCCATTCGCCAAGAGCAGCTGACGGCAGCAATGCGGGCGTTGGAAGTGCGCTTGGATTCGTAGTAGTGCGATCAGCGTTGCTCGATCTTTTCGGTTGGCAGCTGAATGATCACCGTTGTTCCTGGCCCCGAACCAAACTGGAGTGTGGCCCCAATCTGGCGACACAGGCCATGCACCAGCTGCATACCAAGACTACCACCGCCAGGATTAATCTGTGCGGGTATGCCAATTCCATTGTCAGCCACTTCGATTAGAAGCGAATCGGCGGTGCGATCGACGCGCAGGCTGATGATGCCGTCGTGAGTGCCATTGGGGAAGGCGTGCTTGACACTATTGGAAACCAGTTCGGTCACGATGAGCCCAAGTGCGATAGCCTGATCAATATTGATGCTAATGCCGTGACTGACTTCACTAGCCAGACGAATTGGACTACCGCGCATACTAAGCGAGCGCCAGACACTGGTGGCGATGCTTTGCAAGTATTCACCAATATCGATATGGGCTAAACTTTCAGAACGGTACAGCTGCTCGTGGACCAAGGCCAGTGCCCGGATGCGATTTTGGCTGTCTTGTACGGCAGCGCTAACGCGCTCATCACTGATATTTTCGGCTTGCAGACGCAAGAGGCTCGAGACAATCTGTAAATTGTTTTTGACACGGTGGTGAACCTCGCGTAACAGCAATTCTTTCTCAGCCAGAGCAGCGCGCAGTTGGGCAGCCACTGCTTGCGGTCCTGATAGATCGGTCACGACGGCGCACGTATTGGCTTCGGTCTCATCTTTGAGGGCGCGGAGCGAAATTTGAGCTGGGCGCTGTGAGCCGTCAACTGCCTGGAGGGTAATCGGCCCTTTGCTAGAGCCAGTGGTACCGGCAGCCAACAACTCTGCACAGAGCAGACGATCTGCGGGCGCCACCAGATCGAGCAGCGAGCGGCCAGTCAATTGGTCTTGCGATAGACCGACCATCTCAGCAAATTTACTGTTACAGTAGAGGATTGTGCCGTCGGAAAGCAGGGTCAAAGCACCCTCATTCATAGTCTCGACCAGCACCCGGTAGGGATGTTCGGCGCCGCGCAAGGTGTAAATGAGTGGTCCACGCGGCCCGTCGATCACTAATGCATCAGCTTCACCCATCTGCAAAGCGCGTACCAGATCTTCGAGCTCTGTGAGGCGCGTCTGCATACGAGCGATCTCAGCCGGGCTCATCTGCGGTTCGTTGATCATACGGCACTTCCCTAGCGTGATTGTGTAAACGGGTTGCAGGGTTCGTCGTTAGGTAACCTTACCCCTTCAATCATCCTCAGTCAAGATATTCAATGCAGCAGCTACGCGCGGCCAATCCGAAGAACGCAATTCACCAATGAACGCGGTCGGTGGGCCAGGTTCGACTACCAGCAGAGTTGGTGTGGCGATGATATGATCTTCACGCGCGCGATCTGGTTGCTGGTAGACATCGATCACCTCTAACCGATAGCGACCGGGCATATAGCGTTCGCACAACCGACGCACTGTAGTGATGGCGCGGGTCGAACGACTAGTCGCGCCGGCAACGTACAACCGCAGCAATGGTATAACTGGCTGATTGGGAATATCCATCGGCTCAGCTCCCTGTATGTCGCCGGGGCGTCAGATCCAGACCAACCAGCACCCGTTCGGTATTTGACAGATCGCCAACAATTTTACGAATGGGCGGCGGTAATTTGCGCACCAAAGTCGGAATAGCCAGAATATTATCGCTGATAGCCCGTTCGGGTTCGTGATGGAGGTCGATCACGTGTACGCGGTAGCGACCTTGCAGATATTGATCACAAATGCGGCGCAAATTGGCGATCGCGAGAAGACTTTTCGGCGTTTGACCGGCAATACAGAGCCAGAGATCATACTCTGGTGGTTGGTTATCCATCGCTACCCTCGTTACTCGCGCTCCGATAGCGGGCTGTCGCCAGTCGATATTCGGCTTGGATCCGCGCCCACGCTTCAGCCAGTGCGGTCGTAGTCTGCATCTCTGTCTCGAGTGCTGCCAGTTCGAATTGTAACGCTTCGATTTGCAGCTCTAAATGTCGACGTCGCCATTCATACTGGCGTTGGCGAGCTTCATACGCGCGAAGTTCGCGCTGGTGCTGCTCGTAGACTTGCTCGGCGACACGCGTAGTGTCTGCTAGTATAGTATCGTCATCGGTGTAGATATCGACCAGGGCCAGGCCGTGTTTATCCATCACCAGCTCGCGAACCTGATTCGAGTGGCGCATACCCCGCGATTTGAGTACTAGTAGACTGCGTTTGCGCTTTCCATAGCTTTCGTGATGGCGAAGCACAATCCATGTATCGACGAGTGAAGAGATATTCACTTCACTCTGAATTGGATCAATACTAGCATCGAGTAGACTAGTAGCGAGTGTAGTGACGCCAAGAGCACTCAGACCGTCGAAGAGCCGGAAGAGCATGGCAGTGATATCAACCGGTCGGCCAATAGTATGAAAACCGGTGATTGGATCTATTACCACGATTCGGACACCACTGCGTTCAACAGTATCGAGCATCGTCACTAGATGCGTCTCCAGGCCGGCGAGCGCCGGTCGGCTGCTCACAATCCGTAATAAACCCTGGTCACACCATGGCTGGAGGTCGATCCCGATCGAGCGGATATTCCGCACAACCTGATCAACCGACTCTTCAAAGGCGAAAAATATCGCTGGCTCGCTGCGCGCGCATGCAGCTGCTACAAACAACGCCCCCAGACTCGTTTTCCCCGAACCAGTTGGGCCACTGATCAGAATGCGCGAACCACGGTAATAGCCACCCCCTTCGAGCAACTGATCGAGATCTGGAAAACCGCTCGATAGCCGTTCAGTTGAGACGGGGTAGCTGAGATGTAACGATGTAATTGGCATCATTATGATCCCGTTTGGCCCAATGGTAAAGGGATATTCGTTGACGCCGTGCGCGGAATCGCGATACTTAACGATGCGGGCCGATCGCGTCAAGACGTGTTCGGTGATCCGATAATCGAGCAAGATCACGCAATCGGCCACAAACTCTTCAACACCGTAGCGGCTGAGACCCGGCCCAGAACGTTCGGCGGTGACAATTGCAGTTATATCGCGTTGACGCAGCCAACGGACGAGGCGTTGCAATTCACTGCGCAAGATAGTTTGATTCCCAAATGTATTGAAAAGCGTTTCGATAGTATCAAGTGCGATACGTTTAGCGCCGATGCGGTCAATAAGCAAACCAAGCCGAATGAACAGGCCTTCGAGGTCATACTCGCCGACTTCAGCAATTTCACCCTTTTCGAGGGCAATCTGTTCGATCAACAGTAAGCCACGACGCTCTAGATCGGCCACATCGATAGCGATGCCAGCCATATTGCGGCGCAAATCATCCGGACTCTCCTCAAACGAGATAAACAAGCCAGGCTCGCCGTAGAGTGCAGCACCGCGAGCCAGCGCTTCAAAAGCAAAGAGAGTTTTGCCACACCCTGGACCGCCGCAAATCAGCGTGGATCGACCGCGTGGGAGACCGCCGCCGGTGATCTCATCAAAGCCACGGATTCCAGTTGGCGCTTTGGGCAAGCCTATCGCTGTTATCGGTTCCACCAACTAGCTCCTCTCCTGCTTTAGCACCACCACATGTTCCACGAGCAGATAGGGCGACAGGCTCGTTGGCAACCGGTGCGATCCGGTAACTATTCTGCTGCGGGTTGTTCGGCTAGACCGAAGAACCTCAAGATGCCTTACGGTATGAAGCGATCCGGCAACTATTCTGCTGCGGGTTGTTCGGCTAGAGCGCTAAAGCCTAGACTGGCCAATTCGGCCAGTACGGCAGCCGTTTGGTAACTGCCACCACTGACCGGATCAGGATGGTACAAGCCGAGGAGTCCGATCACCTTACTGTGTTGCCGAATAGGTAGACACATTCGTTCGCCGAGCAAGCCTTGGGGGATGAAATGACAGACGTGATTGTCACCACCTAGACTCAAGGCCCAACGACGCTCGCCCCAGCACGAACAACGAGGCACTGGCCGATGTACCAATGGTTCGCCCCAATGACCAACTGGATGGACAAGATCCGTCTCAGGGTCGTAGATCAACAAGGTACCGCGATAGCTAGGCAGTAAGGTGGCACCAGCGTTGATAATCGCAGTGTAAATCTCCTGCGGCAACCGCGCTTCACTGAGTGCATGCGTCAAGGCGCCGAGGGTAACGATCGTATGTTCACGCTGCTCTAGAATTGATTGGATGCTGTGCAATTGCCGTTTTGCTTCTTGCAATTGATTGATCACCCGCTGCCGTTCAGTTACGTCACGGAAGACGATAACTACCCCTTCGTTCGTACCGTCGTCAGCGGTAATTTGCGCTATGGTATGCTCGACCAAGAGCCGCTGCCCGTTTTTAGTTAGCAACGTTACGGGCGGTGGTAGGCCATTGTCTGGGTGCGACGGTACGCTGTCGGCGGGCAAACCGGTGTTGGTTGCGATCAGAGTGTAGAACCGTGACAACGGCCAGCCGATGGCCTCTTCGGGGGTGATCCCCAATAGACGCGCCGCGATTGGGTTGACAAAGGTGATGCGACTTTGCGGATCTGTCACGATCACGCCGTCACCGATACTATTCAGCGTGGTGCGAAGATGGCGTTCGCTGGCTTGGAGGCGTCGCTCTAGACGATGCTTATATGCAGCGACCGCAATTGCAACCTCGAGTTCGCGCTCGTCAAATGGTTTCAGGAGGTAGGCCCATGGTTCGGCGAGCAATGCTTCACGCACCGTTTGATCATCAGCATGGGCTGTTAAGAAAACGACTGGTACCCCCCACCGACTATAGATCTGGCGGGCGGCTTCGATGCCGTCCATCGCACCACTAAGGCGGATATCCATCAGTACCAGATCTGGTTGCAGACGCACGACGGCGGTTAAAGCCGCTTCACCGCTCGTCACCACATCGACGACCGAATGGCCGATGCGGCGGAGAGTATGACTTAGGTCTTGTGCGATGATTAGTTCATCCTCAACGATCAACACCCGCATGCGTTTGCTCGTGAACTTGCAGGGCAATTATATTTGCTGGTGCAATATATTTGCTGGTAATGCTAGTATACCGCGTCATGAAGACCTGTGTTGTGGAAAGATTCCTGACCAGATTCGGATAATCATCACAAGAATTGCCAGAGCCACGACTTGTGATAGGCGCACATTACCCGGTAAAAGCCAACCAGTCGCAGCAAACCCTTCACCAATCAGCGTACCACTTGCCAGGATCGCAAGCGTGGTGAGGAAGGTTGTACCAGCAGGCTGAGGTTGCCGGTAGCGGATGCGCCAGACGATTAAAGCGGTAAGTGCAGTTACTGCCGCGTAGAGTTGGGTTGGATGCCGCAATTCACCCCACAGATTGATCGCCCAGGGCAGGTCGGCTGGTAATCCGTAACCATCGCCGCTGGCGAACTGAGCGAGGGCATGAGAAAGCGCGGCCAGGGCCAGTCCAGGTGCAAGCACATCAAGGGTTGACCAGAATGGCCAGCGTTGTCGCCAGAGTAACCAACCACCAACGCCAGCCGCAGTTGCGACACCAGCTGGTAACGAAAACGCTTGCAGATCACGCGCTAGAAAAGCCCACGGATCGGCCAGATAATGTGGCCAAGCGGTCAGGGCATAGCCCAGTCGTGCACCGATAATACCGGCCAATAAGGCAATCACGCCGATCCTTTCAAGCCGATCGCCATCCAGCTCATAACTACGCGCTGCCCGACCAACGGCTTGTAGGGTCAACCAGCCTCCCAGCAGCAGGATGAGGCCAGGTGTGTATAAGGCAATAGGGCCAATATTAAGCACTGGCAGCATATGATCGCGTTTATGCAAATAGTATAGCAGTTTCCCCAGCGTTAGGTGCTATTTTTGATGCTGTATAATCAGAAAGCAACAAACAGCACTTAGCAATACCATAAATGTATAGGTATCGTACAATGCCAGGGTACAATGCAATGGCTGATCGGTGCAGTTCAAGACTGATGGCACGGCGTAGCGCACGTTCAGTAATCAACCACCAGGTTCGCTTTCGGCAAGCAACGGTTCAATAACACTACGCAGGCTGGCTTCGCTCAATGGGCCACCGAAAAAGACCTTGCGAATGACCCCGTTGCGATCAACAATGCAGGTTGTCGGTAACATACGCACACCGTAACGGCTAGCAGTTGCACCATCGCGATCAAGAACGATGGGAAAACTCAGGTTGAACTCACGTTGCATTGTAACTACGGCAGTTTCGTTGTCTTGCGTAGTACTATTGACCGCCAGGATAGTCAGGCCTCGTTCGTATTCATCCTGGTAGAGGCGCTCGAAGGTCGGCATCTCGGCTCGGCATGGGCCGCACCAGCTCGCCCAAAAATTCACTACCACTACCCGACCGCGCAGTTCCGTCAGGCTCAGCATTTCACCAGTTGTGAGCGGTAGGGTAATAGCTGGGGCTAAAAATCCTGGTCGTGGGCTAATGAGAGAAGGTTGGCTATCCGGCGGGCGGCTGATCACAATCCAGCTCATTCCTACGACAATGAGTATGATGGTAAGCCAGTCACGCTGGCTGGGCGCGAGCATAAGCATCTCCAGATTGCATCATGGTAGGCTGACGGATCAGCCAGACCTGCATTGCAACACAAGTCACAATTTTATGGTATCATATAACGAGTCTGTGACCTGCACAGCATGTAACTCTCTTCAGTATGATTAGGTCACGCACGTATACAGGCGCGCCGCCGCCGCTAACTGCGCTGCAGCTCCGCCAACCAGGCGCACTGTAGGCACAGCTTCCCGTTTTCGTTATTTGTGGTTGTATGTGAGAGTTCGATACGCCATTGCCCGGCGAGGCGTTCCATTCGTTGCCACGTCGGTGCGGCATGGCAACAGCGATCGCGATAACGGTATCGCGGAGACTTCTGGAACAGGAATATGGAAACGCTTGAATTGTCGCTGATTACGCCACGGGTCACCTTGATCACGGCGGCTGAAAACTATGGCCGCTTCGCTATCGCGCCGTTGCAGCGTGGTCACGGTACCTCACTCGGCAATGCCCTCCGCCGAGTGCTCATCTCATCTATTCCCGGCGCTGCCGTAACCCGGATCAAAATTGCAGGTGTTATTCACGAGTTCACCGCCATCCCTGGCGTAGTAGAAGACGGGACGCAACTGGTGCTCAATGTCAAAGGTATTCGCCTGCGTTCGTACAGTGATCGTGCCGTCGCTTTGCAGCTGGTCAAGCAAGGCCCTGGCCCGGTCTTTGCTGGCGATATCGACACGCCCAGTACAGTCGAGATCGTCAACCCCCAACACTACCTGTGCACCATCGATGATGCCAATACCACTCTCGAAATGCAGTTGACCGTTGAACGCGGGCGTGGTGTGCAACTGGCTGATACAGTGAGCGGGATGCCAATCGGTGAGATTGCAGTCGACGCGCTTTTCAGTCCGATCCCGCGGGTCAACTTTATCGTTGAAGAGATGGGCGATGATCCGCTCACCGGCTACGATCGCCTGATCATCGAAATCTGGACTGATGGTACCATCAAGCCGGGTGATGCGTTGAGCCACGCTGCCCAGATTTTGAGTCAATATTTTGGCCGGATCGTCAGCCTCAATCAGCCAGTCGAGCAGGAACAAGCGCCGAATCTGCCTCCGCCCATTCCCGATGAGATTGCCAATCGTACTATCGATGAACTTGGCTTGAGCACCCGTACCTACAATAGTTTGCGCCGGGCCGAGATCCATACCATCGGTCAGTTGCTGCGGCTTGACGAGCGCGGCCTGATGGGCATCCGTAACCTTGGTGCCAAAGGCATTGAAGAGATCAACCAGCGCCTCATCGCCCTTGGCTATCGTTCTAGCGAAACTTCATCAGGTCGGGCATCACTCACCGATCAGGCCACTCCACCTACGAATACCCCCCATGCAGAGGAGTGATAAGATACGCACATGGATGACAAACTTATGACTTCAGGAACCCCCGAACAGACCGAAAAAGCGCGCCGGCGTCGGCGTCGCCTGAATGGTGATGCAAGTGTCGCTTCCGGTAGCGAACCATCTATCGCTTCACCTGCGACCACTACGACCGCAATGGTCGAAGAATTAGTAACAATGCAGGGTTCCGGCTTATTGGAAATTGTCTCTGAGGGTCACGGATTCCTGCGTAATCCTCGACTCAGCCCCAGTAATGATGATGTGTATGTGGCTCAGTCGCAGATTCGTCGCTTTAATCTGCGCACTGGCGATATGATCGAAGGGCGTGTTCGTCCGCCTAAAGAGGTGGAACGTTATCCGTCTCTGCTCTACGTTGAACGCATTAATGGTTTGCCAGCCGAAGCCGCTCAGAAGCGACCACAATTTGAACAGTTGACCCCCATTCATCCCAATGTCCAGATTGTTCTCTCAACCGAGCCGAATATTTTACCAACGCGCATCGTCGATGTGATTGCTCCGATTGGTCGTGGTCAGCGTGGGTTGATTGTCGCTCCACCCAAAGCTGGCAAGACGATGTTGCTCAAGGCGATTGCAAATGGGGTAACAACCAACGCCCCCGATATTCAGTTGATTGTGCTCTTGATTGGTGAGCGTCCAGAAGAAGTAACAGATATGCGCCGCTCGGTGCAGGGAGAAGTGGTCGCAGCTACCTTCGATGAACCGGTTGAGCAGCATATTAAAGTGGCAGAACTGGTGCTGGAAAAGGCGAAGCGTCAAGTTGAGCACGGTCGCCATGTGGTGATTTTGATGGACTCGCTCACGCGGCTGACCCGTGCTTACAACATTGCTATGCCGCCAAGCGGTCGCACACTCTCTGGCGGTGTTGATCCGGCTGCGCTCTACCCGCCGAAGCGGTTTTTTGGGTCGGCGCGCAATATCGAAGACGGTGGTTCATTGACGATTATTGCCACCTGTCTGGTCGATACCGGCTCGCGTATGGACGATGTGATCTACGAAGAGTTTAAAGGCACCGGGAATATGGAGCTCCACCTCGACCGGAAGCTGGCCGAGAAGCGCATCTTCCCCGCGGTTGATATTCAGCGTTCGGGAACACGCCGCGAGGATCTGTTGCTAGATCCGGTGACGTTGCGGCAGAGCTGGATGCTGCGCCGGATGGTTAGTATGCTTGGCGAGAATGAGGGTGCTGAATTGATGCTGACCCGGATGGCCAAGACAAAGAGTAATGCCGAGTTCCTCGCCTCGCTCGGCAAGGTCGGTTCGTAATTCTTACTCCTGATTTCATCCGCTTGTGGCAACGGTGGCTGAGCAGATGATGCTGAGCGGGATAGTTATTGCCGGTGGTCGTAGCCGTCGCTTCGGTACTGATAAACGACGGCTGCGACTATGGGGCGATCAGGGGCCGTGTTTGCTCGAGCATGCAGTGAGCCTGCTGCAGCCACTATGTGTCGAGACGATCGTTGTCCTCAATGATTCCGAGGCATGGCCGAATGTGTCGGCACGGTTGGTTCGTGATGAGCAGCCAGGGAGCGGAGCACTGGGTGGTTTGATTAGCGGTTTGCAGGCTATGCAGACGTCGGCGGCGTTGGTTATTGCTGCCGATATGCCGCTGATTGAACCGTCTTTGCTTGCTGCCCTGGCGCGCTGGCCGTTCGCTGGCGATGTGTTAGCCCCGACGCCACCTGGTCAACCTGATCATCCACAACCGTTGCTGGCAGTCTACCGCCGGAGTGCGCTGATACCGCTGCGTCGCATTTTCGAACGAGGAGAACGTCGCTTACAGGCCGCGCTACTGACACTCGCCTGGGTTGATCCCGGCCCTGAACTCTGGCAACGCTACGATCCCCAGGCTCGATCGTTGATCAATCTGAATACGCCTGCTGATCTGGTGGCAATTCGATCTTGGTTGAGCCCCTAGAGCTGCAAGAGGTGGTGTTGCCGCGCTGCTGTGCGTGTTGCCGGTGAGGCATGCTGGTACAACTTGGCTACCCGAACCGATGCCCGATCGATCGTCCTATTACGCCGTGAAAGAACTGTTATCTAACCAGACGTAGCTGCACAGGCAACGTTTAGATTGTACCTGTACTGTATAAGTGTCGTATGAACGTGGGTGTTTTGTGTTACAACGACCAGGTACAATAATGCAGCAGCGTTCTTCTCCGAACATCGCTTTTAGTTCGCCCGCCGCCCCTGCTTTGTCGGCGCTGGAAGCCTTGAGACAAAAGCTGTTGGTATACTACGATGGCGCCTGCGCGATTAGCGGTTGCCAAGTTAGCACCGTGCTCCACCCTGCCCTGATTGATCCGCAAGGGCCGACCGAACCGCACAACGCCTTGTTGTTGCGTGCCGATTTACGGCTGCTATTTCAGGCTGGTTTGCTCACCGTCGATGCCATGACGCTAGAAGTATTGATCGCGCCAGAGCTGCGCGATAGCGAGTATGGCGTGCTGGCAGGACGCCAATTGCGCCAACCAAAGTGGTTGTCTTTACGCCCTGATCGGCATTTACTGGCAGCACATCACCGCCTTTTTCGGCTCGAACGACCAATTGACTCTTTGGCGTTACAGCGACCGTTGCTGCGCCAGATTCTGGTTGTGCAAAGCTGGGTTAACAGCGTTGCGTTTAGTCCTGATCAACAATGGTTAGCGACTGGGTCGTGGGATGGTATGTTGCGTCTTTGGCGTTGGCCTGATGGTCAGTTGCAACGGGTGATCAGCGGCAATATTGGCGAGATCAACGCTGTAGCTTTCAGCCCTGATAGTCACTTGGTGGCGGCTGCTGGACGTTACCATGGGGCTCGGGTCTGGCGAGTGGCCGATGGTACGATGCGGTTTGAGCTTGGCCATGACCGAAACCTTGGTGCATGTTTTAGCATCGCCTTTCAGCCACGGGGGCATTTGATCGCTACTGGTGGCTGGGAACCAGTTGTTTATTTGTGGAACGCTGATGATGGCAGGCTGCACACAACCCTGGCTGGTCATATGGGGGTAATTAATAGTGTGGCTTTCAGTCCAGATGGTTGCCTGCTTCTTTCTGCCGGTCACGATCGGGTGGTACGCCTCTGGCGAACGCAAGACTGGTCGCTGGTGTATACTATGCAGGTCCACAGCGATGCCATCTTTAGCGTAGCGTTTAGTCCTGACGGAACACTAGCTGCGAGTGCTGATGGCAGTGGGATGATTGTGATCTGGCGCGTTGCCGATGGTCAACTGCTCCAAACGTTAGCGACGCCATCAGGTGCGTGCTTCAGTCTAGCGTTTAGTCCTGATAACCGCTATCTGGCCAGTGCTCATTATGGCCGCATTGTGCGCCTCTGGCAGGTGCGCAATGGCGCTGTAAAGTGGGAATTGAACGGTCATAACGAAAGTGTCACCTCGGTAGCATTTGCACCTGCCGGCAATGCGCTAGCCAGTGGCAGCTTCGACTCAACAGTACGAATCTGGGCCTATCTGTAATGATGTCAGAACATCATCACGCCGTGCGTGCGTTCTATCGCCAGACTGACTGGATGTTTCGTGTCCTCGGGATCCTGCGCGGGTCACAGGCAATGCATGCCGGTCTATGGCATCAGGCGCGCACGCATCGTGCGGCGTTGCATTCGATTGATGAGACATTGCTAGCTGCGGCGGATCTTACTCCTGGTGAGTGCCTACTCGATGCCGGTTGTGGTGCGGGGGCGAGTGCCAATTATATCGCCGCTCGCCATCAGGGAACGGTGATCGGTCTCACACTAGTGCCCGAGCAGGCCAAACGTGCCCGTCGGGGGGGACGAGCAGCGTTTCTCTGTGCTGACTACGCGGCGGCACCGCTGCGCGACGCGAGCTGTGATGTTGTGTGGATGCTAGAGAGCCTCTGTCATGCGTCTGATAAGTTGGCGTTGCTGGCTGAAATCGCTCGGCTGCTGCGTCCAGGCGGTAGATTAGTAGTCGCTGACCGTTTTGCTGCCCGCCCTGATCTCCAACCTACAGAACGGGATGCGTTACGGGCCTGGTTACGCCCATGGGCGATGCCCGATCTCGTCACGGTAGACGAATTGATTGCCCTAGCCGGGAAGGTTGGGCTGCGCCTGAATCTGTGCACTGATCTAACGCTTAGCGCAGGGCCATCACTCCGCTTCCTTGGCCATTTTGCGCAATTGACCTTGCCGGCGGCGCTGGTATTGCACGCCTTACGTCTGCAATCGGCTCTCCAGATTGCTGCGATCCGCGGTTGTATTGCTCAGACGCACACTCTCAACGCAGGACTTTGGCGCTACTACCTCTTACGCTTCGATCAGCCATCGACGCGTATCTCTTGTAGGTATACTTGATAAAGCAGCATCTTACTCAATGTCCAGCGCGCGGGGTGGTCTATGGAAGCGAACGGAGGAACGAATCAGTCTGAGCAGTTTCGCACACTGCAAATGACCGTCTTGATGACGCCTGATATGGCGAATTTTGCTGGGAATGTCCATGGTGGGCACATCTTAAAGTTGCTCGATCAGGTAGCCTTCGCTTGTGCCTCACGTTATTCGGGCCGGTATGTCGTCACAGTTTCGGTAGATCAGGTCATCTTTCGCGCCCGTATTCACGTGGGTGAACTAGTCACATTTCTGGCATCGATCAACTATACTGGCAACACTTCAATGGAAGTAGGGATCCGAGTGGTAGCGGAAAATATTACCGCACGCACGCAGCGCCACGTAATGACCTGTTATTTCACAATGGTGGCGGTCGATGAAAACTTTCGGCCATGCCCAGTACCACCAGTGCGGATTGAAACTGCCGAACAGCGGCGGCGTTGGATGGCGGCCCGTTTGCGCCGTGAGTTTCGGCGCGAGATCGAGCAGCGTAGTTTGGAGATTCGCCAGCATCCTGAAGACTTTTTGAATGAACTTGATACTGAACCGCATTAATGAGGGGGACGCGCCAATATTATTATTGACGAGAAAGGAGCCAGTTCGTATACTACAGGTATGGCGCGCATTTTAATTATTGAAGACGAAACCGAAATTGCATCGTACCTGCGACGCGGCCTCAGTCTGGAAGGTTATCGGGTAGACGTAGCCTTCGACGGCGCGCAAGGGCTTGAGATGGCGTCTACTGGTAACTACGATCTAATCGTGCTCGATTTGATGCTGCCGGAAATCGATGGCTTAGAAGTCGCTCGTCGGCTGCGCGTCGATTCGAGCATTCCCATCATCATGCTGACGGCGCGCGATGCAGTACGCGATCGTGTGGCTGGTCTAGAAGCTGGCGCTGATGATTATTTGGTCAAGCCGTTTGCCTTTGAAGAGTTGCTGGCACGGATTCGCGCACAGTTACGCCGCCAACAGGCAAGCCAAAATCAGGATGTGTTACGGTTTGCAAACCTGACACTCGATACCCGTTCCCGGGAGTTGCGCGTAGGCGAGCGGCGAGTAGAACTGACAGCCAAAGAGTACGATCTGCTCGAACTCTTTATGTGCCATCCAAATCAAGTCTTGACCCGCGATATCATCTACAATCGGGTCTGGAACTATGATTTTGGCGGTGAGAGCAATATCATCGAGGTCTACGTGCGCTATCTGCGCCAAAAACTCGAGGCCAATGGCGAGCCACGCCTGATCCATACCGTGCGCAGCGTAGGCTACATTCTGCGCGATGATGCTTGACGACGTGGCTCTTGGCGCAGTTCCACTTCGCTCAAGGCTGCCAGCAATTGTGGCATCCCTCACCAGCGCGACCGCAGGCACAGCTTCCTATGACGTTTCGCTCAAGGCTGCTAGCAACTGTTGCACCGCGCTGACCACGGGCAAATTTCCTGCTACTACCTCCTGCTCGATCGCTGGCAATCGTGCGCGTACTGCTGGGTGTGCAAAGAAGAGGGTGCGCAATTGCTCGTCGATCAGGCTGTAGAGCCAATCACGAGCTTGCTCGCGACGCCGCGCGGTAAATACGCCGCTGGCAGTGGTGGTAGTACGAAAGCGTTCGATTTCGTGCCAAACTTCTGCGATGCCATCGCCAGTTAGTGCTGAGCAGGTACGTACTGGCGGTTTCCAACCCGGTGTGGCCGGTGCGAGGTAACGGAGAGCGTGGCGATACTCAGCTTGTGCAGCTAAAGCTCGTGCTTTGTTGTCGCCATCGGCTTTAGTGATGACCAGCGCATCGGCCAACTCGATCACTCCCTTCTTGATTCCTTGCAGTTCATCACCAGCGCCGGCCAGCATCAAGAGCAAAAAGAAGTCTACCATACCGCGCACAGCGGTTTCGCTCTGACCGACACCGACCGTTTCGATCAGGACAATGTCGAACCCGGCAGCTTCGCAGAGCAATAGCGTCTCGCGTGTTTTACGGGCTACGCCACCCAGACTACCGCCCGACGGTGAAGGCCTGATGTAGGCGTTAGGATGGCGTGCAAGCTGTTCCATACGGGTCTTATCGCCGAGGATGCTGCCGCGCGAAATGCTGCTGGAAGGGTCGATCGCTAGGACGGCGACACGATGCCCTTGTTCACAAAGCATAGTGCCGAGTGCTTCGATAAAAGTGCTCTTGCCAACACCAGGCACACCGGTAATCCCGACGCGCATTGCGCCACCGGTGAAAGGCAGCAGGGCGCGTAGTACCTCTTGCGCCTGGGCAATGTGAGGCGCAGCATTGCTCTCGATCAGAGTGATGGCGCGAGCCAAGATCGCGCGATCGCCGTTGCGCACACCATCAACATACTCCTCGATCGTGAGCTGGCGGCGGCGCGGGCCGGTAGGTGGCGCAGCTGGAGCAGTCGTATTGCCAGGGAGGCCGTCGTGGCGGCTAGCAATTCCGGCCAGCACCGACAGTGCAAAGGGCATGTCGTCGGTGGTTGAATGCTCGTTGGTCATACACAGGTCTCTACGATTGCTACCTTGTTCCGATGTGTTTCGCTTTTACCCCAGTCCTGCTCTCACTAGTGAGAACAGGACTGGTTAGTGTTGTAACCAGCGCAGGCCTGGTATCCACGCTGAGGTGATGCGCCAGCCCGTCACAATGCTGGGGCCGCCACACTGTCGCCGTGCAAGCGTCGTTGCAGTTCCCGTAGCAATTTTTCTGCGGCGACCGGGATGATGGTTCCGGGGCCGAAGATGAGCGCCGCGCCATGCGCGCGCAGGAAGTCGTAATCCTGCGGTGGAATGATGCCACCGATCACAACCATAATGTCTTCGCGGCCCAACTTGCGCAATTCTTCCACCAGTTGTGGCAACAAAGTCTTGTGACCACCAGCCAGTGAACTGATTCCGACTACGTGGACATCGTTCTCGACGGCCTGACGCGCCACTTCTTCCGGCGTCTGGAAAAGCGGGCCGATATCAACATCGAAACCGAGGTCGGCGAACGCGGTTGCCACCACCTTCGCACCGCGGTCGTGACCGTCCTGGCCGATCTTGGCTACCAAGATACGGGGTCGACGGCCTTCCAAAGCGGCAAAGGCATCAGCCAACGCGCGCACGTGCTGGATTTGTTCGGCGTCACTGTATTCGCTGCCGTACACTCCCGATACCGAGCGAATTTCAGCTTTGAAGCGGCCGAAGACCTTTTCCATCGCCAACGAAATTTCACCGAGCGTTGCCCGTGCCCGTGCTGCTTCGATAGCCGCAGCCAGCAGGTTGCCTTCGCCGGTGGCTGCTACGCGAGTCAGCTCGTTCAGGGTTGCCTGGACACGTGCCTCATCGCGCTCGGCACGCAGCTTTTGCAAGCGCTCAATCTGCTTCTGGCGCACAGCAGTGTTATCGACTTCCAGAATTTCGATCGGCGCCTCGTAATCAAGCCGGTACTTATTGACGCCGACAATCGTCTCGCGTCCCGAGTCGATATGGGCCTGACGGCGGGCCGCCGCTTCTTCGATGCGTAGTTTGGGCAGACCGGTTTCAATTGCTTTGGCCATCCCACCCAACGCTTCGACCTCTTCGATATGGGCCCAGGCACGCCGGGCCAGGGCATCGGTCAGCCATTCGAGGTAGTACGAACCGCCCCACGGATCAATAATCTTGCAGATCCCGGTCTCTTCTTGCAGGTACAACTGCGTATTGCGGGCAATGCGCGCCGAGAAATCGGTAGGCAGGGCAATAGCCTCGTCAAGCGAATTGGTATGCAACGACTGCGTATGACCAAGCGCAGCTGCCATCGCCTCGATACAAGTACGGGCAACATTGTTGAATGGATCTTGCTCGGTTAAGCTCCAGCCCGAAGTCTGGCAATGGGTACGCAGCGCCATTGAGCGTGGATCTTGTGGATTAAACTGCTTGATAATTTTGGCCCAGAGCAGACGGGCAGCGCGCATCTTGGCGATCTCCATGAAGTAGTTCATACCGATCGCCCAGAAGAACGAGAGGCGCGGCGCGAAAGCATCGATTGCTAGCCCTGCTTTCAAACCGGCACGCACATACTCGAGGCCGTCAGCTAAGGTATATGCCAGTTCGAGATCGGCGGTAGCACCAGCTTCTTGCATATGGTAGCCCGAAATACTGATGCTGTTGAATTTGGGCATATGGCGGGCGGTATAAGCGAAAATATCGGCAATAATGCGCATAGATGGCTCTGGTGGGTAGATGTAGGTATTGCGCACCATGTACTCTTTCAAGATGTCGTTCTGAATGGTACCGGTTAGTTTCTCTGGACTCACCCCCTGTTCTTCGGCGGCGACAATATAGAAGGCCATGATCGGGATCACCGCTCCGTTCATCGTCATCGAGACCGACATCTGATCGAGCGGGATGCCGTCGAACAGGATCTTCATATCGAGCACCGAGTCGATGGCGACGCCTGCCTTACCGACATCGCCCACAACTCGGGGATGGTCAGAGTCGTAGCCACGGTGAGTGGCCAGATCGAACGCGACCGACAACCCCTTTTGGCCGGCAGCCAGGTTACGCCGATAGAAGGCATTGCTAGCCTCGGCAGTTGAGAAGCCGGCATACTGACGGATCGTCCATGGTTGGGTGACGTACATGGTAGGGTATGGACCGCGCAAATACGGCGGAATACCGGCAGTAAAGCCGAGATGCTCGAGTCCGGCCAGATCGGCAGCCGTGTAGAGCGGGCGCACGTCGATCTGTTCCAAGGTGTGCCAGACCAGCTCGGGCAGTGGCTTACCGGCCTCTCGTTCGGCCTGGGTCTGCCACTGCGCCAGATCGGGCGTGGGCCACTCATTGCGGTACGACAGGGTGGTGAAATCGGGGTTCTTCACTCAGTTACTCCTTTCAAGCGTTGCAGCCGGGCTAGCGTTTCATAGCAGTTAGCGCGCAGGTGGATGAACTCATCAACCCCGGCAGCGCGATACATGTCGATTAGATCGGTTGGATAGCCGGCTAGAATGACCGTGACCTCAGGCCGTTGCGTCTTGATATCGTGGGTCAACGTCGGCACAATATCGGGATAAGTCTCATCGGTTGAGCAGATGGTTACGATCTCGGCGCCGGAGGCCAGCGCGGCAGCCGCAGCTTCAGCAGGGGTTGCGAAACCATCGTTACTAATGACGGCAAAGCCGCCGGCAGTAAAAAAGCCAGTCGCAAAGTCGGCACGTGCCTTGTGCTGGCTAAGCGGCCCCATATTGGCGAGAAAGACTGCCGGGCGGTGACCGGTGCGAGCAGTATAAGCATCGGCAGCGGCGCGCAGTGCTTCAAACTGCTCGGCAGCGCGATGGGCCGGCAATGGTGTAACTTGTGGGGCAGCACTATCGGCCGCCGCTAGGGCGCAGCTCAACTCGCCAAGCGTTGCTCCGGCGCGTACAGCAGCCATAGTTGCGGCAACGGTGCGCTGTTGCGCCAGTTCAAGCAGGGTAGTGTGACAGTCTGCCTCCGAGCGCATTTCGCGCGCGTGGCGTAAATCGACTGCGCGGGCTGCGTGCAACTGCACATGATCGATCTGGCGTATTTCTGGCAACTTCTCCGCTAAATTGGGATACATATTGACGCCGACGATCACCTCGCGACGGTGAGCGATAGCGCTAAAGCGCTCGGTACGCGTAGCAGCAATCACTGTTTGCGGCATTCCGGCTTGTAATGCAGCTGCCATACCGCCCTGGCGCTCGATCTCTTGGAAGAAGGCCCAGGCTTTTGCTGCAATCTCGTCGGTCAGCTTTTCAATCGCCCATGATCCGCCTGGAGGATCGATCAGACGGAAGAAATTGCACTCTTCTTGCAAGATAATGTGTAGGTTACGTGCGATCCGGCGCGAGAATTCATCAGGCAGGCCCCAAGCTTCATCGAAATGACTGATATGAATGCTCTGCGCACCGCCCATCACCGCCGCCATTGCTTCGCCGGTGGCGCGCAGCATATTGTTGTATACATCGTAGCGTGTCTTCGTCCATGCCGAAGTCCGCACATGGAGATGCATCTGTTGCGCGGCTTCATTTCCGTCGAAGGCGGCTACGATACGCGCCCACAGCATACGAGCTGCGCGTAGGCGCGCTACCTCAAGGAAGAACTGTGATCCCACCGAACAGACAAATTGCATGCGTGGTGCAACGTCGTTGACACTCAGACCACGTTCTTGCATTGCACGTAGGTATGCCACGCCGGTTGCCAGCGCGCAACCAAGCTCTTGCACGATGTGGCCGCCACTGTTGTGGTAAACGTTAGTGCTAACGATGATGGTGCGCAGGCGGGGGGCGTGAGTTATTGCCCAGCGCGTCCATTCGGCTAACAAGTCGTAACAACGATCCAGCGAAGCGGGTAAAGCGCCACTGGCAGCGAGGGTCCCGAGCGGGTCAGCGCCCAGACAGCCCCGGATCTGATCAAGAGTGGTGCCATGATCGGTAGCAGCAGTCAGCAACAGCGCGGCTACTGGCAGCGGTTGTGCACCCGCGTTGACAAGCAACGAGACCTGACCTAGATTGATCTGGTCGAGCAAACGGTGCGCGTCGGCCAGTGTTGCTAGCGACAGGCCGCCGGCACCTACCTGCATTGGCGATGCCGAGTCGGGATCAAGGCCATAGAGGGTAGCCTGATCAAGTGGGAGATTCAGCGTCGTTAGGCCACGAGGCAGATCAGCCTGGGCAGCCTGATTGACTTCGGTAGCTGTCGGGTAAGGCAACTCCTGCGCAACCTGCCAGCGTTCCAGTAGTGGTCCGAGCACGCGGGTATCCCGCACAAAGGGCGCAATGCCGGGCAATGAGTTCAGATGGGGGAGATCGACGATATCAGCAGCATTGTAGATCGGTTGCAGGGCAATCTGTTCGTAAGTTGCAGTGATCAGGCGCTTCTCAAATGGCGCGCCCTTGAGCGTCTGCTCGGCCGCTGCCCGCCATTCTTCGTAGGTCGCGGGCGCGAACATATCGAATAACGGGACGCGCGGCGCTGTCGCGTGCGTTTCTGAAGCCATGGCAAACTCCTTACCGGCAGCCCGTCTTTAGTCCTCGATACCGTTAGTATATCAGGAAATCGAGGAAAAAACGGGCGCAATCAATAAACAAGTGCCAGGTGAAGTATGGAATGGTTTTAACCACAGGGTATCTGATCTATGCCACTTGTCAATAGTTCATCGTAGGCAGGCGAGTTACAGTTCAATAACCTGTCATATGGTGCTGGAGACAATCCTAATGCGCAAACCGGGAACGATCGCTCTTGACAAGCAAGCCAGCGCCACGTATATTGCGATGACGATAGTTATAAATGAACGTCAATTGGTAAACATTTTACATAATGGAATTTAGGCATGGGCGAAAAAGTTGTGATCGTTGAGTCGCCGGCCAAGGCGCGGACGATTCAAAAATATCTAGGTAAAGACTACAAAGTTACCTCGAGCATGGGTCATGTGCGCGATTTGCCTAAGAACGGGCTGGCGATCGATATCGAGCACGATTTTGCCCCTTCTTACGAGATTGTTAAGCCGAAAGTGGTTAGTGAACTGAGCCAGGCGGTGCGTAACGCCGATGCGATCTATCTGGCGACGGACCCAGATCGCGAAGGGGAGGCGATTGCCTGGCATATTACTCAGGCGGTGAAGCCGCCAAAGAAGACGCCAGTGTACCGCGTGGTGTTTCAAGAGATCACCCGCAATGCAGTCCAACAGGCGTTGCAGCAGCCGCGCCAGATCAACCAGAATCTGGTTGATGCCCAACAAGCACGACGAGTGCTTGATCGGCTGGTCGGGTATCAGCTCAGCCCGTTACTGTGGGATAAGGTCAAACGGGGGCTGAGTGCCGGCCGGGTGCAGTCGGTGGCGGTGCGGTTGATTGTTGAGCGTGAGCGCGAGATTGAGAACTTTAAGCCGCAAGAGTATTGGACGATTGAAGCCGATTTGTTGAAAGCGGCGGGCATTGCGCCGCGTGACCTGTTCCGCGCGACGCTGGTCGAGCGTGACGGCAAGAAGCTCGAGAAGTTCTCGATTGAACGCCGCGAGCAGGCCGAAGCGATTGTTGCTGATCTGCAAGGGGCGAGCTACAAAGTGGTGCGGGTAACGCGACGCGATAAGCGACGCAACCCCGCTCCGCCGTTTACCACTAGTACCCTGCAACAGGAAGCGGCGCGCAAGTTAGGGTTCAGTGCCAAGAAAACGATGACCTTGGCGCAGCGTCTGTATGAAGGGGTTGATATTGGTGGTGACGAGGGAGCGGTTGGTCTAATTACCTATATGCGCACTGATAGCGTGCAGGTAGCTGCAGAAGCGCAAGCCGAGGCTCGCGACGTGATCGCTGCTCGATTTGGCGCGGAATATCTCCCTGACCAGCCACCAGTCTACAAAACCAAAGCGAAAGGCGCGCAGGAGGCGCACGAGGCGATCCGGCCCACGAGTAGTGCGCGTGTCCCAGAGCAACTGCTCAAACGGCTGCCCCCCGATCTCTGGCAGCTCTATGACCTGATCTGGAAGCGATTTATCGCTTCTCAGATGGTGCCGGCTGTGTTTGATAGCACGACGGTTGATATTGCTGCTCGGCCAGTGGCGACAGAAGTGCCGCTGTATCTTTTCCGTGCTACTGGTTCAGTGCTGAAGTTCCCCGGCTTTCTGGCTGTCTATAACGTGAGCCTCGATGAAGGCGAAGAGGATGAGGATAGTGAACGGCGCTTGCCACCTCTGGCAGAAGGTGAAGATCTACAATTAGTCGAGTTGTTGCCGGTGCAGCACTTTACTGAACCACCACCACGCTACACCGAGGCTAGTTTGGTCAAAGAGCTTGAGCGTTTAGGCATTGGGCGGCCAAGCACTTATGCCACCATTCTCTCAACGATCCAGGAACGCGAATATGTCGAAATGGTTGACAAGAAACTGGTGCCGACAACGCTCGGGCGTGTAGTGACCGATTTGCTGGTCGAGCATTTCGGCAACATCGTAGATTATGATTTCACTTCGGCGCTCGAACAACAACTGGATGATATCGCCGAAGGGGCAAAGCAATGGGTGCCGGTGCTACGTGAATTTTATGGCCCCTTCCGTTCGACGCTCGAGACGGCTCAGCGTCAGATGCGCAACGTGAAGCGCGAAGAGATTACAACCGATCTTGATTGCCCAAAGTGTGGGCAAGGTAAATTGGTGATCAAGTTTGGTCGCAACGGTGAATTTCTGGCCTGTTCGCGCTACAATCGTGATAATGACGAAGATTCATGCGATTTTACCAGCGATTTTCACCGCGACGAGAATGGTCAGATTGTGCTCGAGAAGGCCAGCGCTCCCGAAACGAGTGATGTCTTGTGTAATCTCTGCGGGCGGCCAATGGTCATTAAGAAGAGTCGCTTCGGTCCCTTCCTCGGCTGTTCGGGCTATCCCGAATGTACCAATACTCGTCGGCTCGGGCGGGACGGCAAACCAGCACCACTGCCAGAACCAACCGGCGTACCATGTCCGAAGTGTAACGAAGGCGAGTTATTGCGACGGCGCGGCAAGTTTGGCCGTCCATTCTATGGGTGCTCACGCTACCCTAAATGTGATTACATTGCCAATTCGCTCGACGAGGCGCAAGCTGGTGTAGCGGTTGCAGCCGGGCCCGCGCCCACTCCTGCCGCGGAGAAATCGTCGGCCTCATCGCGTAAGTCCAGCGGCAAGACCCGCAAGACGGCGTAAAGACGGAGCAGTTCGGCCAGGCAACAGACGCTTGGACTTGCTGCTGCCTGGCCTACACTTACGAAGACACCGTATTTCGATCGCTACCCTGACCAGGCCGCATCACTACCCCTGAGCCTTGCCTGCGCCTACGAAGACGCTTACTAGACGCGATCCGGGTGTACGCTGGTACCCGATTGCAGACCCATGCTGATGTAGCCGAGGTTTATGCCCGTCACGCCAATTACTATGCCGGGTTGGCCGAGACTGCTGGTCGGTTACTGGAAGGGGCAGCCGCTTCCTCAACCCTTGCCCAGATCAACGACAACCTGCCCAACCTGTGTGTGGCGATCTGTTGGTCGCTGGCGACTGATGGCGGCGTACTAGCATCGCGGATCACGGCGGCGTTGCGGCTCTACTGGCTGAGGCGGCGCCGCGTCAGCGAAGGATGACTGATCGAACCGCTGCTCACGTCGGCTGCAGTGAGTGCTATCCCAACGACGCTTCTCAGTCGTGCCCTGGTAACGGTCGGGTATATCACTTCGCAGCAGGGATCGATTCGGGCCACCGCTTATCTTGAACAGGGTATTGCTCTGGCACATCAGGCCGGCAGTCTGGTCGATGTCGCGCAAGGGGTTGGTATATTTGGGGACGCTCAATCGCTATCCTGGCCAATTTTGTGTGCTGCGAAGCTATATTGACCGAGGCGCTTACGATCGCGCGTCAGATAAGTGCATCTGCAATTTTGGCTTATGGAGTCAACCAATTGGGCATAGCGTACCGCATGCACGGACGCTTTCCCCACGCTTGGCAATACTTGCAGGAAGCGGTCGATCTGGCTATGGCTGCTAGCGATCGCATCATGTCCTATCGTTATCGCAGCGATCTCGCTGAGGTATTACGCTCACGCGGCGATCTGTTGCCAGCGCGACGGTTGCTGACTGCGCTCGTATCCGAACTAGCCGAGAATGGCGATGCTATGGCATTATGGGAAACACACCTGCGCCGCGCTATGATCGACATTACCGAAGGAGCGTTGGCAGCGTCAGAGCCTCATCTCGCGATTGCTGTGCAGATTATCAGCGAGATGGGCATTCGGTACGGACATGTCAGCCTATGGTGTTGACAGGATTTTTGGACTCTGGCTGCGAATCACTATCATCGGGCACGAATGCATTTGCACGCTGCCTGCCAAGCAGCATTTGAGGTGTATTATCCCGAAGAGCTGCTGCCCATTTTGTTCGGTCTTGGCGTATCTTGCTCTCGATAGCGATCGGAATCAGGCGGCGCGGCTGTGTGGTGCCGCCGCGGGGATCATGAGCCGCTACAGGCTCTGGTGCGATCAACAGGCTGAACAGTGTCGGCAGATAGTGCGCCAGACATTGCCGCGGTTGCTCAGCATCTGGTTGATGCCGCGGCCCAGCTTGTGATTGATTGTTTGCCCCGCCTAGAGTTTGACAACATGGTGACTGCCCGCGATACGGTGCGGCTGGATCGAGTCGTGGCTGCGGCGTTGCGGGTTTGATCGAGGTCATCAGCGCGTGCAAAGGTAGCTATCTACGTGCACTTTTGTGGTCAGCTACAGCGATAGAGGCGGTTAGCGGAACGGCAGAGTAGAGGTACAGCCCGTTGGTGTGGACGGCATACTCGTTGTCTGGGCCACAATTCGGCCTGTGCTACTTAGCGAGGATATGGAGCGCCATGCATATGTTAGGCTGCAGTCTACTTCCGATCGCCAATTCAGTGTGTCAGTTTTAACTCAGCTGCACTGATGCCGGCATAGTGCAATAGGCTGCAGCATCGTGATCATCGGCTGCGAAGATCTATCCATCGGATGGCTGAGAATAGCCCATCTTGATCCAGCCCTTTTTGATTGCAACAATGACTGCCATCGTGCGGTCATTCACCTGTAATTTCGAGAGGATTGACGTGATATGGTTTTTAACCGTCTGACCACTAATGCTCAGTTCACTAGCGATCTCTTTGTTAGAGAGCCCACGGGCAATACAGTCGAGGATCTCTATTTCGCGTGAAGTGAGAGGGGCAAACAGCTGCGCGCCGTTTTCTTCATCGGTAGCAGCCAGTTCGCGGAACTGGTGGAGTACACGAGCAGCGACGTTGGGTCGGGCCATTACTGCATCGTTGATCAGGTATCGTCCACGCGCTACTTCACGGATCATTTGCACCAGTTCGTCGGGGCTAATGTCTTTGGAGGTAAAGGCGGCAGCACCAACTTTGATCGCCTGAAATAATTGATCATCGTCTTCGTACACACTCAGCACAATAATGCCGGTGCGCGGCTCACGCCGTTTGATAACGCGTGCCACTTCAAGCCCATTCAACCCCGGTAAATTGATATCTACGAGGACGACATCGGGGAACAGGCGCTCAGTCAACTTGATTGCCTCTTGGCCATTTTCGGCCTCGCCCACCACTTCAATGTCAGGAGCGTGTTCTAGGCTCCAGCGGATCCCCTGGCGGAAAAGAGGATGGTCATCAATGACTAACACTTTAATCTTTGATGTTGATGGTGCTGTCACGAGTCACTCCTCATCTTCCTCAGGCCGGGAGTGGCATTGTCACCTGAACTTCTGTGCCAGCGCCACGCCGGGTTGTTACGGTCAACTCGGCGCCGATCAGTTCGGCGCGTTCACGCATGCTCGTCAATCCCCAACTCTCGCGTCCAGTACGCCGGATCACTTCGCGAAGGTCAAATCCAGGGCCTTCATCACGGATCGATAGCACTAACCGCCCGCCGCGCGCCAAGAGTGTCACCCGCACCGGTGCGCCACGGGCATGCTTACGAGCATTTTGCAACGCCTCTTGCACGATCCGATAGAGAACAATTTCTGCTTCAGCAGGTAGGCGTGGGAGTGGCTCGGCCTCGAAGGTGACTGGACTGCTGACCGTGTCGCGGTAACGGCGAATGTATTCATGCAGTGCTGCCGCCAAGCCTTGCTCTTCGAGCTTGCCTGGTCGGAGATCAGCGATAAAGCTGCGCACTTCGCGTAGGCCTTCACGCACGTTATCGCCGAGCTGGCTGAGGATGGAACCTAGCCGATCGAGTTGTTGCTCACGGAGCAGATTTTGGCATACTTCCACTCCCATCAGAGCATTGGCTAGCACCTGCGCCGGGCCGTCGTGGACTTCGCGCGCCAGCCGAAGGCGTTCTTCTTCGCGGCCCTTAATGACCTGCGCTCGCAGAGCCTGTACCCACGGATCAGCGGCTGTTCCTTCGACATTGCGGGTCAGGGTTGTGCTGCTCATTTCGATCTGGCGAATGAGCTGGTCGAGTTGGCGAAGCGAGCGGCGCAATTCGGCTTCGGCAGCGGCAGCGGCAGCGTGCTCGGCACGCAGTTGTTTCACCCGCGCCGCTGCTGTGACGGTTGAGAGACCATGTTCGCGGGCGAACTGCTCTTGTACTAACGCTTCGTCAAGCTGCCGTGCCAGCTGGCGCACACGTTGCACGACCCCCTCTTGCTGTTGCAAAGCCGTCTGATACAGCTGGCGCAATTCAGCAAGTTGGGTAGCAACTATTTCGGTTGCATGCTCAAGGATAGCAGCTGGCTCTGTGCTCAAGGACATACTCCCACACCGCTGTCAGTTTGGCTGAACTAAGTATAGCACGCAGCAGAGCGACGATGAAGTGAGGCAAGATGAGCAAAAGTTCATCTGGCAGTGGGTACAGCGACGCTGTCGCATGCCCAGCCTCTTGGACTTTGGTTACAGTGCTGGCGTAAAACCTAGCACTTCGCCGTAGAAGGTGAGTTCACGTTCGATGGCAGTAATAATGTTTTCAGCTTTACGAAACCCATGCTGTTCGCCAGCGAACGTTACATATTCGGTACGAATACCGCGTGCACGCAACGCTTCGTACATTGATTCTGATTGGGCCGGTGGTACCACCTTGTCTTCTAGACCCTGGAAGAAGATGACCGGTGCGTTGATCTGGTGGGCATGGTAGAGTGGCGATCGCGCTTGATAGAGATCGGCACGTTCGGGATAGGGACCGATCAACCGATCGAGGTAGCGCGACTCAAACTTGTGAGTATCGCGGGCCAGTGCGGCCAGATCGGCGACGCCGAAATGGCTGGCGCCGGCGCGGAAGGTATGGTGAAAAGCCAGCGCAGACAGTACGGTAAATCCACCAGCGCTGCCACCTGTAATCAGTAATCGGTTAGGGTCGGCCTTGCCCTGAGCAGCCAAAAATTGGGCGCCCGCAACGCAATCCTCTACGTCAACAATGCCCCACGCACCGTCGAGCAACTCGCGATACGCGCGTCCGAAGCCGGTACTACCACCATAGTTAACATCGAGGACCCCAATGCCGCGGCTCGTCCAGTACTGGATCGAGAGGCGTAAGGTGGGAAAGGAGGCAGCTGTCGGACCACCGTGGATCATCACCAGCAGGGGCGGGAGTTCACCAGCAGGCGCAACGAAGTCAGGATTGTGGGGCGGGTAGAAGATACCATAAGCCGTTCGTCCACCAGCGCTGGGGAAGCTAATCACTTCCGGCAACGAGAGATAGGCAGTCGCGACTGGCACATCACCACTGCGCCGGATTGGTGTCAGTGTGCGATTGCTCAGATCGAGCAGAAAGAGTGTGGTTGGCATCGTTGGTGAACTGCCCACGAACACAACCTGCTGCTCGGCACCGTTAACAATTGTGATAACTGATACCGGCAGATCAATTGGTTCAACTTGACCATCAAGCCCAATGACAACGAGCTGCCAGCGACTGTGCTGACAAAAGGCGGCAACAATGCGTCCGTCAGGCAACGGTAGGTACGTTCGCATACTTGGTTGCCAGAGCGGTTGTCCAAATTCGGCCTCAATCGGGTAGAGCGGTGTTGCGACACCCGTGTGATCTAGCCGATAGAGATTCCACCAACCGGTGCGTTCGGCTACCACCAACAGATGCCCGTCGGTAGTCCATTCGGGCTGGAAACAGGAATCGCCCGGGCCGCCAGCTAATTGGCGTGCTGGCCCCAGCCGGCCATCGGCCAACACAGGCGCCAGCCACAGCTCGGCGGCATCCCAGGGCATATTGGGATGATCCCACGCCAACCAAGCTAACCAGGCGCCATCGGGACTGAGACGAGGCGCGGCGACAAAGTCACGACCGGTCAGGAGCGGAGTCGTAGCACCAGTGGTCAGATCAATAGCAACTAGGTAGTTCTGCGGTTCGCCCGTATGGCGATGATCTTCACCAATCGCGAGCAGACGGTTACGCTGGCGATCGACGATCAGTTCAGCAAAACGCAAACCGGCTGGTGTTCCCAAGGGAACTGGTGCTTCGCCGGGGCGTTGGCGGTAGAGCGATTGGTCTCTAAATTCAACGAAGAAGATCTCACCCTGATCAACCACGTAGCTAAGGCCACCGTACTCGTGCACCAATGTTCGTACATTTGTTCCTTTGGGCGTCACGTCAGCGATCGTGCCGTCAGCGGTGCGTCGCACCAGGACATTACGCCCGTCCTCTTGTGGTCGCCCTTCAATCCAGTAGATGTCAGTGCCATCGATCTGTGGCCAGCCGATCGTAACCTGTTTGGTGACGAGCATAGCAGCGGAAATTGGCGAACGCCAACTACCGTAAGGGGCTATCTGGGCCATACGAGTATTCCTTTAACTGAGCAACATTATCATTTGTATCATAACATATGGTACAGGAGAGTAAAACCGTCCCTTTGAGCTTTGGTGTTCGTCTTATGTGCAGACCTAGAGTGAAAAGTCGCTGTACCAGATTTTTCAATCCGGGCTATCAAACAGAGCAGGTTCCGCTCGATCGGATCGGCGCCACAACCAGAATCCCGCAATGACCGTGTAGCAAACTAGCAGTAACCAGAGGGGAAATCTGGGCATCGCAATTGCGGCCCAGGCCGGCTGGGCCAGTGCCAGCGCTGCATTGGTAATCCAGCTGAGGGGCAACCAGGCGATCAGGGCCAGCCATTGACCAAGAGGCAGCCAGACCAGGCCGCCGATAAGTGCTGCCATACCCAGCAGCATCGCGATCGGCACAGCGGGAACGATCAAGATATTAGCTAGCGGGGCAACCAGCGATAGATTGCCGAAATGGTAAAGCATCAGTGGTAACGTCAGCACTTGAGCCGCTAGTGTTGCGGTAAGCGCTTCGCGGACCGCGGCCAGCAGCGGATGCGCCAGCCAGGGTACGTTATGCAGCCAGTGCTCGACCGGTTTACCGAAAGCAAACAAGCTAGCCGTAGCCAGTGCCGAGAGCTGAAAACCGAGATCCCAGAGTGTATGCGGATTGACCAGCGTCAGCAGCCAGCAGGCAGCGAGGAGTAAGCGCCACGGTTCACTCTGCCGTTCGGCAGTGCGTGCCAGCAATGCCAAACTAGCCATCATCGCTGCGCGCACAACGGCGGCGGAAGCACCGGTGAATCCAGCATAGATCCACATAATGAGTAGGCTGATCCAAAAGGCAGGCCAAGATCGTAACCGTAAGAGCGCAGCCAGCGCTGCCAACGTGGCCGCAACAATAGTAAAATTCCACCCTGAGACGACCAAAATATGAGAGGTACCAGTAGTAGCAAAAGCGGTGCGGGCTGTGTCTGGCAAGCCAGCTTGAATGCCAAGCAGGATACCGATAGCCAGAGCAGCCTGCGGTTCAGGTAAGAGGCGTAACACAATCTGGCGGCAATGTTCGCGAAACTGGCTGATGTAGGCTAATCCCCAGGCTGTCTCACCGCCAGTGATGCGTTGGATCGTGGTGGGTCGGTTTAAGAGCACAAAAATACCGCGCCGGGCCAGGTAGGCGCGATAATCAAATTCGCCTGGCCGTTGCGCAGTGGGGGGTACTGTCAGCCGACCACTGATCTGGATGCGATCACCTGGATAGTAAGGCGGATAGGGTGGCACTCGGGCCAGTACACGCCCCTCTGCTGGTGCCAGACGCTGTTCGGGGCCGGCCTGGGTAGCGGCGATGACGATCTGCTGACCAATGTCATCACGGCGTGGCTCTTCATCGACACGTCCGATTAGGGTGATGGTGCCAGCGTTAGCCCAACGTTCGATATGATGTGGGCCAACCAGGGGTTGGGCGAGGTGATAACGCACCCCGCCCAGCGCCAGACACAGCGTCGTCAGTGTTAGCCAGCGACCACGAGATCGGTCGCGGGCAATGAGCAGCGCCGCGATGATAGCTGCCAGTGTAAACCAATGTGACGGTAAGGACAGATTTCCCGCCAAGGCAATGCCGGCCAGCCAGCCTGACGCCAGTCGAATCAGGTTCATACGCTTGCCTACCATCAAAGGTGCGGTACTATAAAGAAAACCGTTTGAAGGTAGGTCAAGATGCGCTGCTGGTGAAAAACTGACTATGACTCGGCTTCGATGGCTTGCTGGGCGGCCAGATCCGCAGCCAATCCGTCACGCAACTTCAGGAGCAACCGGGTTAGCTGTTCCTGCTCCTGCTCGTCGAGCAGGTTCATCCGGCGTTCGACTGCAGCATTGTGCATGGCCAGCGCTTCAGCTCGCACTGCAGCGCCGCGCGGGGTGAGGATCAGGCGCTGAGCGCGGCGATCATCAGGATCAGGATTGCGCCGTACTAGGCCATCGCGCTCGAGACGGTCGACCAACCGGGTGATTGTGCTCTTGACACAGAGCAGTTTCGCGCCGACATCGGTCAGCCGCTGACCCTGTTCGAGGTCTAGCTGCAGCAGTAGGTTGAACTCGAGCGGGGTCAGGTTGGAATGCGCCAGTGCGCGCCGGTCGCCGTCATCCAGCAGGACGTAAACATCATGGATTAGCTGGTGCGGCAAGTGAGATCGAACATTGGGTTGTTTCATAATAGTAAACCTGCACATGTGCAATCGTTTTCTTTGCAAGCAGTATACCGCTCTTGTAAGGGGGTGACAAGTAGTGAAGTAAAACCGTAGGTGAATTTGCGGCAAGCGACGGTTGCGAAGCATGTTCTCTCGGTTTCTATGGCATGTCAGAAGGGGGTATGGTATGCCTGAACGTGAACTGGCTTCTCTGACAACGTCTGCTCGCGAAGCGCGAACACAAGCGAGAGCTCTACACCGTCTGGCGCGTAGTTACGCCATCAATCTGCTCGATGCTGCTGGTATTACCGTTAACGGATCGCAACCCTGGGATATTCAGGTCCATGACGACCGCCTCTATCTACGCGGCTTGCTAGGTGGATCATTAGGGCTGGGCGAAGCATATATGGATGGCTGGTGGGATTGCGCAGCGATCGACGAGTTTATTTGTCGGCTATTACGTGTGCAGGCGCCAGTCCGGGCAGGTTGGCTGGTTAGGCTACCGCTCTGGCTCGATAGTCGTTTCATGAATCGTCAACGTGGCAGAGGCGCATTTGTGATCGGACAACGTCATTACGACATCGGCAACGATCTATATGCTGCGATGCTCGATCGACGCATGATCTACAGTTGCGCCTATTGGGAGCATGGCGCGCGCACGCTCGACGAAGCGCAAGAAGCGAAGCTCGATTTGATTGCACGGAAACTCGATCTGCGACCAGGGATGCGCGTGCTCGATATTGGGTGCGGCTGGGGTGGTACTGCCCAATATCTGGCTGAGCGTTACGGTGTGCATGTGGTAGGTATTACCGTCTCGCAAGCGCAGGCAACGCTAGCACGAGAGCGATGCCGTGGGTTGCCGGTTGAAATCCGTCTCGAAGATTATCGCCAGACGCGCGGGCAGTTTGACCGTATCATCTCGGTTGGGATGTTTGAGCATGTCGGTTATCGCAACTACCGTACCTTCATGCAAGCCGCGCGTCGATTGTTGACCGATAATGGGCTCTTGCTCCTCCACACGATCGGCACGAATGTAGCCTACGAGGGGCGCGACGCCTGGATTGAGCGTTATATCTTCCCAAATTCGATGCTGCCATCACCGCGGTTACTGACGGCTGCATTTGAAGGCCTGTTTGTCCTGGAAGATTGGCATAACTTTGGCTCGAACTACGTCACCACCCTTAAGGCCTGGCACGCCAATTTCGAGCAGGCCTGGCCGCAGCTCGCTCCTCGCTATGGAGAACGTTTCTACCGGATGTGGCGCCTCTACCTGCTGATGAGCGCCGGTAGTTTTATGGCCCGGGCCAGCCAACTCTGGCAGTTGGTGCTTTCGCCGCGCGGTGTGGTAGGTGGTTATCGGTCGGTGCGTTAAATCATCAGATAGTGATTGTAGCAGCGGTGGTAAGGCATTTGCTTACCAATGCTATGGCTCGTTGTCTTTGACGACAGATGCCGTAGGCGTTGATTGAGGCATCAGACGCCGCTCCATAAAGATTGTTTCGGCAATAGGAGTCGGGTAGTATGGTGCGCAACGGGTAAAACCTAATCTTTCGTAGATCCGGATAGCCTGCTGCATTGATGGTAGCGTATCAAGACGCATCAACTGGTAGCCGATTGCAGTGGCTTCAGCGATCAGACGGCTGGCTAGGTGCCAGCCTAAGCCATCATTGCGGAATGGTGGCCGTACATAAAGCCGTTTCAGTTCACAGATGTCTCCTGTCAGAGGACGCAAAGCGATACAACCGGCGGCGATGCCATTGACCAGCGCCAGCCAGAGCCGCCCCTGCGGCGGAGCGTATACTCCTGGCAGTGTTGCCAATTCGGCAGCAAAGCCTTGATAGCCAAGATCGATCGGCAGGCTGGCGGCATATTCTCGAAACAGTTCACGGATCTGATCGAGCTGGGAAGGTGTCGCCGCCTGCTCAACAACAACGTGTAGCGAAAAACCTCTTGACATACTCGTCCTGATCTGCTATAGTATGAAGCGGTGACGCGGCGTGGAGCAGTGGCAGCTCGTCGGGCTCATAACCCGAAGGTCGCAGGTTCGAATCCTGCCGCCGCTACCAGTACGGCGACGGAGTAAAGCTCCGTCGCTTTTCTTGTTTTACTCTCCTCTCCATTTTATCGCAGCTCGCTTATGTATGTTGGACACGAGTGGGTTGGTCGGGCAGCTCCGCTTTACCTCCACGACACGCGTAAGTCGCGTCAGAGCAGGTTCCTTTCAGCTGACAGTCTGCGCTGCGGGTGTCGTCCGAGTAGTTTGGTGTGCATTGCTATCAGGATGTAGTTGGCTACCTTGATCAATCTTGACAAAATTGACTGGTTTATTTAAGATACTAATGCACTATCTTGAAAAGTAACGTAAGGAAGTTGACAATGTCTCCAGAATCGATCACTCGTTCGCCCACCCTTGTCGATCGAACGGCGCTGCGCGTTCATCAGGCCGCTATCAGTGGGATCTTATTGCTTGCATTCGTTGTGCAGCAACCGTGGCTGGTCGCATTCGTGGCCGGCGTCATGACGCTCGGCGTCATCTCACCACGGCTGGCGCTCTTCCAGCGACTGTATCGTGACCTCGCCCGTCCATTGGGATGGCTGCGTCCTGACCTCCATCATGAAGATCCCGCGCCACACCGCTTTGCGCAAGCGATAGGTGCAGCAGTGCTAATTCTCGCAACCCTGGCTTTGGGGTTAGGGGCCCTGTTCGTGGGTTGGGCACTGACATTGCTCGTGGTTACCCTGGCGACCATTAATCTCCTCTTTGGCTTTTGTGCCGGTTGCTTTATCTTCTTCCATCTGCAACGGCTCGGTATCTTCAAGTGAATGGAAGTGCATGGCAGCCAATGATAGAGCGCTTACTGATTGTAGTCGCTATAGCAGGCGCAATCCTGCTCATCTGGGGTGGGATACGCCTTTGGCAGGCGCGACGCTTGCAATCGTTGCCTGCGGCGCCGCTCTTAGCAGGGATTGTGCCGCTGGGCAAACCGGCCGTGGTTGGGTTTGCTATGCCTGGTTGTCGTGAGTGTCGGAGCCGCCAGGCGCCAGCGCTGGCCCAACTAGCAAGCCTGCTGGGTGACCAGATAACAGTTGAGACGGTGCTAGCGCTAGAATATCCACAATTGGTTGATCGTCTGGGGATCCTGACGGTGCCTGCTACAGTTGTGCTCGACGCGCATGGGATAGTGTATCAGGTGAATCAGGGTTTCACTGATGCTGCAACCCTGATGCGGCAAGTACAACTGATTCTGCAGCATCGAAGCTTCAGTAATGCAGATCTGTCCCAACCTTGACCCGCTCGCTATGGGCCAGCGGGTCAAGTCGACAGGACCGGTCCAGGGTAGCGGACCGGTCATTCCTCTACCACCTCAGCTTAGTCGGCCGCTATGGCTGGGGTCTCGGTGGGCAGGTTGAGTGCAAACATCGTGGGGGTACTGCCTAACTTACGGCCCAAGGCCGTGATCACTTCGGCTACAATCTGCACACAGCGATCGGCCTCTTCACGTGTCAGGATCAATGGTGGAGCGAGCTGGATCACTGGCTCGAGCCGGTCGTCGGCGCGACAGATCAAGCCGCGCTGCTTCAACTGATCGCTCAGCCAAGCCATCAGGCGCTCTTCGGCCAGTGATTCGCGAGTGGTGCGGTCACGCACCAATTCGATCGCCATAAACATACCCATCCCGCGCACTTCGCCCACGTTGGGATGATCACCAACAGCAGCCTCTAGCTCGCGCATCAAGTAGTTTCCCATCTCGCGACTGCGCTCAAGCAGGTGTTCCCGTTCGATAATGTCGAGGTTGGCAAGTGCTGCTGCGCAACTGGCAGCGTGTCCCCCAAAGGTGATGCCGTGCATCAATTTATCGTCATCATCGGTAGAAACGAACACATCTGCGATCGCGTCGCGGACGATAGCAGCCCCCAGCGGAGCATAACCGCTAGTAATTCCTTTCGCGCAGGTAATGATGTCTGGGCTCACGCCCATTGCCGTCGAGCCAAACCAGTCACCCACCCGGCCAAAGCCGCAGATCACTTCGTCAATGATCATCACAATCCCATAGTGATCGCAGATCTGACGAATCTGCTGCAAATAGCCCGGCGGCGAGACGATCGCACCACCACTGTTTTGCACCGGTTCCATAATAATTGCGGCAATCGTCTCTGGCCCTTCAAATTCGATTAGGCGTTCAACCTCATCAACGCAGACCTGCTGACAACCGCTGTGGTGAGCGCAGTACGCGCAGCGATAGCGGTAGGGGAGTGGAACGTGCCGTGCGCCCGGTACTAGCGGGCCAAAGCCGTTGCGGATACAGGTAACGCCATTAACCGAGAGGGCGCCCATCGAGGTGCCGTGATAGCTGACCCGGCGCGCGATAATCTTGGTGCGATCGGCAAAGCCACGACGACGCTGATAGGCTTTGGCCACTTTGAGCGCGGTTTCGACCGCATCTGAACCGCCAGTCGTGAGAAAGACGCGCGAGCGAGGGCCAGTTGGGCTGATCGTTGCCAGCCGTGCCGACAGGTCAATTAGAGGAACACTGGGGAAGCTGAAAGGACTAACGTAAGCGATGTCGTTTAGTTGAGCGCTGATCGCCTCGATAATTTCACGGCGACCGTAACCGACATTAACTGTAAACAGACCAGAGAGACCGTCGATGTACTCGTGACCATCTTGATCCCACACACGCGACCCTTCACCACGCACTAGCACTGTGGGTCGCGTGTTGGTACTGGAAAAGTGGCCCATCTGGAAGAAGTGCAGCCAGACGTTATCACTGAGGGCCTGTAAGCGATTGTTCGTTAAGGTACTCATATAACCTCACTGGATAGGTCCGCAACCGTGGCCTCCAACGCACAACGTGCGACTGCAACACCGCAGCAAGTGTTTAGTCTTGAGACCACATCGTAGGCACTTGCCCCGACCCTGGCGCGGACTCGACTACAGGGCTATTCACCGGATACGCTATCCGGCATGATCGAGATGCACGCGGCCCCGACTCACGTGCACCTCATAGGGATCAATCGCCCAAGGTTGTTCCTTTCTAGCCGGCCATACCGGCACTGGCAACAACAACTATACGGCGCGTACACCAAACCACCGGGGAACAGCTTTCTGCTGCCCGTCAAGAGTGGTTTAAGTGTCGCGAGGCTAATTATCGACGAAACGCATCACCCGGAAGGCTTCGGCGTAGGCGACGCCGATCTTGGCACCGTTATCAGCGTCCCACTTGCGCACCCAATTGGCCACCTCAGGGCCGAGCTGAGAGCGGTGGCAGAGCAGACTTTCGATCTTCTGCTCGATCCGGTCGCTGATGTCGAGGTAGAGATCAGGAGCAGGTGGGAACATCAGATACAGCTCGCGTACTTTATGCGGTTCGTAGCCTTCGGCGAGCAATTCCGGGAAGATGGGCCGCGTTTCCGCACTAGGAAACACAGCGTAGATGGCAGCTTCACCAGCAGCACGGTGATCGGGATGGTTGATGTAGGTGCTACCAGCGAAGATCAGTGTCGGATCCTGGCAGAGTACGCGGAAAGGTCGCACCTCGCGGATGAGGCGCGTTAGTTCGCGGCGTAGTTCGAGCGTAGGTTGCAAGATGCCATCGCGATAGCCGAGGAAACGCACATCTTTCACCCCCAGCACCGCTGCTGCTGCCCGCTGCTCAGCCTGTCGCCGCGCAACCAACACGTTCAGATCGGCTCCTGGCTCGTTCGAGCCTGCCGAACCATCGGTGACGATGCAAAAGGTAATGGGGTGCCCAGCCGCAGCCCAGCTGGCAATCGTTCCAGCGGCAGCAAATTCAATATCGTCGGCGTGGGCGGCGATCACTAGAATTGGTTCGGGTTGAGCTTGCATAACGATCTGTACTGTGTTGGTATGTATGTGTGTTAGGTCAACGATGAAGATCAACATCTTCATCGTCTGCGGGAAGGATCACCGCAAGTAGTCTCTCTCTTTTTAGTCTACACGAAAGCGAGGGCTTTTGTCTAGAGGGGAGCCGCAGAGACCACAGTGCTGAATATCGGTCCATATTTGCTATGGGTCATATTCGCGCTTGCTGGTACAATAAATTAAAAATAGCAATCCCTTATACAACCATCGTGCGAGGAGGCAGCATGAAACGACAGGGCTGGAATCCGGCGACGTGGGTCAGCCTGGTGCCAAATGGGCTCGGTCAGGTTAAACCGAATCACTATTGGGAGATTGTGCGCACCGCCTGGGAAAATCGTGACAGTCTCGGTAAAGCATGGCGTATTTTACACGAAGGCGTATGTGATGGCTGCGCGCTTGGCACTGCCGGGTTACGCGATTTCACAATGAAGGGCGTACATCTCTGCACGGTGCGATTGAATCTGCTGCGTCTCAACACGATGCCGCCGCTCGATATTCGTCGTTTAGAAGATGTCGTCGCTTTGCGCGCACTGAACGGCCGTGAGCTACGCATGCTTGGTCGACTCCCATACCCACTGCGACGTCGTTGCGGTGAGGCGGGTTTTCGTCGGATCAGTTGGGACGAGGCACTCGACGAGATTGGTTCCCGTCTCCGGGCTGCCGACCCGCGACGGGTTGGGTTTTATCTGACGTCGCGTGGAATTACTAATGAGACCTACTACGTTGCACAAAAGGTGGCGCGTTTCCTCGGCACAAACAATGTCGATAACGCCGCACGGCTCTGTCATGCGCCGAGCACTACTGCTATGAAGCAAGTCCTGGGTGTCGCCGCATCAACCTGTAGTTACCGTGACTGGATTGGAACTGATGTTTTGATTTTTATCGGTAGTGACGCGCCTAACAACCAGCCAGTGACGACCAAGTATCTCTACTATGCTCGTCAGCACGGCACCCGTATTGTTGTGATCAATCCTTACCGTGAACCGGGGCTGGAACGGTACTGGGTGCCGAGTGTCTTTGAGAGTGCGCTATTTGGTACCCGCCTCACTGACCGTTTTTTCCAGATACACACCGGCGGCGATATTGCCTTCCTCAACGGTGTCCTGAAGCATTTGATCGAACGCAACTGGATTGACCGCGATTTCATTACCGCACATACTCATGGGTTTGCCGAAGTAGAGTCTGTACTGGCATCGCAATCATGGGCCGATCTAGAACAGGCAAGCGGTTCGACCCGAGCTGAGATGCTAGCGCTGGCCGAGATGTTGGCCCAGGCGAAAAGCGCCGTTTTTGTGTGGAGTATGGGGATTACCCAGCATGAATATGGGGTGGAGAACGTCAAGGCCATCCTCAATCTGGCCCTGGCTCGTGGTTTCATTGGGCGCGAGTACTGTGGGGTCATGCCGATCCGCGGTCATAGCGGTGTGCAAGGCGGTGGCGAGATGGGTTGCACCGCCACAACCTTTCCTGGCGGCAAGCCGATCAATACTGACCATGCGCGCTGGCTGAGCGAACAATGGGGCTTTGCGGTACCGGATTGGAAGGGCTTAAGCTGTGGGGAGATGCTCGATGCTGCGTATGAAGGGCAACTCGATGTCTTCTACGCAGTTGGCGGCAATTTCCTCGATACAATGCCTGATCCCACCTACATTCGAACTGCACTGGCCCAGCCGCCGTTGCGCGTGCATCAGGATATTGTGCTGACTAGTCAGATGCTGGTTGATCCGGCTGACACGGTGATTCTGCTGCCAGCGGCGACGCGTTACGAACAGCGCGATGGTGGCACCGAAACCACTACCGAGCGTGAGATCATCTTCTCACCTTTCATTACGCCGCCACCGGCAGAAGCGCGTAGTGAATGGGAGATTCTGCTAGAGGTTGCCAAACGCGCCTATCCTGAACGGGCACCATTGATCCACTTTAGCGATGGGCAGCAGATCCGGACGGAAATAGCCCGTCTTGTGCCTGATTACGATGGTATTCAATTCTTGCGCAAAGCTGGTGATCACGTGCAATGGGGCGGACGCTTGCTCTGCCGCGATGGTCAATTTGCCACCCCGGATGGCAAAGCAATCTTTACGCCGCTTACCCCACCGCAGACTTACCTGCCTCCGGGAACGTTCGTGCTCAAGACGCGGCGCGGTAAGCAGTTCAATTCGCTCGTGCATGCGGAACGCGATCCACTCAATGGGGCGCGGCGCGAGGATGTGTTGATCAACCCCGCTGATGCGGCGAAGCTAGGCGTGCGCGAAGGTGATTGGGTAGTGTTACGTTCGGACGTTGGCGAAATGCGGGCGCGGATCAAGTGTGCGCCGATTCTGCCGGGCAATGTGCAGGTGCATTGGCCGGAAGGGAATGTGTTAATCGATGCCCGTCGGCGCGATCCAAATGCCGGAGTTCCAGCCTACAAAGCGGTCGTCAGCATTCACCAGATCGAGGCAGCGGGCAAGTGATCGAGTTATAGAGCTAAGGTAGAAAATCAATGATCACCCGTGCAACCATTCAGCGGCGAACCGTTGTAAAAGTGTGCGACGGGCACTGGCAACAGGAAAAAGATCTGGTGGTAGTTGAAGAACCGCTGGAGATTCGGTTGCTGCTGCCCGATGGCGTACACCCTATGCCCCTGGCGACAGTTATGCGCACGCCGGGGGCTGATGTTGAGCTGGCGACTGGCTTTCTCTTAAGTGAGGGCATCATTCGTGACCGCTACGACATCAATACGGTTCGCTACTGCGTAGATACTGACATCGATGACGACATCCGCTTCAACACTCTAGTTGTTACTCTGCGACCTGATCTTGAGGTGGATCTCGATGCGGTACGCCGACTCTTCTTTGTGTCATCGTCGTGTGGTGTTTGCGGCAAGGCATCGCTAGAGTCGTTGCGTTTGCGCGGCTGCGCACCGCTCGTCGATGATCCGGCAATGCGTGTGAGTTTTGCGGCTCTGGGTGGTCTCGATGGTGCATTACGGCAAGCCCAAGAGCTATTTGCCCGCACTGGCGGTTTGCATGCGGCGGCACTGTTTGCCCCCAATGGTGATCTCCGCTCAATTTATGAAGACATTGGTCGCCACAATGCCGTCGATAAACTGATCGGTGCGTATCTATTGGCCGGTCAGCTCGAGACGCTCCGCCAATCATTGTTGTTAGTCAGTGGCCGGGCCAGCTTTGAGATTATGCAAAAGGCGCTGATGGCCCGTATTCCCATCGTAGTTGCAGTAGGTGCGCCATCAGCGCTAGCGGTCACAGTGGCGCAACACTTTAATATGACCTTGATCGGCTTTTTGCGCGGCACTTCATGCAATATCTACGCTGGTTCCGGACGCGTACTTGATGTGGTAACGTCGGCGAGAAGGTGATAGCTGGTGGAGTCCTCTGGGCTAAATGGTATCCGCTATCCGGTAGGGGGTAGCCGACATATGTCGCTTAGGCTGGCGACACGGTACGCCGTTACCGTTAGGTACAGCCTGTTCCTCTGTACAGGTGGGGCTATGTACAGGTGGGGCTAAATCTCGACTGGCGCCAGTGTCTGCTTCCCCGCACTTAACAGATGCGATGAATAGGGCACCCAACGGGGGTTGTGGTGACACTGGCGCGCTAATGAACAAGCACTGCGGCTAACCCAAATCTGCGGTAGCGCTAAGTGCAGTTGTTCCATCTGGACCTTGTGCTTCCAACTCCACCTGCTGATCGCCAAAGCGAGCGATCAACCGGAAGGGCGCAAGATCGAAGAGCGGCGCCTGGCTGCGGAAACTAAAGCCGGTGATCGGACGCGTTGTATTGTGGCGAGCCAACTCCATCAACAACACCGCTACCAGCGGCCCATGGACAACCAGGCCAGGATACCCTTCTTCTTGTTGGGCATATGGTCGATCGTAATGAATCCGATGCGCGTTGAAGGTCAGTGCCGAGAAGCGAAACAGCAGGCGCGTGTCAGGAACGACAGTACGAGTAATAGCGTCGGTCACCGGTGGTAATTCTATCGGTGTCGGCGCTGGTACTGGTGCTCCCGGCTCACGGTAGACGATATCTTGCTCTTCCTCGATGCACAGGGTGTCAGCTTGATAAAAACGATAGCCGACCGTAACGAAGGCCAGTGGTCCGCTGCGCCCCGTTTTCTGGCTGATATTACGAATAACTCCCTCACGTCGGGCTGGTTGACCGATCAACAGCGGGTGATGAAACCGTATCCGTGCACCAGCGAACATCCGACGCGGGTACGAGATGGGCGGGATAAAATCGCCCCGTTGCGGATGACCGTCAGTACTAAGTTTAGACTGGGGAGCGCGAGGCAAAAAGTAGAACCAATGCCATAGCGGCGGCAATGGCGCGCCGGCAGTGAGTGATGCGGAGGGTGGCTCGAGGGTGGCTGCCGCCGCTAGTGCTTGCGCTAGGCAGATGTCGTCTTCAACCAGTTCGGTGCGCCCGATCCATGCTGTCCAGTCTTCATTGCTCACTCTTTACCTCCCTTTCATGTTCTTTTGCTGATGCAGGATTATATGATCTAGGACAGGAATTCTGCACTGCACTGTGCACTGTTTTCTTGCCCCTTCAAAGGGCGTAGGCGCAGCGGTTGCACGCGATCACAGTCAGAACAGGGCTCACGCCGGTCGACGTTAGCTGTGGAGCCAAGCTGCACTGTTCAATCGCGCAACTAGCTTTCATCTATGGAGAAACTGACATGTTATTGTTATTGTAATAACCATAGTCTAAGGATTTACTTATAGCAACCAGTAGTTAAAAGTTGGTAACCGGTAATTGCGAAAAGTGTTGTCTCATGCTATGGTACAAGTACGCGCAATTACCCACACCCAAGTATCAACTCACGTTACCGTTACCGGCCATGGCGGCCTTGTTTCCAGCACATGGCATTTTTGTGTTGCTGCCTATATTGTGGAAGGTAAGGAGGGGCAGAAACGATGGCAAAAGGTGTACGCCCGACGAAGACAACCAATCAGACAGCAAGCGTGCCAGAGGGGAATGAAGAATCTGTTGCAGCGACTATCGAAGCGTCTGTATCAACAGACGAGCCAAGTATGAATCCGGCGCCAATGCCAGATCTGGCGAATAGCCGCGAACGGTTACCGCTCAGCGGTATCCGTGTGATCGATGTCGGCAACTTCCTGGCCGGTCCATATGCCGCATCTATCCTAGGTGAGTTTGGCGCTGAGGTGCTCAAAGTCGAACACCCGATTGGTGGTGATCCGATGCGTCGGTTTGGTACCCCTACGACGCGCCATGATGCTACGCTGGCCTGGCTTAGCGAAGCACGTAACCGTAAATCGGTGACGATCGATTTGCGACAGCCGGAAGGTGTGCAGCTATTCCTCAAGTTGGTCGCGAAATCCGACATCCTAATTGAAAATTTTCGCCCGGGCACGATGGAAGAGTGGGGCTTGTCGTGGCCAACCTTGCAATCGGTCAATCCGGGTCTGATTATGCTACGCGTGTCAGGGTATGGTCAGACCGGTCCGTACCGGCGTCGTTCTGGTTTTGCCCATATTGCTCATGCGTTTAGCGGTCTCTCGTATTTAGCTGGTTTCCCTGGTGAAACACCGGTGTTGCCGGGTACGGCGCCGCTCGGCGACTATATTGCTAGCCTGTTCGGGGCAGTTGGCATCTTGATTGCGCTGCGGCACAAGGAGCGAACTGGTCGTGGGCAATTGATCGATGTTGGTATTTACGAAGCCGTCTTCCGTATTCTCGACGAAATTGCGCCTGTATACGGCCTATTTGGCAAAATCCGTGAGCGTGAAGGCGCCGGTAGCTTTGTAGCCGTACCCCACGGCCACTTCCGCACCAAAGATGGCAAGTGGGTAGCGATTGCCTGTACTACCGACAAGATGTTCGAGCGCCTGGCCGAAGCGATGGAGCGCCCAGAGCTGGCATCTCCGGAACTGTACGGCGATCAGCGTAAGCGCCTTGCTGCGCGCGATGTGGTCAACCAGATCACCATCGAGTGGGTTGGTTCGTTGACGCGCGATGAAGTGATGCGGCGCTGCTTGGAAAAAGAGGTACCGGTTGGTCCCCTCAACAGTATTGCTGATATCTTTGAAGATGAGCATTTCCGTGCGCGCGGCAATCTGGCCAGAATCGAGGCAGAAGGTGTCGGTGAAGTAGTGGTACCGAACGTTATTCCGACCCTTTCGGAAACGCCAGGCCGTGTGACCAATCTGGGTCCGCCGCTAGGCAATGCCACATATGAAGTGTTGCGCGAATTACTCGACATCTCTGCCGAGGAGATCAAGCAGCTGCGCAGCCGCAAAATTATTTGAAGCTCTACTGCAAAGCAGCAACGAGGCGAAAAATACCTGCACTGTCCCGACACTACGAGGTGAATAAAATGGCTGAGACTGATACGACTTTGCCCCTCGCCGGAATCCGGGTTATTGATGCTGCTACGGTAATTGCTGCGCCCTTCTGCGCTACCCTTTTGGGTGAGTTTGGCGCTGATGTGTTGAAAGTAGAACATCCAATCGGTGGTGATGCGCTACGCCGCTTCGGGACGCCCACCACACGCGGCGATACACTGACATGGCTAAGTGAATCGCGTAATAAGCGCTCGGTAACCCTCAATTTGCAACACCCCGATGGCGCGCGGATCTTCAAGGAACTGATCGCGCAGACCGATGTGCTGTGCGAGAATTTTCGCCCTGGTACGCTCGAAAAATGGGGGCTTGGGTGGGATGTATTGCGCCAGATCAATCCTCGGCTCATTATGCTGCGCGTGACTGGTTATGGTCAGACAGGGCCGTACCGTGATCGACCTGGCTTTGCCCGTATCGCTCATGCGGTGGGCGGTATCGCCTATCTGGCCGGTATGCCTAAAGGTACCCCTGTGACTCCTGGTTCAACTACGCTGGCCGATTATATGACTGGTCTGTACGGCTGCATTGGCGTATTAATGGCGCTCCGCTACCGCGAGCAGACAGGTTGTGGCCAGTATGTCGATGCGGCGCTGTACGAATCCGTCTTCCGCTGTAGTGATGAGTTGGTACCTGCTTACGGAATGTACGGCAAGGTGCGCGAGCGGCATGGTTCGCACTATAATGAATTTGCCTGTCCTCATGGCCATTTTCAGACCAAAGATGGCAAGTGGGTCGCGATTTCGTGCGCAACCGATAAGCTCTTTGCCCGTCTGGCCAATGCTATGGGCCGACCCGAATTGGCGTCGTCAAGTGTCTACGGCGATCAGAAGGTGCGTCTAGCCCATGCGAGCGACGTGAACGAGATTGTGCGCGACTGGTGCAGCTCGCTGACGCGCGCCGAAGTGCTTGAACGCTGCTACGCTACCGCGACTCCTGCTGCGCCCTTGAATGACATCGCCGACTTTTTCGGTGATCGTCATGTCCATGCCCGCCGCAATCTTGTGGCGATTGATGCCCCCGATATCGGCGAAACCCTGATCATGCCGAATATCGTGCCCAAACTGTCAGAGACCCCCGGTAAGATCCGGTCGCTCGGCCCCAAGCTCGGCGAGCATACCGAAGAGGTGCTGCGTGAGTGGTTGGGGATGAACGATGAGCAGATTGGTGAATTGCGCGCCAAACGGGTGATTTAGGCGCCACTGTGGAGACGCTGAGGTTGTAACGCAATTAGCCGGAGTGGCGAGCACCTCGGGTTCGCCTGGCGTCTGTAGGTTGATGATGACAAGAGGCAACGGTATGAACGGCATTCTCAGTGGTATGCGCGTCGTTGAGGGATCGGCCTTTGTGGCTGCGCCGCTTGGTGGTATGACGCTGGCGCAGTTGGGGGCTGATGTGATCCGCTTTGATCCGATCGGTGGCGGCCTTGATTACAAACGCTGGCCAGTCACGGTTGATGGTAAACATAGCCTGTTTTGGGCTGGGCTGAACAAGGGTAAGCGCTCAATTGCAGTTGATATTCGTCATCCACGCGGACAGGAATTGCTCACACAGTTGATCTGTGCCCCTGGTGATAATGCTGGACTATTCATCACCAATTTTCCGGCCCGTGGCTGGCTCAGCTACGATGCGCTCAAGCGTCATCGCGCCGATCTAATAATGGTCAACCTGCTAGGTCGGCGTGATGGCGGCTCTGAAGTTGATTACACCGTTAATCCCCAATTAGGGTTGCCATTTATGACTGGGCCATTCAGCTCGCCAGAGGTGGTCAATCACGTATTACCAGCATGGGATATTGTTGCTGGTCAGATGATCGCTGTTGGCTTGCTGGCCGCCGAACGCCATCGGCGGCTCACCGGTGAGGGGCAACTGGTGAAGCTGGCGCTCAAAGATATTGGGCTGGCGATGATCGGTCATCTGGGCATGATTGCCGAAGTGATGATCAACAACACCGATCGCCCGAGACAGGGCAATTATCTCTACGGCGCCTTTGGTCGCGATTTTGAGACCCTTGATGGCAAGCGGGTCATGGTAGTTGGTCTGACCGACTTGCAATGGAAAGCGTTGGGCAAAGCAACTGGTCTGACCGACGCTTTCAATGCCCTCGGTGAGCGGCTAGGACTCAACATGGACGAAGAGGGCGACCGCTTCCGCGCTCGTCGCGAAATAGCTGCTCTGCTCGAACCGTGGTTCCACGCCCGCACCTTTGCTGAAGTCCAACGAATCTTCGAACAGCACCGGGTCACTTGGGGGCCGTACCGCACGGTACGCGAAGCGATTGCTGAAGATCCAGACTGCTCAACTGACAACCCGATGTTCGAAATGGTAGCGCAACCTGGTATTGGTTCATATCTGATGGCAGGTTCACCACTCGATTTCAGTCAGACGCCGCGGTTGCCAGTGCGACCTGCGCCCCGGTTGGGCGAGCACACCGATGAAATCTTGCTCGAAGTGCTCGGTTTGAGTGAAGGTGAAGTGGGGCGGTTGCATGATGAAGGTATTGTTGCCGGGCCAGAGGCGATCCAATAAGACTGGAAACATCTGAGATCGTGCGTCGCTCTCCAGCTGATCTTTGCGTCAGTCAGGTGATTTGCAAGGAGGATATAATGCCTAAGTTGCCACGCAATTTCTACCAGCCGCTCGCGATTGGTGCGCCGCAACCCATCCGTGAATTGCCAGTGCGACCTGAACGGGTTGTTCACTTCTTCCCGCCTCATATCGAAAAGATTCGCGCCCGTATTCCCGAAGTGGCCAAACAGGTTGACGTGCTATGCGGTAACCTCGAAGACGCCATTCCAGTCGATGCCAAAGAAGCGGCGCGGGCTGGTTTTATTGAAGTCGCACGCAACACCGATTTTGGTGATACTGCGCTTTGGGTGCGCGTCAATGCACTTAATAGCCCGTGGGTGCTCGATGATATCACCGAAATTGTGGCTCAAGTCGGCAATAAAGTCGATGTCATCATGATCCCGAAAGTTGAAGGGCCATGGGATATTCACTTTGTTGATCAATTGCTGGCCCTTCTCGAAGCGAAACATCACGTCCAGAAGCCGATCTTGATTCACGCCTTGCTGGAAACAGCGCAAGGGATGGTGAATCTTGAAGAAATTGCCGGTGCCAGCCCGCGCATGCATGGTTTCAGCCTTGGTCCTGCGGATCTAGCCGCATCGCGCGGGATGAAGACGACTCGGGTCGGCGGTGGTCACCCCTTCTACGGTGTGCTGGCCGATCCTCAGGAGGGACAGACCGAACGTCCCTTCTTCCAGCAAGACCTCTGGCACTACACGATTGCTCGTATGGTCGATGTGGCGGTCTCGCATGGTCTCCGTGCCTTTTACGGCCCCTTCGGCGATCTCAAAGACGAAGCTGCCTGCGAAGCGCAGTTCCGCAATGCCTTCCTGCTTGGTTGCACCGGCGCGTGGTCGCTCGCGCCCAACCAGATTCCGATCGCCAAGCGCGTCTTCAGCCCTGATGTCAACGAAGTGCTCTTCGCCAAACGTATTCTCGAAGCAATGCCGGATGGTTCAGGCGTAGCCATGATCGACGGCAAGATGCAAGATGATGCAACGTGGAAGCAGGCTAAGGTGATCGTTGACTTGGCACGGATGATCGCCAAGAAAGATCCTGAACTGGCGAAGGCTTACGGGTTCGATCAATGATTGCGGCGTGGGGCTGGCATCTTTTGCTCGGCCCCGTGCTAACCTGCTCGGGCAGACTATTTCTCCCTCGTTGCGTAGCAATTTCAGCGGTAAGGAGCAGCGGATGAGCGTCAAAACCAATCCCGGCAATTTCTTCGAGGATTTTCGCCTGGGTCAAGAGATTGTGCATGCTACGCCCCGCACGGTCACCGAGGGGGATGTGGCGCTCTACACCTCGCTCTACGGGTCGCGGTTCGCCATTACCTCTTCGACGCCCTTTGCCCAAACGCTTGGGCTGGAACGTGCGCCGATTGATAGTATGCTCGTGTTCCACATCGTGTTCGGCAAGACGGTGCCTGATATCTCGCTCAACGCTATCGCTAATCTGGGCTATGCCGGCGGGCGCTTTGGTGCAGTGGTCTATCCAGGCGATACGCTTTCAACCACTTCAAAAGTGATTGGACTGCGCCAAAACAAAGATGGCAAGACTGGTGTGGTCTATGTGCATTCGGTTGGGGTTAACCAGCGTAACGAGCTAGTGCTGGAATATTTTCGTTGGGTCATGGTCCGCAAACGCGACCCCGAAGCGCCGGCACCAGAACCAGTTGTTCCAGAGTTACCTGAATCGGTGCCCGTAACTGATCTGACGGTACCATACCATATTCAGCCTGGCCAATACGATCTGACCCGCGCTGGCAGCTCGTACCTGTGGGAAGATTACGAAGTGGGCGAGAAGATTGACCATATTGATGGTATGACGATCGAAGAGGCCGAACATATGCAGGCGACCCGCCTCTACCAGAACACGGCCCGAGTCCATTTCAACCTGCATGTCGAACGCAGCGGCCGCTTTGGGCGCCGGATCGTCTACGGTGGTCACATCATCAGTCTGGCACGCTCACTCTCATTCAACGGGCTGGCTAATGCGCTCAGCATCGCTGCGATCAATGGTGGACGTCATACCAACCCGAGCTTTGCCGGGGATACGATCTACGCCTGGTCGGAAATCCTTGCTAAGATGGAGATCCCAGGTCGGAATGACATTGGTGCGTTGCGGGTGCGCACAGTCGCCACGAAAGATCGGCCGTGTCATGATTTTCCCTACCGCGATGCCGAAGGTAATTACGACCCAGCGGTAGTGCTCGATTTCGATTATACGGTGTTGATGCCACGACGGACCGTGATGGGTGGAGCATAGGCCTGCACTCAGTACGCCTCTCCGCCTGCTGTAAAGGGCAAGTAGGGGCGGTACTGGCACCCGTCATTGGACCTCAGTTTGTGCGCAGTGCTCATCTTTACTTTACCTTCTATAGATCGAGCAGGCCCAAATTGCGACCCGCGATCGTGTAGTGAAGATGTCTTGACAATCGCGTCGCGGGTAGTAAAACCGTGACCAGAGCTTGTTTTCGGCAAGCAGTGACAGTTGCTGGTAGCGCGGGCGCAGGAAGCGGAACGACACAGGATGAGGCTGTACGCTTGCTCCCCTGGCCGTCTGCAGCGCAGATTGCTATCAGGGGAGTATATGTGTCGCACTGTGAGACGCTATCCCACCAGGTGGGGTTCGGAGCGGTTGTCTGAACCGGTTCATGGCCGGCGCTCATTTCCCCGACGGTCTAGTTTCCGGCGGAACTGGTGCAACCTGTTGGCAAGGTGCCGTTGCTCATGTGCTTCAAGGGAGCGATTGGCGTAAGCGGTGCAGTGGTAGGCAGCCGTCAAAGCCTGTAATTCCGGACTGACTGCTGGCAATTGCGTGTGGAGAGCAGCGGCGAATTCAGCGGGCGTTTGTGATGGGTGGCGCTGGTATCCATGGCGCGCAGCAGCGCGTAACGCGGTGTGGTAGTAGATGATCGCCGCTGCCGGGTGGGAGGACTGCCTCGTCGTCCAGAGGCGTCGTTGATTGGCCGATGGTTTGCGCCGATATTGCCGTCGGGTGCGCCAAGTAAGCAGGGTGATGACCATTTGCTCCATCCAGTGCTGAACCTGTTGCTTGGCGCTGTTGATCCAGTCCTGCCGCCGTAGTATCGTCCAGAAGGCTAAACCAGCTAGCAGCCCCATACAGAGCCAGAAAATCACTCCTGGCCAGATCAGCGGTTCGCTCGCTGGCGGTGGCTCGACGGTGGGTAGCAGTATCAGCTGGGCCGGACTGACAACTGATTCTTGGAAGCGATCGAGTAACATCAACAAGAGCAGAGGGATGAGGGCAATCGTGCTCGCTAGCCCAATAAAGAAGGTGGCTAGAATGACCATAACCAAAAGGGTAACACCAACCAGATATATGATCGCTTCGCGCCAGTCATCGGTAACGAGTGGTATGGAGGAGGATGGTAAAGCTAGGGCTAGCAAGATGACCAATCCACTCAGTGCGACGCTTAGCCAGCGCCAGCGTTGATACACATCTGGCGCGATCTCGGCTTCTTCACTTTGCCAGTCTGCTAGCAGGGCTCGTCGTTGAGCAAGGAGGATCAGATTGAGGCCGCCACAAAGATATAGCGCCATAATGCCAACGGTGGGCCAGGTCGAACTAGATGTGCTCCAATCAGACTCTAACACTACCATTGTGACTAGTCCACCCCAGACCACGCTACGGCTAATAGCCTTGACCGCAGCCTGGCGGCGTGCAACGGCATCGCTGCGGTAAAACAACAGATCCAGACTTTGCAAGGGAGTTTTCAGTGGTGGATTGGGTGTGAGGGCGGCAATAGCAGCAATCCCGCTCCGACTGAGAATGGCAACGGCAAGCAAGGTGAGTAGGCAGAATAGGAAAGGCGGATCGAAGGCGGCCAAGGGATCGGTGATCCACGACTTCATAGCGGTGATGCCATATGTTCCCTGCCCGCAGGTGGCTACAATCCGGGCCAGTGCGGCTAGGCCAAACACCTCGGCGGCTAGATATCGGAGCGCGCCACCTTGCGTTTCGTGGAGCCCGGCAACCATCCGGCTGCGCAGTGCAATCGCTTCCAGGCTGACCAGCACGCTGGCCCCGCTCAACCAGAGCGATTGCCAACTGGTGTACGCCGCGACCTGTTCGCTGATCAGAGTCAACGGTATCGTGATCAGCATAGTAATGAGCAAAGCCGGACCGACGAGTGATGGCTGGGTCATTACGTGGTAACCTGTTGCTAAGCCAGAACTACAATCGCAATGCGATCAGGGTCTTGGCGACTGTAGGTCAGGCGATGACCATACTGGGCAGATAGTGTGTTGCATAGCTTGAAGTGTAGCTACTTCTTCCACAGTGCAAGGAGAGAGTCAGTGTTGTCAGGGTCAGTATCAGGGTGAGCACATTCATATGGCTAGAGGGTGTGATCATTTATGAGGCTTGCGTGCGAGCTAACGCCCTCCCGAGCAGTCGATGAGCACCGTCTGGCGGCACTCGATCAGAAACGTGTGATACCTTGGCGGTACGCTATAAGTTGTACAATGCGTATCCAGAATCAGCAGTGACGGCCAGAGTGCAGCGGTACCCATGATAACCCATCAGATGCTGTCCCAGCTGCCCTGCTATATTGTACCTAATTACGCTGTCACCTGCTCATCAGGCACGATACTGCTACCCTCGTGTTATACTAGCCGCGAAGCTGCACCGGCGTTATGTCGTGATGATTTGGTAGAGCACACCTAAACGCTGTGTTAAGGATTATATGATACGTTCACGTCGTGTATACCCTCATAGCCATCGCGGTCGCGGTGCTCGGAATGGTCGTCGCCACATTCCGCCACGCCTGCTACGTGGCCGAGCAGCGCCGCGCTCGTTGGCAGGTCGTTTGGTTGTTAATGCCGTGCTAGCCGTGCTCGGCATCTTGGCAGTTGTGCTGATCACGCTAGTAGGGATGGTTTACAACGCCTACACACAGGTAGCCGAAAGCCTTAAGCCACGGCTGGCCCTGCTCGACAATCGCGAGCTGTTTGAAAATTCGCGCATCTTCGACCGTAACGGTGAACTATTGTACGAATTCTTCGATACTGGCAAACGTACTAAAGTCTCAATGAATGATATCAGCCCACTCTTGATACAGGCGACGATAGCGATTGAAGACAAAACCTTTTACACTAATCCCGGTATTGACTTGGCTGGGATCGTGCGCACGCTGATCGATAGCCTGCGGGCAGGTGAAGAGACGGGCGGTGCTTCAACGATTACCCAGCAGGTAATCAAGAATAGCGTGCTAACACCAGAAGAGCGGTTACCTGAGCGGCGTTACGAGCGCAAGCTGAAAGAGATCATCTTGGCGCAGGAATTGGATCGTATCTACACCAAAGATCAGATCCTCGAACTGTACCTGAACGAAAATTTCTACGGTAATCTGGCCTACGGCATTCAAGCTGCAAGTGAAGTTTACTTTGGCGTTAACGCTTCAGAGCTAGACCTCAATCAAGCCTCGTTGTTGGCTGGTTTGCCACAATTGCCATCAGTGTACAATCCAGTAAATTACCTGGAGCGTGATGAGCAAGGGGGCTATCTGCCACCAGTCTACGTTGGCGACGACTGGCTCGATCCGAGTGCGCGTTTACCTGCCAACACGCCGTTGCCCAGAGTCCGGCAGGCGGCAGTGTTGCGCCGGATGGTGGAAGACGGGTATATCACCGAGGCGCAGGCCCGCCGCGCACTAGCCACGCCACTGCGGTTTGCACCGCAAGAGACTCCGCTCAATGCCCCACACTTTGTCTTCTACGTACGTGACCTGCTCTTACAGCGTTACGGTGCGCAGATTGTGTATGGTGGTGGTCTGCGGATTACAACTACCCTCGATTTGCAGCTGCAGCGGATGGCGCAGGCGACAGCCTTCGCACGCATTGCCGAGCTGGAGGCGCGCAATATTCATAACGCGGCAGTAGTCATCATGCAGCCGAACACAGGTCAGATTCTGGCTATGGTTGGCAGCATTGACTACAATGCTGTTAAGCCAACCCAAACACCCGGCGAGTCGGGCAATGTGCTTGACGGACAAGTCAATGTAACGACCCGTGAACGTCAGCCTGGTTCGGCGCTCAAGCCATTCACTTACTTGGCGGCGATGGAACAAGGCCTGACACCAGAGAGTGTGTTATGGGATGTTCCCACCGAGTTTCCCACTGGTACTGGCGACTGGTATGCGCCGCAGAACTATAACGGCCAGTGGAATGGGCCGGTCCGCATCCGGACGGCGCTGGCTAACTCGCTCAATATGCCAGCAGTAAAGGCGCTCAAGTTTGCCGGGATCGACTATACCATCCGGTTGTTAGAGCGAGTCGGGATCCGTACTGGCCTCAAGCGCGGTGCTGATTTCTACGGTCTGTCGTTAACCCTCGGTGGCGGTGAAGTGTCGCCGCTCGAACTAACCACTGCGTATAACACACTGGCCAGCGGTGGTCGCTACTTTGCGCCAGTAGCCATTCTCGAGATCACCGATTCGCAGGGCCGAACTCTAGAACGATTCACCCCGACACCAGGCGAAGCGGTTGTTGATCCGGCTCTGGTGGCGATCATTTCCGATATGCTGAGCGACGACCGTGCCCGCCAGGCAATCTGGGGGCTCAACAGTCCTCTGCGCCTGAGCCTGCCGGCCGCAGTCAAAACCGGTACGACTAACGATTGGCGTGATGCGTGGGCCGTCGGTTATACGCCTTTTGTTACTGTCGGTGTCTGGACAGGGAATAATAATAATGAGCCGACGGCGCGCGTAGAAAGTTTGACTGGTGGTGGCATCATCTGGCGGAATGTGATGGAAAATATCTTTCGCCTCATCGCCGAAGATGAGCGTTACCGTGAACTCTTTGCTGCTCCCTTTCCCAATGGCGTATTGCCGACCGAGTTTACCTTGCCCGCAGAGGTCGAGCGCCGTCCGATTTGCGAATTACCTGGCCCCTTCGGTGGCTACCGTGAAGAGTTGTTTACCCGTGCTATGCTCAAACGGCTGGAAGAGGCGGCATTACTCAGCCCTACTCCGACTGTCAGTATGACGGGTCAGGTGGCTGTTGAGGGTTTTTGTTCAGCGTATGATAAGGTGGTGGTGGTCCGTCTTCCTACACCGGAAGAGTGGACAAGTACTGGTGAGTTGCGGCCTAACCCGCCGCCAGCACCACCGGCCAATCCTACGGCGCCGCCACTTGCGCAAGATCTGAGCGCTTTGACCGATGGCGCCTATTGTCGCCCTGTACCTGAGGTGGCTTACCCACCGGCATTGGTGCGTGAAATCTACCTGTGGAAATTGCCGCCACCCGATCCTAATGAGAAAGTTGAATACAAATGGCGTGGTGGCGATGCGACAGTAGCGCTCAAATATGAGGATCTGCCGCTCTGTACTGATGAGATGTTCAAGCCGCCTATTCCAGTGCCACCGGTAGAGGGGGCCATCTTGATGCCGGACCTACGTCGCTTGGGTGAAAATCAGGCCAAAGACGCGCTAGCGTTGTTGGGGATTGATCCGGCGCGGATCTATGTCGATTATCAAGGCCCAGAGCGGGCTGGGGAGGACTATTACCGGTACGGGCCGTATGTGGTGTTGAGTTCAATGCCGGCAGCAGGTGAATGGATCTTGCCTGATACTACTATTGTTCTAGGTATCCGCGCGCCTGATCCTGAACCAGCACCGCCACCAGAACCAACACCAGAAGGAAATCCGTAGGACGTGTAGGCGGTTAGGGCTGTGGTTAGGGTAAGCGGAAGTTAAAGTTGATGGTGACAGATTGCTCTAAGCAGTGAGGTGGCTGTAACTTTATGCCGATTAGCTGCATCTCTTCTTATGGGTAACTGTCTAACGCCATCGAGATGATGGGGTAAGGGTATGAAGCAGATTGTTGTTATTGGTGGTGGGCCAGCTGGAGTTGAAGCCGCAGTGGCCGCTGCGCAGGGAAACGCCCAAGTCACATTAATTAGTGAAGGGCCAATCGGGGGACGTACTGGTTGGGATAGTCTGTTGCCAAGTAAGGTGTGGTTGCATGCCGCTGAAGTCGCTAGCCAAGCAGAACATACAGCGCTAGCCGGTGTGCAGAGTAACGGGGCACGGGTTGATCCGGCGACAGTATTGAATCGGATTAAGCAGGTAGCGCATCAGTGGAGTGAGCATGAAGCGCAGCGGTTGCGCGCGGCTGGCGTAAAGGTGATCAACGGAGTTGCCGCGTTTGGCAGTCCTCACGAGCTAGTGGTGCGCGCCGATGACAGTCAGCAGACATTGACTGCTGATGCCGTGATTATCGCGACCGGTTCCGTACCGCGTTTCCCGCCAACAATGAAACCTGATGGCCAGCGGATTATCGCGCCACGTTTTGCCAGCCATCTGAGCACGTTGCCGCCAGATATGATCGTTATCGGTGGCGGCCCGACTGGCAGTGAGTTCGCCTCGCTCTTCAGTCGCCTTGGGGTCAAGGTAACATGGTTGGTCGGTGCGCCAGGTGTGCTACCGATGTTTGATCCTGCCGCTGGCGCAGCTTTGGCCAATGCAATGGCGGCACAAGGAGTAACCATTCATCAGGTCGATGTGCTGCGTGCCGAGCGCACTGAAGATGGCGTGGTAGTAACCACAGCTGACGGAGCGACGCACACGGCTGCGATGGCTTTTTTGGCGATCGGCCGCGTTCCCGATCTAAGCCGACTCAATCTGGCTGCCGCTGGCGTGCCAGTTGATACGAGTGGCCAGGTGACGGTGGATGGGTATGGCCGCACAGCGGTATCGCATATTTTTGCTGTAGGCGATGCGGCTGGTGGGCCGATGCTCGCCAATCGCGCATTGTCCCAGGCCTGGATCGCTGGACGCACTGCTGTTGGTCTACCCGCGCCAGCTTACTGCCCCTACACGGTGGTAAGCGCCGTCTATACTGTGCCAGAAATTGTCCAGGTTGGGATTGTAACCGGTGACGCTAACGAATTACGGCGTGTCCGTGCCTCCTACACGGTATCGCTCAAGGCATACCTTGCAGCTGAAACCGAGGGCTGGGTCGAGCTAGTGTTTGATCCGGCCAACCGCCAGATCCGCGGCGGTTTAGCCGTGGGCGTACATGCCGCCGATCTCCTGGCGCCAGTGGCGCTGGCGATTCAAGCTGGTGCGACTCTCGCCGATCTGTCGGCGGTCTTTGCCGCTTATCCGACGCTGAGTGAGGCAGTCTTCGCCGCAGCGCGGGTCGTTCAAGAGTGACCGTTGACCATTCGCTTACTGCAATACGGCGGCCAGTGTGGGGGCAGCTGCTAGGCTGTTGACCGCTGGCCGCTGTTAGCATTATTCACTTGATGCTTGCGCGATCTGGTTATGACCGGCCATGCTTCGCCGCACTGCTCGCATGAGCAAGGTCAACAGTACCAACATCCCCAAGACCCCGTATTCCAAGATTGGCACCCGCAACACATCCGGCAGTCGATGCCACTGGCGGCGCGCGCCATAGTAGCTCAGCACGGCGGCCGTATAAGCAGCGCCGATACTCCAGCGTGCCCGTGCCGGCAGGTTGAGGCCGTGCATCTGGGTAATCACAAATATCGCTAGCAGACTGAAAGTAAACATTGCTCCTAACCCACTGCGTTTGTAGAGGGTTGATGTTACGGCGTGCGGTAATACCATCAGTTCGAGTACCAGCGTCCAGCGTGGATCGCGATGGGCATTGGTGTAGAGCAGCGCAGACTGTACGAAGAGTAGTAAGGTATGGTACAGACCAGTGTAGTGGAGCGGTTTGGGATCGATTGGGTGATACCAAAAATTGTATGTCGCTGCCCACGAAAAGATGTATCCATGGAAGCGCCGAGCGAAACGCACTAGTTCTGCTGGTGGCATGATCTTCCGGTTACCAAAGAAGAGACCGCGGCGTGGCGCTTCAAGGGCCAGAGTCATCATCAGAATGAATGCGACCGATCCCAAGGCGCTGCCTTCTGGTACATCGCGGGCTAAACCGTCGTAGGTGTAGCGCGACTGGAGATAATGGAGTGCCACACCACCAGCCTGAACTGCTAGTGCAATCCAGTTGAGACGCCGCAGATCGTTGGTGTAATGCAGGCGCTGACGCTGCCCAGCGTAGATGCATCCCCAAATTGCTAACTGGTGGACAAGATAACCACTCCAGGCCAGCCAGCGTTGGGCCGGATGGGGACGGGCAGCGATCCAGCGATAGTCGCCGTGCTGACCACTGTATTCGATATACTCTTTCGGCGCGCGCCCAACCAGCGCTGCTACACCGACCGCAGCCGCACTGACCGCTGCTGCTGGCACGAGTAAATCGTGGGCGGCAGGTGGGGCTGGTGCGTCTATCTGATCGCCTTCGACCCACTGCACATACCGTTGCAAGGCCCAGCCTGTCAGCGCTGATCCCGCGGCTGCGGCCAACCCGCTGACAATCGCTCTCCAAGGATGACGACGCGGATCAGCAGCCAGACCAGCGCAGGCCGCTCCTGCTGCACTGACCAGAGCCAGGCCAAGGCCGGGGCGTTGACCACGGGCAACATCGAGCCAAAACATCGCCGCCATTGGATTGAAAAGAGCTGCGCCTGCCAGCGCATAGTTTGAGCGTGGGTTGCTCATTGCCGGCCTCCTGCATGGTCACGGTATGCCAGCGGTAAACGATGCAAACGGTCCAATGCCGATGGTCGCCGAAAGAGGCGTCACTTTGGGTCAGAGTTAGATATGAACACAAGTTGAGAATGATATGTGCAAAATCCTGACATATCATACCACGTGATTGAGTGTGGCAGAAAGTTGAAGGTTCGACAAGTTAACGACATGCTACGCTTAGTAAATATTTGATTACTCAGATTTGACAGAATGGCGGTTGCCGCGTAGGATGAAACGCTACAGCGATGTATCTTGACTAGGGGAAGTTTTCTGCTGCAATCGTTCATTTCAAGCTTGGTCTATGGACGCAGCGTGTAGTGGTGCTAGCTCCATCATTGCTGTTAGCGCAACTGGGGACTGGCAGCTGTATGCTCGGTGCCAACTAGCGCTGCAGTTGCTGAGGCTGTCTGAATGGCCAAAACGCGCCTCTGGCGCAGAAGGATGAGGATCGCCATGACGACCATTGTGCTCTTTAATGGCCCGATCTACACGCTCGATCCGGGGCAACCGGTGGTACAGGCAATTGCCATTCACGGTGAACGCGTTCGGGCGGTAGGTGATGAAGAGACAGTGCGGGCCGCAGTTGGTTCGCGAGTGGAATTAATCGATCTTCAGGGGCGGGCGGTGGTGCCGGGTCTCACCGATGCGCATGTTCACATCATTTGGCACGGTCTAGCTCGCCAGCAAGTCCGGCTCACCGGCTGCCCTGATCTGGCAACTGCACTAGAGCAGATTGCCGCTGCTGCGCGACGTCTTCCTTCAGGAGCATGGCTGCGGGGTAGTGGTTGGGATCACACACTGTGGGGCGGGCGCTGGCCGACGCGTGCTGATCTCGACCGAGTGTGCCCCGATCGTCCGGCTATGCTGTGGCGAAAAGATGGTCATTCGCTTTGGGTCAATAGCCAAGCCCTAGCGCTGGCCGGGATTACAGCGGCTACACCTGATCCTGACGGCGGTCAGATACAGCGTGATGAGCGTGGCGAATCGACAGGTATCTTGCTTGAAACGGCCATGGAGCTGGTACGGGCTGTAGCACCGCCGCCGACCCGCGTCGAACGGCTCGCTGCTCTGCGAATGGCTATTGATGAAGCGCTGAGTTATGGTCTGACCAGTCTGCACGTACCGCCAGCGACTGATCCTGCCGACGGTCCTGACACGCTGATCGATCTGCAAGCGGCGCGTGCCGCTGGTGATCTTAAATTGCGTGTATTGGTCCACCTGGCCGGGGCGCATCTCGATCATGCCATCGCGCTGGGCTTGCGCAGTGGCTTGGGTGATGATTGGCTCCGGATTGGTGGGTTAAAATTGTTTGCCGATGGTTCGCTTGGTTCGGAAAGCGCCCACATGCTAGCCCCGTATGAGGGGCGCAATCATACCGGTATTGCTGTGATCCCGCCGGCCGAGATGAAAGCAATTGTAGCGCGGGCTAATGCCCACGGGATCAGCGTAGTCGTGCATGCGATAGGCGATGCCGCTAATCGCAGCGTTCTCGACGCTATCGAGTCAGCACGCCCCGCTGCAGCCGGGCTTACACTGCCCAATCGGATCGAGCACGCGCAAATTCTCGATCCTCGCGATATTCCCCGGTTTGCCGAACTTGGAGTGATCGCCTCTATGCAGCCAATCCACTGTACCGCAGATATGGCAATGGCTACGCGGCTCTGGGGAATGCGCTGCGCGACCAGCTATGCCTGGCGCAGTCTGCTCGATGCTGGTGCAACTCTAGCTTTTGGTTCCGACGCGCCGGTCGAGACGCTTAATCCCTGGGCCGGTGTCCACGCTGCGGTAACCCGCCAAACGACTGATGGCATGCCAGCAGGTGGATGGTATCCTGAGCAACAACTGACTGTCGCTGAAGCACTGGCTGCTTACTGTAGCGGCCCGGCGTTGGCCGAAGCCGCCGCTGGGCGCAAGGGGCGCTTGTTGCCTGGTATGCTGGCTGACTTGGTCGTCCTGAACGGCGATCCGTTCCAGATGCCAGCAGCACAGTTGCACACCGTGCACGCTGAATTGACGATTGTGGGTGGGTGCGTCATGTTCGAACGAGCACGTTCCCTCTGACGTCATCGGACTACAGCCACAATGGCTCAGCGTTGACGCGCAACCGGGCTTGGGGTTTTGTGTACTGAAAGGAAGTGCCATCTATGTTGCGGAACCGGGTCTTTACGGCAGTTGTCGGCGGCCATTTCATGGTTGATGTCTTGAATAGCGTTGGCGCCGTTTTACTACAGTGCTCGCCAATCCGCTGGGTCTCAGCAATCAGCAGATCGGCTTAGCATTGACCGTCTACACTTTGCTCGGCGCGCTCTCCCAACCGCTATTCGGCTGGATTGCCGACCAGTTGCCTGGCCGTACCCTTCAGCTGGCTGCGCTCGGCGTAGTATGGATGGCACTCTGCTACATCGGTGTCGCTTTGGCACCCAACTGGGCAATATTATTGCCCTGTTTCCTGCTAGCAGCCCTTGGCAGTGGCCTCTTCCATCCAATCGGCACAGCTAGCGCGGCAGCAGCAGTGCCTGACAAACCGGCTAGCGCTACGGCTATCTTCTTCTTCGGCGGCCAGGCAGGTCTAGCGGTTGGCCCGCTACTGGCTGGATTTGCGTTGGCGATCGCGGGCGCGCCGGGCATTATGCCGATTGCACTGGCTGCTAGTTTGCCGGCTGGCGTCTTGTTGTTGGCTCAGCAGACTGTGCGAAGTCGGCGGACGACACGCGCTGTCAATCCAGCGACGCCACAGATCTGGACGGCACTGGCGGTTGTAATCTTGCTTGCTTTTATTGCGCTGGTTGTTGTGCGATCTTCGATTCAGGCGGTATATCAATCGTTTCTTCCCAAACTGTTTAGCGATCGCGGTTGGGAACCGACCGTATACGGTGCGCTGGCAGGCATGTTTATGGCTAGCGCCGCCGTTGGTAATGTGCTCAGCGGCTGGATGGCTGATCGGTTTGGTATGCGCGCAGCCACCGTCTGGCCACTGCTTCTGAGTGTACCCGCCGGTCTGGCTTGTTTTCTCGCTACGCCATTATGGGCAATTTTTATCGCTTGCGGTCTAGCTGGGATGCTGGTAGGCGGTCAACATAGCATTCTGGTTGTACATGCTCAGCGCATCCTGCCGGTCAAACAAGGGCTCGCTTCAGGCCTAATCCTTGGCTTCACCTTCGCTACCGGAGCGATCGGCACGTGGATCAGTGGTTTGCTAGCTGACGTGATCGGTTTGGAGCTGGTTATGATTGGCGTCACCCTGCTTGGCCTGCCAGCAGCAGCACTAGCATTGACCTTGCCTGGTCGTATCCAGACGGTTGCCCCAGTATCGCCGACTGTAGCGGCAGCGCCAGCGCAAGGGGATTGAGGCCATCGGCAGACGGGTGCTTAGGTAGTCGGCGTATAATGACAGCAAGTTACATGATGGGGAGCGGGATCAATCGCTCGTACTGGCATTACCAATGAGCTGATTTAGAAGGGAAGTCCAATGACTCTAACCGCGAACAATGTCCCGATGCGGGCTGAATTACCAGAGGAGTATACCTGGGACTTGAGCCAGATCTTTGCCGATGTGACTGCCTGGGAGCAGGAGCTCAACGCGGTTGAAGAGCGTGGACACCAACTAGCGGCGTTGCAAGGCACGCTAGCACAGGGTCCAAGGCAGTTACTGGCAGGGTTAACCTTGCGTGATGAGGTTGCACAGCGGTTGTCTGCATTGTATGTCTACGCTATGCATTTGAAAGATAGCGATAGTACCAATCCGGTCGGGCAAGGGCTCGCTGAACGCGCCAGCAGCTTCGCGGCCCGCATGCAGGCGACCCTGGCGTTCATCGAACCAGAAATTTTGACCATCCCTGCCGAGACGATTGAAGCCTGGCTGGCAACCACGCCCGATCTCGAGGTCTACCGCTACGAGCTAGAAAAGCTGAACCGGCAGCGCACTCACATTCGCTCAGCAGAAGTCGAGCAGGTCATGGCTGCCTATAGTGATGTAGTGCGCGCGCCATACGCTACTTTTTCTATGCTGACCGACTCAGACCTGCAATTTCCCACAATCGAGGACGAACACGGTCAGCCAGTGAAACTCTCACACGCGCGCTACGGTCGCCTCCTGGAAAGCCCTGATCGGCGGGTACGGCATGATGCCTTCAAAGGCTATTACAGCGCGTTTTTACCCTTCCGTAACACTATTGCCACCACCCTGAGCGCAGCAATTCGCACCCATGTTATCGAGGCACGGTTGCGTAACTATGCCTCGGCACTCGAAGCAGCGCTGGCGCCAAACGAAATTCCAGTTGAGGTGTACTATAACCTGATCGCGACAGTGGAAGCTAACTTACCACGCTTCCACCGCTATCTGGCGCTGCGGCGACGGTTGATGGGGCTTGACGAACTCCACTTTTACGATCTCTACGTGCAGCCGGTGCCTGATGTCGAGCTGACCATTCCCTACCGAGAGGCGTGTGATCTGATGCGTGCTGCCTTCCGGCCGCTAGGTGCCGAGTACAGTGCTGCGCTCGAGCAAATGTTCACCCGGCGCTGGATCGATGTCTACGAAAATGTGGGCAAGCGGAGTGGTGCGTACAGCGGAGGTTCCTATGGTACGCCGCCGTACATTTTGCTCAACTACCAGGATCGGTTGCGCGATGTCTTCACCCTGGCTCACGAGCTTGGTCATTCGTTACACTCCTATTTCACCCGGGCCACACAGCCGTTTGTGTACGGCAATTACACTATCTTTGTCGCTGAAGTAGCCTCGACGCTGAACGAAGCGCTTCTGACACACTATCTGTTGCAGAGCAATATCGGCGATGTGGCATTGCGGCGGCGCTTGCTCGCTCAGCAAATTGAGGAGATTCGCGGTACCGTCTTCCGCCAGACGATGTTTGCCTCCTTCGAACTGTGGATGCACGAACAGGCTGAACGCGGGCAACCGCTGACTGCCGACGCACTCAGTCAGCGCTACCGTGAGCTGGTGGCACATTACCACGGCCCAGAGATGGTGATTGATGATGAACTGGCTTACGAGTGGATGCGGATCCCCCACTTCTACTACCAGTTCTATGTCTATCAGTACGCAACAGGTCTTTCGGCAGCGCTGGCGCTGAGCCGACAGATCATCAGTGAGGGACAGCCAGCGATCGATCGCTATTTGCGCTTTTTGCGCAGCGGCTCATCACGCTCGTCAATCGATCTCCTGCGTGACGCTGGGGTTGATATGACATCGCCAGCCCCTATCCAGGCGGCAATGGACACCTTTGCCGATCTGGTTGATCAACTAGAGCAGCTAGCCGCGTAACGGGAAAGTGGTAGTGGCAAGAGAGGAGCAGATGAGCCTCTGTGGCTCATCTGCTTGCTATACATTATGGTACGGTATAAATCAAATTGGCTATTGTCTACCGTGTAAGGCGTAGGACAGGTAGCGCATCCAGCTTTGAGGAGCCAACATAGTTTGCCATCTACCTGCCAGCGAAGTTATTGCTCACACTCAATACCTCGAGCGCGGTAATACTCATCGACCGCACTGGTCAGCAAGACCGTATTCGGATCGATGTTAGTTTTCAACACCCCCAGCGAGCGCAACAATTCAGCCTCTTTGGTCCAGACCTGCCGGTCACTGGCACCAACGCACCGGGCACCGATACCATAGCGCAACAGCTTGATGGTCTCGGTGGCTTCAAACTCGAGGTGACCACGGTCGAAGTCGGGACTACGGGCAAGAATAATATCGATTGCCGCTGCTGGATCGGTAAGCGCATCTTCCCAGCCGCGTAGCGTAGCCTGCACGAAGGCACGCACCGTGTTCGGATTATTGCGGGCGAATTCGGCAGTGGTAAAGAGCACGTCTCCCATCAACTCGACACCGTAATCGCGCGCTACAATCAGTTCGATATCGGCCCCAGCTGCGCGTGCAGTGTAGGGCTGATCGGTAGCGTAAACTGGCCAGATATCAGCCCGCCGTTCGAGGAAGGGAGCGAGGCTGTAGTCACCGGGAATCTCGTTGACGCTGGCCGGGTCGACCCCAGTTGCGGCCAGTAGCGCCCGGTATTCAGTCTCGACATTGTCACCGTAGAACATGCCGACCCGACGACCAACGAAGTCTCGTGGTGAGCGAATGCCACTATCGCGATGCACCATGAACGCGACGGGGCTGGCTTGAAACCAGGTTGCCAGCGCGACAACTTCGATGCCCTGTTCGCGACTGATCAGGATTGTGTCAGCGCCGGTACTGCCAAAGGTGTCGGCGCCAGTCGCAACCAACGGTAATGGCACTGCGTCTGGCCCACCGGGGAGAATGGTGACGGAAAGACCAGCGTCACGGTAATAACCGCGTGCATCGGCAACCAGGTAGCCTGCGAACTGAAATTGGGGCAGCCATTGCAGGCGCATCGTGACATTAGTAACCTCGGGCCCGTTAACGGTCGTAGGAGTAGGAGTAGTAGGGGTTGGGTTGCTATTCGTACAGGCAGTTGTGAAAGTAAACAGTATTGTGAAAAGTAGTACCAAGCAACGACGGCACATCATAGCGAAACCTCAACAAACATTGGTCTACACCTCGATTACCGATCTCGTTCCCAGTAGACAACAGTGCGTTCAAGCCAGAGCAAGCCGCCATGGAGCGCTAGGGCCAATCCGGCGGCAGCAGCAACTGCGGCGAAAGCGCGATCAGTTGCCAGCCGGTATGTTGAGGTGGTAATCAGATATCCCAGGCCGCGGCCAGCGCCGGATAGTTCACTGACCAAGGCGCCGATCACGGCGAGTGCGCTGGCTACCCGCAGTCCACTGAAGATAAAAGGCAGCGCTGCGGGGAGACGGAGCAGCCGTAAGATTTGCCATTGCGACGCACCATACGCTTGCATCACGGCCAATTGTTCGGGTGCAGGTCGGCGCAGGCCGCTGATGGTAGCGATCAGCAACGGAAAGCTAGCGAAGAGCGCAGCCATAGCGGCACGAGGGGCAAGGCCATCACCGAGCCAGATGGTGAGTAGCGGTGCCAGTGCCACAGATGGCAGACTTTGCCCGATCAAGACCCATGGGTAGAGCGCGTCTTCAAGGGGGCGCAAGAAGAGAAATGCGATGGCAAGCGTAATGGCAACCAGACTGCCGATGACTAGGCCAACCAGCGCCGCGTTAGCGGTTGCCAGCGTATGGTAGGTCAGCCGTACCTCTGGTTGAAGTGCGGCGGCAACCACACGTGATGGTGGCGGCAACAGGTAGACCGGAACGCCAGCAGCAGGTAGTCCCCATTCGAGCGCAGCGACTATGGCGATACCGAGCAACAATGCCGTCCCTAGGCGACGAATCAGGTTGTAAGGCGTGGTCGTTGTTTCCATAGCGCTATATCTTACCATGAAGTGATAGCAGAATGCGAGGGATGCAGAGCAGAGTGAAAGATCGTTATATTCAACACCTCCCACATCGTCATCGGTGACTGGGGCTGGGGCAGGATGGCATTTGGTAAGTTTTTCTCTGCATCTTTACCATGGCTACTCGTAGCGGTGCTAGAATGGTCGCGTCCGCACTCTTTCTTGACCGCTGTGGCCTACGGACTGGCATACCAGGTTGGGAAAGACAGTGGTAGCGCGGATGTTGTGCTAAGGATGCTACAGTGGAGCATTACATGCTGTGACAAGCAGCGATTGAGAGCCGCTCTCGTACTGGGGAGTCACGTAGAACACTGCCATCCGTATACCGTGCTTCCTTAAAACCACGCCAACGGAATGCATCACCAGCGCTGGTAACTAACGCTGTTGCATCAATGTGGCCCTCAGTGGCCTGTTTCACAGCATTGCTCTTTAGCTAAACAGCAACGCCCTGCATTTGATCGCTCGGGCGCGTGTTATGCTCTTCGGTGCGATGCCAGCGTGCATGAGCATCGATGTCCCAACGGCGCTCGATTTGAACTTGCAGGGCGTTAGTCCGAGCTGGGGGCGAACTATCTACTGGCCCATCATCCGTACAGCGCGCAAACTAGCCGCTGAATCAATCCGTGGTGAGTATTCCAGGCCGACATAGCCGTTGTAGCCATGTTCGCGTAGAATACCGAAGATGTGTTCGTAATTGATCTCACCGGTACCGGGTTCGTGGCGACCAGGCACATCAGCAACATGGATGTGGCCGATCAGATCAAGGTTAGCCAATATGCGTTTGGTGAGATTGCCTTCACTGATCTGCTGATGGTAACAGTCAAACAGCAATTTGACGTGGGGCTGGCCAACTTCGCGCACAATAGCAAAGCCTTCGTCTGAAGACCAGAGAAAACTGCCCGGATAGTCGAACTGATTGCGTGGTTCGAGCAACAGATTCAGGCTAGCATCTGCCGCCGTCTCTGCCGCTTCGCGCAGGGCCTCGATCAGGCAGGCACGCTGGGTGGCGTAATCTAGGTCAGGTCGTGTGATACCACCGTAGACAATCAAATTATCGCACGCCAGATCAACCGCCAGTGCCGCGCTGCGAGTGATCTCATCACGAAACTGCGCCCGTTGATCGGGATCGTTGGGGGCCGCTTCACTGCCGACAATTGCCACGCAGTGCAGGCGCAACGCCGTCTGTAAAGCGATGGTGATGTTCATATCCTTGCCCCGCCGCGTCCAGAATTCATAGGCGCGAAAGCCCAAATCGGCAATGTGTTCAAGCCGTTGCTCAAATGGGCGATCGGTGAAGATCATATCGAGACAGACTGAAAAGCGAAGGGGTGCGAGGGTCGACATCTTCAACCTCACTTTTCTGCGCCACACCTCTCCTGGCGCAAGCGAGACCGGGTAGCGCAAGCAGACCACTGTTGCTTTTCGCGCAAGCGCCGATTCGGGTTTCCTCAATTGTACCTCTCATTATACCGTTGATTGACGACCTTGCATCTACGCTTACCGCCGGCGACGCTGAACAACCTTGAGCAGCGTGGTCACTGCGGCCTCGAGTTGACAGTCACGGCCACTGGCCCACTCACCTAGTGGTCGGCGCACTTCGATATCAACCGGACGACCGCGACCTTCCAGTTCTTCGCCTTCTGGTGTTACTACATAGAATCGTGGCAGACTCAACCAGGCGCCGTCAAGTAATTGGATGCGGTATGTCCAGATTACGGCACCGGCAGTTGGTCGTCCTACAACTTTGCCCAGACGCAACCGTCGATAGCTCTCGCTCAGCATCTCGGTGTTGCTTGCAGAGCGTTCATTGGTAACCAGAATGGTGGGACGGTCGAGCACGCGATTGCCAGCCAGATGGCTTGCGTCGGTAACGCCAAGATCGCGAAACCCGCTGCGCAACGCTGATCGTCGCATCAAGACATCGAGGACAAACGTGGCCGTGTAGCCACCGCTGTTGTAACGTACATCGATCACGACACCGGCTTTATTGTGTGTCTCGGCGTCAAGATCAACCAAAAACTGTTGATACGCATCGTAGCTCATCTTTTCGATGTGGACGTAGCCTAGTCGTCCGTTACTGATCTGATGGACGTAGCGTTCGTTCGTTACCACCCAGTCACGGTAACGCAGGCGCTGGTAGGCAGTAGCTGGCACTGGCCGCACGATAATTTCGCGTTCACTGCTGTCGTGGGCGCGCAATGCCAGTCGCACTCGACGTCCGGAGCTGCGTAACAACAACTTTTGTAACGAGACAGTTGCATTCAGCCGCACGCCATCAACCGCTACTAACTCTTCGCCAGGACGTGGCGGTTCATCTGCCAGGGCCGCTGGGCCGTCGGGTAAGATACGTTCCACAATGAGGCGGCCCTCGTGTAACAGCGGTTCAACGGCAAAGAGAACACCGATAAAGCCATCCTCACTAGACCAGCCGTAAAAGCCGCTGCCGAGATGCGAGGCACGCAACTCGCCGGCCATCAGGTTGATCAACGTATGCAATTCTTCGGTAGTCTGCGCAGCTCTGATCAATGGCGCAAACCGCTCGCGTACTGTTTGCCAGTCCTGGCCGCGAAACGTGGGATCGTAGAAGCTATCGCGTAACTCTCGCCATGCTTCCGTAAAGATCTGCTCTTTTGCGCGATGAAAATCGACCTCTACTTCGGCGCGTAGCGTCAGTCGATTGGGCTCATTCCCGCCCGGAAAGCGTCGTGACACAAGCTGACCATCTTCAAGGTAATAGAAACTTCGTCCATCAGGGGCAAATTGTAACCAGCCTTTGTGCGCGGCATTGGCAGTCAACTGGCGCGGCGGCTGATCGGCCCGTGGCTCATCGAGCGGCAGCGTCCAGACATCGACTTTGCCTGCAACCGAGGCTAAGAAGAGAAGGTCTTTGCCATTGGGACTAATCGGGCCGGCTGTGGCATTCATCTGTGGTGGTGTGAGCAGGCGCAGGCGGCGTTCGATACCTTCGTAGACGATCGACACACTGACGGGATTGGTTGCTCGTGCTGCCGAATCGGCCTGATCACCAGCGTTATCAATCGTTTTCTCCTCGTTCACCTTTTTGAACAAGCGTTCAAAAGCAGTCTCACGGAAGATAGGCTGTGGCGGACGTAAATCGACCCGCGCGATCTGCGCTTCCAGCCGGTATTGCTCCGTGGTGAAAATGATGAAACTGCCATCAGGCGACCAACTCAGATCGCCGCCACCGAGATTACTGAGAAAGGTGATCTGACGCGGTTCACCGCCGGTTGTCGGCACAATGTAGACATTGCTAAACAGGCGATCGTCTTGGGCGATAAAGGCTAGATAACGCGAGTCGGGCGACCAGCAGAGATCGGCGGCCACTGTAAAGCGTGCCCGGCAGAGTTCGCGAGGTTGTTCGCCAATCGCTGCTAACACGTCGATGGCCATGCGATTGCGAATGTAGGCGATGGCCTTACCATCAGGAGCGATTCGGGGCAAGAGCTTGGGAAACCCATCATGCGTCAGTTGAACCTCGGTACCAGTTTCGAAATCGTAGCTGAACAGATCGACTTCACCGTTGCGGTCGGATAGGTAGATCAGATTACGCGAGTCGGGTGTCCACGTAATCGACCATTCGCGCGCTGGTGTGTTGGTAATGCGGAACGCTGGTCCCTGCCGTAATTCGCGGTCGGTCTCTTTGTCGGCAAAATCGGCAAAAACATCGCCGCGCGCTACCAGCGCCACCTTCTTGCCGTCAGGACTGAGGCGTACTTCGCTAAAGCCGCTACTCCAGTGCTCGATCTGCACTGGGGTGCGTTTGGTGTCGATTCGTACCCGGATCGGGATGGGAGCGGCCTCGCCACTGGTCGGATCAATCTGCCACAACTGTCCATCGCCGCGCTCACACACGATCGTGCCACTACGACGGGCGATGGTTGGGAAGAGCAACCGACCATCGCGAAAAAAGGTAATCTGGCGCGGTGTACCATCGTACAGTGGGATGTACCAGAGGTTTTCGTGGCCATCGCAGTCACACACCACGTATAAGCCTTGACCATCAGGAGACCACAGTGGCCAGCCCAGTTTGCCGGCATACGTAAAGCGCTCACCGAATGGGCCAGCCAGTTCACGGAGCGCCTGATAATCGGGCCTGGTTGGCCCTAACCAGATCGCATTAGGAGAAAAGGGATGCGGGCCGCGCCGCCACCACCGCTCGCGTCGGTTGACAAATGCCAGCATCTGACCATCAGGTGATATAGCTGCCTGATCGAGCTGTTCGTATGGTTCCAGATAAATCGGCGCTGGTGTACCGCCACAAATGCTTACCCGGTAGATGGCCTGCCCCATTTGCTCGATGTCGCAAGAGAAGAATACCGCTTCCCCATCACTTGCCCAATCTTCGGGATAGCAGGGTTCATCTTGAAAGGTGATCTGGCGCGGGGGACCACCATCCAGGTCGAAGAGGTAGAGATCGCCAGCGCCGTCGCGCCCAGCGGCAAACAGCAGTTGACGGCCATCGGGACTAAAGCGTGGCCGGTAGTGACGGGCCGGATGGGCGGTCAACCGTTCGGCAGTACCACCATGGATGGCGACCAGCCAGACATCGCCGGCGGCTACGAAGGCGAGCTGACGGCCATCAGGATCGAGCGCCGGTTGGCGCAAGAGGGCTTGAGGTGAAGACACAGGAGGTGCTCCATTCATATCGCATCGGAATGTGTTCGCCTCTACCCCGTCGGGTTGCAGTTCGGCGACGAGTATGTAGTATTCTACCCACATTCGTGAGTAATAAGAAACCGGCGCGTTACCGTTGTTCATCCCATACAAATGTGCGGGCCAGTACAGCATCAACCAATCTTGGGGCTAAGCGGCCAGCCAGGAGCGCGAAGCGATCGATCCAGCTCACGTAAGTTAGGCGCGGCTCGGTGCGTGCAGCGCGTAGGATGGCGCGGGCGACCGCTTCTGGTGGCACTCCCGGCGGTGAAATGCGCCGACGTTCGCGTCCACTGCCGAGCCGCCGTTGATTGAAGGCGGTGCGTGTTGTGCCAGGACGCACGATAGTGACGGCAATGCCGCTGCCGTGCAATTCGATCCGTAGTGCATTACTGATCTGTTCGAGTGCAGCCTTCGCTGCAGCATAGCCACCCAGGTAAGGCAGCGGCTGCGCCGCCAGCACTGAAGAAACATTGATGATCTGTCCGCGGCGCGCTGCTCGCATCACAGGCACAACTGCCTGGATTAACCAGATCGGACCGAGCAGATCAACCGCCAACACCCGCTCGAGATCGGCGCGGGCCAGACTACTCACTGGACCGGTTAGACCAATACCCGCGTTATTAATCAAGATGTCTACTTGACCATAGGTGGCTACCGTCTGGTTAACCAGATGGGCGCAAGCTTCCGGATCGGCCACATCAGTTGGCACGGCAATGGCGTGGGGGAATTCAGCAGCCATCTTCACTAGCGCTGCGGTCGAACGAGCCGCCAGTGCCAGGCGTGCCCCTGCTGCAGCGAAACAACGGGCAGTAGCCGCCCCAATACCGCTCGAGGCACCAGTAATAATCACAACCCTGTTACGTGGATCCAACCCTCACTCCTGTTGACATAGTGCCGCGCGGCACGGCACGGTAAAGCATCACGTCAACGATGACGAACGTTCCTCACGATCACGCAGATGCTTGCAAATCCCGGCTTTGATCGTCTGCCCAGGTACTTCGTGGCCCAACATGCGCTCAAGCTCACGGGCTGTCGCCATCAAAGCTGGCAAGTTCAAACCGGTCGCAATCCCCATCTCGTGTAAGAGATGGACCACATCTTCGGTGCAAAGGTTACCGGGTGCGCCCGGAGCAAACGGACAGCCGCCGATTCCGCCGATGCTGGAGTCGAACAGATCGACACCCAATTGTAAACCGGCCAGCAGATTAGCTAAACCTGCCCCGCGCGCGCTATGCAAGTGCAACCGGAGCGGTTGGCGCGGGAAACGGGCCCGAAATGCACGCACCACCTCTTGCACCAGCAGTGGATGTGCCATCCCGGTTGTATCGCCCAAGGTTAACTGCTCGGCACCTAAATCGAGCAGCCGCTGACAGAGATCGAGCACACGCGCGATCGGCACATCACCCTCGAATGGACAACCAAATGCTACCGACAACACCGCGTCGAACGGCTTGCCTGCCCCATGTACCAGCGCTGCCATCTCGGCTACCTGCGTAAGCGATTGCTCGATGCTCATGTTGACATTACTACGATTATGGCTCTCGCTGGCACTGAGAAAGACCTGTACTACATCGGCGCCGGCAGCGAGTGCGCGTCGCGCGCCAATCACATTGGGCGCAATTGCGCTGTAGACGACGCCTGGGCGGCGCTCGATCCCGGCAAATACCGCCTCGGTATCGGCCATCTGGGGTACCTGCTGTGGTCGGACAAACGCGCCAACCTCGATCGCTTGCAGGCCGGTAGCTGCCAGCATGTCAATCAACTTCACCTTTTGCGCGGTGCTCAAGATCACCGGTTCGTTTTGCAGCCCATCACGCGGCCCCACCTCGCGGATATGCACAAAGCGTGGCAGCGCGGCAATCTCCATGACGGTCATCATTGACCTCCTTAATAGATCGATGACGCAAAGCCGTGAAGGTGGACAGGTTTTTGGGCCCTGTCGGTATAGTAGAGAGACGTTTTCTTCCTGTCAAATGTGTATCTAAAACCTTCACTATCGCTACCGATTCAGTATCTCCCTTATCTTGCAAATAGTTGCAATGAAACGGATTAGTAACTCTAGTGTAACCTATTCCTCTACCCTGACAACAGACCCGCTCAACGCGAGGCACAAACAAGGGGAAGACAGCGGATAACGCTGAATGGAGGTTCCAATGGACTGGACGAAACAAGTGAACGACATGATCAAGATGTGGACTGGGACGCAGCAGAAGGTGTGGGAAAGCTGGATGGCGTCGATGCAATACATGGCAGCTCCCCAGAGCCCGGAGGCGTGGCAGAAGACCGTCGATAGCTGGCGTGGTACGGTCAAACAGGCGCTCGAAGCGCAGGTTGAGCTGACCCGGCTGTGGGCCGAGGCAGTTGCGGCTAACAGCGTCAATATGCCAACAATGCCGACGGTGCCAGGGATACCGACTGTGCCCGGCTTGAATCCGGTCTCTCCGACGGCAGTTGTCGAGTGGAGCCGGCAAGTGTTGGAGATGACGCGCAACTTCAACGAGAGCCAGGTCCGTTTTATTGAGGGCTGGTTCGATATGTTGAAGAAGTCGGACCCAACCAACATGATGCGCGGTTGGGATAGCGCCCAAGTGCAGAAGGTGATGCACAGCTGGCAAGAGGCGATGCAGCGCGTCATTGAGGCCCAGGCCGAGCTGGGCAAAGTGATGATGGGTCTGGTCAACGGTGCAGTCGACAAGAAGTAGTGTATGCTGTTGTTACCTCCCCAATTCCCTCTCCTGCTTGCTTAGCAGGAGAGGGAACGGTTTGATCAGTCTTCCCCCGCCGTACCCGACATCACTACTACCAGTGGTCGCATCCGGGCTACTGGTCGGATGAGCCCAGCGGCGATTTGCACTTCCATCACTGCTTCGATGTCTTTGTAAGCAAGGGGCGACTCATCAACTGTCAGCCCACGCACGGTTACACCGGCTTGACGTACAACTTCCGCCGCCATCGCTGGTGAGATAGTGCGGCGTGCCTCAGCGCGACTGAACCGTCGGCCTGCGCCATGCGCAGCACTGGCCAGTGCCGTCTGGTTGCCTAACCCCTCGACGATGTAGCTCGCTGTTGCCATCGAACCGGGAATGATCCCTAAGACGCCAGCTTCAGCAGGGGTGGCGCCTTTGCGATGAATGACTGTCCCATTGGGTAATTCCCAGGCGAAGTTGTGGTGATTTTCTATCACACGCGCCACTGATACGCCGAGCGCTTTGCTAAAGCGCGCGTGGATGACTTCGTGGTTAGCGCGAGCAAAGTCACCAGCCAGCCGCATCGCGAGAAGGTATTCCTGACCAGCTTCGGTTTCAGTGCTCAGCCAGCCATAAGTGCGGGGGATGCCCTTGGCGATGACTGCTGTTTCGCGATCGGCTAGTTCAGCATAGTAATTGGCAATCCGGGCACCAACGCCGCGACTGCCGCTATGGGTCAACAGTCCTACGAACGGCGTGCCATCGGCCAGCCACTCGCCGATCACAATCTCGGCGAAATGGTTGCCGCCACCCGATGTACCGATTTGCAGTTTGGCTAATTCGTGTAGCTCGCGGAGCAGCTTCGTCGCTCGCCAGCGTGGATCAGCTAGGACCGGATGATCAGCTACAGGACGTTGAGGTGACCCAATGCCAAACACGGTCACCCGGCTGATGGTATCGAGCAAATGCTGCCGATCACGCTGGGCATCGGCGGGTGTTAGTCCTGCGAAGATCGATAGATGCATCCGGCAACCAATATCGACACCCACCTGGTAGGGGGCAACTGCGCGGTCATATGCGATCACACCACCGACGGGTAGCGCGTAACCCTGATGAGCATCGGGCATTAGGGCTCCGCGGATGGCTGGTGGCAGACGTAGCGCGGTACGAATTTGTTCAATAGCGCCTGGTTCTACCAGATGCTCGCCGATGATCTTGAGCGGTTGCGGCTGATCACGCAGACGCAACGCCGCTGGCGGCGGGCCATACTGCTCGGCGATCGCCTGGCGCACCGTTGCTGGATTGACGCCCTCTTTCATCAATCGCTTCGCCATCCGGCACATTGCGCGGAACGCCGGGTGATCGGTATAGTCAGCTAGGAGTTGCGCTGCTTTCATTGCTTTCACCTCCTTCCCTCAACTATTACAGGTTTGTGCTGACAGTAACGCGGCAGTAGCGCTGCCGCGTCAGATGGGGAAATGATTGGGCTTAGACAGGTGGTAAGCCGATCGTGACTGTGCGTTATTATACCTTATGGGTCACAGCGATGCCATTGCACTGCCGCAACGAGAAGGTTGGGCTTGCTTATCAAATAGGTCTGGTCACGATATCTCTGACCGCCAGGCTGTGCGCGCGCCCTGCGAAGTAGACAGGGTATCTGCGGCCAGATCGGTAACCAGTATGTTTTGCTACCAGATTGCGCCGATGGCCCCTGCTTTTCTACTGTAGCGATCTGCGCGCGCAAGTGTCTGAGTCGTGAGTTGAGGGTTGTCTATTTATCATAATGTGTCTGAGCAGCAAAAAGGCTCAACCATTAGCAGGTCCACCATATTGCGTAGACGAGTTATTAAGGAACGAAGAAAAGTAATTTAACATAAGTTTGTTGATCCTGCACAGTGTGGTTGGCCGGTGACCTCTTGCCGGTCTGTGCGTTCTGGTCAGTGCCTAGCCGAGCCAGGGGCAGATGCGCCTAATTGCAGTGCAGGCCAGTCTACAGGTGGGCAAGCATCGCCGAGAACAATTGCGTTTCATGGGCAGAGAAGAATTGTCGATGGCTCAGAGTGAACGTGCTTGGATCGATCGACCCCTGGTGGTACCATCCAATCTTCAGCACGCATGGCTTGTACGAGTGGGAGGCTTATTTTATGGCTCCAGGATATCATCAGTCTGGTCGCCATACTAGCTACGCGCGATTGGGCGTACCTTTGGTGAGTAGAGCAATGCTCACCGTACTTCAAGCGTGTTGACGCTAGCAGCAGGGTTGCATGAACACGCTCTAGCTGATGGGTGAGCATTGGCGATCTACCGACGCGCATTCGTTGCTATGCCGAGAACGTTTGCGAGTTCAATTCACTGCCCTCATAGCCCTGGTGTCAGCCAGACAAATTGATATGGCGCTAGGGTAAGGTCTTCACTTGCTGATATTGGACGTTCGCTGACCAAATCAAAGAGCGCAACACCGGGACCATACAGGCGCAGCAGGTTCCCTGCAATAGTTTGCGAGTGCTCTGAGAAATTCGCCAGCACAAATACCCGCTGCGCACCGCTCTGCCGCGTATAGGCCAGCACATGTCGGTTATCACTCCGTGCCATCTCCATTGTGCCATCCCGTAGTGCTGGTAATGTTTGCCGTAGCCGGATCAGCTTGAGCAGCCCGCCAAAGAGGCGACCGGGCACGGTCGTTGGATCGTGGCGCTGATCCATGCCCGTCTGATTGCGTTTGGGCCGATGCACCCACCGGCTATCGCCGGCGCGGGCTGGATCGCTGATATAGTGGTAGTCATTCAGGGTACCGACTTCGTCGCCAAGGTAGAGCAGCGGAATGCCGCCGATGCTCAAAATCACGCTATGCAACAAAAGGATGCGCTGAATAGCCGTTCCAATCTGAGATGGATCACCACTTTCGAGTGCCTGTTCCAACCCTGCTAGCGAAGCCAGCGTTCCTGATACGCGCGCATCACCGGTATCAGGATTTTCTTGGAACGGTAAGCCGCGGGCAAATGAGCCGGCAAAGCGTCCAGTGTAGAAAGCATTGAGAAATTGGCGATGACCAACCGGATCGATACCAACCGCGCGGGCGTCATTGTCATCGAAGGTCCAGCCGATGTCATCGTGCGAGCGAAGATAGTTAATCCATGCACACCCCGCTGGTAGCCGGAAGCGATGGCTGAGGGAATGGGCCAGCAGCTTTGTTTCTCGGGTCGCCAATGTCTCCCACAGTAGGGCCATCAACAGCGGGTTGTACGAGAGTTGGCACTCTTGGGGACTGATGTAGCTGAGCACATCATCAGGATGGACAATTGCTTCTGACTTGAACAACAGGGATGGTGCGGCAATGCGGGCAATGGCGTTGAAGGCCTGAATGATCTGGTGGGCTTCCGGCTGATTTTCGCAATTAGTGCCCAACCGCTTCCAGATAAACGGCACTGCATCGAGCCGCAATACTGCAACGCCTAAGTTGGCGAGGAAGAGCATTTCCGCAGCCATCGCGCGAAAGACTGCTGGATTGGCATAGTTCAAATCCCATTGAAAGCTGTTGAACGTCGTCCAGACCCAGCGCTGCATATCGGGCCGCCAGGTAAAGCTGCCGCGTCGCACAGTGGGAAAGATTTCACGCAGCGTGCGCTCGTAGGCGTCGGGCAGGGTGCGATCAGGGAAGAGAAAATAGAATTCCTGATAGTCAGGATCACCAGCCTGAGCACGTCGGGCCCATTCGTGTTCATCAGAGGTATGATTGAAGACAAAATCCAGCACGAGGCTGATCCCGGCTGTATCGAGTTCGTGCGCCAGCGCGGCTAGTTCGGCAGTGGTGCCGATCTGCGGGTTGACCCGACGATAGCTACTAACCGCGTAGCCGCCGTCATTGTTACCCTCGGGCGCTTCAAATAACGGCATGAGGTGCAGGTAGGTCAAACCCAGTTCGCGGAAATAGGGAATAAATTCGCGCAGTCGTTCTAGAGTGCCGCAGAAATGATCGACGTAGAGCACGCCACCTATCATGCGCTCGGATTGAAACCATTCGGTATCAGCCTCACGAACAGCATCGCGCTGCTTTAGCCAGGCTGGTCGTTCAACCCAGCTCTGCACCATCGCCAGCAAGAGTTGTTCGAGATGGTAGAAGAAGTCGTACTGCCCGCCGTACAAACCGAGGAGTAGCGTAAAGAGGCGTGGCCATTCATCGCGCAATCGTCGTTCAAACACCGTCCAATCATCAGCGTTACCGCCGGCGTCGGTAAAAGTCTGCGCCACTCGTGGTAGCAGCCGTGCCAATGACCGTGTCGCCTCGCGTTGAGTGCGTTCTCCTTCGCGCATATCACAACCTCGCCATGCAACTGCCCGCTCTGGCAGTTGTTGCTGGCGCAAGTATCACCGAAAAGTGCGATTTTGGCAATGTGCCGGGAGTGATAGTGAGGGTACTACGTTGTTGAAGGTGCATTGTGTCGTAGGGCAACACGGACAGTAGCGACAGTAGATGGTAGCTAGTCTAGGGGAATAGGCTGACGCAGGGGAGAGGTGCTATGGACTATCTCCCCCTCGCCGGTAAGGTGGGCAAGGGGGATCAATGGTCGCTAGTGGAGGACAAAGGAACGCGCGGCCTTGCGTACTCTCTCCCAGAGCGTGCGGGGCAGAGATGAACAGTAAACGCTGTCGCCGCGCGCGTGGTCCGCTCACTCAATCCCTTCCAACCAACGTATATCTAGTAGGTGCCCCATCCGTGCCTGCTTCGCTAGCAAGTAAGGCGCACTATGGATGTTAGCTGGTGTCTGCAATGGCACCCGTTCGTACACAGTGATGCCATAATGTTCGAGACTGACAATCTTGGTCGGGTTGTTTGTGAGTAAACGCACTGTGGTTACGCCCAGATCGCGCAGGATTGCTGCAGCGATGCCATAATCGCGCATATCATCGGGTAGCCCTAGCGCCCGATTCGCGTCAACTGTATCTAGTCCCTGTTGCTGTAACGCATAGGCGCGGATCTTATTTACCAATCCGATACCGCGCCCTTCCTGACGCAAATAGAGTAACACCCCGCGTTGCGCTTGTTGAATGACGGTCAGGGCTGCTGCCAGTTGCTCGCCGCAATCACAGCGGTGGGAACCGAAGACATCGCCGGTTAGACATTCAGAATGAAGTCGTGCCAACACCGGTTCAGGCCCGGTAAGATCGCCGCAGGTAAGTGCAACCTGCTCTTTTTGTTCCGCATCGAGATAGACGACAATCTGAAAGTGGCCGAATCGGGTTGGCAGATGAGCCATAGCTGCACGGGTAATTGACGTACATGTTGTCATGCCTGAGCCTCTCGGTTTTCAGAACAGCGAGACGCACATCCGATAACCAGCGTTGGATAGGCGTGCGTGAACAGCAACATGAAGCAGGCGCCGATGAGGTAGGATGTCCATACCGCCAGCGAGTGTGGTGGGACTGAAGCAACTGAAACCCATGCTGAATGCAGTGGACCAAACTAGCAAGGCTAGGTTTGTGATAGCCTGCATCTTGCCGAGCACAGCGTACTGGCGACCTTGGTTGATATGCCGTGAGAGCATGCTGGTGATTGGTGGTGATGGTACGGCTAATTCCATACCAATAATGAGCAGCGCCACGAGTGTAAGGAGTAGTCTGGCTGATTGTTGGACCGATCCGACGAAGGAGCAGATCAGCGCTATGCATCCCAAGTCCGCCATTGACCAGTCCCGTTTCACCGGAGTGTGGTGGCCGCCGATTGATGCGCCCGCTCTGCGTGCGCGTCGTGCCCAGCCCAACACGCCCCAATAAGCAGACATTGGTGGTTGGCTGGTGACCAGTCCTGGTTAGTCTGCATGGCTTAGGCATGATCAGTTGTGGTGCCAGCCAGTGGTAGAGGTATAGCGGCAGCGCATACCGTTGCGTTGACGGCAGTGATGCATGCAATGAGCAGAAGGTACATAGCGCATTGAGCAAGATAATACTAGTGACCAGTAAGGGCGGCATCGTGAGGCCGCAGTGGTTAAGTATGTCACCCGCAGCCGTGCCGCCGAACAATCTTCCATCGAGCGCTGACCACAACCTCTCCAATCCGTGTCCCCATGCGCTAGCTCTGTGTACCTCGGCAAGAGCGGCCTGCGCAATAGGTGTACTTGATCTGACTATGCCACCCAGAGCAATTGCTCCGACCAGCGCTAGCCCTGCATAGGCCACGGCCGATCTAGATCGGCAAAGCGGCAAAGCTACTTGTTGCCTAACCCGAGCTAGTACTGTTCCCAGCCGTGGGGTTATCTGCCGTTGCAGAACGGCAGCGATCGAGCCAAGTCTGCCGGTGATAGTAGCGTTACCGGCCCAGTTGTGCAGCATGAAGGGTAATAACGGCATAATTAGGTTGTACTCCAGCGTATCTACCAGCACTAGGCTGGCGACAATGGAACGATGGTGACTTGACCGTATCTCCTCTGTGCTGCTGTAGTGTCGAATTACGTTGCGTAGATCAGTGACAATTGCCCGTTGACCGCTGTATCAATCGGTAGGCAATCGCCAGCACAGCCGGGCGCAAACCAGGACTAGCTGATAGTGCCGGACCAAATTGCACGCGCACGGGCGCTGTTGCGAGCTGGGGCCACAACACTTGCACAATGGCCGCCAGCCACTGCCGTTCGGATGGGTCGCGCCGGAGATACGTCAGTGGATGATGGATCGCCGCTGCTGCCTGTACTTCGCTCACGATAGCAGTCACCACTGGCACGCCTGTTGCTAGCCGACCAAAAAGATCGAGGCTGCCTGACCAGGCCGATAAACCAGCTGCTGCCCGCGGATCGCGCGCCGGATCCGGCTCGATCTGGCCGGCGGGAAAGGTTAGCACGGCACCACCCTGATTGAGATGGCGGATAGCAGCCCGAACCGCTGCCATCCGACTGAGCGGTGTTGTGCCGATCGGAATGATCGCAGTGGCCGTGTTGGGTAATGCCCGCAGTAAGGGACGGGCAATAGCGATAATCCGTAGATCAGAGCGTCCGAGCGCCATGATCAGCGCTGCAGCATCGAGCAAGCCAGGATGGTTGGCAACGACAAGCAAGGGTCCGTGGCGTGGCGGTGGCGGGCCTTCAACCCGCACCCCAGGCGCGAATCGGGCACAAATCCACTCACTGCCGGCTGGTAAACCAGCGCGCCCTACCAGCTGATCAAACGCTAGCAACTGAGAGGCAAACCGTCGGGCAGGTGGACGGACAAGCACTGCCGCGATACCGCGCAGCCACGGCGGATGGCTAATCCCAAAACCGCGCAGGATATCAGCCGTATTGAGCCAGATCAAATCGGCAAGCGCATCCACCGCTCCTAGCGATGTAGCAAAGGCGCGATCAGGAGTGACACTCATTGGCACAGTCGATGCCCAAAGATTTCAAGGTTGAGTTGTGATCTATTAACACTGTATTGGTATCATACCACTACTTGGGCAAAAATCGCGGTACAATGAGCATGCAAACCCTTTCCAGCAGAGGAGCATAGCTATGACGATGGTCACGATCAACGATCTCGAGATGGAAGCGCGGCCTGGTGAACGCCTCCTCGATATTGCCCGGCGCAACGGCGCTCATATCGGGTTCGTCTGTGACGGTACCGGTTTCTGCCAGACCTGTAAGCTCAAAGTGTTGGCGGGTCGTGATGACCTCAATCCGCCGACCGAAATTGAGAAGAGCTGGCTGCCAGAGGCGCGGTTGCAAGAAGGATGGCGGCTGGGTTGCCAAGCAGCAGTGCGGGGCAAGGGGCCGATCGTGGCGCTGACGAACGCTGAAGAACTGCGGCGTCAGACATTTGCCGTCTTGAATCCCTCGCCTGGAACGAATGTTACCACTAACGCCAGCGCTCTGATTAGCAACATTCTGCAGCAGAGCATTGATCAGGTAGCGGGCTATCCATTCAACGTGCTTAATGTAGTTAGCCGGATAGGTTTGGGCCGACTGATTAATCCGTGGCAGTCGATGGAGCGCTTCAACCAGTGGCTTAATGATGGGGTGAAGGTCATTCAGCAGACATTGCGCTCACCAGTGCCGAGCAGTGATAGTGATCCTCTGGCTCGCGTGCGTGCTGCGGCAGCAGATGTGCGTCAGGCCAGCGAATAAACTGTTAACGTGATGCAGAGCGGCCTATACTAGACTGTGCAACCACATTGCTCTGCATCACAGCCTGATCAGCAATTGCCAGCCTAATTCTCGACGCGATGAAACACCTCAGCCAGTGGGATGCCAAACGGTTCGCCGCGCTCTGCCGCCCACTGTCGTACCATTGCCGCCAGCTCCGTCTGATCAACCCCTAGCTGTGAGACATGACAGCGCAGCGCTGCCAGCTTCTGTTCGATCGTTTTACTAATATCGACGGCCAGGTTCACCACTGGTGCACCCATCACGTACAGTTCACGGACACGCGATGGCGGGTATCCTTCAGCCAGTAATTCGGGGAAGTCCCAGCTATTTTGTGCCGCCGGGTAGACTGCAGCGATCGTGGCATTAGCTGCAGCAAGGTGATCGGGATGGAAGCGGGCAATCGAGTATTGCGGTGTCCAGACTCGATCTGGTGATTGGCAGACGACGCGCTGCGCGCGGATACGACGAATCTGCCGCACAATGTCACGGCGCAATTCTAGCGTTGGTTGCAGCATACCATCGGGATAATCGAGAAAGACTACCTCTTTCAAGCCCAAAATGGCGGCGGCAGCCTGCTGTTCGGCCTTCCGAATTTCGCTGATCCGGCGACGGGCCTCTGGACCAACGTCGGTGGCGTCATCAGGGCCGCCGCTGCTACCATCGGTACAAATCACGAGCGTGATCTCCCAGCCCTCGGCTACCCATGCGGCCAACGTCCCGCCACAACCAAATTCAGCATCATCGGGATGGGCCACCACCACCAAGGCGGTTTTCGAGGTCGCTGCATCGGAATTCATGGCTCCTCCTCGTCAGATTGCAATATCTGCTGTGTAGCATAACACACCTTCACGGCCAAACCGGTTTGGATGAAGCAGGCGGTGATTGGCCCGGCAGGGTCCGGTTGTCTTGCTAGCGGTGCGTCCTCTAGCGGCTCCTAGAGGGTCGGCGCATAATCCGTAGCTGCAGCGTTGCGGCAAAAGTTGACGCCAGGGTAAGACTCGGATATACTACCAGAGGCGGGCCGGTAGCTCAGTGGTAGAGCACCTGACTTTTAATCAGAGGGTCGTGGGTTCGATCCCCACCCGGCTCACCAATGGAATCGCCTGGTGTCGACAAGGACATCAGGCGATTTGGTTTGCATATCCATGGCCGTGACTGATGTCGGTTCAGCCGGTTTCACTGGCGAAGCGCAGCCAGGCTAGACCGCCGGCGAAGAGTATCGTCAGGACGAGCGCCAGACAGGCTGGGAGACCGAGCTGCCTGAGACTACCAACCCGGTGTTGATAGCCTAGCATTGCTGCCATCACCATCGTAAAGATGGTAAAGATTTCGCTCATAATCCCTACGACCCCAAACCACGCTAATGGCCAGTAAAGCAGGGCGATCCCGCTGTGAGCCAGGATAACAAAGAGACCATTCAAAATTATCAGATCGCTGTAAGCACGCCAATCTAGTACCGGACGATCTGGCTCCGGGTTGGCGCGGAGGGTATGGTTGAAGAGCCACAGTACGAATGGGGTTAGGGCAATGCCAAACAGCGCGCCGGTGATGGTACGTAGATCATTGCGTGGCAGGTAAACATAGGCCTGACCAGTGTCTTCAAGCACCGAATTTATGCCATCGCCAAGCATCGTCAATATGCCCAGGCCGAGTGCAATCAACAAAGAACGTGGCGGAAGCGCTGCAGCGCGACTCCGGCCACTGAACCATAGATAACCCATGGTAATCAGAAAGCTACCATAGATGCCGAGATTGCGCGCACAGAGCGGTAATGGTTGGGTGCCGAGGAAGATGAGGTGCTTTTGGGCGATCAGGCCATGTACAGCAGCGAAGAGTTTCCATTCCAGGTCGGCGCCTGGCCAGAACACAAAGACAAGTAGGAGGAGTGTAAGCAGTGACAGAAACGTAATGCCCCAGATCCGTTCCGAACGGGTAGGTTGAATTACCACTGTGCGGCGTGCTGCGATCCGTTGGCGGGCTAACTCGAGGATTTCTTCAGGTGATGGCTGATTCATAGCGTTTGGTGTTGGTCGGCAGAATCATCGTTTTCACAATAGCAGCGCTTTTGACTTACAGTCAGGGTCAGGTCTGCGCGGTGCCAATCTGGTCAAAACTCGTCCGTACGGGGTGGGCGTACCAGTAACCGGGCCAGCTCAATCCCAGCAGTTGGTCGACTAAGCTATCTTCTATGGTCTTGAGCGTGACCAACGCCCACTTTCCAACAGGAGGGTTAGCCCGATCAGCAAGATCAGACCAGGGAAGAAGAGACGCGGGATGATGAAGAGAACAGCGAGGCCAAACAACCAGATCGCATAGCGGAGACCGGTAGTCAGTTTGCCACGGCGTGCATCAAAGAGCAGTTTTGCAATACCAAGGATCATTAGGAGATTGGGCCAAAAAATTGGTGGTAACCGAAGGATGATTGGGAGTAACAGCCCCAGGCCGACAATTAAAAGGATTGTGCCGAGCGTGCTCTCGTTGCGGACCGGTTGTGGTTGTGGCAGAGAGCCAGTGCGAGCCTGATAACTCGTTGACTGACCAGACTGACCATAGATCGGTTCACCGCAGTAGACGCAGAAGCGGGCATGGCCCGGATTCACAAACCGACAACGAGTACAGACACTGGTTGGAGCTTTGTCAACCGGTAGCGGGATCGTCGCGCCAGTACTTGCCAGCACTGCTGCGCCACACTCGATGCAGAAACGTGCGTCGTCGGGCAGTTTAGTATGACAGTGAGGGCAATACATAGCACTACCTTTCTATCGTGAGTAGGCTGAGAGCCGCAATGTTGCCACTTGTAACATTCAACCGCCACCCCATACTCATAGAACGCTTAACAGTAATTAATATGACGTCGTTGCCCGAGCTAGGGTTGCGCGTACTGGCGCAAACAGGCCAGCGCTTCGCGCTGCATCAGTGCCGGCGCCTTATCTAGAGGCAAATCGCCAGTCGTGGCGCTGTACAGAAACGATTCGACGCCAAAGATAGCACAGCGCGCTGCCGGTGTTGGTGGTAAGCCGGGTGCCGTAGCTGCGTGGAACGCAGCGGCCGCGCGCGCAGGATCAGTCTGGATGCTTTCAGCGGTGAGCAAGGAGCCGAGCACCGGCAAGCGATCTAACGCTGTACTGAGGCGGAGCTGTACATCAGGTTGATAAAGGCTGTCTAACAGTGCGGCGATATCGGCGGTGCTGGCCTGCCCGTCACGATGGCGCATAAGGAGACTGCCACCAATCAATGGCCGAGCTGGACTGCCGTCGAAGACCGGCAAAGGGGCGATCCCGATTTGAAACGTATCACTGATCGCCCGGTAGGTCGGCCAGGCCCAATCGCCATCAATGGCGTAAGCCGCAAAGCCTTGCGCTAGTAATCGCTGACCACGCGCATAGCTATCACCATTCTGCGGCGCTGATCGGTATAGATTGCGCAACAGGTTAAGCGTGGTTGTCATTGCTGGTGTATCCAGGGTTGGCTCATCGCCAGCAGGGGCCGTGAACCCACCGCCAGCGGCGTACAACCATGGTGCTAGCCAGCGTGCTGCACCCCAACCCTGTACAAAACCGGCCCGTTCTGGAGTCCGGGCAGCCTGTGCGGCTGCAACCAGATCGGCAGTTGTGGCTGGTAGTTTCTGGTCACGCTGGTACAGCAGCACCAGCAGATCTTGCGCTGTCAGCGGCGCGCCCCATAACTTTTCGTCGCTACTGACCATCGTGCGTAAACCGGGCAGCAGGTCGGCGGGTAAGTCGACAGACAACGGAGCAAGGACACGCGCAGCCAGTAATCCAACCAACGCTTCCTGATCGGCCCAGATCAGATCAGGTGGAGGCAAACCGAGCAGTTGATCCGTAGCGAGACTCAACAGTAACCCGTCGGGATCGCGGGGAACAATGGTAAGTTGGATCGCACTGGTTGCGGCTGCTTGTTGTAATTCGGCAGCAATCGCTGGCCGCACCGCTTCGGCTTCAGCTAGCCAGATTGTAAGACGGCGGGTGACCGGCGTAGCAGTTGGGGCAACCGTCGCGACCATTGTCGGTGATGCAGTAGGCGTGATAGTGGCAGTTGGCAGTGCAGTCACGGTAGGTACTGCGGTCGCGGTTGGAGCTAGTGTGGAGGCAGTGCAGGCGGCGCAGAAGAACGCCGCGATGCCAAGTAGCACCACGGCGTGAGTGAGACGCGGTTTCACGGTATTATCCTTGCAGATGGGCTTCGAGGAACCAGAGATCTTTATCAACTGCGCGTACAATTTCGGTCAGCAGATCAGCTGTTGCCTGATCGCCCTGCTCGGCAGCGAAATCGATGGCTTGCCGGGTCGTCTGTCCATACGCAGCAAACCGGTCTGCCAGCGCAGCGACGTGGGCCATGCCATCGGTAATATCAGTAGGATATTCCGGTAGCCGCGACGCTGCAGCAGCCACGCGGGCCGTACCCATCGCCATGCCGCCAAGCGATGTGATGCGCTCGGCCAGTGCATCGACAAATCCGCTCAATCGTCCGGCCAGATCATCGAACAGCTCGTGCAGTTCAAGGAACTGTGGCCCTTTTACATTCCAGTGCGCTTGTTTCGCCTGGCTCATCAAATCGAAGGTGTCAGCTAGTTGCTGGTTGAGCATCGCGATCAACGACCGCCGTCGCTCAAGCGGCAGGTCGATGCGAGTAGCGAATTCCGTGGTCTGAGTCATAGCCTTCCTCCTTATCTCTTCGTTACCGATACGTAATAACGCCATCGGTGGCAGTGATGACAGCGAACGAAAGTGTCGTCACGGCATGTACATCATACCAGAGTGACTGGGGGTTTTGCAATGGAGCCAACAAATGTGAGTGCTGATCGATCGGAGCGTAAGCCCATAGCAGTGCCTTCCAAGCGTGTTATCATACGGTTTGGGAGAGGTACCTGGCGTAGCTAGTACGACCGCCTTCGCTGTCCGCGGCGCGCGGTCGACATTCCATCGCTGTCGAATTGTGATACCATACCAACAGCATAACTAAAGCGCCAGTCGTGTTGCTATGCAGCGCTGGAGCGGCGCCTTGAAGTGGAGTGTATATCGTGTCAACCGTTACCGAAACGGCCGTTGCCGAGATTCATCGCGTGGCAACTGCCATTCGCTCCCACATCAGCCAGATCATTGTTGGTAAAGAGACCATTATCGACCTCTTGCTAGCAGCGTTGCTCTGTGAAGGGCATGTGTTGCTCGAAGACGTGCCAGGTACCGGCAAGACGACGTTAGCGAGGGCCCTGGCTGGTGCCCTTGGCTGCAGTTTTCAGCGCATCCAGTTTACTCCCGATCTGCTGCCATCTGATGTGACCGGTCTCTCCTTCTTTAACCAAAAACTCGGCGACTTTCAGTTCCGCCCTGGTCCTATCTTTGCCCAGATTGTGTTAACTGATGAGATCAACCGCGCAACGCCGCGCACGCAGAGTGCGTTACTCGAGGCTATGCAAGAGCGGACAGTTTCAATCGACGGTGAAACGCGCCCCTTGCCGCGTCCCTTCATGGTCATCGCGACTCAGAATCCGATAGAGCTGGAAGGAACGTTTCCGTTACCTGAGGCGCAGCTCGATCGCTTCCTGATCAAAGTGGCGATGGGTTATCCGAGTGTTGCGGAAGAAGAAGAGATTGTGCAACGTTCGCTAAGGCCGGTCACTCATTATGAACAGCCACCGGTGGTGACCGCTGAGACAGTGCGCGCTTTGCAAGCGGCAGTGCGAGGGGTAGCGATCAGTCCGCCAGTACGTCAATATCTGGTGGAAATTGCTCGTGCTACCCGCGACCATCCTGACATCGAGCTAGGTGCCAGTCCACGCGGCTCGTTAGCGCTTGCTCATTTGGCACAGGCGCGAGCGGCAATGGCCGGACGTGGGTTTGTCTTACCCGATGATGTGAAAGCCATCGTGGGGCCAGCACTCAATCATCGGCTGATTTTGACGGCGGAGGCTCGTTTACGCGGGCAAACTACAACTGCCGTTCTTGCGCAGATCTTGGAACGGATCCCGACGCCCGTTGAGGGCTAACCAGCGTTAGGGATGCGATTGCTCAATCGGTAGGCCTATTTCGGTCTTGCAGTCGTAAGATCAACGGCCATACTTCATCGGCGGGCACTGGATGGGCGATCAGGTAACCCTGCAACACATCACAACCCATACTGACTAGCGCTGCACGCTGTTGCTCACTCTCGACCCCTTCGGCAATCACGGCCAGGCCAAGGCTGTGAGCCAAGTTGACGATCGCCCGCAAGAGAGCGCGACTATTGTGGACCACGTTGTTCTGTTCATCAATCGCGCTCACAAACGCCTGATCGATTTTGAGCGTATCGATGCGTAGTTGCCGCAGGTAAGCCAGTGATGAATAACCGGTACCGAAGTCATCGAGCGCGATTCGCACGCCCATGGGCCGTAACTGATCGATCTGTCGTGCTGCGTAGATGGGGTCATCGAGCATGACACCTTCAGTAATCTCGAGTTCGAGGTAAGCTGCAGGCAGACCAGTGCTATTGAGCACAGACGCCACTTCAGCTACAAATTCTGGACGGAGCAACTGCCGCGCCGAGATATTAACACTGACGCGTAGCAGAGGATAACCGGCCTCATGCCAGGCGATGACCTGCTGGCAGGCTTCGCGTAAGACCCATGAGCCAATCTCGATGATCAGATCGCTCTGTTCGGCGATAGGCACAAACTCACCGGGCCCAATAAGGCCGCGCTGTGGATGATTCCAGCGCACCAATGCTTCGACGCTAGTGATACCTTTACTGGCCAGATCGCATTGAGGTTGATAGTATACCGTCAGCTCACGCCGTTCAATGGCGCGGCGCAACTGTGCTTCCAGGGCAAGGCGGGTATGGGCACGCCGACTATGTTCAGGACGGTAGTGTAGAAAACCACTGCGTTTGAGTTCTTTGGCACGGTGCATTGCGCTGTCGGCGTTTTTGAGTAACGTCACTACGTCGATCCCATCACGTGGGAACAGGCTGATACCAATGCTGGCCGTAAGCCGTAATTCCTGGCCTTCATGAATGTATGGCGTCTGTAAAGCGTCAAGTAGACGTTGCGCGGCAATATCGGCTAAGCGCGCATCGGGCAGATCGGGCATCAATAATAGGAATTCATCTCCACCCATGCGTCCAAGAGTGTCTTGTGGACGCACACATGCTGCAAATGCCTGACTAACATGCTTAAGGAAGCGGTCACCGATGGGATGGCCCAGCGAGTCATTCACCTGTTTAAAGCCGTCTAGATCAATGAACAGTAAAGCCACGATGTGGCGTCGTTCACGGGCATCGTGCAACGCCAGCTCAATCCGCTCTTGTAAGAGGTGACGATTAGGAAGTCCAGTCAACGCATCGTAACGCACCTGATATTGCAGTTGGGCGTTAAGCTGGGTATGCTCAGCAATCAGATAGAAGAGTTCGGCTGCGATCCGCAGTAGTGTTTGATCGTTTTCGCTCATCCAACCAGTTTGTGGGCAAAAAATAACCAACGCACCTTTGGTATCAGCCAGCGGCCAGATCCATCCGCTCTGCACTCCATGATGACGGAGGTGTTCCCAATAGCCGTGGGTTTCAACAAATAGCGGTGGTTGTTGATGGTGAGTGTTCAATTTAAAGACTTTCGCTGCAATCTGGTCAGCATCTTCGGTCAATGGCTCGCTCCAGGCTGCGGCATGGCTACCAACCCCTACCCAGACTAGCCAGTGGGGACGTTGGCGTTCGATCAGTCGCACCAATCGTTCGAGAACAGTCGCCAGCGGTGCGTGTTGCAACAGGAGCGATAGGATTTCCGAGCGGTCGTGTTCGAGAAACGATGCCAGTTTCTGAGCACTAATATCACGATGGAGGGCGATAAAATGCGTAGTCTGGCCCAATTCGTTGGTCACTGGCGATACGCTCACATCGACCCATATCGGTTCACCGGCGCGTGAGTAGTAAAGCAGTTCGAGCCGGGTTGGCCGTCGTTGTTCCATCGCTTCCCACAGTGCGTTCAGGGTAGTAGTTTCGGTGGCTGGGCCGTGGAGAATGCGGAGACTACGCCCGATCAGTTCATTCACAGCATAGCCGGTGAGGCGGCTACAGGCGGCGTTGGCATAGCGTATGAAAGGTCCGGGGGTATGCAGTGGTTCGGCGTCGAGGATGATGACGGCGTCATTTGTCTGCACTACCACCGATTCCAAGAGGCGAAGGCGCTCTTCTGCGTATTTACGTGCGGTAATGTCACGTGCCACAATCAAGGTGCCGCCGCTGGCCAGCTCATCATAGGGCAGTGGGTCAATGCTCACATCAACGATGATCTCACGTCCATCGGGCAAGCGGTGGATGAGTTCGCCACGCCAGCCAGCACTGTACTGGCTTGACCACCCCACCGAGGATTGTGGCAACGGTTCCGCCGAGAAAAGACGGCTAAGTGGTTGATTGATCACTGCGTCTGGCTGAACACCATAAAGATAAGCTGCCATATCGTTGAGATAGACAATCATACCGCTTCGATCAGTGACAATCACTGCCTCGTTGATCTGGGCTAGTACCCGCGCTCGCAAGTTCAATTGCCGCTCCGCTTCGATCCGATCAGTAATATCGTAACCGATGCTCAAAACCTGCAATTCGCCTGAACCCTGTATCAACACACCCTGCACCTCGACCACCCGCACTGTCTGATCCCGGGCATAGATACGGTAGCGTGCCGGTCGGAGGGGTTGACCCGCGCGGAGCGCACGGCGGCGCTGCCACAGTAGTTCGTGTTCTTCACCAGCCAGAAACTCGGTGAGCGGGCGACCAATGAGTTCAGCCGGATCGGTAACGCCAAAGATGCGCGCGCTGGTTGGATTGCAATAGCGGATCACGCCGTCAGAGAAGCTGCTTATCATTATCAATAGTGGAGCCAGCTCGAGCAATTGCTGATAACGTGCTTCACCAGCACGAAGTGCGTGATCAGCGGCCAAGAGCGCCGTAATGTCGTAACCGCTGACTATGATGCCATTGATAGCCGAGAAGCACAAATGGTTGCTGAACCGCAGCTCACAGATACGCCAACTTCCTTCAGCGTGGCGCAAGTGGAGGCGGATCGGCTGCGCCGAATACTGACCACAGCTCAGTTGCGCCAAATGGGATTGGATTTGGTCATGCTCATCGGGGTGCACTAGGTTGAAGAAGCAGTTGTGCAGTAGGTCGGTTGGCGGATAGCCAAGCAGCGCAAGAACCGAGGGAGTAGCAAAGCGAATGGTCCCATCTGACTCCAACACCAGCACAATCTCGGCCAGATGTTCGAGGATGGCATCGAAGAGAGAAGGGTTCTTGATGCTGTTGGCACTGATTGATTGGTCGGATGCGGGATGGTCTGTCATAGGAGTTAAGTCAGGTTGGATGCTGTTGCTTGCTGTTGCCGCCAAGTATACTGCATGTACTACAAAGCATTGTAATGAACATGAAACAGGAAGCACCTGCCGTTGGCGGTGACGGTCAGGTGTGAACGACAGGGTTCGGGCACAGGTTGATGATCAATTAGGTGAATAGTTGCCAGATATCAAACCCAAGCGAAAAGAGGATAATAAAGAGAATCACGCTCGAAAGCGGCAGCATATCGAACCGGCGGGGATGGCGTGTCTGCCAGAAGTAACGTAGACTACGCACCAACATGGTAATGGCCAGCAGATCGAGCAGGATGACTAGGGGCAGCGAGATGTTGGTCGTCAACCCGATCAGCGGTAGTACGATTGGTAACAAGACATATTGCAATGTGCAGCGCGTAGCAGAAATGAAGAGCGAGAGGCTGAAAGCGCGTTCGCCGGGCGTGGCTGGCAGCACCTCATCGGTCTCGCTTTCTACAAGCGTTTCATCGACAGAGGTTTGCGCAACCGTTTGCGGCGACAGGAAGAGGATGCGGTCGAATACACGATCCAGCGTGTCAGTGATTGCAGACATAGACAATTCCCATGTTGCGCAAATGTGATTGTATATTCTGTATTATACCAGCATCTGCTGAGCACCAATCGACCTATAGCTGATGAGGCAGTCAGGCTGCGGTATACTGAAGAACGAAGATGGGCGCAATCATCCTGTACGATATCCGGTTTATTACTTGCTGAAACCATATGCATATGCAGTATCTCAAACGTTTACTGGCGCCCGGGTTGTTGATCTTTGCCGGTTGGTGGTGGTTTGAAAGCAATGTCTTGATTACCTCCTGGCTGCTCGGCCACAGTGAAGGCTTTCAGCGCTTTGTGATCTGGATGATCTCCTCGCTTCAAAGCAGTGGTTACGTGACCATCATTCTCCTTGGCGCAATATATGTGCTAGCCAGCCTGATCGAGCTGATCTGGTGGCCAACCGGTGGCCTGGCGAAGCGCTGGGGGATGGCGGCCATCGTCTTGTGGCTAATAGTTGTTGGGCTAGAAACAATCGGCGTTTTCAACGGCTACAGTGTGCGCTATGTTGGGATGTTCGTCATAGATGGTCAACCACCGCCAGAGTGGGGCCGCTGGGTGAGTGGCATACCGCTGGCGCTGCTATTCGCGGTTGGTCCAGAGGGCTTGATCCGTTGGGCGCTGCTCACACTAGCGGAGTGGTTGCGGCAGATAGCGGCCCGACTACGCTTGGCACAGAAGGGGTAGCAGCGTAGGAGGAGCTGTCGTTCAGCTGATAACGATTGATGGTAGGGCGCGACCTTGCCGCGCCCTGCCAAGTTATCATTCGCGCGACAGTGTCTCCTCTGTTCGCTCGAGCTGTTCTGGTATGAAACGCTCGACAATAACCACATCGCGCCAACGACCATCGAGCCGGGCGTGTTTTTCGTAAATGCCCACCTCGCGAAACCCGACCGAGGCTAGCATCGCTCGACTAGCAGTATTTTCTACGAATACACGAGAAAGCAATTTCCAAAAACTGGCACGCGTTGCGGCTTCGATCAGCGCCAGCATCGTGAGCCGACCGATGCCGCGTCCACGCCATTCCCGCTCAACGTAGACCGAAAATTCGGCAATACCAGCGTAACATGGACGAGGGCGATACGGAAAGGTGGCGGCGAAGGCAACGATCTGATCATTCACGAGGGTCACGACAATCGGGAAGCGATCGCTAAACCATTGCGCCACCTCCTCAGCAGTGCGCAGTCGGGTTTCAAAGGTGGCGATGCGGTCAGCAATGCCTTGATTATAGATGACAGCAATTGCTGCCGCATCAGCAGGTGTGGCTAGCCGGGTAAAGACGCTGCTCATCGGTTGACATCCACGACGACTCGCCCACGTACCTGGGCATTGGTGATCTGTTCAGCATAGGCCGGTAGTTCGGCGAAGGGAATGACGGTGGTCATCCGATCGAGTAGTTCGGGTGATAGATCACGGGCCATACGTTCCCAAGCCTGTAGCCGTTCTGCACGGGGAACCATGACTGACTCAATTCCAATCATGGTCACGCCCCGTAGAATGAACGGGTAGACGGTGGTTGTAAACTCGGCGCCGCCAGCATTGCCACAGATAGCAACGGCACTACGCATTGCCATCGAGCGCAAAACGCCAGCAAGCACGGCACCGCCGACCGTGTCAACAGCACCACCCCACCGTTCGCTTTCAAGCGGACGGCCAGGTGCAGTCAACACGCTACGTTCCAAAATGCCACTGGCACCTAATTCGCGCAGGTACGCCTCCTCGTGGGGCCGTCCTGTAGCGGCGATAACGGTGTGTCCAGCTTTCGCCAGCAAGGCCACGGCAACGCTACCTACACCGCCCGCAGCGCCTGTCACCAGCACTTCGCGGTTAGGAATGAAGCCGTGGCGTTCAAGTGCCAACACGCAGAGCATTGCCGTAAAGCCGGCAGTGCCCAGCGTCATCGCGTGTAGCATACTCATGCCAGTGGGTAACGGTACCAGCCATTCACCCTTTACCCGCGTGTATTGGCTAAAACCGCCCCAGTGTCGTTCACCGACACCCCAACCGGTGAGGACGACTTCATCACCTGGCTTGTAACGCGGATCTGTCGACTCGACTACAGTGCCAGCAAAGTCGATCCCCGGCGCCAGAGGGCTCGTGCGTAGAATTTTGCCTTTTCCGGTGATGGCCAGGCCATCTTTGTAATTCAGCGTTGAGTACGCTACTCGAACCAACACTTCACCAGGCGGTAGTGAGCTGATTGGCAACTCGCGAAACTCGACCCGGCGGCCATCAGCTCCTTCTTCCACAACCAGAGCGGTAAAGCGTTCTTCGCTCATCGGTATGCTCCCTTGCTGCTGTCGTACGTTCTTGCTGTACTGTCGATTATAATAAAAGCAGATGCCTTTGCCAAACCGGGCAGTGATGGTCGTCAAGAGTAGCTTGCGTCTAGCTCACGTGCAGGTTGACGAGCGATTAGGAGGGCGTCTGTCTGGTTGCAACGGTTGCTCGCCGCTACAATGACGGAGTTGGCTATGATCCATGCGCTTGATCATGTGGTTATCCTCGTTGAACACTTGCCATCGGCTGTGGCGGCGTATACCGCAGCTGGCTTTGTAGTTGCGCCTGGTGGCGAGCACGCTGATGGTGCAACCCACAACGCGTTGATCAGTTTTCCCGATGGTACCTATCTCGAACTGTTGGCCTTTCGTCGTCCTGCACCGGAACATCGCTGGTGGCGCCATGTGACTGCCGGCCCGGGATTGATTGATTTTGCGCTCTTGCCGACGAACACGACAATTGCTGTGGCCGCTGCTGCAGATCGCGGTTTGATGATGAATGGCCCCGTCACTGGTGGTCGAATCCGACCTGATGGCTTGAGTCTGGCTTGGGAAACAGCTTGGCCACCAAGTCCCGATCTGCCGTTCCTCTGTGGCGATCTTACCGATCGTGCGTTTCGTGTCCCCGATGCCGATTTCTGGGGACACAGTAATGGTGCCCGCGGGATCGCGGAAGTGATAGTAGCCGTAACTGATCCGGTTGCAAGTGCCGGGCGCTATGCCGCCTTACTAGGCATCACGCCGCAAGCTGCGCCCGCTGAGGTGCGTATTCCGATCGGCGAGAGTATGATTGTGTTACGCGGCCCTGACGCAGGTGATCCGCAGGTGCTCGACCGGCTGGTACGGCGCGGCGAAGGGATTTGCGCCATCACGTTGCGCGGTCTCCACTTTCCCGACCTTTCTACGTCGTTGGGGGCGGCGATTATGGCTGCGCAATAGGTTTTTCTAAGCTGAGCAGGGATAGCAGCACTCCTGATGTGGCTTGTTCCTATCTCGGCATCACGGCCTCCTTAACCTTCTTGCCAACCATTCCAGCGATTTCATTATGGCAACTGATTTCGACCATTTTGTGCAGGTGGTACGCGCCGAGCGAGGCGGTTTTTTCGATCGCGAGCGCTCGATCACGCTGACGCGCGCACCAGGATGGGTCGATCTGTTTGGTGGTCTGGTCGCCGATAGTGGCGTACTCGCGTTATTCTGGCCGACTGGTGGTGGCGTTCTGGTGGCGCTCCAACCCGATCCCGAACCGATCATCCGGTTTCGTGTCGGTCAACGCATCGATTCGATCCCCTGCACAGCGTTGGTGTTACCTAGTGGACCGCGCGAGTATGCCGATGCTGCCAGCGAAATCGATCGTTATCAACCACCGCGCAGTTTGTGGTGGGGGCCGGCGTTAATGGCCTGGGTGGCGCTTATGCGGGAAGAATTTGTTCGCTTTGGCGGTGGTGCGCGTGTTATTCTTCAGCTCTCCGACGCGCCTGGTTTGGCTGCCAGCGTGATCGCAGCTGTTGCACAAGCTCTGGTCACTGCGTATGGCGTCCATCTCGCGCCACGCGAGCTGGCCATTACCTGCGCCGAGGGGCTGACACGCATGGTATCGCGTGGCAGCGAGTTGCCGGCCACGTTGGTTACCGTCTGTGCTCAAGCTGGTGAGGTGTTGGCCATCAACCCGCGCCTGGCCCAGATTACTAATAGCGTCAATCTGCCGCATGGTTATGCACTCTGGATAATCCGAGTAGGCGATGAGCCACGCCAGCCACTGGCGCGGGTACGAGCTGCCCTGGCCCGTGTCGAGCATCTGATTGGAGAGTATGCGCCTGATGCGACGCTAGCTCATCTCGGTAGTGGCGACTTTTTTCGCCATCTCCGCCCACGATTGATGACGACCGGCCATACTAGTGAGCGTCAGTCAACGCTATCGCTGGCCGCCCTGGCGACGTTCGTGCTAGCTGAGCAACAGCGGGCGCGTATTGGTCTCGCACTCCTGCGTGCTGCCTCCAATCGTGCCCAACGCGACGATGATCTGCGTCTATTCGGCGAATTGCTTACGCAAAGCCATTGGGAACAGTCAGCACTAGGATTAACTGACCTACACGCTGATGCTCTAATCGACCAACTCGTGTCGCCTGCTATCTTGGGGGCACGCCAGCCGGTGATGACTACGCAGGCGACGTTGGTGGTATTTGGCCGTAGTGATGCCGAAGCTGATGTACGGCGAGTGGCCGCTGCTTATCAAGCGGCTACCGGCTTGCCAGTGAGCGTAACCGGTGGCAGCTGGGCCGGGGTTAGTGTGGCCGGGATTCGTAGTGGACACGGGTGAGGTGAAGCGATAGCGCGGCGGTGGTCTGGTGCTCAGGTCAATGCTGCCCGCGTTTCGCCAGGAACAATGGTATGTCGCAACCACGCTACTGTGCGCAATGCGGTTTGTTAGTCACAGGCAACGAACGATTTTGCCCTCACTGCGGGGCACAGCTACCGGAACCTCTTCCGCAATTGTCACGATCACAGACACCGTCGCTGCCGCCGCCCGTTGCAGCGCAACGTATTAACAGTAGCATTGTTCGCTGGAGTCTTATCGGACTGATCGGGCTGGTAATTGCAGGCGGAGTTGGCTTCTGGCTGAGCAATCGTCCGTTAACCACGGTTAATTCACCTACGGTCACGGCCAATCGATCCACTGTAACCCCAACCGGGTCGTCGTCTACCCTTCAACGCACCACTCCTACCACCACATTCCTGCTATCGGCTACACCTGCGGGCAGTATTATCAGCCAGCCAACGCCGATGGGTGCTGCGGCACTGGCTCGTACTGCACAGGTACAAACAGTGCCGACGCTGCGTGATCCCGTCCAAACCGCACCGTCACAACAGCAGACAGCGCAGGCGATAGATGCCGAAGTTAGTGCGCTCTTTGCTGCATCGCGGCGCATCTTTTACGATGAGTTTGTCGATAACCGCAATGCCTGGTTCACCGGCGTGTTTCAAGAGATCGAGCTCGATGTGATCGAAGACGGCGTATTCAAAGTCTTCTGGACGGGCAAAGGGACGTCCTATGAGTTATACGAACTCGGCTCTTTCACCAACTTCATCAGCGAAGTCGATTGTCGTATTGCCCGTGGCGAGGGTGATGGTAGTTGTAGTCTGGTCTTTGGGCATCGCCGTGAGGTTGGTTTCTACAAGTTCGAATTCTTTATTGACTACTACCGCCTGTTTACAGTACCGGTAGAGGGTGACCTGGTAACGCTTGCCGAAGGTGATCCACGCCAGTTGACCACACTCGGCGAGTTCAACCGACTGCGCGTCATTCGCCAGGGTGATCGGATCCGCCTGTTTATCAACAGCACGCTGGTTGCAGAGGTGCGTGATACCACCTTCACTAGTGGACGTATTGGCGTCTCGACAACTTGCTATCGTGAGGATGGCGGAGTAGAGGTGCATTTCGATAACTTTGGCATCTGGTCACTGCCAGATGGGTTGTGATTCGCCATAGTCTGATTGACATATTCCATAATGAGGAAGCTATGGAGTCGCCGTTTCCGTATCTGCTAGAGGAATTCATCGTTGTCAATACGCCAATGGCGCGGGTCGAGCAGGTGATGGCCGAGCAGACGCTGATGAAACGTTGGATGTCGCCAGCCGTGCAATTTGAGCCGCTCGATGGCTGGCGGTTTGATGTAGGCGCGCCGTGGCGGTTGCAGCTCACTGGCGTTGGTCCCTTACTGGAGGCTGGCTATGTCGTTGCCGAGCGCCGCCCTGGGCTGGTGCTATGGGCGTTTGATGGCTTCTGGGAAGGCTTTGATGCCTGGCAGTGGCTGCCCTGGCAAGGTAAGGCTGATCAGACGCTCATTCATAATCGCATCGAGTATCGCTTAAAGATCCCTGGTCTCGATCTAATCTGGCCGTTGACGATTGCGCCTTTGATGAAGTTTGATGCCGGTATGCAAATGAAGCGATTGCAACGAGTGTGCGAAGATAGCTAACTATGGCCATACCCTAGGTGGGTTTAACGACTATCCGACCGACGCGATCACAGCCAGAGCCATCTTCCTGTAAAATGACGTAGTCATATTCAGGCTGATCATCCCCTGCCTGGTGGTGTCATTCTGTCTTCAGGAGCCCGTATGCTACCCTTAAAAGATACCATCCCCTCACGCACGTTTCCAGTGGTGAATTGGGCATTGTTGGTGACAAACGTGGTAGTGTTTCTGTTCATGGCTCGCGATGTTTGGTTGGCGGAAGCGTGGATTGACGTGCTAGCCCTGGTACCAGCGCGATTACTAGCGCGACCGTTTGATCCGGCAGAGCTGATCACCATTTTAACCTCGATGTTTATGCACGGCGGCTGGTTTCACCTTTTCAGCAACATGCTGGCGCTCTATATCTTCGGCGATAATGTTGAAGATCGGATGGGGAGTCAACGCTATTTCATCTTCTACCTCCTCTGTGGTATCGGCGCCGCCTTAACCCACGTCTTCTTTAATCCAGATTCGCAAGTGCCAACGGTTGGTGCTAGTGGCGCATTGAGTGGTGTCTTGGCAGCTTATTTGCTGTTCTTTCCCTCATCGCGGGTAATCACCCTAGTGCCGATCTTCTTTATACCCTGGTTTGTAGAAATTCCAGCAGTCGTGTATCTCGGTCTCTGGTTTATCTCGCAACTGGCAAATGGCGTCTTCTCGATCCTGATCGAGGCACAAGCGCTGGGTGGTGTCGCTTGGTGGGCGCATATTGGTGGTTTTGTCGCTGGCTTGGTACTGGCCCCACTCTTCCAACAACGGCGTACATACCGCCGCTTCTACCTCGACGAGTATTATCCGTGGTGATGGTCTGAGCAGAGGTGAAGTTATGGATTTCTTCTCACTGTTGTGGCTCTTTTTCATCGTTACCTCATTACAGCCGGTTATCAAACAGCGGATGCTCGATGCTGCGCGCCAACGGTTACTTGAACGATTGGAGCAGAAGCGTAAGAGCCGAGTGATCGCATTGATCCATCGCCAAGAGACGATGAGTCTACTCGGCTTTCCACTGGTGCGCTACATTAGCATCGAAGACTCGGAAGCCGTGTTGCGCGCTATCAAGATGACTGACCGTGACATTCCGATCGATCTCATTTTGCATACGCCTGGCGGTCTGGTACTGGCATCAGAGCAGATTGCCCGTGCTTTGCAAAAACATCAGGCCAAAGTCACCGTCTTTGTGCCACACTACGCTATGTCGGGTGGTACATTGATTGCCTTGGCTGCCGATGAGATTGTTATGGATGAAAATGCGGTGCTGGGGCCGGTTGATCCGCAGCTGGGACAACATCCGGCGGCATCGATCCTGCGCGTGCTCGAGCGCAAACCGTTGAGTGAAGTTGATGATGAGACGCTCATGATGGCCGATATCGCCGAGAAGGCGATCCGGCAGGTTAAGCGCACGGTCTGTGAACTGTTGCGCGATAAGATGACGGAAGCGCAAGCGGAAGAGGTGGCGCATACCCTGGCCAGCGGTGTCTGGACCCATGACTACCCGATAACAGTGGACGAGGCCCGCGAGCTAGGTTTACCGATCAGTACCGCAATGCCTGACGAGATTTACCAGATCATGGCACTCTATCCGCAGACGGCCCAGCGTCGTCCTTCTGTTGAGTACATCCCAGTACCGCGTTCGCGGCAAATCAGCGGCAGACTGGATGGCGGATGGTAGGTGGCAGGGGATAGGTGGGGAAGTAGGTTGGCGTGTGACGCCATAGGTACTGAAGACGCTCCACGGCACGAATTCCCCATCTACCACACGAGATCACACGAGATATTCACTATCTAGATAGGCGAAGAGAGGCTGAGTGTGGCAGGACTGAAGATGCCCTGCCACAGTGACTTTCCCCTTTATGATTATCATTTGCCGCCTCTTTGCCGGCCTGCAGGTGCCAAGCAACATTCACATGTTTACGGACCTGGTAATAACATATACTCAGCGACCGCCCGCCGCTCGCTGCGATTGCCATAAGCGCTGATAGCGTACCGTCCCGCCGGATTGCGTTCGCTCAGATACAACTCGGTGGCGAAGGTTCCTTCGGTCGTGGCGGTCACGTCACCGAGCCATTCCGTCGCATAGTTGGGTAACGTTGCCCAAACTGTAATCACCTCGCCGGGGAGAAAACCGCTACCCCGCACCACAACGGCACTGCGCTGTCGTGTGCTGCCTGGTCCGACTGTCAGTTCAGCATTGCCGCGGGGACGGAGGTTGTCACCCACTAATACTTCGAAATCAACGATACCGTTGACGCCGCTTTGCAGGCCACGCGCGGTTAGGGCATAGCGCCCAATTGGAATGCCATCGCTGGCGATGACCAGCCCGATCTGCCCGTTGCTATCAGCCGTCCGCGTGTCGAGATCAGCAACAGCATTATTGGGGTATCGCAGCCAGATGGCAACCCGTTCACCGGGCTGGTAGCCGCTACCGCGAAAAGTAAATGTGGCACCCTGAGCCTGGATAGGACGATCGACGGTCAATTGAGCGCCACTAACGCCAGCAGCAGGTGCTACCTCTACCGTCAGACTGGCATACGCCTCGCGACCGCTCTGCCAGCCGCGCGCAGTGTAGGTATAGCGCCCGGTGGGGGTAAAGGTTGCGCCGAGAAAATCGGGTAGGTAGGGATGGTTGAAGCGGCCCTGGTCATCGATCTTGACCACAGCCACGCCGTAGACAGTGTAGTCGGGATAGGTAATCCAGACGCTCACAGTCTCGCCGGGTAGGAAGCCGTTGCCACTCAACGTCACACTCGTGTTCTGGTAGGCGACAGCTGGTGAAACGTTCAGGCTAGCGACTTGCGCGTCTGCTGGCCGGCTCCAGATTGCAATCAGCAGCATCAGCGTGCTGGCAAAGAAGAGTAGAAGTAGTCGGAGCAATGGTTGTCGGATCACTGGCATACGTGCCTCCTCCTTGCACGCCATTACGAATAGTCTCGGGTTGATCAACGAGGTAGGTCTCTGACAGCAGAGTGCTAAACGTTACGAAACGATGAGGATGAGCTACGTAGTGACAGTCTCAGCGGTGCACTGTTCTCGTCAAGCGCTCGTGGTTGGGGTAATACCGGCTGTGGGTTATTGCCGTCTTGACGCTCAGCAGCTACAAATGCGGGAATGTCAGTCTGCGCGTAACGCGCATGCAATGGAGGTTTACAGCGCCGGATAGCGGACAACTTTTTTTACTCACCACCGAACTCTTAAGCGTTGCCATACAAAGAGAGCTTGATGCCTAGCAATGATAGCGGCTATACCCATTGGCTGGTGCAACCACTGATGTCGTGCTGCAAATCGCGGTCTGACCATATCGTAAAGGTGGTCGGCACTCCATCGCGCAGGTCAAGGATGGGCATCGTGGCGTTTCTGGAGGGAGAGCTGGAGGTGGCTGGGGTATTGCACAGCTGGCTCTGTTGGTGCGCTGAGCAATGTCCAAGACACGGACTCGGCGCATACACCAAAGAGCTGCCCGTTGAGGATAGTGTGAGAGGCATGTCATCTACTCTCGCTGTTTGGTTGGTGGGCGATATGAGACAAGAAAGAGCGGGAAAGCAGGACGCTACAGCTACAGCGGCATAGACTAGGAGTGTGATGTGGAGCAATGCTTTCCCCGTCTACCACCTACGATCTGCTCGATATATCCTGTTCCTTTATAGTCACCGTAGCGCGCAGTAATCTTCGTTATAATGCCTGTACCATAGCCAGCGCAGGTAGTCTGTGATTGGTATCTGGAGAGGAGAGCTGTTCGTTATGTCTGATTGGAAAAACTATCTCGACGCGCATCAAGACCGTTTTCTGGCCGAACTGGTTGATTTTCTCCGTATTCCCAGCATCTCGGCAATTTCGGCTCATGCCGAAGATGTGTTACGTGCTGCCGAGTGGGTGGCACGCCGTCTGACTGCAGCCGGTTTGGAGCATGTGGTTATCTTGCCTACAGGTGGTCATCCGGTAGTCTACGCTGATTGGTTGCACGCTCCTGGCAAGCCGACGGTCTTGATCTACGGTCACTTTGATGTTCAGCCGGTCGATCCACTTGATCTATGGACGCATCCCCCTTTTGAGCCGCATATCGAACATGATCGTATCTATGCGCGTGGCGCCAGTGATGACAAAGGCAACATGCTGATTCCGATCCTCGCAGTGGAGGCGCTGCTGCAGAGCAGCGGGACGCTGCCAGTCAACGTCAAATTCTTTCTCGAAGGTCAGGAAGAGATTGGCAGTCCTCAGATTCCGGCATTTCTCCAGCGTGAGGGCGAGCGGTTTGCCTGCGATCTCGTGATCAGTGCCGATGGCGGTCAGTGGAGCGAAGATCAGCCCCTCATTCTGGTTGGTCTACGCGGTGGTTGTGGAGTGCAGATCGATGTGCGCGCGGCCCGCATGGATTTGCATTCGGGACTGTACGGTGGCGTGGTGCAGAACCCGATCCACGCTCTGGTGCAGATACTGAACTCGATGCGTTCAGCTGATGGTATGATCACGATCCCCGGCTTCTACGATCAAGTACGTCCATTAACGCCCGCTGATCGCGCTCGTATCGCGGCGATTCCGTTCGATGAGGCGAAATTGAAGGAAACGCTCGGTGTTCCAGCGCTGTTCGGTGAAGCCGGTTTCACCCCTCGCGAGCGCGAGTGGGTGCGGCCTACGCTGGAAGTCAATGGAATCTGGGGTGGTTTTCAGCAAGAGGGGATCAAGACGGTGCTTCCCGCTGAGGCACACGCCAAAATTACCTGCCGGCTAGTACCCGATCAGGATCCGCAGGTGATTCTCGATCTGATCCAAGCTCACGTGCAGCGCCACACTCCGCCCGGCGTAACTGTTACCGTCACGCCACTGGCGTTTCAGGCTCATCCCTACCTGATCCCTGAAGATGATCCAGGCAACGTTGCCGTGCGGGAGGTGCTTGTCGAGATGTACGGCCGCGAGCCATACTATGTGCGTAGTGGCGGCTCGATCCCAGTCTGTACCCTCTTTCAGCGTCAACTAGGGGCCTATACCAGTAGTTTTGCCTTCGGGCTTGACGATGAACGCGCTCATTCACCTGATGAGTTCTTCCGTCTGAGTAGTTTCCGCAAGGGTCAGATTGCCTACGGCAAGTTACTCGAACGTCTGGGTCGCTAAAGCGGCCAACAGTGGTTCGCTCTCGCTGCTCTGTGCCTGGTGGTATATGTGGTGAGCCACAGCCAATAGAGGTATCGGAGTAACAACCCGCTATCGACCATTACCGACGGAAGGTATATTGGAAGGGTAGGGTGCGTTTACCAGGTATCATGTACTAATCACCATACTGCCTGCGCTTAGGGGTGAGTCAGGATGGCAGATAATGAATGATCTGCTTTCGTCACACGAAGTATTGCGCCGGGTGATTGAAAAAGGAGTGGGTGATGCTAGATTATGCCGCGCTTTACCGTCGTGAACGCACGATGCAAGAATTAGTAAGCGATCTGACGATTGCCGATTTGCGGGCCGAAACCGACGCAATCTACGATACAATTGAACGCCTGATTGCCGATTGCACTGACGCTGATGTGACCTTCCAACCGGTTGATCCTAAAGCTAACGATCCCTTTGCCAGCGATCCGAATGCGGTCAATCAGGCTTGGACGCTCGGGCACGTAATTGTGCATGTGACGGCGTCGTGTGAAGAATCGGCTTTTCTAGCCGCCGAGATGGCACGTGGTGTCCCCTTGCACGGTCGGTCGCGTTATGAAGTGCCGTGGGAGACAGTGACCACGATCGCGCAGGTGCGGCAACGGTTGGCGGAAAGTCGGCGCATGCTGCTTGCTTCGTTGCAGATGTGGCCTGATCAGCCGCATCTCGATTATCTGGCCGAGCCGTGGCCGGGTGCGCCGCCAGTTGATGCGCGTGGTCGTTATGCGTTAGGCTTGGCTCATGCTTGGGATCATTTTGGTCAAATCGAAGAAATTATCCGCCAATCACGTGCGGCGCGGCAATGAGCATTGTCCTCGGGTAACCTAGTGGAATGACACGAGCGGCTGCTGTCAATGGCAGCCGCTCCCAGTTCCGATCGAGGTGATCCTTTATTATTTATTGCTCTGGAGCGCTCGCCACACCACTTCATCGCGCATAGGCAATTCGTAGATGCGCACGCCCGTTGCGGCGCGGATCGCGTTAGCGATGGCGGCAGCGCCTGCCGTAATCGGTGGTTCACCCACGCCGCGAGCACCAAAGGGTCCGTGAGGCGCCGGATTCTCTACCATAACCACTTCGAAGGGTGGCACATCGGCTGCACGTGGCAGCGTGTAGTCCATGAGGCTGGCAGTCAGCAGTTCACCACGCTCGTCGTAGCGCAACGCTTCGTATAAGCCCCAGCCTACACCCTGGGCAGCGCCGCCATGGATCTGCCCTTCGACCATCAGTGGATTTAGCGCGAAGCCAACATCCTGGATCGCCACATAGCGCAACGGCCGCACACGTCCTGTCTCTCGATCGACCGCAACTTGCACTAGATGAGCGACAAAAGCAGGGGCATTTTCAGCGGGTGCAGTCCGCCCTTCACCGATAATGGGTCCGGGACCGCCAGCCTGTTCTTGTGCCCGTTGTGCCACATCGCCGATGGTCAGTGTCCGTCCCGGCGTACCCCGAACATAGATCTGACCGTCGCGAATGTCCAGGTCGTCGATCCGCGCTTCAAGCATATCAGCGGCTAGTTCGAGCAATTGACGGCGCGCTTCACGCGCAGCTGCTGCTACCGCTCCAGCCACACTGTAAGTGATCTGACTGCCGCCGCTTGGTCCAGCAAATGGCCCACTGCGCGTATCGCCAGTCACAATCTCGATCTGCTCTGGCGGTACGCCGATAATCTCGGCGGCGACTAGGACGAAACTGCTATTGACGCCCGAAATGTCCACTGATCCCACGTGTACCCGCACTCTCCCATCGGTATCTACCCGACATACCGCTGCTGCTGGCGACATACCGCATGGCCAGCCGCCAATTGCCAGTCCAATCCCGCTGCCCGGTTGGCGCTCGCGCCAGAGCGGATGGTTGGCAGCCGCTTCCAGAACCTTTGTGATGCCAATCGATGGCCAAGGATCGTTGTTTCCCATCAGATCGCCAGTGGTAGCGGCATTGCGGAGGCGCAGCTCGAGCGGATCAATCCCGAGCCGGTAGGCGAGTTCATCGATTGCCGATTCGATGGCAAAAGTCACTTGTGGTGCCCCCGGTGCGCGGTACGCACCCGCCTGAGGCTTATGGGTCAATACCTCGGTTACATCGATCTGTACATTCGGGCAGCGATAATACCCGCCAAGCAAAGCGCTCATGATCCCGCCAAGCGTGAATGGATAGACGCCGTTGTCGATCACAATCTCAGCCACTAGCGCGGTCAGTATGCCGTCGCGGTTGGCGCCTAGTTTGAGCGTTATGGTGCTGGCTGGTGATGGGGTGGTGGTGAGAAAATCTTCGCTCCGGTCAAGCACAATACGTACCGGACGCCCCACCGTCAGTGCTGCTGCCGCCGCCAACGGATCAAGAATACCGTATTTGGCTCCAAAGCCTCCACCAACCGTCATCGGCACAACTGTCACCTGATGTGGACGCAGACCGAGAAGGCGCGCGACTTCATCACGCACCCCAAATTGGCCTTGCGTACTAGTGTAAATGGTGATCTGTCGGCGGACCGGATCGACATCGGCCACGACGGCATGAGGTTCAAGGTAGCCCTGATGCACGATGGCTGTGCGATACGTTCCTTCCACCACTACGTCAGCCTCTGCTAGTGCTGTCAGGGCATCACCACGACTGAAACGCTTCTGTTCGTGGATGTTCGAGGCGACTCGATCGTGGTGTTCTTCGCCACGGGCCACGGCGGCGTGAGCTGCAGTCAGGTCGGTGTTCGCTTGCGGTGCGCCCTGTGGCCAGATGATCGGCGCGTCAGGGGCTAGTGCTGCCTCGGGCGTAACCGGCCCGGGCAGCGGTTCGTAGTCGATCTGTAGGGCGGCCAGGCCATCTTCGGCAGCCGCTAGGCTGGTTGCCAATACCAGCGCCACTGGTTCGCCACGGTAACGTGTCACTCGGTCGGCTAACAGGGTCGTCTGGCGCGAAGAAGGCTGGCGTCCATAACTAGGCAGATCGGCGGCGGTTAGTACGGCTACCACGCCCGGCACTGCCCGCGCTGCGGTAGTGTCAATGCTGACAATCCGGGCATGGGCGTAAAGGCTCAACGCCAGTTTGCCATGCAGCATGCCGGGCAGAGTAACATCACCGGCGTAACGGGCACGGCCAGTTACTTTTTCCAATCCATCAACTGCTTTGCGGCCTTTCCCCAGGTAACGATGTGAGGTTGAACTACGCATTCCCAATGCTCCTTCCGCAACTGGTTCCGCTCACATCGTACCATAGCTCGAACATTGCTACGGCTCGATGCTGAGTAGCAACGTTCCGCGGGCTGTGCCGCTGTCATCAATCCCGGCGGTGCCACTGGTAGTAATGGCGCGGAACGGGGCTAGACGCTGTTCCAGATCGCGATCGATCGGTTGAATGCTCAGCTGATTAACCAGCTGGCGAGCAGCGGTGAGATTGACATACAGTACGCCACTGTTGGGCTGCGGCATCGACCGCAGCGCATCGGTGTAGGTGGCAAAGTTTGCTAACTTCTGTTCAGCACCAAAAGCTGCCTCCATCGCTGGCCGGCCCAGAGCAATCACCAGATCATTGCCGTTGAATCCATAGCCGACAAAGATGTTACCTACTTCGATTGCCTGTACTTGGTTGGGTCCTAGTGACGTCTCGCTAAACTGCAGGCCGCTCAGGTCTTCAACGAGTTCGCTTAGGCGCTGCATTCCGCGCTTTGCCGCCGCCTGGTCAGCTACCCGCAGGGCGAAGTAGCCCGTAACAGGCAGATCGGTGCTCTGGTTGGGCAACACTGCAATTACCCCTTCGCCATGGAACCAGCTAAATAGATCGCGTTCGAGGTCGAGATTGAGGCTGTTTTCCAAATCACGCAACGTGTTAGCTGTATCAGGGCTACTGGCGAGCTGGTTGCGTAATTGTTGCCCCCAATCGTTGGGAATGGCGAAGCTGAGTACACCGACGGCTGTACTACTGACATCACCGGAACGCTCGGTAGAGACGACGGGGCGCAGTTTGCTTAACCGTTCGCGCAGCTCATTGCTCAGTCGGTTGCGGTCAAAAACCGTCACTGCATCGAATCGCAGACCGCTGTTGATGACGGCCATTGTTAGGCCAACGCCCTGCAGCGCTTGGCTGGCGGCAACAACATCGGCAGTCAATGAATCGTCAGCGGTATTGGTCGTCGATGTCAGATCGTTGAGGGCGCGGGCAACAACCTCTCCTGCAATGTAGATTGTGCCAATCCGATCACTGGGCAGCTGTTGGCTTACCGCCTGATACTGGGCGTTGCGGGCCAGCGCAGTTTCGCTACGCTGCTCTATCAAGGCCCTGATGCTAGCCTCGTTGCTAGCAAAGACCACCATATCGCGGGCAATAGCGAAAGAAGCAAACGGCGTTTCGTCACTCTCGCTCGTGTAAATTGTTACATTACCGACGGTAGTGCGCGTGAAACGCTCACCCTGCTGCTCACGAAAGGTGCGTTGTTTATCGAGGAAGGCCTGTGCCGCTTGCTGATTGCGTGCAGCAACGATGAGTAGCATGTTGATGTCGCGCGGTGTAATACCGTTCAGTGGGCCAAATGTATTTGGCGGGTTTAATGGACTGATGCCATCCGGGTTGACTTGTTTACTCAGTTGTTCGATAGGTATGCCGTAGATGGCAATCGCTGCTTCCGGACCGATCCATGACGCGATGTCAGCATCAAAGGTAACGCCGAATTGCTCCCGTAAGAAGTCAGTGGTTGTTTCGGTGTTCTCGTAGTCGAATGTCTCAGGAAAGGCCCGACGGAGTCGATCTATGTTGGGCAGATCGCTGAGATTGGGGGTGATAGCGGCGTAGATTTGCGTTTCTGCTGGCAATAGTTCGGGGATAGCGCTGGACCTTTGGTTCACCAGGTTGAAGACCAATGCGCCAGCGCCGACCAGCACCAACAACAGGCCGATGGCAATGCCACCGATAAGTAGCGGTAATTGATTACGACGCGACGTAGGGGTGGTTGTAGGGGGTAGCGTAAAGGGGTTGGGATTAGTCATTCATTTCCTCCTGGTCCTGATGATTAGTCGTTGTGATCCTCTGCTCTCTCAACGTGCTAACGTCTGATCCCAACTTGGTCAAATGACGTCGGGTATAACCTCCAGTTAGAAGATAAGGAACTGTTCGCAATACAACTACGCTTGATGCCAACGGTGTTGGCGACAGTTGTCAGAGCGTGGGTGTTAGGTTAGAACAGTTGCCTATCGCTATTCGTTACGCAGCTCATAGGGAAAAGTTTCACGTCGCTGGTAGGAACAAAATCTGTTCCAAGTCCGTTATTTCAACAACAGACTCGCAGATAGCACAAGAGAGTCGCGTATGGCACGGCTAGTGGTGAGCGGAATCTTGCTGGTAATGTTCGCACTAACGGCGTGTAGTAGTGGGCCGTCTTCAGCTCCTATCAAGCCGCAGATGTCGGAGATGTCGCCGCCTAGTGCAAGTGGTGGTGTGGCAGGCATACCTGAATCGATGGTGCGCGATGCAACTCATTACGGAAGCACAACTGGTACAGCGCCGGGTATCGAGTCGTCAGGTGAGGGTGCACATGCGTCAGCTACCACCAATCAGATGCAGTTCGGTCGGCGGATGGTGATCTTGAATGCCAAGTTGGTAATCGAAGTCGATTCGGTAGATGGAGCCGAAGCGCAATTGCGCGGTCTGGTCTATCAAGTTGGCGGGTATGTTTTGCGCGGGAACACAACTGGCGAAGGTGAAAACAAAATATCGTACATCGTGTTGCGGGTGCCGTATCAGGATCTTGAGCGGGTGTTGACAAGTGCTGAAGGGTTGGCCCGGCGCGTGATCAGCCGTTCAAGCAGTAGTGAGGATGTGACTGAACAATTCGTCGATTTGGAGGCGCGGTTGCGTAATCTGGAAGCGACTCGTGACCGTATTATCGCTCTCCTCGCGCGAGCCGACACAGTCGAGGAGACGTTGCGCGTCAATCAGACGCTCACTGAGGTGCAGGGACAAATCGAGCAGATTAAAGGTCGTATGCGCTATCTCGAGCAGAGCACCGCCTTCTCAACAATTGAAGTGGAGCTGCGACCGGTGCCACCAGCACCCAAACCGCCCGCGCCGTTGGATCTGGGCAAGGTATTCAACGAACAGCTGGCGTTGTTGGTCGGCTTTGTTCAGTTCGTAATCGTCTTCCTGATCATTATTGGGGTTTGGACGCCTGTCTGGATCATTCCGGTGTTGTTGATGTTCTGGTTCAGACATCGGCAACCGCGGCGGATGCATCAGAGCGGTAGTCAGCAGGTGCCGTAGTCGGAGAGGGGAGGGCACGCTGAGGTAACGCATTCGAATTCGATAGGATAGCAAGTGGCGGTATGCCGCTTCAATTCAGCCCCTCTCCCACAGGACGGGAGAGGGGCGGTGGTGAGCAGGGGGCCAGGCAGGGCGAAGCAGATCGTTGATGGCAAGCCGTCCAATCCCGAGTAGCGCGTTGAGCGTGGGGTATGCATTGCCCGCCGAGAGGGCGGGAGGGATAAGGGGGCCACTGACGCAGCGCATGGTACTGGCATGCAGCGACGTGGTGTGCGTCCCCGCTCTCAAGTCGCGCTCCAATGTGTTTAGCGGGGCAACTGTGCTTAGCGGGGAACACCCAAGACAGTGGGCTACCCTGTACATTCTAGCCTGTTCCCAATTTCTGCGAAAATACCTGCCGGTAGCACAGGCAATGTCAGATGTCCAGCTCCACTACCTCATTGGCGTGGGTCTGGATGAAACGGCGGCGCGGTGGCACCAGATCGCCCATCAGCATAGTAAAAGTTTCGTCGGCGCGGGCCGCATCTTCCAAGGTGACCTGCAACACCACCCGGTTTTGCGGATTCATTGTTGTTTCCCAAAGCTGTTCAGCATTCATTTCGCCCAGGCCTTTGTAACGCTGAATTTCAACCTTTGTACCTGGGGGCAGCTTACTCAGGTAGGCATCGCGTTCGGCATCAGAATAGGTGTAAACCTGCTCACGCCCGTGCTTGATCCGGTAGAGTGGAGGCTGAGCGATGAACAAGTGCCCGTTCGTGATCAATGGCCGCATATGGCGGAAGAAGAAAGTCAGCAACAGAGTGCGGATATGGCTACCGTCGACATCAGCGTCAGTCATAAGGAAGATGCGATGGTAGCGCAGCTTGCTTAGATCAAACTGATCGCCGATTGAAGCCCCGATAGCGGTGATCAATGCCCGCACTTCTGCATTAGAAAGCATACGGTCGAGACGGCTTTTTTCGACATTCAGAATCTTACCACGCAGGGGGAGAATGGCCTGGAAGCGCCGATCGCGACCTTGTTTGGCCGTACCGCCAGCACTATCACCTTCAACGATATACAGCTCACAGCGAGCGGGGTTGGGATCAGAACAATCGGCCAGCTTACCAGGCAGTGAGAAGCCCTCCATGGCACTCTTGCGGGCCGTTTCGCGCACCTTCTGCACCGCCAGTCGCGTGCGCGCCGCAGAAATAGCCTTCTCGATGATTCGCCGTGCATCCGCTGGGTTCTCGTCGAGCCAGGCGCTGAAAGCTTCGCCAAAGACGGTTGCAACGGCGCTAGCCGCTTCTGGGCTGACCAGCTTCTCTTTAGTTTGTGACGAAAATTGCGGGTCTTTTAATTTCACACTGATCACTGCCGTCAACCCTTCACGGACATCATCACCCGTCAGGTTGCTCTCATTCTCTTTCAGTAGCCCCTTGGCGCGGGCATAGGCGTTGATCACCCGGGTTAGGGCAGTGCGAAAGCCTGACAAGTGCGTTCCGCCGTCGGAATTATTGATGTTGTTGGCGAAGGTATAGACGTTGTCGGTATCGAAGGTATCGGTATATTGCAACGCCACTTCCACCATCACATCATCAACAACCCGCTCGACATAAAATGGCTGGCGATGCAGAACCGTCTTATCTTTATTAAGATGGCGAACGTACGAGACGATTCCGCCTTCAAAGTAGAAGTTCAGTTCGCGATTAGTGCGTTCGTCAACAAACTTAAACCGCAACCCTTTGTTGAGATAGCTCATCTCACGGAAGCGTTGCGCCAGAGTGTCGAAGTTGTAATCGAGGGTCTGGATAATCGATGTATCTGGCAGAAAGCGGGTCGTAGTGCCGTGACGGTCAGTTGGTTCCAGATCGATCACATCAGTTACTGGCACGCCAGCGCGGTACTCCTGGTAGTAATGGCGGCCGTTGCGATAGACATCCACCCGCATGTACGACGAGAGAGCGTTAACCGCCGAAACGCCGACGCCGTGCAAGCCGGACGAAACTTTATAGCCGCCGCTGCCGAACTTGCCACCGGCGTGGAGGCGGGTCATCACCAGGGTGAGGGTGCTGATACCTTCTTTGGGATGGATGCCGACCGGGATGCCCGAGCCGTCGTCGCTGACGGTCACTGAGCCATCGCGGTGGATAGTGACGCTGACGCTGGTAGCGCGCCCGGCCATCACTTCATCAACGGAGTTATCAACAACCTCACGCACCATTGTGTGCAAACCATTGATGTCAGTGGGGCCGATGTACATACCGGGGCGCTTACGGACGGCTTCCATGCCTTCCAGCACCTGAATCTGGCTTTCGTCGTAGGTTGTCGGAGTCTCGTTTGTCATGGGGCGTATTCCTCGCAACATATGAGGCTTGGATCGCGTGAGAGTTGTGCACGATCCAGCTGCAGTCGACGTCTAAGTAATTGCGCCAGTGGCCTCTCCCAGATGCATTCTGGCGCTATCGAGGTGCATACCGTTGATATAAATGCAGACGAGCGGCGCGCAGGCCACTGCCGATATAGGCATTGCCAACAATGGCTGGTGCCAGCCAACCCGGTTGAGCGGCCAGCGTACGCCAGAGATGGGCGAAGCCAACCTCGATCACTGTGCAGATAGCTAAAAAGGTAGCAATTGAAAACCAGCGCTGACGGGCGAATTGCCAGCTTGCCTGTAGGGCAGCCAGCGGCCCATACTGGCGTAGCGTAATTACCTCTGGCGTGAAGCCGAATACGATGAGCCCAATTAGACCAAGCGTTACCCAGCCGGTAAATAGCCATGGTAAGCTTATAGGTAGCATAAGCGCCAGGATGATACTCAAAGTCGCCAGCGGTGCCAGCGCGCCACCAAGAATAACCAGAACGCCGCCAAGCCGTAAGGTAATCGACAGCGTATGCACGAGGGTCGTGGTTGGCTCTGAGCGTTCACCGTAGAGCACCTGACGTAGTATGACCAAGAACGCGCTACTCAGGCCAAGAGCGATGCTGTTCAAGCCAAGCACGGCGAGCAGATAGGACGCCGCCGGTAGGGTTTGCGGTGGCGTAGCCGTTTCGACGCCCGGTGTAAGCGAGGGAATGTGGTTGGCAACCATCAGTAAGGTGCGGGCGTCGATGGCATGCAACGTTCCTGACCATTGCTTAACTATGTCCGGCGCATCGTAATCGGGCAGCGCCAACGTAATTGGGCTGCCGAGCCAGAGATACGTGCTCAACGCGATAGAGAAGAGTAATATGAATGGCTGACGGTGAATCAGGGTATAACCGGCAGCCAGTATGTCAATCAGTGATGGTTGGCGCATGCACGTCGCTCGTCCTTGTTTGTTGTGTCGACCTCTATTATATCACAGATCGGGCCTCGTTGCCGGTATTTTTAAGACAAATGTTCGGGTAGATGGCCGAAAATCAGTTCAAAATCGGTTTGCAAAAGCCGATCGGTGGTGATATACTTGACGTGTGGAGTAAGGTTGCACCAGTCGTGGGCATGTGCAACCGCCTGCTTGACACTCGCTGCTGTCGAAATGGGCGACAGTCTCATCAGGCCGTTCAGGGAAGCGCGATGAACCGTCTGTGAGTACCGCTAGAGAGCCGCTTCCGCTGCCAAAGCAGCGGTCTGGCGCAGCAGTCTGCGTTGTTCGAGTGGAAAGTGGGTCATACCCACTTTTCTTATTGTCAGGCGAGTTATAGCGATGAAAAGCGATTTTTACGCGGCGATTACTCAGATAGCGTCCGAGCGCGGCATTCCGAAAGAGGCCATCATTGATGTGATGGAACGGGCGTTAGTAAGCGCATACAAGCGCTTACTCGGCCCCAATCCGCCGACCGTTGAAGTAACGGTCAAGCTTGATCCTGTCAGCGGTGCGGCGCGGGTCTATGCCGAAAAGCAGGTCGTCGATGAGGTATACGACGAGCGGTTTGAGATCGATCTCGAATCGGCCCGCCGCATCAAGCCCGATGTCCAGATTGGTGAGACGGTGCTAGTGGAGAGCACACCTCGCGATTTTGGTCGGATCGCTGCGCAAACGGCCAAGCAGGTAGTGTTGCAGGGGATCAAAGAGATCGAACGCAACTACGTCTACAGCGAGTTCGAGAATCGCGAAGGCGAGCTGCTAACAGCGACGGTGCAGCGCAACAACGGCCCGCGCGGCAATGTTATTCTCGAAATAGGCAAGGCCGAGGCGATTATTCCGCCCAAAGAGCAGGTAGCGAACGATCGCTACTATCACGGTCAGCGCCTGAAGGTCTATTTGCTCGAGGTAAAGAAGGACGATCGCGGCCCCCGCTTGATCGCGTCACGTGCACACAAGAACTTGATCAACCGTCTGTTCGAGATGGAGGTGCCCGAAATCTACAATGGCTCGGTTGAGATCAAGTCGGTGGCGCGTGAACCAGGCCTCCGCACCAAGGTGGCGGTGGCTGCCCGTCAGGAGGGGATCGATCCAGTTGGCTCGTGCGTTGGGATGCGTGGTATCCGCATTCAGAATATCGTCAACGAGCTGAACGGCGAGAAGATTGATGTGGTGCAGTGGTCCTCTGATCCGCGCGAGTATATTGCTAATGCCTTGTCGCCAGCACAGGTGGTAGAGGTGCATCTCAATGATCATGATCACGCTGCCCTAGTGATTGTGCCTGACAAGCAGTTGTCGCTGGCAATTGGTAAGGAAGGGCAAAATGTGCGCCTAGCCGCTAAGCTGACGGGCTGGCGAATCGATATCAAGAGCGCCTCGGCGCTGCTGGAAGAAGAGCGGGCAGCCGCTGAGGCACGTGCTGAGGCTGAGGCTGAACAGATGGCGATTGAGGCCGAGCTGGCTAATGCTCCCGTCGAGCAGCGATTGGTGCAGCCTGATGGCACCATCCGCTACCGTGGCCATCGCTACGGCCCGCTCGGAAATGATCTAGTTGGGCAGACGGTGCAGGTGCGGGCAACGTCACAAAAGATCTTTATCTATTACAACAATCGCCTGTTCGCTTCGTATATCTTGCTCGAAGGCGGGCAGGCGTCGCCCGATGAGGAGTAAGGCGATGGTGGCCAAAGCCAGGAACCAACCGACGCGACCGCGCCACGTTCCGCAGCGCTCGTGCGTGGTGTGTCGGCAGGTTAATGCCAAGCGCGCGCTGATCCGGCTCGTGCGCACCGTGGATGGGCGGGTAGCGATCGATCTCTCTGGCAAGCAACCCGGACGCGGCGCTTATCTTTGCCATAACCCTGAATGCTGGACGAACGCGCTCCGCCGCCACGCGCTTGAGCGCGCATTGAAGATAGCGACGCTACACCCTGATGATCGGGCGATGATTGAACAGATGATGCGGCAATTGTTTCAGGCGTCCGAGCCAACGGCGCTGGCTGCAGCTGGCTCCAATGAGAATTGATTGATGTTGCGGCTGGTGGCTGCTGCGCGCGCCGTTGGTAGACACACGCCTGATCGTTGGTGAGAGGGCACCTGCCTAAGGTGTTCTCTCCAGAAAGGAAGTAGAAGATGAGTGATAAGCCTCGACGAGATACAGGCGGTACCGGAACGAGCAGCGGACGCAGCGCCAATCAACCGGCTAGCAATCGCACAGCAAATGGGGCGCCGAATGCTGGCGCTGGACGCAACCCCAATGCGCCAGCTAGTGGGAATCGCCCGTCTGCGCAGCAGGCGGCTAACCAGCCGACCGGAGGCGGGCGGCCCGCTTCGGCAGGGCGTAGCCAAGCTCCAGCTGGTGGGAGCACTGCACACTCCTCGACACCACCAGCAGGCTCGCGCAATAGCAACGCCTCGACACCGCGAAGTAGCGGTGTGTCTAGCCCTGCTCGCAACAGCGCTAGTGTACCAACACCGCCGCGTGGTGGCAACCAGCGCGGAAACCGTTCCCAACAAAGCCGTGGTCGTCCGCAACCCGAAGAGCGTGAGCGCGAACGCGATACGGCGCTGCGCCGTCCACAGTCGCCGCCACCCGCTCGTCCAGTTGTCCGGCCGCGGGGACCAGTTGCGCTGCCGCCTGTTATGACGGTGCGCGAATTGTCGGAAGCGACTGGTATCGGTGCGGCTGATATTCTCAAGGCCATGCTTAAAGCTGGCATGATTGCGAATATTAATCAGCAAATCGATTATGAAACGGCTGTGCTGATTATGGCCGATTTTGGGATTGAAACTACTGAGAATGTTCCGGAGCAGATGGCGGGCATTGTTGAAGATATCAAAGAGGTATTGAAAGCACAGCCGCCAGAAGAGATGCGCCCTCGTCCGCCAGTAGTAACCATTATGGGGCATGTTGACCACGGTAAGACCAAGTTGCTAGATGCGATCCGCTCGACGCGTGTGGCAGAGGGTGAGGCTGGCGGTATCACCCAGCACATCGGCGCGTATCAGGTAGAGGTGAATCATCGCAAGATCACCTTCCTCGATACGCCAGGTCACGAGGCGTTTACCGCGATGCGTGCTCGCGGTGCTCAAGTTACCGATATTGTGGTGCTGGTGGTGGCGGCAGATGATGGCGTCAAACCACAGACCGAAGAGGCGATCGCCCACGTGAAAGCAGCCGGTGTGCCGATGATCGTGGCGATTAATAAAATTGATCTGCCTACAGCTAACCCCGATCGGATCAAGCAGCAGTTGGCAGCAATTGATGTGGTTGTTGAAGAATACGGTGGTAATGTGCCCTGTGTTCACGTTTCGGCCCGCCAGAAGATTAATATCGATGGCCTGCTAGAGATGATTTTGCTGGTTGCCGATCTGGAAGATCTGCGCGCCAATCCCAACGCTCCGGCGGTGGGTACAATCATCGAGGCTCGCCTTGATAAGAGCCGTGGCCCAGTTGCGACCGTACTGATCCAGAATGGTACGCTCCACCTCGAAGATAATGTTCTGGTCGGTTGCGTTGCTGGCAAGATCAAGTCAATGTTTAGCGATAGCGGTAAGCGTCTGCGCCACGCCGAACCCTCCACGCCAGTTGAGATCGTTGGTCTGGAAGGGGTGCCACAGGCAGGTGACATCTTGCAAGTGATGGACGATCTAGTAGTGGCGCGTGAAATCGCCTTGCAACGCCAACGCCAGCAACGGGCCGAGGTTATGGCGGCAAATGTGCGCGGTGCCACGCTTGAAGAGCTGTTCGGGAAGGTGAAGCAGGGTCAGGTGAAAGAGCTGAACCTGATTTTGAAGGCTGATGTTCAGGGTTCACTTGACGCGATTGCGCACCTGATTGACCAGCTCAACCAGAGCCAACAAGAGGTGCAAACGCGAATTATTCATCGTGGTGTCGGTGCTATCACCGAGGGTGATGTCAACCTGGCGCTAGCTAGCCACGCTATCATCATTGGCTTCAATGCACGGCCTGATCCGGCGGCACGTCGCCACGCCGAGCAGCATGGCGTTGATATTCGCTTTTACAATATCATCTACCAGTTGCAAGATGATTTGAAGAAGGCGATGGCTGGTATGCTCGCGCCTACCTTCAAAGAGGTGGTCGAGGGCTATGCCGAAGTGCGGACAACCTTCCGTCTGCCGACCCGCGAGATTGTAGCGGGGGTGTACGTCACCGATGGCAAGATTACTCGCACCGGCCAGAATGTGCGTGTGCTGCGGCGCGGTGTGGTCATCCATGATGGGAAAATCTCTTCGCTCAAGCGATTTAAAGACGATGTACGCGAAGTCACCGCTGGCTACGAGTGTGGTCTGATTGTCGAAGGCTTCAATGACATTGAAGCCGGTGATGCGCTAGAGTTCTATCGTCAGGAGCAGGTAGCAGCTTCACTGTAGGTCAGTGCGGTATGACGGCGCGTTGGTAGCAGCGAACCACGGCTCGCTGCTATCACCGCCGTCGATCAGTCTTGGCATCTGCTGGCGCTAGCCCCTGATGCAGCTGACAATGTAACGTTACGTACACCCGTGCGCTAGCGATCACCACCCTGTGCCACCGCTGCTCCGCTGGCGCCAGATCAGGTGCCCGGCCTGTCAGAACAGTGGGAGTGGCTAACCTTCCACCACATTGTTCCTAGCTTCCGGCCACTATCCTGCCGGAACAGCTGACCAAGCTGCACACAGGGCGTGAGTGTCATAAAGAGGCTTTGATATGTCGAAACAACGTTTGCAACAAGTTGCTGATACCATGCAGCGTGTTCTCGGTGAGATCATTCAGAAAGAGCTGAAGGATCCGCGGGTCGGCTTTGCTACTGTTACCGGCGTTGAGGTGAGCGCCGATCTGCAGCACGCTAAGGTGCGGATCTCGGTGATGGGGACTCCCGAAGAGCGTGCGAATACTATGGCTGCCCTGCAACGTGCCCGTGGCTTTCTGCGCAAACGCCTGGCCGATGAAATGGGCTACATGCGCTTCATTCCCGAATTGCATTTGATTCAGGATACCTCGCTCGATTATAGTATGCATCTTGATGAGGTGTTCCGCGCTATTCAGCACGAGCGGCTAGTCAATCCACCCAAACTTGATGATGAAAAATGAGTTTATTCCGTTCGATCCTTACTACAAGAAGCGGATCGTCTATGCCTGGCGTGGCCAGCAGTTTACCTTCGATGTTGGGCATACCATCTTTTCATCGTTTCAAGTTGATGAAGGTACCGATCTTCTGCTGCGCCTGATCGAACCGGCGGGTCCTGAACCGCGCCGTATTCTTGATCTTGGCTGCGGGTGCGGCGTGATCGGGATTTGTCTGGCCCGTCGCTTTCCTCACGCCGAGGTGATGCTGGTTGACAAAGATCTGCTGGCTGTGCGTTACGCTCGTCGTAACGCCGATCTCAACGCTACTCCAAACGTGACTGTGATCGGGAGTGTGGGCTTGAGCGATGCGCCGCCAGGTCCGTATGATTTGATTGTCTCTAATATTCCCGCTAAAATTGGTGACTACGCCATCGAGCACGAATTTATTCTAGCGCCGCTACGCTATCTACGGCCTGGTGGTGAGTATTGGTTTGTTGTGGTGAGTGGCCTCAATCACTTGATTCCTCGCCTAGGGCCGCGCCACCATCTGCGTCTCAAAGAGATCAAGAAGCGTGCCGGCCACTCAGTGTACCGGATTGTTGCGCCGGCTGATGACAACCCCACAGGAGCGTTATGATCTATACCGATCCGCAGCAAGCTGCTGGGCCGATCCGCGCGGCGCTGACTAATGTTCATCGCATTCTCGTACTGAGTCACGTCAACCCCGATGGCGATGCGATCGGTTCGTTGTTGGCTACGATGCATGTCTTGCGCGCGCTCGGCAAAGAGCCAATTGCTATCGCTTCGTCGCCTCCGCTCGATTATTGCGCGGTGTTGCCCGGTTTTACCGATGTCCATGTCTATTGTTCTGGCGAGCCCCTCCCCGAATGCGACCTGATCTGGATGGTTGATGTTGCCCACCTCTCGCGGGCAGGCGCTATCTACACTGAGCACCAGGCTATTTTGACCTCGCGTCCGTTGATCATTGTTGATCACCACGCAACCAACAACGGTGGTGGTACAGTGAGTCTGATTCGCGCTCACGAACCATCATGCGCTGAGGTCCTATTCGAATTATTTACGGCGCTGGAATGGCCGTTATCACCCGATGCTGCGACTTGCCTGTTTCTGGGTATGATAACCGACACGCAGAGCTTTCAAACTCCCAACGTTGGTCCGGAAACGTTTCGCCGCGCTGCTGCTCTGCTTGAGGCGGGTGCCGATAAGCAAAGGGTGATTGACGCTGTCTTCTTTTCGATTCCACCAGCGACTTTGCGTCTAACCGGTATGGCTATGGCCCGTCTCCAACAGGAGGATGGTATCTTCTGGACAGTCGTGACCCAAGAGATGTTCCATGCCACCGGTGCCGACGAGAAGGCGACCGATGATACTGTAGGGCGTTTGCAGCGTGTGGCTGGTATGCAGGTGTGTGCATTGTTCCGGGAACAGGCCCAGGGCATGGTAAAGATCAGTTTGCGATCAATCCCCGGGATTGATGTTGCAGCAGTGGCACAGGTTTGGGGAGGTGGTGGTCATCGTCAGGCAGCGGGCGCTACATTGCAGATGAGCCTGGAAGAGGCAGTAGCCACAGTGTTGCCGGTGTTGCGGCAGGCGGTGCAGCAACAACGCCATGAGTGATCTGACAGGTTTTTTGGTTATCGATAAGCCGTCCGGGCTAACTTCACACGATGTGGTGGTGCGCGTGCGGCGGTTGGTGGGACACACCGTGAAGGTTGGTCACGCGGGCACACTCGATCCGGCTGCCACCGGTGTATTACCGGTAGCCGTGGGGAGTGCTACCCGTCTGATCGATCACCTGGTTGGGGCCCGCAAGGGCTACATTGGGGTGGTGCGTTTGGGTGTGCAGACAACGACTGACGACGCCGAAGGAGAGGTTATCGCAATGCAGCCCGTGCCGGCGTTGTCCGTCACTGTGATCGAGTCCGTGCTCGAACGGTTTCGCGGCAACATTCTTCAGCAGCCACCAGCCTTTTCGGCGTTACATATCGATGGCAAGCGTGCGTATGTGCGGGCGCGAGCGGGTGATCATATCACACTCGCGCCGCGACCGGTGCGGATCGACCGGCTGGAGCTGGTGGCGTACCAGCTGCCTGATTTGACAATCGTGGTTGAATGTGGGAAAGGCGTCTATGTGCGGGCCCTAGCCCGTGATATTGGCGCAGCGCTGGGTTGTGGGGCCCATCTGGTAGCACTCCGCCGCACATTTACAGGTCCTTTTCGCCTCGAGCAGGCGATACCCTTGGATGAGCTGACTGACCAGGCTACGCTAATCCAACATCTATTACCGCCCGAAGTGGTGCTTGACGACTGGCCAGTTCTTCATCTGGACGAGGCAACTGCACGGCGGGTACGGCATGGTATGGCAATCCCAGCTGACGATAATAATCTCTCCCGGGCGCGTGCCCATGATCCAACCGGTCGTTTGATAGCTCTGCTCAGGCGTGATGGTGGGCGATGGCAACCGCTGAAGGTCTTTGGTGATAGTTGATAAGATGCATCCTACTCAACGTCTCTATTACGAAAACTCATACCTGACTGAATTTGCTGCCCAGATCGTTGCAATTGCCGAACGCGACGGTCATTTGGTGGTGGCTCTTGATTGTAGCGCCTTCTACCCTGCCGGAGGCGGTCAGCCGGCAGATCGGGGTTGGTTGGTCGATCCCGCGACTCAGCAGCGTTGGCCGGTTGTTGATGTGCAGAGCGACAATGGTGTGGTCTGGCATCAGGTAAGTGCCGATACACCGCTACCTCCCGTCGGCACGTCTGTGACTGGTCACATTGATTGGCCACGTCGGTTTGATCACATGCAGCAGCACTGCGGTCAGCATATTCTTACTGCAGCCTTCATCGCTACCTGTGGCGTACCTACGGTTTCGTTTCATCTGAGCGAACGGAACGTCACTATCGATCTGGCTGTGACCAATCTGGACGAAGAGCAAGTGCGGGCTGCTGAAGCCTGGGCTAACACAGTGGTGTGGCAAAATCTACCAGTGCAGGCGCGTTTTATGTCGCCCGCTGAGCTGGCGCAAATCACGCTCCGCAAGCCGCCGACAGTCAGTGGTGATGTGCGAGTTGTCAGTATTGGCGATATCGATCATTCGGCCTGCGGTGGTACCCATACACGTCACGCATCCCCGTTACCGGCCACCACGTATTGGCGATATCGATCATTCGGCCTGCGGTGGTACCCACCCTGCGCGTAGTGGTGAGGTTGGCGTGATTGCCGTGTTGGATTGGTCGCGGCAACGCGGGATGACGCGGGTGGAGTTTGCCTGCGGACGTCGGGTGCTTACAGTTTTGCACGCACGCGATGCTGCAGTCCGTGCCGCAGCGGCCACGTTGAGCGTAGGTTGGGCAGAGCTGCCGGCTGCTGTCAACCGATTACGTGACGCGCAGCAAGCGTTGCAACGTGAGTTGACCCAGACGCAACGCGATCTCGATGCACTCCGCGCTAGTCAATGGTATGCGCAGACGCCACCAACGAACGGGCGGCGCGTGGTGAAAGCGATCGTCCCTGGCGCCAATATGGAACGCCTACGCACGATCGCCGGCTGCATTGCCGAAATGCGCGGTGGCATCGCGATCGTTGCTAACGGTGACGAGCGGGTGCAAGTTGTTGTGGCCTGCGCTGATGATACTGGTGTTGATGCGCGGACGATCCTGAGTGCAGGAATGGCGTTGTTGGGCGGACGTGGCGGTGGTAATGCCCGCATAGCTCAAGGTGGTGGTGGCCAAGCTGCAGCATTGCCTGATGCGATTGCAGCGATGGTCGCATGTGCACAGCAGTTTTAAAGGCTCGCACTGACCTGCTCTCGCTCTTAAACTACGGGTGATGAGGAGGACTGATGAACTCCCCATCTAACTCTCACCATTTGGCCGACGTGTTACAATACAGCCAGATACCGTGTTATGGCATGCCTGAATCATTAAGGAACAGGCAATGAGCGAAAGTGTTGAAATGTATCTGGTGATGACCGCTCTCTTGCGCGCGGCGCCTGATCAACCGGTACCGGTGTCGCGGTTGGCGAGCCGGTTGGGGGTTTCACAGGTGTCGGCAAATGAGATGTGTCACCGTTTGCAAGAGCGGGGCCTACTCACGTATCAGCCGTACCGCGGTGTGACCCTGACTCCGGATGGGGAGGAGTTGGCACAGCGAATTCTCTCGCGGCGGCGCATGTGGGTGATTTTTCTGGTTGAGAATCTGGGAATTGAGCCTGCAGAAGCTGATGCTCTGGCCTGTCAGCTCGAACATGTCACTTCAGACCGACTAGATGCAGCGCTGAAAGCCTTTCTCGAACGTGACCCAGTCTGTCCTGTTGCCGACGCAGCGCCACAGCCGCTAAGCAATTGCACTGCCGGGACCCGCGGCGTGGTAGTTGCCATCGAGCTAGAAGCGGCGGCCACCGCGTTTCTGGCCCGACAGGGATTAGTACCCGGCGCTATGGTAGAGGTGCTAGCAGTTGGCGATGATCGTTCGTTGCTGGTGCAGATCGGAGCACATCAGCTGGCGTTGGGGCCGACACTTGCAGATCGCATTACCCTAGCCTTGGATCCGAGCCCTGCTGATCGCCGCGCCGTCTGGCGACGGTGCAGTATGTTGTGGGCTTGTCTGCGCGGTGAAATCCCCGAGTGCGCGACAACTGGCTGCAGTGGCTCTGAGCATTAATCTCGCTGCTCAGCTGGGCTGTGTCTGATAGTCATTGTTTCTTTCCCCCTCGTTGTCGTTTTATCACTTTGGCACACGCCGCTTGATCTAATATAAGGATTACCATAACTTTTGTTGCTGTTAGACTAAGGAACACCCAAACATATGGCAACCACGACTTCGCTGCCGCTTGACCGTTTAGCGCATGATCAACGAGCGGTGATTGTGCGCATTGAGGGTGATTGCCTCGGCGTTGCTGCTTGCTCGATATGAGATTACGCTACGGTGCAACCATCGTCCTCAGTAGAGTGGTACCGTTTAGCGATCCGCTCGCAGTGACGGTAAAGCGATACCGTCTCTCACCGCACGAGGCTGAAGCACGCTTGATCCACGTGGAGCCAATCGTATGAAGCAAACCAGACATCCTATTCCGCTCCGTTTCGTCGAACGCGGTGCACGTGCTCGACTAGTCAGTGTCCGAAGTAGCCAACGCATTGCCCGGCGTCTAACCGAGCTTGGTTTTATCCCCGGAGTTGAACTGGCTGTGTTGGCCGATAGCGGCAGCGCACTAATGGTTGCGCTCGGCGATACCCGAATGGCGTTGGAATATCCATTAACCCAGGCGTTACTGGTCGCAGTGCTTGAGTAGAGGCAAGTCGATGAGCCCAAAGGTGATCGCACTAGCCGGGAATCCTAATGTAGGCAAGAGTACAATCTTTAATGCTCTGACCGGGCTCAATCAGCACGTCGGTAATTGGCCTGGCAAGACAGTCGAACGAAAAGAGGGCCGCTTGAGCCTTAACGGGCAAATGGTGACGGTGATTGATCTCCCTGGCGCATACAGTCTGGCGGCCAGCTCGCTGGAGGAACAGATTACCCGCGATTTTATTGTCCGTCACCGTCCTGATTTAGTGGTAAATGTGGTTGATGCCGCCAACCTGGAACGAAACCTGTACCTGACCGTGCAATTACTCGAAACCGGCCTACCGTTGCTGCTCGTGTTAAATATGATCGATATCGCCACAGCGCGTGGAATAGTGATCAATCCGGCTATGCTCAGCGCCGGATTACAGGTTCCGGTTACATTGCTCAACGCCAGTCGTGGTGAGGGGATTCCGGTCTTGAAGGTGAAGATGGCTGAGGCGTTGCGCATAATCTAGCCCCATGACACGAGATGCGAAACAGTAGTGTGACAGTAATGGCTCCTCCGCCCATTCCATTTCGTTATCCATCACCAATCGAGCGTGAGATAGAACAACTGGCCACGCTCTTTGCCCAGACCCCGGCGCTGACCAGCTATCCGGCGCGTTGGCTAGCGATTCAGGCTCTGGAAGGCGACGAAGGAATTTTGGCCGCAATCGAGGCTTGTCATGATCCGGAAGTGAGGGCAGCGCTGATGGCAAGTCGCGAGCGGTTGCGCGCGGTTTATGGTGATGAGATTGATATCGTGATGGTCGATCGGCGTTACCAATTCGTTCACGACATTGCCAGCCGTGCCGTGACGCGACCGGCGCTTCCGCCTACTACCCTCTCGGATCGGATCGACCAGATTGTAACCCATCGCTGGCTGGGTATCCCAATCTTTTTGGTCGTGATGTGGCTGGTCTTCAAACTGACGACTGACGTGGCCGCTCCGTTTGTTGACTGGATCGAGCGAGTGTTGAGTGGCCCAATGAGCCGGTGGACGGCGGCGTTGCTGGGGTTTATTGGCGGTGGTGGCGGCTGGTTAGAGTCGTTAGTGATCGATGGTGTGATTGCGGGCGTAGGTGGAGTACTAGCCTTTGTCCCCGTCCTCTTCACGCTCTACTTTGCCCTGGCCCTGTTGGAAGATTCGGGGTACATGGCTCGCGCCGCGTTTGTCATGGATCGCGTGATGCGGCTGTTTGGTCTACACGGCAAGAGCTTTCTCCCCCTGATCGTTGGTTTTGGTTGCTCGGTGCCGGCAATCTATGCTACCCGCACCCTTGATAGTTATCGGGATCGGATCCTCACTGGCTTGCTGGTGCCATTTATGAGCTGTAGCGCGCGTCTGCCGGTGTATGTCCTGATTGCGATGATTTTCTTTCCAGCGCAGGCCGGCCATGTGATCTTCGGTCTATATTTAACAGGGATTGTGGTCGCCATCGGTGTGGGGGTGTTGCTTCGTCACACGCTGTTTCGCCAGCAGCCAGCTACGCCGTTTGTGCTCGAGCTGCCCCCGTATCGCCTGCCAACACCCGCCCAGATCTGGCGCCAGATGTGGGAACGGACATTGGCTTTTGTGCGCAATGCTGGTACAACCATTCTCGCTGCCAGTGTTGTAATTTGGCTGCTCTTGGCTATTCCCGTTAACCGTGAAGGTCAGGCTGTCGCCACCGATGTTGAGCAGAGTGCATTTGCATATCTAGCCCGGCTGACTGCGCCGGTGTTTGCACCACTTGGGTTTGGTAATTGGGAGAGTAGTGGTGCGCTTGTGACTGGCTTGATCGCAAAAGAGGTGGTAGTTGCTACGCTGATTCAGGTATATGTGGGCGAAGAGCCACCGGCAGACGAGGCGTCATCCGCTACCCTGAGTGCCGATCTGGGAGAGATTGTCTATGGGTTTGGTGCAGCAGTTGGTGAAGCGATGGCTGCGTTGGTAGGTATGGGTGGGATTACGTCCGGCACCGAAACAATAGCGCCAGTTGCTAATGAGCTGGCAACGGCAATCCGGGCCGGATTGACGGCCAGTAGCAATGGTCACGCTGGGCTGGCAGCGTTAGCGTTTCTCGTCTTCGTGCTACTCTACACGCCGTGTGTAGCCACGCTGGCTGTCAGCCGTCACGAATTCGGTCTGCGCTGGATGTTGGTCAGTCTGCTGGGGCAGTTTGCCATTGCATGGCTGGCGGCGCTGCTCGTCTTTCAGGGTGGGCTAGCGCTGGGGATAGCAATATAGTAAAAGTTATCGTAACTGGGGCTGGCAGAGAAACAGGACCAACCGATGCTTTACCAGATTCTCGCTATTCTCGAGCAGGCAGAAGAACCACTCTCACTGCACGAACTCAGTCGACGGTTAAACGTCGAGCCGAGTGCGCTGGAAGGAATGATTGCGTTTTGGGTGCGCAAAGGGCGTTTGCGCGATAGTGCCGCAGTGAGCTGTGGTCAGCAGGCTGGTTGCGTATGCAACGCGCATCGGCAGGGTTGTCCGTTGCGTCACAGCGGCCCGCGCATGATCGCATTGGTCGACTCACGTTGATCGACTGAATCCTTCGCCGATCACTTCCTCAACTTCGCCGACAATGACAAATGCGGAAGGGTCGACCGAGCTAATGATATTCTTTAAGGCACCAATCTCAGTCCGAGCGACTACGCAGAGCAGTACTGCCCGACTAGTTCCGGTGTAGCCTCCGATCCCTTCTAGCTGAGTAATGCCGCGCCCAAGCCGGTGCAGCACCTCGTGTCGGATTGGATCTGGAGTAGACGTAATAATAACAGCCTGACGCGCCCCTTTACCAGCGGCCAGTACTGTGTCGATTGCCCGACTAGAGGTAAAGGCGACCAATAAAGCGTAGAGGATCTTTTCGGGACCGTAGCTGAAGAGGGCCGCAGTGAAGACTATTGTATCGAAGCCGAGCAAACTGCGCCCTGGTTGCACACCCAACCGGCGCTCGATTAAGCGCGCCAGAATATCGCTACCACCAGTTGTACCGCGCGCACGCAAAACCAGCCCGATTCCCAACCCGTCGATCAGGCCACCGTAGAGACTGTAAAGCACAGGGTCGTTGGTGATTGGACGGGCGAAGGAAGCCAGGCCATCAATCGCCAATGACATAACCACGACGGTATACAGTGTGCGGACGCCAAAGACGGCTCCGCCGAGGTAGCGCCAGCCGGCAATGAGCAGCGGTACGTTGAGGATCAACACGACAGCACCGACCGGTGTACCCAGAAAAGTGTTGAGCAATTGCGCAACACCGGTGATACCGCCACTCACCACCTGATTAGGCACCAGGAAGAAGCGCACAGCGGTAGCGCTGAGCAACGCGCCGACAGTAAGCAAGACATAGTCAGCGACGACTCGGGCTAGCCGTCTCCAGCGGGATGATGTATTCATACCTGTTATACTCGCTGGTCAACACCAGAACGTAAAGGCACAAGGGGAGTGGAACGCGGTAGCACCGCTGTCGACAGCGGGCTGTCTGACTGCAGTTGCCACCCCCGCATCCTTGGCGCCTTTACGTCGGTTATCTGGCAAGTGTGTTACAACCCGGCCGCGCGGCGCAGCTCCTCAACGCGATTGGTGCGCTCCCAGGGTAGATCAATATCGGTGCGACCGAAGTGACCACCCGCTGCCGTCTTGCGGTAGATTGGTCGGCGCAGGTCGAGATCACGGATGATCGCGCCCGGTCGTAGGTCAAACACTTCATTGATCGCCTTGAGGATAACTTCGTCGGGCACGGTGCCGGTGCCAAAGGTCTCGACACTGAGCGAAAGGGGGCGCGCCACACCGATGGCGTAGCTCACCTGTAGCTCGACCCGACGCGCCAGACCGGCGGCAACGATATTTTTGGCGACCCAGCGGCAGGCATAGGCAGCACTACGATCAACCTTGGACGGATCCTTGCCGCTGAATGCGCCGCCCCCGTGTCGAGCCACGCCACCGTAGGTGTCCACAATAATCTTGCGCCCGGTCAGCCCACTATCACCCATTGGACCCCCGATCACGAAGCGGCCCGTAGGATTGATGAAGATCTTGGTCTGCGCATCGAGCCAGGCTTCTGGTATTTCGTGCCTGATCACGTGTTCGATCAGATCGGCTCGGATCTGCTCCTGAGTAATTTCTGGCGCGTGTTGGCTGCTAATCAATACGGTATCGACGCGCACCGGTTTGCCAAAACTATACTCAACCGTGACCTGCGATTTGGCATCAGGGCGTAGATAGGGTAGGGTGCCATCTTTGCGTACGCGTTCGAGGCGGCGAATGAGGCGGTGCGCAAGCGCGATGCTAGCTGGCATCAATTCTGGTGTTTCGTCACAGGCAAAACCGAACATCATCCCCTGATCACCGGCGCCAACCGCTTCAACATCGTCTTGCATCAAGCCGATCTTAGCTTCCAACGCCTTGTCGACCCCGAGCGCAATGTCGGGCGATTGACCGTGAATGGCTACCATCACGCCGCAAGTGTCGGCATCGAAGCCATATTCAGCGTTAGTGTAGCCAATCTCTTTGACTGTGCGGCGCACGATCTCCTCAATGGGGATGTAGCCGCGTTCGTAGGTGACTTCGCCCAAAACAACAATTAAACCAGTAGTGGTAGCCGTCTCGACGGCGACCCGCGCTTTGGGATCGTGGCTGAGGAAGGCATCGAGGATGGCGTCGCTAATCTGGTCGCACATCTTGTCGGGATGCCCCTCACTTACGCTTTCACTCGTGAAGTAGAAGCGCGGGGAATTCATGAAGGTGCTCGCCATAGTCAACCTCTCCGCAATTCACAATCGTGATTGCTGACTAGCGCCCATTTGCGCTGGTCAGAGCCAAACATTTTCGGGTCATCCCCAGCCAGGAATTATGTTCCTTCTTGCCACGAATTCAGATATGCCTCTTGTTCGGGGGTGAGGGTATCGATCTTGATGCCCATTGCCGCTAGCTTAAGTGCAGCAATCTCGCGATCCAGCTCCTTAGGTAGGGCATGCACACCTACTGGCAACTTCCCCTGATTACGCAGCAAGAACTCGCTGGCCAGCGCCTGGTTGGCGAAGCTCATATCCATGACGGCGCTCGGGTGGCCTTCGGCGCTAGCGAGGTTGATCAGGCGGCCCTCACCGAGCAGATTGATCGCCCGGCCATCGCGCAGGATGTATTGATCAACGAAGGCGCGCGGCTGGCGCTTTTCGACACTCATCGCCTCCAAAGCCGGGATGTTGATTTCGACATTGAAGTGGCCGCTGTTTGCGATCACGCAACCATCTTTCATCACGGCAAAGGCGTTGCTGTCAATCACGTGCTTGTTGCCGGTCGCTGTGACGATAAAGTCAGCCTGCGATGCCGCCTCTTCCATAGGCATCACCCGGAAACCGTCCATCACAGCTTCCAGCGCCTTCACAGGATCGATTTCAGTCACAATGACATTGGCGCCCATACCGCGTGCGCGTTCGGCGATACCGCGTGAGCACCAGCCGTAGCCAGCGACCACGAACGTCTTGCCCGCCAGCAAAATGTTGGTGGCACGGATGATGCCATCGAGCGTGCTCTGCCCAGTGCCGTAGCGATTATCGAACATGTGCTTGGTGTCGCTGTCGTTGACGGCGATCACTGGGAAGGGCAGTACACCCTGTCGGGCCATCGCCTTGAGCCGGATCACACCGGTGGTAGTCTCTTCGGTGCTACCAACCATGTGCGGGATCAGATCTGGCCGATCTTTCAGCACGCCGGTTACCAGATCGGCGCCGTCATCCATCGTCAGTTGTGGGTTGTGATCAAGTGCTGCCCGGATATGGCTGTAATAGATTTCGTTACTTTCGCCTTTGATGGCAAAGACTGGAATCTCATCATAGGCAACCAGCGCTGCGGCGACATCGTCCTGGGTGCTGAGCGGATTCGAAGCGACCAGCACCACATCCGCGCCACCCGCCGCTAATGTTCGCATCAAGTTGGCAGTTTCAGTAGTCACGTGCAGACATGCGCTGATACGCAGTCCAGCCAGTGGGCGCTCACGGGCAAAACGCTCGCGGATCAAGCGCAGGACTGGCATCTCTTTCTCAGCCCATTCGATCCGCTTACGGCCCTGTTCGGCGAGGCTTAAATCCTTAATGTCGTAACCGGTAGTCATACGTTGTCGTGTCTCCTTTGCTAATTTCCCGTCAAGACTCCTACCGGCCAATCCGGTGAGAGCGCTGGTTCGAGAATAACGGTGTGAGTTGCAGTCGCAGCACTACGTCGAAGAGCCTCCATTGCGGCCAAGTTATCGATGGATTCGGTCAGCGGTACAGCGCCAATGCTAGGAACAGGCGCGCCGCTGGCGGCCAGCGCAGCGAAGCCTTCCGCTTCTAGGCGAAAGTGGTCTGCTGGCGGGATGGTAATCGTTTCCATCGTCACTTGGCGGCCTCCACGGGCAACGGTCAGCGTCGTAGCCAGATCGGGAGGAGGGTTAAATGGCCGTTCGAGATGGATCCAGCCAGCGTCGCCAATAATCTCAATGCGCTGATTCCATGCGCTGCGGAAGCTACAATGAATGGCGGCGCAACGTCCGTAACCAAAATTCAGCAGACCGCTGAGCTCCAAATCGATCGGTGTCCCGACAACAAAGGCGCTTGCCTGCTGGGGACGCAGACCAAACACCATGCGTGCGTAACTCAAGGGATAGCAGCCAATATCGTAGAGTGCACCCCCGCCCAGATCGGGATTCAGGCGGATGTTGGTCGGATCATCGAGCAGGAAGGCGAAACTACCGCGAACCTGCTGCACTTCGCCGATCACCCCTTCGGCTAACAATTGTTGCACCGCAACGGTTTGGGGATGGAAGCGATACATAAAGGCTTCCATCAGCAGACGACGATTGGCCTGTGCAGCGGCGACCATTGCCAACCCGTCTGCTAATGTTGTTGCCAGTGGTTTTTCACACAACACGTGTTTGCCAGCCTGCAGGGCCGCAATTGACCAGGTGGCATGCAGACTATTGGGTAGCGCATTATAGACAGCTTCGACTTCAGGGTCGTTCAGCAGCTGCATGTAATCGCCATATGCACGCCCAATGCCATACTCATTCGCAAAAGCAGTGGCCCGATCAGCGTCGCGTGCGGCAATAGCCACCACCTGTTCGGTCTCTGAGTCGGCCAGAGCACTCGCAAAACGGCGAGCAATCCGTCCAGCGCTAAGAATCCCCCACTTCATGCCGCCTCCTGAAACGCGAAGGTTGTCAGCGGCAGATCGCAACCGAACGCCGCCCGATAACGTTCGGCAAACTGGGTTGGTGTGAAGCGATGCTCTTGACAACCACGCTCTTCAATTGCATAGGCGGCACACAGAGCAGCAATCCGACCGGTTATATCGAGCGGCAGCTGGCGAACCAGACCAAAGGCGATTCCGGCCAGGTAGGCATCGCCAGCACCGGTTGGATCACGCACTTCAGCCACTGGTGCTACCGGGATGTTCGCAGCTAGCTGACCATCAACATAAATCTGCGACCCTTCGACGCCGCGGGTGACCACTGTGATCGGAGCCTGAGCGATCAGTTGGGCTTCACTTATCCCAAGGCATCTCGACATCATGCCAAATTCGTAGTCATTGCTGATCAACACCTTGGCGCCGCGGATGCCCACTTCCAGCAGATCAGGGTCTAAGCGTGGTGTCTGCTTGCCTGGATCAAAGATGTAGGGCACACCCATTTGTTGGCACTCCAGAGCAAACCGGCGCATGGCTGCGGGATTGGTCGGCGAGATTAGCACCAGGTCGTTCGCAGTGAGCCCGCGCTCGAGCAACGAATTCTGATGATCATAGCCCATTGCGCCAGCATAAAATGCGACAATCTGGTTATTAGCTTGATCAGTGTTGATGAAGCACGAGGAGGTAAATTCGTGCTCGATGATCCTAATCCCGCTGGTATCTACGCCTTGTTCTTCTAACCAGGCACGATAGGTCCCGAAATCGTGCCCTGCTGAACCTACGATCAGTGGTCGCTCGCCCAGCAAGGCGAGATTGTAGGCAATGTTTCCGGCTACTCCGCCGCGCAACTTGCGCATCGAATCGACTAGAAAGCTGACCGAAATGATATGCGCTTTGTCGCTGAGCATAAAATCTTTAAAATAGCCAGGGAAATCCATAATGTAGTCGAAGGCGAGTGAACCGGTGACCACGATCTTCACGGCGTATACTCCTCTGCATAGCCCGCGACTGGCGGGAGATGGGTGTTACACTGCACTAAAACCAGGTATTTGCCGCATAGCCTGCGCGGTTTCAGCGCACAACTGCAAGGCTTGTTCGGCCTGCGCCGGACTCAAGTAACTCAAACTACCGGTAAACGAAAGAAACGACTGTTGCTGAATCACAGCGATGTCGATGCCTGTAGCTGTCGCCATCTGCTGCATTGCGGCCAGCGTCTGATCACGCAGATCAGTGGGTTGAGCCTGGTCCAGTAAGCGAGGCTCAACCGGGGTCATGCCCCAGACCAGACAGCCATTGTCAAGCAGGAATCTGGTGAGTGATGCTGCAGCGTTCAGCAGCGGTTGTAGATGTTCGGTCAGATGAAACCCGATCACATCTACTGGCAAATGGAGGATGGCTTCCCATTGCACCGTGCCGCTGAGTAACAGACCGCGGTGGGTCGGCAGTGATTCGAATAATCGATTGAGCAACTCGAGACCATCGTCCCATGTGAGTGGACAGAGCGGTGTTGAGAGTGCATCGAGAAATGGTTCATCGATCATCGCCAACCGATGCGTGGCATAGCCTTGCAACTGTTCATGCTGCCAGGCTACCCGCAAGCTACACAAATCGAGCAGGGCCTCGCGCCACTCTGCTTCATAAGCTAGAGGTCGTTCGTGGTCGTCAGTCAGAGCTAGGGCCAGGCTGACCGGGCCAATCGTCTCGTGTTTCACAAGCATGGGACGAAGGTCTTCACTGTTTAACCGGCGCAACAATTCTGCCAGCACTGCGGCCGCGGGGCCAGTCAGGGCGGCAATCTGGGTGTCACCACGCAGATACGCTAGGCCAATCCGTGCGACATCACGTTCCAGCGTCTCACGAACAACGGTCAGCCGGTCGCGTTCGAGGTCGATTTGCATACCAGGCAGCCCTTGCGCTGCCAGCGCAAAAGGCGTCTCTGCTAGTGTCCGCTGTGCCGGCAATGGCCAAGCTGGTGTTTGTGAAAAATACTGACAGATTAACTGGGCCACCGTTGCCGGATTGGTGTGGGGCAACCCGCCGCGCAACAGCGGCTGGCAGGCTGGCCGGAACGCGCCGAAGCTGCTCATCGTTCACTCGCAAGTTGCCGCAGAGCGTCGCTGAATGGTGGGCGCAACACGCCGCGCTCGGTGATAATAGCCGTCACCAGATCATGCGGTGTCACATCGAAGGCCGGATGAGCGGCATTCACACCAGCAGGCGCAATCGGGATGCCAGCAATGTGAGTCACTTCAGCCGGATCGCGCTCTTCGATGGGAATATCAGCGCCGCTCGCCGTAGCCAAATCGATCGTTGAATAGGGGGCGGCAACATAGAAGGGGATACGATGATAATGAGCCAGCACGGCTAGACCATAGGTACCGATCTTGTTGGCAACATCGCCGTTGGCTGCGATGCGATCAGCGCCGACGATGACACAATCGACCAGTCCACGCTGCATCATCGCCGCCGCCATGTTGTCAGTGATCAACGTTTGTGGAATGCCGGCTTGCAACAATTCCCATGCGGTCAGACGGGCCCCTTGCAAGAAGGGTCGCGTTTCATCGACGAAGACGTGGATGGGTCGGCCTTGCGCAAAGGCGGTGCGGATCGGCGCCAGAGCTGTGCCATAACCGGCGGTAGCCAGGCCTCCGGCATTGCAGTGAGTAAGCACGTGACCACGCGGCGGGATGAGTGGCGCACCGTGATCGCCAATGGCGTGGCACATTGCGAGATCTTCGGTGTAGATGGCTTCGGCTTCAGCCAGCAGCGCCGTTTTAATGGCCTCAACCCCTTCAGCGGCGGCAGCCATAGCTCGCTGGACCATACGGGTGGTAGCCCAAGCGAGGTTGACGGCAGTTGGACGCTGGGAATCGAGCACGGCTTTGGCCTGCTGGAGCTCGCTGAGCAAGGCAGCGGGTGTGGTAGCTTGACTTTTGCGGGCCGTCAGGGCCATACCGTAAGCAGCGGTGCAACCGATCGCTGGTGCGCCGCGTACCTGCATACTGCGGATGGCGTGGGCCACCTGTGCCAATTCGTCGCAGTGTACTACCTCAAAGGTGTGGGGTAGTTTGCGCTGATCGATCAGACAAACTGATTCATTTTCCCACCAGACTGTGCGGAATTCCATAGGCGTCGCAATAAGATGGAGCCACTCGCGCGGCGAGAGGCTCCGATAATCACTTCGTTCCTCTCATCTTCCGGCCAATGTTGTCCATTGCCGCTGGATTTGGCACCTTCCCTAATGGGGGTTGCCGGGCGTCATCGGGCCAGTCCCTCAGCCCCTCTCGATGAGCATCTGAAGTTCGCCGACGCCTGATGGCGCCGCACGCGAACGTTGTGCGCGATTATAACACGAGTGCAGCTATGCGGCAAATTATCGCGTAGAGCGCACGTTGATTAACGAGCGATGATGGCGTTGGTTCAAACAAAGTGCGCAAAGACCTGATTACCTACCATCCGTCCACGCGCTGTTAGCCGTACCCGTTGCTGGTCGACTGTGATAAGACCCTGGGCACTGAGCTTGCTCAGCGTCGGGCCGTACATTTCGGTGAGCGTCTGACCAACGCGGGCGGCAAAATGGTCAAAACTGACGCCTATGTCGAGCCGCAAGCCCATCATCATCGTCTCGGCAGCTAGATCGACGCGTGTCAAGGTGATCGTCTCTGCTATAGGACGACGGCCGGCCTCAACAGCGGCGATGTAGCTGTCGATAGGGCGCAGATTGGCGTAACGTAGGGGAAAGATATGGCCGTGTGCGCCAGCGCCGGCGGCTAGATAGTCGCTGTTTAGCCAGTAGGCCAGATTGTGGTGGCAAGCCAGAATTGGTGGCGCATCTGGCCGGTCAGCGGTATGCGGGCGTACCCAGTTCGAAATTTCGTAATGCCGGTAACCAGCGCTGCCCAACAGCTCTATTGCCAACTCGTACATCGCTCCGGTTAGATCATCGTCAGGCACCTGTAGGCGTCCAGCGGTGACTTGGGCGTACAGCGGGGTGGCCTCTTCGAGGATGAGCGAGTAGAGCGCCAGATGATCGACCTCCCAGCTGATCACCTCGCGCAGAGTTGCCCGCCAGTCGGCCAGATCCTGACCAGGTAAACCGAAGATAAAGTCGAGATTGATCGTCTCAAATCCTACTGCGCGGGCATCTTTATAGCTGGCCCGAGCTTCGGCGGCAGTATGGATGCGACCTAGCATGCGTAGAGTTGGGTCGTGCAAACTCTGCACACCCATGCTCAGCCGATTCACGCCAAGCGAACGCAGGTCGCGCAGATAGTCACGGCTTAGTACTGTACCGGGGTTGGCCTCGAGTGAAATTTCCGCATGAGCAAGCGGCACAATGGCTGCGGCTGCCTGTAATATGCGCTCGATCTGGTGGGGGGTAAGCATGCTTGGGGTGCCGCCACCAAAAAAGATACTGGGGCGAAGGGCTGCCGCTTCCGCTGAAGCTGGCCGGGGCGGCAACGATTCGCGCAGCATCGCCAGTTCGGCGCAGAGAGCCGTCACATACGCCTCGATCCGATGCTCCATATTGGCGTAGGTGTTGAAATCACAATAGGAGCAACGGCGATGGCAGAATGGAATATGAATGTAGAGATGGCGCATCGTTCTCGTTGTCCTCTTCCGGTCGACCGCCGGAATCTGGCCCGCTTACCCAATCAAAATCTGCTCTTCAGGGTAGGTCACTGGTTGAGGGGCCGTACTGGGGCGCGCAATGGCACTGATAATTGTAAGTGCGCCGAGCCGACCCCAAAACATTACAGCGATAATCACCAGTTGACCAAACGTGTTCAGTTCGCTCGTCAAACCGAGTGTCAGCCCACAGGTAGCAAAAGCTGATACAACTTCAAAGACGGTGCGGTCGAGGGTGGTATCGTGCGTAGTGGCGATCAGCCACGAAGCACACAATACCACAAAGAGCGAGATGGTCAAGACGGCGGCTGCCCGGCGAACCATCCCGGTTGCGAGGCTGCGACCGCTGAATTGGGCGGTGGGGAGACCGCGGGCATAGCTCCAGAGCGAAATCAAGAGCACGGCAAAAGTGCCGGTGGTGATACCGCCACCCATTGAGGCAGGAGCGCAGCCGATAAACATAAGCGCAATTAAGAGGAGTTGACTGCCCGGTGTCAGTTCCTCGAAGGTGGCAATGCCGGCGAAGCCAGCGGTGCGTGCCGAGATGGCCTGAAAGATGGTGACGATTATCTGGCGCGCGAGCGGTTGACCATAGAGAGTGCCGTCCGAGTCGAACCCTTCGCTTAACCACAGGCCGATGGTGCCAATGCTGACCAGTAATGCAACCACGATCAGGGTAATGCGCGTGTGTAACGACAGCTTGCGTTCGCGTGGATAGGTGAGCAGATCGGCGATGACCGGGATGCCTAGACCGCCGACAAAGATTAGCCATCCCATAATAAAGAGGGTAATGCTGTCGCGCGGGATGCCATCATCGAAGCCAGCAGTGCCAGTGAAGAGATCAAACCCGGCGTTGCAGAACGCTGAAACGGCGTGAAAGACAGCATAGAAGAACGCTTGCGCCTCGCTAAGCCGCGGATCAGTGCGCCAGTGTAAGTAGAGCATGGTGGCGCCGATTGCTTCAATTACAAGTACGGTGATCAGCACCCGCCAGGTCAACATCACAATGGCTTCTGGTGAGAGCAGACCAAGCGAGTCGCTTAGTGCCAGCCGGTCGGCGAAACTGATCCGCCGCCCCAGTAAGCGGAAGATGATTACCGCTACTACCATGAAACCGACACCGCCGATCTGGATTAGCAACATCAATAGGATTTGCCCGAGTAAAGTCAGATCGCGTACCGGTGTGATGATCGACAAGCCGGTAACGCTTAAAGCGGAAGTTGCTGTGAATAGCGCTTCCATAAAGCTTAGCGGCCGGGTGCTGCTAATTGGCAGCCAGAGCAAGCCGGTGCCAATCACGACGAGCAGGGCCAGTCCGCCAACTAATCGGATAGGTGGAGGAATCGGTTTACGCCGCAAGCGGGCTAGATTGCGGCTGGTAACGAGGAAAGTCATGATGATAGATCACAAAATGTGCTGATACTGGCATCAGTACCAATAATCAAGATACGGTCATCACGTTGGAAAACGTAGTCAGGCGGCGGGGTGACAATCATTTTGTCTTTCTGCTTGATCGCCAGCACATTGATCCCGTAGCGTCGTCGCAACCCACTCTGCATCAGTGTTTGCCCGATCAGCGGTGGTGGTACGCGCACTTCGGCCACGCTGAAGCCCGAACCGAGGTTGAGGTGTTCCAGGACATGCGGTTCTGACAGTTGCCAGGCAAGACGAGCGCCAGCTTCGTGTTCGGGCAAGACGACTAGATCGGCGCCGACACGGGTCAAGATGTACTGCTGTCGCTCGTTGAGGGCCTTGCACACCACGCGCTTCACCCCTAGTTGTTTGAGGGCAACAGTCGTTAACAGGTTGGCTTCAAATTGCGATCCAATAGCCACCACTACCGTATCGAACGACACAATGTCTATTGCGCGCAAAGCATCTTCGTTGCTTGAGTCGAGCGCAACGACTTGCGTCATACTGTTAGCCAATTGTTGCACAATGTTCGGATCACGATCGATGCCGAGTACTGAGTGGCCGCGTTCAATCAGATTAAGTGCCACACTACGCCCAAAGCGTCCTAGGCCGATCACGGCGAATTCGAGTCGGCTTTGCCTGCGCGCCATGCGACTCTCTCCTCACCTACAGTGATTGCCTTATGATGTTGTCTGTCATTGTACCGTAGATGACCATAATCGTGTGGCACGTGCTGCTGTGGGATAGCTACAGCTCGCGGGCCAGCGTGCGACCTTGTTCAGTGAGGCGCAAGAGTTCACCTTGGCGCTGCACCAGCCCCCGTTGCTCGGCCTGCCGTACAATTGTACGCGCAAAAGCTGGTTGCCAGCGCAGTTCTTCGATCAAGTGGCGGGGGTGACATTCGACACTAGCATTGTCGGTGCCTTCATGGTTTAGGAGATGCATGGTGAGCATTTGCAACGCGAAACGCTCACGCTGGGCGCGGTGTTGCCAGATCTGGGCAACGATGCCGCGTCGGGGCGCGAAGAGCCAACTCAGTAGAAAGCCGAAGCCGGTCATGGTGGCCATTGTACCAGCAATCGAGACATCGAAGAGGCGGGCAAACCAGTAGCCGCTGATCGCTGCCAGAGCGCCGATCGCTACACTCAGCCCGATCATCCGTGGTAGCCGATCGGTGAGCAGGTAGGCAGTAGCTGGTGGTGCGACCATCAAGGCAATGACGAGAATTGAGCCGACGGCGTCAAAAGCAGTGACAGCGGTCAATGATACACTGGTCATAAGACCGTAGTGGATCAAAGTCGGTGTGAAACCGAGGGTTGCCGCGAGTGCTGGGTCGAACGTTGCTAGTTTCAGCTCTTTGTAAAAGAGGAATAACAGGACGGTGTTTAGGGTCAGGGCACTGATCCCGGTTACCAGAGCACGTGGCAGATCGAGACCAAACAGTTCTATACGATCGAACGGTGCAAAAGCTAGTTCACCGAGCAAGACGCTGTCGGTGTCGAGGTGAATATTGCCGGCATAGTGTGAAATCAAGAGCACGGCTAGGCTAAACAATGCTGGAAAGACCAGTCCGATCGTTGCATCTTCACGTACCAGCCCGCTGCCGCTAATTAGCTCGACTAGCCAGACCGTGATCACGCCCATCGCAACTGCGCCAACAAAGAGGAGCGGTGACGAGAGACTGTTGCTGATCAGATAAGCCAGCACAATACCAAGCAAGACGGTATGACTAATTGCATCGCTGAGCATTGCCATACGGCGCAAAACTAAGAAGACGCCAGGCAGGGCACAGGCAGCCGCGATAATGACGGCAATCAGTTGCACTTCGAGTTGCGGATTCATAGCCTTAGTTCTTGCCAAATAACTGGGTGTAGTTGCAGTTAAACCCTATCGTCTGGTTTCCAACCACGGGCGAGTCGCAGCCGCCGCCAGAGCCAACCACGTTCAGGTGCAATCAGCAACGAGAGGACTGTCAGTCCACTCATTGTCAATACAATCACCGGGCCAGTGGCCAGTCCCTCGCCGATGGCGCTGATCCACGCGCCAATGAGTGCGGCTAAGGCGCCAAACCCTCCTGCCAGTAATGTCATCGTTTCCAGCCGGTTTGTCCATTGGCGAGCAGCAACAGCCGGAGCGATCAACATTGCGCTCATTAAGACCACACCTACTGTTTGTAAGCCGATGACAATGGCTGCGACTATGACTCCTGTCAGCAAGATCTCGAACTGGCGCACTGGTAAGCCAAGGCTGCGGGCAAAGTCGGGGTCAAACGTGATGAGCTTGATCTGTGGCCAGAAGAGCAGCGTTAGCGCCAGCGCTGGTCCACCAATAGCGAGCATAGCCCACAGATCGCGTTCGATCAATGCTGCTGCCTGTCCAAAGAGAAAACTCTTCAGCCCGGCTTGGGCTGCGTTAGGATGGCGTTGTAGATGCGAGAGCAAGACGAGGCCAAAGCCAAAGAAAATCGCCAGAATAAAGGCTTGGGCTGTGTCATCCTTGAGTCGGGTTGTGCGAGTGATTGCCAGCAGCCAGAGCGCGGCGACGAGTGCTGCGATTGCAGCACCGATCAGCAGTGTTATGGTAGTGCGCTGCCCAGTCAACAAAAATGCCAGGGCAATGCCGGGCAAGGCAGCATGTGACATCACATCGCCAAGTAACGCCTGTCGGCGCAAGACGGCAAAACAGCCAAGCAATCCGCTGATCGCACCAAGCAGTGTTGCGCCTAAGACGACGTTCCGTAAGGTGTAGTCAGTCAGTAGTTCGATCATCGCGTTCCTGCTCGTGGTACAAAAGCATTCCGGCCGTTGTTAATCACCCGGGGCCAGCGAAGGAGCTGGGGCAGTGCCACCGGCGCTGTTGCCGAAGATGTTCATTCGACCACCATACGTCGCGCGTAAATTGGCTTCAGTGAAGACCTCGCGCACCGGACCCGCAGCGATGCAGCGCACATTGATCAGCGCCACCTGGTCAAAATACTCTGGTACCGTTTGCAAGTCGTGGTGAACGACAACCACTGTTTTCCCAGCAGCGCGGAGGTCGCGCAGAATATTAATGATAGCCCGTTCAGTGACCGCATCCACACCCTGGAACGGTTCATCCATGAAGTAGACCTCGGCCTGTTGGGCTAGGGCGCGCGCCAAAAAGACCCGCTGTTGCTGACCACCAGAAAGCTGGCCGATCTGGCGATGAGCAAAGTCGGCAAGGTGGACTTGCTCTAACGCGGCTAGCGCTGCTTCGCGTTCGGACCGACCTGGTCGGCGCAGCCAGCCAAGATGACCGTACCGCCCCATCATCACAACATCGAGCACTGTGGTCGGAAAATCCCAATCCACGCTATTACGCTGTGGTACGTAGGCGACCAGGTGGCGCTGTTGCGCGTAGGGCCGCCCTAAGATCCGCGCGCTGCCAGCAGCCGGTTTGATGAGCCCCAGAGTCGCTTTGAGCAGCGAAGTCTTGCCAGCACCGTTTGGACCGACAATTGCCATCAACACCCCGCGCGGTACCCGCAGGTCGACATCCCACAGGGCTGGTTTGTTGCTGTAAGCAACTGTCAAATCCTCTATTTCAACTGCTGGGAACATTACTGACCTCCGTTCAAAAGTGATGACGTCTGTCAATGACTTGCCTCTGCCTGATGGGGGGCAAGCGCGGCTACAATAGTCTGGACATTGTGACGCATCATACCAAAATACGTCCCTGCCGGCCCATCGGGATCCCCAAGTGAGTCAGAATAGAGTGCACCGCCTACCTTTACCTCGTGACCAGCGGCGCGTGCTGCACTTTGCACTGCCTCGATGGTCCGCGGTGAGACACTAGTTTCCACAAAGATTGCCGGGATCCGCTGTGTGACCACTAGTTCGGTCAAGGCGCGAATATCGGCGGCGCTAGCTTCGCTGGCTGTGCTGATCCCCTGCACCGCTTCGACTCGGAAACCATACGCCTGCCCGAAATACTGAAACGCATCGTGGGCTGTAACCAGGATCCGCTGTTCGGGTGGAATACGTGCAATCAGTGTTCGCAATTCAGTGTCGAGCGCCTGTAATTCGGCTAGATACTGCTCGCTACGCTGTCGGTAGATGGCCTCACCCGCCGGATCAACTGCGATCAACGCGTCACGGACGGCTGTCACCGCGTAACGCCAGCGTTGCGGGTCGTGCCAGACGTGAGGATCGTATACCTTGTCGCCCTCTCCCCACTGTAACAGAAGTTCAGACGGTATCGCTTCCGCAACAGCAACTGCTGGTACATATCCGCTCCGATTGATCGCAGTGAAGACGCGAGTAAGACCGGCTTCGAGATGGAGCCCGTTGTACAAAATGAGACGTGCTTCCTGGAGTGCAAACAAATCGCTCTCGGTGGCAACATAGGTGTGCGGATCGATGCCGGGGCCGAGCAGAGTACGCAACGTTACCCGCTCGCCACCGATCGCCTGCACAATATCGCCGATCGGGCCGGTGGTTACTACTACACGCAACCGACCATCGTTCACTGGCGTGGCACAGGCAGTGAGTACAACCAAGAGTATCAGGGTTAGGCGCTGCCAAAAGCTCATTGTGCTTCCTCAAAAAAATTATTTTAGTCTAACCTAAAATAGCAAAGGATTACGCATCTGTCAAGGGGTAAGATGGCACGAGTAGCATACGGGTCGCTGCACTGAAGCACGGTTACAAAGATACAGCGTGCAGGCCGAGCAGTGACCGCAGGTGAGCAGCCCTGGATATACCCAGTAGGAGGAACGTGAGGCAACAGTGCGGGGAGCATAGCGCCAGTCTTGCGCCCCTTAGATCTACTCGAAAGAGGTGAACAGTTGGCAGGGTTGTGAGTCATGCAGCTCACTAATGTCTAGCAGGGTTGCGCGCTGGTTGGGCTCTCAGCCGCTGTATCGGTTTGAACACGGCGACCATACTGCCCATACCGGCGACGTGGGACAAAGCCGCACGACCGGTAGAGTTGATAAGCGGGGATGTTTGTCTCTTCTACCTCAATTCGGATCCGCTCATACCCGGCTGCAAGCAATCGATGCACTGTAGTAAGCAACAGTAATCGACCGTAGCCGTGGCCCTGTTGGTTGCGCCGTACACCAAAGGTGGTAATCATAATGCCCTGCTCAGTGCGCAGTAGACGCATCACTGCGACTGGAAGGCCATCGATCTCGCCGATGACGAAGCGATGCACCGGATGAGTAATGCGGTCGGCCACAAACGCTGCCACCTGCTCGTGAGGATCGTTAAAGGCATCGGCGACAATCGCAGTGATGGCATCAGTGTCATTAGTGTCGGCAAGGCGGGTCTGCCAGGTCGGCGGCAGAGACGGCAGCGGCGGTAACCAGGTTGGGTCAAGCTCGAGCAGCACTTCTACCTTCAAACGTGAGAGCCCAAGTGCAACTGCAAATGGGTGCACTGCTGGTCCAGCTTCATCGGCGACTGCTACCCAGCTGCCGCCGCGGAACGCGGCCCATTGCCCTATCTGTTCGATCAATCGCCGTCCGATCCCCTGTCGGCGCCAGGCTGGCTCAACTGCTATCACGGCCTCAATCTCGAAATAGCCGTATATTATTGCCCCGCCAACAACAATGTCACCAAGCCGTGCTGCCACTAGCGATGGCGGCGGCTCGGTATCTAAGAATACCGGCAGCTCAATGCTGTCAACCCGGTTACAACGGTCGAAGATGGTGAGCACTGGTGTCCAGACGGCGGACGAAATGAGCGAAATCTCGAGACTCATGACGGCGGTCGTGATCCTTTCAGCCCAAAAGATGCGCTATCTTTACTATTTTACGCCAAATTGGGCTCAAGCTATGGCCAGTCGCCGCAACTGGCGATCAAGTGGACCACCCACATAATAGGCTGCGCTGTGTCTAAGCCAGGTGGGTAATAGTTCACGCTCGATCCACATCCAGCGATCACTCGTATTGGCGATACTGTGCGCACCGCTCAACACCGCTGGCAGACCAAAGAAATTCACGAACGAAGGTCCCCCGACTGGCCCGTCGCCGGTAAAGTCCAGCCAGCTCCCGAGGGAAACCACCAATTGTCCGAGGTGCGACAGCCGCTCCATGTACGGCGGTAAGATCGTCATTTGCTCGTGGCGCAGCAAGGTGATGGTCGCCTGATCGACCAGTTCCCAGCCCCGGGTGAAGGTAGAGGATTCGCACATCAGGTGGGCCCCTTCATCAAGCATACGGAAAGTGGCGAGGATGGGATGATCGGCAGCGAGGCAACATTCGAGGGCCGGCAGACCACCGTGAATATACGCCAGGTGTGCCCAGCCCGTATCGCGAAAAATGGCATCGTTAGCCTGCTTGACGATGAATAGATCTTCTAGCAGCTGGCTAGCCGCCGCTTCATGCATCGTAACTGGCAAAATGAGGGCCAGATTGATCCCCCAACCGACCAGATTGCCGAGGAGTTCAACTATGGTCGCCTGAGCGGTAGGCGATTCTGTATAACGCACCATCTGCTGTGGTGCCATCAGCCACTCAGCCATAGCGATACCGATCCCGACTTGTGCTGAAGCAAAAGCAGCCAATCCTGCCCAGCGGAAGAGCCAAGGCTGGCGCAGATACCAATCGGCGTAGGCGGCGGTGATCGCACGATTCCGTTCGCGCATTCGATCAACGGGTGGCAGGTGTTGTTCGATAAGGTTACACCAATCGTCCTGGCTTGGCATAGCTTCCTCTAAAATAAAGCGGCGTGAGGGCATCTTGAGTCTGGTCACAGCGGATTCGAGCGATGCCTCAAGATCCTTCACGCCTGATTCGGTTGCCATGACAGAGCAGTATTGCTACAACTTATACCCTATTTGGCGCAGCAAGTTTTTGCGCCACGTGATCCCGGTTTCATCTTCAACACCAAGCGGCGAGGCACCGTCGATCACGCCTAGGATACCACGTCCTTGCTCGCTCTCGGCCACCACCACCTCGACCGGATTGGCAGTGGCGCAGAAGATCCGGCAAACTTCTGGAACTTGCTTAATGGCATTCAGCACATTGACTGGATAAAAACCGGCGCCAAGGACAATGATAAAACTGTGTCCGGCGCCGATCGCCAGCGCATTGTCACGGGCCAGTGCGATCAGCGACTCGTCCGTGCCGCTCCAGCGTACTAGCCGCTCACCCGAAGCTTCGCAAAACGCTAACCCGAAGCGGATGCCCGGTACCGCATTCACTAGCGCTTCGTGCAGGTCTTCGACTGTCTTGATAAAATGGCTCTGGCCGAGAATAATGTTCAAGTCGGCAGGTTTCGTAATCGAGACCAGATGTAGTTCCATCGCTTCACCTTCATCTAACGTGGTAGCGAATCATGAGCGCGCAACATCGCTTGCTCGCATAACCGTCCTGCTTACCAGGCCCCCATCTCTTTGATGTCGTTAGCGGGTACCGCCACGTCACGCCGATGCTCGGCTGTAAATGAACACACCACCGGTGCTACCAGACGAGCAAAGTCAGCATAGGGCAGACTCAACGCTGTGGTGTGATCACCGGGTTGGATAAAAATGAGCGGATGTACCGACAGTCGTTCATCGACATATACTGGCATCTGATACAGATTGCCGAACGGTGGAATGGCGCCCAGTTCGCAATCAGGGAACGCAGTAGCCAGTTCGGCTTCGGTTGCCAGTCGCACCTCGCGCGCATCAAGCAGCTTGCGCACCTTGACCAGATCAACCCGATATGCGGCGGGCAATGCCAGCATCACCATATCACCATCAGCCACGACCACTACCACTTTTACCACCATTTGGTTGGGAATGTGCTCGCGCTCAGCTACAGCCTGGGCGGTGTAGGCCACTGGATGGTGGTAGGTATGGAAAGCGACCCCATTGTCACGCAGGTACTGTTCAATCCGTTGGTGGCACTTCATTGTGCTGCCTCCTTCTGGTCTAGACTAGTGGCGCAAAGACCCGAGGATGCCTCGACTCTAACGCACTTAGCATCAATTGCGTGAAAGGGCTCGCTTACTTGGCGAGAAGATCTCTTCACAGATACAGAAAGCAGCTACTTCGTGCGTGCGTGGTCCAAACTGTGAAGCTTGGGAACGCTGCCTGGGTTGCTGGTAAGCCTGATAGCGAGTGACTGGCCGGCTGTTGGATCCGTTCGTTCTCTTATTAGGGTTGGGTGTGATAGCCGAGATAGGCAGAGCCACACTGCCGATCGTCTGGTGTTCCGGTAACGCAGCGCGGCGCATCAGGCGCCCAACCAGCGTAGTTGTTACCCCCATATTACCAGACAACTTGGTTATCAAATTGATAACAAAGATTTTCGCATCTTCCATCAACAACGCTGTCAAACCTGCTTTCATGGAACCTGCGCCGACGAAAGAGCTATCGGGCGCCGCAAGTGATTATCTGCCATAACTAAATCATGGCGAGGAAGCTGCTATGGAACTGACTGATCAGCTCAAAGCAGAGCTTATCGCTACGGCCAATGCATTGCGTGGCAGCGAGCGACGAATATTTATGGCACGCACTGTCAAAGCATTGGGGCGAGGAGGGCAACGGTTGGCCGAGCGTGAGCTGGGCTGGAATCGCACTACCATCCGGAAAGGCTTACGCGAACTGGAACAGGGTCTCAGATGTTTTGACGGTCATCATCTGCGTGGACGCAAACCAGTCGAGGCACGCTTACCCAATTTATTGCGCGATATTCGCGAAATTGTTGAAGACTGGCGCAAAGCACATACCGAATGTTGGGCCGATCTACGGGCACCTTGTCTGAGTCTGACCGAAATCCGTGAGGCGTTGGTTACTCAAAAGGGGTATGACCCTGCTGCACTTCCCTCGAACCAGACCATCGCTGCCCGTCTGCGCGCCCTGGGCTATTATCCGCGGCGTTCGATTCGCTATGTGCGGCGGCGACACACCGCTTAGTCACTTCCTGAGCGCTCCCTACGCTATCGTTAGGCCTGCATCCATTGGGTAGGGATGCAGGCTATAGATTACATTGGCGAATTACCAGCGATTTCGGTAACAGATTCACTGCTATATTATTTGTGTAAATAATCACAACATGCTTTGATGGTTATCATGGAACAATCAAAATTTTTAGACTCTATTTGATCACAACATTCCATTACCGTTTCTTTACCCATTGTTCTCTCCCTTCCTGCTACACTCATTGCTACAACGTTCTCCCCTGATCTACCAGCGACGATAGGCGCCGATGCCGGTGCGACGCCTGATGTTACCGCGCTTATCGGTGGGCGGAGTGCCATCTGGGCGTTGTATCAGCTGCCCGGGGGAATAGCGTTGTTCGCCGCGAGCAGGGCAGGCCACTGGATCGGCGGGTGGCAATTGTCTGGTTCGCGCCGTGTCATGTAGACACATTCGGGAGGAAATGGGAAGGAAGGTGGTAAGGTATGGAACCTCAGATGCAGGCATTTGTCGACTCGTTGCGACGGAACATGACGGCTGAAGATGTGGTCAATCTCGAAGCCTGTATGGATTGCAAGGCCTGTGGTGAAGCGTGCGCTTGGTATCTGGTAACAGGTGATGAGAAATTGCATCCAACCCACAAAACGGGATTTATTCGCCAGATCTACCGGCGCTACCTCACCATTGAGGGCCAGATCGGTGGGGCATTGGGCCTCGTGCCAACGCCAACAGTGGCCGACTTGCAGGAGCAGATGCAGTACTTCTGGGCCTGCACCGCATGCGGTCGTTGCACCCTCGCCTGCCCGGCTGGCATCAGCACCCGGCGCATTGTGCGCTTGGCGCGTGCAGCATACGCCGATTCGGGATTGAGCTATTCCAACCCAACCATCAAATCGATTATCGAGAATACTGCCCGTCATCGCCACAGCTTCGGTCTCACTCCGGCGCAGGTAATTGGTCGGATTGGGCTCTTCTTGCGTACCGAAGGGATCGAAGTGCCAATTAACGTGTATGGTGCTGAGCTGCTCTTCATTTGCCCGGCGGCAGGTAACACCAAAATCCCTGATTATGGCATCAAGCTGCTCAAGATTCTCAATGCAGCTGGGGTAAGCTACACGATCTCCCCCTACTTGGTTGACACTGGGACGGAAATTGATCATATTGCCGTTCACCATCAGCTCTCCAAGCAGATGCTGGAAGATTGGGAGAAGGAAGCTGATCGACTAGGAGTTGACAAGATTTTGCTGGTGGAGTGCGGTTGCGATACACGCACTCTCTACGCCGAAGCGACCGAGACTCTAGGCCGACCCTTCCGCTACCCCATCGTCAGCGTCGATGCGCTCATGCTCGATTTGATCAAACAAGGCCGTCTGCCGGTAGAGAAGACCCATCTGAGCGTTACCCTCCACGACCCGTGCTACGCGACGCGTCTGTCAGGGTTGGGTGATCTGTCACGCGAACTACTGTCGTTCGTGACCGACAATTTTGTCGAGATGACGCCAAACCGCGAGCACAACTATTGCTGTAACGGCGGTGCGGGCGGCATGCGCCTGCCAGAGAACACTCAGGTGCGGCGTCAGATTTCAGTGCTGAAAGCGAACCAGATCCGGGCTACCGGTGCCGAGTTCGTGACCTCGCCGTGTGTGGTGTGTACCTTGTCGCTCGAAGATACGTGTCAGACTTATGGCCTGAGCAAATCGGGCGGACGTATGGCGTTGGTGCTGTTTGAAGTCGTGTACGAGGCAATGGCAGCAGCGCTGGCCAAACGCGGCGCGCTTGATCAGATGTTGGTACCGGCAGCACTGAAGAATTGCGACCAAGACTTCTTCATGACCCACAGTCTGGAAGGTTGGCTAGCCGCGCTGATGGAGAGTGCGGAATTCCCAGCTTTAATCGAATGGCTTGAAAAAGACGATATTGTTAAACGCTTTAGCAAAGATCATCCAGAGGTATATGAGCACCTGCGTTCATGGCGCGAAATCATCCAATTACCCAAGCCGCCAGCGCAGCCTCTGCCAGCCACCTCGACTGTTGACAATGTCAATACTCGCGCGGGAGGGAAAGCACAATGATCACGCTTTTGAATCTGCTTGCGCCAATTGCATTAACCATCTTTGTTATCGGTGCTGGAGTTCGTCTGGGCCGGTTTGCCCGTGTCTTGATCACCAACCGCCATCCTCGTGGTGTTTCGCCAACCTTTGTGAACGCACCGCGTCGGTTGGGAGTGTTCACGGCGTTGCGCGAAGTGCTGTTTGGTCCCTTCAAGCACTTCTACCGTGGCGCGAACCCAACCTGGGGCCGCGGCTACCTGTACTATCACGTTGCGATTATCACGGAGGTTATCGGGTACACGATCTCGGCGCTGATCGTGATGGCGAAGATCTTGATGGGTCGACCGGTGCCAGATGTTGGCCTTCACCTCGCCGAAAGCTTCAACTACTCACCGGCCAACTTGCTCGCGATTATCTTCGGTAACGGTGAAGCACTGCAGGCACGCTTTCTCTTCGGTGATTTTGCGCCATACTTTGTTGGTATCACCTGGATCGCGGTCGGTTTTGCCGTGATTGGGAACCTTCACCTGATGATCGTGCTCTTCCGGCGCTGGAGCGGAGCGGTGGTAGGCGATATCGATCATGCTGCCAAAGGATTACGTATCCGTGGCTCTATGCCTTGGGATCGGCTGGTGGTGCGTACAACCATCTTTATGATCATCTGGACCGAACTCTTGGCTCGCCGGCACGTGGTTGAGGGGATTGTCTACTTCCATGCTCTGCTCGGCCTGATCCTATTCACGCTCTTCCCCTTTACGTATCTGTTCCATATGGCCTACAACTTTCTGGCTGTTTTCTATGCCGTGCGGCGGCGGATGGCGCGCACGATCGCTTGAACAGGTCAGGTAGTGTTGCTAAGATTGCATTGCGCCTCTGGCAACGGACCAGGGGCGCAATGCATTCGGATATTGTGATCTTGGTTGTCTGGCGAAATTGGGCAACATGCCACCTCGTTTCGCGCGCTTTGTCGGGTTTATCAACTCTTGTTACGGCTGGTATTGGCTCTTCCCACCGACTGCTCTCCTTAGACGCCGCTGCTCCAGCAACTATCCCTTCGTAGATATGCCTAGAACGGTCATATGAAGTGTTGCCCGCACCATCTGCCCTCTCTGCCGGTACTAATGTGACCGCCTCTTGCCACCGCTGCCAGTCTGTCGTGATCAGTCGCAACGGGCAAGGGGCGGCCAGGTGGTAGCGGCAGGTATATCCGCCTTGACCATAGCGGTGAGCTTGCTGGCTGTGCAGCCACTAATGGTGAGGAACTGACCAGCGGGGGAAGGTTGCTATCGCCAGATAACCGTATATGGTCTGGACTATACGTATTCTGTACGCGGAACTTGCTGTGTAGTAACGATCGGCACGGGTAGGCAATGCAGGGCAGGCGGTTGTCCCTACGCTGATGTCGATAACGCTCAGTTCATACGCTGCTCTCTGTTCTGCTTCGGGGTGAGCTCTGGTGCCGGTCGTTTCTTGCCACATACTTCTTCACTCTCGTTACCGAAAGGCATTGTTGCAACGACACTACTGCCGACGATGCCAAACTTTACGTCCAAGCACCATGAGTTGCAGTACGCTGGAGTTATGGCTGGGCAGGGCATCCGATTGACATACCCTCACCTGGCTCAGTGATGGCAGTGTCTGGTGGTGTATCGAGCAGCGATGCAGATTCCATCACTGCTCTTTTTCCCTCTGGCCCAATCCACCTTGTCTGCGTCCGGCAGTGTGGCCGAGTGAAGCTGCCAGTGGCTACGCCGACCATCGCTTTCTCTTGGCAGCGTCCCGCTCTTGCTTCTACCTTGCCTGTAAATGGAAGTGATTTAGGGAATCTGATATATGCTCACCAGGCGGCCTTGCGCATCGATCAGATGAGCGGTTTCGCCAGAGCGCCAGACCGATGCTGACCGTCCCCAATAGAAGTTACCAGTTGCGGGATCGGTAGTGCCATTTCCGGTGTAGAGGTAGATTTCCACTTCGGGCGCCAAGATATATGGAGGAAAGACGAAGGTTGGACGGTCAGGACGTGAGATGTTCACTACCTGCCAGCCGGTAATCGTCAGATCGTTCTCTGCACTGCTGTAGATTTTGACAAACTCACTATTCAACGAAGGTGAGGTGCGGGGGTCATAGGGTAGGATCTCGATGGTGACCCCTAAATCGATCGTGGTTGGAGTAGGTGTTCTTGGCCTACCGCTTCCGGTTGCAGTAGGGGTAGGTGTGGTTGTTCTCGTGGCGGTAAGAGTGGGTGAGGTGATCACCGTAGCGGTTGCGGTTATCCCCGTCCCACTGGTCGCAGTTGAAAGCGCAGTTGGTAGTGGCGTTCTATTTCCATTGGTGGCGGTAGCACGGGGGGGAGATGGACTGGTTGGCGATGGTTGTGGGAGCGGTGTACTGGTTGGCGATGGTTGTGGGAGTGGTGTACTGGTCGGTATCGGTGATCCGGTCGGCGTAGTTGTAGTAGTTGTAGCCGTTGGTGATGCAGTGGCTACTCCTGTGAAGGCAATATCGACTGCACAGATGTAGCTCGCTACAAGCTGCTGACTACCACGTATTCGTACCTCAACTGGGTACAAGCCTGGTGGCTCATCAACACGCAGTGGAATGTGCCAGGTTCCTGCCCCATTACTGAAGCCGCCACCAACCGGTTTACCGGCGAATAGCACAATCAGTCCTTGGAATGGCGGTGCTCCGGCCCCACTCAGGATGAGTACTTGATTACGTGGACAGGAGATCGTGTCGGGCTGCGCTCGCGCAAAGGATGCCGTTAACAGCATAAGACCAACACTGGCGATAACGAGGCCGAGCCCGATCGTGAAGTTGTGACGATAGTGGCGCATAAGTGTGGGGCTGCAAACCATATATGCATATGCGATGGTGATGCGTACAGTTCCTTGGTGGGTGGAGAAGATGCCGCGCCGTTACGATCATCATCGTATCATCGAAGATCGACGTTGACAAGAAGTTTGGTCCGCTTCTTTGCCAGCAGCATTTCATAGCTGTCCCGCTTATGACCAACCGTAAGGGGAACGTTGGTCTGGTTGTCGCTCAGCAAGACTGCGTGCGCGCTGGCAATAGGCCAGCTTGCCCATGTGCTGGTCCCCATCTGAATCGCAGACACTCGTTGGGTACCTCGCTAGGCGGATAATGCTCGAATGACAATTGACCATGAACGATGGTGGCGGGCTGTTGCCACAAAATAAGGAATGATGCCCAACTTGCTGTGGATGATGGTGTCCGGCATCTTCATGTAGCGACGTGAAAATGTCGCTCATTCCGGTAATGCTTACCGTCTTCTGCGTCAACTGCTGGACAATCACCAGCACAGCGCTCCCACAGCTAGCTTCCCGCAAAGTTGCCGCGCTCGTCCCGCTTCCTGCTCGTCGAGGGCTCAAGGCAATACCTGATTGCGCTCCCACTATGCTATTGACCATATTCCGACTTTCAGGGAGGGTAATTATGGGAATGCGGAGTTATGCTGGGCAAGGGGTTACTAGTGGTAGACGATCCCTCTCCCCTCTTCTACATTGCGCATGAGGGGAGAGGGGCAGTCGCTCCCGTTGGAATACCCCGGCTACTGACCGGTGAAGGTTCCTGTTTAGTGTCACCGCGACTATCGCCAGCCGCCGATCGCCTCGAAGATGGCCCGGTCGTGGTAGGGATTGGGAACCGTTGCCTCCGGTTGCGCCAGCAGGTATTCAGCCATTTCTTCGAAAGGTCGGATGCATTCTTCCTTACCCGGACCTTCCATCTCGAATAGGGTCTTGCCAGCGAGGCGCGAGCGCCGGATGAGGTCGTGGTAGGGCACGCGCCCGATGATCTTAGTCCCCACCTTCTCAGCAAATTGGTCGAGCAAGTTCGTGCCACCGCCGTATTCGTAATCGACGCGGTTGGCAATGATTCCTGCCAGTTTGACTTTATGGCGCTGTGATTTCTGCGCAATGGCCAAGCAGAGCCGGTTAGCGGCGAAGATGCTGTCGAAGTCGTTGCAGGCGATGATCAGCCCAAAATCGGCATAGTTGAGCGGCGCCGAGAAGCCACCACAGACGACGTCGCCGAGAACATCGAAGACGATAACATCGTATTTGTCGTAAAGCCCAAACTCTTTTAACAGCTTGACTGTCTCACCAACTACATAGCCACCGCAGCCGCTACCAGCGGGCGGACCACCTGACTCGAGCGTATCGACACCGGCAAAGCCTGTGTGGATGACATCCTCTTTGCTCACGTCTTCAAGATGGAAATTCACACTGTCTAGCACGTCGATCACGGTCGGCTGCAAGTGACCGGTGAGTGGAAAAGTGCTATCGTGCTTCGGATCACAGCCGATCTGGAGCACTTTGGCGCCTTTGAGCGCCATTGCCGCCGAGAGGTTGGCCGAGGTGGTCGACTTGCCGATCCCACCCTTGCCGTAGATCGCGAGGATGAGGGACATGGACATCTCCTTCTCGTAGGCCGGCGGTGCCGGCATCTGCTGACTATCTCAGCCTGACTATGCAGACCAGGTTGACCATTAGGTTCGCGTTTCGATCGGTCTCTACCCTTAGTTGGTTGGTTCCAACTCTTGACCAAACTCGCGTCGGTACACATCAGCGTAGCGTGCCAACGCGCGGTAGACGTAGCCTGGTACGATGCGCCGTTCGAGTCTGCGGTGCTGGGTGCGCACATATTGCAGATTGCGTAGCAGTTTCATCTCAATCACCGAGCGGGCGAATTCGAGGCCTTTCGGTCCACTTCGGCGCTGAATAAAAGCGACGAGCTGACGGATCAGCCATGGCGCGCGTCGGGGTGGTTTGCGCAACATCTGGATATAGGCCGGCATACCGCGTGTGCGATCGCCACCGCTCATCGGTTCTCGTTCCTCGACATACGGGCGGAGGAGTTCATACAGCTCGGCCCCGCGTTCGGTGCGGATGAGTGTCCACTGCCAGTATTCGGTAGGCGGCAGCGGTGCACCCATGTAGCCGATGGTCAAGTCTGATAACCCGTTCTGGTAATCGAAACAGCTCAGGCAGGCTGGCGGAAACACTCCGATCTCCCCACCCAACCGGGAGACGTCGAGATCGACGAAGTTGACCTTTTCGATCGTGCCGTCTTCATGCTTGAGCCAGATGCGAAAATCTTGCATGAATTCGTGATGAACGACCGTATGCGGCGAGCGCGAGACGACTTGCAAGAAGCGTTGCAAATCGGGATAGGTGGTGTTGTCGGTACAGGGGATGCCTATCACATACAGCCGTTCCAGACCGAGCTGATCTTCGATCGCTCGTAACGCATGCACCTGGCAGCCGGTGCCGATGTAGGCGATGCGACGGAGACCAGCCTGCCGAACCTGCGTGAGGACGTCGAGGGTTGGAGCAAGGCAGGGCTTGTTACCGCGAGTGGCGCGCACCTCTTCGGGGGTACGGGCCAGAATGGGTAGCGGTGCGTAGCGCGTGCCTGGTACTGCCCCAGTGGTAATCACGCCTTCTACCAAGCCACGTTCAAGCAACAACGCGCCAAGGCTAGTGACAGCGCCGCTCCATTGGGCACCGGGTACTGGCGGTTTCATACGAAAGACGCGTAGCTCGCGGTAGATACCGAAGAGTAGCTCATCGCCATCACGTCGGTTACGTCCGTGGAGACGGCGCTCGATCTCTTCGGCGCGATTGTTAACGAAAACACAGCTCTGCGCCATCAACGGACGTAGTTCGCCGGTGCAGATACCGCAGTCGCTACAAAGTTTGGGCCGACCGGCCAACCGCTCTTGGCGTGCCAGCAGACCGATTTCGGCCAGCTGGCGCGGCGGTTGTGGACGACGGGGTGTTTTAGGGGACAGGGCTGTGCTCATGCGCCAAGCTCCTCTTTGGCCGCCAGCAACACTTGCGCCGTGATGACGGCATGGCCGCGCTGGCGCGCATATTTCTCCACGTTTCCGCGCACCCGGCCACGCACGAAGAAGGGCACTTTCTTGAGCATCGCTTCAGCGTCGGCAGACCAGACCGGATCGACTGGCGCGGTTGGTGCCGCCGGAGCCGCCGGTGTGGTAGGCGTAACAGGAGTCGTCGCCATAGTAGGCGCGGCCGCTACCGCAACCACTGGTTCATCCACCGGTTTGGGCGTTTCGACCGCCACTGCGGCCGGCGCTGGTTCCGGCAGCGGGGTGGAGGTGGTGGCTTTTGCTTTCTCTGGCAGATCGAGACCGGCATCCCCGAAGAGATCAATGAGGTGCTTCTCCATGCCCAGGGTGCAGGTAGTGTAAACTTCGTCAGCGATCACATCAGCACCATCGAAGCCGAGGAATGGACGGTAGGCGAGCAGATGGTTCTCGATATGCGTCGGTGGTGAGATCACCATGCAGTTCAACTCGTAACGGCGTGACGTATGCCGCTCCATCTGCGTACCACAAACCAGCTCGGGTCGTAGTTCAGCGATGCGGGCCGCGACCCGCTGGAATTCATCGGTCACGAGCAAATCATCGACATAATCGGCCAGTTGTTCACGTACCCAGTCGGCCTGATGTTTAACATACGTCCCAGCGCCAGCGATTGGCATCCCCAGCTCATCGTGCAAAAAGCGCGTGATGCCTACCACATGCGTAGCGTCCCCGAAGACGAACGCCGGTTTGCCCGAGAAACTGTCCATATCTGCAGTGCGGGCCAGCCACGGCACTGCGGAAGGGGCTGACATACCATCAAGCGAAAAAGCGGTCAACGGCGGCATCGGGATATTGGCGCCAGCCTGAGCCAGCAACTCGCGTAGGCGTTCGATCCAGCGTAGTGTAGGTTGTACACCGATCGGTGCATCGAGGAGTGCCGGTACGCCGAACTGTTCTTCGAGGTATTGCGCAGCGCGTAGTCCCAATTCGCGGTAAGGTGCGATCGACAACCATGCCGCTGGCAAGCGACTCAGATCAGCAATTGTTGCCCCCCAAGGCGCCACCACGTTAACCTCAACGCCCAGCGTCTTGAGCATCCGGCGCAGGCTGATCAGGTCATGGCGCGCGTGGAATCCGAGCGAAGCCGGGCCGAGAATATTGACCGTTGGTCGTTCAGTGCGCGGTTGCGGTTTGGCAAAGCGTTTCACCAGATCGGTGAAAAGACTCTCGGCGGCGACAATCTCCTGCATACGGTACGGATTGGCGTCGTAAACCATCACCTCGCACTGCAAACCAGCATGCTTGGCAGCAATCTCTAGATTCTCTTGCAGTAAAATTGTTGAACACGAAGCGACCACTACAATCAGATCAGGATGCACACGCTCTTCGACCTGGCGCAGTGTTTCCGGCAGCCGGATGGTCCCGCGGGCGAGATCAGTGCCGCTGACCACGCTGGTCGTCATCGCCGGGAAATTGGGGGTGCGGTCGAGCATGGCGAAAATGGCATTAACGTAATCGTCGCCTTGCGGCGCGTGGAAGACGGCGTGAACATTACGCATGCTGTTTGCGATGCGACCAACGCCGTGATGCGCGGTACCCTCGTACATCCAGTAAGCCAGACGCATGGTATCGTCTCCTCTATCGAGTGCCAGCGGTCAGTTCCTATGGTCGCCGCTCAGATCCTACAAGCATTGCAGATCCCGACGGGGTAGGTTACAGGTCGGGCCAGCGCAGATAGGCCGCGAGGCTCTGACCATTGCTGGCCGGACGCGCTGTTTTTCCCGGAACGATTGACTGCGTTCGCTATCCTATCAAGCTGAGTTGGCTACGACTGCAGCGAGATCACACCACCGGGTGAACTGGGCATCATGCCGGTCAACCAGATCGGATCAGAACCGAGCGGATCGAGTTTGGCGTGCCGTTCAAGGGCCCGAGTGAACGATGTTACCAGTGCATTGACCCCCGCCCAGCCGTGAATAGGGAGGAAGCAGTATTCGGTTCCCCATTTGGCAACCACACCTTGGCCAACGAGAGGGTTGGTAGTAATAATGTTGGAAATGATCAGATCTGGTTTGGTCTCGGCAATAGTGCGCAACTGACGATGGAAATTCGCCTGTTCGACCAGCCGCACTCCTTCGAGTGCCGCCAATTCGGCGGCATGGAAGCGGCGATTGATGTAAGGCGTCGAGCATTCAACCACCTCAGCGCCACAAGCCTTGAGGAAGCGAGCGAGTGGCAATTCCATCAGTGTGTCGCTGGCAAAGAAGATCTTCTTGCCTCGCAACAAATCGGTGTGGCGCTTGATCCGTTCCCAAGCTGCGGCTTCGCGCTCGCTTAAATCAACTTTTAGGCCAAAATGGGCGGCCAGATCTTCCCAGAACCGGCGCGTGCCGTCAGGACCAAAGGGGAAGAGTGATGAGAGCACCGTGCAGCCGCGCTCGTTGCGCAGTTGGGTTGCCGTCTTGTGCAAGTAGGGCTGCAATGGAGCCACGATAGTGCCTGGCCCGATCGGTGGCAGCTCGTTGAAGTGGCTGGCAGGCAGGAAGCCAGCTACCGGGATGCCGAGCTGCGCCGCTTCCACTGCGAAGTCATCGGCAATCGCATCGTTGACTGAACCGAGGAAGACAACCCGCTTGTCTTCGGGTGGAGCCGGCGGGCAGAATGGGATCAGCGCTTGTAAGACCGAGTCTTCGCTCTGCGAGAAGGTGTAATCGAGGCCGGAAGCCGGCACAAAGAGCACCGGCACCTCAGGAGTGCTGACTGATGCGGCCAGTCCTTCAAATTCCACCTTCATCACTTCCGGTGTGCACGACGAGAGCAGGAAGATGACCGAGGGATGGTGCTCGCGCTTGATCTCTTCGATCTGAGCCGAAATATCGGGTTGCGACGAGCTGAGGTCTGATTCTTCCAGCAGTGAAACAGCGAAGCGTGGCCGGGCGAAGATCATGACGCCGAGGGTGTTTTGCAACAGGTGGGCACAGGTGTGAGTGCCAAGGATGAGGAAGAAGCTGTCTTTGATCTTTTGATAGAGCCAGCCGACGCTGACGAGGCCGCAGAACGAGTGGTACAGGCCATCCTCGCGGATGGTGCTTGCCTTATGCATAGCGCCTCCTCGCAGGGTGTAGTGCCGATTTGGAACTACTGAGTTTGATAATATTGTAGCATAAAAAGCAAGAAGGTGAAGTATAAACAAATGCCGTGCAAAATCAGTGCATCATATGTAAGAATGCTGAATAGCTAGATCAGAGCGGTTTGTAAACCGGAGAGCCGCGCTGTCAGACAGCTCTCCGGCAACGTTGACCGCACCTCACCCTGTTGCCCAATCGCGTGGACGTAAGAACTCGCTCATCGCCGCTTCCGGTGAACCCGGTTCAGGCTGATAGTTGAACTCCCAGCGTGCCAGTGGTGGCAACGACATCAAAATTGCCTCGATGTTGCCGCCCGTCTGTAGGCCGAACAGGGTACCGCGATCGTAGATAAGGTTGAACTCAACGTACCGCCCGCGCCGGTAGAGTTGCCACGACCGCTCGCGCTCCCCGTAGGGGGTGTGCATCCGCCGGTGAACGATCGGGAGGTAGGCGGCGAGAATGGTGGTGATCCCATCACGAACGAAGGCGAACGCGCGCTCAAAACCGTCTGCCCCTTCTGGGTGCAGATCATCAAAGAAGATGCCGCCGATCCCGCGCATTTCATTACGATGCTTGAGGAAGAAGTAGCGATCGCAAGTCTCTTTCATCGTCTGGTAATCGGCAATCGGATGGCGCGCACAGTAGGCGCGGAGCGTGCCGTGAAAGTGGCGGGCGTCTTCTTCAAACCCATAATTGGGTGTGAGATCCATACCGCCGCCAAACCACCACTCTTCGCCGGCCTCGAAGTAGCGAAAGTTGGCGTGAAAGGCGGGCACATAGGGGTTGCGCGGGTGCAAGACCATCGAGATACCGGTGGCAAAATAGGGTTGACCGCGGGTTGATGGGCGATGTTGCCAGATGCTCGGCGGCACTTCCTCTCCGTAAACTGCCGAAACATTCACCCCAGCCCGCTCGAAGACGGCGCCGTCCGTCATGACGCGGGCCGTGCCACCACCGCCGCCCGGTCGTTCCCAGCTGTAGGCCACAAACTGTTGCTGGCTGTCGGTTGCTTCGAAAGCTGCGCAAAGTTGTTGCTGACCGGCGCGCATCAGATCATGGACGGTTGCGCGAGTGTCGGTAACAGTCATATCCCTGTCTCCTTGGTTGTGCGCGCTTACAATTGTGCGAAGGCCTCTTCCACTGCTGCCAGCGTTTGATCGATGTCCGCTGCAGTATGTGCAGTGCTGACAAAGCCGGCCTCGAACTGTGATGGAGCCAGGTAAACTCCCCGCTCGGCCATGGCCCAGAAGAAGCGGGCGTAGCGTTGTGGATCGGCGTTAGCCTTCGCTTCAGCGTAAGAGGTGATCTGGGCATCGGGCTGGCGCAGGAAATAGCAACCGAACATGGTGCCTACATTGCCTACCTGCAGCGGGATCCGGTAACGTTCACCCAGCTCGCGTAGCCCGTTGGCCAGGTTGGTAGTCAGGGTGACTGCTTGGCGGAACGCTGCCCCATCGTTGGCGAACGCGGTGCGCAGTGTTGTTAAACCAGCGATCATAGCCAGTGGGTTGCCACTGAGAGTGCCCGCCTGATACATTGGCCCGGCAGGGGCCACGAGTTGCATGTACTGCCGCTTACCAGCGTAAGCGCCAACCGGTAGTCCACCTCCAATCACTTTCCCCAAGCAGGTCAGATCGGGGTCAAGCCCCCACAGCGCTTGTGCTCCGCCAGGGGCGACACGAAAGCCAGTCATCACTTCGTCGAGAATGAAGATCGCGCCGTAGCGCTGGGTCAGTTCACGCAAACCGCTCAGAAAGCCAGGTTTGGGCAGTACGAAGCCCATATTGGCAGCAATCGGTTCCACGATTACGGCCGCAATCTCGGACCCGCGGTTGGCGAACAGGTTGGCTACCCCATCGAGATCGTTGTATTCGATAGTAATCGTCTCGGCAGCCACTGATGGTGGCACACCTGGACTATCGGGTAGCCCAAGGGTTGCGACTCCGCTGCCTGCCTGTACCAGCAGCATGTCGGCGTGACCGTGGTAGCAGCCGTTGAATTTGACGATCAGGCGGCGTCCGGTTGCGGCTCGGGCCAGACGCAACGCGCTCATGGTAGCTTCGGTACCGCTATTCACGAAGCGAATTTGTTCGATCGACGGTACCAGCTCAATCACCTGGCGGGCTAGCTCGGTTTCGAGTTCGGTGGGTGCGCCAAAGCTTGTGCCACGCTGGGCCTGTGCTGCAATTGCGCTGGTAACCGCAGGATGGGCATGACCGAGGAGGAGCGGCCCCCACGAGAGCACATAGTCAATGTAGCGGTTTCCATCGACATCCCACAGATAGGCTCCCTGGCCGCGATCAAAGAAGATGGGCGTGCCGCCGACACCGCGGAAGGCACGCACGGGCGAATTGACTCCGCCCGGAATGACGGCCTGGGCAGCGGCGAAATTGGTCTGGGAACGAGCGTAGCGCTCGGTGGCAACACTCATTGCATAACCTCCTGGAGAGTGGGCGTTGTAGTCGGCAATGGGAACGATTGGACAAACTCGACCAGATAGCGCACGTGATCAACCGGTGTTTCAGTAAGGATGCCGTGTCCAAGGTTGAAGATGTGACCAGGGCGCCCGCCCGCGCGTTCGAGAATATCACGAGCGCGGGCCGCAATCAGTTCCGGCGGCGCAAAGAGCGTCATCGGGTCGAGGTTGCCTTGCACAGCATGTTCGTAACCATACTGCGCCCACGCTTTGTCAATGTCGATGCGCCAGTCCACGCCGAGTACGTCGGCGCCAAGTTGACGTAATTCTCCGGCCAGGCCAGCCATATCGGTGCCGAAGTAAATAATCGGTGGTGCGGCATCGCCCAGACGCGTGCGGATCGTGGCAATGACCTGGCGGGTATGATGCAGCACGTAGTCGCGATAATCGGCTGGTGCCAGCGCACCAGCCCAACTGTCGAAGATCTGGACGGCGTCAGCCCCCGCTTCCACTTGTGCGATCAAGTATTCGGCAACCAGATCGCTCAGCCGATCCATCAGCGTATGCCAAGCCGCCGGTTGTTCGTACATAAACCGCTTGGTCAGGCGGTACTCCTTAGAGCCACCACCTTCAATTGCGTAGCTCGCCAGCGTAAAGGGTGCACCGCTAAAGCCAATGAGTGGCAGCCCGTTGAGTTCACGTTTCACTAATCGCAATGCTGCTAACGTGTAGGCCACGGTCTCACGTGGATCGCACAGCTGTAGCTTCGCCACGTCGCTCGCTTGTCGCACTGGATTGTGGATCACCGGTCCTTCGCCCTTTTCATAGGTGAGCTGGAAGCCTAAACCTTCCAGGGGCGGCAGAATATCGGCAAAGATGATCGCTGCATCAACACCAAACGCCTGTATCGGTTGCAGCGTTACTTCAGCAGCCACTTCTGGTGTCTTTACCATTTGCAAGAAACCGTACCGCTCGCGCACAGCACGGTATTCAGGCATATAACGACCAGCCTGGCGCATCAACCAGATTGGCGTGCGGTCAACCGGTTGGCGGCGGCAAGCACGGAGAAATCGATCACGCATGATATTTCCTCGCAGGTTGCTACAATTCGCACAGAGTATCTAACCGAGCCACTCGGCAGCTTCTCTAGCCCAGTAGGTAATGATCATGTCAGCACCAGCGCGGCGAATTGCCGTCAGCATCTCGAGCGCAATCCGCTGTTCATCGAGCCAGCCCTGCATTGCCGCAGCCTTGACCATGCTGTATTCACCACTGACCTGGTAGGCAGCGATCGGTAAGGTGTGGCGGTCGCGCACCTGCCGAATAATGTCGAGGTACGCCAGTGCTGGTTTGACCATCAGAATGTCAGCGCCTTCCGCCGCATCGAGATCGACCTCGCGCAGCGCCTCGCGCGCATTAGCCGGATCCATCTGATACTGGCTCCGATCGCCGAATTGGGGCGGGCTTTCGGCTGCGTCGCGGAAGGGGCCATAGAAACTACTCGCATACTTCGCCGCGTAGCTCATAATCGAGGTGTGGCTGAAACCCGCGGCGTCGAGTGCAGCACGGATGGTTGCGACCATGCCGTCGATCATTCCAGAAGGTGCAATGATATCGGCACCAGCGCGGGCATGTACGACCGATGCCTCGGCCAAGAGGGCAAGGGTCGGATCGTTGAGCAAATAGCCCTCGCCGAGTTGAGGCTGGAAGTCGCTGCGGTCAGGGGTATTGAGTACGCCGCAATGACCATGATCGGTGTATTCGCAGAAACACATATCACTGATCACAACCATACCCGGTACGACCGCTTTGATGGCGCGGATCGCCTGTGGCACAATCCCATCTGGGTCGGCGTTCTCGCTCCCACAGGGGTCTTTGCGTGCTGGGATGCCAAACAACAAGACGGCACGAATGCCGCGCTCAGCCAGTGCCGCCGCTTCCTGCGCGGCTTGATCGGGTGACAGCTGATACTGGCCGGGCATCGAGCCGATGGGTATCCGCAGGTTCTGGCCGTGGCGCACAAAGATGGGCGCGATCAGTTGGGCCGGCGTCAGGCGTGTTTCGCGCACCAGATCACGAAGTGCGGGGCTGATGCGGAGCCGCCGCGGACGTTGAACAGGTGTAGGCAGATGGTTGGTTATGCCATTGCCAGTTTGTGGGCGAGCTGAAAGGGTTTTCATTGCTGTCACTCCATCGTTTTCTTGTACCAGCCTCAGATCGGTGTTCTGGTGAGGTTAATCCTGCGGTGCGGGTTGGTCAACAAACACTCGTTCCAACGCAGCAAGTAGGGCATCGTCGTTCGGTCGTTCAGCGATAGCAGCGACCGGCAGCGCCAGCTCAGCACAGACAGCTGCGGTACTGGGGCCGATGCAGATCAACGCTGGCAACTGCTGAAGCGGTGCGATCAGCAGCTGGAGCTGGCGGGCCGCTGAGCCACTGGCGAGCACAATTGCATCAACCTCACCGGTACGCAATGCGGTCGCCAGCGCTGCTGTGCCTGGACCAGCCACTGTGCAGTAGGCCGTCACCCGATCCACGATTGCGCCAGCGGCACGCAGCGCTGCGGCTAACGTAGGCGGAGCGATATCAGCGCAGGGTAACAACACACGCTTGCCGGTCAAATCACCCATCACTTGTGGTAGCGCCGCGCCGATCTCTTCATCAGGCACGCCAGTTGGTTCGCGCCCCCAGGTACGCCGACAATCTGCCGCTGTGCCTTTGCCGACGGCAGCGATGGCCGTTGACAAAGGTACAATGGCGCCAGATAACGCCTGTACTGCTTGCCGACTGGTTACCACCAGCCAGTCGTACTCGCCAGCGGCAAGGCGGGTGAGTGCTGCTTGCAACGGTGCCGGATCGGTGGGTGGCGCGTAGGCAATCAACGGGGTCAGCAGCGGGATCGCACCCAGTGCACGCAATCGTTCGGCCAGCGTATCGCCACGCCCTGCTGGGCGCGTGATCGCAACCCGACGACCAGCGAGACCACTCATTGTCGTGCCTCCAGTTGACTGCGAATAGCAGCCAGAATAGCATCGCCACCCTGGGCAAGCAGTGCCTCGGCCACGGCAACGCCCAACGCTTCAGCCTGATCAATGGCAGCGGTTTGCTCGGCAAAGACCAGCGCACTGCCGTCGAGGGCACCGATCATACTGCGGAGATGAAGCCCTGCCGGAGTGAGCGTAGCATGCGCCGCCACTGGCACCTGACATCCGCCTTCGAGCTGACGCAGCAGTGCTCGTTCGGCTAGTGCAGCAGCGCGGGCCACCGGATCATCAATAGCCGCAACCAGAGCGCGCGTTGCGGTATCGTCGACGCGAGTCTCGATCGCCAGAATACCTTGTGAAACTGCAGGCAGCATCACCTGCGGATCGAGGGGGAAGACCACCGCTTCGCCAATCGTTGCTCCTGGAGTGCCATCCCACAATCCCAACCGGCGCAGCCCTGCAGCGGCCAGAATCAACGCATCGTATTGACCTTCTGCAAGTTTGCGTAAGCGTGTGTCGACATTGCCGCGGACATCGGCCAGTTGTAGATCAGGGCGATAGTAACGCAACTGACTGGCCCGCCGCAGGCTCGAGGTGCCAACGCGTGCTCCGCGGGGTAGATTAGCCAGATCGCTACCCAGATCTTTCTGGCGTACCACCAGCGCATCGCGCGGGTCTTCGCGCGTAGGGAAAGCGGCGAGGAGCAGACCAGACGGCGTTTCCGTTGGCATGTCTTTGGCGCTATGCACGCAGAGATCTACTTCACCCGCCAGCAATGCTTGCTCTAATTCTTTAACGAACAATCCTTTGTCACCAACTGCCGACAGAGCTACATCAAGCACGCGATCGCCAGTGGTAGTAATGATCCGCAGTTCAATCGTCAGCTCAGGTAAGGCGGCGCGCAGGGCGTTGGCTACCCACTCTGATTGAGTACGCGCTAGAGCCGAACCACGGGTGCCGATAAGTAAGCGAGTCATAGTTCCTCTCTCAATTCAACGTGACGCAAGCGTATTGGTTTGCCTCCGCGGGCTGGGAGCCACCGGCGCGCCTGATTGCGGCGCCCATCGGCCCTGGTAGCGACGGTGTAGGTCGCCGCGGCTAAGGACGGCTGGAATGCCCGCCCACCCCTGCCAACCAGCAATGCCGCTGATGCTGGCTTGATAATGGTGCTGCCTATCCGGCTGACTCCGTGTTACCCACTATACTTATTGGGCGCTCGAGGCTATGTTCCAGATTGAACAACTCGGCCAACATAGTAGCGTAGCGCTTCCCTTGGCCGTGAGCGGCGGCTTCCCGTAGACAGCGAGTCGGCGGGTGGAGCAATTTGTTGACGATGCTGCGCGACAGACCTTCAATGACCGCCCGTTGTTCGGGTGAGAGATCACTCAGGCGGCGCAGTGCCCGCGCTAACTCTTCGTTACGTACCTCTTCAGCGCGCTGGCGAAGCATCGTCAGCACCGGCAATGCCTCTTGAGTGCGCCACCAATCGAGGAACTCCCGCACCTGTTCTTCTACAATCTGCTGGGCGATCTCAAGCACGGCGCTGCGTAGCTCGATCGTGTGGTTGACTACTTCACGCAGATCATCGACAGTGAAGAGATGCACTCCAGGCAGTTGTCCGACATCAGCAGCAATGTCGCGTGGCACTGCCAGATCGATCAGCAGCATAGCCGGCGGTTCGCAATCGCCGCAAGCGCGAACTCGTTGCTTGTGCGCCAATGCTTCGGCGACATGGTGACGGTAAATGATTGGCACCGGCGCAGCAGTTGAGCTGATAACGATGTCGGCGCGGGCCAGCGCTTCGGGTAAGGCACTGAAATCGAGCATCTCGGCGCCGTAACGTTCGGCCAGTGCTGCCGCGCGTGCCGATGTGCGGTTGACGATTGTCAACCGGTCAGCACCATTGGCGATCAGATTTTGCGCGGCCAGCTCACTCACTTCACCGCCACCGATCAACAACACCTCACGCCCGCGTAGATCGCCCAGACGTCGTTTGGCCAGCTCAACTCCGGCCTGCGAAACGCTGGCCGCACCGCGCCCGATCGTTGTCTCGTGGCGCACCCGTTTGCCGGCCACCAGCGCGATCTGGAAGAGGCGATGCAGCGTCGAACCAACGCTCCCAATTCGCTGCGCCGCTTCATATGCCGCGCGCACTTGGCCCTGAATCTGGGCCTCGCCCAGCACTAGCGAGCGCAGCCCGGCTGCGGTGGCGCACAGATGGCGAGCAACCGCTTCCCCTTGGTAGAAGTAGAGTGTATGCACGAAGCTGTTGATGGGCCGACGGTGAAAGGTAGCCAGAAAATCAGCTACGTGCTGTGCTGTTGTGCCGGGATTAGCGACTCCGTAGATCTCAACTCGGTTGCAAGTCGAGAGAATAACGGCCTCGGCAAAGAGCGGCGTAGCGCCGTTTTCCGCCTGGGTCAGTTGCATTAGCGCTGATGGAAGATCGGTTTGGCTGAAGGCAAGCTGTTCGCGAATCTCAACCGGCGCAGTAGTGTGATCGAGACCGGCAAGGAGCAGATTCATACCCCTGATCCTTTGCTCTGCAAAGCTTCTACGGCAACAACGAATGACGTTCCCCTCCATCCAGCCGGGCATGGCACAAAAACCCGGTACGCCTGCGCCAAGGCGCCGTTGCTCTGGCGCAGGCCTCTGTATTATACGCGCATTCAGTTTAAAAATCTACGTATTTCTATACTTTTCTATGCGTCGCCCATTGCTGCAACCAATTGACCAAGCTCGCGACGCTGGCTGCGGAACGCGCTTACATCGATGGCTCGCAGCATAACTAGCGCAACACCGAGGATCAACGCCTCGATGAGGAACACGGTGGCGTAGGAGCCGATTTGGCCGACGATCAGCGCAGTGATGTCACGGATCATTCCAGCCAACAGGTTGCCCAGCCCACGTGCAGCGGCGTCAGCGACCCCCCATGCCCCGATGAACAACCCGACCTGCTGCGGTGTCGTCATATCGAGCATCAGAGCCAGATTGGTGGCAGTAGCGATACCGGTGCCGAAACCGAGGATAGCGACTGCAGGTACAAACAATGCTTGAATGTGCAGCATACCGCTCAGTGCGATGAGAGTCAGGCCAGTTGCCGCAATCGTACCGCCCAGCATTGCACCATGCTTGTTGTTCAGCCAGCGGCTAAAGAAGATACCGTGTAGCAGTAGGGCCAGCAACGTCGCTCCACCCCAGGTTGCGGTCAACTGCGTTGTCTCGCGCACGCTCATGCCAAACGCTGCCGCGCCGTAGGGCTCGAGCAGAACATCCTGGCCCAAGATCGCCGAGAGCATAAACATGAGATAGATGAAGAAGCGACGGGCTAGCGGATCGGCAATTACTGTGCGCACCGAATCGACAGCGCTGTGTCGTTCTTCGTGACTCACCGGAGTAGCATTGCGCGGCTCCAGCCCGATCAGGCCTAGCGTGGCGATGCTCAGCGCAATCACAGCGCAAATCACAAAGACCTCAATCAAGCGTTCCGGAGAGTAGTCTTCGAGCGCTCGGCCCGCACCGATCGCGGTACCGATCACAGCAGTAATCATCATGAACCACATCACTGCGATCGTGCGCGAGCGCAAGTGCGAGGGTGACATATCGCTGGCCAATGAGAGGTAAGATACCACTGCTGTGTTGAACCCGATGCCCCACATGCCGAAGATAAGCAGCGCTAGCATCAGGCCGGGCCAGAAATTCGCATCCATTGCAAAGGCTGCGAAAGGCGTCAGCATCGCTCCGATAACGCAGAGCAAAATGCCCAGTGCGATGTAGGGTGTGCGGCGGTAGCCCCAGAACGGGTGACGATCTGACAACTGGCCAATAAATACCTGGATCGGTGAAAAGAGGTGCGGTAGGATGATCAGCGCTGCAACCACGCTGGCCATAATGCCCAACTCGTGGATCATAATCCGGTTGAGAACGCCAGTGATCGGCACCAGACTGATCGCCACAGCCACATGGAGCATGCCGAGACGTATCATCTTAAACCAGCTCATCCTACACTCCTCTCTTCGGTAATGCCTTCCAGTCGATCCTCGAGATCGTGGTAGATCTCTTGCAAGCGATTTAAGGTGGCTTCATCGGCTGCCCAGAAGCCGCGTCCTGCTGCCTCAAGTAGGCGGCGCACCACACCTGCCGCAGCGGCTGGATTAAGCGCTGCCATTCGCTCACGCATTGCATCATCTAGCGCATACGTGGCGGCAATTTCGTCGTAGATCCAGCCTTCGACTGCATTGGCGGTCGCGCTCCAGCCATAAGTGTGGTTGACACGGGCTTCGATCTCGCGCACGCCCGCGAAGCCATGGGCCAGCATGGCTTCGTGCCACTTCGGATTCAAGAGTTTGGCTCGCGTCTCTAAGCGCAACATTGTCTCGATCGAGGCAACCCGACTTGCACCGGGTGCGCTAATCGCATCAGCCACCAAGACTGGCGGTGCTTGGCCGCGCAGCCGTTCCACACTCTTGGCGACGCCGCCCAAATTTTCGTAATAGTTGTCGATATCGGTCAGACCAACTTCAAAGCTATCGATATTCTGGAACGTAGCCTGCACGTGGCGCAGCGCACCTTCGAGCAGACCGCGGGCCTCTCGCCATTGACCGCTGGCAGTGCGCACAAAACTCTTGCGCGTAAGGAAGGTGTCGCTCAACTGATCATCGCTCTCCCATGTACCGCTTTCCACCAAGAAGTTAACGTTGGCGCCATAACTGCCCGGCGCGTTGGCAAAAACGCGAATTGCGGCCTCTTCGAGCGAAATGCCCATCTCGACCATTTGTGCCTGCGCGTGGGCCCGTACAAAGTTCCATTCTGGTGGTTCGTCGGCGGCAGCAGCCAGGTAGGCAGCCCGATCGATCAGGCGCATCTGGTTGCCGAGCAAGTCACGGAAGATGCCGCTGACTGTAACCACGACATCAATCCGCGGACGGCCGAGTTCTGACAATGGCCGCAATGTCACGTCTGCCACGTTTCCCAATTCATCGATGACCGGACGGGCTCCAATCAGGGCCAGCACTTGTGCCACACCTTCGCAATCGCTCTTGAGGTTGTCAGTGCCCCACAAGACGATGGCAATACTTTCGGGCCATTGCCCCTGTTCGGCGCGTAAGCGTGCGATTAGCTCGTTTGCTAGTGCCTCGCCGCGCTGCATTGCCGCTGGCGTCGGTACTCGGTAGGGATCGAGCGCAAACAGATTGCGGCCTGTTGGTAGCACTGCCGGGTTGCGCACCGCGTCGTTGCTCGGTGATGGTGGAATGAAACCACCCCGTAGGCCATGCAGCAGGTTGTGCAATTCGTTATTCGTGAGTAAACCGTTGCGCAATTCAGCCAGTTTCGGCCAGAGCGGACGCAACGCTGATTCTGGAACGAGATCGGCCAGATGAGCAGCGGCAGCGCGCGCACCAGCGGTGGCGTCAGGCGCCTCAGCGTAGGCCAGCATCGCGGCACGACCCCGAGCTTCAATCGCGCGTAGCTGGTTTTGCGCGGCCAGATCGGTGTTTAGCCGATTACACAGTTGGTGGTAATCAATTCCCATTCCACGTGCAATCAGTGCTGGCAGTCCACCATCGGGTTGGAGACTAGCGTAGAGCAACAAGAAATCGGCGAGCTCGGCAGGCGCAGGCGGCTGTCCCAGGACGTGGAGTCCGAGCGGGATCATGCGCTGCTCGATCCGCAATAGCTCGTGAGCCAGGCCGGCAACATCGGTATGATCATCACCGCTTGTCTCCATGGGAATACCGAGTTGGGCTGCCCGATCGCGCAGATCGGCCACCAGCGCCGGATCAGGGTGGCGCTCGTACTGCTCGATTGCATCACGAAGTGCACGCAGGCCTTTGTAGAGACCAGCCTGTTGCACTGGTGGTACCAGATAACTGATCAGGGTCGCGGCGCCCCGCCGCTTGGCGATGGCAGCCTCGCTGGGGTTATTGACACTGTAGATGTAGAAATTGGGTAGCGGTCCGATCAGGCGTAATGGCCAACAGCGCGCGCTCAATCCTACCTGCTTGCCGGGCATAAATTCCATTGCGCCGTGCGTACCGAGATGGATCACCGCGTCAGCGCGGAACTTATGAGTGAGCCAAGTGTAGAAAGCGGCAAAGGCGTGATTGGGTGCCGCGTCTTTGGCCAATAGCAACCGCATCGGATCGCGCTCGTAACCAAAACTGGGTTGGACACCGACAAAGACATTACCGAACTGGCGCCCCAAAATCCGGATGCCACGCCCATCGCGTAGCAGCTCACCTGGCGCTGGTCCCCAATAGGGTTCGATCTCGGTATAAGCAGGGAACAGACGGCGATACTCATCGGCGCTCAGCCAATCGGCAATATGTGCATCGGCGCCGTGAGCTGGACCATCGGCCAGCAATAGGCGACGGAGTTCATCGACACTCTGTGGAACATCTACCTGATAGCCATCGGCGGCCAACGCCTGCAACAAATGAAAGAGACTGGCGAAGACATCAAGATACGCTGCTGTGCCAACTGTGCCTAATGCGGGCGGGAAATTGTAGATCACCACTGCCAACCGCTTTTGGGCGTTTGGCATACGGCGCAACGCTACCCGGCGGGCAATGCGGTCGGCAATCTGCTCGATCTCGGCTTGTGCTGGTGCAAAACGTTGACCATCTGCCGCCGGTCCACCAAAGATAATCGGTTCGGCAGCGCCTTCAAGTTCGGGAATTGCCACGCTCAACGCCTGTTGCACCGGTGTCAACCCGTTATCATCGGCACGCCAATCGTCGAGGCGCTGGAACGCTAGTGGTACCAGCCCCAGATAAGGGCGATCGAAGCGGATAAGCGCCTCGGCAGCTTGTTGGGGCTGACTTTCGGCTGGGCCACCAACTAGCGCAAAGCCAGTCGCATTGACAAGCAGATCGACATCAGCCAGCTCTTTTTCTAGCAATGGCCGCATATCGAGGCCAGCTGCATAGGCGATACGTGCTTCCAGTCCACGGGCCTCGATCGCACGTGCCAGCGCCTCGATGTGCGACGTATTGCCGCTCAGGACCACGGTGCGCAGGGTCAGGATACCCACTTTTCCACCGCTGGGAACCCGTTTGCCGCGCCAACGCCGATAATCGTTCAACGATGCAAACAGTTCAGGTGCATCAGGATGGTAGAGCGCGGTATCAGGATACGATAGTGGATCGAGTTGCGGCAGTTTAGGCCGTGGTTGGGGGCCATAGCGGCTGATCAGCACGCAGAGCAGCCGGTAGAGATTTTCCGGCGAGGCATTGAGCCAGTACTGATGGCTGGTGATGTACGTATACAGATCGCGCGATGTGCCAGGAATAACCTTCAGTACCTTGCTGAGATTGCGCAAAATTGCAAGCTGACGGCGTGCTTCGCCCGCGCCGCCCTGGGGACGCAGCTTTTGCACCCAGCGTCGCAGCGGACCCGGTTCAGTCTCACTCTCGCGGCGCAGCGAAAAGCCACCAATGCGCGTGCACCGAATCAAAGCCGGGTTAGAGGTAATAATCAGGGTTGGTTGCTCACAATGCGCTAGGCGGTCGATAAGCGGTCGCACCAGCTCCTCGCTGAACAGTCGCGCGCCGAAGATAAAATCGGCTGTGGCTAGATCGCGATCGAGCTGCGCCCATCCGGTAGCGTCGCGCAACATCGTTGCATCGTATACCGCCAGGCTCAGGGCGACCTTGTGCTCGCGCCGCAGACGGTCAGCAGCCGCCAGCAGCGCCGGACGATGGTTGCCATCGATGGTTAGCACCACGAAATGCATTGGCGTTCCTCACCACTCGTGCCGGGCGAAACCTGTTTAAAAGCGGACAGAAACCCATGATGGCAGGAACCGTTCCTGCCGCTCGCGTAACCGGGTCAAGCCATAAAGGCAACGACGCGGAACCAGCGCCTATCGTTACGGGCGTTCCAGCACTCACCCGCTCGAGCTCGTGGTGGCGCAGCTGTGATCAGTGCTGTCGCCACTACTCAGGCGTCGACGAGGCTGGAAACGCCGAGCGGACCATTACGGCTAATCGGCTGCTGCGACCCGTGGTGTGCGGTTGGGGCCGGGGTAATTGGGGAAACCAGGCAGCCCTTTCCATCGGATCGCTTCGGTTGTCTTGCGGGTTGGTAGACGGTAAATCGCTAACAGGCGTAGCGCAATCGCTGCCTTCAGGCGCGTCGACTGAGCCATTGCCACCGGATCCTTGCGACCCTCCAATTCGCGTAGCTTGCGGTCGTATTCCACCAGCTTATCCATGTAGCCAAAGAACCGTGGATCGTCGAGGTTCATCGTTTCAGGATAGACCTGCGTGGCGATATCATTGCAGAGCCGGATCACCTTCTGATCGTAATCACGCCAGTTCAGGCCGAGGGCAGCGTAGAAGTTAGCCCGTCGTGCATCATTGAGGTACATTGTGGCGTAAACAGCCAGCAAGAAGAACCGGATCCAACGCAGATTAGCGCCGCGCAGCATTTCCGGCTGTGAACGCATCAGCAACGCAAAGAACTCACCGTGTCGATACTCATCGTTGCACCACTGCTCGAACCACTTGAAAATCGGGTGAATGCAGTACTGTGGATTCTTTTCGAGGTGGCGGTAGATATTGATGTAGCGCGAGTAACCGATCTTTTCAGAGAGATAGACCGAGTAGAAAATGAACTTGGGCTGGAAGTAGGTATACTTCTTGCGCTTTTGCAAGACGGTAAGGTCGAGCGCGACATTCAGGTCAGCCATCGTGCGGTTGAGGAACCCAGCATGCCGCCCTTCATCGCGGCTCATATATTTGAAAATCGCCTTCAGGGTGGGATCGTGCAGATGCTTCACCATTTCGGCGTACAGGAGGCAGCCGCTGAACTCAGCCGTGCACGAGCGCTCGAGAAAGTCAATGAACGCATCGCGCTCGGGCATATCGTCAAAGTTCTGCAAGAACTCATCGGTGCGCCGGAAGTGCGTGCGGTTGTAGTCGTAGGCGAACTCGTCGCGAATCCATTCAAACTCGTCGCGCAGGCCATTGCGATCGATCTCGAGCTTATCGATGGCCTTGAAATCAGTGGTGTAGAAGCGGGGCGACAAAATGGCTTCTTTGAGGGCATGACGGGTCGTGCGGCTAAACTCGCCGGGCATTTCCATCATCAACGGATTGATCCAAAACATCGCTACGCTCCTTTGCGATCTAGCAATTCCTGTATTACAACCGACTCATGCCTGACAATCAGCGCCCTACGGATGCTCAACCAGCTCGTTGATCTCGACCAGACTGCTCTTTTTGGTAAGAAAACGGCGCAACCAGCTCGCTTTGTAGAGACGAATGGGGCTGCGATAGCAGATCTCACCGTGAGTGCGACCGTCTTCGGTTGGCGGCAGGTGCATGATCTCAAGCGTATCGCCAGGTTGAATCTCCATCCCAGGGGGCAGATCGACGTGGAAGTGGAAATGCTCGTGTTCGCTCTGTAAGCGAACAAACCCCTCACCCTCTAGCAAGACCTCGCGGTTGTACCACTTGTACAGCGCAACAGCGGCTGCTCCAAGGGCCATCACAGCTAGCAATCGTCGCATGTCTCGCTCCTTGTAGTTTAGTTTCTGAACTACAATCTTATGAAACTAGCCCCGGCGGGCTTCAATCAGCGTAACGTGATAGAACCAGTTTCGAATCGGCTGAAACCGATGCACGCGCAGTCCAGCGCGTTCTAGGATTGTAGCCACCTCCTGATCACGAATCATCTGAATCTCAGTGCGGCGCTGACTGTGTGGAAACCAGCCGCCGATCCGGTGCAAAGTGGCGAGCAATGCGCTATACGGTGCGTAGGTGAGCAAAAGCGTATGTTCAGTGAGCGCGGCGAGATGGGTGCAGAGCTGACCGAATGCTGGCTGTGGATAGTGAATCAGCACGTCGAAGCAGGCTACCAACTGTGCCGGTTCGTGTAGCGATTCGATGTCCGCCTCTATGCATTCAATCTGGTCGGCTAGACCGGCCTCTGTTGCGGCTTGTTGGGTAGCAGCGACCATCTGCGGCGCGATGTCGGCAGCACGCACCCGGTAGCCTCGACGGGCTAGCATCAGGCTGAACAGACCGACCCCACAACCGACATCAAGCGCTGTGGTGGGCGGTGGTTGATCGGCCAGCCATGCATCGGCCACCGCGAGCATGCGATTGTGGCCTTCGCGAATGCTCCGACGAACGAGCGAGAGTGGGGTGTTGCCATAGATGGCAGACCAGCGTTCAAAGCCCAGACCATTGAAGTAGTCGCGTAGGTGAGCTTTGTGCTGCGAGATCTCTAGCACGTCGTTCTCCTCTAGCTACCATGTAGTCCAAACTTGGAACTACATTCACAAAGAATGAATGCGTGCCATGGGCTTTCCTAGGATGAATATCCTGAGCAACCTGAGCTGTAGTGCTGAATCAAAACTACGAATGTTCAAACAAATTGTAGCATGAGAGTCAATAAAATGGAATATAGACAATCTTTGTGCAAAATCTTTGCGTTAGATGAAAATGGCCTGAATAGCTGATTAGAATGAGCTATTAGGCCGGTGAAAAGCAACAGTTTGATCCGTGACCAGGTGCGTCATTTTTGCATGGGATACCTATACTCTAGACAGCAGAGTGCGGTAAATCCAGCTGACTATGTTGATTACTACGCCGCTCGCCTCTATCCACTGTCTGCCGCCTTCGTTCAGCGGGTTCCGGGTCGCGTGCTATAATGGAACGACTCAATGAAAGAGCTGCGATGGAGGAATGTTCCCGCTATGCAAGGCTATGTTCTGCCTGTCGCCGTTGCGCCAGACGATCAAATCGATCTGCGCAGCGATACGGTGACACTCCCATCCCCCGCCATGCGCGCAGCGATGGCCAGCGCGGCACTAGGGGATGATGTCTACGGCGAAGATCCGACTGTGAATGCGCTCGAGAACCTCGCTGCCAGGCAAGTAGGTAAAGAGGCGGCCGTACTCGTGCCCAGTGGTACGATGGGTAATCTGGTGGCGCTGCTGGCCCATTGCCAGCGTGGTCAGCGTGTGATCCTCGGTAACGAGAGCCATATCTACCACTACGAAGCCGGTGGGGCTAGCGCTCTGGGCGGCTTGGTCTTCCATCCGTTGCCCACCTCTGCCGATGGTCAGATCGATCTGAATGCGCTAGAAGAAGCTGCAACTCAAATTGATGATATCCATGTGGCCCCGCCTGGCGTGATCTGCCTGGAAAATACGCACAACCGTTGCGGTGGCGTTGTCTTGTCGCCGGATTATCTCGCTCAGGTACACGCGATTGCGCAAGCGCATGGTTTGCCGCTCCACCTCGATGGGGCGCGGATCTTTAATGCAGCAATTGCCCTAGGTGTGCCGGTAACCGATCTAACCGCCCACGTCGATACGGTAATGTTCTGCCTTTCTAAAGGTCTATCAGCACCGATCGGCTCATTAGTAGCCGGACCCGCTGAGTTCATTGACCGGGTACGTCGGGTACGCAAGATGCTAGGTGGCGGGATGCGACAGGCTGGTGTGATTGCAGCTGCTGGTATCGTGGCGTTGACCGAGATGGTCGATCGGATGGCAGAAGATCATCTTCATGCCCGGCAGCTGGCCCTCGGCTTGGCTGAATTGCCCGGTATCCAGCTCGATCTGAGCCGAGTCCAGACCAATATGGTGCGGTTTTCCTTCGTCCATCCCCGTCTAACTGTAGATGATTTTTTAGCGGCGTTGCGCACCCATGGCATCTTAATGGGGAGTATGAGCAATACTGTTATTCGCGCCGTAACCCATTATGGCATCGAGGCGACGCATATCAAGCGGGTGATAAGTGTCGCTGCTGAAATTCTGTCGTAACCCGTAGCAATGGCACCTGGCCGGTGGGTAGTATGAGTGGCGATCTGTCGCATCCACCTGTTCTCTCGCTTCTGGTGTCGCTCGATCAACGTATTCAGGCAGTAACCGATCCCAGCCATCCTTTGCTGCCATCGCTCATACCATTGATCCCTGGTTTAATGCAGGCTGCAGAGGTTTCCGACGTCTTTATCAACGGTTTCCGATATGCAGTACAGCGTGAACGCCTGTGGTATCAGTCGGGCGAGCCAGCAGGGGTATGGCTATCGCTTCGGCAACCGGTAACATTGCTGCCCGACCAGCGTCTCAGTGAAATGGCGCTAGCAATTGCGAGCAACCTTAAGATCGAGAATGTGTTGGAACAGGTCGTGCGGTTTGCTGTTGATCTGCTCGATGCTGATGCAGGTATACTACCAGTATATGACCCGGATGGCGACCGGTTATTGCCCGGACACCTCGTCAATCTGCCGCTGAATCTGGTCGCGCCAGTAACAGATCAACGCAAAGGTTTGATGTGGCAGATTATTCATCAGGGTCAATCGCTACTCGTTGCTGATTATGCTGCGCATCCCCTGGCTTTGCCTGAACTGACTCGGATCGGCGTGCGTTCGTTGTTGGCAACGCCGATCATGCACGGGCGCACGGTATTAGGCATTTTGGCCGTCTACCGGATGCGGAATGAGCCGTTTCAAGAGAGTGATCTTGATCTCTTGCAAGCCATTGGCCGTCAGACGGCAATTGCCTTGCACAGTGCCCGCATCTACCAGAAAGCCATCCGTGAGGCCGATGAACGGTGCGCACTCTATCGGGCCAGCATCGAGCTCGGTGCCACCCTTGATCTCGCCCAACTCTATCAGGCCATCCATCGTGCTGTCGGTAAGCTGCTGCACTGTGAGCGATTTGCTATCGCACGGCCCATCGATCAGCAGACGTTTGAGTATGTCTATCTCGTGACGCCAGCTGGGCGACAGCCCGCGCAGCGCCGGCCAATGACTCAAGGCGTGGCTGGGTACGTGTTGCGGGTTGGTACTGGGCTGCGGTTGTCGGCTGTACAGTCGCTCCCCGATCCAACTATGGCCCCTGATCCTGCTGTCGAGGGCGATCTGGCCCATGGTTCGCTGCTGGCAACACCGCTGATTGTTAGTGATCGGATTATCGGTGCGTTAGTGGTGGCGAGCGATCATCGCGGTACCTATGGGGCGAGTGATTTGAGCGCGCTCGAAATGCTGGCTGCTCCAGTAGCAGTTGCATTGCATAATGCGCTGCGTTTTGCCCAATTGCAATCGCTGGCGATCACCGATACGTTGACCGAATTGTTCAATCGCCGGCACTTTATGCATCTGCTGCATCAAGAGATGGAGCGTGCCCGTCGCTATCACTCGTTGGTGAGTGTAGCGATCTTGGATATTGACCACTTTAAACAGGTGAATGACACGTATGGTCATTTAGTCGGCGATCACGTTTTGCGCGAAGTAGCGCTGCGCTGCCGCCAATGTTTGCGTGATGTTGATACTTTGGCCCGCTTTGGCGGTGAAGAGTTTAGTCTGATCTTGCCTGAAACCTCTTATGAAGCCGCTTTACACGTCGCCGAGCGGCTCCGTCAGCTTGTGGCGACAACGCCGTTTGTTGTCAACGGGCAGTGGTTATGGTTGACGTTGAGTATCGGTGTGGCAACGTTTTATCCGAAGTTGCATACCGATCCGGCACGGCTGATTGCCGATGCAGATCAGGCTCTCTATCTGGCTAAACGCCGCGGGCGCAATCTAGTTTGTGGCGCAAAGGAGCTTTCTACGTATGCCGAATCCTGATTTTACGTATGTGCAACGCATTCTGACCAGTCGTGTGTATGATGTAGTGAAAGAGACGCCGTTGCAACCGGCACCATTACTCAGCGCCCGGCTTGGTTCGCCGGTTTTTTTCAAGCGCGAAGATTTGTTGCCAATCTTTTCGTTCAAACTGCGGGGGGCTTACAACCGCATGGCGCATCTCAGTCCGGCGGAAAAGGAACGCGGTGTTATTACCGCTTCCGCTGGTAATCATGCCCAGGGTGTAGCCTATTCTGGTCAGCAGCTGGGGATTCGGACCACTATTGTGATGCCGGTGACGACGCCTGAGATCAAAGTTGCTGCTTGTCGCCGACGCAATGCCGAGGTTGTGCTCTACGGCGATAGCTACAGCGACGCTGAGGCTCATGCCTACCACTTGCAAAAAGAGTTAGGTCTCACCTTCATCCATCCTTACGATGATCCATTGGTAATCGCTGGTCAGGGTACAATCGGGTTGGAGATTTCGCAACAGATGCGTGCCGAGCGGTATCGCGTCTTTGTGCCCGTTGGCGGTGGTGGGCTCATTGCCGGTATTGCCATCTTTCTCAAGAGTATAAATCCTAACATCGAGATCATCGCCGTTGAACCTGATGACTCCGATGCAATGTATCAGAGTGTTCGTGCGGGTTATCGTGTCACGCTCGATCAGGTAGGAATCTTTGTTGATGGCGTAGCTGTGCGGCGGGTCGGTGAACATACCTTTGCCATCGTACAGCGCTACGTCGATGATTTTGTGCGTGTGACCACTGACGAGGTGTGCGCTGCGATCAAGGATGTGTTTGAAGATACGCGCGCAATTATGGAGCCGGCGGGAGCACTGGCTGTAGCTGGTCTCAAACGGTACATCGCCGAACGCGGTGCCGATCTGCCATCGGTCGCGTTGACCTGTGGTGCCAACATGAACTTTGACCGGCTGCGTCATGTCGCCGAGCGAGCCGAAATTGGTGAGCGGCGCGAAGCCCTCTTTGCAGTCACAATCCCCGAGCGGCCTGGCTCGTTTAAGCAGTTTTGCCGAACGCTTGGGCCGCATAATATCACCGAATTCAATTATCGCTATGCACCGCGTCCTGATGCCAACGTCTTCGTCGGGGTGCAATTGACCGACGCTCGCCAGCGCCACGAGCTAGCAGAGCGGCTGCGGAACGCTGGCTATACTGTGCTCGATCTCACCAACGATGAGCTGGCTATCATTCATCTGCGCCATATGGTTGGTGGGCGTGCACCGGAAGCAACCGACGAACGGCTCTTCTCCTTTGAGTTTCCCGAGCGACCGGGGGCACTCCTCCAGTTTCTCGAATCACTCGATGCGTCATGGAACATCAGCCTGTTCCACTATCGCAATCACGGTAGTGCTCACGGACGCGTGTTGGCTGGGATCCAGGTCCCCGATGCCGACCTTGATCGGTTCTACGCTTCGTTAAGCCGGTTGGGCTATCCGTACCGTGAGCAGAGTGATAATCCGGCTTACCATCTGTTCCTAAAGTAGCCAGAGGTGTCGGCAGTGTGCCCCTTCCTAACGCGCGTTGTTAACAGCAGGGCAGTTGGTTACTGCGCAGACCCGGCCACCGCAGCGGATGCAGTCTACCAGTCAGGATAGAGGAGCATATGACAGATAGCGAGGGAATGCTGTTTGGGCCTAGCTAGTAATCAAATGCGGTGGTGAATGATTTGTCTCCATGTCTCGTTTCACACGTTGGAGACAATATTGTGATATAATATGTAGCGCTTTGCACATTCCCAACTCATCAACAATCGTGGCGACCCGTAGGCCCGGATGCCAGGGCGTAAAGGTGGAAGCTGGTGCAAGTCCAGCGCTGTGCCGCAACTGTAACCGGTCATCTACGACCGGAAGCCAGGACGCCTGCCACGATGTTGTGTTCGTTCAGCCTTCTCGAGCCAAGGAGGATGAACGAGGCGCTAATGCGTACTGCGCTGTTGCGTCATCGTTTTCTGACCCCGACCGGCAAAAGAAGGTCGGGGTTTTTGTTTATATGTCAGCGAAAGGAGTCAGCCGTGTCAGATGCAGCGACCACAACGGGCGAGCCGGGATCGTCGCCGGAAGCCGAAGCGCATCGTCAGGCAGTGCGGGCTAGCCATCGGCCCAAAGGGTTAGTGATCGTCAATACCGGCAATGGTAAAGGGAAGACTACAGCCGCTCTCGGTGTCTTACTGCGCGCTTGGGGACGCGGTATGCGCGTCGGAGGTGTGCAGTTTATCAAGCACGAGCAGGCTAGGTTTGGTGAATTACGCGCGCTCGAACGGATGGGCATTACGCTAACCCCACTCGGCGATGGCTTCACCTGGACGAGCCGTAATCTCGATGAGACGCAAGCCCGGGCTTTACACGGTTGGGAGGTCGCAAAAGCGCGGATCGCCAGTGGTGACTACGATGTCTTTTTGCTTGATGAATTCACCTATGTAATGCACTACGGTTGGGTACCTGCTGCCGAAGTTGTTGCATGGTTGCAGGTTCACAAGCCGCCGCTGCTCCATCTCATTATCACCGGTCGTTATGCGCCGCCAGAATTGATCGCGTATGCCGATCTGGTGACCGAGATGCAAGAAGTCAAGCATCCGTTTCGCGATCAGGGCATCCGTGCTCAGCCGGGCATTGAATACTGATGGTCGCTGTCTGCATCCGAGAGGTGTGGTGCAATGGCCGAGTTGCTTAAACGCAATATGGTACAACGCCTCGATGGCCGCATGGTGAATGCCGGTGCTCGGCGCGGTATGCTCATCGTCTGTGCCACTGGGTGTTGTTGTGGTCATACTGAACGTGGTTTTGCTCCAGTGCCGGTTGACCTGTACCACACCGAATGGGAACGACGACGGTTGCGTAATCGGGTGCATCTCAGTCAGGGCGGTTGTCTAGGGCCGTGTCCACTCGCGAATGTGGCGCTCTTGTTGATGGACGGTCGCCCCTACTGGTTCCATTCGCTCAACGATCCAGCCCTGGTCCCAATTCTATACGACTTTATCGAAGCATTGCTGGCTGCCGATCGGCCACTAGCCCCGCCGCCAGCACTGGCGCCGCATTTGTTCAACGGTTTTGCCTGGGATGGTAGCGGAGCGTCAACTGCCGCAACCACGACCCTACCAACCATGGCTGGGAGCGGCTTCCTGGTCTTGAGCCAAGCTGATACCGATCTGCTAGCCCTCGAACAGGCGTTGACGTTGTTACCCGAGGGCTTTGCCCCGGTGCGCATGGCCCATATCGGTCGTGTGGTCGAGCCGGCAGCGATCGATCGATTGCTCGAACGGCATCTCCCCGCTGCCGCGGTGGTAGTGGTACGGCTACACAGTCCAGCTTCGTTTGCATATGGCCTAGAACGACTGCAACAGTGGGCAGCAACAACGGGTGGCTTTCTGCTCTGCTTGCCGGCAGTGGCGCAGGTTGATCCCGAACTGATGGCGCGTTCAACGGTGGGCGTGCCATTGGCCATGCTGGCTGGCGCCTACTTTCAGGCTGGTGGAGCGGTTAATCTGGCCAATGGGTTGCAGTGTCTGAGTGATCACCTGTTGGTCAGTGGTTGGGGCTACGATCCGCCGGTGGAGTTGCCGTTGCACGGTTGGTATACGCCGCCCCGGCAACCGCGATCGGCGGCTGAGCAGCTAGAAGCGTCGGGCACGTCCCCGACGGTTGGCTTACTCTTCTACCGCGCGCATCTGCTGAGTGGTAACACGGCGTTTGTTGATGCGTTGATCGCCGGTTTGCAAGCGCGTGGCATGCAAGTGCGAGCTGTCTATACCCATTCGCTCAAAGAGAGCGATGCAGCGGGGATGCCAGTTGCACTTAACCTGCTCGATCAGGCCGGGCCAGTTGATGCAATTGTTTCGACACTCAGCTTTGCGATTGGCGATAACGAACCTCATCCGTTTACCCGTCTTGGGGTGCCGGTGGTGCAGGCGTTGGTCAGCAGCGCTAGCTACGAAGCGTGGCAGCGCGATGGTCGCGGGCTCGGGCCGCTCGATACGGCGATGAATGTGGCCTTGCCCGAGTTAGATGGCCGCATTATCAGCGTACCAGTGGCCTTCAAAACCCAGCTCAGCGATGCTGCTGCTCGTTCGGCGCCCGAACCAGAACGGATCGAACGCTTGGTCGGACTGGTCTGGCGCCTCACCCAGTTGCGGCGCAAGCCGAATGCCGACAAGCGAATTGCAGTGATCTTGACCAACAGTAGTGCCAAAGCCCAGCGGATTGGCAACGCGGTTGGTCTTGATGCCCCTGCATCGTTGTTGCTGATATTGGCTGCGCTACGGCAGGCCGGCTATACCATTACCAACGTGCCGGCAACAGGCGATCAACTAATCGCCGATCTGATCGCGCGCTGCTCGTATGATGAAACCTGGCTGACGACTGAACAACTGGCTCAGGCATATCGGGTGCCGGTGTCGACCTATCAGGATTGGTTTACCGAATTGCCGCCATCGTTACAAGCAGCGATGACCAGTCAATGGGGGCCGCCGCCGGGCACTGCCTACGTTCATCAGGGCACGCTGGCCCTAGCTGGGTTAGAGCTCGGGAATGTCTTCGTGGCGCTGCAACCGCCGCGCGGCTACGATATGGATTCCAACGCTATCTACCATCGGCCCGATCTGCCGCCACCGCACAACTACTATGCACTTTATCGCTGGCTGCGTGATGAGTGGCAGGCCGACGCGATCATTCATCTCGGCAAGCACGGTACACTCGAATGGTTGCCCGGCAAAGGAGTTGGCTTGAGCGCAACCTGTTTTCCTGATCCGTTTCTGGCCGATCTGCCTCTCATTTATCCTTTCATTATCAACGATCCCGGTGAGGGAACGCAGGCGAAACGTCGTGCTCACGCGGTCATTGTTGATCATCTGACTCCGCCGATGACAAGCGCGGGGGCGTATGGCGATCTGGCTGAACTCTCACAACTGGTTGATGAATACTACCGGATGGAGCGGCTCGATCCCACCAAGTTGCCGCTGTTGCAACGCCAGATTTGGGACGTATTGCAACGTAGTCAGCTTGCTGACGATCTACGCTATATCTTGCAGGCTGATCATGGTGATCATCGTCACGAATGGGATGGGAGTCTGCTTGAAGACGGGACGCCAACAGTGCTGGCCGAGCTGGAGGGGCGCGAAGTTGCGCACTTGCTAGAAGACATCGAAGGCTATCTATGTGAATTGACAGGCGCGCAGATCCGTGATGGTTTGCATATTCTCGGCACATTACCCGCAGGAGCACAACTGGTTGATCTTGTCTATCACCTGCTCCGTCTACCCAATCTGCACGCACCAGCTTTGCCGGCAGCCGTAGCCGCAGCGTTGGGGGTCGACTGGCGCGCGCTCCAAGAACAGCCAGGTCGGCGACGACACGATGATACAGGTTTCATGACGAATGCCGATCTGATTGAACACATTGAAACCCTTAGCCGGCATATGTTAAGCCGGCTAAACGAATTGGCATGGTCAGCGGATGCGATTTCTAGTGTTGTCACGCAACATCTGCCAGCTGGGAGCGATCTGACATCAGTTACAGCGGCGCTACGCTTTGCTTGTAACTGGGTCGTGCCACGACTCCGCCAGAGCGTCAATGACGAGATCGCTCATCTGCTGGCGGCACTGTCGGGTCAATTTGTGCCGCCAGGGCCAAGTGGTGCGCCTACCCGTGGGATGGCACACGTATTACCTACTGGCCGCAACTTCTACAGTCTCGATCCGCGCAGTGTGCCAAGTGTGGCTGCTTGGGAGACTGGCCAGGGTTTGGCGCGCGATCTCCTTCAGCGCTATCAGCGTGAATATGGTCACCTACCTGAAAGTGTTGGGATCAGCATCTGGGGTACCAGTCTGATTCGCACCGCTGGTGATGACGTAGCGCAGGTGATGGCCTTATTGGGTGTCCGGCCATGCTGGCAACGTGAAAATCGGCGCGTGATCGGGTTTGAGATCATCCCCCTCGCCGAGCTTGGTCGTTCGCGCATCGATGTGGTCTGTCGCATCAGCGGTTTCTTTCGCGATGCTTTTCCCCATCTGATCGAGCTGATTGATCAGGCTGTACAAGCTGTAATTGCGCTCGATGAACCGCTTACGCAGAACTTTCCTCGTAAACATGCGCTTGCCACGGCCCAAGCCTTGATTGCCGGCGGGATGGACACTGCAGCAGCCGAGCGAGAGGCAAGCTATCGTATCTTTGGCAGCCCACCGGGCAGTTACGGTGCTGGTATGTTGCCACTCATCGATGGTCAAAACTGGACTGACGATGCTGATCTAGCGCGTGTCTACCTGAAGTGGGGTGGTTATGCCTACACCGCCGCTGGGCAGGCTATTCCAGCTGAACAAGCCTTCGCCGCAGCCCTATCTACAGTGCAGGTAGCGACTAAAAATCAAGACAACCGCGAGCACGACATCTTCGATAGCGATGATTACTTCCAATTTCATGGTGGCATGATCGCTGCTATCCGTGCCCTCAGTGGACGCAATCCGGCGCGCTACTTTGGTGATAGCAGCGATCCGACTCGTCCGCGCACACGCGATTTGCGTGAGGAGGCACGGCGAGTGTTTCGGGCTAGGGTCGTCAATCCGAAGTGGATCGCCAGCATGCGTCGGCACGGCTATAAGGGTGGACTCGAGCTGGCCGCGACAGTTGATTATCTGTTTGGCTACGATGCTACTGCTCAGGTGCTAGCCGACTGGATGTACGAGCAGGTCACCGAGCGATATGTACGCGATCCTGACGTACAGCAATGGTTGCAGGAAGTGAATCCGTGGGCATTGCAGGCGATTGCCGAGCGTTTGCGTGAGGCGATTGGCCGTGGTATGTGGCGTGCGCCATCGGCTGAGGCCCAGGCTGCGATCGATGCAGTATTGGCCCACGGTGAAGAACAGCGCGAAGGATTCTGTTCTCGGTAGCGAAGGCGAAACCGTCTTCGGCTGCCGCGTGTTCAGGTATCAGCTCTGGTTGGAACGAGAAAGGAACAACCTATGACCCTGCTTGACCAGACTATCAGCCAGATTGGTCCACTTGATGATCAGGCGGCAGCAGCAGCGCGCCGCCGTCAGGACACTCTGACTAAACCGCCTGGTTCGCTCGGTCGGCTAGAAGAGCTCTCTATTCGCATTGCTGGTATTACTGGACGTGAGCGACCACGCTTGACCAATCCGGCAGTGATCGTGATGGCTGCCGATCACGGTGTTGCCCGGCAGGGGGTGAGTGCCTTTCCTACTGAAGTCACACCACAGATGGTCTTGAACTTTCTCCGCGGTGGTGCTGCGATCAATGTGCTAGCCCGTCACGTGGGCGCGCGTGTCATCGTGGTTGACATTGGTGTGGCTGCCGATCTGCCGTCCCATCCCGATTTGGTTCAACGTAAGCTGGCTTACGGCACCGCCGATTTCAGTCAAGAACCAGCGATGACCCGCGAACTTGCTCAGCAGGCGATCGAAGTTGGCATCACCTGCGCGAATGAGGCGATCGATAGCGGGGTCGATCTGCTGGCTACCGGTGAGATGGGGATTGCTAATACAACAGCGGCGAGTGCAGTAGTAGCCGCGATCACCGGTCGCCCGCCAGCGGAAGTCACTGGTCGCGGGACCGGCATCGACGATGCTGCCCTGGCACGCAAAATTGCCGTGATCGAACGGGCTCTGGCGTTGCATCGTCCAAATGCGCACGATGGACTCGATGTGCTGGCCAAGGTCGGTGGTCTTGAGATTGGCGGGTTAGCTGGTGTGATTCTAGGGGCAGCGGCGCGACGGGTGCCGGTGGTTATCGATGGATTTATCGCTGGCGCTGCAGCGTTAATCGCAGCAACCCTGGCTCCAGCCGCAATACCATATATGATCGCTGGTCATCACTCGGTCGAATCTGGTCATGCTGCGGTCTTCGGTCACCTTGATCTCCAACCACTCCTCAACCTCAACTTGCGGCTAGGTGAAGGCACTGGTGCAGTATTGGCAATGTCGATTTGTCAGGCAGCTTGCAAAATTCTAGATGAGATGGCAACCTTCACCGAGGCAGGTGTGTCCGAAAAGCTGAGTGAGTAGCGATCCGACCGGAGAGGGAGTGCTAGCAATCTCTCCGGTCACATCACCTGGAGGCGTGATCTATGAAACAGCGCTGGCTTATCGTTATACTAGCGGCGACGATTTTGATCGTATTCGAAACCCGCCCCGTGTATGCTATGCACATTATGGAAGGCTTCTTGCCACCGCTCTGGGCCTTGTTCTGGTTTGCCGTCACTATCCCCTTCTGGATCATCGGCTTTCGCCAGATTCAACGCATTGTGCGTGAAAAACCAGAGGTAAGGCTATTGCTGGGCTTTGCCGCGGCCTTTACCTTTGTACTCAGCGCACTCAAGCTGCCGAGTGTGACCGGTTCGAGCAGTCATCCAACTGGCGTTGGTCTGGGGGCTGTTCTGTTCGGGCCATGGGTGATGAGTGTACTCGGCTCAATTGTCCTCCTTTTCCAGGCACTGTTGATTGCCCACGGTGGCTTGACCACACTTGGCGCGAATGCGTTCAGTATGGCGGTAGTTGGGCCGTTCGTTGCTTGGTTCATTTGGCGGAGCATGGCTGCACGCGCACCATTCTGGCTGACGGTCTTTCTGGCTGCGGCATTGGCTGATCTGGCGACCTACGTCGTGACGTCGCTCCAGCTGGCGCTGGCTCATCCCGATCCGGTTGGGGGTGTCGTTGCTTCGTTTGTTAAGTTTGGCACGATCTTCGCGGTAACTCAGATTCCGCTGGCTATCAGCGAAGGTGTATTGACGGTGCTGGTACTGAATGCACTTCAAACGAACGCTGCTGCTGAGTTGCAAGCGCTCGAGGTGAAAGGGGTGCGGCTATGAACGCGAAACCGTTACGTTGGCCGGTTATATTGGTGCTCTGGCTAGTGGTAATTGGCTTGACGATCGCGCCCATTGTCTTCATCGGCAATAGCGAATTTGGTGGTGCCGACACTGCTGCCGAAGCTGCGATCAGCGAGATTGCCCCTGATTACGAGCCGTGGTTTGCGCCCCTCTTTGAACCACCGGGTAGCGAGATCGAGAGCCTGTTGTTTGCGTTGCAGGCCGGTCTGGGTGCAGGTGTGATTGGCTATTTCTTCGGCTGGCAGCACGGCCGACGTCATCAGCGTGATCGGTGAGGCATGTTGCGCCTGATTGATCACTATGCCTTCGCTAACCGGTTGCGCACAGTCGATCCGGCACAAAAAGTCGGCCTCGCCTTGATCGTGATCGTGCTCTGTCTGATACTAGACCGACCGGTTGTTGGTGTGGCGGCATTGCTCTGGATGGTAGGGTTGACCGTCGGATATGCGCGGGTTCCAGCCCGGGTTGTCCTCATGGTATTGGGAGTCGAAGGTGTCTTTCTGGCTCTTTCGGTCAGCGGGATTGCAGTAAGTGTAGGGTTCGAGCGCTCGGCACGCGCACTGTGGGCATGGCTGGTAGGGCCGTTCTGGCTGAGCATAAGCCACGAGTCGTTGCAGGCAGCACTGCTACTCCTTAGTCGGGCCTTAGGCAGTGTTGCAGCACTCAATTTTCTGATCCTGACGACACCGCTGGTTGATCAGATTGAATTGTTGCGACGCTGGCGTGTGTCTCCATTACTAATCGAGCTAATGATGATCTGCTACCGGGCCATTTTTGTTTTGCTGGAAACGCTAGAGCGGATGGTCGTAGCACAGCAGGCGCGACTCGGTTACGCTTCGTGGCGAGCAACGATGCGTAGCTCGGCTTTGATCGGGAGTCAGTTGTTTATCGCCGTTTTTCAACGGAGCCAAGCACTCGAACTGGCATTGACTGCGCGTGGTTTTACGGGTGAGTTGCGAGTATTACCGTTGAACTGGACGTCTGATCGGTTGCTGATCGGGCTGAGCATCACGATCGTGATCAGTCTGGCCCTGATAGGATGGTGGTTGTGACTGCATTACTGACCCTGAACGAAGTTTCCTATTGGTTTCCTGGCAGTGCAACACCAGCATTGCAGCGGGCATCACTGCAAATCGAGGCTGGACAACGCATCGTTGTGCTGGGCCGCAACGGTGCTGGCAAAAGTACCCTGCTGCTGCTTGCCGCCGGTATCCTGCGGCCCCAAGAGGGAACGATCTGGCTGGCTGACGCGCCAGTGGTCTATTCCCGACAAGGTTTACGCCGCCTGCGACAGCATGTCGGTCTGGTTATGCAATCCCCCGACGATCAGCTGTTCAGCGCTAGTGTCTGGCAAGACATCAGTTTTGGCCCGCTCAATCTAGGACTGAGCGATGCTGAAGCACGGCAGGCCGTGATCGAAGCCGCAACACTGTGCGATGTCGCTGATCTGCTCGAGCGGCCAACCCATGCGTTGAGTGGTGGGCAGAAGGCACGTGTGGCACTGGCTGGTGTGTTGGCAATGCGTCCGCGCTGTTTGTTGGTGGACGAGGCCACAGCCGGTCTGGATCTGTGGGCGCGTCAACAGGTGTTGCAGGTGTTTGATCGACTAGTGGCGCAGGAAGCGACGGTCGTACTAGCTACTCATGATTTGACCCTAGCCCGCCAGTGGGCCGATCTAGTAGTTGTGTTGCATGCCGGACACATCGTAGCAGTGGCACCGCCAGCGCAGGTGTGGGCTGATCCAGCGTTGCGCACGCTGATCGCGCCATCGGCACTGTGGTCTACGTGATGATCAGCGATAGCACGGGTGCATGTTATGCCAGCAGCGCAACGCTCCTCACAACCGAATCGCCGTTGGGCCAGAACGTTGGGTCAGCGCGTAACAATCGCGCTGATTGCGTTAACCATCGACACCGTCGTTGGTGATCCACCCAATCAGATCCATCCCGTCGCGCTGATGGGACGCTGGTTGCAACTAGGCGAACGCTTGGCTCCACCGCAACCGATGCCTCGGCTAGCTTGGGGGGGCGTCTGGCTGGCGAGCGGTTGGTTGTTGAGCAGCTGGTTTGCACGCTTGCCGGGCCACTTGCTGACTCAAGGAGCGCTGGCTTCGCTAGTGTTGGCCTACCGTGGCCTTGATCGGGCGGTAGGCGAAGTCGAAACGGCACTCGCTGTTGGCGATCTCGTCGCAGCTCGTCGCCTACTTGGCTGGCATCTGGTTAGTCGTCCAACCAGTGAGCTGAGTGCCACTGAGGTTGCTGGGGCGGCAATTGAGTCGCTCGCCGAGAATCTCAGTGATAGCATCGTCGCGCCGCTGCTGGCTCTGTTAGTCGGAGGTTTGCCGGCTATGTATCTCTATCGCTTCACCAACACTGCTGATGCGATGTGGGGCTACCGTACCGAACGGTTCGAGCATCTGGGTAAAGCGGCTGCGCGCTGTGATGATGTCTTCAATCTGATCCCAGCCCGACTAACCGCGGCGCTGATTGTGTTGGCCGCTCACCTAAGGCGACGGCGCGGCCGCTCGGCGCTAACGGTCGCCTTGCGTGATGCCGGTCGCACGGCGTCTCCTAATGCGGGCTGGCCGATGGCGGCAATGGCTGGCGCACTGAATACGGTGCTAACCAAACGCGATCACTATGTGCTCGGTGATGGCAGCCGCCAGCCCGATGTTGCTATGATTGGCGAATCCCGCCAGTTGGGACGGACGGCAGTGACGTTGCTGGTGATCGGATTGTTTGGCCTCTTGGCAGCTTCGCGTCTCATTGAATCGAGGTCTTCGCTATGACTGCCACTGCGCTTTTGCTAATCGGCCATGGCACTGACGATGCCGCTGGTGTGGCCGAATACCATCAACTGGCTGCGTTGGTGCAACAGCGGCTGGATTGCTTTGTGCAACCGTGCTTTCTTGAGCTGGCCGATCCTCCCATTGGGCAGGCGATCGATGCCTGTGCGCAGGCTGGCTATGAGCGAATCGTAGCACTACCTCTCTTACTTGGCGCGGCTGGTCATCAAAAGAACGATATTCCGGTAGCGTTGCGTCAGGCACGGTTACGTTGGCCGCATCTGACCATCCTGTACGGCGCGCCGCTCGGTGTGCAATATGCCCTGCTCAAGGCATTAGCCGATCGGCTGGCGGCCGCAGAAGCCGCTGCCCCTCCATTCCCTCGCGCAGAAACGGCGCTGGCAGTCATCGGGCGTGGCAGCAGTGATCCCGATAGCAACGCCGATGTGGCCCGCATGGCTCGCTTGCTGTGGGAAGGTCGTGGCTATGCACGGGTGTTGTACGGCTTTTACAGTGTGACTACGCCACGCGTACCCGAAACAATCGATGCCTGTATCGCTCTTGGGGCCCGGCGTGTGATCGTGATCCCCTATCTGCTCTTCACTGGCCGGATTTTGCAGCGGATCGGCACCCAGGTGGCGGCGGCTCGCCAGCGTTATCCCGACCGCGAGCTGCTACTGACAGCGCATCTCGGCTTGCACGAAGGCGTTGTGGCGGCAATTGAGCAACGTTTTCACGAGGCGGTTGCTGGGCAGGCTGCTGTCAACTGTGACCTCTGCAAGTACCGACGGCTCCTTCCCGGTTTTACCGCCGATTTCGGTCGTCCGCAAAGCAGCGATCACGAGCATGGTCTGCGTGGCGAAGCACCAGTGACACCGCTTACCGCTATCTTACCGCCCCGTTATCGTGGTGGTCGTCCGGTCAGTGCGGCACCAATGACGGCTGCCCCGCTGGTGTTTGACGAGCGCGGTCAAGTTGCCTGGGATCGAGTCTGGGGTGGTGATGATCCTGATAATCCCTTCTGCGAACTGGCGTTAGCCGGTGGACCTCCGCACCGCGGTACGCTACTCGAACCAGTTGACCCAGCAACGGTGCATGCGGATCCCATCGGTTACCAGCGTGTGATTGCCGAACTAGCCCGTGCTCTGACAATGGTTACCGACTTGCCGGTCAAGACCGATGTTACACCAGGCTGGATCGGACTGGTGTGTGATAGTGAAGAGATGGCAATCTGGTTATTACGCGCCATTATTGTCGAAAATGTCAGCGTGCGCCGTGAAGACCGCGTCTTGCTACTGCCAGCTGGGCCGCAGTTCCGACTCGAAGCCGAGATCAAAAATGTGGTGACAGCTGTAGCCAAGACCTACCACTATTGGAAGGAGCACATACGCTCATGACCACATCCCCCTGCCAAATCTTTATTTTGCACGACACTGGTGAGCACGTCGCCCAACTGGCCCAAGCAATTGCTGCTGGTGTAACCACTGTGCCTGATGTAGTGGTGAAGGTGCGTCTGCCCAGAAATGCCACCAAAGCCGATCTGCTTGCAGCCGATGGCATTATCATCGGCACACCCAATTGGACAGGCATTAAAGGCACTCTCAAGCGCTGGCTCGATACCACCGGCGATCTGTGGGAAGAGGGTAGTCTGGCTGGTAAAGTTGGCGCAGCCTTCACCAGTAGTGCTGGTCGCCATTCTGGGACCGAGTTTACCTTACTCTCGGTACTACACTGGATGCTTGGCAGCGGGATGATCATTGTCGGGTTGCCGTGGACGCCGCTGATGGAACAGGCTGGTTCGTATTATGGCGCTACCTCGGTGGGAGCTCTGACCGAAGCCGATCTCCTTCAGGCTCGGGCCCTGGGGCGGCGGGTTGCCCAGATCGCGTTACAGTTGCGTCGGGGAGCACATGTATGAGTGATCCATCATCCACATTCACAACCGCGAGCGAAATTGCTGCCCGTTCGTTCACAATCATTCGTACCGAGCTCGCTGGGCGTGGGGTTGTGTTGCCACAACCACTGGCTACGGTGGTTGAACGGATCATTCACACCACTGCCGATTTTGATTTTGCCGAGCTAACTAAAGTCAGTCCTGGTGCAATCGAAGCCGGGATCGCAGCATTGCAACGCGGTTGTGCTGTCATCACTGATGTGCAGATGGCGCGCGTTGGCATTGACCAGCGGCGTCTCCAGCAGTTTGGTGGCGCTGTCTACTGTTTCAACGACCAGCCCGCTGTTGTCCAACTGGCTGCTGAAACAGGTCTTACCCGTAGTGCAGCTGCCTTGCGCTGGGCGTTCACCCACGATCGCCTCACTGGAGCGATTGTCGCCATTGGCAATGCGCCCACGGCCTTGTTCGAACTGATCCAGCTCCTTGATTGGGGGGCTCAGCCGGCGCTCATAATCGGCGTGCCGGTTGGCTTTGTGAATACAGTCGAAAGTAAAATCGCGTTGATGGCACGTACTGATGTTGCCTGGATCGTCACCACTGGCCGCAAAGGCGGCTCGCCGGTCGCTGCAGCGATCGTCAACGCCTTGTTGCGACTGGCTACTGGTGAGGACAATCAGGCTTTATGATGCTCGAAATGACCTCATAGATGCGGTCTTGAACAGGCATTTGATGCCTATGATGAACATGGAGCAGCCCAATGGCTGATATGGTGCCACCTCGCAACAAACGCGGTTCACGCACTGGCTATACCACTGGTAGCAATGCGGCTGCCGCTGCCAAAGCGGCGACAATTGCTCTGTTGAGCGGTAACTGGCCGACGGAGGTGACAATCACCTTACCGATCGGTGAAACTGCAACAATGACGCCGGTTGTGCGCCGCCTAGAAGCGTCTGGTGCCTATTGCTGCATGCGGAAAGATGCTGGTGATGACCCCGATGTAACGCACGGTGCCTTGATCTGCGCACAGGTGCGGATTGTTGAAACTCCTGGTATCCATCTCGATGGCGGTGAAGGGGTTGGACGGGTGACCCTGCCTGGTCTTGGCCTACCGGTGGGTGGTCCGGCAATCAATCCGGTTCCGCGCCAGCAGATTATGACCAATGTACTCGATGCTGTGCGCGAGTATGCGGCCGAGGGGGAGGCGTTTCTCGAGCGGGCCGGCCTAGAGGTGATCATTAGTGTGCCCGATGGCGCTCAGATCGCTCAAAAAACGCTCAACCCCCGCCTTGGTATCATCGGTGGTATTAGCATTCTCGGCACGACCGGTAAGGTCTTTCCCTACAGTACAGCCGCCTGGCGGGCTAGCGTTATCCAGGCTGTCGAAATGGCCGCGCGTAACGGTGTGCCAAAAATAGTACTCTGTACCGGTGGTCGCTCAGAAAAGTTTGCCATGCGCATCTTTCCTGAATTACCAGAAATCGCCTTTGTTGAATTGAGCGTCTTCACCGGTGACGCTCTCAAAACCTGCGTGGCCCACGGTGTGCCGGCCGTTGTATTTGTGGGCATGATCGGCAAGATGATTAAAACTGCTCAAGGCCATATGCAAACCCACGTTGCTGGCAATCAGGTTGATTTCGACTTTTTAGCCCAGGTTTGTCGTGATGTTGGCGCACCGGTTGAACTGATCAATGCCGTGGCTCAGGCTAATACTGGCCGTCATTTTCTCGAGCTGTGTCAGGCTGCTGGTCAGTTGGCACCGTTACAGCGGATCGTCGATCTTGCTCTTGAACAGTGTGTGCGCTTTATCACCGCCCAAGGCGGTGCGATGGATGTTGAGGTTATTCTGGTCGATTTTGATGGCACAGTGCTGGCGCGCGCCGCTGCCGATGCTGGCGATCGGGCCATTCCTCCCCCGCCGCCACCGCCGTTGATTGAGCGGATTGTGAACGATCCGTTAATCGAAGACGACAGTATCACGGAGGAAGAGGGATGACGCGGGTGCCTGTGCTGGTTGTTGGTCTGACCGATGCCGGTCAAGATGGTTTGCCGGCTCACCTTTGCCAGCGGATCATGCACGCCGATCTGTTGGTAGGGGGTAAGCGCCATCTCGCGACCTTCCCTGACTATGCTGGCGAGCGACTAGAAATAGGGGCTAGTGTCGAGCCGGTGCTGACCCGGCTGCGGCAGGTTTGGGAAGCCGGTGCTAAAGCGGTAGTGCTGGCATCGGGTGATCCCCTTTGGTACGGCATCGGAACCAGTTTACGCCGCGTCTTTCCACCTGCGGCACTCGAAATCCTTCCGGCTCCAACGTCGGTTCAGCTGGCTTTTGCTGCTCTGGCTGAGCCGTGGCACGATGCCGTGCTGCTCAGTGCGCATGGTCGACCGGTGACGGCAATTGTCCCAGCTGTGCTGACTGCTGCCAAAGCTGCCATTCTCACCGATCCAATGCACACTCCTGCCGTGATCGCTCGTACCCTGATCGACGCTGGGATGGCGCCAGAGAGCCGCTGCGCAGTGTGCGAGCAACTGGGTGGGCCACGCCAGCGGGTTGTGGAAGCCACACTGGCTGATGTCATCACAGCTACTTTTGATCCCCTCAATGTATTGGTGGTGTGGAACGAGCATCCGTTGCAGCCTATCCCACCCGGTTTGCCCGACGAGGTATTCCGTACCGAAGCCGGTCAGATTACCAAACGAGAGGTGCGTCTACTCAGTTTGGCTGAATTAGCTCTACAACCTGGTGACGTGTTGTGGGACATTGGCGCCGGTAGTGGGGCAGTAGCGATCGAAGCTGCCCGATCGTGCCCAACGGCGCAGGTCTATGCAGTTGAGCGTCGGGCAGTCTTTATTGAACACATCCAGTTCAACCTCCGCCGCTTTCCCGCAGCCAACTTGCACTTAGTTCATGGTGAAGCGCCCGAAGCCTGCGCAGACTGGCCTGATCCGGCGGCTATCTTTGTTGGTGGTAGTGGCAGTCGTTTGTCGGCGATCATCGCCATGGCCCGGCAGCGCCTGCGTCCTGGCGGACGGCTGGTGCTCAATCTAGTTCTCACTGGTCATCTCGCCGAGGTCCTAACATTGTTGCCAGAGGCGCGGGTGGTGCAGGTACAGATCAACCGCGCAGTGCCGACGCAGGCCGATCTGCGACTAACTGCACTCAATCCGGTATTTATTGTGACCTGGCGGAATGATTGATCGTAGAGCCTCTACATTAGTCGAGCACTCTGGTGTCTACCGGAAAGGCATTGTATGCATGCTGAGTTAACTGCAGTTGGACTGGGCCCTGGCGATCCTGAATTGATCACGTTGAAAGGATTACACGCATTGCAGGCTGCCGACGTGATCTTTGCGCCCCAGAGCCGCGATGGCGATGCCAGTATCGCCTTGCGCATTGCTGCGCCGTGGATCGATCAGGCCCGTCAGCGGATCGTGACCCTGCCGCTGCCAATGACGCGAGATTCTGGTCAGTTGCGTCCGGCCTGGCAGGCTGCCGCGCAAGCGATGATCGCCGGATTGCGCGAACGGCCGCGCGGCGTCTATTTGTTACTTGGAGATCCGCTTCTTTATGGCACATTTATTTACCTCTGGCGCGAACTACGCACGCTGGCACCAGAGCTAACGGTCAAGATCATTCCCGGTGTTACCTCATTTGCCGCTGCTGCAGCAGCTGGCGGTATACCGCTTGCCCTGGCCGAGGAGCGTCTGATTGTGCTACCAGCCAGCTACGAGACTGATGCTGAGGCCTTGCAGCGTCTGCTCACCGAGTTTACGACAGTAGTGTTGATGAAGGCCGGTGCTGTCTTGCCGTCCATCATCACTGCGCTCGAACAGGCTGGTCTCCTCGACCATGCTCTCTATGCCGAGAGAGTTGGACTAGAGGGCGAGTTTATCACTCGCGATTTGCGGTCACTCGATCCGCAGCAACGCCCATACCTGTCGCTCGTCATTGTTCGTCGTGGAGAGCTGTTATGACCTATCCCGCCGTTCCTGGAACTGTCTACTTTGTGGGCGCCGGTCCTGGTGCCCTTGATTTGATAACGGTGCGCGGGCGCGATTTACTGGCGCAGGCCGATCTGATTCTCTACGCCGATAGTCTGGTTGATGCAGCTTTGCCAGCAACCTACGCTCGTGCCGATGCACGTATTCTCGGCACTGTGACAATGCACTTGGACCAGATCGTTGCTTTGATGACGGCAGCGGCCAAGGCTGGTCAGGTGGTCGTGCGGTTACACAGCGGCGACCCTGCGCTCTACGGAGCGATCCACGAACAGATGGCGGCCTTGGCCGAAGCTGGTGTGCCCTATGAAGTTGTACCAGGCGTTACGGCTGCTTTTGCACTTGCGGCTCGTCTCGGTACCGAGCTGACTGTCCCCGAATTGGTGCAGACCGTCATCTTGACGCGTCCTGCTGGCCGCACACCGTTGCCCGCGCGCGAACAATTGGCCCGTCTGGCTGCACACGGTGCGTCGCTGGCCATCTACTTGGGCATCACCCGGATTCAACAGGTGGTAGCCGAACTGCTAGCTGGGGGCGTCTACAACGCTGATACCCCGGTCGTGGTTGCATACCGAGTAACGTGGCCCGATGAAGTGATCATTCACGGAACGCTGGGTGATATTGCTGCTAAAGTCAAAGCGGCTGGCTTTACCCGCCAGGCCTTGATCCTGGTTGGCGAGGCGCTGAATCCGGCCCATAAACGCACTGATCGACCGACTAGTCGACTGTACGATCCCACTTACAGCCATCGTTTGCGGCGGCGAACGAGTAGTGACGATTGATTACTAGGCGATCATAGCGTGGCACGCAGGCCGCCGCTATGGTCGCGGTTGAGGGATCTATGAGCGATCTTGCCATCATTGCTATAACGCGCACTGGCATGAAGCTAGCCGGTCAACTGGCGCCAGCGTTGGCAGCGACGGTATGGGCTCCAGCCCGGTTCGTTACCGATGTTGCTGCCGCCCGTCCGTATACCGCTTTGACTGAAGTAGTGCAGACTGTATATGCCACCGCGCGTGCGATCGTCTTTATTGGGGCCACCGGCATTGCGGTACGCTTAATTGCGCCATTCCTACGCGAGAAGACCAGTGATCCGGCCGTGGTTTGCCTATCCGAAGATGGTCAGTTTGCAGTGCCATTGATTGGAGGTCACCGTGCCGGAGCCAATGCGCTGGCTCGTCGTTTGGCTGCGCTTACCGGCGGGCAAGCAGCAATTACTACTTCCAGCGACACTCAGGGCTTACCGGCACTCGATCTGCTCGGACGCGAGCAGGGCTGGCGTTTAGCTGCAGATTCGGCCACTACACGGGTGATGGCCTGCCTTGTCAATGGAGAACCGATTGGGGTATGGGTTGATCCGGCATTGCCAACGGCGCGCGCATTGCTAGCTGCAGAGCTGGCCACAGTGCCAACAGTAGAATGGGTTGCGGAGCCGACGGCGTTGCTTGCAGAGCGTTTCGCGGCTGCAATTATCGTCTCGCACCGTTGCTCTTCTGAGCTGTGGGCCGAGCTCCGTCACAAAGGGTTGCGCTATCTACCGCCAGCGCTGGTTGTGGGTGTCGGTTGCCGCCGCGATACCCCGTTCGCCGAGCTGGCCGAAGCTGTGGCCACTACGCTCGCCACCGCCGATCTGTTACCGGAATGTGTGGCTGCCATTGCTACCGCTGATATCAAAGCTGCCGAGCCGGGGATTCGTGCTCTGGCTGAGCAGTATCGCGTGCCACTGGCGGTGATCACGACCGCGCAATTGCAAAGTCTCGATCCAGCGTCGTTCAGTCCTAGCGCTGCAACGCGTTTCGATCTACCAGGTGTAGCCGAGCCGTGCGCTACACTGGTTGCTGGAGGACCATTACTAGTTCCCAAGCGATCATTTGCCCGTTGTACGGTGGCTGTTGCTCTTCGGCCCGATCTGTCGGCTGTGCGTGTGGAGCCAGTGGTGCAATCAACCGGCGGACATCAGCCCGCCGCTCAGCTTGCTTGTGGCCAGCTTACTCTCGTAAGTATCGGTCCCGGAGATCTGACGCATCTGACCGAAGCTGCCCGCCTAGCGTTGGAGCAGGCCGAAATCGTAACCGGCTATGGCCGCTACATCGAACTCATACGGCCTTTGCTACGACCAGACCAAGAACTGATCATCACGCCGGCGATGGGCGACGAACTAGGACGCGCACGCGCGGCTATCGAACTGGCGCGTGCCGGACGACGTGTAGCGCTAGTTAGCAGTGGTGATATCGGCATCTATGCGATGGCCGCGCCAGTCTTCGAGACGTTGCAGGCAGAAGGTTGGGATGGTAGCCGGCCGATAGTTGAGGTCATTCCCGGCGTGAGTGCGTTTCAAGCCCTGGCAGCCCGTCTCGGCGCGCCAATTAACCACGATCTGTGTCTGATCAGCCTAAGCGATCTGCTCACACCGTGGTCACTCATCGAGCGTCGCCTCCGCGCCGCGGCCCAGGCCGATTTTGTGATCGCACTCTACAACCCGCGTTCACAGGGACGGAGCTGGCAGCTGGCCGCTGCACTCGCCATCGCGCGTGAGTATCGCCCACCGTCAACCCCAGTAGCCTTTGGTCGTCAGGTAACTCGTGCTGAAGAACAGATCACACTGGTTTCACTGGCCGAAGCTGATCCAGCTCAGGCCGATATGCTCACGATCGTGTTGATCGGTAATAGCCAGAGCTTTACTCTGGCCGGGCGAATGGTCACACCGCGCGGTTATACGGTGCGCCCTGCAACTACGACACTCGAGCCGCAAGCAGCGCCGCGCGACTATCCAATCGTGCTGACCAAACCAGCTCAGCTACCGGCAGTTGTTGTTGGGGGTGGCACTGTCGGCGAGCGTAAGGTGCGTAGTCTACTGGCCGCCGGTTTTCCAGTGCGCCTCATCAGCCCCACCGCTACAGCAACGCTAGCGACCTGGGCAGCGGAAGGCCGTCTGATCTGGGAACAACGCACCTACCAGGCTGGTGATCTGATGGGGGCACGGTTGGTCTTTGCTGCCACCGATGATCACGCTGTCAATGCCCGGATTGCAGCAGCAGCTCATGCGGTCAGTGCCCTCTGTAACGTCGCTGATGATCCAACCGCTGGCGATTTCCATCTACCTGCTGTCCATCGCAGTGGTGGGCTAACGGTTGCCGTGAGCAGTGGCGGCGCAGCACCGGCGCGTGCTGCTGCGATGCGTGATGCTATCGCTGAATGGCTCAAATAATGTAAACCGGGGTGCGCTATGGTTCGATCAATGGCTCCTGGTATGCCTCACTGCTGGTGGATCATCGTCGCCTATAGCATTGTCGCAGCGTGTGCAGCCTGTTTCAGCGTGGGTTGTCCAAGTTGGAAACACTGGCAACCGTTCCCCTGGCGTCGATCGGTCGGCGCATTATCATATGCCTATCTCTGCCCATCACCGGAGTGCGATTATGAGCGGTAAAGCCTACCTTGTCGGCGCTGGCCCCGGTCGCGCCGACCTTATCACCGTCCGCGGACTAACCGTCTTGCGCCAAGCCGACGCCGTCATTTACGATCGGCTGATTGCCGCCAGTCTTCTCGATGAAGCGCCGCCACATGCCGAACGGATCTTTGTTGGCAAACGACCTGGGCACCATACCTTTCGCCAAGATGGGATTAATGAAACGCTGGTGCGGATGGTGCGCGCCGGCTTGCAAGTTGTGCGGTTGAAAGGTGGTGATCCTGGCGTTTTCGCCCATCTGGCCGAAGAGGCGATGGCGCTAGCCGCGGCTGGTTTGCCATTCGAGATCATACCGGGTGTATCGTCAGCACTAGCTGTGCCGCTATACGCCGGCATTCCTCTTACCTGGCGCGGAGTGGCTTCGGCCTTTACCGTTGTCTCTGGTCACGAGGTAACTGACCAGGGCTGTAGTGGGATCAGTTGGGCGTTGCTAGCCGCCTCGCCGACACTGGTGGTATTGATGGCCCTGGCCCGGCTCGAACAGGTTTGCACCTACCTAATCGCTGCCGGGCGGAACCCAGCAACGCCAGCGGCGCTGATCAGTCGTGGTACTAGTTCGGACCAGCGCGTACTACGAGCTACGCTGCAAACGTTGCCGACCTGTCCGCAGGTGGCGCAGATGCCAGCGCCAGCAGTGCTGGTGATCGGCGAGGTGGCGGCGCTAGCGGATACGCTGGCATGGTTCAATCCAGCGGCCATTTATGATCCGATGTTGTGGGATGAATGAGAGTAACCTGATGGTCTGGCGGGCGATCCAGCGGCGGCGTCTGCGGGCTGTCATATCCTGCCACCATCGCGTTCAGAAGCGGAAGTGGAGGTTTATGCTATGCAGTTGCCTCGTCTGTTGCTTGCTGCGCCGATGAGCGGTAGCGGCAAGACTACCATCACCGCTGGTCTTATTGCCGCCTTGCGTCGACGTGGTCTGCGGGTTGCGCCATTCAAATGCGGTCCCGACTACATCGATCCTGGCTATCACAGTCTGGCTGCCGGTCAGCCTTGCTACAATCTTGACTCGTGGCTGATCCCGCCTGACCAGATTGCTGGTGTGCTAGCTCGTCGGAGCGCAGGGGTCGATCTGGCTCTCATTGAAGGGGTAATGGGCCTATTTGACGGTTACGCCGGTGATGACGATACCGGTAGTAGTGCGCACATCGCCCGCCTAACGACGACACCGGTTATTATCGTGCTCGATGCGCGCGCCATGGCCCGCACTGCTGCTGCCTTGATTGCCGGTTTACGCGATTTTGACCGGCGACTGCAAATTGGTGGCGTTATCCTCAATCGAGTCGGTAGTTCGCGCCATGCTACGTTGGTCAGCACTGCGATCGAACAGGAAGTAGGCGTGCCGGTGTTAGGCTATCTGCCACGTGCGGAAGCGCTTACCCTTCCTGAACGTCATCTTGGTCTGACCCCAGTGGCCGAACCGGGGCGCTGGCAGGAGTGGCTTGACGTAGTAGCCGATCATGTGATTGCGACTATTGATCTCGATCGATTGCTCGCGATTGCTGCGACTGCGCCTCCGCTCAGCATACCTGCACCGTTGCCAATTCCTCCAGCGGCTGGTCCATCCCCGCGCATTGCTATCGCACGCGACGAAGCGTTCAATTTCATCTATCCCGATAACCTCGACCTGTTGCGCACCGCCGGTGCCGAACTGGTCTTCTTCAGTCCACTGCACGATTCTGATCTGCCGTCAGATGTTGCGGCAATCTATCTGTGTGGCGGCTTTCCTGAACTTTACGCCGCTCAATTGAGTGCCAATCAAGGGATGCTGAATGCCATCCGCGCTGCTGCAGCTGCCGGAATGCCGGTGTACGCCGAATGTGGTGGGCTGATGTATCTCACCGAAACCCTAATTGATCAGCAGGGTCAGGTCTGGCCCATGGCGGGCGTGTTGCCAGGTTGTTCACGCATGACAGCGCGCTTGACGTTAGGGTACCGCACAGTCAAGGCACAGTCCGAGACATGGCTCTGGCGGGCTGGTGAGACGCTACGCGGTCACGAGTTTCACTATTCGGTGTGGGCCGAGCGTCCGCCTGAGTTGTCGCCACTGTACGTCTGCCTGCCCGATGTGATGCGCCCCCAGCTGGTCAACGAGGGAGTGGTCCTTGGGCAGACACTAGCGTCGTACATTCATCTCCACTTCTTGAGTTGTCCAGAGGCTGCGGGGCGATTTGTCACCGCTGCGCAGCGCTTTGCCGCAACACTATCGGCAACCTGGCGCAATGCTCGGCCTAGCGCCCAAGCCGTTCGGTATGGATTTGACGCTGCCTCGAGCAGCGGGAGGAATTAGACAGTGGGCGGGATCATCCTCTTCACTGGTGGTGCTCGTAGCGGCAAGAGCCGCTGTGCTGAGCGCTATGCGGCACGCCTGAGCGATCAGGTGGTTTACGTAGCTACGGCCACGGCGAGTGACGACGAGATGCGAGAACGTATTGCTCGCCATCAGGCCCGGCGCCCGTCGATGTGGCGCACGCTAGAAGTGCCAACCAATGTTGCCGCTGCCCTCGCCGATCTGCCAGCAGGAACGGTAGTGGTACTTGATTGTCTATCGCTATTGTTGAGTAATCTTTTGCTGGCTTATGAATCAAATCCTGAGCCGGCTATTAATCAGGAACTTGATAACCTATTGGCGGTTGTCACGCAGCGCGATCTGACCCTGATTGTCGTAACAAACGAAGTAGGGATGGGCATCGTTCCCGCTTATCCGCTTGGCCGGCAATACCGTGACCTGCTGGGGTTGGCTAACCAGCGACTGGCTGCCGTCGCAATGGCAGTCTATTTGGTTGTCTGCGGCATTCCGGTCGAGCTTCGTGCGTTGGAGGCGACATGGAATCGAGCGGAACCGTAGCGCATGGCGCACTTGACGAAGCCGAGTTGACAGCGCTTGGCCTGACTGTTGCCAACCTGATCGATTTTAGCAGCAATATCAATCCGTTTGGTCCGCCTGCCACTGTACGCGCAGCGTTGCAGGCCTTCGATCCGGCGCCCTATCCAGATCGCAGTTGCTTGCGTCTGCGGCAACAATTGGCCCTCCGTCACCAGTGTCGTATCGAAGCCGTACTGGTAGGTAATGGTGCCAACGAGCTGATCCATTTGACTGCGCGCGCATTGGGAACCGCTGGCACCACAGCTCTGATAGTTGCCCCAACCTATGGTGAGTATGCGCACGCTTGTCGGTTGGCTGATATGCAGGTAGTGGAAGTGCGCAGTACTGTTCGTGCCGGGTTTCAACCCGATCCTAACACTATCATAGCTGCCATCAAACAATTGCGACCACGTCTCGTATGGCTCTGTTCGCCCAATAATCCAGCCGGTGTCCAGCTATCGATCGGTGCTATCCACGATCTGGCTGCGGCTTGTGCGGCCATTGATGGCTGGTTGATCCTTGACCGTGCTTACTTTACGCTGAGTCGTGATGAGCCGACGCACGATCCGCTCGATCAGGGCACGCCAGCGCGCCTCATTCGCATCTATTCGCTTACCAAGAGCTACGCAGTCGCCGGCTTACGTGTCGGTTATCTGGTGGCTGATCCGGCGCTAGTTGCGGCTGTTGCTCGATACCAGCCTGCCTGGAGTGTCAATAGTGCTGCTCAGGCTGCAGCGCTAGCCATGCTTGCCGATACCGATTTTTTGCCAGCTACGCTGCCGCAATGGTGGGCTGCTAGCGACGCTCTCGTGCACAATCTGCGCCAGCTTGGTCTGAACGTCTGGCGCGCCCATCTGCCATTTATGCTCGTGCAATGTGCCGATGCGGCGCTCCTACGTCGCCAGCTCCTGAGTCGTGGTTGTGTGGTGCGTGATTGTACATCGTTTGGGTTGCCAGACTGGGTGCGCGTAGCCCCACGCCGTCCTGCCGAGAATGCACATCTGGTGGCCGTCTGGCGTGAATTGCTGGCAGCGAGTTGAACCCTAAGCAACCAGATCCTGGTTCGTCTTCAGAGCGCATGTTTAGCGATTGAGGAACCTGTTATGCCTGCCCCTGTTTTGATGGTTGTCGGTACGGCTTCATCGGTTGGTAAGAGCACCCTAGTTGCTGCACTCTGTCGGCTGGCAGCCCGACGCGGTCTACGGGTCGCGCCATTCAAAGCGCAGAACATGAGCAACAATGCTGCCGTCACTGCCGATGGTGGCGAGATTGCACGCAGTACAGCAGTGCAGGCTGCAGCAGCTGGCGTTGCTCCTACTGTAGCGATGAATCCTATCTTGATCAAACCGGAAGGTGCGCGTCGGAGCCAGATCATTGTTGAAGGCAGGCCGTGGCGGACCCTTGATGCTGCCGATTTCTGGCAACGCAAAGCTATGTTGTGGTCGGTGGTCACACGCAACCTCACTGCGCTACGCGCTGAATACGATCTAGTTATCGCCGAGGGTGCCGGCAGTCCGGTCGAACTCAACCTGAAAGCGGGCGATATTGTCAACATGCGTGTGGCAGTGTACGCTCAGGCCCGGGTACTTCTAGTGGGAGACATCGATCGGGGTGGTATTTTTGCGCAGTTGCTCGGCACGCTTATGCTGCTCGAACCAGATGAGCGCGCACTGGTCGAAGGTCTAATCGTGAATCGTTTTCGCGGCGATCCAGCGTTGTTTGTCGATGGGGTACGTATTCTGGAAGAGCGCAGTGGGCTGCCGGTGCTGGGAGTTGTGCCCTGGTTGGCAGATCTGGCTCTGCCCGAAGAGGATGCGGTGGCTCTGGAACAGGTGCCTCAACCAGTACCTGCCGGCCTGACCATTGCGGTGATTCATCTACCAGCTATCGCCAACTTCGACGACTTCGACCCATTGGCTCGCGAACCTGGGGTGACGGTACGCTACATTAATCATCCGAACGAACTGGTTGGCGCAGCGGCTGTAATCTTACCGGGCACCAAACATACCCTTGCAGCGCGCCGCTGGTTACGCGAACGCGGCTTCGATACTGCCCTCCGTCAATTTAGCGGTCCCATTGTTGGAATTTGCGGCGGTTACCAGCTCCTCGGTGTACGGATTAGCGATCCACTGGCAGTTGAGGGTAATGGCGGTGAAGAGGAAGGCTTAGGTCTATTACCAATTGAAACTATCTTTGTTCCTGAAAAACAGACCACTCAAACCGAGGCCCAGGCGCTCGTTCCGTGGGCCGGGACAGCGCCAATCTATGGCTACGAAATTCACCTGGGGCACAGTCGCTACTTGGGCGCTGCACAACCGTTGTTATGGGTGGTGCGGCGCGGCCAGACGCCAGCGCAGGAAGAGGAGGGGTGTCTCAGCCACGATGGTCGGGTATGGGGGTGCTATCTCCACGGTCTGTTTGCTAATGACGAATTTCGCCGCGGCTGGTTACGGCAGCTTGGCTGGCAACCCGCCACATTGCCAACGCTACCGGTTGATCCGTTCGATCAGTTGGCCGATCACGTTGCTGCAGCGTTGGGTCCGACCGTGCTCGAGCGGCTGTTCACCGTATCACCGTAGCGACCATCCTTCATTGCCTGCCCACAAACGTACCGGTACGCGATTAGCCGGCACATCGAATAGCACCGGTACGCTACGCAAGCCGCTCTGAGGGGTAAAGATATCTTCAAGCGCCAGATCGCCGTACAATCCACGGCCAAATTGCTCTAGATACTGGCGCGATGCGCCGCTGAGCGGACGGTAACGCTGCCCAACATCATCTTCCAGGGCGAAGAAACTAGCCGGTAAAATGCGGTCAGTCGCTGCTTCATTGCTGACTGCCAGCAGAGCAACCAGCAGCCGGCCGGTGGGCCGGATAGTACCTAACTCGCCGTCGATCAAGACCACATCATCAGGTCTGAGCAAACCAATCTGCCAGTTGTCGAGGGAGATCAATTGGCCCAATACCCGCATATCAGGTTCAGGGGAGGCTGTTGGTGCTGGCGATGGTGTGGGCGGTGGTGGCGAGGGTGATGGAATCACCGATGTAGCAACGCTGAGACCTATTGGCAGTGGCGAAGGCAGCGGGCCGATCGCCGACAAGGTGGGCGGCAATGTGGCTGATGGTGGCGCAGCGGATGGACGGATCCACCAGCCGAATCCTAGCCCCAATAGGGTGCCAGCAACCAGTATCACCGACCAGCGCCAGCGCAAGTTGGGCTTAGGTCGCGCAGGCGCGTTCACTGGTGGCAAGACTGGTGCGGAGGGGGGCTGGGTTGCCATTTCTGGCGCTTCGTTAGTGCGCGGCAGAGCGGGTGGCAACGTGACAGGAGTTTCAGTCTCTGGCGAGTTTAAGACCGGTGGTAGAGCCGTCACAATCAATGCGGCGCGACGTAGCGCTGCTTCGCGTTCGGCAGCGGTTTCGGCCACGCGAGCCAAGCCGATCCACACCCGTCGTTCGTCAGGTGCCATCCGGGCTAGAGCACGAAAAATACGGCGTGCGCCGATCAAATCACCGCGACGCGCTGCCAACGCGCCGCGGCTCAGCCATTGCTCAAGATCGATGGGTAGCTTTCCCCCCACCCAGCCTCCGCATTATCACACCCGACGCAGCACAAGCCAGCCCTGATCGGGGTTACTTCGGGCAAAGAAGACCAGATCGGTCGCATCGGGCGCTACATCAAACAAAATTGCCACACTATAGACGAAGCCATCGGCAGGTATCGGTTCACTATGACTCCGGTCGGCATTGACGCCGCGAATCACATACGCATCCGAAGCGTCGAGGCGCGGTGTCCATACGCGACCCTGTGCATCCTTCAGCACGAAGAAATCGAGCGGTACCGCTTGATCCTGACCGGTCGTATTGCGCACAAAGGCCAGCACTACCACAAAGCGGCCATTGTTTGGGGTCACACCATTCAGCGGTCCGATGATCGGTGCAGCGTAGGTGGGTCGGTTGAAATCGTAGCCCCACCCGTTACTGGTCAACTCCGTACCTGGGCTTACCAGGGCCGGATTTGCCTGGGCCGGATCAATCACCGGCGCTGCTGCCGTTGGTTCGGGGGGGGGAGTTTCGCTAGGTGCGGCTGTCGGTTCGGGAGTCGGGGTTTCACCGGCTGCCGCCGTCGGTTCGGGTTCAGGCGCTGGTGGCGTGGTAGGTGCCAGCGAAGCTTCTGTAGTTGCCGCGATGCTGGTTGCAGCCTGGCTGGTTGCCTGGGCAGGTGTTGTTGTCGCTACATTGTTGCGTGGCAACAGGAAAACCCATCCTAGGCCAATACAAGCAATCAGTAAGATGACCAGTAGCACTATTGTCAGCGGCGTCGGTCCGCGTTTTGCTGGCACAGTTTCAGCCTCCAGATCATCATCAGTGCGAGGTGGACCAGAGCGCCGGAAGAGGTTGCTTAGACTAAACCCACCGCTCCGCGCTGGTTTGGCCGGTTTAGTCGGCTTGTTGCTCCCGCGGGCCCAACTGGTGCTAGGGCGGCTAGGTCGTGACGACGACTCACTCGGTCGCGCAGAACGTGATGGCGGCTCTGCTGGGGCTTGGTTAGCGCCTGTCTCGCCAAGCGTTGGTTCAGGATGTGGTGTCGATTCGCGCCGCACTGGACCAGTGTCATTGGCCATCACCTCGGATAGCGCGTCGAGCTGAGCAAAGGGATCATCGTCGTCAAAGTCGGGTGTGGCTGGAGGTTTTGCTGCGGGTGCAGCTGGCGGCGCTGATTGTGCAGGAGCGGGCGCAGGTGGTGCGGCTGGTTTGGGGCTTACTCCGAGCGCCTGCAATCCTTTCAAGGCCATATCGTTTGCTGGATCAAGGCGCAAGACTTGCTCAAGTGCAGCTTGACGCTCTTCACGATTCTCTGCTACGCCAGCGAGCCAGAGCCAACCCTGAATATTCTCTGGTTGTTCGCGAGTTAGCAGGCGGAAGAGTCGGCGCGCCTCGTCCTTCTCCCCTTTTCGCGCGGCTTCAATGCCAAGCTGCAAAATGCTTTCGGGATCCGCCATGACCTGTCCTTCCTTTTACTCCCGCCTGAAGGCAGCGATCAGGATTCTGTGGTAATCGCGCCTATTCTAGCATGGATACCAGCAATGGTCAACACTTTTTACTAAGAATGTCGCGCTCATACGCGCTAGATAACGCGTGTGATTATAGAAAGTGCAAAGAGTTTTTTCTGCATGGTTACAAAACGAACGTGGAGTCCACACGAATAGTGACTCCACGTTCATGGTATTAATTACAAAATTGGCTTAAACCGTAATCGCTCGTCCGCGATGGATGCGGCCAGCGTAGCGCGTGTCGACCTCCGGCGGTAGGGGTGCAGTTACCAGCATGACCGCATCGATAAACCGTTCTAGCTCTTGTTGGCGTTCACGCGGATCGCGTGGCTCTTCTGCTCGTGCCCGTCGGGTGAGATCGATCTGATTGATCAAGATCCGCTGCGCAGTACGTTCACTCTCCACGCCGATTGTGGCCGTAAAGGCATGCAGGGTCGTTTTCACGAAGTTAGCCAGCGCAAACTGTTCGGTAGTCGAAGTAGCCGTCGTTTCCGGTGTTACCAGTGCCAACGTGGCTCCATCGCTTAAGGCGATTTTGCGCGCTACCCGGAAGTGATGCGTTAGTTGATGCTCGCACAGCTCGGCGAAATCAGCTTCACTCAGCACTGTGCTCCAGTCGCTGTCTTTTCGCCCTACCAAGGGGGCAGTAGGTAGCGGACGGAAGGGGGTGCAAACTACTGGCCCCGGTCGGCCGTAATTGGCAATTGCTTGGTCGATCGCAGCTTCGATCTGATCCCCAGCGATAATAATGGGGATGCGGCCAGCCGCTACATGATCAGCCAACAGATGGCGCATCGTCTCGGCTCCTGCCTCGGTCTCGACAATCATCACCACCTGGCGGGCGCCGTACCGTTCGAGATAGGCGCGGGCTAGCAAGTTCAGATGTTCGGTCAGATGCTCGCCTATGAGGTAAACCGTCGCTCCAACGAGCTCGGCCAGCCGCTCGGGTGTGGCAACGCCAAACAATTCACCACCGGTCGGCGTGCGTTCGTATCGCAACCCACCTGAGGGATGGAACGTTTCACCGCTGACGTTGCGGTCGGCAAGGTAGTAGACCGTTGCCATCGCCACATCAAACTCTGTCGGCATCCGTTGCAGATAGAGCATTCCCATAACGCCGTCACGCACCTTGCGTGCTTCGCGGTCAATCTGTGCGCGGGTGAAAAAGGGATCCGGCGGTGTTGGCAACTGAGCGAAGATGTCGTTGGGCAAGTCATAATTGCCATTGATCAACCGTGCCAGTAGTTTGGCGGCAATCGAGCGGTTGAGCAAGGCGCTACTCGATGAAGCCGCCGGATCGCCTTCGCTGTGCAGCCGCTTAGCCAGTTCGCGTAAAGGTGCTGGGGCTTGAGGGTTCTGTTCTAGCGTTGCCACGTCGTTGGGCAAGAGAAATTCCACCAGTTCGCGCATCGAATGTGTGTTGGCCCGGGCTGCTGCGATGAGTGCCGCATGCAGCTCGTTCAGGCGCTTGTTTTCCAGAATCAACCGCGCCCGTCGGGCAAACAGACCCGGTCGCTCGCCGGTGCCGCGTAGACGGTCGCCCTCAACCGGCCCTGGCGCAATTGCATTGATCTGGACTTCCGGCCCGAGGAAGCGAGCAAAGACCTCGGCCATTGCACGCTGACCAGCCTTCGAGACCGCGTAGTCCGAGCGGTTGGGATAGGGAATGGCTGCATCTTTTTCACCGCCGAAGTACGACGAGACGTTGAGTACATAGCCGCTGCCCTGTTTCTTCATCAAGGGAGCTAGCTTGCGCATCAGCGAATAGTTGCTGATCAGATTAGCCGCGAGAGTGTGCCGCCAGCCCTCAACGGGCATGTCGATCGCCATCTCTTCAACGCCCGCGATGCCTGCATTGTTGATGAGATAATCAACGGTACCGAAGGCGGCTAGGGTGCGTTCAACCAACTCAACCAGATCCGCTTCGCTGCTGACATCGCAGTTAGGCGCGATCTGCACCCGTTCTTCCACATCGGTGTAGCCAACTTCGGCCAGCTCGGCCTGAATAAGCGCCTGCATCTGGGCGAGTTTGTGATGATCGCGTGCCGCCAACATTACACGTGCTCCACTTAGCGCCAGCAAGCGTCCAATTTGTCCACCGATGCCAGCGCTGCCACCTGTAATCAGCGCCACTTTACCCAAGTGCAAGCCAATCAGACTCTCGGCCCAGCCGACCGAGGCGCTGCGTGCACCGGTGGTAGCCTTGATGTCGCACGGCGTCGTCAAGGTAATCTCTTGGATGTGGCGTTGGCTATGCAATAGCTGTGCTGTCCAAGCGCAGGCAAATTCCAATCCCTCGGGGCTGCGGTTGTTAAAGCGTACAATCTGGTTGGCCCAGATCGGGGGTAAGACATGCTCGCCAGCCGCAACCGCACGTTCGTAATCGAGAGCAGATTCATGCCGCCAGACCCGGATCAACTGCTCGATCGCCGCGCACTGAATCTGGCCATACACATTTCCACCTGCCTCGGCACCATTCGAGAGGAAAATGACCCGCGGCCCACGTGCGCGCGCCCCCGCTGTCAGCCGCTGCGCCTGCCAGTAGCGCTCTAGCCGGTTGGCAATGACGATCGAGCCGACGATCTCTTCAGCCAGGAAGGTCATCACACGCGCATCGTCCACCTCAATCACTTGCGTAGATGGTTCCCGACCAACCGCTGGCAGAATAACTGCAGCATGAATGCCGCCAGTGTTCTCGTTTGCCCAAGTGAAGATCGCATCGATCGTGCTCGGATCGCGCGGATCGAGCCGAAGCGCGATTGGTGGCACGAAGGTATCGCCAGCCAGACGCCGGCTCTCGTTGATGGCCTGCTCGAACTGTTCAAGCGCAGCGTCCGAGCGGAACCCAATAATTACTTCGCTGCCGCAAGTACGGAGCATACCAGCAAGCGCCATCACTTCTTCTATTTGGTCGCCAGCACAAATCAAGGTCGTGCGTCCGCTGGCATCAATGGTGCGCAGATCAGTACGGGCCAGCAGCGTGGTTTCGCTCCGTTCTGGGAGCTCCATACCATGCGTTACCTCAATTGTTTCACCAGTGAGTGCCGCCGATTCATCGCTGGCGAGAAAAACTGCAGCTTCAGCAACATCGCAAATCGCTGGGAATCGCCGTTCTAGCTGACCATGATCGTTGGCCCGGTACAGCCGCATGGTAGAAATAAATTGGCTCGCTGTATCGCCCTCTGGACGGCCTTTTAATTCGTCCATTCGCTGAAACACTGTGTGGATCCGCTCACTTTCGATCGGTCCCGGGAAGATCGTATTGACGCGAATGCCGCGCGCACCGAGTTCACGCGCAGCAATCTGGGAGAGTGTGTTGAGCGCCGCTTTCGGTACGACGTACGGGATGCGTCCGTAATATTCAGCGCGCGAAAAGATGGTTGAGACATTGATGATGACGCTACCAGCTGGCATATGCGGCGCTGCCACACGCATGAGGTGCCAACTCATTCCCAGCAAATTAGCAACGCTATCGATCAATGTCTCTTCAGCGCCGGGGCCGAGATCCGCTGGGCTGAGAGGAATGTCAGCCAGTCGACGTTGCGCGCCAGCGCTCCCTGCATTGTTGACCAGAATGTCGATCCGTCCATGCCGACTGATGATTGCGTCGATGCCAGCGCGTACTGCTGCCGGGTTGCTGCCATCCATCACTTCCAAATCGATCCGTTTGGCAGGTACACCCGTTTCGGCCTGAATCTGATCCGCCAGGCTGGCCAGTTTGGCGCTGTTGCGCCCACTGATGATCACGGTCGCACCCTCGGCGAGGAAGCGACGGGTCATCTCACTGCCAATGTTGCCGGCCCCGCCGGTAATGAGCGCAATCTTTCCTGCTAGTCGCCCTGTCACACTCATGCCTTCCCCCATCGCCAACCTATCAGGCTGACAATATTTCTTAAAACTTCGCCAGTGGGTATAGTATAGCACAGAGTTGTTATAAATTTCACGCACCGTTGACGCTGTGCAGCATCCATTACGATCTACTAAGCGTGGTATGATCGTCGCTATATAAACTAGCTTGCCGGAGACGATAATGATGCAGCGCCTTTCGCCCTCTGCTCTGCGCACCTTGCAGCAGTTTCGTCGTGATCCACTTACCTTGTTGCACGACTTGTCAACGCGCGGTGATCTGGTGCCCTTTCGGCTCGGGCCCCAATTGATGCTGCTCGTCAACCATCCGCTGCTCATCCGCGAAGTGTTGGTGACACAGCAACGCGCTTTTGTGAAGGGGCGCGTATTGGAACGGGCCAAACGGTTGCTCGGTGAGGGTTTGCTCACTAGTGAAGGTGAGTTGCATCTGCGTCAGCGTCGGTTGATCCAGCCAGCGTTTCATCGCCAGCGTATCGCCACCTACGGTGAAGCGATGGTTATGGCAGCTGCAGAGCGGAGTGCGCGCTGGGTTGATGGCGAGATACTTGACATCAGTCGGGAGATGCAGGCAATAACGTTGCAGATAGTGGGGGCCACCCTCTTTTCCGCTAATACCGCCGCTGATGCCGATGAAGTTTTTGCCGCTATGCATGATCTGGTGGCAATGTTCGACCTGGCGGTCTTGCCCTTCGCTGACTGGTTGTTTGCACTGCCTTTACCCCCAGTGCGCCGCTTCCAGCAGGTGAAAGCGCGGCTCGATGCCATCATTTATCGAATGATTGCCGAGCGCCGTCGTGATCCCCATGAGCGGGACGACCTACTCTCACTCTTGATAATGGCTGTCGATCACGAGGGTGATGGTTATCGAATGACTGATACTCAGTTGCGCGATGAATTGCTTACCCTGTTCTTAGCCGGTCACGAGACGACTGCACAGGCATTGACGTGGGCATTGTATTTGATCGCACAGCATCCGCCCATTGCCGAGGCAGTTACTGCTGAACTTACCACAGTCCTCGATGGCCGCATGCCAACGGTTGCTGATCTGCCAGCGCTGCGCTACACCGAATGGCTCTTTGCAGAGGCGCTGCGCCTGTACCCGCCAGCATGGCTAATTGGACGACGGGCGATTGCGCCAGTGACAATTGGTGACGTGCGGGTAAGCCCTGATACGATCGTGATTATGAGTCCATGGTTGATTCACCATGATCCGCGCTTCTTCCCCGACCCGTACCGCTGCGATCCGTTGCGCCATACTCCGGAAGCGCAAGCGACACGGCCCCGATTTGCGTTCTTCCCCTTTGGCGGCGGGCCACGCAATTGTATTGGTGAACCGTTTGCCTGGATGGAAGGTGTGCTGGTGTTGGCAACGCTGGCGCAGCGTTGGCGTTTCCTGCCCGTGCCTCACCATCCAGTGGTGTTGCAAACGGGGATTACCTTGCGTCCGCGCTATGGTATGCAGTTACGCCTGGTAAGACACCATCGCTGACCTTGAGCATGCTACAATACAAGAGTAATAATGCTGTATGATCCAAATGTGACCAAACCTGTATGAATACTAGTGCTATCGCAACCTACGAGGCAATTTACGCTCGCGCAGTGGTTGTTGATGAAATAGACCGGGGCCGGATCTGGATGCGTGGACGCGATCGGGCTGCCCTACTTCATCGCCTTTCCACCAACCATATCGAGCAGTTGCAGCCTGGTCAAGGAACCTTGACCGTCTTGACCACCCCTATCGGGCGGATGATCGACCTTTTGCGCGTATATGCTCTGCCCGATGCGCTGTTGCTCGAAACGGGGCCTGGTCATGGTGCGGCGATCATACGCCATCTGCGCAAGAATATCTTTTTCAACGACCAGGTAACGGTGGCCGAGGCTGAATTGGGTCAGCTTGGTGTGTATGGGCCACAGGCTCACCAGATCATACAGCAACTGGGTTTACCAGTCGATCTGCCACGCTATGGTATTGCTGGTGGCCGTTGGCGCGAGCACGATATACTGGTGGCCCGTTGCGATCCACTCGGTGGCGATGGCTACACTCTTTTCCCGCCAGTCTCAGGTGCCGCTCCCTTGCTCGAGGCAGTGACTACCGCAGGTGCGCTCATGCTCGATGCTGCCACCGCTGAGATTGCGCGAGTGGAACACGGTTATCCACGTTTTGGGCGCGAAATCACTCTTGACTACATTCCATTGGAAGCAAATCTGTGGCAAGCAGTCAGCTTCCGAAAAGGTTGTTATGTTGGTCAAGAGATTATTGCCCGCATGGAAAGCCGCGGCCGGATCGCGAAACAGTTGCGTGGTCTTCGCCTGTCAGCGCCGCCAGAATCGTTACCAGCTCCGGTATTGGCCGATGGGAAAGAGGTTGGCACTCTGACCAGCCTGGTTAACTCGCCACGCTACGGTTGGATCGGGTTAGCTTACCTCCGCAGTGCCTATGCCGAAGCTGACACTGCTGTTACTGTGGCTGGACAGCCGGCAACTGTCTGTAATGTACCGTTTGTTACTTGTCATCCATAGGATTATCCATAGGATTATGCCCAATGACCCGTATGGCGCGTCGTCGCCAATTGATAGGAGATCTTGAACGCCAACGCGATGCACTTCGTCGCCAGCAAGAACGTGACCAGCAGATTCTATCTGCGCTGTACACGATAGGTTTGGCGGCGCGTCATCGCCCACCGCTGCGCGTCATTTTTGAAACTATCGTCCAACAGCTGCATAAAGTGTTCGATTTTGACGCCTGTTATTTGGCGTTTTGCGATGAACAGCCCGAACTATTCAAAGCAGTGCTGTTGTACGATGAGGGTCAGATTGAATATCTCGAAGATCGCGAGTATGGCTACCTGACCGGCCTTATTGTGCGCCGCCGTGAGCCACTGCTCTTCCGCGATCTGCTGCATGAACGCGACTCCAGCCTGCCACCAGTCCCCTTTGGTAATACCTCGAAACTCTCCCGGTCGTGGATCGGTGTACCGTTGATGATCAGCGAGACAGTGGTTGGGGTCGTTTCTTTACAAAGCTACCAGCCCAATCTTTACTCACCAGAAACGCTTGAGCTGCTCCAACGAGTAGCCAATGTGATTGCGTTGGCACTAGAAAATGCGGTGCTGGTGGCTGAACAAGAACGGTTGAGCCGTGAGCTGACGGCGCAACTGGCGGCTCGCCGGGAAGAGCTGAATGCCCTGCGCGAGCTGGCCTCTACGCTGGTTGATCCACGACCGCTTGAGGAGCTGCTCGATCAAGCATTGGCGATTGCCATTACGACCTTGCGCTTCGATGCTGGGAATGTGCGTCTGCTAGATGAAACTGGCACGCTGTTGGTGCTGGGCGCGCAACGTGGTTTTACATCAGCGTATGTGGAACAGACCAGCCACCTACCAGTAGAAATCAGTCCACTGCGTACAGTCGTACAACAGATCCAACCGCGGATCGTCAATCGGGACTGGTACAATCTACACGATGCTGGCCGTTTTCCGCTCCACCTCTTCCCTCGGTTCGAGTCGACTATCAATCTGCCTTTGGTTATCGGTCGGCGTGTGTTAGGGGTGCTTAGCTTCTTTGGATTTGCACCCCGTGACTTTGCACCCTATGAATTGGCGCTGGCCCAATCGGCTGCAAACCAGATTGCGATCCTGATCGAGCATCACCGGCTGACCAAAGAGCGTGAACGCCAGATCGCCGAGCTGCGCGCTATGCGTGAGATTAGTCTGGCCGCGTCCACAGTGCAAACTGCTCACGATCTCTTAGGGCGTGTAGCTACGGAAATGCAGGCGTGTATCGCCTTTGATGCCTTTGCCATGGTTATTTATGATCCGGTGCGCCATCTGATCAGCGATGGCATCACCCTTGATGAGGGTCAGCTTTATACGTACTGGATCAGTCAGCCACCACCGCCGCGCTCGCTGACTGCCTATATCTTGCGCACGCGCCAACCGGTCTTTTTGCGCGATCTGCCGACCGAAATTACGTCATTGCCCGATGTCGAAGGGGTCACTATCGGCGTTGAACGCACTGCTCGTTCATGGATGGGCTGGCCCTTACTGGATCGCGATGGACGCGCTATTGGTATGGTCAGCGTTCAGAGTTATCGATCAGGCGCCTTTACCCCGCGCGATATGGATTTTCTGGGTAATGTTGCGGCACAATTGTCGCTCCACGTGCAAAATGTGATCCTTCTCACCCGGCGGAATCGCCAGATCGCCGAGTTGCAGGCCATCAATCAGATTGGGACGCTGGTAGCAGCCTCTTACGACCTCAACCGCATTCTGCAAGAGACCCGCCAGATTGTGCTCGATTTGACCACCGCCTCAGTCTTCTACCTGCTGTTGTGTGATCCGGTCTCGCGTATCGTCCAGTATGCCATTTTTGCCGAACATAATCGGTCATTGGGCGATGATCTGATCGGTCACCGAACACCACCTGGTTCCTTGTCCGATTGGTTGCTCTCACATCGGCAGTCGCTGCGGTTTGATGATCTGACTGTTGAACGGTCACGGATCGAAGCTATGGGTGTGAAACCCCACCCGATTGGTTCGGCTCATCTTATGCGATCGTGGGTGGGGGTGCCGATACTGGCGCATAATGAGGCGGCGATCGGCGTGCTGGTCTTGCAAGACGAACGTCCGTACCAATACGATGATGGCACGGTTGAGTTTCTCGCTCAAATTGCCAGTTTGATCAGTCTGGCAGTGCAGAAGGTGCAGTTGTTTGAAGAGCGCGAGCAGCAAGCTCGCGAGAATGCACGTCTGCTTCAGTCTGCCCAAGCTCATGCGATTGCAGCTGAACAACAGGCCGCGCGGATGGCGTTGGTCAATCGGATTGCCGGCTTGCTGGCTGCCCGGCTTGATCAACAGGCGATTCTAAATATTGCCGTTCGCGAACTGGCCCAGCTCTTCTGGGCCGACCATACCGGTCTGGTCGTTTTCCACAATGACGAAACTGGCGAAGTCGTGGCTGAGTATCCGCCGATCAATCTCGTTGGTCTGAAGATCAATTTGCGCGACAATCCGCTGGTTGATGTGTTACGTGCAACACGCCGTCCGCAGGTGATTCTCGATATCGAGACCGACCCACGTGCAGCAATGTCGCGTGACCAGTGGCGGGCTCTGGGGGTACGTTCACTGGTGGTGGTGCCGTTAATCAGTCGCGACCAGGTATTTGGGTCAATCTCGTTTGACAGCTTCGGCGAACCGCGTTCGTATACCATCGAAGAGCTCGATTTGATGATGACAGTCGCCACGTCGGTGGCCTCGGCTTACGAAAACGCGCTGCTCTTCGCCGCTGAACAAGAACAACGGCGCACTGCCGAAACGCTGCGCGAAGTGGCCCGGGTCCTCAGTTCGAGTTTTGACCCTAACGAGGTGCTTCAGCTCGTGTTGGCCGAATTGCGCAAGGTGATTAATTACGACACCGCTACCATTATGCTCCTCGACGATCAGATCTTGCGGATCGCCGCGGCCAGCGGTTGGCCGTCTGACGAGACACCAATCGGTCGTACTCTGCCAGTCACTGATAGTGGTGCTGGCCGGGTGGTGCGTGAGCGGCGGCCGTTGCTGATCGTCGCGCCACCTGATAGTACGATTTGGCCACCCGGTGATATGGGGGAACATATTCTGACCTGGCTGGGTGTGCCGCTGATCGCCAAAGGGCGCGTGCTAGGCGTGCTGAATATCGACTCTTACCGTCGCTATGCGTTCAACGATCGTGATCTGGATGTAGCGCTGGCATTTGCCAATCATGCGGCACTAGCTATCGAAAATGCTCAGCTCTACCAGCAGTCGGTGACGCGTGTTGAACAAGAGCTGGCGATTGCACGTCAGATTCAGTCAAAGCTCTTCCCGCGCGAACTGCCATCCTGTCCGGGACTTAGTGTCGCTGCTCGCTGTATCCCAGCCCGCGAAACGGGTGGCGATTTCTATGATGTGATCGATCTTGGTTCACGCATTGGTGTGATCGTCGGCGATGTGAGCGGTAAGTCGCTGCCTGCCGCGATGTTAATGGCAGTTGCCCGTTCGACTGCTCGCTCTGAGGCCCGTAATCATGAACTGCCTCGCCTGGTTCTGGCCGAAACGAATCGCTGGCTGGTTGATGATGTACCTCGTAATGCGTTTGTGGCGCTTGGATATGCATTAATTGACCCAATTGAGCATCGGCTGACATTAGCGAATGCTGGTCAACTTGCGCCGCTCTTGCGGCACGCCGATGGACGCACGTCGTTCCTGGAAACTGCCGGTGCATTACCGTTAGGCGTGCTGCCTAATACTCGCTATAATCAGATCGAACTCGATCTGGCACCTGGTGATACGCTGGTCTTTTGCACTGATGGCATTGTTGAAGCACAAAATGCGCGCCGCGAGCTCTTTGGATTCGACCGTCTCGAACGCTTGGTGCGCCATTGGGGATATCTACCACCCGCCAGTTTGCTCGATCGCCTTCTGGCAGAAGTGCAGGCCTTTAGCGAAGATCATACCGTGCGTGACGATATGACCCTAGTGGTGGTGCGCGTTGAACAATGATCCTGCTGCGGTGAGGCCGCAAAGGCTATTGGTGATGCGACCGCTGCTCTTGAACGGAGCTGACCGTGGTTAGTGTGATTGAGCCGTCAGCACTATGGTTGTTTGTGCTCGCGCTACCTCTGCTCTGGTTGATATGGTTTGGCCGTGCCGATCTACGTCGGCGCATGGGTTGGGTGCGCCTGGTAGCGTTAGTTGTGACCCGCTTGCTTTTGTTGACAGCGCTAGTTTTGGCGCTGGCTGGATTGCAAGTCGGACAGCCAGTACATGCGACGGCAACCGTCTTCTTGATCGACGTCAGTGACTCGGTCGCCCCGGCGCAACAGACGGCGGCGCTCGATTATATTGCGCAAGCTGTTGCTGCCGCTGATCCCACTGATCGTATGGCGGTAGTCGTTTTCGGTGCGCGCGCAGTGGTTGAACGGGTAATGGAACCACCTCGTTCGCTCGATCGGATCGAACGCTTCGTTATTACCTCGCGTACCAATATCGCTGATGCTGTTCAGCTTGGCCTGGCTCTCCTCCCTAGTACAATGCATCAACGGCTGGTGTTGCTCTCCGATGGTGGCGAAAATGATGGTGATGCCTCTGTTGCGGCTCGGATCGCGGCAGCACGGGGTGTGCCAATCGATGTGGTTCGCCTGATGGCTGACCACGGGCCAGATGCGGTAGTTACAGCTTTGATCGCACCTACCACGGCCAGCGTTGATCAAGTTATTCCTCTGGTCATGCAGGTTAAAAGTGAAGTGGCTGGAGCAGCCACGGTGCAGCTGATTGTTGATGGCGAGTTGCTGAGCACGATTCCGGTTGATCTGACGGTAGGCTTGAACCAGATTCCACTTCCTGTCTCGGCTGGCGCGCCCGGTTTTCATCAGTTTGAAGCGCTATTAATTGCTCCCTTTGATACCCAGCCAGTAAACAATCGCGCTCTGGCCTTTACCTTCGTCAGCGGACCGCCACGTGTGCTGCTAATAACCGTTGACCAGGATCAGTCGGCAGCACTGGTGGCGGCCTGGCGGGCAGCTGGCTTGGAGGTAACAGTGCAATCTCCGGCGCAGGTGTCGACCAATCCGCTTGAATTGCGCGCGTTTGATGCGATCGCTTTGTTCGATACGCCAGCAAAGGCCGTTGCTACTAGCCTGCAAAACGCTCTGATTACGTATGTGCGCGAACTTGGCGGTGGCTTACTTGTGATCGGTGGTCCACAATCGTTTGGCGCTGGCGGCTGGCGACGCTCGTTACTCGAGTCAGTTTTACCGGTAATGCTCGATCCACCGTTGCGTGAAGAACGACCTAATCTGGGCCTAGTGTTGGTGATCGATCGCAGTGCAAGTATGGCAAGCCCGGTTGCGGATGGACGCACCCAGCTCGATCTGGCTCGTGAGGCCGTTTATCAGACTAGTCTTGGTTTATCTCAGAGCGATCAACTAGCAATCATCGCTTTTGACAGCTTTTCCGATACGCTGTTACCGTTGCAGCCACTTCCCGATCTCTTTACGATTGAAACCGCTCTCAATCGTCTGGTTGCTGGTGGCGGCACCGATATTCGCAGTGGCATGGAGCTCGCTGCTCAAACGATAGCTACCGCTGATGCGCGAATTCGGCATATCATCTTGGTGACCGATGGGGTGTCGGCAACCGAATATACCGATCTGGTTGTTGATCTACGGGCGCAAGGTGTAACTGTAAGTGCAATCGCGATTGGTCTTGATACTGATCCGGCACTAGAACAAGTGGCTGCAATCGGTGGTGGGAAGTACTATTTGGCGAAACAGGCTAGTGAGTTGCCCCAGATCTTTCTCGAGGAGACGGTGCGCGTCGCTAATCGTGATCTGATCGAAGAGCTGTTTGTGCCGGCACTCGCTCTGCCAACCCCGTGGTTACGCGATCTGAAAGCGCTTCCACCACTCCGTGGACGTAATGCTGTTGATCATCGTCCGACTGCTCGCTCGCTGCTGGTAGCTAACGATGGTACACCGTTGTTAGCTGTAGCCCAAATCGGGTTGGGACGTGTTCTCGCCTGGACGAGCGATCTCAGCGGTCGTTGGGCAATCGATTGGCTTGCCTGGCCCGAATTTCCCCGTTTTGCCGCCAATTTGGTCAGCGAGGCGTTGCCAACGTCGGGTGGCGAACGATTAACGCTCACGACAACTGTATTGGCCAATCAAGTCGAGATTGATCTGATCGCGCTTGATGAACGTGGCTTTCCCCTTACCTTGGGCGCAATTCAGAGCCGGCTTAGCAGTCTGACCTCACATTTTGAGCTCACTTTTTCCCAGATTGCCCCTGGTCGTTATCGTGCTGTAGTGACGCTCGATCAAACCGGCGCCTATTTCGTGCAGGTGAGCGCCACTGATCAAGATGGTCAGCCCGTCGGTAGTACGAGAGCTGGTTTTGCTATCAGCTACTCGCCCGAGTACGGTCAGCTGGCTGCCAATCCTGAGTTGCTAGCTGAGATCGCTCGCCTGACCGGCGGCCAAATTGATGCACCACCAGCTGCTGCCTTTGCGCCAACTACTCGGGCTGTCTACGAAGTCTGGCCGATGGTGTTCCCTTTGCTCTGGTTGGCGCTGATCTTGTTGCCTCTCGATGTGGCTCTGCGTCGCCTCTTCATTCGCCTACCCAACCTATTCCCGAAACGGGTATCCAATCGGCAATCAGCGGCGCCGCCAGTGCCACCGTCAGCGTCGCTACCAGCGTCATCCATTGGTGCCCGCACCGACGAAGAACAAATTGCAGCACTACTAGCGGCGAAACGACGTCGTCAGCACCGAGAGAAGTAACGCTTTATGTTATACTGCCACCAGGTGTTGGTCTTCGCTGAAACCGACGGAGCTGCCCATGTCAACTGAGCAACCAGCAGTCGTCGTGCGGCCTACCGTCACGTTCACAGTTGCTAGTGATGAGGAACTGGAACGTCCCTACCGCGTGATCGTCGAGAACGACGATGTAACACCGATGGATTTTGTCGTGCTTGTGCTGCGCATCTTCTTCGACCTTGACCTGGCCCGCGCCACCCAGGTCATGTTGACTGCCCACTATGAAGGGCGCGCATTAGTGACGGTATTGCCGTTTCAAGAGGCGCAAGATCGCGTCTATCAGGCTCATCATGTCGCCCGCGAGGCTGGCTACCCGCTCACATTCTATCTTGAGCCTGATAGCTAAACCTGGGTTGGCCCACGCTGGCACGTTGCAGTTCTGGACTGTCAGTACTCAGTTCCTTCCTACCAGTGTATTGAGGAGAGTAATTGTCACTATGAACTTCCGGCCCCGTTTGTTTGCCACTGCCCTGCTCTGCGTGGCGCTTCTTGCCGGGTGTACGTCGTCTATCTCGTCATCGTCCATCTCGGCGTCATCGCCAGTCGAACCAGCAGCTGCCATGGTGTCACTGTCGCCGACAGTGACGCCGATCCCCTCGCCCACACCGCTTCCAGTCTATGCCGATGGCACAGAAGTGGCCGGCGTTCCGATTGGTGGCCTCACCTTCGCCGAAGCCGAAACAACCCTCACAGCCGCATTGGCCGAACGAATTACACCGGTTCAACTGGTCGCTGGCGAGTATGCACAGACCATCCCACCCGCTGCAATCGACCTCCACGTCGATTCTGCTGCGCTACTGGCAGCGGCTGCCCCTGCGCTTGGCAGTCAGATGCCGGTAAAGGTACCATTGCAATTGGCGTTTGATCAGACAGCATTGCGTGAGCAACTGACGATGTTTGCTGCTGCTTCAACTCTTGCGCCAACCTTAACTGTTATTACTGCTACTGATACACTGTCGCGGAGTTTTGCGTACCTACCCGGTCGGGCTATCAATTTCGAGCGCTCGCTGGAAATTGTGAGCAGCCTCATTCGTCAGGGCCGTGCGGTTAATCCGATCTTTCTGACCCGTTGGCCGACCGATGACGTTCCCCGTGCCACGCCTGAACAGATTGCTGAACAACTCAAGGCAATGGCTGCTGCCTGGGATGGAGTAGCGGGGGTTTATCTTTACGACTTGGAGACAGGTGCTGAAGTAGCAGTGAACGCGCGCAGTGTGTTTGCTGGCGCCAGCACGATCAAGACAGCGATCATGCTTTACGCCTATACCAAACTGGAAACGTTTACCGCAAAGCAATGGCAGCGCATGCGTCAGATGATTATCGAGAGTGATAATCTAGCCGCAAACGACCTGCTGGCGGCTGGTGCTGGCGGCAGCGGTACCGATTGGGCTTTTCGGGGTGCGGTGGCGATGAGTGAAATGCTGGCCGATCTTGGCCTTGAACACCTTTACCTCTACGTACCTTACGAGTCAATCGATTATATTCGCCTCTACAATATCAAATATCGCTGTGGGCCCAAAGACCCAGTTGGTGAACCACCCTACGCTGAAACCGGTTGCGCTCTGCGGGCGACACCTTACGCTATGGCCCAGGTCTACCGGATGATCGATGAGTGCGCTCGTGGTACGGGGGTATTGCTCGAAAAGTTTGCTCTCCTCAACCCGGATCGCTGCCAGGAGATGCTCGATCTGCTGGCGGAAAATGCCGATACTACCCGCATGGTAGCCGGATTGCCGCCTGATGTCCGGGTCGAGCACAAGTCGGGTTGGATTGAACATACCCAGGCTGATGTTGGTATCGTTCGTTCTCCGGGTGGCGATTATGTCTTGGCAGTGTATGTCTATAAACCGCTTGGCAACCAGTCTGCATGGCCTGATACGTTGCTGGGCGGCGCTATTGCTGATTTCAGCCGCCTCGTCTATACTGCCTATAACCCAGTTCGGATCGAAATGCCGCCCCCCAAGGAGACGCCCTGATCAATCTGCCCATGCGCTGGATCGTGCTCTACAAGCACGGCGTTGGCTGTTGCGAATGTCGTGGCACGTTTAGTGGGGAAAGGCTGACTCTCAGTTTTCCCACTACCGCAATGGACGATGTTTTGAAGAGCCTGTTGGTGATCGATCAAGGGTCGCTACCCGTTAGCCAGCCGACGTCTCAGCAACGAAACTGGTCTGACCCTCGAACGTGGACCAGCCATAGTATTGATGAAACGCGAATCCGCTGGTGAGGCAGTGCTGCCCTTTACCCGCGCTGGTGCTAAATTCAATCTATTCTACGCTGTTAGGCGTTACCGTCACCAAAACCAGTCGCAGCGAACGTCGGTTGCAAAGTATGGGGCTGTCAGTAAGGGATCTGATTATCGATGAGGATCTGATCGATGATCAACACTACGCTACCACCGGTACGCTGGCTACGCCATGCATAGTTGCGATCGAGCATCCGCGCTATCTTGACTACGAGCTGATAGATACCCCGCCGCCGATTTCAGTGGATGATCATCTGATGTGCTGGCGTGTCGGGACGCCCACTCCGGGTCGGACTGGGCTAACCATCTGCCAGCGCTGCTAGCTCTCGCGCCGTGTGCACGTCAGCAGTCTCGCCGGTGAAGTGTTACAGCGACTGTTGGGTGAGCGCATCGTAAATGATGCCACTATGCAGCACTTAAAGGGAGTGTTGGATCTTTTGCGACAGATCGATGAGGCGCAACAAACGATTGCCTATTACGAACAGGAGCGACAAGATATTTTCCAACGGCAACAGCATTTGCAGCAGCAAAGTGCACCACTGTGTACCGGAGATGACAAGGGGGCATTGCGGCAGCGGTATGTTGTGACTCTAGCCCGACTCAAAGATCAGGTTGCGTGGATCGATGCTGCGATCGCTGAGCAACAGGCATTGATCCAGAAACTGTACGTTCAAGTCGAGCTCAGCTTGCACTGTTTGCACTGAACTGCCATGATCCGTGATAGTCGCACGACCTTGACAATCGCTATCGCAGCAATGTTTGGCCTGGCGATCGCTATCGCTGCGTATAGCGTGGTTGGTGATAACCACCATTCAAAAGTATTACGCTGGTTGGCGCTGATTGTCCTGAGTACGCCACTCGCTACCTTTTTAGGTTGGATTGCAGTACGTCGGCGTGAATGGCGCCTGGCTGCAGCTAGTTGCGGTGCACTCTACTTTTTTACTCCCTTCATCGCTGCCCGGATCGAAACCATCCTGACGCCCGCAGCTGCGGCTCAGACGGCTGGGCCGCACACGGTCTATTTCATAAGTGTGTTAACCCTCCACGTTATCGGTGGGCTGGCATTGGCCTGGTGGCGGGGGAGCACTGAGCACGCCAGCGAGTTTGCATCTTGAGAAGGGCGAGACTGTTAGGCAACAGTGCTCTGCCCTGTCGCATTCGCTGAGCTAGAGGGGTGAACCTGAAGTTCACCCCTCCTATGCATTGTAATCTCTCTTGCCAAAGGTTCCAAGGGCATCCGTTTCCATCACCATCGTACCCAAGACGAACGCAACCGGCGACTGCTAGTTCAGCGATCCGCTTCGTATATACTGACCGTACCGCTGATCTCATTTGCCGTCAGTACCAGCGCCCGTCTGGTCGGGCTGCGATTGGCGGGAACAAATGTTACGATCTCTGGCCCGCTGTCTGGCCCAACACTTGGACCACTGAAATCGCGGTTGTTGATATATTGAACAAAAGCCGGCGCTGTTGGTGTAGTAATGTCAAAGATCATCACGCCGCCTTGTCGCTCAAGTCCGATAAACGCATACGTGCGTTGACCGATCGTGCCCACCGCCAGTCCTTCTGGTTCTGGCCCCTTATTATCGCTGCGATTGTCAAAGTTATTCTCATCGTTATTGCTGTTGAAGAATGATGGGTATGTCAGCGCGACAATTTGCTCGATCTGGTCACCGCTATCAAACACCAGCTGCCCTTCTGCATCCCAAACCGAGAACGAACGAGCGCCAAAGACGTGAATCTGGTCAAAGTCACCATCACCGTCAATGTCGCCACTCGCGTTACTTACCGTGAGACGACCGAGCGCCGCGTTTACTTTCAACGCTGCCGCATTTGGGAAGACAGTTGGATCAAGCTGGTACCGACTAGAGCCGACGCGCACCTCTTCGCTAAAGCCGGCATAATCACGGGCATCGCCCTCGTTGGCCGTGACCAGATAAGTTTGCCCGCGCACTTTATAGCTGGCAACCGCATCCGGTTGGTACATTCCAAAGACCGGCCAGGTGGTAATGTTAATTCGGTTGTCGCGGTCACTGGCATCTAATCCATACCCTTCGACACTGTGATCCTTCAGCCCAAGTGATCGCACCCATTCGATGCAGAAGAAACGGAGATCGATCTTCGCAATCGCATTGTTTTCTTGCAGCGTAACGTAGGCGAACTGACTGTCTGCCGTCACTGTAATGTATTCCGGTTCCAGGTTTTTCTGCACTGCATCAGGGTGATTAGCAGTTGGCCCGAAAATGCGGGTCGCTGGATCAAAGTGATCGCGATAGGCGCCGCCAACCTCAAATTCGCTGAAACCAATATGGATCACATCGTGATCGCTCAAGCGGCGAATATTGCCACTCACCGGCACAACGCTGATCGTGCCATACGGGTCTATGGTGTAATCGTCGTTCGGCTCACCCTCGTTTGCAACTAGTAGCAGACGGCCATTGGGGGTAAACGTCAGCATGTCTGGCAATGCACCGACCGTAACGTGGTTGAGATAGCGTCCATTGGTGTCAAAGAAGACAACTCGGCCCGGGTCAGTCTTCGGATTGGCTTCGACTGCGACTGCCACCAGATTCCCGCGCACCGCGACGCTATTTGGCCCGGCGCCATAGGGTGAAAGATCGATACGCGCGATCCGGACAGGGTCACTAATCGTGCTCAGATCAACGATGTCGAGTGAATTACCCGTGCTGTTGGTGATGTACATGCGATGACGACCAACTGCGACGGTTTCACCCGAGAGGCTACCGAGACCCGTTGTGTAAGTGCCGCGGAGCGTAAAAGTCGGCGCTGCGGGCGTGGCCTGCGCCGATAGTGGACTGAACGCACCTATCAAGAGTGCGACGGTGACGATCGTGGTCAATACTCGCAGATGCATAGTACTTTATTCCTCCTGCAAACCGATTTTGCATCTACAAATATAGACAAAGATTATTAAGCTGAAGTGATCGAGAGATTAAGCTGGTGTATGAGTGTGCCCCTGAGAATATGGGCACTGGAGGGTGCGCAATAGTCATTGTCTCCCGCCCCGACAGAGTGCCGCTCGGATGGTGATAATTGAGGTGTATGTTCGTGAGGCGCGTTATAGCCCCCTGTCGCTCACCCCTGGTTAGAGAGCAGGGCTGGATATGAAGGAGTGTTGGGAAGATGGGGGAATCGTTTGCCCCGCGCTCATATCGCGAGCGCGGGGTTAGGAGACGAGGGCTGCTTCTCACAACGTCTCTAGCAGCGCACACAACAACGCTGTGCGGTCGATCAGTCCTGGTCGGCTAATCTGCTCGTGCTCAGCGTGTGCCCCTGCGCCAGGACATCCCAATCCATCGAGCGTAGGGATACCGAGCGCAGCAGTGAAATTCCCGTCGCTACCGCCGCCGGTGCTGCCTTCGCCAATCGTGAATCCTAACGCCGTAGCCAGTTGTTGCGCATGCGCAAAGAGTGCGGCACTGGCCGGTGTGCGTTCCATCGGTGGCCGGCGTATCTGGCCGCTGACCGCTACGCTCGTTCCTGGTGTAACAGGTTTCAGTGCGGCCATACCAGCCTCAATCCGTGCCGCTTCCGCCTGCGTCCACACCCGCACGTCAACATCCATCCAGGCTTCAGCTGGCACCACATTAGGTCGGACACCGCCACCGATTACACCCACATTTACCGTGGTGCCAAGGGCGGGATTGGCCAGGGCGTTAACAGCCAGAATCTGATGGGCTAGTTCGGTTATCGCGCTGGCCCCTTTTTCTGGTTCGACCCCGGCATGGGCTGCGCGGCCTTTGATAGTTACGCGGAATGCACCGCCACCCTTGCGGGCTGTCTTCAGTGCTCCATCCGGCTCAACCGGTGGTTCGAGCACCAGTACATGCGCTGCCTGGGCAGCAGTTGCTTCGATCAATGGACGCGAGGTTGGACTGCCAATCTCTTCATCAGAAGTGAGTAACAGGATAACCGGACGGCGTAGCCTAGGCGCTGGTGAGCCAAATCCACCGAGCGCTGCAAAGATCATCGCAATGCTAGCCTTCATATCGTAAGCGCCCGGACCAAAGGCCAATTCATCGTGGACAGTAAACGGTCGGTTTGCTACCGTTCCTGCTGGCCATACCGTGTCGTAGTGACAAAGTACTAACGTTGGTGGCAGAGTTGGTTCAGTGGCCGCAGTGATTGTTACCCGTAGATGGTCACCTCCCTGCACGTTAGGAATTCGCTCTACGGCACCGACAGTAGCGAACAGGTCGGCTAACTCGTCAGCTAGACGGTCGAGGAGTACTTTATCAGTGCTGGGCGATTCGGCGTGGACGAGTCGGGCAATTAGGGTGAGCAGGTTGGATTCGTGGGTTGCAATAGTTGCGCGATCAAGCATAGCATTCTCTACAGTCAGGTCACGGAACAATAAAATCAGTATAGCGCGATAGTGCGTGCATGCCATCAGACTGAAGATTTGATCTGGGCAGCGCTGGCTGGACGTGGTATCATCCTTGTATCTAACCGGGATGTCGTGAAAGGATGTACGGTATGCTCAGCGAGCAGATTCAACAAGCGCTCAATAAGCAAATTGCCTTCGAATACGCTGCGTCCTACAATTATCTGGCCATTGCTGCCTATTTCGAATCACTCTCGCTCACTGGTTTTGCGCACTGGTTTCGCATCCAGAGCGAAGAAGAACGCAACCATGCCCTCCGCTTCTTTGATTACGTGAATGATCGTGGCGGGCGGGTAATGCTAGGGCCAATCGATGAGCCGCAGAATGAATTTGCATCGCCGCTTGATGCATTCGAGCATGCGTTGGCGCATGAACGGCGGGTGACAGCGGCTATTCACGCAATCTATGCTCTGGCGGCGCAAGAAAATGACTACGCCACAATGAGTATGCTCAAATGGTTTATTGATGAGCAAGTCGAAGAAGAGAAGAGCGCTGAAGAGGTCATTCAGCATCTGAAACTGATCGGCGATGATGGCACTGGTTTGCTAATGCTCGACCGCAAACTGGGCGAACGGAAAGAAGAAGCAGCATAGCCGTATCGTGAGTAGGGGCCAGGATTGGAAGCGAGGTGGCATCGATCGTCGGGATGAACTGGAGTGATCGGGTCAGGCTCCGTGCCAGTCCTGATCCAGATCTCTGTGGTAAATCGGCTTAGAGATCCGCGTCACCGCAAGCTGGCACCGTATTGTTGGTCCTAAGACTTTTCCTCGACTCTCACTACATCGCCCGTCGCCGTGGGCCGCTCGCGGGGCTCGCGGCAGCAAATCGACTTCGGTATCCACCACACCGCAAGCTGGCACCGTATTGTTGGCCCTAAGACTTTTCCTCGACTCTCACTACATCGCCCGTCGCCGTGGGCCGCTCGCGGGACTCGCGGCAGCAAATCGACTTCGGTATCCGCCTCACCGCAAGCTGGCACCGTATTATTAGCCCTAAGACTCTTTCTTGTCTCACCGCCACTGCCCAGCTCGCTGCACCGTCACTAATGCTCTCCCAATATTTCCCTTCACGAATGGCTGTATTTCGTGTACAATTATGACATTAGTGCAAAAGTATGCAGAAGGCCAGGCTATGAATTGGACGGATATCGTCTTTTACTACCTGTTACCGCTCTTTATAGTTGTCGCACTATGGCTCGGCCTGACCTTTGGCATGATCTGGCTCAACCGGCGCGGCCAACGGGTAGCCGGATGGGCGGTATTTCTGAGCCTGCCGCTATTACTCTTTGCCCACAGTGAATTACTCGTAACGCGCCACGACCTCAGCGCACTCGGTGCCTATCGCGCGTTTATTGCTGGCTTGCTGATCTGGGCCTGGCACGAATTGGCCTTCTATAGTGGTATTCTAGCCGGCCCACGTCGCAAGCCGTGTCCACCAGATGCCCAGGGTGTGCAGCGCTTTCTGTATGCGCTCGGCACCCATTTTTATCACCAGCTGGCCTTTCTCTTTGAAATGGGGTTGCTGATCTGGCTGTTGCAAGACGCTAGTCATTGGCTTGGTCCGCTCACGTTTGGTCTGAGCTGGGCCTTGCAACAGAGCGCCAAACTCAATGTGCTTTACGGAGTGCGCGCATTGCAGGTCGATCTCTTCCCCTCTCATCTGGCGTTTCTGGCCAGTTACTGGCGACCTGGTCCTCCCAGTGCTTTCTTTCGCCCCAGCGTTTCTATCTGCACGTTACTGGCGATTATGTTCTGGTTGAGCATCAGCGCGCATCTCGGCGATCCGGCCGCTATCCGGCTAGCATTACTGGCTAGCCTTTTCACGCTAGGGGCGCTCGAACACTGGTTGCTCCTCCTGCCTGCTCCTGCCATGGCCCCAGCTCCGGCAACTGACTAGCAGTGCCTTGCAGTTGGGTTTGTAACCTTGCATGCTACGCTGCATACAGGGCACGTTCTACAGCGAACGGTGTCGTGTTTGCGGTTTGACTGGGATGCGAGAACCGACCTCTGCTCTGCGCCACGTTCGCTCACCCGTCAGTTGTGCTTTCGACCACCCCAGCACATCGTTCCTGTCAATAGTTAATAGTTATACGTGTAAGTCATAGCATCAATTCCACTATCCGTTCGCTTGTCGCAACGTCGTGTATCGGTTATGATGAATGGGCAAGGCGTGCGTAAAAGGAGCACCCGCGCTATGTTAGAGGCAATTTTCGCCCCGCAATCGGTAGCTGTCATCGGCGCATCGCCTGAACCGACGCGTCTCGGCCACCGTGTGCTTAAAAACATCATTGACCATGGTTATCAGGGCCGTATCTACCCGATCCATCCCCGTGCTAGCAAAGTGCTAGGACTACGTGCATATCCGTCGGTATTGGCAGTGCCAGATCCGATCGACCTTGCGGTGATTGTGATCCCGCCGCAATTCGTCACGCCAGTTGTTGAAGAATGTGGTCAGAAAGGGGTTCGGGGCCTGGTGGTGATTACTGCCGGTTTCAAAGAGATCGGCGGTGCTGGCCGTGAGCTTGAGCGCGAGTTGTTGGCGACAGTGCGGCGTTACGGTATGCGCATGATTGGCCCCAATTCGCTAGGGATTATCGATACAATTAGTCGCCTCAATGCTTCGTTTGCCAACTCAATGCCGTTACCCGGTAACATCGCATTGATGTCACAATCGGGCGCGATCTGTACCGCGATTCTCGACTGGAGTCATCAGCAAGGAATAGGTTTCTCCCGCTTCGTCAGCCTCGGTAACAAAACGGATGTTGATGAAGTGACATTGCTGGAAGCCTGGAATCGTGATGAGCACAGTAAGGTCATTCTGGCCTATTTGGAAGCAATTGACGATGGCCCTGACTTCATTCGGGTGGCGCGCGAGGTGACGAAGAGCACGCCAGTCGTTGCCATTAAGAGTGGAACAACTGCTGCTGGTACTCGGGCGGCATCCTCACATACTGGGTCGCTAGCTGGCTCGGAAACCGCCTACGAGGCGGCCTTCGCCCAGAGCGGTATCCTACGGGCCCGCACGATGAACGAGCTGTTCGATCTCGCTCTCGTCTTTGCTTATCAACCAATGCTCCGCAACAATCGGGTGGCAATTGTGACCAATGCTGGTGGGCCCGGTATTATCGCAACCGATGCCGTCGAACGCAGCGGTTTGGTTATGGCAGAATTTACTCCGGAAACGATCCGGCGGTTGCAAGAAAAATTGCCGCCGAATGCCAATTTCTTCAACCCAATCGATGTAATTGGTGATGCGACACCCGATCGTTATGCTTGGGCTATTGAAGCAGCACTGGCTGACCCTAACGTCGATGGTCTGATCGTCCTCTTCACGCCGCAGGCAGTGGCTGATCCGCTAGTGACGGCGCGCGTGATTGCCGACCTCAGCCGCCAAACTGACAAGCCGATAGTGACCAGTTTTATGGGCGGGGCTAGCATCGGCGATGCAGTGCGAGCGCTCAACGACGCGCGTATTCCCAACTATCTCTTTCCCGAACGCGCTGTGCAGTCGCTAGCGGCGATGTATCGTCAATTGCTTTGGCAGCGAAAGCCTGCACCGACTTACCGCCATTTTTCAGTTGATCGTGAGCGAGTAGCGCAACTGTTCGCTGAAGTACGCGCAGCTGGTCGGGTCGAGTTGGGTGAGGTTGAGGCCCGCCAGGTGATGGAGGCCTACGGGATGCGCTTGCCGCGCAGTCGGCTCGCTCATACGCCAAATGAAGCGGTAGCAATTGCCAATGAATTTGGTTACCCAGTAGTGTTAAAGATTTCTAGCCCGGATATTCTGCACAAGAGCGATATCGGTGGCGTGCGCGTCGGTCTGAGCGATGCGACTGCAGTACGTGATGGGTTTGAGCTGATCGAATATCGTGCGCGCAAGTATCTACCCTCGGCGCGCATTTGGGGCGTGCTGGTGCAGGAAATGGTGCGCAAAGGCCGTGAAGTGTTGGTCGGTGTCAGCCGCGATCCGCAGTTCGGGCCGTTGATCGCAGTCGGAATGGGAGGTATCTATGTTGAAGTGCTGAAAGATGTCGCCTTCCGTCTCGCCCCGCTCAGTGTCGAAGAGGTGCGTGAGCAGATCCGCTCGATTCGCGCCTACCCGCTCTTGCGCGGCGTGCGGGGTGAACCCCCTGCAGATATTGCCGCACTGGAAGAGACTGTGTTGCGGGTGAGTCAATTAGTCACCGATTTTCCTGAAATTGTCGAGATGGATATTAATCCGCTCGTTGTTCATCACGAAGGCGAGGGCGCGGTCGTCCTCGATGCCCGGATCATCCTCAACTAGTGGAGGCAATGATGGCAACACTGTATGTCGCCTCGACCGAAACCTATGTCGGCAAGAGCGCGGTCTGCGTCGGTTTGCTGCGCCGTATGCAACAAGATGGCTTCCGCGTTGGGTATATGAAGCCGGTGAGCGTTTCGGTCACGCACACGCCTGATGCAGTTCTCGATGAAGATGCTGCCTTTATCCGCCAGACGATCGGTCTCGATTCGCCGATGGAACAAGTAGCACCAGTGTTGATTACTCCCGGCGTGATTGAGTCGATCTTGCGAGGGCAATCCCATTCGTTCGCCAAGACCCTGCGCGAAGCCTTTCTGGCTGTGTCACGCCAGAAGGATATCGTGGTCCTCGAGGGTACTAATACCTGGGCCGAAGGGGCACTGGTCGATTTGACTGCTGACCAGGTGACTGATATGTTGCAGGCGCCAGGCCTACTCGTCTGTCGCTACACCTCGACCCTGTCGGTAGATACGATCTTGTCGGTGCAGCGCTACGTTGGCGATCGACTGTTGGGTGTGTTAATTAATCAAGTTGAGGAGCCGCATCGCGAGTTTGTCCGTAATCGAGTGACGCCCTTCCTCGAAGGACGTGGTATCCCTGTGTTGGGGATTCTCCCGCGTGATCGGTTGCTGTCAGGCGTGACTGTGAACGAACTGGCCCAGCACCTTGGTGGCCAGATCATCGGTCGTCCCGAATGGGGCGAAAAGATGCTCGATTCACTGATGATCGGTGCCATGGGTGCCGAAGCTAGCCTGTCGTTCTTCCGCCGCCGCGCAAACAAGGCGGTTATTACTGGCGGTGATCGCAGTGATTTACAGTTGATCGCTCTTCAGACCAGCACTAATGCGTTAGTGTTGACCGGCAATATCCGGCCAACGATGCAGGTGATGGATCGCGCTGCAGAGCTCGAGGTGCCGATCATTCTGGTTGCCGATGATACTCTGAGCACGGTTGATCGCGCCGAGCGCCTGTTTGGACGCGTTCGCTTCCATCAAGAAGCTAAGTTGCGTCGCTTTACCGAATTGCTCGATGTGCATTTTGATTTTGATCGTTTGTACCGTCTGCTTGGATTGCAGATCCATTAGGATGTCCTATGACGACTGATCCGTTGTCTGACCAAGCCGAGGTGATTGGGCCGCTGGTGTTTGTGCCCAATCCTGACTATCCTTACCCGTTTCCAGTGGCGCGTCCGCCGCGGTTTTGGATGGAGGAGACGACTGGCATCTTGGCGGCGGCAGTTGAACGTTACATGCAGGGTGAACCGCTGAGCGCAGATCAACTAGATGTGATCAAGCTGTACTTAAAACAGTATCTGGAACGGGCCGTGATTGAAGATAGTGCCGACCGGAAGCGGTTGCTGAGCCGGATTGACCGACTCCGCACCACCCGCGATATTGAACGTTTTGCCGATGAGTTGTCTGAGGTTGGGGTTGAACCTTTCTGAACCAATGATATACCGTCTCCTGTTGCGCCCGATCTTGTTTCGCCTCGGCAGGGGCGATGCCGAGACGGCTCACGAACGCACACTGCACCTGTTGGCGCTTATCAGTAGCTCGCGTCGGTTTTGTCGCACGCTAGGCCGGCTGATAGCGATAACCGATCCCCGCCTCGCCCGTACTGTCTTTGGGGTCCGTTTCCCCAACCCGGTCGGATTAGCCGCTGGTATGGATAAAGATGGCGTGGCCCTGCCGGCCTGGGCGGCGCTGGGGTTCGGCTTCGTCGAGGTTGGGACGGTCACGCGTTATCCGCAACCTGGCAATCCGCGACCGCGCCTGTTTCGTCTACCGACGCACGAGGCGCTTATTAATCGCATGGGCTTCAACAATGCTGGTGCCGCAGCGCTGGCCCAGCGGCTGGCTGATACACCAGTGGCCATTCCAGTTGGGGTCTCGATTGGTAAATCCAAGGTTACGCCGCTCGAGCAGGCCATTGATGATTATCGTGAGTCATTCCGTTGCCTGTTTCCCTATGCGGCGTATATCGCGGTTAATGTAAGTTCGCCCAATACCCCAGGCCTGCGTCAATTGCAAGATGCTGCTCATTTGCGCGAATTGCTAGCTGCGCTACAGCGTGACAATGTCGAGCTGGGTCGGGCTGATCCACGCGGCCCGCGTCCGTTGCTAGTGAAGATCGCTCCTGATCTGAGTGAGCCGGCGCTCGATGAATTGCTGACAGTATGTGCTGATCACGCAATCGCTGGGATCATCGCAACGAATACAACGATCGATCGTAGTGGTCTGAGCGGTGTGGATCAGGCCTTGATCGCAGAGGCTGGTGGTTTGAGTGGCCAACCGCTCGCTGGACGAGCCTTGCAGGTAGTGCGGTTCATCGCCCGCGCCACCAGTGGCCGCCTACCGATTATTGGTGTGGGTGGTATTCATTCGCCCGCGGATGCACTGCGGATGTTTGATGCTGGCGCCAGCCTGATCCAGCTCTACACTGGTCTGGTCTACCGTGGCCCCTTCCTGCCGCGCCAGATCAATCGCGCATTGCTGTCATATCAAGCGGAGCGATCATGACGGGGTTTCTCGGTACGAAAGCAACCTTTGCCCAGGATGTGTCACTGGTCGGTAGCATTCTGGTTGCGATTGCTTTTACTATTGGAGCCTATCTAGCCGTCAAAAAGCACTACACGGCTCATCGTTGGGTGCAGACCAGCGCAGTAGTTGTGAATCTGGCGCTAGTGTTCGGGGTTATGATTCCATCGTTGCTGGCTGTGTCACCCGACGAGAATCTGTCGCTGCCGGCCGCTGCCTTTGTTGCGATGCCCGCCCACGAAGTCGTTGGGACGATTGCCATGCTTTTCGGTGTCTATGTAGCGCTGGTTGGTAATGGCTGGCTCCCAGCGCGCTGGCGCTTTTCTACCGTGCGCTACAAATGGTTTATGCGTATTGCCTTCGTTCTCTACCTAGTGGCAACGATCGTTGGTGTTGCCGTCTATGTGCTCATTCATACCTCCTGACGCAAGTAACAGTTATGCAGTTATTACCTCGTGAACGAATTTTGGTGGCCCTAGATACGCCCGACCTAGAGACCGCGGTAACGCTAACCCGACAGTTGCGCAGTCAGGTGGGTGGTTTCAAAGTTGGGCTGGAAATCTGCACCGCACTTGGCACGCCGCGGGTAGTGGCTGCAATTGCTGCCGTTGGCGGTAGCCTCTTCCTCGATCTTAAGCTACACGATATTCCCAATACAGTGGCCGGGGCAGTGCGGGCCGTTTGTGCCCTGGGTCCGATGGTACGGATGTTGACGTTGCACTGCACCGGCGGTAGCGCGATGTTGCGTGCTGCTGTCACAGCGGCCCATTCGATGCCGTACCGGCCATTGCTACTTGGGGTGACGGTCCTCACTAGCCTCGATGCCGCGGCTTTGGCAACCGAGTTGCAGGTGGCTCCATCTGTCACTGACTATGTAGTCCATTTGGCCCGAATGGCTCAGGTCTGTGGTCTGGATGGAGTGGTTGCTTCACCGCATGAAGTGCGTGCCATTCGAGCGGCATGCCCCAATTTACGGATCGTCACGCCCGGTATTCGCCCGCATTGGGCTGCGACGGGCGATCAGCATCGGGTGCTGACACCAGCGGATGCGCTACGGGCTGGGGCCGATTATCTGGTCATCGGTCGGCCAATCACTAGTCCGCCGCCAGAGGTGGGCGATCCAGCAACGGCAGCAGCACGGATTATAACTGATATAGAACAGATTGACGTAATACTATGAAGCAGACGGATCTCTTAACCATTCTGCACCAACTCGGTGCAATCGTGACTGATGATCACATCGTCTATACTTCTGGTCGCCACGGCAGCAGCTACGTTAACAAAGACGCGCTCTATCCACATACTGCCGTAGCCAGCATGGTTGGGGCTGCTCTCGCCCGCGATTTTGCCACTGCTGATGTGGAGACGGTTGCCGGTCCTACCATCGGAGGCGTGATCATGGCGCAATGGACGGCGTACCATCTCTCGCAACTCTACGGGCGGGAGGTACTGGCAGTTTATGCTGAAGAGGAGCAGGCTGATACCGGTAAGCGGCGGGTGTTTCGCCGCGGTTACGATGCTCTGATTGAAGGAAAGCGTGTATTGGTTGTAGAAGATGTATTGACCACTGGCGGTTCAGCGCGGCTAGTAGTCGAAGCGGTGAAGGCGGTTGGTGGGCAGGTAGTGGGGGTTGGGGCTCTTTGTAATCGGGGCGGTATCACTGCCGCTGATCTCGGCGCCCCACTTCTGATTGCGCTGACCGAACTACCGCTAGAGAGTTATGCCGCCGACGATTGCCCACTGTGTGCTGCTGGTGTGCCGATCAATACCCGTCTAGGTAAGGGTGCGAGCTATGCCGCTCAGCGCAACAGTGGCAACACTGGGTAAGGCTGACGTGACGTTTCGCATAAGCTCTGGCTATCGTGGTCTATACTGGTGTTGATCCAATCTGACAGGAAGAACAATGGAATCGCTAAGCTATCTGTTTCGCCTTAGTACTGCCGGTCTCTTTCTCGATACCAACACCTTTCGCGCCCAGCGCGATAATCCCCACGTACTGCGAGATGGGTTTCTGGTAGTGTTGCTGATCGGAGTAATAGTAGGCGTCGCTAGTTTTATTGGTAATCTGCTGACGATGCTGGCCACTCCCGATCCGATCAATCTGTTAACAACCGTCCAGCGCGAGCTGGAACGCACAGCGTTAGTGATTGAATTGAAGCGGCAGATCCCTACGTTTGAACTTGACCCATTTTTCACGCAAATGGCGGACGCTGCGCGCACTTTGCAGTGGAGCGGATTAATCGGAGCAGCGGCAACGCCTTTTGTCTATCTGGTGGGTTGGCTCCTGTACGGTGTGGTAGCGCATCTTATTGCGCGTTCCCTTGGCGGTGATGGTGATCTTGCGCAGACGCTAGGCTGTACGGCGCTAGCCAGTGGCGCTAATCTCCTCGCCCTAGTACAAATCATACCGTTTGCGCAGGTATCAGGATCTACTCTGCTTGGGCTCATCGGCTGCTACCTCGGTTTGCGTGCAGCGCACAACCTACCGGCCTGGCGTGCCTTTTGGGCTGCGCTGTTGGGGCCGATTCTGCTCATAGTGGTGTTGCTCGTGTTTAGTTGTGGTTTGCTGGCGGTGCTCGTGGCCGTAGCGCAGAGGGGCTAATATGACAGTGATCGATACCTTCAATGGTGCCTTGATTCTCAATCAGCGAGTGTTTACCGAGATGCGCGATGCGCCGGATGGTGTGCGGCGCGGGTTTCTGCTTATTTTGATGGTGGGATTGCTAGTTGGTGCGATTCAAAGCGCCAGCGAATTGATCAGCGTTGCCAATCCTGAACAGGTTGTGAACGCATTTATGACTGGCTATCGGCAAGCCATAGAACAGCAGCGTGCCACGGTGACGACACCCGAACAGCGCGAGGTGTTGCAGTGGATGGAAGACAGTGAGGAAGAGATAGCCAACATTGTGCGCGCGCTGGTAACGGAGCCAGCCTTGTTGCCTCGGCCAGTGGTGTTGATGTTTCAAGCATTAGCCCAGACTGTCTCAACACCGTTGAGTTATCTCGGTGGCATGCTCCTAGCTGTGTGTCTGACACATCTCGCTGCTCGCCAGCTCGGTGGTCAAGGCGGTATTCGGGCGATGGTTGCTGTTGGTTCATTGTCGGTTGCACCCCACGTGTTGGATGCGCTGACTTTCGTCCCCATCCTGAGTTTGCCGCTCGGACTGATTTCCTGGGGTTGGGGACTGATCGTTCTTATCACTGGCACGGCTGTTGTGCATCGTCTTGATAGTGGCAAGGCCACGCTCGCCGTGTTACTGTATCCAAGCCTGCTGATCGTCTTGGGCGTGTTATTCAGCTGTATCTTGATCTTCTTGCTGATATCACTGGCGGCCAGTCTTAGCTAGAGTGGACCCCCAGTGGTGTGCTCATTTCAGCCGTAGAGTATCGCGCCAGATTGGTAAGGCGCCGCCGCGACTGATTAAGGCGGCGCCCAATCCCCAACTTGCAACCACATAGCCTGCGACCACAGCCACTCCTGGCGCGAAAAGGCTCAGAATAACCAGAGGTGTAAGCACAACCAGTGCCCCAAAAGCGGCAGCCAGAGGTGGCTTAAGGGCCCAGGTGGGTGACCAGGCGGCAGCGATGGCGCGAGCTACCCCTGTGAGACCTAGCGCGTAGGGGAACTGGAGCAACACGATCAGCGGCAGGAGCAGCAGAAATCCGGCCAAACTCAACGCCAGTAACCCGACGATGAATGGTAGCACCAGTAACACCAGCACCGTCGAGAGTAATCCGACCAGCCCACTACGTAGCGGTGCGGCCCGGAGCGTGCGTCCAATGCCAGCAGTCCGCCGTGGCCAGATCATTGCTAGCGCTACGCACAGGAAGGTAGTAATCAATGCGCCCAATACACTGCTGATGCCACGCGGCAACCAACGCCGCACCGTCATTTGGCCGCTTAGCATGCCGACAAAAGCGGTTGCCAACGCCGATCCAGTCAGTGGTTCACTACCGATGACAGTGCCGTGCAATTCCGTTTGTGGTTCGATAGCTACACCACCAGCAAACGAGAGTACATTTCCCGTTACCACTGATCCTGTGGCCAGGATAATTGTTCCAGTATAGCTAACGACATCGCCATGTACGCTGCCGTAGATGCTGATCGAACCGGTCCAGCTCGTCACATCGCCTTCGACCTCACCAAAAATGATGATCGGTTGAGTGAAAGTGACCAGATTACCGCGGTATTTCTCTCCCGCAGCAACCACGACTGCCGCTGAGCCCTGAGCCGCTGCTGGCATTGGCACAACTAGCAACAACAGCAGCGCTAATACTATGTACAGTCGGATTCGCCACATCGTTACCCAACCTTCGCCAGTGGTGCATCATTGATGCAACGCCACCAGATCCAGCCAATGATTATCAATACTGCCAGATCTACTCCCCACCACCATACTCCAGCCAACCAGAGATGCCAAAGCGGCTTTGCCATTAGGATCAGCATCAGCACATAGCGTCCCAGACCAGTAGCTGGATCACCAAACAGTGCGGCCGGGCCGCTACTGTCAAATCCCAACCCCCAGACGCCAAACGCCAGCAACACCAGCGGTACAAGCCACCAAGTCAAATGCCATGACCAGTGCCACCGCGCTGGCGGACTGGAGAGTTGTCGAACGACTCGTGCTGATAAATCGGCTGGTGGTGGTACCAGGCTCGGCTCACCCCATCGTGCCAGCAATGCGCGTGTTTCCGCCTCAGCCATCGCTAACTCTTCGTCAGTCAGCTCGCTGCCTCTTCGATGCTCCATAGTGCCTCCTCGGCAGTCAGTGCCTCTTGTAGCATCTTACGTGCTCGATGCAGCCGGGTCTTCACGGTGGCTTCAGTTAAACCTAAGATGGTGCCGATTTCATCGTAAGACAGATCGTGCCAATAGCGTAGCACCGTCACACTACGATAGCTTTCAGGCAAGCGCTGCAACGCGCGCTGGACAACTTCCCGGCTGGCACGCTGTATTGCGCTGCGTTCTGGCCCTGGCTGTGTACTCGGCAACCAAAAGGCGACATCTTCTAGGGTTAACCAGTTGAACCGTCGTCGTCGCAAGCGGTCGATGCAGTAGTTGGACCCAATAGTCAAGAGCCAGGTCACCAGGCGACGTGATGGATCGTAACTCGATAGCTTACGAAATGCGCGCAGGAACACTTCCTGTACAGCATCTTCCGCTTCAAAGGAATCACCGAGCATACGATACGCTTGATTATACAAGACGCCGGTGTAGCGTTGTACAATAGTGGCGCATGCCGATTGATCTCCAGCACAAGCGCGGGCAACGAGTTCAATCTCATCAGATTGCGGATCGCTCACAGGCGTTCCTCCCGCTGTGGGTATCTACGTTGTATGATCATAAACATTGCATCATGCCTCAACTTGCAAGAGTGGGCAGGTTCGTGTACCATCATCAGGAATGCGGCTGTCATTTTCGGAAGCCGCTGTCAACTCGTTGGAGGAAGCTGTGGCCGCTAACATCAATCGTGAGCAAGTTCGCGCTGCCCTGGCCGAAACCGATCCGGCCGTGAGCTTTTACCTCGATCTGACTTCCGGTGAAGTGTTGCGAATTCTTGACACTGATCCGAGCGCCGAGGCGGAAGCTCTGCGCAATCAGGTGATGGAAGGATATGGCGAACGGTTCCGCTATATTCCTGGTGGTAAAACCAACCCTACTGATAGTGACGTTCAGGCATGGCTTGAAGCAGAAGGTCTAGCTTAAGTATCAGTACCCAGGGCAGAGCCGGCAGATGAAAGCACATCGCCTTACGCTCTGCCCAGATTCCTGACCCTTGCTATCACTGCTTCTCATAGGGCTTGCCTACAGCAGCTGGACCTACTGCCCGGCCAATCAGTCCTGCTAGGACAATCATGGTCACCACATAGGGGGTGATTTGCAGGAATTGCACTGGTACTGGTCCGCCAAATACCTGCACCTGCAAGATCTGGAAGCGTGTACCCAACGCTTCAGCAAAGCCGAACAACATTGCGCCGCCGAAGGCGCCAAACGGCATCCACTTGCCGAAAATCATTGCTGCCAGCGCAATGAACCCCTTTCCAGCGGTCATGCCATCGTCGAACTGGCCGACCGTTTCAAGTGAAAACCATGCCCCCCCTAATCCGGCGATGCATCCGCTAATGAAGACGTTGATATAGCGCATGCGGTTGACCGCAATCCCAACTGTGTCCGCCGCCTTGGGGTTTTCGCCCACAGCTCGTGTTCGCAGACCCCAGCGCGTCGTGAACAGGACAATATGGGTAGTGATCACCAGCAGCAGCATGGCAAAGAAGATCGGCTTGCCACCAAAGATTAAGGTACCAATGACCGGAATTGACTCGAGCGAGCGGGCTAGATCGGGCAGGCCGGCACCAGCGATCATCCCAGACAGTGAGGGCAATGTTACCCGACCGCCGCCTTCGACAACGATGTACTGTCGTCGCAAATAACCGGTCACCCCGATAGCTAGAATATTAACTACGGTGCCGCTGATGATCTGATCAGTACGCAGTGAGATCGAAAGTGCGCCGTGTAAGAGCGCCATTATGCCGCCAATGACAATCGCCCCCAGGACACCGATCCAGATGTTGCCGGTAAAAATGAACAAGGCAAATCCGAACGCTGCCCCCATAAGCATCATCCCCTCGATGGCGATGTTGATGACACCGGAGCGTTCAGCCCAGATCCCGGCTAAGGCGCCGAGAGCTAGTGGTGTTCCTAGCCGCAGCGATTCACTCAGCATAACGGTGGCGTTGGTTTGTTTCCCAGCCGCAGCCCAGATTAAAATCGCGGGAAACAAGAGGATTGCACTAGTCCAGAGTAAGCTGTCTGCCCAACGTTGGGCGCGTTGACTCAGGCCTAGCGCTCCTGCCACTAGTGAAATGAGCCCAATAACAGTCAGACTCCAGGCAGTAGGAACGTGTATGACCGGTTGTGGCACAGCCAGCGCAATTCGGGTGATAACGGTATCGCCGCTTAGTGCCAGCGGGGCATAGTTCGCCAGCATCAGCAAGCCTAGCAGCGTAAAGAAGCCAGCAATCACTTGCCGGCGGGTAATGCCACGACGGCGTTCGCTCATTGATAACGTCCTTTCCTGTTCACTCTCGCATTCAATATGATACCATAGGCGTTAGCCGATCGAAAGCTATGTGCAATGAATAAGGGTCTCATGAACGAAGCAGAACTTTTTCCTCCATCAAGCGCACTGGAAGCGTCTGCGCAACCGACGCTCTTTCCCGATACGGCACCGCCGTCGTTACTGCAACTCATTGAAGCCGTTCTCTTTGTGGCGGGTGAACCACTCACAATTGAACAGTTAGCGCGTGCGCTTGAAGTGCCCCCTGAGCAGGTGGCAGCGGCGCTCGTCGAGTTGAGCGCAAGTTATACGCAGCGCGGCATTCGCCTCCAGCGTCACGGTAACCAGGTTATGCTGGTAAGCGCCCCCGAAGCGGCCCCGGTCATTCGTCGCTTTCTCGGTGCCCAACCGGTGCAGCGACTCTCGCGAGCTGCACTGGAAACACTGGCTATTATCGCCTATCGCCAACCGATTACTCGCGCGCAGATCGATGCTATTCGCGGTGTTGACAGTAGCGCTGCTTTGCGTGCACTGCTAGCACGCGATTTGATTTGCGAAGTAGGCCGTCTGGAAACGTTGGGGCGACCAGTTCTCTATGCCACAACACCGGCCTTTCTCCAACAATTCGGTTTGACCAGTCTGGCCGATTTGCCGCCAGTCGATCTCCCTGAGTGAGGCGCCGCGGCGGATCGGCACTCTTTCACCAGCTGCACCATCTTGTTGCCCCAGTGCCTGCCAAGTGGACGCGTGCGATCGGTTCTGGCTCCGCTCGGCTCCATTATCCACCCCCTTCTCCCTAGCTGTCCACTCATTATCCACATGGCGAGTTAGCTGATCTCGCCGCTAGCGAGATAGGCTATCAGCGCACACTGATGCCTTCGAACGCAGCGTGATGTACAACCTTTCTTCCAATTTATCCACATTTTTCCACAATTTGTTGTCAACATAACACGGTCTTCATCTGGCTATGATCGCAAGAAACAGGCGCTTACCACAAGGTATCACTATAACGAACATTTATAGATCTCTCGTGTTATGTTGCTTGAAATGTGAGAACAGATCGAGTATGATGGCATCACGTCAATTGAAGACTTGCTGTCCGCTTTCGCCAAGAGCGTACAATCGACACCTAGGCAAGCGTTGCCGCTCCCGCGTTTCGGCGCGGGTGCTTCATTATGTGCGTTACGGCAAGCGCGGCTCGCAAGGAGGCGCAACGTGAATCTGACTTATCTTTGGAAAGCGACCTTGACCGCCCTTCAATCGCAAACCTCGCGCCAGGATTACGAGGCGTTCTTGCGCTCGGCAACGCTGTTGTCGCTCGACAATGGCGTGGCTCGGATCGGAGTTGCGTCGCCAGCGCAAAAAGAAGGGCTGGAAAACCGGCTGTTGATGCCGTTGCGCAATGCCCTAACGCGGGTCGTCGGCTATCCGGTGCATGTGCAGGTACTCATTGCCAGTCAATCACTGCGCCCCGACCTCCTCGCTGCGGCAACGAGCAGCTCACGGTTAGCGGTTGAACCAGAACCGGCCGTCGCCGAGTCGCTCTCTCCGACTTTTGCACCCGGTAATGGTACCGGTGAACGTGCCGTGCAACTCGATCTAGCCAGCGCGATGCGTTCGGGCATGCTCAATCCAAAATATACCTTTTCCAGCTTCATCGTTGGTTCAAGCAACCGCCTAGCCCATGCTGCCTGTCTGGCTGTGGCCGATAACCCTGGTCAGGCGTACAATCCACTCTTTCTGTACGGCGGCGTCGGCTTAGGCAAGACCCACTTGCTCCACGCTATTGGCAACCGTGTGCTCGACCGCGATCCAGAAATTAATGTACTGTATGTCTCGTCCGAAAAGTTCACGAACGATCTGATTAATGCTATTCGCCGTCAGCAGACTGAAGAGTTCCGTATGCGTTACCGGAATATCGACGTGCTGCTGATTGACGATATTCAATTTATCGCGGGTAAAGATGCGACACAGGAGGAGTTCTTCCATACCTTCAATACACTTCATTCAGCTGCTAAGCATATTGTGATCAGCTCTGATCGGCCCCCAAAAGCAATCCTCACTCTCGAAGAGCGCCTACGGTCGCGGTTTGAGTGGGGGCTGATCGTTGATGTGCAACCACCCGATCTCGAAACCCGTACCGCAATCTTGCGGGCCAAAGCTGAGCAGATGAGTGTGTACGTGCCCGATGAGGTGATCGACTTTCTCGCCCACAAGATCCAGAGCAATATTCGCGAGCTGGAAGGGAGCCTCAACCGGGTTGCTGCCTACGCCGAACTTAATCGGGTTCCGATCACTATCGATACCGCGACCGCTGCCCTAGCCGATTTGCTAGGCAATCAGCGTCGTCGTCGAGTGAGTGCTGAGGCGATTTTGCAGATAGTGAGCGAACATTATGGCATCGAAGTCGAGCAATTGCGTGCCCGCAATCGCTCGCGCCACGTGGTGGTGCCGCGTCAGGTAGCGATGTATCTGCTACGAGAAGAGACCGAGAGTTCACTCGTCGATATTGGCAATTTACTCGGTGGGCGCGACCATACCACGGTTATGTATGGCTGCGAGAAGATTGCTGAGGAGATTAACACCGATAGCCATTTGCGCAGCGAAGTGATGGCGATCCGTGAGCGTATCCAAATGATGCGTGGCCTGTGATGCGGAACTTGCAAGCGCTGTGTCTGCCACTGGCGGGGCACCACCTCCGCACAGGATGAGAGTTTGCCGAATGCGCTATGCGGCGGCACAGCGTGTCGCCCCAAATTATGTCGGAGCTGATACCTTGGAGCCGGTAAAACAGGTCGATCGTCTCTTGTGGATGCTGACACTGGCGGGATTAATGATTCGGGTTGCCGCAGTCTTCGCACTCAACGATTATCGTACTCCGCTCACCGCTGAATACGGCATCGTCGCTCAAAATTTGGCTGCTGGTAAGGGGTTTGTTGGCGGCGGTTGGTTGGGTCCTGAACAGCCGACCGCGCTCAACACGCCGCTCTATCCATTGTTCCTCGCCTTTTGGCTGTGGCTTGGTATCCCGTTACCGTTTCTTGCCGCCGAGCTCGTGCAAGCGGTATTGTCAGCGTTGATCATCTATCTGATCGGAAAAGTTGTTCTCGAACTGATCAATCCGGCTATTGCAGTCCTTTCTGCTGGGTTGACAGTGATCTACCCACCCCTTATCTATTTCTGCAAGCAGATCTCACCAGCAATCCTAACCGCATTTTTTACTATCCTGACCCTCTATGTCATCACGCGCTTCTTTGCCCAACCGACTGCTCGACGCGCGATCGTAGTCGGTGTCGTGTGGGGATTGGGACTGCTGGCCGAACCTATCTTGCTAGCAGCGGCGCCGGGGGCCGTCTTGATTTTCTGGTGGCGTCAATCGACTCAGGAGCGCTGGCGCAGCGCTGCCCTACTTGTCATTGCGCTGGCGTTGGCCGGCATAGTAGTCCTCCCCTGGACAGTACGTAACTACCAGGTGTTCAACCGCTTTGTTCCGCTCAAGACTTCATTTGGACTCAATTTCTGGATGGGGAACAATCCGAACGCTACTGGTTTTCTCTACACGATGGACGGTACGCCGATGCCAGCGACGCTGCCGCCAGAGCGGATTGCCTATCTCGCTTCTCTTAATGAAGCGGAACGCTACGCCGTTTTACAACGCGAGGCGCTGACTTGGATTGCTGCCCACCCTGATCGGTTTCTCGCGTTAACGGTTAGACGCCTCGGCTACCTATGGTTAATTTCTCCAACCTATCGCATTACAGGGGAAAATATTGTCGAGCCAGCCTTCTTTTACCTCTTCCGTTCACTCATTCAAGTTCCGTTACTGATCCTGGCCTTGATTGGTGTCGGGCTATCTTACCGCTATCATCGGCATGCACTCTGGCTCTTCCTCTGGTGGTTATTTGCTTTTACCTTGCCCTATGCCATTTCAGTGGCCGGTAATACCCGCTATCGCTTGCCAGTTGAGCCCATCCTGATTGTGCTGGCGGCGATGACCTGTTACGCAGCATTAGCACGATGGCGGTTGGTCGAGCGGTTAGTACCGGCGCGCTAGATTAGTTTTGCTCAGATAACAGCTTGATCGCTGTCTGCAACTGGGGATCTTCTTCTGGTGGGAAGCGCCACCACTCTGCTTCGATAAGCACATCAGGGATCACACCTGTGCCTTCGAGCAGGGTGCCATCGGGTAACTGATAGGCTACTTCTGCTAGCAGTAGACGTGAACCATCGCTAAAGTCGTACCCGTAGAGATTTTCAGTGTTGCCCGCTGATGGTACACCAACAATCGTAGCCTGTCGGAGTAGTCGCATCCCAGAAGCAAACATTTCGGCGGCGCTAGCAGTCTCTTCGCTGATCAACACAACGAGCGGGATGTTGCTTAACTCAGGGATCGTCCGTCCACGTGGAATCCGCTGTTCTTCCCGATATCGCCGCCCCACTGATGCGCCGATGCTACCACCGTCGTGGAAGAGGGCGATGATATTCCGCATCACGTGAATATAACCGCCACTATTGTCACGCACATCAATAATCAGTCCACGCACCGGCCCTGCGGCAACCAAGGCACTGAGCGCTTCCCGGGCCTGGATGTCAGCGGTGTCGACATAAAAGTTGGGGATAGTGAGGAGCCCGATATCGCCGCTGAGCCGTTCGGCTGTAACCCGATTGAAGACGGCAATGTCGATCACGGCCCGCATTACCTCGATCTCTCGCGGAAGTTCGTTACCGCGTTTGATCGTTAGCCACACAGTGGTGCCGGGAAGGCCGCGTACGGCCCCAATGGCACCTTCGGGGCCAAAAGCATCGGGATCGTTGAAGGGAATACCGTTGACTGCTACGATGACATCGCGCGGTAAAATCCCGGCTAGATCGGCAGGACCACCGGCCACTACCCGCGTGATTAGGCCACCTTCTTGTATTGTGCGCACGCTGACCCCAATACCACCGTACTGGAGCTGCCCACGGGCTTCGGCGATCTGTGCCGCTACCTCTTGCGGCGATTCGAAGCGTGAATGGTCATCGCCGAGACGGTCTATCATGTCACGCATCAATTTGTAGAATTCCTCTGGTGTTGCGGCAGCGGCAACTTTAGGCTCCAGTTCGGCACGCACGGCTTGCCAGTCGAGACCGTTGTAGTCTTCGTAGAGGTAATGATCACGTACTGTTTCCCAGACTTGCTGGAAGATCTGCAGTCGTTGGTTGCGACTGAGCGGTGCCAATGTTGGCGTCGGTGCGATGGTGGCGACCGGCGTGGCTGGGGTACTGGACGAGGGTGTCGCTTCCAGTGTCGGGTTAGCTGGTACTGGCGTAACTGCCGGCAAGGGCGCGCGTGTGGCCGGCGCTGCCGGACGACTATAAGTCGTTAACGGAGGTTCCGGATCACCGCCCAACAAGGAACAACTGGCAATTGCCAGTGCTGCTATGAGGGTGAAAATGATTCGTAGGCGCTGCATCATATCTCTACCCGATACGGATTTGGTGCATAACAGGTGGCTGCCCAACAGTATGATACCATTAGCGCTAGGCCTGCACGGTGAGAGCTTGCTAAAGAAATGGATGATGGCGTCGATGCGTCTGTGTGTCAACAAAGAGAGCATGCATATGCTACCAGACATTCAATTCATTCAACGGCCTGGCATCATCGAATTTGGTTGGGGGCATCTGGCCGCTGATTTGCTACCTGCTGCAGAATTACTCGATGCCGCCACGTGGACGCTAACGCGCGATCCGTATCCTGCCTTGACCTATGGTTTCGCTCAAGGGCCGGGTCGTTTGCTGGCGCTGCTCTCTGCGCAGCTGGCTGTATCAGAAGCTGAGCTGATGATAACCGGTGGCACCTCACAGGCGCTCGATATGTTGTGCCAGCATCTGACCAATCCTGGCGACATTGTGCTGGTGGAAGCGCCCACCTACCATCTCGCCCTGCGCATCTTTCGCGACCATAGACTGCGGTTGGTAACCGTTCCTGGTGATCAGCAAGGGCTGCACGTAGCGGCGGTGACAACGTTGGTGAAGATGTTGCGTAATCGTGGCGAGCGGATTGCGTTCCTCTACCTAGTACCAACGTTTAACAATCCGAGCGGGGTTACACTCAGCACCGAGCGTCGCGCCGAATTGGCCCGTCTAGCGCTGGCGTTGGATCTGACCGTGATCGAAGATGAGGCTTACGCGGAACTGTGGTACGATGCGCCGCCGCCTCCGCCAATTGCCAGCTTTGCTCCTGGTGGGCCGCTAATCCGGCTGGGAAGCTTCGCCAAAGTGTTGGCACCTGGTTTGCGGTTAGGTTGGATGCAGGCGCCAGCAGCACTGATCCAGCGTTGCACTAGTGCCGGGATGTTCGATAGCGGTGGCGGCCTCAATCACTTCACAGCTCATGTAGTATGGGCACTGTTGCAGGCTGGTGCGTTTGAACCGCGCGTGCTGAACCTGCGCGCCGCATTGCGCGAGCGACGCGATGCTCTACTGGCGGCTCTAGCTCTTGCGATGCCAGCTGGCGTGACCTGGCAACCGCCGTTGGGCGGTTTTTTCGTCTGGCTGCGCACGCCATCGACAATCGATACCACTGCACTTCTGTCGCGCGCCGAAGCAGCCGGTGTCTCCTTCATTCCTGGCGAGCGCTTCTACGCCGACGGCGGTGGTCACAATGAATTGCGTCTGGCTTTCTCGATGCTACCAGTTGCAGAACTGGCCGAAGGGGCACGCCGTTTGGGGCGAGTGCTGCAGCACGAGCTGAAGCAGATCTGAGCTCCGACTGGGTATGGAAGTGATGAACAGTAGCAGACTGATCGATGCCGATCAACCACCGGCAACAGTGGCAGTATCGATATCTAGCTCTGATGCGGGCCGTCCTTTAGGCGAGATCGTCGCTGAACGGCTGGGAATAGTTGGCCAACAGGCGGCTGCGCGCGGCGGTCTCTGGCTTGGTCAGCGTAGGGTAGCGCCTGAAACTCTCGCGGTACCTGGTGCGACACTATTGGTGCGACTCCCTCCAGCTCGTGGATACTGTGATGCGCCGTTGCGCCTCGACCATATCGTCTACGAAGACGATGACCTCCTAGTGATTGATAAGCCACCGGCCTGCTACGTTAACGACACACCGTGGGATACTCAAGGGCATGTGTTGGCGGTAGCGACTCGCCTCCTCGCTATGCGCGATGGTCAGATGCCAACCCTGCATCTGGCCCATCGTCTCGACTTTGGTACGTCCGGTCTACTGATTATCAGCAAGCATCCGCGTGCCAATGGGCCGTTGCAGGCTGCCTTTAATAGTGGACGGGTTGCTAAGCGTTACCTGGCAATATGTACTGGAGAGATGCCAGTCGAGATCGAGCTGGTGACGGGTCATGGCCGTGCCGCTGGTGGGCGCTGGCGGCTGTACGATCGGGCCGAGATTGGACTTGAGCTGCCCAACGGTCAGCGCGTCAAATTGGCGCACACGCATTTCATTCGGCGCCATCAATACGCTACCGCGGCGCTAGTATGGGCTATGCCGATCACTGGCCGTGCGCACCAGATCCGGCTGCATCTGGCAGCGCTAGGATGCCCACTGCTCGGTGATGAACGTTATGGTGGACCGACCGCCATTGCTGATCTTACGCTGCCTCATCCACTCTTGCACGCGGCAGAACTGACCTTGCCGCATCCGCGCGATGGTCGTCCGATGAGACTCTTTTCCCCGCCGCCACCTCTCTTTGGCGCAGTCGTTCAGCGCCTCTGATGCCTTCTGAGGTAGCCCCGGATTATGCAGGTTTCTTGGTTGGCGATGGCGACGTAACCGGTAGCCTCCCTCAAGGACTATGCTTCCCAGTGTCGCCGGTACACGTAATTGCTGCCCAATTCAATCGGTAGGGTTGGCTCGGGGGGTACGTTCAGCAACTGGCAGCAGTACCTCGCAACCCACCCGCGATGGGTGGTCGATTGCTAACGCGTAGGATGGATCGTTGCGGATTAGCCACAAGATGAGCAGATCGCCTCCAGCAACTAGGATAAACAGTGCGCCAAAGATGGTAAAGGCCGGGAGATTGATGGCTATCCCAATCAAAGCCGGTACTACCCCTAGGCTGAGCACGGGTAGCACGATACCAAAGCGGTAGGCATTGATTGCGATTGGCTGGCGGCTATGGGTGTAAGGCGAGAAGGTTTGGCGATCGATGCTGAAAGCAATGGCTTTGAGAGAAAGGCGTCCGGCTATCATCCAGCCGAGAGCATGTAGTCCTTCGTGAACGACAATCCCGCCAATAACGGTCAGCCACCACCACAGCGAGGCCAGACTATCGAGCAAGCCAGGCGTACCGTGTAACCAAATGTGGCTCGCAACCACGATCAATGCCGGAACTAGGCCGAAGAGTGTACCGCTCAGATTGGCATCATTGAACCCAACCGAGCGATCTAGGCGTTGCCAAGTACTTTCATCGTGTTGTGTCATACTGGTACTACCTCTGTCGGGGTATACTAATGAGTGTGCTGACGGCTAAGTTTGTATCTCAATACGTTTGTATCTCGAGAAAGTTGCGCAGTAGTCCTCGTCAATCCCTTGTAGTTGGCGACAGCAGACAATACTGACGCCAATGCTGCGTGGGCAATGAGTGCAAGGAAAACCTGATGAACCAATCGCGTGAACTTCCGCATCTGCGCATTGTTGCGTTAGGCGGCGGGGGCGGCAGCGCCCAAACGTTGCTGGCTGCGCGACCCTTCTTCGCTGAACGTACCGCGATCATTGCTGTCACCGATTCGGGACGTAGCACTGGTGCTGCGCGCATGATAGCAAACATCCCGGCGCCAGGCGACTTGCGCAATGTGCTGGCCACGCTAGCTGCCGAACCCCACGGACCGCTGGCTCGGCTGATGCAATACCGACTACGTAGCCAGACCCTCCCTCTGCTCGATGGGATGGCAGTGGGCAATCTGCTGCTAAGCGGATTAATCCAGATGGAGGGTGATCTGGCCGTAGCAGTGGCGGCAGCGCGCCAGATTCTGGGTTGTCCTGAACAGATTTTGCCAGTCTCAACCGCCAATACGCAGCTGTGCGCCGAGCTGGTCGATGGTCGTTTGGTCCGGGAAGAGGCGGCAGTGCGCGCATTGGGCAAGCCGCCAATCCGACGGCTCTTCCTCGATCCGCCAGCGGCAGCTCATCCACCAGCGCTAACTGCTATCGCTGATGCCGATCTGGTTGTGATCGGACCAGGCAGTTTCTACACCTCGCTGCTGGCCACATTGTGCTTCGACGGTGTAGTCGATGCATTGCGCTCAACAGCAGCCACAGTCGTTTTCGTGGTCAACACGACTATGCAGCCTGGTCAGACTGACGGAATGAGTATCGCCGATCACGTGACAAGGCTGGTTGAGGTGGTCGGTCCAGGCGTCCTCGATGTAGCACTGATCAACGATGCTCGGGTACTGCATCCGGCAACGGTCGCGCGGTACGCTGCCGTTGGCCTTCATCCCCTCTATCTAACCGAAACTGATATGATGGCGATTCGTGCGGTAGGTGTGGAACCACTAGTGCGCGATCTGGCTGAATCTGATCCGGGTCCGCGCGAATTGTGGCAAAAAGCCGATACCATCCGCCACGACCCCCAAACCCTCGGCATGGCATTGTGGAAGATAGCGCTCGACCATCCGCGTCCAGACCGAGGGTTAGACCGCACCAACTGATTTCTAGTTGCCAACGGTTCAGTAGGGGATCACACTGTGGGCTAACCGGCGCGTAGTGATTTGCGCAACCGTGCGGCTAGCATCCCGCCCAACGCTCCGCAAATGCAGCCTAGCACCTGGCCGGCTAAGAGCAGCGGCGGCGTTGTGATCCCCGCATTAGCCAGGGCTGCCACCAGCACCCCAACTACACCAACGAGCAAGCCGTGCATAGCAAATGAGTTGTCGGTCATCCATCCAGCGACAAAGCCGCCAACGCCGGTTAAAGAGGCGCCGATGGCAATCAGCAGCATGTGAATGGGATTCTGCCACGAGGGTTCTGTAAATACTGTGCTCTGTCCAGTTGCCACGATCACCACTTGTAAGAGAATAGTGAGGGCGAAATCAGCCATAAACCCGGAGATGACCGCGCTCCAGCGAATGTTCACGGCGTTATCCTGATCACTTAGTACCGATGCGCGTGCAATATCGGTTGCAAGGGAAATCGATCATTGGACAGCGCACCATTCGGGCTAACACTCATGATGTGCATCAGCCGGCCATGTGCCAGACGAAGAGAAAGACAAGCAGAGAGATTTGCAAAGCATGAGCAATGTCGTACCGCGCGGCTCCCCAGAATTCTTCTTGACCAAGCCACCACCAGATCCGGCTCAATCCTGATCGCACACGAATGGCGCTATCCCAGCGTTGAAGATGCGAGACACGAGCCAATCGCAGCAAGCGGCGTAAACCGTTAATGAGCGTAAAAGTCCACGCTCCCGCAACCAGTAGTTGCAGTAGCATTTCCATGCTGTGCACTCCTTCAAGTGTGGTGATGTGGTTTGGATCGATGGACGCCGGCGTTGGCGTTAAGCGACAGCTTGATCGCTCCTTGTAAATTAGTATGCACTGAGGTTGCTTAAAAACGCAAGGGGGAAATGCGAAGAATCTCCCGGTAGCGGGGTGAAAGGTCTCCCTAGAGCATTGTTAGAGTTGAGATGTGACAATTAGCGATCGTTGTCATCATCTGTGAGCCGGCGAATGCGGGTAACAATAGCTGCAGCCCCCAGCAGCGCCAGCATCGAACTACAAATGACCAGCATTAACCATACTGCATAGCGCCCGAGCAGGGCCTCGATCAGCGAGTTTTGGGGTGGTGGCTGCGCGGTGCCAATGCTACCTGCGAACACTGGCGTGCCTACATCCACCGCATTAAGCGGTGTCACTGGCAAGACCAAAGCCAGCAGCAGTGCTATCAGCAGTGCCCAGAGCATAACGTGGTCTGGCAATGTCCGATTAGACATAACAAAGGTCTCCACGATAGTGGTTCGAGCTGCTCTATGATAGCAGATTGGAGGGTGGGGCAAGGCAAGTAGAAGATTTAAGAGTAGCGTAGCATTTCTTCATAGACCATTGGTCACCAAGGGGCAGCGCATACGGTAACGTGATGTGCATTCCCCGCCAGTGCACTTCCTATAACCACTAGCGCAGATAAATCACGAGTACAGATAGCTTGTGCACGGGGACTACCAGCCAACTTGCTCCAAACCTGCCCTGCTGCGGCACAGGTCTTAACGGATGCCTCATCACCAATCATCTACCGCTGCCATGAAGATAGCCGCTGTTATTGCTCGCTAGGCAGCAGGCAGCAGGTTCCCACTTGATTGTCTGCTGTGGAAGCGTTGCTCAGCGTTGGTCTGGCCGTTTTTACATATGTGCACAGCGATTCAATGCGGTCAGAAGGTGTCCCTGTTCAAAAGCAGCAAGCGGAGCTGTTGGAAACGTTATGCCAAAACCTCATGTGAGCAACGTTGGCTGTTGTGGGTGGGGCGGCGGCCTTAGGAATTGCATACCTCGCGTCGGCGTAGCGCTCTCAATGTTTCTGCCATGCGATCGTGCGGTTTCTGACCGGCTGGTCATCTGCGATCAAACCATCGCGCACACTGATGATCCGCTCGGCATGCTGGGCCACATCGTGTTCGTGCGTCACCAGAATCACTGTAATCCCCTGCTCGGCATTCAACCGCTGGAAGATGCCCATGATCTCGGAGCCGGTGCGCGTGTCGAGTGCGCCAGTTGGCTCATCAGCCATAATGATGCGCGGCTCGTTAACCAGCGCGCGCGCAATTGCAACCCGTTGTTGTTGTCCACCTGACAGCTCATTTGGTCGGTGATGCAGTCGGTCGCCCATTCCTACTGCCTCAAGCGCTAGACGTGCCCGTTCCTGACGGTCAGTCCGCCTGCGTCCGTAGAGCATTGGTAGCTCGACGTTACGTAGGGCGGTGGTGCGTTGCAACAGCATATATTGTTGGAACACAAAACCAATCTTCTCGTTGCGGATGATCGCGAGCTCATCGTCATTCAACTCGCCGACATTGACGCCTTCGAGCAGGTATTCACCCGCTGTTGGCCGGTCCAGACAACCGATAATATTCATTAACGTGCTTTTACCACTGCCCGAAGGTCCCATGATTGCAACCATCTCGCCTTGCTGAATGGTGAGCGAAATGCCGCGCAGCGCATGCACTTCCGTCTCACCCATGACATAAATTTTGGTGATGTTGTTAAGTTGAATCAGCGGGGGCATATCAGCTCCAGAGCAGTCAACGGTCTGTACATGAATTGGCGGCGGCTGTAACCTGAGATTACTTTCATCGTTCTCCATTGTACCTGAAATCGGGTTGCCATCGCAGCAGTCGTGTTGGAAAGACTGGTATAATACTGCTTATATGACGTTATTCGTTTGCAATTTGTTGAGGCATATATGACCGATCAGACTGCCCCCCGCCCGCTAGAGATGGACAAAGCATACGATCATCGCCTTGTCGAGCAGCGGCTCTACGATTGGTGGGAGCGAAACGGCCTATTTGCGCCGCGTGATGATGCGCCACGGCCCCCGTTTGTCATCTCAATTCCGCCGCCAAATGTGACTGGCGAGCTGCACCTTGGTCACGCTATGTTTGTCGCCATCGAAGATTTAATCATTCGCTGGCGTCGAATGCAAGGCTATCAGACACTGTGGGTACCTGGCACTGATCACGCCGGCATCGCTACCCAGATGCAGGTCGAGAAACAGCTCGAACGCGAAGGCTCCTCGCGACAGGCGGTAGGTCGCGAAGAATTTCTCCGACGCACCTGGGAATGGAAAGAAAAGTATGGTGGTGAGATTACCCGCCAACTGCGCCGTCTAGGTGCTTCGTGCGATTGGTCGCGCGAACGCTTCACCCTCGATCCCGGTTTGTCACGGGCAGTGCATACTGCGTTCAAGCGCCTGTACGACGATGGACTGATCTATCGTGGTACCTATCTGGTCAACTGGTCTCCCAGATTGCAAACGGCAGTCAGCGATCTGGAAGTGGAATACGAAGAGCGCAACGTATCGATCTGGTACGTGCGTTATCCGATCCGTACTGCCGATTGGACTGGTCCGACGGCACCATGGGGTTCAGGGCAATGGGCGGCTGGTGCGACCGAGTTTATTACGGTTGCTACTACTCGCCCCGAGACAATTCTAGGCGATACCGCCGTGGCGGTGGCACCTGGTGATGCCCGTTATGCCCATCTAGTGGGAAAAGAAGCGATCTTGCCTGCACTGGCGCGCCCCATTCCAATCATCACCGACGAATACGTCGATCCCGATTTTGGCTCAGGCGCGGTCAAAATTACGCCCGGTCACGATAAGAATGACGATGAGGTTGGCAAGCGCCATCACTTGCCGATGATCAACATCATGAATCCCGATGCGACTATCAATGCGGCGGGCGGTCCTTATGCCGGGTTAGATCGCTTCGAGTGTCGCAAGGCGATTCTGGCGGATCTCGAACGAGAAGGCTTGCTGGTCAAGACTGAACCGCACAAGATGAACGTCGGTATCAGTCAGCGTGGTGGTGAAATTATCGAGCCATTGCTGTCAGATCAGTGGTTTGTACGGACCAAACCGCTGGCCGAACTCGCTATCGCTGCTGTGCGCGATGGTCAAGTGCGGATCATCCCCGAACGCTTTGAAAAGGTCTATTTCCACTGGCTAGAACACATCGAAGACTGGTGTATTTCTCGTCAGCTCTGGTGGGGTCACCGCATTCCAGTCTGGTATTTGCCTGATGGCTCAATTGTTGTGCCCGGTCCTGACGAGCCACCGCCTGCTGAGGGGGTCCAGGATCCTGATGTGCTCGATACGTGGTTCAGTTCGGGTCTCTGGCCGTTCAGTACGCTGGGCTGGCCCGACGAAACCGAGGATTACCGCCGTTTCTATCCTACCAGTGTCATGGAGACGGGGTACGACATCCTCTTCTTCTGGGTGGCACGGATGATGATGATGGGCTGTTACCTCACCGGTAAACCGCCATTCCATACTATCTATCTGCATGGCCTAGTGCGCGATGAGCATGGCCGCAAGATGTCGAAGACGTTTGGCAATGTGGTGAATCCGCTCGACATCATCCAGCAACACGGTGCCGATGCGCTCCGCTATACATTGGTTACCAGCGGTACACCGGGCCAGGATGTCAATCTGAACCCACAACGGATCGAAGCGGCGCGTAACTTCGCCAACAAGATCTGGAATATTACCCGCTTTGTGATCAGCAAGCTAGGCGATCTTCCCCGTGACGAGAGCGTTAAGGTGACCGCAGAATCGCTGCGCCGCGACGATCATACCCTTGCTGATCGCTGGATCCTCTCGCGCTACGCCTATCTGGTAGCCGAAGTGGATCGATTGCTAGAAGGGTATAATTTTGGTGAGGCAGGCCGCCAGATTCATGATTTTCTCTGGGGCGAATTTGCCGACTGGTATGTTGAGATCGCAAAAGTACAGCTTGAGGGCGATGAGTACCGCGCTCAGCTCACCCGGCGCGTCCTTTACACCGTGCTAGATGGTAGTCTGCGCTTGCTCCATCCCTTCATGCCGTTCGTCACTGAAGAGGTTTGGCAGTATCTCAATGATACGTATCACCGTCCAGATCCTAGGCCCGATAGCCCTTATAGCGAGCTCGGATTGCGTACTATCAGCTATGCTCCCTATCCGGCACCAGTGGCAGGCATGCGAGAGGAAGCGGTAGAAGCTGATTGGGCGCTGACGCAAGAGCTGATTGTAGCTATTCGCAATGTCCGCAGTGAGTATAAAGTTGAACCTGCGAAGTGGATTGCAGCGACCGTTGTGGCTGGTGAGCGAGCCGGCATGTTGCAGGCTCAGGCACCGTTGATAAGTCGCTTGGCTCGAGTAGCGGCTAACGAACTAAACATTGTACCTGCTCTGGCCGAACGTCCGCGTCAAGCTGCATCGATTGTGATTGGTACCGTGGAATGCTTCTTGCCACTGGCTGGCCTCATCGATCTGGCTGCCGAACGCGCGCGTCTCCAGAAAGAGTTAGCTCAGGCCGAAGCCGATGTCGAGCGCCGTGCAGCGCGCCTGAACAACGATGGCTTCATTGCCAAAGCGCCACCCCATGTGGTGCAGCGTGAGCGTGAAGCGCTCGCAGCAGCGCAAGCGGCGCTGGCCCGTTTGCGGGAACGAATTGCAGAGCTTGAGTAGGAGGTATCTCACCGCTGACCTCGCTCTCGTGCAGCAGGGCGAGGTCATAATGCATCATAGCCATGGTATCAGACGGATCAAAATAAGCTCTCGTGTAGTAGGGGCATTCACACGCTACTGTATCTGCCAAGAGCGGCGCGAGTGACATACCGTCCAAGCTGGTGTCGAAATCCCCACCGATTTCTACACCCTACAAGTATTCGCGTTGATTGACCCGACGGCGCCACTCTTCCTTAATCTCTATCGCCGTACCCTGTGACACTAGGAAATCGAGGAGTAAGCGGCCAAACGTATTCGCCTGCTCGAGAAAGGGAAAGTGACTGGCCTTGGGCAACACCAGCAGCTGAATTGGGCGCTCGGCCAGTTCGTTGAGGAAGGCGGCATGGGCTGGATTAACGATCGGGTCTCTGCCACCGTAGACGGCCAATAGTGGCGTTTGCAACGAAATAATGTGTGGGCGCAAATCAGTTGCCAGCAGTGACTCGTGCACTTGATTAAGTACTTTTTCGCTCAGGCTGGCTGTGTCTTCCTCGATCTCGTTTTGAATCTCGGTGTCAGCAACCGATAATGAACGAATCATACGCGTCCAGCCATTTTGGCTTGAGTTCATCCCCAGCAACCGTGAGAGTGTGCCGGGTTTAATATACTGGGCCAAAACCTGCCCGTGCAGTGGTGTAGCCACCGTCAGCAGGCGGTTAAACCGTTCGGGATATTGGTGTGCAGCAAGGATTACCACCATGCCGCCCATACCGTGGCCGACCAACGTAGCGCGGGCAATCCCCAACCGATTCATAAACTGAATGAGCATCTCGGTGTACAGTTCAACGCTAAACCGTTCACCGCGGCGATCACTCTCTCCGAAGCCCCAGAAATCGAAGGCATAGGCGCGATGCCGTTCAGAGGCGATATCCATGATCGGTACCCAGTAACGCCAGGAGCCGATCCAACTGTGTAGAAAGATGATCGGTTGGCCGCGACCAAAAACCTCGTAGTGGGCCAGTCGGTTGTCGAGGTGGATGACGCTCATGCTTCCACCTCCTCATCATCGGCATTATTGGTGGCCTGTTGTAGGGGAATGGCAAATGAGAACGTACTCCCTTTGCCCAATTCACTTGTGACCCAGATTTCACCACCGTGCATCTCGACCAGTTGCTTGGCAATACTCAAACCCAGGCCAGTACCGCCAGCGACGTCGCGCAGAGGGTTGTCGGCGCGGTAAAAGGGTCGGAACAGCTTCTTCAACTGTTCGGGTGACATTCCGACACCGGTGTCTTCTACTTCAATTTGCATCATGTTGGCCCGGTTGACGAACGCACGCACGGTAATCGACCCACCTTCGTAGGTGTATTTCACTGCGTTCGAAAAGAGGTTGAAGATAATCTGTCCTACCCGCTTCTGGTCGGCAATCACCGGTGGTAATGCCGGCGAAGTGTCGATCCGCACCGTCATACCCTTGCGCTCATATTCCAACCGTAGTGACTGCACCACTTCGTCAATCACTACAGGAATATCGACGCGGGTGAAGTTCAGCTTGCGCTTCGAGTCGGGCCGCGAGAATTCGAGAATATCTTCGATCAGCGCGCGCAGCCGATTCGTGTTGTTCTTGATGATGGTCAGATAATTGATCTGATCAGGTGTCAGATTGAGACTGGCCGTCAGCAAGAGTACGTCGACATAACCTTTGATCGCAGTTAGCGGTGTGCGTAGCTCGTGACTGACGTCTGAAATGAACTGTCGTTTCTCTTTGTCAGCTTCAATTTCGCGGGTAATATCGCGCAATACTGCTACTTCACCGTAGTGCTGGCCATCGGGACTCCGCACCGGGGCAATATTGACGGCGATAACCTGTGTTGGATCGGTCAAGTCGATTGAGGTGCTAAAGATGCCTTGCGTTTCACGCATCCGGCGTAGGCCGTGCAGAATACCGTTGTAAATAGCCTGATTGCGACGGCGGGTCACTTCGTCGTCACCAATTTCGATCAGGTGCTGTAATGGCTGGTTGAGAATCTGGCTAGCAGTAATCTCTAACACCTGCTCGGCAGCAGGGTTAAACAGTGTAATGCGTTGCTGCGGATCAAGCACGATGACGCCTTCCGTCATCGACCGGAAGATGGCAGCACTCTTCGATGACTCAGCGCGTTGCTCTTCGAGCAGCACGGCATTACGCATCGCCAGATCGTTGATAAAGCTATAGAGTTGGGCATTGTTCACTGCTGCAGCCACCACGCTGGCGATGGTGCCGAGCAGGTTCATCTGGGAGTCACTGAAATAATTACGCTGTGGACTAGACAGAATCAATACCCCGATGGCTGTATCGCTGGTCTGCAACGGTACGCCTGCCACTGAACGCACATCATCGGCACGTCCTGGTTCTTTCAGCCAGCGTTCATCAAGTTTGACATCGGGAATATTCACTGGTTCGAGGTGTTTCATGATCCAGCCTGCCAATCCCTCGGTGCCATCCGAGAAGCGGAGCGGTATATTTGCCGCTTCAACCTGGCCGCGTCCGTGCAGAATGGCTCGGCAGACTAGCGCATCAGTGATCGGATCGCGCAGCATCAGTGAGCCGCGCTCAACCTCCAGATTTTCAGAAATCAACTCAAGGGCACGCTGGATGATCAAGTTAAGATCGAGCTGAGTTGTCAATTCCAGCGTGATCCGATTGACTGCCTCGAGGCGTTCTTTCTCTTCCGATACCAGCTGGGTGGCTTGTTCAAGCTCAGCCGTGCGTTCGCGCACACGTGCATCTAGATCGGCGGCCAAATTGCTGATCTGGTCAAACAGACGCGCATTCTGGATCGCCTGGCTGGCCTGGCTGGCAATCGTGAACACTACAGCCAGCGCCTCTTCGTCATAAGCTTCTGGTTTGTCATCGCTGACAGTTACCACGCCAACCAATTCGTTATCAACCAGCAGTGGTGCCCCGATCCACGAGCCATCGCGCCAGCCAAGGCGGCGTAGTTCGTTAAAGCGGGGATCGCGCTGCGTATCGGCAATCAGGATGGGCTGATGCTCGATAGCCATAGTCTGGAAGAGTGCGCTGGTTTCCAGTGCGATACCGCTGTTGATGAACGCGGCTGGGTCAAATCCCTGCGCCTCAACTAGCCGCAGATCGCCGTAACCCTCATCGCGCAAGAGCATTGCTGCACTGTCGTAGGGCACAATCCGCTGCAATTGACTGAGTACCAACGTTTGAATCTCGCGTAAGGCGAGGGTCGAGGTAAATGACTGCGCTACTTCACGCAGCATATCAGCCTGTCGCCGTCGTTTTTGCTCAAGTTCGAAGAGTTGTGCACTCTTGATCGCTTGCGCGGCTTGATTGGCCAGAATCGAGAGCAGTGAGATCTGGTGCGATGTCCATTCGTGCGGTTCACGCATGCCGACCCAAATCACTGCTAATCGTTCTTCACCAGGGCCAACCGCGATGCCGATGGCGCTACGCACACCCAAATGGATCGCGTGGTGATCAGGTTCGATTTCAGCCAGATCGCGAATTGCCAGCGGTTGGTCGCGTTGGAGCAAGGCTGCAGTTAACCCGTTGCGGCGAAAATCGACATAAATGTCATTGCGAAATTCAAAGCCATCGATGAGGGTCTGGTGCTCGATGTTACCGCGTCGGTCAAGCAACAAGACGGCGCCCAACTCAGCTTGCATCAAGCGCACTGCTGCATCAGCGATCAGCATCTGAATCGTCTCTAATTCGAGTGTACCTGATAGATTCTGTGATACCTCGAATAGAGTACTCATCTCGCTCGCCCGCTCGCGCGTTTCACTGAAGAGCCGCGCATTGTTCAACGCGACGGCAGCCTGGTTGGTGACTGTGGTAACAAAGCGTAGATCATTTTCGTCAAAGGCATATTGCTGGTAGCTCTGGATGTTGATCACACCCAGCACGTTATTCCCATAAATGATCGGCACTACCAAGTACGATTCTTCAATAGCTGTATCATCGCCGATCCGTCCCCGATCGATCACTAGACCCATCGCACGTGCTGCAGCGGCAGTGCTGAGTAACAATGGTCGACGATTGCGGATGGCCCAACTTGAAGTGCCCTCGCCGAGCGGTCTTGGTTCAAGGTAGAGACGTGTACCGCGATCGTAAGCGATCGGATAACTCAGCGTGTTGCTGAACTCATCGTACAGCGCAATTAGTGACGTACTGGTATCGATAATCTCACTGATACCGGCGTGGAGACGCTCTATCAGATCGTTGGTATCGAGCGAAGCATTGACCGCGGCACTGATGCGATTGATGATCGTTAGCTCAGAAATACGTTGCTCGCGTTCTTCAAACAAGCGCGCATTCTCGAGCGCAATCGCAGCCTGGTCAGCCAGACCTATCAGCAGCATCATCTCATCTTTGGTAAACTGGCGCCGATAGTTGGTCATTACACTGAGCACACCGATAATCTGCTCACGGTAGATGACCGGCACCCCCATAAACGAGACCAAATTGTTCCGCCGCTGGTAATTGGGGTAGAGCGAGCCGCCTTGTTCGTTTACATCCTCAATAATCAGCGGCTGACCAGTTTGGGCAACCCGACCGGTAAAGCCTTGCCCGATCGGGACGCGCATCGTGCGTCCTTGCTCGATTGGAATGCCGTCCAGCGCTGCTGGAGTCAAGACGTTGCCTTCGCTGATTGTCCACAGAGCCACCGTGGTAACGTTCAACTGGCGGCTGACCAGTTCCATCAGCTTGTTGAGTACCTCTTGCGGACGTAGTAGTGACGACAGAATCCGCGCCGCGTCGAGCAGGGTGGACAGCTCACTTACCTTTTGGCGGGTGGCTTCGGCACTACGTTGCGCTTCTGCCGTAGCGCGCGCGCGCGCGATAGCTACGCTGGTCTGATTCGCAATCGTCTGGCAGAGCTCAAGGGCCTGTGCCGAGAAGGTTCCGTACCGACCCACAAAATCTAGACCGACTGCGCCGATCACTTCGTCGTTCAGAATAATCGGAATAATGCCGATGGAACGAACGTCCAGCTCGCGTAGGATCGGGTGTGAAGGCGCAAAGAGCGGATCATTCTGTACGTCTTCCGAGACCAGCGGTCGTTTTTCCCGATCAAGCCAATCAACCGAGGGATTATCGAACAGTTGAATACGGATCTGGTCAAGTATTCCGCTTGGAACGTACTCAGCGACGGCTGGCGCATAGCCACTGGCGCGATCATAAATCACCATGCGCGCCTGGTCAACGTTGGTGGCTGCCGCCATCGCATTCACGATTTCCTGGTAGATTGCCCGCAGATCGGTGAGGGCATTGGTAGCGGCGGCGACCCGGTTGACAATCGCCAGTTGTTCGACCTGCGCTTGTGCCCGCTCGAGTAGACGGGCATTCTGGACGCCGAGTGCCAGCTGGTTAGCGATGGTTGTTAGGAAGGCACGTTCGCGTTCGCGGTAGATGCCCGATCTGTAACTCATCACCGCTAGCACACCAACGACCGTCTGATCACCAACTAGCAGCGGTACTCCCAGCCACGCTGCCGAGTCGCCATCAGTACCAAACCGGCTAGGATGAAACCCTGCAGCTTCCGCTTCCTGGCGCAGATCAGCAAACTGGAGTGGATGGCGGGTACGAATAATATACTCTGTCAGGCTCCCCGGAATTGGTGGTTGACGTTGTTCAGTAACCGTTTCTACTCCCTCATTCACCTCGAAGCACAGTGTTATCTGGTCACTCTCTGACTCGTAGAGGAAAGCAACAAAGGAGTCGAGGCTGAGGAAGTTACGTAGATGAGTGTAAACGGCGCGTAGCATCTGCCGCTGATCGAGCGTCGATGCAATTGTCTCGCCGATCTGATTGATAATATCGAGTTCGCGGATCCGCTGTTCGCGTTCAGCAAACAGATTGGCATTCTCCAGCGCGATAGCGAGCTGGTTGGCCAGCGCTGCCAGAAAGCGTAGTGATCGATCGGTAAACGCGCCCGCCGTCTCACTTTGGACCGAGAGTACACCGATCACTGCCCCCTGGCTGATCAGCGGCACACCAACCCACGAGCGCACCATGCGACCTTCGTCAAGTAGAAATTGGGCCTGTTCGCGTAGTTCGCTGGTGTGAGTCAGATCATCGATGCGCAATGGATTACCAGTGTCGATGATCTTGGCCGTCAGTCCGGCTTTGGGCGCGACCCGCTTGTGGTAGGCAGTAACCGTCTCACCGTATTGCTTAAAGATCTCAAACCGTACTGTCTCTTGTTCAGCATTGTAGCTGGCGATGTAGAAGAAATCTGGCACGCCGAGGAATGCTACAATCTCTTGGTAGACGCGCTCGAGCAGTGTATCGAGATCAGTCGTTGAAGTGGCCGCTGCCCCTACGTGAAAGAGCGCCGCCATTTCTTCTGCCCGATCGTGCGCTTCACGTAGCAGAAGGTGATTTTCGATTGCAATTGCCGCCTGATCGGCGAAAATCTCAAGCGGTTCAACCATCCGTGCTGTGGGCCGCTTGCGATCCTCGGTGTCGCTGGCAAAGATCATGCCGAGCAACATTCCTTCTGTCGAATAAAGTGGCACACAGAGCCGGTCGTCGAGCTGCCACTCATCGCTGCTGCGTTCATCGACGAAGGGATGGTAATCAAAAATGCTAGTGTCAAAACCTGCTTCCAGCTGACGAGCTTCGCTCGCTGGAATAAAGTAGGTGCGACCCAAGCGGAAGCGTGGGTCGAGATAGCGGGTAGCTAATGCCAGTGCCAGAGGGTGGTTGGCGAGCTGTTTCTGTTCAGCCAACGGAATGCCAGCCGCCGCTTCGAGGTACAGATGCCTGGGATCATCATTCCGGGTCAGACAGAACAGTACCGTCCGTAGGCCAACTGCCTCAATGATACTATAGCCGATCTGTTCCAGTAAACTATTCAGCGATTGATCGGCGCGCAACGCTTGCCCGATCTCGAGCACATCACTGAGAATATCAGCCCGGCGCTGAAGCATCTTCGCCATATGCTCTAGCTCAAGATAGTGCTGGGCGTTGCCAATACCGATTGCTGCTTGATGCGTCAGCGCGCGCACGAATTCAGTCGCTTCGTGATCGAAATAGCGTGGTTGTTCAGCAAGCAATAAGACCAAACCATACACATTGCCCTGGTAGAAGATTGGTGCTACCAGTGCCGAATTCGCATTGGGGCACAGCAAGGCCTGGCGCTCGCCTTCGCTCAGATAGTCGCTGAGCGTGGTTTCGCGACGCGTTAGCGCCGCCTGCGCGGTGAGCATAGCCTGACTGAGTTGGCTCCCAAGGAGCCGACTACGGAGCGGTGGCGAGAAGCCAATGACCTCAACGAACAGGAACGTGCTGCTCTCAATGTCAGCTTCATCAATAATTGACCGTTGTAACAGCTCAGCCAGTGAACGGTTGCCATTGTTGATCTCGGCTGGATCAACGCGTAGGGCGATCAGGCCATGACTGGCGCCAGTAGCGCGAATAGCTTGTTCGAGCACAAAAGCGAGAACTTCATTTTGATTGAGCGTAATCGCAAGTTGGCTGCCAATCCGTTGGAGGGCGCGTAGTTGCTCGATCCGCCAGCGCAGACTGCTGTCTACCTGCGCAAACCGACTGGCATTGGCAATTGCACGGGCTGATTGACCCGCCAAAATGCTCAGGAGGCGTTCGTCTTCAGCAGTAAAAGCGTGTGGCTGTACAGAAACCAGCTCCACTGTACCAAGGAGCGTATCACCGCTGCGAAGCGGCATACCCAGATAGCTACGTACGGGTTGGTTGTTGTTCAGCGTGATGGTGCGACCATTGTCAACTGCGCCCAGCCATGCAGGGGGTAAACTGAGGTCATCGATCCGCAGCGGGCGTTGGTGCCGCGCTAACCACCAGCTTAGGGTATCACCTTCATCACCCTCTTGTCCGCCCAGCCCGCGTTGGTAAGCAACCCGCAGTTGTTGATTGCGCTCATCGAAGAGCGTGATCCGACCACCGTTGAAGCGTATCAGCTTGGCAGCGCCAGTCAGTGTAGATTCGAGTGTCTCGTCAAGTGAGAGATCAGCTGCCAGCGACTCGCTAATCTGTTGCAGTTGGGCTAGTTCGTCGGCTCGTCGTTGCACTGCCTCGTAGAGGCGACGATGCTGCACAGTGGTAGCAATTTGCACGCTCAGGACTTGCAACAGATTGCGTTCGATCTGGTCAAGCATGCGCCCGGCAATGGCGTAGCCCATCGCCAGTAACCCTATCACCTGATCTTTGCCGTGCAGTGATGTGAGCCACAGGCTACGGCAGCCAAACATAGTGGCATGAGCCGCGATTGGATTCTGATCCTGCTCGAGCACTGTATCGGCAATCAACACCGGTTCAGCGCGTTCGCTCAGTGCTCGTAAAGTGGGGGTAATCGTAATGGTCTCAAACCCTGTAACTCCGCTGATCTGCTCACTGTAGACAGCTATCGTCTGCGCCTTCTGGGGCTGATCGGGATGAAACAGATACACTGCTCCAAAATCGGCATCGAGGGCCAGCGCCATATTCTCGGTAGCGCGGGCTATCGTTTCTTCGATAATTTGTCCGGTGCCGATCTCAAAGCTGTTTTCATAGAGTACGAACAACTCGCGTGCGTGGCGACTTTCGTGTTGCTGCAGATTGGTGGCGTGAAGCAAGAGAGCTAGTGGACGAGATAAGGCACTGATGAGCTGTGACGCTTCCGGACCAGGATCGACGACTAGCAAAAGCCCCACCAGTTCCACCCCTACGGTGAGCGGTTCGACCAGCAACGGCCATTCGTTAGGCAGGTTGCGGTGTCTGAAAGGCACGCGCCATGTCCCTTTTTGGGTGGTCTGGAAGGTGATCGTTTGGGCGATAGCTTCGTTGTCGCTGATGACTAGTTGCGCCGGAAACATAGTATTACCGGCGCTACTCACAGCCCGCAGCAACATCTGCTCATGGAAACTGATCCAGTACAGCGCGATCGCTTTGGCTGGCAAGAGCGTACATGCCTGGCGACAAAGCCGTTCGAGAGAGACTGTCAGATCACCGATACCAGCCTGTTCGAGCACTTCATAGCCCAACGTGCGCAATTGCTCGATCCGCGCATTGAGATTCGATCGCTTCCAAATGCTCAACAAAGTGGTTAGTTGCGCGACTAGCGCGGTGGTAAACGCCGGTTCGAACGTGGCATTCAGCGTTAGCAGTCCGTACAGGTGCTCGGCGTCGCGCAATTCTAGCCCAACGCCATTCAGCGGTGGCTCACCCCAGGTAACGCTGGCTAGTTCCTGCTCATTGGCTAACAGCACCAAGCGACCACCTACCCCTAGGTGACGTTCGAGTAGCTCACCGATTAGCGTACACAACTTGGCAGGCTCAACATTTTCGGCTGCTTGCTGACTATGGCGAGCTAATTGCGCGAGCAATTCCCAACCTTGGGTGGGCGCTGCAGTGATCGTCGTATTCATGGCGCTGCTATCGCTCCCGCTGGACATGTCTCACCTGCATGGACGGCTACGTATGCATAAACGAAACGCAGTTGGACATTTAGCAGCTGGCTGCTGGGATTTTTAGGCACGACCATAGACTACAAAACTGCGCTTACCCTGCTCTCGCGCCTGGATCAACGCGCGTTGACGTACCTCCTCGACTACTTCGCTCAATTCGCGAATATCTGCGAAGGGGCCGTCATCCTGGGTTAGCACTCCAATCGAGAGCGACATTAATGGCGCCTGCCTGGTCTCACCAGTATCATCGACAAATTCAATATAACCTTGCTTGCGATGTCGATAATTGTAATGCAGTCCAATCTCGTCATCGAAGCGAGCAATGATCCGCTCGCAAATAGACTGGGCTCGTTCAGGCAGAGTAGTGATCAAGAACGATTGCCCGACTGATTGCTGGCCGATAAACTCTTCGTTACCACCTAGCTCGCTCACCACTTCATTGAGCATCATCGCAACGAAGCGTAGGACATCTTCGCCGACCACCGATCCATAGACGCTGGTGAAGGTCTCGAAGCCATTAATATGAATATTGATCAAACTCCAGCGTGGCGCAGTTAGCAATTGACGTAGCTGCTCGTTAAGCAGCTCAGCGGTGGGCAGGTTGGTTACCGGGTGGAGTTGGTTACGACGCCGTGCCTCTTCCAGCTGATTCTTGACGATGGTATGCACTTCCTCAATGTCGAAGGGCTTAACAATATAATACTGCGCCTGCACTTCTCCTAACCCAATCAACCGGTCGCGTCGCTCGCCACGTGCCGTCAGGAAGATGATTGGGATATGGCGTGTGCGCGGGCTGGCTCGCAGCGCGCGACCAATATCGTAACCTTCCATATCGGGTAGGTTGACATCGAGCAGGGCTAGATTCGGGGGAGTCTTGCTACAAATCTCGAGTGCCTGTTGGCCGCGCAGCGCTGTGTAAACCTCATACCCCTGGGCAGTAAAGTAGATCTTGAGCAGACTCGAGATGTCAGGTTGGTCTTCGACGACGAGGATGCGTTCTTTGCTCACAGTGGATTCTCCTTGCGATGCGGCGGTTACAAACGCTGGCTCGCACTGATGTGCTCGGACAGACGACCATTTCCGGCGGGCTGACTAGAACGAAACGCGCTTAGGTGTACCGGTGGCTCGCCTTCCGCAGGTGAGCTAGTCTCTGGACGTGCTGGATCATAGTAGACATTCGGCCAGTGGTAGATAATCCGACGTGGTTCGCCCGTTGTCTCATCAATATCATTCAAATCGTGACCAGTGACGGTCTTGCGGATCAGATTCTGTTCGTTGTCGAAGATTATAACAGTGTTTGATTCTATCATGCGACCAGGATAGATCACAAATCCACTGCCCAGTTTCACATTGTGGCCTACCGCTGAGCCCAACACTGGCATATTGACTTCGACCGGTACACCTTCGTGAATAACCTTGATCGGTTCACCTTGCAAGTTGAAATCGGTGAAGACGTTGTTGGCGCCAATGAAGGTATTGCGCCCGACTACGCATAGTTGCAGAGTACTATTCTGCGCCACCATGCTGTTTTCCATCAGCGTGGTCATAAACAGTCCAGCATTGAAGGGCAGGAAACATCGATCGCTAACGACGCTAAGCATAATCTGTGATCCCTGCATGATGTTGACATTGTTGCCAATGTAGCTATTAGCGATCACTACACCCGGCCCAATATACACATCATCGCCAATTACTGTTGGGCCGTGAATAATCGCCGTTGGGTCAATAGAGCAACGTTTCCCAACCTTGACCAGTGCCCGCGAGGCGAGGAAATGATTGCGCCACTGCTCTTCGAGCGGATTGATCTTCTCCCAGAAAGCCTTGAGCGCAAAGGCAATCTTACCTGGGAAGAGCCGCCAGTCTTCCGCCGTCCATTTCATGATATTGCGGAGCCGGGCCTTACTCATCCGTACATCAAGAGCTGCCGCCCACGAAAAGACACCCATCAGAACATTAGCCATCAAGACGTGAAGCCAGCTCTCGATCGAGACAAAGGCGCGAATGGGGATCTGGTAGGTCAGATCGCCTTTGTGCGCCATGTAGCTAGGAATGCGATAGTAGCCCATTTCGTGGCTCAACGTATCGATGACCAGCGGCTGCGCTCGCGCCAACTCCTGCTCACCCGCAGGGAGATAGTAGAGATCGGCGACATAATAATCACCCACCCGGCGAATATGGCGCGAAAGCTGGGTCGCATGGCGTTCGATACTCGGATCGCCTTTCTGTCCGGTTGCTGGATTACTGGCCTTGAATGCAATTTGTGCCGGCGTGCCACGTGCGCGTGCCTCTTTGATGAAAGTGTCGATCAATTCGGCGTTGAAAAATAGATTGTCGCGATAGATCAACCGCTCATCGGTAGCAGGCAATTCTGCAACCTCTTCTAGTTGATCTATTTCAATCACTTGCTTACCGTAGGATTTCAACAAATCGCGTTGCAGGAGCCACAACGGTTTGTTAAGAATGCGCAGCTCACGGGCAGGCTCAGCGAAGGGCGGGATAAGAGTTGGATCGCGCAAAATGATCCGCTCCATCGAACGAGTCCTTTCTACCGTTTGGTCGGCGCGGATGGGTCAGTCGCCTGGTCACTACTGTTACTATAGGTCGTAGCTCCTGGAGATACAAGGCATACAGATTACATTCGGATTAACGCATTTACCGCATTAGGACGCCGATTTATGCGATGGTTCATACTCTCAACCGTTCCCGTAGATAGCGTCCTGTTGGTGATTCCGCCAATGCTGCAATAGCTTCAGGCGGGCCAGCGCCGATAAGGTACCCACCGCGCTCACCGCCATCTGGCCCCAGCTCGATCACCCAATCAGCGGCAGCAATTACATCGAGTTGATGTTCTACTACTACTACGGTGTGACCAGCGGTAACTAGGCGTTGTAATACGGTGAGCAGCCGTTCAATATCGGCGAAGTGTAGACCAGTGGTTGGCTCATCGAGAATGTACAAAGTGTGACCACTGTGGCGGCGGCTAAGTTCAGTGGCTAGCTTGAGGCGCTGCGCTTCACCACCGCTGAGCGTTGGTGCAGGCTGACCGAGCTTGAGATAGTCAAGCCCGACATCGCACAATGCCTGGAGCCGCTCGGCAATCGCGGGCACACGAGCGAAGAAGTCGAGTGCCTCTGCAACCGTTAGGTCAAGCACTTCCGCAATATTGAGACCACGATAGCGAATGTCCAACGTCTCTCGATTATACCTTGTTCCACCGCATACGTCACATGTAACGAAGAGATTAGGCAAAAATTGCATCTCGACCTGGATTAGCCCTTCACCAGCGCAATGTTCACAGCGTCCGCCTTTGATGTTGAAGCTAAAGCGCGAAGCGTCATAGCCACGGGCTTTGGCCTCGTTGGTGGCGGCAAACAAATTGCGGATCGGATCGAAGATCCGGCTGTAGGTCGCCGGATTCGAGCGCGGCGTACGTCCGATTGGATGTTGATCGACGACGATGACCCGCTCGAGATGTTCGACACCCAACAATGCATCGTGTTCGCCAGGGCGAGCTTGACTACCGTTGAGTAGTTGGCTTAGGCGTGGTGCCAGCGTGTCGCTGATCAAGCTGCTCTTGCCACTGCCGCTTACCCCACTTACCACAACCAGACAACCCAGCGGAATACGCACATCAATATTTTTCAAATTGTTGGCTCGACAGCCACGTAGTTCCAGCCATGGGCCGTTGGTAGGACGGCGTTGGGTCGGGTACGGTATAGTGCGGCGGCCACTAAGGTAGTCACCAGTCAACGAACGTGGGCAAGCCAGAACATCGGCCAGGGAACCACTCACCAACACTTCACCGCCGTGTGGCCCGGCGCCTAGACCCATATCAACGATCCAGTCAGCAGCGCGAATGGTCGCTTCGTCGTGTTCGACAACGAGAACGCTATTGCCGAGGTCACGCAGGCGCAGCAGTGTAGCCAGCAAACGATCGTGGTCACGCGGATGTAAACCGCTGCTCGGCTCATCGAGTACGTAGAGTACCCCCGAGAGACCGGCACCGACTTGCGTTGCTAGGCGCACACGTTGCATCTCGCCGCCGCTCAGCGTCATCGTTGCCCGATCGAGCGTCAGGTAGTTGAGGCCAACTTCACTTAAAAACTGCAACCGTTGGGTGATTTCATGCACAATGGGGCGAGCAATCGCCTGTTCGCGCGCACTCCATGGTTGCTCGAGAAGGTATTGCGTCCATTCCAGCGCCGTAGCGATGGACATCCGATGGATGTCGGCAATGGAGACGCCAGCTACGGTGACAGCACGTGCCTCCGGGCGCAGGCGTGTGCCAGCACAGATCGGACACGGGCGTGACGTAGTGTATTGCTCAAGGGGTGATGGCTCGTTACTAGCGCGTTGTTCGGTCAGCCGACGGCGAAGATTGGGAATAACGCCTTCAAACTCGCGTTCGATGCTGCGTAGTTTGCCGTTAACGTGATAGTGGAGGGTGATGGGCTCGCCGCCAGTGCCATAGAGTAGGGCTCCGACAATGTCTGGGGCGAGGGCTTGCACTGGCGTTTGCGGATCGATACCAAAATGCCTGGCGAACGAGGTTAGCACATCGCGATAGTACTGCTGGCTGCCAGGATCACCGTCGCGCCAGGGGGCAATTGCTTCTATCAGCGGTAGTCGCCGATCTGGAATAACTAGCGTCGGATCAATCTCAGGCACTACACCTAGCCCATCGCAGGTTGAACAAGCACCATGCGGATTGTTAAACGAAAAGTCGCGCGGTTCGAGTTTGCCCAACTCGATTGGTCCGTGCTGTGGGCAAGTGTAGCGTTCACTTAGCATTAACTCGTCACCATCGAGCAGCTGGACAATCAACTGTCCGCCGCTCAGCTTGAGAGCGGTTTCAACTGAATCAGCCACGCGCACCCGGTCGAGCGCTGGCGCTCCATCTGCTGTCCGGCGAATGATCAACCGATCAACGACCGCTTCGATAGTATGAGCGCGATACTTTTCAAGCCGGATCGGCTCATCGAGATCGCGCACAATACCATCGATCCGGGCACGCACGAAACCGCGCCGCCGGATCTCGGCTAGCGCTGTTTCGGGGTCACCGCTAACAGGGGCCAGTAATTGTACCCGCTGTTCGGACGGAAGATTCACGATCAGATCAACCATCTGTTGGGGTGTGTAACGACGCAAGGGAGTAGCACACTGCGGACAATGGGGCTGCCCGATGCGGGCAAACAGCAGGCGCAGAAAGTCGTATATTTCGGTGACAGTACCAACCGTTGACCGTGGGTTGCGTGTGCTACCTTGCTGATCGATTGCGATCGCTGGCGATAAGCCTTCGATCAAATCGACATCAGGTTTTTCGAGCTGACCGAGGAGTTGGCGGGCGTAGACCGATAAACTTTCTACGTAGCGCCGTTGGCCCTCGGCAAAAATAGTATCGAAGGCCAGTGAACTCTTACCTGAACCGGACACGCCAGTGAAAACAACAAGCTTGCCGCGCGGAATGTCGAGGTCAATCTGTTTCAGGTTGTGAGTGCGCGCGCCGCGAATACGTATCCAGTCCATCATCGTTGATGATTGCATGATAGGGTCATCCGCCCCCGCACCGCATTATGTATTATGTATGCAGACAGTGATGGCCTTGCCACTGCCGTTGCAGTAGCCAATCAACAGGTTATCAGCGAGAGGAAAAGCTTCGATAGCGTGCAGCGCTGCTACTCGTGCGCTGACGCATACTTGATATAGTACCACAAAAAGCCCCACCTTACGCAAAAGCCTGAGGCCTATATCGATGATTGCCATCGACATAGGCCTCCGCAGTGCAGGGGCGCAACGGGTGGAGCCAATGGCCGGACTCGAACCGGCGACCGGCTGTTTACGAAACAGCTGCTCTACCGACTGAGCTACATTGGCGCTTTGCCAATAACGATTCTAGTCGAAGAGTAATGGTTTGTCAAGCGCACATCAACTGATACACGTTGGCTATGCGCTGATGTGCGCTTACTGCCAGGAATGTCAGTCGCGTCACAATCGGCCTGCCACATGCCCGATAGTGATATCCTCGACCGTTACGTAAGGTGGCAATGCAACAATCGCTGCAATGGCGGCCGCAACATCACTCGCTTGCAACATGTTGGCCCGCGACCATTCGCCAGGAATAGCGTCCCAGATAGCGGTATCAGTGGCAGCGGGCAAGATTGAACAGACACGGATCCCGCGTGGGCGCAACTCCTCGCGAATGGCGGCAGCAAAACCGAACGCGCCATGCTTGGCAGCGACATACGCTGACCAGCCGGGAAAAGCCTGACGTGCAGCAACTGAGGCAATATTGATTACCAGACCGCCGCGATCCATACGTGCAGTGGCGGCTTGGGCGACCAAAAAGAGACTGGTAAGCTGAGTACGTAGATGCTCTTCCCAATCTGCCAAGCTAATGGCAGCGAGTGGCGCAACTAGTGCGCCACCAACACTATGCACGACGACATCGAGGCGACCACTGCCAGCCGCCAAGGCTACAGTCTCGGCTACCTGTGCTGGGTCAGTGACATCACACGGCGCTACGATACATTCAGCGCCAGCAGCAGCAGCCTGGACTGCCACGGTCTCTAATGCTGTTCGATTCCGCGCCGCCAGGGTTAGGCGGGTGTCCGGTTGGGCCAGTGCCAGCGCAGTGGCGGCACCAATTCCACGTGACGCGCCGGTTATCAGAATTGATCGCATATCTCAAAGTTACCTGCCGACGTCAAGCAGCACAGCTGCCAACGGATCAAACTGGTGTCTGACCCCTAAGCGTCACTATAGATGCTCTTTCCGATTGCGGTCAATGTGGGCCATAAACTCGGCCCGCGTCTTCGGATCTTCGCGGAACACTCCTCGCATTGCTGAGGTAACCATACGCGCATTAGCCTTCTTCACCCCACGCATCACGCCACACATATGGATACCTTCGGCCACTACAGCCACGCCGGCTGGCTCGAGCGTCTCATCGATAAAGTCGGCAATTTGCACTGTCATGCGCTCTTGCACCTGCAGACGGCGGGCAAACATCTCAACGATGCGTGGAATCTTGCTCAGACCGACTACCTTGCCGTTCGGGATGTAGGCTACGTGCACCTGGCCGAAAAACGGCAGCATGTGGTGTTCGCAGAGACTATAGTAATCGATGTTGGTCACTAGCACCATTTCATCATACGCAACGCTGAAAATGGCGCCGTTAATCAATGCCTGCGGATCGATGCGGTACCCAGCGGTTAGTTCGGCATACATCTTTGCCACACGTGAAGGAGTCTTTTGCAACCCTTCGCGATCAGGAACCTCACCGATAGCGCTGAGAATCTCACGGACCGCTTCCTCGATACGCGGATCCGACGCGAACGATAACCCTTCGATCTTGCCGCGACCCGGAATAATTAGACTGTCGTAGTGGTTGTCATCAATATCGTCTGAGATGGGGTGGTGATAGCCGTTGCCATTGCACATAAAAATACTTCTCCGTTAGATGATAAACAAGCACGCCGATCGCGCTTGCGAGCGAAAACGAAAGATGTGGGTTAGGTGGTTATCAGTTGCGAGCCGGCATAGCTAAAGATGTTTTTGCGCGTTTCCCATAGGCGCAATAGCGCGAGGCGACCGTCGAGCCGGGGAGCCAATTCGTTCCAGAGGTAGATAATGATGTTCTCGGCGGTGGATGGTTGGTCGGCAAACGCGGCAATCTCACGGTCAAGGTGTCGTAGATGCAATGGATCAATCACTTCGTGCACCTTCTCATCAAGCCAGGCCAGATTGACCAGCATGCCAGTAGCCGGATCGATTTCGCCTTGCACTGTTACCTCGAGGGTATAGTTGTGGCCGTGACCGTTAGGATTGTTGCACTTGCCGTAAATCCTGAGATTTTCTTCATCGCTGAGCGCTGGGGCGTGGAGGCGATGTGCTGCGGCGAAAGTGTAAAGGCGAGTGAACTGGGTTTCTCCGACGCCATCGTAATCAGCCCACAGGTCAGCCTGCTCATAGAGCCGTAGGTGGGCTAGCCGAGCATGTGCTGGTAATCGGCTGGCAATGAGGCGCCAAAGCACCCGCACGAAATTTTCGGTGGTAGGTACCTGGTCGCGAAAATATGGCGTATCGAAATTGAGATGCTTGTGATCAAACTCTTCGAGCACCTCATTGACAATCGCCTTCAGTTCGGTCATATTCATAACCATACCAGTGCGCTCATCGAGCGCACCAGTAATGCTTACATCAAGCGTATAATTGTGGCCGTGACCATACGGGCTGGTGTATGGTCCGAAGATCCGCTCGTTCTCGGCGGCGCTCCAGTCATCACGCCAATAGCGGTGGGCAGCTGAAAACTCGAAGCGGCGTGTAGCGATGACCATACTAGTAAGACCTTTCGATTATTGATCATCGCGACATCAATCATCGCGATTTAAAATCTCTTCCCTATAAAACGGTACCACGGCTTTGAAAAAAGTCAAGACCTTTGTTGACATGATGCACATTGTTTGCACAGTCTTATGAAGACCAACTGCCATAGGGTGCCAGCGCAAGTGACGCTGTCGGAACAATGCGCAATGTGCTATAATGCGCCAGACCCGGATCGTCGGCGGTATAAACGTGCCGCCGCTGAGGTTGTCTCTTTAAGGAGCGACGATGAAGCTCACGTGCATGCAGGATGATCTGAAGCGTGGTCTAGCCGCTGTTAGCCATGCGGTCGCTGGTAAGAGTGCCACGCTGCCAGTATTGGCAAATGTACTCCTAGCTACCGATGAGGGTCGGCTGAAGCTGACGGCAACGAATCTAGAGGTGGGGATCAATCGCTGGATCAGTGCCCAGGTTACCCAGGAAGGTGCCGTGGCTGTACCAGCGAAGTTGCTGACTGATGTCGTTGGTGGCTTACCAAACGATCACGTAAAGTTGAGTCTTGACCCCAAGACGCAAACCTTGCGCGTTGAGTGTGGTCGTTTTGTCAGCAACATTAAGGGCGTTGACGCTGATGAGTTTCCTGTCCTGCCAACCGTGAGTGCGCACACGCCACTGGTACAATTGTCGGCAGAGTTGTGGCGCGAAGCTATTGAACAGGTAGCTTTTGCCGCCGCTACCGATGAGTCGCGGCCGATCTTAACTGGTGTACTGGTGCGAACTCGCGATCAACAGCTTACCCTGGTTGCGGCTGATGGCTTCCGCTTGGCAATGCGTGTATTGGCGCTGTCCGAGCCAGTCACTCATTCCGTCGATTGTCTCGTTCCGGCACGTACCCTTACTGAACTAGCGCGTATCATCGGCGATACTGATAGCAGGGTGGCGATGGTCTATACGCCGGGTGGTAGCCACGTCCTGTTTCATACTGAAAATACTGAGGTGGTATCACGTTTAATAGAAGGACGATTCCCGGATTTCGAGCGGATTATCCCGCAGCAGTATCTGACACGTGTGGTCCTCGACAGCAATGAACTGGCCAAAGCAGTGAAACTCGCCTCGTTCTTCGCTAGCACGAGTCAGAATGTCGTTAAGTTGAAGATCGAACCAGCGGGTGAGTTAGGACCAGGACGGGTCATCCTGAGTGCCAATTCGGCCGAACTTGGCGACAATACAAGTGAACTAGACGGTAGTGTGACTGGTGAAGGCGGGGTGATTGCGCTCAATGTGAAGTTTTTGGCCGATGCGATTGCCGCAGTGCGCTCGAACCAGATTGCCTTTGAAATGCAGAGTTCCCAGAGTCCGGCTGTGTTTAAGCCAGTAGGTAGTGATGGCTACATTCACATTGTGATGCCGATGAGTATGCGATAGATTGGCGTCTGGCGTTCTGGTTATTGTGGCTGAGCGTTTCCGTATGGCCGTAAGGTTCATCGCGACACATTGACAGTAGTCGTCAAATTACTCTGTCGCTTTATGGTAACGCGGGAGTTGCCTGTGAGTGCGGCTTCGCTAATCATTGTGCATACTGTGTCGATCTTTCGTGACGGTTTGCGACTGGCGCTAATGGCACTACCTGATTTCAAGGTGGTCGGTGAAGCTGGCAATGGCCAGCAGGCTATCCAAATGGTCGATCAGCTCGATCCTGATCTGGTGTTGATGGACATCGACCTGCCTGGTGTCAATGGACTGGAAGTAGCGCGGGTGATTAAGCGGAGTCACCCGCACATTGCAGTCGTGTTGTTTGGGCCAGTCAATGATGGTTCCGTAGTGGTGAAGGCGATGCGGGCTGGTGTTGCTGCCTTTGTGCCTGCCAACATTGAACTGTCCGATCTGATCGAGACGTTGCAACAGGTGCGTCGCGGCGAATATCCGATCAACGATCTGGTGCTGTCATCACCAGAGGTGGCAGCGAAGGTGTTGGAAGAGTTTCGCCAGATGGTGAGCGATGACGATACGCAGGCTATCTTTTCGCCGCTCTCACAGCGCGAATTGCAGGTGCTCGATCTGGTAGCTGCAGGTCATACCAATCGCGAGATTGCTGCTATGCTCGACATCAGCAACCAGACGGTTAAAAACCATATTTCGTCGATCCTACGCAAACTAGCGGTGAACGATCGCACGCAGGCAGTAGTTTATGCTATGCGTCGCGGCTGGATCAAGGTTACGCTGCCAAATGAAGCGTGATGCGGCTCGGGTTTCTGTCAGCGTTGCATCCGCTTGCATCGGGTGCAACACGAGGAGACGTTTGTGAGGCGTTTCCGTTTTACTCGCCCGTACCTGTTACTGCTGCTCCTAGGTGCGCTACTGGTTGGATGCGATCTGATCCCTGTGGGCGAAGAGGAGCGCATCTCGAATATCGAGACGATTATTGCGGGCACGCCATCGGCGACCCCTACTTCCACGGCGACCCCTACTGCTACTGCTACCGCCACAGCGACACCGACTGTTGGTCCATCCCCGACGCCCACGGCGACAGCAACCCCAACAGTTACCCCATTGCCGCCTACTCCGACCCCCAATCCGGCCCTGGTCGGGTTTAACTATTGCTCGCAGACAGTCGGTCTGCCAATCAGCCGGTTCTCTGCGGTGTTGCAAGAAGTGCGTGCAAGTGGGAATCCGGCTTTTGAACAGCTCGATCTGGTCTTCGAACTCAGTCCCGGCTCCCCTCCGATCAGCGCTACAGTTAGTTGCCTTAATCTGGCCGATGCTCGTCTGGTGGCGACAGAGGCTACGCTCAATACACCGTATGCCTTGCAGATCGATTTAAGTGGTTGGATCCGTGATGATCGTTTTGCGGCATCTATTGCAGCCCAGACGATAACGTTCACCGGTACGCGCACGATCGCTCAGGCGCTGGTGCTGGTCGATCCGCAAGCAGATACCGGCGCAACTGTTCTGTTGCCGTTGGCTGAGCCTGTGCCGTTCCGAGTCACTCTGAACCAGAACCGGTTGTCGGTGGCAGTGGCACGGTCACCAACATTCGGCATAGCTAGCGATACGCTGCGTCTGCCAGCTGCGGCACCGCCTGATCCGCTCGAACCGATCTATTTCCTCTTCGACGGTGATGTTTGGCGCCTCGATCCCGGGGTGAAGGTAGCTGGTACTGGTATTACACCTGGACTGGCTGGGGCTGTTAACCTTACTAATTCAGCCGAGACCGAGACCTATTTGGCGGTTAGTCCGCGTGGCGATTACCTGGCCTTCTGTCGCGCCGAACCGGGGCTTGATCCCGCAGATGCTGCGCTGGCCGTACCTTCTACCCTCTGGCTGTGGCCGTTAGATGGCGGTGAAGCGCAGCCATTAGCCCAGACTGGGGTCAGTTGTGCCGACCCGGTCTTTAGTCCCGATGGTCAGACAATCGCGTTTGCAGTGGATGAGACGGGCGCTATTCCAACGCAGTGGGCTGTCTACACTGTTGCAGTGACGGGTGGTGAACCAACGCGCATAGAGCAAGCGCTTGATGAATGGAGTCGGTTTGGTCCGCAGTGGTTGAGCAACGGTCGCTTGATCTACCGCGCTGAGGCTCCGGATGGACGTAGCTCGATCTTCCTGCGCTTGCCCTCAGGTGAGGTGCTCGACGTTGGTGCTGATCTGCTTACCGATACGAGGCTCGTCACACGTTACCGTGGCTTTGGCACGCTGATCGCCAGCGCGTCCGGTGAATACGTGGCGGTCGAGGCGTTGCGAGCCGATGATCCGGGAGCTGATTTGCTCATTCTCAACAGTGCCGGTCAGCTTGTCGAGCGGATCGGCGAGCAGCGCGTTTCATTGCCGCCGCCTACGCCTACAGCGACCCGGGCGCCGACGGCGTCACCCACGGCTACTCTAACCGCCACGCCAACCGCTACGGTGACTCCGGCGCCGCCGACTGCAACGCCCACTGTCACTCCCATTCCGACTGCCACTCCTGAGCCGTTACCACCGCAACCATTACGCGAAGGGCCATTCTGGAGCCGTCCGTTGGGTTGGGATCGTGAGGGTCGCCTATTGTACCTGACGACCCTGTGCGCGAGCGATCTGGTGCAAGATTACCAGCTCTACCGTTGGCGAGGGTTGCAGCGTAGCGAACTGCTGGCAACTGGCCAGAGTCTGGGTGGAATCGGACCCGCCACAGTACGCAACAATCAACTTTTCTATGCTGCAGTGGCAGGTGTTGAACCCGGGCCGCGCGGTCCCCAAACTCAGAGCCAACGCTATCAAACCACTCTCTGGGTCTGGGATTTCGACAACGGTGGACGGGCCGCATTGCTCGAATTAGCTCGCGGTGTGCGCACACTACGTTAATCACATATGGGGCAGAGGATGGGCAACCTTGTCGTTGCCTCCTCTGTCTTACGGCGGACTCTAGCGTTCCAACTGACGCCAGATCACGATCAGATCACGTCCAAATAACACCAGACGTGCCAGTACATAAGCCGCGCGATAGAGGGGGGGCCGGCGCACTTCATCGTAGTCGATTAATACTAGTCGCGGCGGCTGCTCATCGGTGAGCATCAGATTTTGTGACTGAAGGATCGTGCGCTGAGCCAGAAAACTCCAGATCCGTTCGGGCAGATAGCGCAGTTGCTTACGGCGCTGACGTTCAGCACAGCTGGTACTCACCCGTCCATACAGATCAGGCAGATGACCAGTGCGGAGCAGACATCCCACCGCTCGGCTTATGATGTGACGTAGATCTCGACCAATCTGACGGCGTGTACCCGGACTGAGCGTGCGCCAGTCGATTGCTGCTAGAACGCGTGCGTTGGCGAGGTACGGCTGGATCGCAAGCGCGTGCACAAAGCCCTCGCTATCACGACTAAGTACAAAATAGGTTGGAATGGTATGACGTTCACCAAGGCATGCGGCGAAACGGCACGCAGCACGTTGCATGTGGCGTGCTGCAGCCAGCATTGCCCTAGCGTCGCGACTCCCCCTGTCGCCTTTGAGTTTAACCGCGAAGCGATGATCATCACTACGATAGACTTCAGTCTCGTTACCACCAGCTACGCGCTCCATGATGTGATCGATGTCAATCGGGGCAAAAACGTCGTTGCGGTGCTGTGCCATATCGGTATTATTTTGTTTCTGTATTTCTTGCTTAGACCGTAAGTAACATACGCTGATTGGTACCAGAATGTTGCAGGATGGGGCGGTGGCTCTGGAATATGGGGTACGCATTACGTATTACGTATTATTGCTGGCTACGCACCCGAAGCTAGAATTGAGCAATGCTAATGCTATGCGTCGCCGATCATGACCTATTTACTGCCCGGGCGGGAGATCAGATACATATCGAGAGGCGAGGCTACATGTTGCATACCCTGAGTTATCGATAATGAATCTCCGAACTGACTTCCTCCAGGTTTGTCGACCTTGATAACTGCAAGACAGCAATGACCATACAATCTACGTTGCAAAAGCGGTCTGTTTGGTCTGACCTGCCCATTCATTTACCCTCCGATAAGCTTGGATCAAGCCAGTTAGCGATGTTAGTCTCTTGCAATCTGCTCGTTTACTGATAAGATGGCCGTTGCCAGTGCGCAATGTGATCGCTACCAACTCTACCTAGCCCGGCGAACAGGCTCAACATCAGTGACGAGAAAGCAGTGACGACGCGGTAGTACATTGCAATATGGCACACAGCTCACCGTTTGTGAACTCACCGGGTAACACCAGGCATATAGAATGAAGGATTACTGTGTACTCCAAAGAAAACAGTGACCGTCATTATGTGGTGATAGTCTATCCCCACCGTCTATTGATGACCCTGCTCACACTGGGGACGCAAAGCTTGGTGGTAACCATTATGACAGTGCAGTGATGACGCAGGTGTGATTGCCGCCTACGTTCAGCAGTAGACTAATAGGTGGCGAGTTGCGCAGTTTCACGGGAGACGGTGCGAGTATTGCTTCGTGTACCATACGTAGAGTGATCTCCTACGCTTAATCGCAAGTAGTGCGCAGGTGCGGCAAGAGAAATCAGGTTCTTGGATGCAGGAGTAATAGTCTCCACGTAGCGGTAGCAAGGTTTGCTTGGCATGCCATCAGAAATGTTATAAAAATTCGATTTGTTTAAAATAAACAATTTGTTGATTAGCTATTATTCCTCGAAGGTCCAATTCGTGGAGCATCACTATACTTATATCACTATTATCACTATACTTATAATTTCATCCAAGCTAGCTGCGTCTAGCACGACGACCATTGTGTGCTGTATCAGTGCAGTCGCAGCTTGATCAGCCAGTTATCAGCGGCTATAATACGAGCAGCACGCGAGCGCCGTGAAAAGGGAGTCGTGTTAATAATCAGCTAGTCAGAGTCTAGAACCTGTTTTGCGGACCGCCTTCTTATCCGGTACCAGGCGCGGCGTTGGTCAGTCCCGGTCGCGCGGAATGGCAATTACGACATCATGCGAGAGCGCGTCTATCGCAGTGAAGCGGTCATCCTTCGTCGCAGCGATTTTGCTGAAGCCGACCGGTTGTTGGTCATTGCAACGCCCGCAGGGAAGCGACGCGTTATTGCTAAAGGTGCGCGCAAAACCAAGAGTCGCCTCGCTGGTCATATCGAACTCTTTACCCACACACAGATGATGCTGGCGGTAGGACGCCAGCTGGATATTGTCACGCAGAGCCAGATTGTGCAAGCTTTTCCTGCCCTCCGCTCTGATCTAACCCGCCTAGGGTGCGGCTATTATGTCGCTGAATTGTACGATCGCCTCACAACCGAAGCTGAGGAAAACCCGCCGCTATTCCGCTTGCTGGTTGAGGCGCTCGCTTCACTTGATCGCAGTCCGTCACCTGAATTGACGTTGCGCAGCTTCGAGCTGCATCTGCTCCATCTACTGGGTTATCGTCCCCAATTGCACCGATGCGTCGTATGCGACGAGATCCTGACACCGAGTGCTGATCGGTACAGTCCCGCGCTTGGTGGTGTTCTTTGCCCGCGCGATCGGGGCGCCGATCCATCTGCGCTACCAATGAGTGCAGCCACTTTTCGCCTGTTACGTTACCTGCAAGCGCAACCGCTGGCTGCCAGCGAATCGTTGCACATCTCAGCAGCTACTCGTCGGGAAGCGGCGGATCTGCTCCGCGCAACGTTCCGCCATCTACTTGAACGCGATCTCAAATCGGCTGAATTTCTCGATAGCCTGTTATCATCACCATCTGCTATCGTGGCGGTTCAATTGCCTACTACGAAGGAGGGCGGGCCATGAGATATGTTGAAAGCCTGCTCGGGCGGGGTGAGCAAATTCTGTACGTCGCCCGTCAGCATATCTTTGTGTTGATTATGAATATTTTGGCCGAGCTGGGCTTGATTGCTGTGCTGGTCGCCGCTGGCGTGATGTCCAATCTGGCGTTTCGCAACAATTCTACAGTTATGGTTGGCGGTATCAGTATCAGTAATCTCATTTTGCTGATCTGTATTGTGATCAGCATTGTGGTCCTGATCAGTGGATTTGTTGATTTTCTCCGTTGGAATTCAGAACAGGTTATTATTACGGACCGACGGGTATTGCAGGTACGCGGCGTATTTAATAAGCGCGTTATCGATTCGTCGTTAGAGAAGATCAACGATATCGAGCTGCGCCAAAGCTTGTTGGGCCGTATCTTCAATTTTGGCACCATCGAGATTTTGACCGCTTCTGGGGGCGAAGGGGCCAATGTGATGGATCGCATCGAAGCGCCGCTGGAGTTTAAACGAGCGCTACTTGAAGCGAAGCACAATCTTGAACGCGGTTACGGTTATCTCGATACCGATAGCTATATCCCCGGTCGACCTAGTGGTGGTGCTCTCGATATTCAACGCACTCTGGAAGAGCTGGCTCGTCTGCGTGATCGCGGGATTCTGTCGCCGGAAGAGTTTGAGGCCAAGAAACGGGAAATACTCAGTCGAATCTAGAGCGATGATTGCTTCTGTAGCTCGACGTTGTGTGCTTGAGATGGCTTTCAGGTAAAATGAGCAGTCTATGTACAACGATATTGAACAGGCGCGAGCAGCGATTGCGCCCCGTGTGCGTCATACGCCACGGATAGGGTTGATTCTCGGCTCTGGTCTCAGTGCGCTAGCTGATGAAATGGATGATGCGGTTGTGATCCCCTACCGCAGCATCCCTGGGTTTCACGAGCCGAAGGTGGTGGGTCACCGTGGTGAGTTAGCGGTTGGTTTACTTGCCGGTCAGCCGGTGGCGGTGATGCGCGGTCGCTTCCATTTCTACGAAGGTTACACCATGCAAGAGGTGACCTTCCCTGTGCGAGTGCTGCGCGCTTTGGGGTGCGATACGCTGATCGTCACCAATGCCGCTGGCGGTCTCCGTCCCGACTGGCAAGTCGGTGACATTATGCGGATCAGCGATCAGATCTTTCTCCCTGGCATGGCTGGTCACCATCCACTGCGCGGCCCTAACGATGAACGGCTTGGACCACGCTTTCCGGCCATGGTCGGAGTGTTCGAAAATGAGCTAGCAGCGCTCGCACGCACAGTTGCAGCGGATCTCGGCATTACTTTGCGTGAGGGAGTCTACTGTATGCTAAGTGGGCCTCACTTTGAGAGCGCTGCCGAACTGCGTATGGTGCGGATGTGGGGGGCCGATGCAGTTGGCATGTCCACTGCGCCCGAGATTATGGTTGCAGTGCATGCTGGTATGCGTGTCCTGGGCTTTTCGCTCATCACGAACTTGGCTTTGCCCGATGGCCCGCCTGCCAATCACGAAGAGGTAATTGCTGCTGGCGAAGCGGCGAAGCCGCGGTTTGCAGCACTGTTGCGCGGTATCCTGGCTCGCATATGAGCGACACGCTAGCGTGTAGATGTTGGCCGCTCCTGTTGGTCCGATGGGCTCAACCTATAGGCGGTTTACGTAGGCGCCTGAGCAATTATCAATAAAACAACATTCCGTTGCCTACCCAGATGAGGAGCTGTTATGCGCGCGCTGACCCCCTTGAGTGAAGTGGCCGCCATCGATGAAGCTGCGCGCACAGTGCTGGCCACATACTGGATCACAAGTGTGGAAGAATTGGTAGCAACGGCGCGTGCGAGTAATACTGGTCTGGGAAGCGGTCTGGCTGCGCTGGCTCAGGTGTTGGGCCGCAACGAAGATGAGGTACGGGCTATGGTGATGGCCGCGCTGGAGGTTGCGCCTGAGGCCAGCTCGTTCAGCGTTGATGTAGCGATGGAACCAGTAGGGACAGGCGCGATCTTCACCGATCTACCAGAGGTCGATGCGGCTGCGTTTAGTCCGCCAGTCGGTCTGCCGGCTGAGGTGGCGCCGCTGCTGGCCTTGCCACCGCCGATCAGTCAAGGGCCGCGTAATACCTGCGTTGCATTTACTATTGCTGCGATGGTGCAGGTGCTCAGTCGCGATCCTACTGATCTCTCCGAGCAATTTATCTATTGGATCAGCAAAGAACGCGACCGTATTCCTGGTGATGTAGGTACCAACCCGCTGGTTGCGTTACGCGCCGTTGCCGAATTAGGTGTTTGCCGTGAAGAGACATGGCCGTACCGTCCCGAACCGGTTGATCATCGTAATCCGGGGCACGAACGTCCGAGTGACGAAGCCTTTCAAGAAGCCAAGCAGCGCCGCATCGCTGGCATCGAGCAACTGCCCGCGCGCGATGTGAATCAGATTAAGGCTGCACTCGCCGCTGGTCGGCCTGTGCTGATTGGACTAATGATCGGTGAACACTGGACGGTGAGTAGTCAGGTACGCCGGATCGGGCGGGTACGACGCGCTTTGCCTGGCGAGCAAGCTCTGGGTGGTCATGCAATGTGCGCACTGGGGTATCGCGATGATCCGACGGCTCCTGGTGGTGGCTATTTCATTGTGCGCAACTCGTGGGGTAGCGATTGGGCGAACGAGAATCCTGACGGGCCGGGCTATTGCTACGTGCCCTACCAATTGATCTTCGATGAAGGGCTAGCAGCACTCGTCGCGACTGGGGTGATCATCGCGCAGCCCCTGGTAAACGCGCCGGTATTGGGGTCGGCAACAAACGAACTGGCTGCTGTTCTGGCCGAGGCACAAGCGATCCGCACCCAGCTCGATGCTCTGATTGCACGTCTCAGTGCTTTAGTCAACGGCTTGCCGGCGCCAGTGGGCGCCACCGTGGCCGCATCAGCACCAGTGGAGGTGGTCACAGTGACCGCCTCAGCGCCGGCACCAGTGGTGGCCGGCTATAGTGGCCCCTTGATCCTCATCGCCGATGAGCAGCAGCCTGATGAACTCTATCCGAATGGGATCGATGGCCGGCTGGGGCAACCGCTACTGCGCATCGATGCCCGTGCCGCCTGTGAACTCGCCCGCCAGAGTGAAGATCCGAAGGAGTTGCACACGCTGCATAAGACACGCAGCGAGGCTGAAGAGAAGCATTTCGGTGTGGTGGCCGACGTCGATCAAGAGGATCTAGCACAGGCGCGATGGGCAGTCGTGGTGAGTGCGACCGATGACGCTGCTATCATCAAGGCGCTATGGCCGCTGATTGAGCATCGTGCGTATCAGCAAGGTATCGCTTTGCCGGCAGTTATGTTTCGTGATGGCGAAACCTGCGCCGATTGGGCCGCTCGCTATGCTGACCTCAAACAACCGTGGGAACAACGTGCGCCAGTGCTAGTGCATTGCCCAAACGAAAGCGTCAATCGCTGGTTGTCGCGCCACGGTGTGATGATTGGTCCGGTTAAGCCCAGCCAAGGTGTGCCGTTCTACCTTTTAATTGCGGCTCGTCCTGGCCCATTAACGCCCAACGATCAAGCTTTCATCAGTTTCAACTTCCAGTATGAACTAGACATCTTTTGGGGTGTGGGCCGCGTGTGTTTTACTGACGAGCAAGGTCGGCATCGCTATACCGATTACACTGCCTACGCGCAACGACTGGTTGATTACGAACGCCGATCGCTGGATGCAATCCGTCTGCGCCGCGAAATCGTTTACTTTGGCACTCGCCATGATCTCGACAAGTCGACCGAGCGTAGCGCAGTGGAACTAGTAATGCCACTCGCGCAGTGGCACGAACGCGGCCTGCCACAACGCCAGGGCTTTTCTCGGCGGCTCTTGTTAGGCAAAGATGCTACGCGCAGCAATCTTGAATTGGCTTGGCGTGATGGTAACCAGCCGCCAGCTATCTTCTTCAGCGCTACTCACGGCCTTGGGCTACCAGCGACTGATCGCGAATTGCTTCACTACCAGGGCGCGCTGGTCACCCAAGATTGGACTGGCTTTGGTGGGATCAAGCGTGAGCACTGGTTTGCTGCCGAAGATGTGTCAAGTAGTATCTCGCTTGAAGGAATGGTAGCACTATTGTTTGCCTGCTACGGTGCTGGTTGTCCGCGTCAGGACGAATTCATCTTCGATCCCGAGCGAGGGCGACCGGTGATTGCACCCTTCACCTTTGTGACTCGTTTGCCGCAACAGATGCTGCTACGAGGTGCCCTTGGCGTCATTGGTCATGTCGAGCGAGCTTGGACGTACAGTTTCAGTATGGATGGTGCACGCGGGCAGACGCAGAGTTTCGAGGATGTCATCGGACGTCTGGTGGTTGGCAAGCGGTTGGGCAGCGCAACCGACCAGTTCAATATTATACAGGCTGCCCGTTCGTTGACGCTGGCTGAAGAGCTGGAAAATATCAAATTCGGCAAGCAACCCGAGCCGCGCGAGCTGTCAACCCTGTGGATGGCGCGCAACGATGCTCGCAATTATATGTTGTTGGGCGATCCGGCGGCGCGTCTAGCGCTCAATTAAACGGGTCGCTTGCTATTGCAAAACTGCAGCAGTTTGCGGTAGATAACGAGCAGTCCTTACCACACCAGATCACGCAATCCAGCTACTGATGGCGCCAGTGCCAACGGTGCCGCCAGGTAGAGATCGCGGTATGTGCCATAACCATAGGTCACAGCGATGCATGGCATACGGTGCGAGCGTGCTCCGGTGATGTCGTAGATTGTATCACCGACCATCACCGTCCACGCTCGGTCAGCGCCGAGGCGTGGCAGCAGCGTAGCAATGACCATCGCCTTGTTGCCGTCACGGTCGTCGGGATCAACGGCAGCAATCGCCTCGAAAAATGACTGCAACCCAAAGTGGGCCAGAATTCGTTCAGTCGGTGGACGAATCTTCGATGTCGCAACAAATAGCCGAATACCGGCTGTTTGTAGGTCGCGCAGCAGTTCGGGAATACCAGGAAAGACTGTATTTTCAAACATCCCGATCTCCCAGTAGCGCTGCCGGTAATGGGCAACCGCTTGGTCAGCCAACCGCGGATCACCAAGCAAACGTTCAAACGAGGCGTGTAACGGCGGCCCGATCCAGCTGCGCAGCTCGGCATCGTCCAATGGTGGATGGTCAAGCCGGCTCAGGGCATAATTGACGCTACGGGCAATCCCTATGAACGGGTCAGTCAGGGTGCCGTCAAGGTCGAAAAGCATGGCGCGAAAACGAGACTGGTTGTTCATGCTAGATAGTATACCGCAGGAATGATGACCGGTTGGCAGCATCAAACGGTGTTATAATACAGGTATCCGGCTGCGCTAAATGGCATCTGGCTGAATGACGAAAAACATTGCGGAGAGCGTGGGCATCTGCTGATCACAATCGGACATTCACCCATGGCGCACCGCACGATATATTCACAGTTGGGCAATGGTGGCGACGCATGTGCGCGTCACGATCGGTTCACGCAAGAAAGGCCCCTGCATGTTCAATTCAATGGCTGATGTGCGCGAGATGTTGGGGCGACAGAACTATATCGCCTCAGATGAGATCAGCACCGCGATCTTCCTCGCCGAGCGGCTGAGCAAACCGCTACTGGCCGAAGGCCCAGCTGGCGTTGGTAAGACCGAGCTAGCGAAGGCATGGGCAGCGGCGCAGGGGCGCGAGCTGATCCGGCTCCAGTGCTACGAAGGTCTCGATGAAACCAAAGCGCTCTACGAATGGGAATACGCCAAGCAATTGCTCTACACCCAATTGCTGCGCGACAAATTGTCAGATCTCCTTGGTGACGCGCAGAGTCTGCGCGAAGCAGCCGACCGGTTGGCCTCGCAAGAAGATGTCTTCTTCTCAGAACGGTTTCTACTCCCTCGCCCACTCTTACGCGCCATTACGAGTGACCGACCGGTTGTGCTCCTCATCGATGAGATAGATCGTGCTGACGCTGAGTTTGAGGCATTTCTTCTCGAGGTGTTAAGCGATTTTCAAGTCTCAGTGCCCGAATTGGGTACCCTGAAGGCCAAGCATATTCCGACTGTGATCCTCACCTCGAACAATACCCGAGAGCTGAGCGAAGCCCTCAAACGGCGCTGTTTATACATCCATATCGATTACCCCGATCTCGAAGCTGAATTGCGGGTGGTGCAATTGAAAGTGCCCGGACTCGCTCCCAAACTAGCGCGCGAAGCAGTGGCGCTGGTACAGCGTTTGCGCGCGCTTGATCTCAAGAAACACCCCAGTGTTTCAGAGACACTCGATTGGGCGCGGGCGCTGGTCGAGTTGAATGCTCGTCAGCTCGATAAGGCGACACTTGACACCACGCTCAACGTACTGTTGAAGTACGAGAGCGATTTGCAACGTGCGCGACGGTTATTGCAGCAGGGTGACCGACCCGATCGACCCGATCGACCTGACCGACCCGATCGACCCGATCGACCGCGTGGTGGCTATCGGGGGAGTGGTTGGACGAATAACTAGCGGAGTCGCTATGGATCGACGCATTACTGAGTTTATCGCGGGGCTGCGCGCTGCTGGCGTGCGCATCAGCGTTGCTGAGTCAGCTGATGCAATGCGCGCGATCGAGCAGGCTGGCATCGCTGATCGCGAGATTTTTCGTCTTGCTCTCCAGACAGCGCTCATTAAAGAGCGCCAGGATCAGGCGATCTTCAACGAACTCTTCCCGCTCTACTTTGGTAAAGACGCACCGCCGATGATGCAGCCGGCAGGTGGTGGTCAGCTCTCGCCAGAAGAGCAGCAACAATTGCTTCGCCAGCTCCAGCAATTACTAGCCAGCATGCCTCCCGGCCCGCTCAGCCAACTTTTTCAGAGTATGGTCAGCGGCCAGCCGCTTAGCAATCAACAGATCCGCGCAATGCTATCGCAGATTTCGCCACCGCATCTAACCAACCCACGCTACCGTGATTGGATGACGCGGCAGGCAATGCGTGAGTTGCAGATGAACCGGCTGCAACAGCTGTTGCGGCAGTTGCTCGAACAGTTGCGCGCGCAGGGTATGCGCGAAGAGGCGTTGCGTGCCATTGAGCAAGCTGCACGCGAGAATCTAGCGGCGCTGGAACAACAGATCGGTCAACAGGTGGCCCAGCAGATGCAAGAGCAGGCGCAAGGGCAAGGGCCGCAACCAGGCCGGGGACGGCCTAGCGAGCGTGAGCTGCTCGATATGCCACTCGAACGCATCGATGAAAGTCTACTGCCAGAGATGCGAGCGCTGGTGCGCAAATTGGCGGCGCGTCTGCGTACCCGGTTGGCGCTGCGCCAGCGGCGTGGCAAGACTGGGACGCTCGATGCCAAGGCTACGATCCGTATCAACCAGCGATTTGGTGGAGTGCCGATGCTGGTTCGCCATCGTAAACGCTCCCTCAAACCGAAACTGGTTATTCTCTGCGATCGTAGCGTCAGTACGCAACAGGTCATGTCGTGTATGTTACTTATGATCTACGCACTGCACGATCAAGTCAGTCGAACCCGCTCGTTCGCCTTCATTGATCGCCTCCACGACATGTCACACTACTTTGCTGATTTGCGCCCCGAACAGGCGATTGCACAGGTGATGACTGATATTCGACCAACTCGCAGCTACAGTACCGATTTAGGGAATGCCCTGGCCGAGTTCTGCCGCGACCAGCTCCATCTAGTCGATCGGCGCACGACTGTGATCGTACTCGGTGATGCGCGCAACAACGATAATGATCCTAATCTGCCAGCATTCGAACAGATACGGCGTCGCGCACGGCGGATTGTCTGGTTCGCTACTGAAGAGCGTTGGAAGTGGGGAGTGTACGATCCTGGCTCATTGAGCAGCGATATATATAAATATGCGCCAATGTGTGATGCGCTGCACGAAGTGACGACGCTGCGCCAGTTGGCAACAGCAATCGACCGTTTGTTCCTTCATCCGTGAGGTACATAGTTGGTTGTGGCCGCCAGTGGTTGCCGAGAGGTGTTGTCCATGCGGGTGGTAATTCGCGAGGTGTTAAATGTAGGTGGTTTTTTTGCTGGTGAGACGGTAACACTGGCTGCGCAGCCGTGGCCAGAAGGTGGGCCAGAACAAACCATCACGATTGACGATGCCGCCTTGGCGAATGTGAAAGCGCGACATCTGCTAGCACCGGGTATGGTCCTTGATCTGACGCTAGCTGGCGATCGGGTGGAGCAGGCATTATTGCTTGGTGCGTCTGATCATGCTGCTCTGCGTGCCGCATGGCGACAGCCGCCGCTGCAATCCATTGTCGCGCCGCACCTGCTTAGTTTCCGTTGCCCAGTCTGCCGAGTATGGGTAACAGCAGTCGGGGATCCGCCGGTTTGCGCCGTGTGTGGTGCGCCGGGGCCACGGATCGAGTGATGCATAGGGTGCTGCTGCCCCCTGTCACGCCGTTAGTGCCGCGTGTGACGCAACGGCAAGGGCGCTAGTCGCTGTTGCTTCGCGCCCCTGCTGGCTTGTTGCTAGTCAATGTGGAACGTAACCACTAGTCGTCCAAACTGTAACTTCGTGCCATCGCTGATTGGGGTTGGTGTTTGCGGTTCGATCCGCTGACCATTCACCCGGGTATGATTGGTGCTATTAAGATCGATGATGCTCCACTGGTTGCCAGTGCGAACGATCCTGGCGTGCTGGCGACTCACTCCACCCGTTTCGCCGCCATACGGTGTTAGATCAATCTCTGGAAAGATATTGCTCACTGGGTCTTCACGTCCGATAACGAATTCGCTCTTGTCTGGAGGTAGGATAATCTCACTACCATCAGCCAGCACCAAGCGGGCACTAGTATGCAGCGCGGCAGGAATGGGAGTAGCAATTGGCGTTAGCGCTGCAGGATGGGCAGTGCTCGCACTAGTCAGCGTACCACCCGTAAGCGCTGCCAGCTCCGCTTCGGTCTTGGCTAACTCGGCGCGCGCTGCTTCGAGGCCAGCAATGATGAACGCGGGTACACTGCCTGCTGGGTAACGAGCAGCCATCTGTTCGTACTGGGTTACAGTATCGCGGTGTGCGGCCAGCAATGTTTCCAGACGAGCGACTTCAGCAGGATCGGGTACGCTAGGCAGCGCTGCCAACTCTGCCTCGGTCTTGGCTAGCTCGGCACGCGCCGCTTCCAAGCCAGCAGTGATGAAGGCTGGCACGCTACCTGCTGGGTAGCGGGTAGTCATCTGTTCGTATTGGGCAACAGCGTCGCGATGCGCAGCCAGTAACGCTTCTAACCGCGCACGTTCGGCGGCGATATCAGCCATTGTCCTGCCTACAGACGGCGCAACCGGGGCCGGCTCGGCGGCAGACGATGGCGCAACCGGGGTCGGCTCGGCGGCAGACGATGGCGCAACCGGGGCCGGCTCGGCGGCAGACGATGGCGCAACCGGGGTCGGCTCAGCGACAGGCGGCGCAACCGGGGTCGGCTCGGCGGCAGACGATGGCGCAACCGGGGTCGGCTCGGCGGCAGACGATGGCGCAACCGGGGTCGGCTCAGCGACAGGCGGCGGCGCAACCGGGGCCGGCTCAGCGGCAGGCGACGCAACCGGGGTTGGCTCAGCGATAGGCGGCGGCGCAACCGGGGTCGGCTCGGCGGCAGGGGGGGCAATCATTGTCGGCCCTTCAGCGGCGACCGGCACTGGCGCACCTGACGTTGGTCCAGCGATGGGTGGTGCAATCATGGTAGCTTCAGTAGCACCCGCTGGAGAGGTAGCGACTGGTCCGGGGGCAATGATTGTGGGCGTATTTGTGACAGTAGCCGTTGTCCCCATTGGCAAGTTACTGAGATCAGTACCGCAGTTGTCGCAGAAGCGCTCGCCGAGAAGAGCCGGATCGCCGCAATTTGGACAGAAGATTTTCGATGCATCTGACGGCGCAATGAGAGTGGCCTGGTCAGGAGTAGTCGGTTGCACCGGTGTGGTTAGCAGATCAGCGCCACAGTTGTCACAGAAACGTTCCCCAGGCAGGACAGTCGCGCCGCAAGCCGGACAGCTGGGCGCCAGCGCTGTAGGTTGATCATGTGAAACCGGCGTCAGTGGGGCTGGGATCGGCGCTGCACTGGTCAAACGTGTACCACATTGATCGCAGAAACGGTTAGCATTATCATTTTGCGCACCGCAAGAAGGGCAGATGATCATAATCGTTCCCCATAATAACTGGCAATCGCTCGCCGATAGCAATTGCACGAGAACCCAGTTCTACAGAAGCAAAACCGTGATAGCAACGCACAGCAGACCGAGGGCCTGTCGTTGCGCGTTTCGGAACAAGCCATCATTCATCCTCCAACCGCTGGGTTAGTCGTCGGGTAGCGTATCGTAATTCTTTCTGCGCTTCTGGCGAGAGCTGGTGGCCCTGTTCAAGCGCTGCTGCTTGCTGACTGGTCTTTTCAGCCAGCTCTAATTCTCCCAAATCGAGCAAGCGCGTTGCGGCAGCGCGTAATTTTTGCGTAGCACCGGCTACATTACCGCTGGCCGCCTCGCTCAGTGCGCGAGTTTGCAGTTTGAATGCCGTCACTCGCTCGACCAAGTTCATCACGCTAGGAACGTAACTCTCTGAACCGACCTGATCGACGACCTCGAGTAGCACGTCGCGCTTCAGCACTACTTCTTCGGTCTGACCAGCCGGAGTCAAGTGCAATTCAGCCTGCGCGATACGGAAGCGACCACTAACACGCGGCGGTAATAACATATCGAACAAGACGGCTGCTGGCTCGCCTCCTGCCAGATCGCCGAGCCGCACTGCAATTGCAGTCTCGCCGATCGGCTGATACCCCAGATTGGCGATCACCGGTTTCACCCGGTAAACGGCACGGGGGTTGACATCACGCACAAAGCGCAGCAACAGGCGAGCATCGGTAGCAACCGTCGCCTGCGCCGTTTGTATCGCGTGCTGGAAAAAGGTTGTGATCTGGGCCGGATCAGCGATATAGTCGGAGATACCATCACTGGCGGCAGCAATATCATCGAGTAATTGCTCATTCCACTCGGCGCCCAACCCCAGTGCAGTAATGCGCACGCCTGCCTGACCCAGTTCACGCGCCAGATCGCGGCAGACCGACTCATCTCCCCAGGTCTGACCGTCGGTCAGCAAGAGCATCCGATTAATACGGTCAGGGCCGAGGTACTTCTGTAGTTCGACCTTGCCGGCCTGAATACCGAGTGACATGGTTGTCCCGCCGGCCTCAGTGATATTGTCAACAGCAGCTAAGAGGGTCGCGCGATCGCCGACCGGTGCTGCTGGCGCCAGTGTCTGAACGGTGTCGTCGAAGATCACAATGGCAGCCACATCATGGGGGCGGAGGAGTTCAATCACCTGGCGTGTCGCTGCCTTGAGATTTTCAAGTTTGGCTCCTTGCATTGACCCTGAGTGGTCGAGCACGAAACAGAGATTGAGAGGCATCGCAGTAGCCGGTGTTGCCTGCGCTACGGCTTCAACCAGTAAATAACCGATTTGGGGTGAATTACTGGCCGGTACCGGCATGCGTCCCCACTGGTAGGTCAACGTGATCAAGTCTGACATAACGGACGGTCCTTTCGACAGATCAAGGCCCGTAGGCGCTAAGAATCAACCCCAGCACGCAACAGAGTAGATATGTCCCGGTGCTGGCAGCAAAGCCGATCGCTGCATCGCGGCGACCATGACGAGTCTGACCGGTGTTCCGGTTGACTAGGGCCATTATGCTCAGCACCCCACTGATAAAAGCGAACAGGAGAGTACTAAGTACAAGTAACGCGCCGACGCCAAACCAGACGCCGTCGACTTGGTCATTCATCAGATCGACACTGATCAAAGCTATCGCCAGCACCATCAATCCGCTACTGATGATGCCGATCCAGCGGCTAGCGGTGGCCAGACCAGTGCTGGCCGCAGCGGGCATTGTCGGTACGGTCTCCACAGGATTACTCCGCGCAGCCAGTTCAGGAGTAGGTACGCGGCTGACCAGGTTGCTACTACCGAACAGCGCCTGTTGCAATTCAACCACACTGGCGAAGCGGCGGTTTGGGTCATTGTCGGTGGCACGCGCAATCACAGCGACAATGTATGGTGGCACTGAAGGGTTAAGCTGATTGACCGGTGGTAGGCGGAAGGGAGTAGTGCTAGGATCATGACCGGTAAGCAGATGGTGCATCAGGACACCGAGACTGTAAATATCAGAACGCGGATCGGTTTGACCACGCCCATACTGCTCTGGTGCGCTGTAACCGGGTGTGCCGAAAGCCTGCGTGTCGCGTTCTTTGCCTGGCTTGAATAGGCGCGCGATGCCAAAGTCAACCAGTTTGATCGTGCCATTGGGAGTAATCATTACGTTGGTCGGCTTCAGATCGCGGAAGATGATCGGTGGTTGCTGGGCGTGCAGGTATGCGAGCACCTCGCAAATCTGCGCTGTCCAGCGCAAGACTTCGTGTACAGGGCGCGGCAATCCGACACGATTGACATAATCGCGAAGATTCTCACCAGGTACAAGTTCCATTACCAGATAGCTGCGCCCATTCTCTTCAAAGTGATCGGTCACGCGAGGCAAGTAAGGATGGCTCAGTCGGGCCAATAACTCAGCTTCCTGGCGAAACGCCTCTCGTGCTTGCTGGCGCTCGATCGGTGAAGTAATCGCCGCATCACTCATCTCTTTCACCGCCCACTGTACGGTCGTCAAGCGCCGATCAGTTGCTAGGTAAACTGATCCCATTCCGCCGCTGCCGAGGCGTTGCCGCAATTCGTAGCGATCCTGTAAAACCTGCAATGGAGGTATAACGGTGATAGGCTGCTCGCTACCACGTATTCGTGTGCCGCATTCTGGGCAGAAGATCGCCTCTTGGTTGATGGTTGCGCCGCATTGAAAGCACTTCATGGCATTAGTCTCACCAGAATGACAGCGATATTATCTTCACCGCCTGCCTGATTCGCGGCTGCGACAAGCGCTGCACAAGCTCGTTGGGGATCGAGTTCTTCAGCAATGATGCGCGCCATCTCTGGATCACGTGTCATTTCCCACTGGCCGTCTGAACAGAGCAAGAGTGCGTCACCAGCCCTTAACTTCAGGCTGAAGATATCGACTTCAGGTTCAGTACGATCACCGAGCGAGCGTAGTACTGCATTCCGCTGTGGATGGGAATAGATATCTTCCTCATGCAGATGACCCAGCTCGACAAGCCGCATTACCAGCGAATGATCTTTGCTGATCCGGCTCAGTTGCCCATCGCGAAATAGGTAGGTACGACTGTCGCCAACATTCGCGATCACGGCCCGATCGCCAATAACCAGCGCCATTGTCAGCGTTGAACCCATATCGTTATGCTGTGCTTGGCTCTCGTGCCGAATAGCCTCGTGTGCAGCCAGCACAGCCTGTTTGACCAGCGCGCGCATATCGGTTTCGTGATACAGACGCGGCCCAGCAATAATTTGTTGCAAGTAGTTGTCAATGATCTGTCGCGCAGCCGTGCGTACCGTAATCCCACTAGCGATTTCGCCAGCGGCGTGCCCGCCCATACCGTCAGCGACGATGTAAACCCCGCAACTTTGGCGCTGACCGTTATTTTCGAGGCAGAGCGTCAGTTGGAATACACTATCTTCATTGTGTTCACGAACCTGACCCACATCAGTGTACGAGCCAGCCAGTTGTCGCAGTGGTATTGGATGGGTGCGCTCATCACGCAAGGCCTCCAGACGGTGCGCTACCGCTGTTGCGCTGCTTAGCTCGCCGGTCCGGATTTGACGCAAAACGCCCCCCAAGCCATTCGCTTCTTCTTCTGCTGCTAGGGTTGCTATTTTGTCTAACCGTTGCGTTGTCCGTGGAATTGCGGTCAACCGCTCTAGAATTTCGGCCAATGTCAGCAGATCTTCGCGAAAAGCGGTTTCGCGCTCTTCTTCTTGTACCAATCGCAAATGGTTGGCATGGCGTAAACCTACCTGTCCTCGCCCAGGTGCACAAAGGTCTGCCACAGTATACTTACCGAGCGCAATCCCGGCATCGTGCAGACTGACCAGTAGCTGAGCCAACACCGTGCCTACGGTCAGTGCCGTTGTTTCATCGAGTGGTTCAGCGAGTGGTGGTGCCTCGACATCGGCTAGCACTGTCAACTGCATGCCGTTGAGATCGCACTGTTCGATCACATCCGGCAAGATCGCGCGTGCCAGAGGATCGGCTAGGCGTTCGATTAACGCCGGACCGGACGGCGCATCACGTGGTGAGAGAAACGCAGGGTATACGCGTACCTCCAGCGCGGCGCCACAGGTAGTGCAATATGACTCATTGGCATCATTGGCGGTTGAGCCGCAGGCCCAACAATGCTGCCAGGGTGCCAGGTCGCGTACTTCGAGCGGACCGGTTGGCCATGGTTCAGCGAGGGGGTAGGTAGGGGCAAACCGATTAGCAAAGAGTGGCAGGTTTGTTTCCATGGTCTTCTCCTCGCTGGCAGATGATGGGGCTGAGGAAATACAGGCATTGGTGATCATCGCCCTCAACCAGCCTTCCCTAACTGACAGTGGTTGGCGGCCTGGCAAAGGCTGACCACACGCCACGCAACAGCGCGCTTGTGCGCGATTTTCTGCCCCACATAGACAACAACGCATAGATCTTCGTCCATGTTGCAGATGCTTAGTCGGCGAAACGGGCAATCACAACCGAGATATTATCTTGACCGCCGCGTCGATTGGCCAAATCGATCAATTCGGCAGCTGCCTGGGCCGGGGTATGAGCAATGGCCAGTTCTGCCAGTTCCTCATCGGCGACATGGTTGTACAGACCGTCGGAGCAAAGCAGCAGGATGTCGCCAGTTGCCAGCGGTTGGATGCGGGTGTCAATTTCCAATGGCTGATTGGCTCCCAGTGAGCGGTATAGAATGTGGCGCTGCGGATGGGAACGAGCTGCTTCCGGACTGAGTTGGCCAATATCAACCAGGCGTGCGACGATGGTATGGTCAGTTGTCAATTGCTGCCACGATGGTGATTCGCCAGCAGTGCCGGGGGTGATCAGATAGGCGCGACTATCGCCAACATGACCGAGATAGGCGCGGCGGCCCGTCGTTAGTGCTATGGTTAAGGTCGTACCCATCCCTGCGTGCTGGCGGTTAGTGTGAGCGGCAGTCAGGACTTGTTGGTGTGCTGCCTGCACAGCTAATCGTATCAGAGCCAGCCAGCCCGCATCATCGTCAGGTAGGTTCTGATTGAGTGCCTGTTGCAGGAATGTCTTTACGGCGCTGGAGGCCAGTTGCGAAGCAACTTCACCAGCGGCGGCGCCACCCATACCGTCAGCTACCAGTAACAGAGCGCCGATCGGCTCGTCGCCGCGACTAAAAGCACCGGCATAGACGGTATCTTCGTTGATCTGACGAACCTGTCCGATATGACTACGCCCAGCAATTTGGGCTTGTAACGATGGCAGCGGTGTTAGAATTGGTTGAGGCGGTTGCAGTACTGCGCCGCACGAGACACAAAACCGGGCACCAGCCCGATTGCCACGCCCACAGAATGGACAGGCTAGCGGATAATGGCGTTGTGCAGGTAGCCGGCTAGTAATCCGAACTGTTTCGCGGCCCTGCGCGATTTGGTGAGCAAGACTGGTCAGAATCTGCGATAGTTCGCGCAATGCCTGGGCAGCTTGTTCGCGCGCGACACCGGTTGTATGGTCGTATTGGTGGCGCCAAAAGGTGACACTGGCTTCTACAATGGCCAGCAGTGCGGGTAAACTGATCGTATCACCGTTCAGAGCCAGCTGACGCTGGCCGGTTATGATCACCCTTTCAGTATGCAGTTCAGGCAACGCACCGCAAGATGGGCACACCGGTTGGGAGGCTGTCAGTGTCTGCCCGCAAACCCTGCATCGCGCTGTATCGTGCGTTGTCACTGTCCATCCTTGCCACTGCCAGACACGATTGCTGTCTCTAGGATATGACGTTGCCGAAAGAGATTTGGATGCGCGCATTACCACACGCGCTCGATAGATGTTCGCGGCATATATGGTGAGGGGTCCGCAAGGCAACCCGTTACTCCTCAAGGTTCCGCCGGCTTGACGAAATATGTGAAACGCTTGCCTTACTTCGACTGCTTGCGTATTGTGCCCGTCTATGCTATCACAAGAGCGGATCAGTGTAGGAACGTCCCGCATTATAGCATAGGAGTTGCTGCTGTGGCGACAACTAAGACGCCATTTTGCCCATTCTGTCAGGCTCCGCTGGCTCGTTCCGATGCTCGTTTCTGTCCATCGTGTGGTCGTCCGCTGCCTGCTTCTCCAGCTGACTCACCTCCCACAATTGTCACTACCGCTGGCGCAGTCTTGCATATCAGTGAACCGAGTGGGACACGCGACGTTGTGTTGGGTCATCAGACCCTGACAATTGGTCGTGCCGCCGACAACGATATTGTCCTCCAGTCGCGCTTTGTTAGTGGTCACCATGCCCGCATCGAACCTGTTGGACAAGGTCATCGGATCATTGATGTAGGTAGTCGCAATGGGCTGCTCTTTGCTGGTCAGCGCATCAGCGACCGTGCCTTAGCTGATGGCGATGTCATCCGTATCGGTGATCCAGCTACTGGTAATTTTGTCTCGCTCACCTACCGGAACGCTGCCATCGCAACAGCAGCGGCATTGCGGATGGTACCCAGCCAGTTCCCTCTCGATCCCAATGATCCGACGATCACTATCGGGCGAATCGATTGCGACATTGTGCTCGATAATCCGCAGGTCTCACGCTTTCACGCCCAAATTGATCGCACGCCTAACGGTGTTATTCTGCGTGACATGGGGAGCACCAATGGTACTTTCGTCAATGGTCAGCGCGTTGTCTCTCCGGTAATATTGAACGTCGGTGATGTGATTCAGATCGGTGCTTTCAAGCTAGTCTACAACGTTACCCGTCTGGATCGCTACGATCAGCAAGGTGCTCTCCGGATCGATGCACGTAATCTATCGCGGATAGTCACACGGCACGGTGAGCAGCGGATCATTCTCAACAATGTGTCGCTCTCGATCGCACCACGTGAATTTGTCGCTATTGTCGGTGGTTCTGGCTCTGGGAAAAGCACGCTGATGAAGGCGTTGTGCGGTTATGCTCCTGCCGACCAAGGGCAGGTGCTGGTGAATGGTGACGACTTCTACCGCAATTTTGCTGTGTATCGGGCGATACTCGGCTATGTGCCCCAGGATGATATTCTCCATCGAGCGTTGCCGGTGCAACGGGCACTGGCCTATGCGGCTCGTCTACGCTTACCGGAAGATACCGCTGAGGCAGAAATCGAAACGCGCATTGCCCGTGTGCTTGACGATGTGGAGATGACGCTGCATCGCGACAAGCCAATCGAAGCTCTCTCTGGTGGACAGCGCAAGCGCGTCAGTATTGCTGCTGAGTTGTTGGCCGATCCGAGTCTCTTCTTTCTTGATGAACCGACCAGCGGTCTCGATCCCGGTCTGGAAAAAAAGATGATGTATACCCTACGACGACTCGCTGACAGCGGGCGCACTGTGGTGTTGGTGACGCATGCGACGGCCAATATTTCCCAATGCGATCACGTCATCTTTATGGCTGGCAATGGCCGCATGGTCTTCTTTGGACCGCCGACCGAGGCGCTCTCCTTCTTTCAGATCACTAGCGGCGACTTTGCCGACATTTACACCAAAATTGAAGGGGTGGGTGATGCCGATCATCCGGTGGTACGGCAAGATCTGCGCGCTGAATACGAAGCGTGGCGCGCGGCTAATCCCCAAGTACAAACGCCACCTAGTCTGGCTGAATTATGGGAGATGCGCTACCACCAATCGGTGCAGTATCAGCAGTATGTGACTAATCGTCTGGCTACCGCGCCAGGAGAACCCCTAGCACAACGTCAAGCAGTTGTTTCAGCGCCGCAGCATGTTTCGCTATGGCGGCAGTTCAGTTTGCTGACTCGGCGGTATGTTGACCTGTTATTGCAAGATCGACGTCATCTGCTAATCCTGTTGTTACAGGCGCCTATCATTGCTTTGTTGCTGATCTTGGTTGCCCGTAGCGACTCGCTTACTGGCGTACAGGCTCAAGACTTGATTCAGCGTAGTGAAGCTAAAAAAGTCCTGTTCATGTTGGCAACGGTCAGTGTCTGGTTTGGTATCATCAATGCCGCTCGTGAAATCACCAAGGAGCAGGCAGTCTACCGTCGTGAACGCTTGGTCAATTTGCGGATTAGGTCGTATCTGCTCTCGAAAGTGGTGGTGCTCAGTGGGTTAGTGGTGGTGCAGATGATCGTCTTGTTGGGCATTGTGCTCATCAAGGTGGCGCTACCAGGTGAAACCGGCCTCATCTTGCCACCATTGTTGGAACTATTTATCACCCTTATTCTGTCAGGCGGGGCAGGTATGGCCTTGGGGTTAGCTATCAGCGCAGCGTCAGCCACGCCTGATCGCGCAATCAGTTTAGTGCCATTTGCGCTGATTCCACAGATCCTGTTTGCCGGTCTGATCTTTACCATCGAGGGCTTGGCCGCACCGTTGTCGTGGCTCACGATCAGTCGTTGGACCATGGATGCACTCGGCGCCAATCTTGATCTCAACCGGCTTTGCAATCTGCCCAATACCGATGATCAAGGCAGTATTCCGCCAGGTTGCACCCCTGGCTTTCTCGAAGCAGAAGCTGCGTTTAACGCCGATCCAGCTCATCTTATTGGGCGATGGCTGATTTTGCTCGCCTACGCAGCGGGCTGTGTCGCAATTACCGCCTGGTTGTTGCGCCGACGCGATCAAATGGTATAATTATTTTCGCATGGTTTTATACGTCATTTGCATTAATGTAACTTGTGCAATTTTTACGTCATTCTGCTTTAGAATGAGTTAAATCGTGTGATTCTTGTCTGTGCAACACCTTGACGAGGTACGCACACTAGCGTATAATCACAACTGACAACACGAAACGGTTGAGATGATGGTTATCTGGTTATTATTGCAGCGCGTTTACGTTCCGCGCTTGCTTTTGCTTTTGAGATAGCGTATGTCACTCGGGCAAAAGATTGGTCGTCTGCGTCAGGAGCGTGGTCTGACGTTACAGGAGGTGTCTGAAGGATCGGGCTTGACCCCTTCGTTCCTCAGCCGCCTCGAACGTGATAAAGTAAACATATCTGTAGCTAATCTGCGCAAATTGGCGCAGTTCTTTAGTGTGCAAATGACCCACTTCTTTGAGGGTGAAGATAATCAGCAGGTTGGTCAAGTGGTGCGGCCTGCTGATCGGGTGCGGCTGTCGCTCGATGATGCGCCTGTGCAGGTCTTTTCATTACTGCCGCCTAACAGCGATCTCGATGCTCGTCTGATCGAAGCCTACCCCGGCAGTAGCCAGCAAGGGTTTTCGTCGCGCGGCAGTCAGATGGTCCACGTACTGGCTGGTAATGTGCGGTATAGTTTAGGTGAAGAGCAGTACGATTTGTCGGCAGGCGATACACTCTTCTTCCGTGACGATACTGCCTATACCTGGACGAATACCGGCAATTCAATTGCAACCATGTTGACGGTCAGCACGTTAAATCCACGTGATGAACGTTGATGAATGGTGCAATGGCTGGTTCCCGTTGATTGAGGTTGCATGAGTTTCTTCACCCCCCAACGAATCCGTCGCGGCGCGCGCTGGTTGTTGGTCGCTGTTTCGCTCTACTTAGTTGGCTGGCTCGTTAGTCACGCTGGATCGGCGATCACGCCGTTCATTTTTGGCGGCGTGCTCGCCTACCTCTTTTTGCCGCTGGTGAATTTTTTTGAACGCTGGATGCCACGCTGGCTGGCAATCTTAGCAGTCTATCTCCTCACCTTTGGCGCCATTGTGGCTGCAGTTGCCTTTGTGGTGCCGCCACTGATCGCCCAGATCGCCGATCTAATCCGTGCGCTGCCTGATATTTCGACCATCCAGCGCGAAGCTAATCGCCTGATCGATGAATATGAACAGTTACTGGCCAGTTTGCCGCCGGCACTCCAGGCTGAAGTGCAGAGTGCTATCGCGTCGGCAATGGAGCAAGGCCTAAGTACGCTACGAACCAATTTTATTAGTTACTTGCAGAGTATCGGTCAGTTTCTAATCAATAGCATTCTTTCAGTCGTTAATACCGTCACATTTTTACTCGGCTTCTTCCTCGTTCCGTTCTGGCTCTTCTACGTGTTAATGGATCAACGCGCCGGTCGTGATTATCTCAACACGATAATTCACCCACGGCTACGCGCCGATTTCTGGGCGATGGTTACCATTATCGATCACGACCTTAGCGGCTACCTACGCGGTCAGTTAATACTGGGGACATCAGTAGGGCTAGCGTCCTGGATCGGCCTTACTGCTCTCAATATGGCCGGCTTGAAGGTACCGTATACGGTGCTACTTGCTGTAGTTGCTGGTGTCACGGAATTGGTACCAGTAATTGGGCCAATTATCGGGGCCATTCCTGCGATCCTGCTAGGCCTAGCTGATTCTCCAACTACGGCGCTAGCTGTGACAATCCTTTACATTGCAATTCAGCAGCTCGAAAATCATATCTTGGTGCCGCGCATTATCGGCGAGAGCGTTGGCGTGCATCCGGCGATTCTCATGGTAGTACTGGTGGTCTGTTCACAGGTCTTTGGGTTATTGGGTGCGATCCTCTCGGCCCCCCTCAGTGCTATGGCGCGTGATCTCTTCCTCTACCTCTATGGTCGCCTGAGTGATCCGCCCAGTCCGGCCGGTGTATTGCCAGCACGGTTGCAGCCAATAGCCGCTCTGGCTGAAGTCGTAGCCCAGACCCAGGCTACGCCAACCCTCGCTACCGAAGCGCAACCAGCGACGGAAACTTCGGGTACTGATTCATCCCGTTCGTCGCCAGTTGCTGATGCGCCGATCGAACGTTCGTAATCGATAAGCTAGACGCCCGACCATTCCTGGTCGGGCGCACTGTTCTGATCAGTTCGTGGTGTTTTAGCGTAGAACTATTGCGATGTTTCACTGCTTAGCCGCCAGCGCGCTAGACCGCTACGCCCTAGCCGCCGCCAGATCGAGTTGATCAGCCGTCGATGTCGCCGCCGGGCATAGCGAGTAGCGTAAAATGGATCGCTCTGACACAGCCGGCGACGCACGCGCAGACTATGCCCCGAGAATAATCCGCTAACAAAGGCTCCCAAATCGGCCAGCGATGCTAGCTTGTCAGCCACGGCTAGTACCCAGCCCTCGCGCGTGGTGGGACGCGGTCCAAAGGGATACATGTGACTGATAATGGCGGCTGAAACGGCTTCCGGTTCACCAAGCTCAGCCGCAACTCGCGCAGCGATAGCACCGTGTGTGGTGAGCGTGCCGTACCGCGAGTCCAGATCATGAAGGAGAGCAGCGCGCGCGCATGTAACCTGGTCGGCGCCAAAGAACGGCGCTAAGTAGTACGAAAAATGAACTGAACGCAGGAGATGATCGTGCTTGGGAACACTGTGGTGCATATGGTAACGGGTTTCAACAACCCGTGGGTGGTGTAACAAATCTGCGATGGCCTCCCAGTACATTGCGCCCCTTCTCCTGATGTGATTTGCCTGCTATGTTATACCATACTCTTGCGTACCAGCGCAATGGTAGCGTACCGATTCTACCACGGCATTACCACTGCGCCATCGGCAAGAAGGTCTATATTTCAGATATTCCTCAGGTATAATACTTATGGAGCCGGTTGACTGACGATCAACGGAGAAGACACTATGAAGTTAAAAGGGCGCGTTGTCATTGTAACCGGAGCTTCAAGCGGGGTTGGCTACGCGGCAGCTCGACTATTTGCCCGTGAAGGCGCGACGGTGATTGTGGCTGCCCGCCGTCGGGATCGACTCGAACATCTGGTAAGCATGATCACTACCGAAGGTCATAATGCCTTCGCCATTCCAACCGATATTACTGTGCCAGCGCAGGTGCAATATCTGGTTGACTCGACCGTACAAATGCTCGGCCGGATCGATATCTTGCTCAATTGCGCTGGTAATGTGGAAAAGATTGCGCCGCTCGAGCAGTTTTCCGATGCCGAGTGGCAGGCAGTGATGGATGTCAATCTAAATGGCGTCTTCTACCTGATGCGGGCAGTGGCGCCATATATGAAACGCCAGCGTAGTGGTACGATCGTGAATCTTGGTTCTCGCGTCGGTAAGATCGGAGTGGCCAATATTGCGCCCTTCTGCGCGGCAAAATTTGCTCTGTCCGGGCTGTCGCAGGCACTCGCGCAAGAGCTGCGCCCGTACAATGTCTTCGTGACAACTGTCTTCTCTGGCATGATCGATGCCGATATCGCACCTCTCAACCCTGCCGAAGAGCTCCGCAAACGATTAATGACTGTCGATGATGTGGCACAGGCGCTGCTCTGGGTTTGCACGTTGCCGCCCAGCTTGCGTGTCGATGAGTTGCCGATCATGCCGCGCACAGTCGATCTATGAGTATACCCGGAGTCGTTATGTCCGAGCAGGCATCGCGTGATTGGTGGGAAGAGCTGCTGCAAGTATACGAGTTTGCGCACTACCGCCAGTATGCCGACGAATTGACTTGTCGCGAAGTCGATTTTTTGATCGATGCCCTCGGTTTGCGTGGTGTTGAGACTATCCTCGATGTGGCATGTGGCGGGGGGCGCCACAGCTTGGCTTTGGCGGCGCGCGGCTGGACAGTAGTAGGGCTTGATGCCGCCGAGTCGGTCATCGCCCACGCTCGCGCCGCGGCTGTCGAGCGCGGCCTGAGCGTCGAGTTTGTGCATGGCGATATGCGTAATCTGCCCTACAGTGATCGATTTGATGTAGTGCTGCTGATGAACAGCAGTCTCGGCTTTTTTGACGATGAAACCAATCAGGCAGTGTTGAACGGCATAGCCCGGGCCCTGGTTCCTGGCGGCAAGTTACTGGTGCAAAGTCTCAATCCTTATCAGATCGATCGCTATCTACGCGATTTTCGTAGTGGTTGGTACCCGATCGGTAGTGGTTTTGTCCTGCGAGAGGCGCGTTTTGATCCGCGTCGTGCCACTCTTACGGTTAATTACCGCTATATCGATGCGAGGCGGGGCATCGATGTCACCCATCCTGGCGATCATATCCGGCTCTACGGTTTTCCTGAGTTGACGGCCATGTTACGCGCCGCCGGTCTCCGCCCGCTAAGCGTGTTTGGTGATGCGGTCTTACCGCCGGTTCCGTTTGCAGAAGAGAGTATCTGGCAGGTGGTGATCGCAACTCGCGACCGCCCGGTCAGGAGGGAGGCAGCAGATGCAGATCAAGCTGATCGGTGAATTCGAGGTGGCGTACCATCCTGAGGCGACGCCAGCGCTCATTTTACACCATCTAATCCGCGGCTACGATGCGGTAGTGCTCAATGCCGACGAAGTGGCGATGTTGCGCGAGTTGCTCGGCACGGTGCAGAAGCGCATTCGTGAAGTTGGCAATTACCGGTTGATTTTGGGTGCTGGTGGCGATCTGACCTTCTACACCACTACTGGTCAACGGAGCGCCTATCTAAATGCCGATCAGATGCGTCATCTGGCTCGTCTGATCGGCGCTAATCCGCCGCAACCGGCAGAAATTCACCAGTAGCTGAGGGTCACATATTCGGATAGTTTCATCACGGTGTCCGATTCGATTTGCCCAGGAGCCAGCGTTTGAGCGTCAGCAGCTGCGCAGGCGCTGGCCAGGCGCATCGCTTCAGCTAGTGCCTGACTATCGTATAGAGCCGCGGCCAGGCCGGCAAAGAACGAGTCGCCGCATCCGATCGGGTTTTGCGCTGCAATGGTTGGCGGGATTGCGATCACGCCGCCTCGTTCATCGATGCCTACTGCTCCTTGCGTGCCTAGGGTTACGACCGCTACTGCGATACCGCTGCGGTACAATGTTGCTACGGCTTGCTGCGCCGCAGCGATACTGTCAATGGTTACGCCGAGGAGTTCTCCTAGCTCATCACCATTGACTTTCACTACGTTGGGGGTTGCCGCCACTGCTGCCGCCAATGCCGGTCCGCTAGAATCAACTAGCACCTGCTTCCTCTGCTTGCGTAGCTCTGAAACTAGTTCTGTCAACGCCTCAGGCGGTACGCCTGGTGGGAGACTACCGCAAATGAGGTTCCACTGAGCAGACTGGTTGTAAATCCGTTGTGTGAATGCGTGCCACTCGGCTGCATTCAAAACTGGCCCGATCTCATTCAACACTGTGACACTGCCCTCCACTGTGTCGACGACAAGCGTGCAGACCCTGGTTTCACCGCTAATGGCGACTGCCTGGAGTGGTAATCCCTCTTGCGCTGCCAGCCAGGCTACTTGTTGACCAGTCAGCCCACCAAGCGGTGCACAAATAGTGGTATTGAGATTAAGCGTCCGCGCTGCGCGGGCCACGTTCAAGCCTTTCCCCCCGGCGGCGATGTGGGTTTCGGCTACCCGCCGTACTGTACCGAGACGCAGTTGCGACGTCGTCAGTATCCGATCTAGCGCTGGATTGGGGGTAATGATGGCAAGGGGTGGCAGTGGATTCATTGCGGTTGTGATAGGTAGGCGGCTTTCCAGTGGACCTTGTTAGTATACCAGATAGCAGCGATTGCTGCTGTATCTCTAGATGGGAAGGGAAGTCATAGCCTGTGCACCCTATCTGCTAGGATTCGAGCAAGTGCTCCGTCTGTTCTGCAACTTCCCTTGAGATGCAATGTGAGCGATGGAGAGCGCCGCGAGAATAGGGCTGAACGTGCTCGGGCTACCACGTCGTGGCGTTGGGATGGTGAAAAGGAGATAGGGGGACAAGTGAACGCGCCACATTCCCCCCTCTGCCTAATACCATCTCCCAATGACCGGTACTAGCAATCGCCTATTCTTCGCTCTCCCACAGAACCGGATCATACGCTGGCAGTTCGCAGCGCAAGTTGGGGTACTTGCGATAGCCCATCACGAAATCGGCCTGCAACAGCTCTTGCAATTCGCGTGTGCCCTCATAGATGATCGCGCCGCGGGCATTGCGCAGGTAGCGCTCTACTGGATATTCATCGGCATAACCATACGCACCATGGATCTGAAGTGCATCATCAGCTGCCTCAAAACTACTTACCGTAGCATGCCATTTGGCCAAGGTCGTCTCGCGCGTATTGCGAATGCCCTTGTTCTTCATCCAGCCCGCGCGATAGACTAGCAGGCGCGAGGTGTCGAGTTTGCGCACCATGTGACTGATCATGCGCTTAACGAGTTGATGTTCACCGATGGGCACACCAAAGGTCTGACGTTCGCGCGCATAGCGAATGCTAGCTTCAAGACTAGCCTGGATCAGGCCAGTAGCGCCAGCAGCTACCGTGTAGCGGCCATTGTCAAGTGCCGCCATCGCAATTTTGAAGCCTTCACCCTCTTCGCCCAAGCGGTGCGAAAGTGGTACACGCACATCTTTCAGCACGACGCCACCGGTATTGCCAGCGCGCACGCCCAGTTTGCCGTGAATAGGATAACTGCTGACTCCTGGCATCGTGCGCTCTACGATGAATGCGGTAATGCCACGTGAACCAGCAGTAGGATCAGTTTTGGCAAAGACAAGGAAATTATCAGCCAGGTCGGCCAGACTGATCCAAATCTTCTCGCCGTTGAGGATGTACGAATCGCCGTCACGGCGTGCTGTGGCTTGCATTGCTGCTGCGTCGGTGCCACTGTTGGGCTCCGTGAGGCAGTAGGCGGCCAGCTTTTCACCACGCGCCTGTGGGGTTAGGAACCGTCGCTTCTGTTCTTCTGTGCCCCATTGCAGCAGTGAGAGTGAGTTAAGACCGGTATGCACGCTCATAACCACGCGTAGGAAACTGTCAACTCGCTCGAGCTCTTCACAGACTACTGCCAGAGCCAGGTAATCCATACCCGCGCCGCCGTAGCGTTGCGGAATACAGATGCCGAGCAGCCCTAACTCACCCATCCGTTTGAGTACGGGGCGCAGATGTGGTCGATCCTCTGGTCCCTCGGCCTTGGCACCACTGCGGTCCCATTCGCGAATGTGTGGAGCCACTTCACGTTCGGCGAAGTTACGGACTGTCTGGCGGAGTAATTCGTGTTCGGGACCGAGAAACATGTCGTAGTTTGCGGTTAAATCCATAGCGATACTCCTTTGTATCGAGCAGCGCGGGTTTGGTGCGCTCCCATATACGAACGCTTTGATTATACCGTGAGCGCGATGTTCTGGCGATAAAGCGATAGTCAATGTGAGGCCACATAGTAGTGGTGGCGCAGGTTGGCCCGAGATGCCGCAGGCAGCTAGAGAGCTGAGGCTCGATTTTGACGCGCTGCGCAAGTCGTATTACACTCTAGACAACAGTTCTCCAATGTCAGTGACTCACAATATTACAAGCTGCTCGCCAGAAAGGAGAGGGCGTATGATGCCGCCACGAGAATTTATCATGCCGGCGCAAATGGTGATCGGTTCGGGTGCTGTTGAGCACGTGGGCCCGCAATGTGCCAAACGGGGCTGGAAAAAAGCGCTATTGGTGACCGATCAGATTATGCAGAAGATCGGCGTTGTTGGTCAGGTCGAGCAGAATCTCGCCAACCACGGCATTGCCAGTGTGGTGTATGCTGGCGTCAATACTGAGCCAGTTGTTGAATACGTGCACGAGGGCCTAGCTACTTACCACGAGGGGGGATGTGACTTCGTGGTGGCAATAGGCGGTGGGAGTCCTATCGATACCGCCAAAGCGATAGCCGTAATGGTAACCAACCCTGGTTCAATCGAGCAGTACAAGGGGATCGGGAAGCTTGTCAACCCCGGTGTCCCGTTAGTAGCCATTCCAACTACTGCTGGCACAGGGAGCGAAGCAACGATTTATACGGTTATCACTGATCAGAAAACGAATGTGAAAATGCTAATCGGTAGCCCGCATCTGATGCCGACTATTGCGATTGTCGATCCGATGCTCACAGTGTCGTCACCGCCGAGTGTGACTGCAGCCACTGGGGTTGATGCGCTGGTTCATGCGATTGAGGCGTATGTGTCGGTGAAGCGGCAGCCGATGACCGATGTCCTCTGTCTTTCTGCGATCGAATTGATCGCTGGGAATATCCGCCAGGCTTGGTCGAATGGTAATAACATCGAGGCTCGCGAGAAGATGATGTTGGGGGCGACCCAGGCCGGAATCGCGTTCAGTAACTCCTCGGTAGCGCTGGTGCATGGCATGTCACGCCCAATTGGCGCCTATTTCCACATTGCCCACGGTGTGTCCAATGCGGCCTTGCTGGCAGTCGTCACTGAATTTAGTCTGGTAGGTGATCCCAAGCGTTATGCTGATATTGCGCGGGCAATGGGGGAACCGATCGAGGGGCTCTCGCTTATGGAAGCGGCTGATCGGGCGGTCGCAGCTATTCGCCGGTTGGTGCGTGATATCAAGATCCCGTCGCTACGTCAGCTCGGCGTGTCGCGTGAGCAGTTGATGGAGTTGGCCCCAGCAATGGCTGACGCTGCTATCGATAGCGGTAGTCCGGCCAATAATCCCCGCAAGCCAACGAAGCAAGAAATCATCGAGCTTTACGCGAAAGCGTATGATGAGGGCGAGCGGATGGAAGGGTAGGATCCGCTCAGAGCGGGGTGGTTCACGCTGATCTGCCCCGCTCTAATTGCGCCATTTGCGACAGATGATGGTGGTGCCTACGCCCTCTTTTGACTTGATGTCAAATTCGTCCATCAATCGCTTAGCGCCAGGTAACCCCATTCCCATCCCGCGTGAAGTACTATAGCCGTCTTGCATCACCAAATCGATATTGGGGATACCCGGACCCTGGTCTTCACAGATAATCTCAATCCCCTTGCGTGACCCTCTTTCGATATCACGCACAGTGACGTTTCCAGTACCGGCATAAAGAAAGATATTGCGGGCCAGCTCACTCACCGCGGTAGCGATGCGCGCCTGGTCAATGGGCCCAAAACCGAGCGCCTTGGCCATATCGCGAGCCATCGTGCGCGCGATGACAATATCAAGGTCGCTTCGAATGACAGCAGTCTTACTCTGCGCCATCGTCGCTCTCCTCGTTCGTCATTCGCTGCATCATGGCCAGACCCTTTTCGAGGTTCAGTGCCGTCAGCACGCGCGGTAGTTCCAGCCCCAATTCGACCAGCGTAATCGCAACCGCCGGCTGCAATCCGGTGAGTACCACGCGCGCGCCCATCAATCCGGCCATCGCCGCAATGTCTGCGATCAATCGACCGATAAAACTATCAACCACGTCAAGTGCGGTCAGATCGATGATCACGCCGCGGGCGCGGGTATCGTGAATTTTCTGCAACAAATCATCTTTGAATTGTACCGCCGATGCATCGTGCAGGGCGACCTGAATCGATGCAATCAGGATGTCGCCAATTTTTAATATTGGGATGCGCAAAGTGTCCAAGACGTGCTCCTCATTACCGTTGCAGTAAGCGTTGGTTCACGCTCCCATTAATTATTGCACAAACGACAAGACTCCGGCAATGACGGCGCCAGCCAGTAACGGTACGCTTAGATTGTCAGTGCCATGCGGCGAAACACCTTCGGCGATAGTGGCAACCAGCGCCGCGATGATACTGGCTAAGAGTGCTGCTCCCATCCCGAGCGGTGCACTCTGTGGACTGAGGGCCGATCCTGGTACCAGCAAGAGGGTGAGCAACATTGCAAGCCCACTGGCGATGAACATGGCCGCCGAGCCTTCAAACGAACGGCGTCCACGCCCGATCTGGTAGTGGTGGCGTCCCCACTGCTTGCCAATGATGGCGGCTAACGCATCACCCCAGGTCATAGCCATTGTACCGGCAGCCGCGATGTATCCTCTATCTTGCGGTGAATTCGTTCGCCAGAAAATGAGAAAAAGCAGCGTGATTGACAACGCAAAGTAGATCGTTCCTGGTGTGCTGTCTGGCGCATCAACTGATTCCAGCAAACGGAATCGGTAGAAGATAAAATTGAGCACAATAAAAGTGGCAAAGGGAATAATGCCGATTGTCCAGTTTTCAAATAGCGCCAGAACGCCGAAGACCCACATTCCAGCGCCGATATGGACGAATTTCCGCGTGAAGTCTTGAGGGTAGCCGCGCCAGCGGCGAATCAGCTCGGCAATAATGAGCAGACCAAATGCATACCCAAACGATGCCAACAAGCCGATGATGTCACGTGTGCTCATAGTGGCGCCAGAGCTATTGATGATGAAACTCGCCTTTATTCTATCCGTATGCAGGCATCTCGTCAATTAACGCTGGTGGACGTAAGCGATGAATATTCCATCATCACTATCTGTCGCCCATCATCCATAACGTGGACTGTGGTACAGTTTGACTAGAATTGCATGCGATGCCAGAGGAGGGTGTTATGCTGGTGGCTGAATCGACTGCTGCCGTTGCGGCTGCTATGCGGGCGGATTATCAAGTACACCCATTGTACGACACCTACGGTTTTGCCCGTATTCCGGCAACTATTGCTCAGTTGCTAACCGGCGTGCCTGGCCCCGGTTTGCCTGCTGCAGCACTGAATGGTTTGCCAGAGCGTCCGCAAACGGTAGTGCTACTGATGCTCGATTCGTTTGGCTGGAATTTTTTTAGTCGCTTTATCGAGCAGGCACCGTTCTTGCGCCGCTTTCTCACTTCCGGCAACATCTGTCAGTTAACCAGCGCGTTTCCCTCCACGACAGCAGTGCATGTGACGCTGCTGCATACCGGCTTGGCTGCTGACCAGAGCGGAATCTACGAGTGGTATATTTTTGACCCTGATCTGCAAGCGGTAATTGCATCGTTGCTCTTCTCACCAGTGTTTGCGCACACTGTCGATGGTCTGGTCGCGTATGGCGTTAATCCAGAGCAGATCTATCCGCCGGAGCGTTTTTATCGCCACCTAGCGCAGGCTGGGGTGACAAGTACTGTGTTATTGCCGGCTGGGCTGGTGCATTCTGTCTATACGCGCGAGTTGTGTCAAGGTGCGTTGGTGACGCCGTTTCAGACGATTGCCGATGCTGCTGCTCGGTTGCACGTCTTGTTCGAACGCCAATCAGGACCGGCGCTGTATCACGTGTATATCGATGCGATCGATGCGGCAATGCACGAGCATAGCCCGGAGGCTGCGGCGGTGACGACGGTTATCAACACAGTACTGGATCAGCTGGAACAGTATCTCATGCCCGTCCTGCGATTGGCACCGCAACCGGCAGTACTTATGGTGACTGCTGATCACGGTCAGATTGCGGTTGATCCACAGCAGGTTATAACTCTAAATCGACTCTGGCCTGATCTCGAACGATATCTGCGGCAAGGAGGTGATCGCCGACCATTGCCGCCGTCGGGATCACCGCGCGTGGCAATATTGCATGTGCAACCGGCGGCTGTGGCCGAAGTGCAGTTCCAGCTTCAGCAACGCTTGGGAGAGCGAGCGGTTGTGGTACCTACCACCGATTTGCTGGCGGCCGGCTATTTTGGACCACAACCTGGCACACGCTTGCGGGAACGATTGGGTGAATTGACGATCCTACCTGGCCCTGGTGCGGCAATCGTTTGGGAGCATCCTCAGGCCAGACCGTTTACCTTGCGCGGCTTGCATGGTGGTCTGACACCAGCAGAAATGCTCACCGAATTGGCCCTACTGGCTCTGTAAGGGCGTCTTGCAACGGTATGATAAGATAACGAGAGACGCTTGCTTTGTCGCGGAGGCGCTTCTGTGTCTGAGACTGAACCTTCACCGCCAATTCCGCCGTCAACCCCAAGGTTGCGCGTTAGTCGTGATACCTGGCTCTTGATCGGAGCACTGTCCTTATTGGCACTTGGCGTAGTGTTAACCTTTGTTTTTTCCCCTCCTTCTGATCAGATTGCGTCACCGACGATTACCATATCGCCGGCCTTTGAGCGTCCACCAACGCAAATGCCGACGCAAATAGCGCCTTATCCGTTTCAGACGGTGACTGTACCGGCCGGAGGTGGGGCGACCGTCACCGTGGGATACCCTGTGGCGTCACCGACAGTGGATATTGCTCAGACCCAGACAAGCGTAGTGCTAGAGATTACCGCCCTTGCCGCGACAGTGCAAGCTGAAACAGAGCTGACCGCGACAGTAGCAATTACGGCCCCTGCCTATCCGGTGCCTGAAGGAACGCCACCAGCGCCGCCCACGCTTGTACCAACAGTAACAATTCCCCCACCACCAACGATTGTGGTGCCGCGCCCTACTGCGCCGCCGCTGCCTACACCGACTACATCCGATCTGATTATCGATGATAGTCCGACGGTACCACCACCGCCTACAGCCACCCCATTGCCAACAGCAACACCGGCGCCGACTCCCATCCCGGCCCTGGTGTTACGCGGAAGTACTCGCTGGGCCGCTGAGCAAGGGCCGATCGTTCTCAATCGTGACGTGCAAATTCCACCTGGCAGCGAGTTGATTATCGAGCCAGGAGTAGAGGTTCGTCTGGCACCTGGTGTGGCGATCTATATCGATGGTGGGCGGATGATTGCACTTGGTCAGTCGGATCGGCCAGTACGGTTTGTTGGCGCAACTGGCGCACGTTGGAGTGGCATCTTCGGCCGTCCAGGAGGGTTTATCGCGCTTGAACATACCGAGATCCGTGGCGGCGGCCTGGGCGGGACGGTATTGGTTAGTGAAGAGGGCGGCCTGGCCGTGCGGTTTAGCCGGCTGGTCGATAATGGTGGTGGGGTGCTCGTGGTTGATTCACAATTTGACATGCGGCAGAGCGAGATTGCTGGCAACGACGTGCCGTTCGGTGCTGCGCTCGATGTCGCGTACAGTCGGGGGAACTCGGTAACGCTTATCGGCAATCGTATCGGCGGCAACCTTCTCAGCGTAGGCGCACCAATGGTACGGATAGCTAATCAGAGTGCCCGTGACACACTGAATCTGACGATTGAAGGGAACCTGTTTCGTGGTGGCAGCGCTAATCTGCAGCTGACAACGAATGGTCTGTTGCAGGGCACTATCGTCTGCAATGCGTTGATCGGTGACAATCTAGGGTTAAGTCTACGAAGCGAAACCTTGCAGGTCAAACCTGATGGGACGTTTCTGATGCCGCTGCGAGTAGAACAAAACCTGATCGAGGGTCACACGCCGGTGATTCGACCGACCTATCTCACCTTTGGCATCGGTCGCGGTGCTGCGAGCGAGGTTGCCCTTGATATGCGCAATAACTGGTGGGGGCATGCTTCTGGGCCGTATGAACCGGATGCCAACCCGCAAGGAACGGGTGAGGCGGTAGGCAGCAATATTACGTTTGCTCCATGGTTGACGGTGCCACCAGCATGTGCGCCAACGCGCTGACCACTACAACTGACGCAATTGCGGCGCCTGCCATTCAACCAGCAGCACCAGTATCCAGCCGATCAGAGCGCTGCCAGCAACTACCAGCGGCACACTGCCGACCAGTTCGGCAACGCTGCCCGCTATCATACCTCCGAGAGGACTAAGACCCATTAGCATCAGCGTGAAAACACTCATGACCCGACCGCGCAGATCATCAGGGACGATCAACTGAATGAGCGTATTGGTTAGCGCCATCGTAGTTACACCAGCCCAGCCACATAGCCCAATCAAGCCTAAGGCGAGTGGAAGATTGCGCGCGAAAGTGAAGCCGATGAGTAGCGGTGCATAGAGTAAGGCTGCCGTTGCCAACAGTTTGCCACGCCGCGCATCATCATGGAGCTGGGCCAGAATCAGGGCAGCAACCAGCGACCCCAGTCCGCTGGCAGCCGACAGCCAGCCTAGCCCGGCGGCACCGATATGGAGAATGTCGCGCGCAAAGACGGGCAAAAGCGGAATGTGCACGAAGCAAAAAAAGCTGACGGCAGCAGCGCGGAGCAGAAGTGCACGAACGGTTGGCTCGCCGGCGATGTAACGCAAGCCAGCACTGAAGAGACTGCCCCGGTGCTGCCTGGGTGCAACACGGGCGTCAAGGCGCATCGACAACAGACTAGCCAAGACCGCGCCAAAACTCAGCGTATTGAGGAGAAACGCTGGCCCCTCCCCGATCCAGGCCACGATGATACCGGCCACCGCTGGCCCCACCGTGCGTGCACCATTGAAAATAGACGAATTCAAAGCGATCGCGTTCAACAAATCTTCGCGACCAACCATTTCGACCGTAAACGCCTGTCGCGCCGGTGCGTCGAAGGCGTTAACTACACCCAGCAGCAATGCCAGGACGAGTACATGTTCGATCCGTACCAGACCACTGAGTGTCAATCCAGTCAGGATCGCTGCCAGCAGCATTGCGGTTGATTGAGTGACCAGTAACACGCGCCGTTTAGGAAATCGATCGGCGACCGTGCCGGCAAACAGCGAAAAGAGCAAAACAGGCAACGAATTGGCTGCCGCAACCGATCCGAGCCAAAACGGTGAGTCGGAGAGGCGAAGGACAAGCCATCCCTGCGCTACACTCTGCATCCACGTGCCAGTCAGTGAAATCAGTTGCCCGGCAAAGAAGAGGCGATAGTTACGATGGCGCAGGGCCCGAAACATCGCTAACCGGCGTCGTGCAGTCGTGGCGAGCGCAGGGTTTGTATGCATAGCTAAACTTCTTGATCGCGGTGGGTTTGCAATGCTTCGTAAAGATGCTGCATAGCACGGTGAAAAGCAGCCAGCTCTTCTGGAGAAAGGTAGCTCAGCCGCTGTTCAACCATACGACGATGGCGCGGTCGCAACTCATCGATCAGCGCTTTACCAGCTGGTGTCAGTTGGACCAGCGTAACTCGGCGATCGCGTGGATCAGTAGCGCGCTGTACTAATCCACGCCGTTCGAGGCGATCAACTAGCCGCGTGAGATTGGAATTGTCAGCTAGCATCTCGTTGCAAATATAGCTCAACGGTACCCCCTCTTCAGTGGCATAAAAGAGGATGGCGTACTGTGGCGTCGAGAGGTCGTATGGTCGAAACTCCTCCCGATTAAGCTCCTGAAAGCGACGATGCAGCTTCAGGAAGAGGCGGTAGGCCTCAATTTGTGGAGAGTCGCAGGTACTGATTTCAGGCATAGTACAATCCTAGACTTATCAAATACTATAACGGCAAGAATCGAATGTGTCAAGGAGGAAACGCGCCTGACACCTCAGGCAAGTGGTATCAGGCGCTGTTTGCACTTGTGGCTCACCAGTAGAAGGCGAAGAGCCAAACCATGAGGAGAAACGCGACCGCCCCGGTCAGGGTAATGGCAAGAAAGACCGGCTTGACCTCGGGATCGCCGCTCCACTCGGGCTGCATACTTCTCTCCTTTCCGGCGTTGTACGCCGATATAGCCTGATGTGACACATTGTACCGCGTTTTGGTTTGGTATGTGACAGTGGCAATCGTGTCCTGCACGCAAGCTAGCCGCAGAAGTCGCTGGGAATCGGTTGGATCGAAAAACGCTCTCGCCTCCACTTGTGATACGGTGCGGCCTCAGGCTGGACGCAAGCGATGCTTGCCCTAGTCAGGTCTAGGAGAAGGTTGATAGCCTGACGCTTCGCCGGTCAATATCGCCAGAATGCCGTTGCCGCTGTACGGTTATGGTCGCCTTCTACTTGCGTAGTTCGCGCAACAAACATATAATTGTCAAACACCATGCGCTGCTTCTGTACCACGCAGTGTTGCACCTCAAAACGGCACGCCCCGTTTGTGGCGAAGGTTACGCTTCGGTGGGTGCGGGCATGGGAGCGATTGTCTGCTGAGAAAGGAATAGCGAGGATGCTGCGGAAACACACCCTGTTGTGGATAGTGCTGGTAGCACTGTTTGCTACACTGTTGGCCGCCTGTGGCGGAAGTCCGGCTGCTCCTAGTAGCAGTGGTAGCAGTGGTAACAATGTGACAACCGGCGGCCAAGCGGTAACGATCCGCTGGCGCACGCGCCCTGGTGATGCTGCTGAGCAGCGTGTCTATGAAGAACTGAATGCGCTGGTTAACGAAAAGTTGAAGGATAAGGGGATTACGGCTGTTTACGATCCAGCGCCCAATCAGGGCTATTTCGAGAAGCTGAAGACAGAACTAGCGGCTGGTAATGCTCCTGACATCTTCTGGATCGGTGGCGTTGAGCTGGCAGATTTTGTCAATACCGGCCAGATTCTTGATCTAAAGCCGCTCATTGACGCCGATAGCAGCTTTCAGTTGAGCAACTTCTACCCCAACGTGATCGAGCAGTTAACGCGCGATGGCAAGATTTATGGTCTGCCACGCGATATCTCGACCATGGTGGTTTACTACAACGAAGATTTGTTCAAGGCAGCCGGTCTCAAGACGCCTAAGGAGCTGGCCGCCGAGGGTCAGTGGAACTGGGACACAATGTTAGAGGCGGCGCGGAAGTTGACCGATCCAGCCAAGCAGCAGTATGGCCTAGGTTTTGGTAATTGGTGGGGGCCGGCTTGGGGATACTTTATCAACGCTGCGGGAGGCAGTCCCTTCACTGCCGATCGGCGCGGCTGCGCTCTGAATACGCCTGAGGCTATTGCTGGGGCGACGATGGTACGTATGCTATACGACGAGAAGCTGTTGCCGGCTGGTGATGCTGATGGCGAGGCACTGTTCAATGCTGGCAAGGTTGCCATGTACTTCAACGGGCGCTGGTTTACTCCTGGTGTGCGTACCAATGCCAAATTCAACTGGGATGTGGCGGTGATGCCTGAGGGTAAAGTGAAGAGCACGTGGCTCTTCTGGGGTCCGTATTTGGTCAGTGCCAGAACGGCAAATACCCAGGCGGCCTGGGAAGTGTTGAAGGTGTTGACGAGTGCTGAAGCCACGGCAAAGGTGGCCGCGCTGGGCACAAATATTCCCCCACGCAGCGATCAAGAGGCGGTCAATGCGTTCCTGGCTTCGACGCCGCCAAACAATAATCAGGCATTTCTCGATGGCATTGCTTACGCCGCGCTGGAAGCGCCAGTGTGGGACGGTAACTGGGCCGATTTTAGCGGAATTGTGCAGAGCCTCTGGGATCAGATGATCGCAGGCCAGATTACCCCTGAGCAGTTTGGTCAGCAGGCCTGCCAGCAAACAGCTAGTACGTTCAAGTAGGCAGCTTGATAGCGAGGACGGGCGGCGGGCGTGCGTCGTTCTCGTCCTCGGCTATCGTTCTTCGGTTACAGGCATCTAGTGCATCCCAACGGCTTGGTTGTCACCTGGAAATAACCCGTTCATGGCCGTAGCTGCAGCTGCACAGGTGTTGGGCGACCGGTCTGCTCGTTAGGGCATTACATGCCTGAGTAAAGATGAGGATTCTTGTTCTGGGAGGAACACCATGGCCAAACAGGCGCCGGCCGCTTTGCCTGTCACGCCACCGCGTCGCCTGAGCGGGCGGCGTGTGCGGCAATGGATCGACGCTTTCGGCATGTTGCTGCCGACCATTTTAGGTGTGCTAATCTTTTTCCTGACGCCACTCGGCATCTCGTTTTATCTAAGCTTTACCGATGCCCGCCTTTTTGGTGATCCCAATCTGATCGGGCTAAGTAACTATCAACGTGCTCTCTCTGACCCGGTGTTCTATCGGGCGATGTGGAATACTGCGGCCTTTTCCCTAGTTACGTTGGTGGTTTCGACTGTGCCAGCGTTGTTACTGGCGGTGATCCTCAACGAGCGAATCGCTGGACGCACCTTTTTTCGGGCCGTGTTTTTTATTCCCGTCGTGGCTTCTGTCGTTGGCGTGACACTGCTCTGGCGCTATCTGCTCAATGTGGACTTTGGCTTTGTGAATTATGCCATTCGACTCCTCGGCTTCGAGCCGATCCCGTGGCTGACCCGACCTGAATGGGGGCTGGCTAGTGTGATTCTGGTCTTTTCATGGAAGACGATTGGCTATAACATGGTCATCTTTCTGGCCGGCTTACAGGGCGTGCCGTCACAACTCTACGAAGCGGCCAGTCTCGATGGGGCCAGTCGTTGGCAACAATTTCTTTATATTACAGTGCCGATGCTCTCGCCCACCACATTCTTCGTGTTGGTGACGACGCTGATCAACTGCTTGCAGGTGTTTGATGTGCCGGTCGCTCTCGGTTTGACGCGTTCCAATACGGTTGGTCCGGCTGACTCGATGCTGACGATTGTACCCCTGCTTTGGCGGGAAGCATTTATCGGTGGACGCATGGGCTACGCCTCGGCGCTAGCTTGGCTGTTGTTTGTAATCATTCTCCTGCTCACCTTGATTCAGTTCCGCCTATCGCGGCGGTGGGTACATTACGAATAAGCGAGGCGGTGCAATGGCAAGTCTCATATTACGCCGACCTTGGGAACGAGCACTGGCCTATCTGATTCTCAGCGTGACCGGTTTCATCATGGTCTTTCCGTTCATTTACATGGTGCTCTCCTCGCTCAAGCCCTCAACTGAAGTGGTCCAAGTGCCGCCGACATTGTGGCCGAGCGAGGTGCGCTGGTCGAATTACCTTGAAGTGCTTAATATCGTGCCGCTCGGCACCCAGTTGATCAATACTGTGATCGTGACGGTTCTCGTTGTGCTGGGATGGGTCGTCACGTCTGTACTGGCTGGCTATGCCTTTGCCCGCCTTGAGTTCCCTGGTCGTGAGTTTCTATTTGGCGCTTATTTGGCGACGTTGATGGTGCCATTCGCCGTGCTGATTGTGCCGATGTATCGTCTGATGCTGGTCTTTGGCTGGGTAGATCGCTTGGAAGCGTTGATTATTCCCTGGTTGTTTACGGCGTATGGCACGTTTCTGCTCCGTCAGTTCTTCTTGAGTGTACCGAAGGATCTGGAAGATGCAGCTCTGATCGATGGTGCTTCTCACTGGGGGATTCTCTTTCGAATTTTTCTCCCCCTGGCCCGTCCGGCGATTGCAACCCTGGCAACGTTCGCGTTCCTCTATGCCTGGAACAGCTTTCTTTGGCCGCTGATAATCATCAGTAGCCCATCGCGCAAGGTGGTGACGCAGGGTTTAATCGATTTGCAGGCACTGTACGCAGCCCGCGTCGATCTGATTATGGCTGGCTCGACATTGGCGGTGCTACCAACCCTGATCGTCTTTCTCTTCGCCCAACGCTACTTCATCGAGGGTATTGCCACTTCGGGCCTGGCCGGACGCTGAGCAACGGAGCTGCCTATGAGTGATCAAGATCTCTTCAGTTTGCCGCATCGTCGCCTCAATCGGCTTACGGGTGAGTGGGTGCTGGTTTCGCCACACCGCACGCAGCGTCCATGGCTGGGGCAAGTTGAGGCGCTGCCTCCGACGACTTTGCCATCTTACGACCCGACCTGCTATTTGTGTCCGGGCAATACGCGAGCAAATGGCATCCAAAACCCGGTCTACACCGAAACGTTTGTCTTTGACAACGATTTTGCCGCGCTGTTGCCTGATACGCCGCCGGTGCACCTGAGCATCCGCGCAACGCCGAGTAGTGATGGTGTGCGCGGACCAACGCTGCTCCACGCCGAAACTGAACGCGGGATCTGCCGGGTGGTCTGCTTTTCGCCGCGCCACGATCTGACACTGGCGCAGATGACCCAGGCTGAGGTACGGCGGGTTGTCGAGGTGTGGATCGAGCAGTTCAACGAGTTGAGCGCTATCGATTGGGTGCAGTCAGTCTTGATCTTCGAGAATCGTGGGGCGATGATGGGCGCTTCCAATCCCCATCCGCATGGGCAGATTTGGGCGAACGCGCAATTGCCAAACGAGATACGCAAAGAGCTCTCTACCCAGACTGCCTACTGGCACGAACACAACCGTTGTTTGCTGTGTGATTATCTGGCCCTCGAGCTGGCCGCTGGCGAACGGATTGTTCTGACTAACGAGACATGGGTGGCGCTGGTTCCCTTTTGGGCTGTGTGGCCATTCGAGACGATGATTCTGCCGCGCGCCCATGTTGGGGCCATTAGCGATCTCGACGAAGCCGGACGTGCCGGTTTGGCTGACATCTTGCGTCAGTTGACTGCCCGCTATGACCGACTCTTCAATGTCACGTTCCCTTACAGTATGGGCTTCCATCAGCGCCCCACCGACGGGTTTGTGCACGATGGCTGGCATCTCCATGCCCATTTCTACCCACCATTGCTACGTTCAGCAACAGTGCGCAAGTTTATGGTTGGCTACGAGATGTTGGCGCAGCCACAGCGCGATCTGACGCCGGAGCAAGCCGCGGCCCGCTTGCGCGAACTGTGACTGGTGGTGCCATAGCGGTCGACGTCTTGCCACAATCAGCCAGTGGCGTGTCAGGCTATAGCGCTGTTGGGAACAAGCTTTCCAACAGTTCGAGGCCGTGATCCGGGCAGTGCAGATCGCCAGTGGCATGCAGATCGCTCACGCTCCGCCGGCCTAACAAGAGTGTCGCTAATCCGCCGATACTGAGGTGCCGCAGTTCAATATCGGTTAGGCCCAGACTAGCGCTGATATGAGCCTGTTGAGCACGGAATTCGATTCGGATCGCGCCCCATTCTCCTCGTAAGCCAATGCTACCCTCCCAGCCGGCGTATTGCGATCGAGCCAGCCGATCTGATAGCGCCGGTTGATACGAGCGTAGAGCTGCAAGTGGATCGATAATGCTCCACAGGGGGCAGACCTCGTCCTCAGATGGACGGCGCACTACCAGCGTTGCGCCCTGCTCAAGAGCTGCCTGTGTCAGCGGATGATCCGCGGGCAAGCGGATGTTGCGCATTGTTGATGGCGATTGCGCGAGCAGCAAGCGTGCCGTTACGGCATCTATAGCCCGGCCATTGATCAGACTATCGCCAGCGAGTTCGATATAGCCACACACCTGACCCGATCGATTGCGTAACACGAGCGGCGGTTGCTGACGCAGCAGCCAGTGCCAATCAGGTTCAAAGCGCAGTGGTGTCACACTGCGCGGCGCTGGTGCGTGCAGATCAAGCGCAACTAGATCGGCAATATCAGCCACAGTTGCCGGAGCAAGTAACCCATTGCCGCCAGACCATTCTGTCCGACTCCAGAGGTTGGCAGCCACCATACCCCATTGGCTGGCCAGGCGTAGCGGCAGCGTGCAGCGGAGCCACCCTAGGCCGACAGCAGCAGCGGCATCCGCGGCAGCGGCCAGCACTGGTCCCATCAGTTCAGGATCGTTACTACCGTACCAGCTCACTTCGGCAACTTCAAAGCGAGCACGTTGCCGTTGCCAGCGGGTGTGCGTTAGCAATCCAACCCCTTGCTCGCCCGAATCGCTTGTTGCTAGCAGAGTCCATTCTGGTTGATAGCGTGGGTGAGATTGCTGATACGCAAGCCGGGCCGGATCGATGATCTGCACGATAACTGACCAAGTAGCCGGCGAGAGTGAGCTGATCGTGACCTTTGTCATAAGGCATTTAGTGGCAAAGCGATCGCGAGTAACCGATGACAGATTACACCATAAACGATACTTTTACCTCATTTGTCATCTCCTGCTCATCTTGTCATCTTCTCGATGCGAATGCAAATTCCTACAATGCAGCGCAGAAGGTGCGCACATTAGCAGCCGCAGCGCCGCTATCGCGCCAGGAGGCAAGGTAGAGTGTCTTGAGCAACGAGCGAACAGTGAGGATGACATGATTGCGCCTACAACGACCACTTCGAACTATCCGGCCCAGGTGCATACGTCAGTTGCAAGCGATGAAGCAGCAACCGGCATCGCGGCGCTACAGATTGAAGAGCTAGTCCGCCGGTGCTCAATTGAGAGCGAGCGGTTCTATCGCGGTCAAGCGCACGACTCACGCTACAGTTACGAACTCTTCCGCCGTGCATTGGTAGAGCGTGACGAAATGGCCTGGAACTACCTGTTTCAGCATTATAGCCCGCTGGTGGAAAGTTGGATCCGGCGCAGCGGAGCTTTTGTCAGCAGCGGCGAGAGCAGCGAGTATTTTGTCGTTGGTGCTTTCACCAAATTCTGGCGTGCTGTTACTCCTGAGCGCTTTGCCTCGTTCCCCAATCTGGCCTCGCTCTTGCAGTATTTGCAGCTCTGCGCGTCGAGCGTTGTCATTGATACGGTGCGGGCGCAATCATGGGCCGAGGTGATGCCAGAAGATCGGATCAATCATCAGCGCACGCAGCCGGCGGCGCCTGATGAAGAGGCAATGCAGCGCATTGATCAGCAAGAGTTCTGGCGCTTCATCGATAGTCAACTGCATAATGAGAGCGAGCGGGTAGTGGTGTACGGTTCGTTTGTGTTGGGAATGACTCCGCGCGCGATTTTCGAGCGCTACCCGGCGCTATTCGCAACCATCTACGACGTGTACAATGTCAAACGAAATGTGCTTAGCCGGTTGAGCCGGAATGGCTACCTACGTGCGCTCGCTGGACAGGTGTGAAACTGCTAACCAGATTGTTCAAACAGGGACGTGAAAATCGTCCCTGTTTGCGTTTGTTTAGCAGGAAACGATCGGTACTGTAGCACATGTCGGAGATGCGCCGGTATGAATGAAGAACAGCCTGACGACGGCGGCGCCTATCACCTGTCGAGCCTAGAGCTGGTTGCGGCTGCTGATGGCGAACTTGATGAAGCTACACTCAGCCATCTACGCCAATGTCCTCGTTGTCGCCAGCGGGTAGCCGCGCTGCGCAATCTGCAACGGGCATTGCGTCGCCGTCTGTACCGCGCGTTTTGTCCGACCACTGATCAATTAGTCGATTATTGTCAGGGGCTGCTCCCGTTAGCGCAACACCGCTTGATCGCCCGCCACATTACGACCTGTCCCCATTGCAGCGCTGAAGTTGATCTACTGATGCAACGCGATCCGCTGATCGACCGACTGTTGCTCAGCGATTTACTCAGTAGGCACTCATCGCGATATGCGCCATGAGTGCATCACATTGCGTCTGCTCATTGGTGGCTTCAGGTTCGCAAATTCTCGCATCGTGCGCTACAATACAGGTACTTTGCAACTTCCACTGCCCTCCTATCGTCGCATCAGGGTAAAATCGGCTTGCTACAACGCGAGGGTGTCAAGACGAGGAGTTCGCTATGGCAGGAGAAGTAACTCTACGCGCCGCACTGGCGCGTCCCTTTTTAGCGGCAACGAATACGCCTCAGCTGGCCTACATCTTGCTGGAAGCCCAGCCGGCGCCGCAGATGACGCAAGTGCGTATGCCAGTCAATGTCTGTTTTGTCCTCGACCGCAGTGGTTCGATGAAAGGTGAGAAGATAGAACGGCTCCGCCAAGCTGTGGTGAAGGCTATCGAGCAGCTCGATCAGCAGGATTATGTTGCCGTAGTCATTTTCGATCACCGTACAGAGGTGCTCATACCAGCACAGCCGGCGCGCAATCGGGCGCTGATCCTTGACCTAGTGTCTCGGATACGCGATGCCGGCGGTACCCGTATTGCGCCCGCGGTTGAGAAGGGCTTGCTTGAGCTGCAAAGGATGCCGCAAGGTGTGCGGCGGCTGATCTTGCTTACTGATGGTCAGACTGAGCATGAGAAAGAATGTCTGCTGCGGGCGGATGACGCCGGTCGTCTCGGAATTCCAATCACGGCATTGGGCATTGGTAAAGATTGGAACGAAGATTTGCTCATCGAGATGGCCAATCGCTCGAAGGGCGTAGCTGACTATATTGCGCAACCCGGCGAGATTGTCAACTATTTCCAGCATTCTGTACAGCGTGCCCAGCAGACTGTCATTCAACAGAGTGTCTTAACTCTCCGGCTGGTACAAGGGGTGACACCGCGCGCCGTTTGGCAGGTGGCGCCATTGATTGAACATCTCGGCTATCAGCCCCTCAGTGACCGTGCTGTGAGTGTCAATCTGGGTGAACTCGAGAGTGGTCAGCCGCGGGCACTGCTGATCGAGTTGCTGATCGAGCCGCGGCCTATCGGTACGTATCGAATCGGTCAGGCCGAGTTGAGTTACGATGTGCCAGCGTTACGTTTGGTAGGCGAAAAGGCAAAGAGCGATATTATGCTCACCTTTACTACCGATGCTAACCAGGCGCAGCAGGTAAATCCGACGGTCATGAATATTGTCGAGAAGGTGAGTGCATTCAAACTGCAGACACGGGCATTGCAAGACCTTGCGGCTGGTGATGTGCGTGGTGCTACTCAAAAACTGAAGCATGCCGTGACACGCTTGCTTAATCAAGGTGAAGTTGAATTGGCGGCGACGATGCAACAGGAGATTGCGAATCTTGAACAGCGGGGACAAATGTCGAGTGAAGGACAAAAGACGATCAAGTTTCAGGGTCGGAAGACGGTGCGGTTGACCGATGTTGAATTGCCCAAGGAGTAGCGATGGCCTCGATTGTAAGCGTCATTTCGCTTCGCTTGTGTTGACCAATGTTAAATTGCCCAAGAAACAGCGGTGGTCTGCTGGTTCAGTTGCCCAGCCATTTGGAATGAGCAAGACTAGCTAGTGCGGGTGTTTGCACAGATGAACCTGATCTGGTAATGTCTTTGTCTCGAGGCGATAGAGTCAAGTTTTTCAGCAGGTCAGGCAATATGTATATCCTAGTCACCAACGATGATGGTTACCAGAGTCCAGGTTTGGTTGCGTTGCGGGCCGTGCTGAGCGAGATTGGCGAGGTTGCGGTCGTCGTTCCTGACCGTAACTGGAGTGCAGCTGGGCATTACCGAAAGTTGTTCGATCCGCTACGTGCATGGGAAGGAACGCTTAGCGATGGTTCACCGGCGCTGATTTGTGATGGCACTCCCGCTGATTGTGTAGCGCTAGCGGTGATGGGATTGCTCGACCGTAAACCCGATCTAGTGGTATCGGGAATCAATTTAGGGGCGAATCTTGGTACTGATCTTCTTTATTCCGGTACAGTCGCTGCGGCAATGGAAGGGATCGTCTTTGGGATCCCGGGCTTAGCGGTGTCGCAGGTGCGGCCAAAAGATGGGCAGTGGGATTTTCGGGCAGCACAGGTAGCAGTACGACGACTAGTAACGGTTATTCGTGAACGCGGGTTGCCGTCCGAGGTGCTGCTCAATCTAAACATCCCTGTGGTTGGGCCGCGCGATTTGCGTGGGATCAAGGTGAGTCGACTTGGTCGTCGTACCTACCGTGATGAGCTGGTGGTGCGCTATGACCCCCGTGGGCGACCATATTACTGGATCGACGGTGCTGAACCGGAAGATCACTACGAAGAAGGTACCGACATTGCCGCAATTCGTGAAGGATACGCAAGCCTAACACCGGTGCAGATGGATTTGACCAGCCACCGCTGGCTAGAAGAGTTGCGCCAGTGGCAATTGTAGGTGGGTAGCGAGCAGCATCCTAGGTTGGCCGTGTCTATTGGACTGTTGTGGCTCTTCAATCCAGTTCAAACTTCGCTGACCCGCCTGCTTGCCAGCCAATCACCCCGTGTGGTGCATAACTGATCAGCGCATGCAACGCTGGATCGGTCAGATTGATCAGGGCTGGGACAGTACTGCATAGCATCGGTAGCCCTAACGCCTTCAGCCATTCGTCATCATCGAGGGCTGCTGGTGGCCGTTGACCGGCGCGATCGGTAATCACCGCCAGATCGCAACGGTCAAATGGCAGTCCTTCACGTAAGAGACTATCAGTATCACAGCCAACGACTAGTGCTGTGCAAGTAGGATCAGCCAACGAATGCAGGACCGTAGCTCGATCAGCTCGATCGATAGCGCGCGCCTGATAGCGAACAGACTGCTCGGCAACAGCCTGGCTTCGGTACCGTTCACCGGTGACAGCAATGATCGGGATGCGTCCTAGTTGCGACCACGGCGGTTGCAAGTTGGGATTGGCGCGTAGCTCGGCAATTGGGATGGTCCAGCTCCGATCGCCTTGTCCCAACAAGAGATGACCATCTGGCAACACAGTAGCCGGCAGGTCACGCTGGCGTGCATTCGCGATCAATTGCAGCGCTGCAACAGGTAAAGCTTGTGCTGCGCGACGCTCACGCAGTGCCAGCAATGGCTCATCGGGATCCCAGTCTGTGGTACCGGATAGTTCGGCATTCATACCATCAACCACATACCGGCAGAGGTCAGCACCGATAGCGGGTTCATTGGTGGTCAAAAAGGCGCTGATCAGAGTTGTATCGTCATCCGGCTGTGCAGTTACATGGAGATGAGCAATCACTAGCCCGATCGCGAGTGCCCCACCTTTCAAGGCGCTGCGCAGGCGCGGCGAATAGTCGGCGGATGCACGTACTCTCAGTACCACGCCGGCTTGGGGACGATAGATATTCGGGCCGTGGAGCGCAGCCAGCTGTACAATAGTCAATGGTTGTTCCATAGGCTTGCTCTAATTTCGGAACCGACGACTCTGCTGAAATGGTGCGGCAAGAGTGTGCGTATGGTAAAGCAATGATACCACTTCTACACGAACCGTACCTCCCGCTCTTACGGCAGGCGTTGTTGTCTGCAACGCCTCCTGGGGCCAAGATTGCAGTTGATGTCGGATGCGGCGATGGCACTAAATCGCGCTGGTTGCGTGCAAACTGCGCTGCTGAGGCACTGGTGATTGGTGTCGATCGCGATGTTGCCGCAGTACAGGCGGCAGCAGCGACGATAATTGGTATTGTAGGTGATGCAGGGGCGTTGCCGCTGCGTGATAGTTGTGTCGATCTGATTTGGTGCGTCGCTGCATTGGCGCTCTTTACTGATCGCCAGCGCGCCTTGGCCGAAATGCGTCGGGTGCTGCGTCCAGCAGGTGTGCTGGTGATCGCAACTGCGGGTTCGTATTGGGTGCGTTTACGCCAACATCCACCATCATTACTAACCAGCTTACCGCCCACAATACCGTTACCACCCGCTGATGGACTCGGTGAGGAGTGGACACTGTTACTGACCAAGGCCGGTTTTCAGGATCCACAGATGAGGGCTTATCTGCTCGACGGTGACGATCCGGCACAGGCGGCGCTCATCAACAGCGCCGATTTGGCTCAGTATCTTGGATCACCGTTGGTAGTCGGCCCAATTGCTGAGCCCGAACCACGCCCACTCTTATTGGTGGTGAGTGCACATCGCTGACATCTCCGTTGGCCAAATCACTTCCTGATTATCTAGCGAAGGTCGTACAATACACGTAAGACTTCGGCTACACTCCAAGCCTGAGCGAAACAACCGCGCGGCGTATGGGGCGGATCACCGTCAAAGATTTCGCCAATCGTGCCAATGCAACCATCAGCCAGATGGTCGAGTAGTGGTGTCAGCAAACGTCGGGTGGCACTGCGGTTACCGGTCAGCTGATAGAAGGCGCTAGCATACGGTCCCAGTAACCACGCCCAGACTGTGCCCTGGTGGTAAGCGGAGTCGCGTTGTAACAAGGAGCCGCAATAGTGCGGTTGATAGTCGGGGTGGGTTGGGTCGAGACTACGCAAACCGACGCTGGTGAGCAAAGCTCGGGCACAAGCACGTACTACCGCTTGTCGGTGAGCCTGATCGAGCGGGCTATAAGTTAGGCTGGCAGCAATAATCTGGTTAGGTCGCAACGTGGCATCAACGCCATGGGGTGTATCGATCACATCGTAAAGATATTGCCCGGCAGGGTACCAAAACCGGTTGAAGCCAGCGCGCGCTGCGGCGGCCATCGATTGGTACCGCGCGGGTGAATGACCAAGGCGTTGCGCGAAGGCAGCCATACACTGCAAAGCGTTGTACCAAAGTGCGTTGATCTCAACTGGTTTACCGGCGCGTGGGGTAACCACCCAGCCTTGCACGCGCACATCCATCCACGTCAGTTGGGTGGTAAGAGTTCCAGCCCGTAGCAAGCCATCGCCGCGATCTAATCCGATCCCATCGCGAGTGCCGCGCACGTGCCAGTCGATTATTTCGGCCAGGATTGGAAACAGCTCGGCCAGCAACGCATCATCAGCGAAAGCCGCGTGGTGCGCACGTATTGCTTCAAAGAACCAAAGCGTCGCGTCGGCAGTGTTGTATTCTGGTGTTTCGTCCTCATCTGGAAACCGGTTGGGCAACATGCCATGGTCAACGAAACGGGCGAAGGTCCGTAAGACATCTGCGGCGACTTCGGGGCGGCGGGTAGGAATAGTAAGACCAGGTAAACTGATCATAGCATCACGGCCCCAATCGGTAAACCATGGATAGCCGGCGATTACAGTGCGGCCACGGTCACTCCCAATTAGGGGGCGGTCAACAATAAACTGGTCGGCGGCTAGGGCTAATTGCCGGATGAGCGGATCGTGCGTCCAATCAATGCGACGCAACAGGTCGGCTTCATAGTCAGTACGTAATTGCCAAGCAGTGACGCCGTCGAGTGTGGCTGTCGGTTCGAGGGTCGCGACAACTAACAACGACTCACCAGGCGCTAGGGTTATGACCAGCCGTCCGCTCCGATGCGGATTATCAAGCGACGGTTGCCCGCGTTCGGCTTCGATCGCTAGAAAGAGATCGGTTTGCCATCCGCCGAGCGGGACAAAGACGCCGCGATCGCTGAGTAGCCGCAGACTGTGCCCATCGCCAATTGGCCAGATCCGCAGGCCATTGGTGATCGGTTCGATTTGAAGTGGCGTTTCACCGATCCGAGCCACCGTGTGATGGTCGCGCGCTGAAACTAGTGCATCGAGACGCAGGCTCAATGGCGCTGATGCTCGTTGGATAGTGTAGCGAATATATGTCGTATTGGCGCCAGGCACCATCCAAATTCGCTGTTCGAGCAGAGCATCGTTCAGCGCAAATTCCCATACTGGCGTGGTTCCGTCGAGATGCCATCGTTCGAGCCACCGACAGGCGCGCGCCGGTTCTCCCTGACGTCGATGGGTCGTGAGATCGAAATGCTGACCTAGGTAGGTTACATGCGCATCAAGTGCTGTCAGCGTCAGCAGACGGCCAAGTGGCGGTTCAAGCGCTGCAATGAGTAAGCCGTGGTAGCTCCGTGTGAGCGTGCCAGCAATAGTGCCAGCAGCATAACCGCCAATGCCGTTCGTTACTAGCCACTCGCGAGTAGTGGCAAAGGTGGGATCGGTACACAACGCACGTCCAAAAGTGAACACAAGCGATGCTCCTTCCTGCGACTGCTTCAGTACTATGGTACACTATGGTACGGTTGGGCAGAGCATACATGCGGTATACGCGCGGGCGGACGGAAAGTGGCCTGCCGTGGGGTAGGAAGGCGACGATCCGTAGGAAAGGAAGGCCGATCTTTATGAAACTAGCTGTACTGGCCGATATCCATGCCAATCTAGCCGCCTTTACAGCGGTGATTGCCGATGTCGAGCAGTGGCAGCCCGATGTGGTGATCATTGCTGGCGATATTATCAATCGCGGCCCACAACCGCGCGCATGTCTTGAATTAGCGCTCAGTATGCAAGAGCAGCGCGGCTGGCATATCTTACGTGGCAATCACGAGGGCTATGTCCTCAGCTATGACCAAGATATACAGACTGGGCGTCCACCACAGGGTGGGCGTCGGGCGTTATTGGGGCCGATTATCTGGACGCATCGTGAAGTGCAGGATTTGCTACCGGCAATTCGTGCGCTACCGACCCACCTAGCGCTGACCACCCGCGGCGGTGCGGTGAAAGCCTACCATGCTTCGATCCATCATGACCGCGATGGCCTCTTGCCGAGCCATACACAGCTTGAGTTACACAGCCGTATCGATCCGCGGGCGGCAGTCTTTTGTACCGCCCACACCCATATGCCGTTTGTGCGGCATGTAGGGACGACGCTGGTGGTCAACGTGGGATCGGTTGGCTTACCGTTCGATGGTGACTGGCGGGCGGCCTATGCCCGGATCACGCTCGAGCAAGAGGTTTGGCACGCCGAGATTGCGCGGGTGCCCTACAATCGGGCAGCCACCTTGCGCGCTGCGCGTGAGGTGATGGTACCAGCCAGCGGTCCGATCGCACATATTATGGTGCGCGAGATAGAGACCGCCCGTTCGTTGCTGTTCGATTTTGTGCCAGTGTACAATGAGCCGGTAATTGCGGGCGTAATCAGTCTGGATGAAGCAGTCGATCGGTTTCTGGCCGATACCGAACGCGCGGCCTAGTGTGCAGGCGTAGCATTGCCGCATCTGCATCTGTCAGACGCATACGACTGGGGAGCATCATGTTACAAGTGGTTCGTTACGACCACCAGCCTGAACCGCGTGCGGCTGACATTGCTGCTGACATGGCTGGATGGCTTATGCGTGAAGGGTATGCTATCTTTTCGACTCTGGTTGTCAATGCTGCTGGTCAGTCGATGACAATCGAGGTATACCGGCGCGATGGAGCTGACCCGTATGTGCTCTACCATCCGGCGTTCCCTCCCGGCGGTTTACGTGCAACGCTGTATCTGTTGCCCAATGCCGACGCGATGGATGACTTGCTGCAACGTGCTCAGCAGATGGTTGCCACGCTAATGACCATTGCTGCTCGACGGCAATCGCCGTAGCGCCGACAGGCTATTCACGGATGCGTAATGGCGTTGTGGCTTCTAAGGCTTTGAGCATATCACAGAGCATCTCGTTGAAGGGGGTTGGTACGCCAAGGCGACGTCCCTCGCGCACAATAGCGCCATTGATAGTATCGATTTCAGTGGGCATGCCGCGCAAGATGTCTTGCAGCATCGATGATCGATTGACGGCCGTTGCCTGCGCAACAGCTAGCGTCTCGGCTACGGGATCGGCGAGGGATAAGCTAATACCAGCTGCGCGTGCTACGGCAACGGCCTCTTCTACTGCTCGCTGCGCGAGTCGAGATGCGGCTGGAATGTTGGCTAGTGCGCCGTTCGGAACGCGGAGAATAGCCGTCAAAGCGTTGATTCCAACGTTGACAATCAGTTTGCCCCATACTAGGCTGGTCACATCGGTCGAAACACTTGCTGGTAAACCGCTGGTGCGAAAGTAATTGGCTAATGCATAGGCGATGCTCAGCGACGGTGCAGCGCCAAACGTGGTCGGGCCAATGCCAGCCATCCGTACCAAGCCAGGGCCGAGCAGGGTAGCGCCCATAGTAGTGACTGCTTGCCCAACCCGCTGCATACCGAGATGTGATCGCAGCACTTCATCATTGCCTAGCCCGTTTTGCAGAGTGTACGCTACCCCATCGGTTGCCAAGAGGCGAGCAGCGATCTCAGCTGCCCACGGCGTTTGGGCTGCTTTCACCGTAATCAGGGCAATTGTCACCGGCTTGACACTGGTTGGGTCGGTAGTCGCGGCTATCGAGCGCATAGACTCATCATCGTCACGGAGGCAACGTAGCCCTTGATTATTGATCGCAGTAACGTGTTCGGCCCATTGATCAACTAGTACAACCTCTGCTGCGCTGGCAAGATGAAATCCGATCACGCTACCGAGCGCCCCAGCGCCGATAATAGCAATCTTCATCATAGTGACCTCTGTTATACTACTGTCACAACCATGGTAACACGGCCTGTCAGAAAGGTGCGTTATGAAGCTTTGCCTGAGATGGCTCATCGCAAGTTTTTTACTGTGGTTGGCAGCGTGCGGTAGCGTGGCGACTCCGCCCACACCTACGCCAACCCCCGATCCGCGCGCGCTCGCCACAGCGATTGGTCAGGCGACGCAGAATAGCCAGAGCGCCCATTTTCGTATAACTCTGACCGGCAAGCCGGTGGCGCTTGATGCTAGCGGAGTGACTATTCTTAACAGTATCGAAGGTGATTTGCGTCGCCCTGATGCGGTGCTCTCCATTCTCAATATCACCCTGGGCAGCGCTATCGGCGAGATCCGTACCGTGTCGCTGGCTGGCAAGCAGTATGCTACCAATCCGATTACTCGGCAGTGGATGTGTTTGCCACCAGGTTCGACATTTGATCCAGCCGTACTTTTTGCGCCCGATTCCGGGATCGAGTCGTTACTGGCCAATCGTTTCCTCGACGTGACACTCGTTGGGATCGAAGAAATTAACGGTCGCCCTCACTATCATCTCCGCGGCTCGTTACCCGCTGAGCAGTTACGTTCCATCAGCCTCAATCTGCTTGGTGTCGGGCCAGTAGCCGTTGATCTGTGGGCCGATCAGGCCACAATGCGTGCCAGCCGGGTGGTATTGGTTGATACCGCGACTGATGCCACCAATCCCAGTACTTGGACAATTGAGTTCAGCGAATATGACAAGACCGTCGACGTTCGTGAACCGGTACAATGCCCATGACAAATCCTGCCTTGACGAAAACGGCAGCGCGTACTGTCGATCCTCGCATCACGCTGGGGCTAATCTGCCTAGCAATCTTCATTGGTGCGGTTGATCTGACTGTGATTAGTGCGGCGCTGCCCAAGGTGATGATCGACTTGCGCCTATCGCTGGATACCGAACTCAACCGCGCTTCATGGGCGGTGAGTGGCTATCTACTAGCTTACACCGTCAGCATGACCTTTATGGGGCGCCTCTCGGATCTGCTTGGTCGGCGCCGGGTCTATCTGATATGTCTGGTCATCTTTCTAATCGGTTCGGCATGGGTTGCGGCAGCGCCAAATCTCACTATGTTGATCGTTGGTCGGGTGATCCAGGCCCTGGGTGCAGGAGCGATGGTGCCAGTCTCAATGGCCTTGGTTGGGGATCTCTTTCCAGCGGGGCAGCGAGCGGCTGCACTCGGCCTTATCGGCGCGGTTGATACTGCTGGTTGGATGGTGGGCCATCTTTATGGGGGCGTGCTGATGCGTCTCTTTGACGATTGGCGACTACTCTTCTGGCTCAACCTACCGATCGGGCTAGTAGCATTAGCGCTGACCTGGTATGCCTTACGCCAAATCCCCACGTTGCCGCGCGGAGGCCATTTCGATTGGCCAGGGACAGTCTTACTCAGTGCAAGCTTAGTGGCCTTGAATGTTGGTCTGGCCGCCGGTAGTGAGCTGGGGGCAACTGATTTCTACGGTGAGCGTTTGGGTCCACCTCCCTACGCTGGGCCGCTGGTGATTATTGCACTAGTCTTGCTGGCCCTATTTGTGTGGGTCGAGCGCCGTAGTGCTGAGCCGCTGATTGGGCTAGAATTATTCACCCGTCGTGATACGGCGATGGCTTGCATCATCAATGTCATGGTCGGTTTTGGGCTGGCTATTGCAATCACAAATGTGCCGCTTTACATCAATACGTATCTGTTGCTTTACAATCCGACCGATAGCGACATTTTGCGTATAGCGGCGTGGGATGCTGGCTGGATGCTTTCGGCATTAACGCTAACGATGGCGGCAGCAGCTCTCCCCGGTGGTATGTTAACCGGTCGCTATAATGCGCGGTTACCGGCATTGCTTGGTCTGAGTCTGGCGCTAGTTGGCTACATGCTAATGGCGTTTTGGGGCCCTGCAGCCACTTATCTACGTATGGGTCTGGAACTGGCACTCACTGGTATCGGTTTAGGGCTGGTCATTGCGCCGGTGGCTGATACGGTAGTGGCCGCTGCTGGCGAAGACCGGCGTGGTGCAGCCTCGGCGCTGGTGATTGCGCTGCGCTTAGTAGGGATGACCGTCGGCGTTGCCGTCCTCACTTTGTGGGGGGTGCATCGTCAGGATGAATTGCGGCGTGCTGGGGCTGATAACCCGTTGGCAATGACCGATCCGGCTCGGTTTCTCATGGAGATTGCTGCTCAGGTGATCGGCGAGACGTTTCTGTTTGGCGCGGTTGCCTGTCTGATTAGCCTGTTAGCAGCCTGGTTTATGCGGCAGCCGTGTACTGATGCTGAATCCAGCCGCTAACGTACAGTGAGGTTGTCGTGGTAGCCCGTACATAGAACGGAACCATCACCATGTATGATGAAGATATTCAACGTCTGATCGCGCAGCGTCTGCCGGTGGAAGTGCAGGCTGGTCCAGCTGAGATTCGCCGTTACAGTGATGAGCTGGTAATCATCCTGTCGGTTGACTGTCCAGTCGAAGAAATTCCCCGGTTACGTGAACAGACGCGACGCGATCGTATGCGGATCGCACGCGAAATTGAGCGTTTGAGCGGGGTACCAGTTGCGTGGGGGATGCGTGTTGCTGGCCACGAGGTGCTCTTCACCACGCGCACTGTCCCAGTGATGACCCGCCTTGGTCGCGCCGAACGCGAAGTGCTCGATCTACTGGTAGCGGTGGGTATTGCCGATACGCGCAGCAGCGCTCTTGCCTATATAGCGCGTGCGTTTGCCTACGAGCATCGCGAATGGCTGGCTGAAGCTCGCTTGGCTGTGAGCGAAATGGCTCGTGTGCGCGCTCGCCTGCAACTTAAGCCGCGTCCCGGACCGCCAGTTGTATCTCCTGAACCCACCGATGGCGCTTGACAAAATGGCCTACATGCTGCTAACCTTATGGGCGTCGGGGCGTGGCTCAGCCTGGTAGAGCACCGCGTTTGGGACGCGGGGGTCGTGGGTTCAAATCCCTCCGCCCCGACCACAGTCACCTCGTGGCAACGACCGCCGGCTGCTTCCGGCGGTCTTCATGTGTGGAGTGGATATGGCGACGGTTCTAATCGTCGAAGATGAAACCACCCTAGCCGAGACGCTGCGTTACAATCTCGAACGGGAAGGCTATGCGGTGATTGTCGCGGGCGATGGTGTCCAAGGTCTTGACCGTGCGCGCCGCGATCAACCGGATCTGGTTGTCCTGGATATTATGCTCCCCCGTCTCGATGGTTTCTCGGTCTGCCGCATCCTACGCCAGGAGAGTGATGTGCCCATCATGATGCTTACTGCCCGGCAGGACGAGGTCGATCGGATTGCTGGTCTCGAACTCGGTGCGGATGACTATATCAGCAAACCATTTAGTCTTGGTGAATTTCTGGCCCGCGTGCGAGCCATTTTGCGCCGCAGTGAACGTCAGCCGCATACGATTATGCGTGAAGTGCTCGAAGCGGGCGCTATTCGAGTTGATACCAGCAGTCGGCGGGCCTGGCGCAATGGCTGTGAATTGAATCTCCCGCAAAAGGAGTTTGATCTCCTGACGTGCCTGATGCGCAATCGGGGGATTGCCTTGACCCGCGATCTCCTGCTCGAACGCGTGTGGGGCCAGGATTTTATCGGCGATAGTCGCACCGTTGATGTTCATATTCGCTGGTTACGTGAAAAGATCGAACCAGACCCCAGCCGACCGACTTATATCCAGACGGTGCGCGGCGTTGGCTATCGCTTTGAGCCTCCTGCCGATCAACTCTAAATGACTGCATGAGTCTCCTTGAACTGACGCTAACGGTGGCAACGATTGTGCTGGCGGCGAGCCTGATGCTTGTCATTCGCCGCTGGCGTCAGGTTATGCATCAACAGACCACTAGTCTTCCGCCGCTGATCTCCGTAGCGCCAGTGTCCGGACAGGATCAGACGATGAGCGATCTGGAACATCCAGCAACAGCGGTGAGTCGCAGCAGTGCTGCGGTTGGGCTTTTGCTGCCGCAGTCGCAACCGTTATTCCTGACGTTGGCGCAGGCTATCGATATTGGTGTGGTTGTCGTTGATGTCGAGCGTCGAATCATCTTTCACAATGAGGCGGCAGTTCGTCTCCTCGCCGCTGCGCCTGATCTGACGGGTAGCGGTTTGATCACGTTGCTGCGCGATCATCAGTCTGATTTGCTAGCTCGTGACGTGATCGCCGATGGTGAACGACGAGAATTGACGATTCGACCATTGACTACTGGCCGCACTCTGCAGATCCACTTCGTGCCGTTGTTGGGCAATACAGTGCAGCCAATTGGTGCGCTGATCACCATCCGTGATTTGACTCAGATCAGCATGCTCGAGCGGGCACGCCGTGATCTGGTGGCGAATGTATCGCACGAATTGCGCACACCGTTGGCTTCGCTCAAGCTGCTGGTCGAGACCTTGCAATCGGCGCCGCCACCAGATATCGCCCAGCGCATGCTGGAACAAATGGCCCAAGAGATTGATGCTGTCACCCAACTAGTTGATGAGTTGCACGAACTTTCACGTCTCGAGTCGGGCCGTGTGTCGCTCAAGCTGGCACCACAGGCGATTGAACCGGTGATCGAGCGCTCAGTCGAACGGATTCGCCCGCAGGCCGAGCGCAAGCAACAAACGATCTGCGTGGCGCCAATAAGTGGTTTACCGCTGGCACTAATGGATGGCGACCGGGTTGGGCAGGTCTTGCTCAATCTGTTGCACAACGCCGTTAAGTTTACCCCTGAAGGTGGCACGATTACTGTTGCGGCCCAGACCCTGAGCATCGCAGTTGATGATCCACCCTCGCGTGAAGATCGGCCTCCCCACCCGGCCGGGACATGGATCTTAATCAGCGTTAGCGATACCGGTATTGGTATTCCCAGCCGCGAATTGCGCCGTATTTTCGAACGGTTTTATAAGGTTGATCGCGCCCGTACCCGCCACGCAGGTGGCACTGGTTTGGGGTTGGCTATTGCTAAGCATCTGGTTGAAGGCCACGGTGGTCAGATTTGGGCTAGTAGCCAGGAAGGGCACGGTTCAACCTTCTGGTTTACTTTACCGGCAGCCTGAATGTGCTTACCCACCGCGCACGAAGAACCAGATTGTCAGCCCGATACTGATTACTATCACCGCTACTCGCACCCGGCTGGCATCAATCCGGCGAGCGATTGCGGCACTGCAGTAACCACCAACAATCGCACCTAGGATCATAACCAGCGCTGGTATCCAGGCAATCAGACCGGAAACGACATAAGGTGACAACGGCAATCCCATTGACCAGCGCTGCCTGCAATGTTTTCAGGGCGTTCATTCGGTGCATATTATCGTGTCCGAGCAGGGCCAGCGCTGCTAAGGCCCGAATACTCAGTCCAGCACCAAAAAACCCACCGTAAATGGCAATTGCAATATACAATGCAGCGGCGAAGAGCCATGGCCGATAGTCTTCGCGACCAGTCATCCGCCGCGCCAGACGGGTGATCTGCGGGCTGAAGATGAATACGAGGGTGGCAAAGAGCGAGAGATAGGGGATCACAGCGGTAAATTGCCGTTCTTCGGTGTAGAGCAACAAGATCGCGCCTGTCCATCTACCGACTAGACTAATGCTGCTAAGGAGCTATACGTCGCGTTGCTACCCACTGAGTTCGTGCCGGTACGCCCCAACGCTGGCTAGGGTCCCTGACCAGAGCGCTAGCACATCGGTAGCGTTGGCAGCAATGGGCGGCACGTCTACGAAGATCAACGCTGAGAACGAAAAGAAGCTGCCACCACCGGCAATTGCGTTTAACACTCCGCCTAACAGTGCTGCAGTGAAGATGAGCGAGAGGTCGATGAAATCCATAATCAATGCCTTTGATTCATCAGATCGTTAGATGTCTTAGTCAAACAAAAAACAAAACGACAGCTATCAGCTGGTCGGAAGCAACCGACAGTACAACTACAATCCTATGTGTCTATGCTGACGAATCCGTAGCCTAATGCGGATAGTGATAATCAGCCCGGCACTGTGACCGACCTGGAATAGCGCTTGCCCCGCTGATAGTCAGACTTACTCTTGGCCGGCATATCGGCGGAGGATCGTCTCGTGGCGAGCAAGAATCTGGCGCGTAACTGCAACGGCTGTGTCTGCATCTCCGGTCTCAATCGCTGCCACTAGGTCGTCGTGCGAGCGGTCGTCAACTGCTGGCATAGCTGCATCCCACAACACACCGAGTGCGTCACGGAGGGTAACCGCAAATAAGCGGTACAGATCGCTGAGCATTGAATTATGGGTGGCCCGAGCGATAGCGCAGTGCAGTTCAATGTCAGCAGTCAGTGCGCTCGCTGTGTCACCACTGGCTAACGCTGTTGATCGCGCAGCCAACCATTGTCGGATGGTAGCTAGATCCTCGTCGCTGCGCCGGAGGGATGCTAACGCGACGACTTCGATCTCTAGCGCACGTCGTACCTCGTGCACATCGTTGACTCTGGCCTGTCGCAACCGGACTGCCAGCGGTTCAGGTGTGGTATTTGCACGAACATAGGTGCCATCACCTTGCCGCACCTCGAGCAGGCCTTCATGAGCCAACGCACGAATGGCCTCGCGCACGGTCGAACGACCTACGCCAAACTGAGCCATCAATTGCGGTTCTGACGGTAACCGACTACCGACCGGATAGGTCTGGTTGCGAATGTCTTGCCGTAGCAGTTCGATGACCTGTTCGGTGAGTCGTTGCCGTGATAGCGACATAGCTTTTTCTGGTCAATAGATCATATCATCTGATGTTTTAGTGTATGCTATGCAGTGCTAGTTTGTCAACTTACCCTACTTGCCCGTCGGCCAGACCACGGCTACAATACTAAGCATAGCGCAACGCTGCGGCTGGTCGTCCGCTGTGGAGCAAACCTCATGTCGGAACTACGGCAGAATATTGCCACTCGCGAATGGGTCATCATTGCCAGTGAGCGCGCGCGCCGTCCGAATGCATTTACTGAGACGCGCCAGACACCCCCCACTGCTGAGCGCCCACCTCACGATCCACATTGCCCGTTCTGCGTTGGTAACGAGGAGATTGATCTCGAGATCGAACGCCACCCGGCAGATGGTCCGTGGCAAATTCGGATTGTGCGCAACAAGTATCCCGCTCTGTATGAACAGGGTCCGGTAGTGCGTCATTTCGATGGTGTGCGGCGCACGCTGAGCGGCTACGGCTATCATGAAGTATTGATTGAGCATCCCCGCCATAATACGACGTTGGGATTGATGACGGAAGCCGAAGTGCGGGCTGTGCTGGCGACCTACCTCCGGCGCGGGCAGGCCATCAGCACCGATCCGCGTATCGAACAGGTGGTCATTTTCAAGAACCATGGCGAGCGGGCGGGTGCTTCGCTGCAACATCCGCACAGTCAGATCATGGCGGTGCCAGTGGTGCCTAGCGATATTCGCCATCGGATTGAGGAAGCACGCCGGTTTTTCGATGATACCGGTCAGTGTGTCTTCTGCGCGATGCTCAACGATGAAGTGGCGCGAGATGAGCGGATTGTGTACGCTAACGATGAGTTTGTTGCTTTTGTGCTCTATGCCGCCTCTTCGCCATTTCATATTTGGATCTTGCCGCGTCGGCATCGGGCCAGCTTCTTCCACATCGAAGAAGCTGAGCTTGATAGCCTGGCCGCTTTGGTACGTGAGGTGTTTTATCGGATCTACCACCGCCTCAACGATCCCGATTTTAATTTGGTGCTACGTTCAACCCCAGCAAAAGAGCCAGAGAACGGCTATTTCCACTGGTATCTGGCGGTTGTGCCGCGGCTGTCATATATGGCCGGTTTCGAGATGGGGAGTGGCATCTTCATCAATCCGAGTATTCCTGAAGCATGCGCGGCATTTTTGCGGGAATGAGCCGATCCTGACAACCTGTTTGCAATATCATTACGCAAAGCGTGTTTATGTGTCAAACGCTGTCTGAGCAATAGTCGTAACCGCGCCTACCCGAAAATCGGTTATACTGACGTTTAACCAACAGAGCAATGGATGGGTTTAGGAACCCAACGTAGTGATCAAGAGCGAGGTTACGATGAACGGCGCATTCCCTCTTAGCGACGAAACTGTCAAAGCCCTTGCGCCGTGCGATTTACCCTTCTTACGTCAGGATCCGTTTGTGCGCAGCGCCAGCAGCGCCAGTGTCCACGACTTGCCGCCCCATGTGCAGTCGGTGGTGCGCCAACTCTACGATGGCTTGCTCGCGATTTTTACCCGCTTCGATCAGCGGCGGCATATCGATCGCCAGGTATTGTTTCAGGTATTGCGCGAGATAGGCTGGCATGACCTGCTCAGTGAATTGCGTGGCATTTCACTGAGTCAGAGCGATCCGGTTCTAGGCGAGGTAATCCACGACATTCGCGGCGGCTCATTACAGGCGCTAGCTTTGCAGTTACAACTATTAGAGGTAGATCGATCGCAGCCCGTCGAGACTGAGCGCATCTACCTGCTCATACGCGACCATCTCAAGATAATGCGGAACTGTTTGCCTGATCTCGACCCAGAACGCACGGCGCGTGATATCGAGTTGCGCGCGCATGGTGTCGATCTCCTGCTCGAGAAGTGGCAACAGGCTGATTATCGTTTGCCCGATGGTTCGGCAAGTATTATCGTTGATGCTCGTTATGATGGGGTGGTGGCCGACCGCTGTGTTGAGTTTGCGGCTCTCGATCGGGTGTTATACAACTTGATCAACAATGCCACTCGCCACAGCATCGATCGGCGAGTGATGATCGGAATTTTCCCCCTTACCAGTTGTGAAGCGCCCAGTCTGCGGCTAGTGGTCCTCAATCGTATCGATGCGCGTCAGCGCAGTGCACTGGAACAGCGCTTTGGTCAGCATTGGAGCGATCTCTTCCGCGGCGGCTTCTCTTTCAGCAGCGATGGGAGTCACGGCCACGGCTTTGGTCTAGCGATCTGTGCCGAGCTTGTTGCTAATGCGTATGGTCTGGCGAATGGCGCTGCGGCAGTTGCGGGCGGTTATGTTGGTGCCCGTCCCCATGACGATCTCTTTGTAGCCTGGTTCCATTGGCCGATTGCAGCGCCCTAAGTGCTGTCGGTCCAATCGGTGTGGTCGAGGCCAGGTATTTGGCGCGCGTTGTTGGTTCTACCGTAGCCGATCTAGCTCACTGTTGGATCGGCTGCGGTGTTTTGCGTGCTCACATCCCAGGCTTATCGTAATCCTCGCCTTCGTTATGGCTTGCAGGGCAGCTTGGCGGGTGCTATGCTGAACAAAGAGTTGTTCCAACCCTGGTTGGAACCTAGTTCTCATGGACGAGCTACTTGACCTCGAATTGAGTCTGCGTGGCCTGGGCAATGCTGGCTACTTGGCGAATTGCGCACCTTTACTAGCACTCATGCCCCCATTGCGATTATCGCCGATCGACCAGATCAGATTACGGCGACACTAACGATCACACCGACCGGTATCCTCCAGTTGATCGACACGGTCGCGATTATTGGCACCCACACCTATGTCAGCGATCTGACAATAACCTTGATCAGTCCGTCTGGTACAACGGTGCGTCTAATTCGTTGCGGATTAGTGATATGGCGGCGGGAGTGAGTTGTCCCCCAATTGGCAGCGCTGGATTTCGAGCTATCGATCCACTCGACGATATGCGTGGTGAACCGATCATTGGTACCTGGCAACTGGTAATCGAGGACGATTTTGCTTTCGATGGTGGTGTGCTATTTGCGTGGAGTATCAGCGCGCTGGTCAACGATATCCCACTCTACTACACTAACTTTGCCCCTGGTAATCTACCAGAGTTCGCACCAATCAGCGATAGCGTACTCAATACTATTAGCACCAGCGTTACCAATCCTTTGTTGCGATCTGGACGTGTCGCTAGAATGGGATGCCCGTAACGATACCGGTTATCAAGCCCAACTGTACACCGATCTGTATCGCGTTTCCAAGCTGTTGTACGACTGGACAAACGGCCAGGCAGCGCTTGGGGCGCGTCCGAGTCTTTCATAACCGCGAGCGTTGGAACCAGGCCGACGTGCGGATTTATGCTAGCAATCGCATGCGCCCCAATTCTGATCGGGGTGGAATCGTGCAACAGACCACCACTACCACCAACGGCAATGGTGATGAAGTCGTCTTTCATCCGGGTCGTGTTCGCATTGGGGCAACATGGAACCAGTATGGCTCTAGTCGTGGCGCGATTGGTGAGGACTGGCCGCGAGCGCTAGCACACGAACTTGGTCACTATCTCTTCTTCCTCTCTGATAACTACATCGGTTTTGCCAACGTGAGCGGGTGCAAGGTCCTGGTTGGAGTTGATGGCTGTTATGGCGCAATGAACAACCCCTACCGCGAAGAAGAGTCGGAATTTCATCCACTGAACAATTATTGGGCCATGTTCTGCGCTAATACCCTCTCACAACTGGAAACCGGCCGTGCCGATTGGGAAACCATAGTCGCTTTTTACCTAGCGCTGGCTGCCCATCGTCTCCGCACACTTAACGAGATCACTGGCCCGAATACTTTGCCCGCTAATCTAACCGAGATCATCGCGATACCTTGGTCGCATCAACTCGTACTGTTCAGCAGAGTACGTTCAGTCTGTTGCAGGCATTTGGCGACGACACCATTCGTTTACAACCTGACCGCAGTGCACGTGGCATCTTGTTTACCGATGATAATGATGATGGGGTAATCGATCGGCTAATCGATCTAGGTGAGCCGGTACGCGATCAGCTTGCCGCACGCGGTGTCCGTTCTGGTGATCGGCTCTGCCTGTTTAAACCGATGGCGCGGCGGTTGGGTTGCGTCGAGGCAATTGCAGATGGTTAGACCACACTCACCGTGCGCGAGCGGCGTGATTGGCAGCCTGATATTCGAATCGAGCCACTTGATGAGCGACGGATCCGGGTAATCGTACAGACGGTTGAGGGTAGTACACCATTGCCTGCACGCTTGTTTCCCCTAGATGGAGCGCCGTCAGGAACTGTCAACCTGACACTTAGTGGCGCAATCGCTCAGGCTGAGATCGTGACCCCAGCCCCATTCGAGCAGACGCTCTTGCAGCTTTGGGTTGAGGAACCGGCGCCGCGGCGCGAAACAGTGACCGATGTCAGTCTCTACGTCTATCCAGACAATTCACTACGGTTCAGTGATGACGAGATGCCTATCCTGGCTCAGCGCCGACCCTGCAATCCGTGTCTGCAAATCTGGCCTAGAGATGTGCCGGCGTCACTTGATGGTCAGGCCATGATCTACGATCTTGATGGCGTGTTTGGCCAGGTGATCTGCTTTCGTTCCAGGCTGCGACCCGTCCTCCAGCACCGCCTCCGCCGTGGACAGAACAGGTTAGGTCGGGATATTGGCTGAGTGGGGTCAGCGCTACCCAATTGGCAGGCTTCTCGATCAACTTGAGCTATGATGAAGCCAATGTTCCTCCGGGTACGGCTGGTGGGTTAAGTATCTTTTATACTCCAACCGAGCAGGTATGGCGTGAAATCACTGTTCACCGGCGTGATCGTGAACGGCGTGAACTGACCGGCGAATCGCAGGATCCAGTTTGTATACACTCCTCACTACACTGCGTCCGTCGTTGGGTTGGAATCTGCTCGCCTACCCGTGGGCTAGCGAATCGGTACCGGTCGCCTTCAGCCGCCTCAATGTAGATCCGCGTCACTATCGGATCGTTTACGGCTACGATGAGGTGCACAACCGCTGGCATCGGTACGATCCCACTGTCACTCCAGCCTTTGCAGCCTTCGTCAACACCCTGACCAGTATGGTCTACGGATGCGGCTATTGGGTCTTCGTCACTGATGCTGGTCTGACGGGCACAGCCACGCCAGCCGGCGCGGAAACGCTACAATCCTCTACCGCAGCCACCTACAACCTATTACGGGTACATCGCGCCACTTGGCAACACCTCCTTCGGTGTTGACCAGACCGTGGAAGCTCTCATCAACGACGTAGTTTGTGGCCGAGGGCAGACCCAATTGGTCGATGGTCGAATCGGTTGCGTGATCGATGTTGCCGCAGCTCAGGCTGGTAACGAACAGAGTGGCTTGGCTGGCCGATCTGTCATCTTCCGAGTTAACGGCCTTACCGTGCGTGGAACGGCGACTTGCGGTTTGCCCAGTGCCCATCGGCTCGATCTCAATCCCACTATCTGGCTGCCGCTGGTGCACCGTCCAGTAGTTTGCCTAGTTGGATGTTGGAGAGGGTGATCATGGAACGACTGGCACGTGAGGGCGAGTTGTTAGCGCTACCCCTTTACAATATTGCTTGCCTCTGATATACTTAACACTGTTAAATATCTATACGTGCTAGCAATAGAGCAACGCATGACTGAACCGGAAACGCCCAACCTGCCCGGTGAATATTCAACGCTTGACGCCATCGAGCAAGCCATCTTGCGCATAAGCTGGCTGGCGCAACGCCAGTTTGTGCAATTGCTTGATGACGATCGCTTCAATCTCACCCTGACCCAGTTCTACACCCTGCTCCATCTGGCCCAGGTCAACGGCGAATGCAAGATGTCGGATCTGGCAGAGGCAACGCAGCAGTCAGCCGCAGCACTGACCGGCGTTGTTGATCGCCTACTCGATAAGCAACTGGTCGAGCGCACTCGACACGAACGCGATCGTCGCCAGGTGATGGTGCAGGTAACACCACGTGGGCTGGCAATGATTGCGGCGATTCGGCAAGCTCGGCGCGAGCAGATTCATGCAGCGCTCGGGCACTTGCCGCGGGCTGATGCCGAACGGTTGCTGGAGCTGCTCGAAGGGGTGTTGGCTGGTATGCTACGGGTACTGGAACGGAGCGAGACGGGACGGTTGGCTTGATAGTGTAGTGCTGAATGCTGGCACTGCTGGCGTTCATGCGAGGAGATCCTGTTGGTGCGCTTACAATGGCAATTTGCCCGCCCGCCTGCGCTGCCGGAAAGCGTGAACTGGACGCGCCTGATCGCCTATGTACGTCCGTACCGTGGGTGGATGGCGGCAGCGTTGATTGCGCTACTATTCGGCACTGGTCTGGGATTGGCCATGCCATTAGCAATTGGCCAGATGGTCAACCATATCACTGGCGATCGAGCTTTACCAATTGCTCAGATTGCGCTGGTGTTGGGACTGGTCGCGATCGGTCAGTCAGTCACTGGTTTGATTCAGACCTACGGTCTCACCTTTGTGGGTGAACGGGTAGTGGCGGATCTGCGATTGGCGGCCTACCAGCAATTACAGCAGCTCGACTTGGCCTTCTTTGAACAGCGACGCACCGGTGAGATTACATCACGGATCACCAACGATGTGATGTTGATACAATCAACGGTAACGACCAATCTGGCGACGCTATTGCAAGGCGTGATCCAACTCGTCGGTGCCGTGATATTAATGATTGTGGTTTCGTGGCAACTGAGTGGGCTAGCGCTCGTGCTCGTGCCCGCACTGGTGCTTATCGCAGTGCTCTTCGGGCGCTGGCTGCGCCACATTTCAACCACGGTGCAAGACCGTCTAGCTGATGCAACCAGCATTCTTGAAGAGACAGTTGCAGGAGTGCGGGTAGTGCGCTCGTTTGGACGGGAGCCGTATGAAATTGAGCGGTTTCGGTCCGCGATCGAGACAACTCTTGCCGCGGCGATGAAGCGAGCGCGGGCGCGGGCACTGTTTCAATCCGCAATGTCGTTGACCGTCTGGATCGTGTTGATCGGTATGCTGGTTACCGGTGGTTATGTGGTCAGTATGGGCTTGCTGACACCGGGCGATCTCGTGGCGTTTCTCTTCTATGCCGGCATGGTCGCAGGTTCGCTGGGGTCATTTGCTGTCCTGTTTGGTCAAGTACAGGAAGCCCTCGGCGCGGTAACGCGAGTCTTTGAACTGCTCGACCAGCAGCCGACAATAGCCGATGCGCCAGATGCTATACCCTTGCCACCAGTACAGGGGCGGGTCGAGTTTCGCGACGTGTCGTTCGCGTATCAGCTTACCAACGACCGCAGCCATAGTGCGCCGGTTGTATTACGCAACTTCTCTCTGGTGATTGAACCGGGAGAAATGGTTGCACTAGTTGGGCCAAGCGGAGCTGGCAAGAGCACAATTGTGAGCCTCATCCCGCGCTTTTACGATGTTCAGGCAGGTAGTGTCTTGATTGATGGCTACGATGTCCGACGAGTACAATTGCCGTCACTGCGCGCCCAGATCGGTATTGTACCGCAAGAGACCGTACTCTTTAGCGGAACGATCCGCGATAACATCCGCTATGGTCGCCTCGATGCAAGTGAGGCCGAGATCGAAGCGGCGGCGCGCATGGCTAATGCCCACGAGTTTATCTGTCAATTGCCGGCAGGCTACGACACGCCGGTTGGCGAGCGCGGTGTGCGCTTAAGCGGCGGCCAACGCCAGCGGATCGCGATTGCGCGTGCGATTTTGAAAGATCCGCGCATTCTGATCCTCGACGAAGCCACCAGTTCACTGGACAGTGAAAGTGAACGCCTGGTTCAAGAGGCATTGGAACGCCTGATGGTCGGTCGTACAAGTATCGTGATTGCTCACCGACTGAGTACCGTGCAGCGGACTGATCGGATTGTAGTGGTGGTGGCGGGTGAAGTAATGGAAGTGGGGACGCATCGCGAATTGCTGGCTCGCGACGGCATCTATGCACGGTTGCACCGGTTGCAATTCCGCGCAGCGCTGCCGGCGCTCGCCGCTGATTAGTGCAGAGTGCAGGAGCAACGTTCAATCTGAACGTAGGAGACATACCAACTATGGATGAGCCGATGTCATTTTTTGATGATGTGCCTGAAGAGCACGAAGAACAGTTTGAGGCGCCAGAGCGCCGCTTACCGATGGTCGTGCTCGGTGAAATGGTTATTATGCCGCACATGACCATTCCATTGCAGGTACCACAAGGTAAGTCGTACCGGGCAATGGAACGGGCATGGGAAGAAGATCGTGATGTATTATTGATTTTTGTTCGCGAACATCAACTGGAAGGTTATAAGAGCAATCAACCGCAAAATCTGCCGCCTATCGGCGTGATTGCCCAGTTGCAAGAATTTGCTAAGTTGAACGATGGCACTGCGCGTGTGATTCTTGAAGGTCAGAGCCGAGCGCAGATTATCGAGGCCGTGCAGATTACTCCGTTCTACCGGGTTCGTTGCCGTCCTGTGCATGACCCGGAAGTCGGTGGCCTCGAGGTTGAGGCGCTCATGGATACAGTCAAACAACAAGTTGATGAATTTGTCGAGCATCTGGGTGAGGTACCACAAGAGGCGGTACAGTTCGTGCATCGTATCGATCGCCCTGGTCACCTAGCTGATATCGTTACATGGGGGCCAGCGTTTGATTTCAAAGATCGGTTGGAGATCCTTAACACGCTCGATCCGGTAGAGCGGTTGCGCAAAGCGTATTTGGTGCTAGCCCGCCAGCTCGAGTTGCTCAAACTACGCGTCAAGATACAGCAGGATACGAAAGAGGTGCTTGATCAGAGCCAGCGCGAATACTTCTTGCGTGAGCAGTTGCGGGTGATTCGCCGTGAGCTAGGTGAAGACGAAGATGGCGACGATCCAATTGACGAATTGCGCCGGCGGATCAACGAGTTGAATGCGCCCGAGTACGTCAAGAATCAGGCGATGCACGAACTCAAGCGACTGTCCCAGCAAGGGATGAACAATCCCGAGTCGGGCGTCATTCGTACCTACCTCGACTGGATCCTCTCGCTGCCGTGGGCTGATGAAGAGTTGCCTGAAATCAGCATCACCGAAGCGCAGAAGGTGCTCGACGCTGATCACTACGGCCTTGAGAAGGTCAAGGAACGCATCCTCGAGTACCTGGCGGTGCGGAAACTGGTTGGCGACAAGATGCGCTCGCCGATCCTCTGTTTCGTTGGCCCGCCCGGTGTTGGTAAGACTAGTCTAGGGCGGAGCATTGCTCGTGCCTTAGGGCGTAAGTTTGTCCGTACCAGCCTGGGCGGTGTGCGCGATGAGGCCGAGATTCGCGGTCATCGCCGCACGTATATCGGTGCCATGCCAGGTCGGATCATTCAGGCGATGAAAAACGTCAAGTCGAAGAGTCCGGTCTACATCCTCGATGAGGTTGATAAGATCGGGATCGATTTCCGCGGTGATCCGACATCGGCCCTACTTGAGGTACTCGATCCTGAGCAAAATAATGCCTTCAGCGATCATTACCTCGAGATACCGTTCGATCTAAGTAAGGTGATCTTCATCGCCACGGCTAATCAGCTCGAACCGATCCCGCTGCCGTTGCGTGACCGCATGGAGATCATCGAGATCGGCGGATATACCGAGGATGAGAAGTTGGAAATCGCGCGTGGTTTCCTCATTCCCAAACAGCGCGAATTCCACGGTCTGAACGAGGATCAGATCGAATTCACCGAGGATGCGATTATTAAGCTGATTCGCGAGTATACCCGCGAGGCCGGTGTCCGCAACCTCGAACGTGAAATTGCCAGCCTCTGCCGTAAGGTGGCACGGCAGGTGGCTGAACAGACCGAAGCGGCTGGTGAGGCGCCGCCGAAGTTTGTGATCGACGCTGCTGCTGTCGTGAAGTATCTCGGTCCCGAGCGGTATACTTTCGGCTTGGTCGAAGAGCAAGACGAAGTTGGCGTGGCAACTGGTGTGGCCTGGACAAGCGCTGGCGGCGATATTCTCAGCATTGAGGTGTTGCCGTTTAAGGGCAAAGGTCAGTTGCAACTGACCGGTCAGCTCGGTGAGGTGATGAAAGAGAGTGCTCAGGCCGCCATTAGCTACGTTCGCTCGCGTGCAGCTGATTTTGGCATCGATCCGAATACCTTCGAGGAAACGAATATTCACATCCATATTCCCGAAGGTGCGGTACCGAAAGATGGTCCTTCGGCTGGCATTACCCTGACTACAGCGATCATCAGTGCCCTTACCGGGACGCCGGTACGCCGCGATGTAGCCATGACTGGCGAGGTGACGTTACGCGGCAAGGTGTTGGGTATTGGCGGTCTCAAAGAGAAGACGTTGGCAGCCCATCGTGCAGGTATCCGTACATTCATCTTGCCGAAGGAAAATGCCAAGGATATTAGCGAGTTGCCGGAGAAGGTGCGTCGAGAGCTGAAGCTGATCCCGGTCTCGTCAATGGATGAGGTGTTGCAAATTGCCCTCAGCCGCATGCCGGTGCCAGCCAACAACCAGAACGGCTCACATACGCATAACAACCGTGGTCAATCCTCGCCGGCGCCAGCCGGGGCCTGATGGCACTGGATTGAACCAGCCCATGAACGCAGCGGCGAGTGTGAAGATACTCGCCGCTGTTGCACCGTTGTCTGGGTAGGTTTATTTAGATGTTCATGACGTCGTCCGGAACAGTTCTCTGCTACGGTTCGATTTGCGCCGATCTCCATCTCTGGCTGCCACACTGGCCGACGCCAGGTAGTGGTGTCCATGTGCTCAAGAGCATCTGGAGGGCCGGTGGTAACGCGCTGAATGAAGCGCGCGCGTTGGTAGGTTGGCAGGTACGTCCTCTCCTCTACGGCGATCGGCTGGGGTATGATCCAGCTGGCGATCTGGTGGCGACTACTTTGCAGACACTCGATCTGGCCGCCCATATCGAGCGCGATCCGACCGTGACTACGCCTGTCTGTCACATCTTCATCACGCCCGACGGTGAGCGTACAATTATCGCCCTTCGGCAGGGAACTGCCGCTTCGCCACCCCCGCACCCAGTGTTGGCGGCTAGTTCCATTGTTAGTGTCAGTCGGTATGGTCTGCACACGGTTGAAGTGGCGCTGGCTGCACGCCAGTTAGAGCGGATGGTCGTGGCCGGCGATGTGATCGACCCTGCCGAACCACTGGCTCAGGCGGCTGATGTGATTGTCACCTCGGCCTCACTGCTCGGACCTGATCCGCTAGCCCGGGCCAGCGCCTTACATCGCGTGCGCGGCGCGCCTGTTTTTCTCACGGATGGTTCTCGTCCGGCGCGAATGCTCGTTGATGGCACGTGGCACGAATGCGCGCCGCCGCCGCAGACAGTAACCGATACAACCGGTGCTGGCGACGTGTTCCGGGCTGGCGTCGTCTATGGCCTCTGGCGCGGTTGGGACTGGTCGGCAATCCTGGCCTTTGCCGTGCATGCTGCTGCCGAGCATTTGATGACCCCTGGCGAGGGTATGTAGGTTCGCTAGGGGAGTGCTGATCGCAAGTTGCAAGCCTAAAGAAAAATCTATCCTCAAGATAGGAGCCTGACCACCAATGGTAGTAGCCTTCGTTGCTAGCCATAGTCTCGGTGTGAGGGTAACATCGCTAACTACAGGGTGGGTCAGGAGGCAGCATTGGCGGTAATGAGCACTGTAGAGAGGCATTCCTCTGGCTGTGCTCCCCTCTGGTTACCATCTGTTGGCTACCACCGACTGGCGGCTCTAACAAAAAAGCCTATATCGGGTATGATACGTCTTGTCGTTCCCAATTCTGTCTGTAGCGGTTGCTAAATGAGCTACGAACTCTCTGAACAACCTGACCGTATCATCCTGCGCACCGAACATTACACTCTAGCTTGGTCAACTGATAGTGGCGCATTGATACACCTTCAGCGTCCTGACAGCTTAAACGTGTTAGGGTTTGGTCCAGCCGCTGCTGGAATTGATATTGCCTTAGGCGGTCCTACGCACTGGATCACTGCGCAGACATTTGCTCGCTTCCTCTGGTATCGGGTTCATACAAGCGACGATCAGCTCGTAATGACCATTATTGTCGGTCTCGGTCCTCTCAAGCTGTTTGATCGTTATTGCATCACTGCAGACGCTCTCGAGCGGTGGGTCGAGATCGAGAATGTGAGTGGTGATGAGGTACGGCTCTACGGGGTGCGTCTCATCGTTCCGGATGCCAGGGTAGGTGATCCAGATCGCTGTCTCTTTGAGGCACCGGGAAATAGTGTCCGGCCACGGTCGCCGTTGGCAGTTGCCGCCACCCAGGATCGTAACATCTTGCCACGTCGTTTCTTTGCCCCTGGTCTACGCGGTGGCAGCGCTTTCGAGCCGGCACCAGTGCAAGGTCCAGGTGTTATGGCGTTGTGCGATAACGCCATACCTCTCACCCTGCTCTGCTGGTATGCTGGTGATGATGAAGCAGCCTTGCCATATATCCAGGGTTATCAGCAGGCTGTATCACTTGCTCACGAGGTGGCGGTCGTCAGTTGGCTACGCGCTGATCAGCGGATAACCGTTGGCCCACAACGCATTGCGCTGACTAGTCAGCCTTGGCCAGATGCGCTAGCCGTCTACCGTGCGTTGACGCCACTGTCACAACCACCGGCGGTATGGCTGCGCGATGCCGTGATCTACGTTGCTGATCTGCGTCAGTGGCAGGGCGCTACTGGTTTATGCGCGCGCTTGCCCGAATTGGCTGCACTTGGGGTCGATACCCTGTGTTTTTTGCCATGGCACACCGTTGGTGACCGACCTCACCTGATCAGCGATCTGGAACGGATCGATCCAGCTTGCGGTGACGAAGCGACTATCCGTCAGCTGATCGATAACGCCCACACCCATGGCATGCGGGTGCTGCTTGATGTAGCGATCCAGGGATGTGCTCCCGACTCGCGCTATCTGAACGAACATCCCGAATGGTTTATCCGCGATGATGCTGGCGGGTTTGCCATTGGCATACCTGCCGATGCACCAGCAGTCGCGCGTCATCCTGGTGTGGCGCTGCCCCCCGGTGGCTATCACATCGATTGGACACGCAATGATTGGCGGTTGTACTGGCAACAGTGGGTGATCAGGCAGGTTGATCGGTTTGCGCTCGATGGCCTGCGTGTTGTGGCACCCTATCAGGCAGCAGTGGCCTGGATACGCCGCCCGCCGTTGCGAGCGAGTGCTGGTGCTGCCCTGATCGTGCAGGCGTTGCAAGAAGTGCATGCGGCGCGACCACAATTGAGTTTACTTTGTACCCTCTCAGGGCCGCGCTCGGCTCAATTTGCCAACGGCTGGTTTGACTATCCGACTCATCACATGCTGATTCATCTGGCAATGCGCCGGATTACACCTGCCGAATGGTGTGCGTATCAGACCGATTATGCCGTTCTCTACCCGGCAGCCTATCGCATCGCCTTTCTCGAAGCACACGATACGGCTGATTGCAACCCGCTGGCTGATGGCTTGCGTGGTTCGCGACTAGCCCAGGCACTCTGGGCTGTGATGCTGTTCAGTGGTCTGACTCCAGCAATCTGGAATGGACAGGAGACGGCTGATGACACCATCCTGCCGCGCTTGCTAGCACTCTGGCGGCATGAAGCAGCGCTACGTTACGGAGCTATCGAATGCCAGGCGATTGCTACTTCTGGGGACGTATTGGCAATCCGGCGCACTTTCCACGAGCGGAGTCTCGTTGGTATTGTTAATCTCAGTGCATTGCCATGCCGGATTGTTACTACGCAGGCGTTGGGGGCTGATTTGCTCGCTATCGCGCCGCTGAGTCGTGAACGACGTGGCATCGGCGAGGAGTTACGGCTGGCAGCTTTCGGGATATACTGCTTTAAAAGTCGACTCTGAATTGTAATTATTTCCGCAGTTCTACTTCCAGTGACCAGTCTGATGGCGTGCAGAACGCACCTATGTGCGCGGCGTTGGAACCATTTACCTTTATTCCTCGTCCTCTTGATCAAAGTATGTTCCATATAAATGCAAAGGATATTCCATGCGTGCATCAAGATGTGGGCCATCCAGACGATCGCTAACACTACTTCCATATGGCTGCGACAGATATTCCAGGCGTGCATTAACGCTGCTTATCCTGATCGCTTTATTTGCTCTTGCCGGCTGTGGCACCGCAACGGGCGTTTCACCCACCCAGCCGACTACAGCAGCTACTTCCCCGATCGTCACTCAGCCGCCTGCGGCGACACGCGAGCCTGCGCTAACCTCACCGTCCGAGCCGACAGCTACGCCAACCACAGCTACGCCGCTGCCATCAATCCCAACTCCGACCACTGTGCCAGTAGCGAGCTTACCGCCGACTGCACCGCCAGTCGCGACGCTACCGCCCAGTGCAGTACCTGTAAAGGAGACACCAATGCCTGTTTCACCAGGATCTGCTCTCAATGCCCAACCGCTTATGCCGCCATTTGACAGCTCTATCCAAAAGCAAATCGATGCGGCCAAACAGGATCTGGCTCAACGACTCAGGATCGACGTAGCTGCTATTGAAGTCGCCTCAGTTGAAGCGGTTACCTGGCCGGATGGCGCACTTGGTTGTCCACGCCCGGGGATGGCCTACATTCAGGTGTTGATCGATGGTCTCCTGATCCTCTTACGCGTGGGTGATCAGCTCTATCCATATCACAGTGGTAACAACCAGCCCCCATTCCTATGCGAGGACCAGATTGGCTCCCATTCGTTCCCACGGCGTCCGGCACCAGGTTATACGCCATAACTGGCAGGACCTCTGCCAGCTCTGCGGTAAGTGGCGATTAACCGCAACCTACTGCTCTGGCAGTAGCCAATGTTGTACTGCTCGCCATATTGATTGACCGCCACGTACTGTTGACCACAGTAGTCACTAGGTTCTAACAGATTACTAACATTGCGCTGATGCCCATCTAACAACTTTTTCTTATCTACTCAGGTGTACACCTGTCTGAGTCATCAACCTACCACATCAGTGCGGACCTGCTGCTGATTGCGGTATGCGTTGACGATCAAGGAGGTGGTACACTATGACGATGGACATCGGCCTGCTGATCCTGCAAGTCGTCATCGGTTTACTGATGATGGCGCATGGTGCGCAGAAACTCTTTGGCTGGTTTGGTGGTCATGGTCTCAACGCTACTGCCGATTGGCTGGCCAATATGGGTCTACGCGCGCCACGCTTCTGGGCTCTGCTGGCTGGACTGGCTGAGCTTGGCGGTGGTCTACTCTTTGCCCTTGGTCTCTTCCATCCAATTGGCCCACTGGCCATCATCGCGGTGATGATTGCAGCGATTGCGCTTGTCCATTGGCCGCGTGGTCTGTGGATCAGCAACGGTGGCAGTGAGTATGCGCTCGTAATGGCGGTGGTAGCCGCCGTAATGGGATTGTGGGAGCCTGGGGCGTATACGCTTGACCGTTACTTCGGGATTGCCTTGCCGCAACCGCAGACCTTCTGGATCGGCTTGATCCTCGTGCTGGTTGGTCTGGCCTTCGCTCTCCTCAGTCGGCAACGTCAGCCAATGGCTACGCCGGGTAGCGCTGGTCAGGCCGCTAGCTGAGTGAGAGGGGGGTGTCGTTGCGACGGCACCCCTGATGAAACGAAGAGGAGGTTCCTGTGCAAGTCAAACCATTGCACGACCGCGTTGTCGTTAAGCCGAAGCCACGCGAAGAGAAGACTAAAGGTGGCATCTTTCTGCCCGATACCGCAAGCAAAGAGCGCCCAATGGAGGGTGAGGTGATTGCGGTTGGGCCTGGCCGGCGTGCCGATGATGGCAAAATCATTCCAATGAATGTCAAGGTTGGTCAACACGTTCTCTACGCCAAGTACGCTGGCACCGAGTTCAAGATCGACGATGAAGAGTATCTGATCCTGCAGGAGAAGGATATCCTGGGTATTATTGAGGAGTAAGCGATATGGCGAAGCAACTGATCTTTGATCAGCAAGCCCGCACTGCGCTGAAACACGGTATTGATACATTGGCTCTGGCTGTCAAAACGACCCTTGGTCCTCGGGGTCGCAACGTTGCGCTCGATAAGAAGTGGGGCGCTCCGACCGTCACTCACGATGGTGTCAGTGTCGCCAAGGAAATTGAGCTCAAGGATCCCTTCGCTAACCTTGGCGTTCAACTCCTCAAGCAGGCTGCCATCAAGACTAATGATGTCGCCGGTGATGGCACAACTACGGCGACGGTACTGGCTCAGGCGATTATCAATGAAGGTTTGAAGCTGGTCGCTGCTGGTGCCAACCCGATGCTGATCAAGCGTGGTCTTGACAAGGGTGGTCAGGCGCTGGTTGCCCGGATTAAAGAGCAGGCGATCACGCTTAAGACCCGCGACGAGATCCGCAATGTGGCCACGATCTCGGCCCAGGATGCCGAGGTTGGTGAACTGCTAGCGACCGTGATGGATAAGATCGGGCGTGACGGTGTGGTGACCGTCGAAGAGGGTAAGAGCACCCACCTCGAGCACGAGCTCGTCGAGGGTATGCAATTTGATCGGGGCTATATCTCGCCCTACTTCATCACCGACTCGGCGCGTATGGAGGCCGTGCTCGATGAGCCCTACATCCTAATTACGGATAAGAAGATTAGCTCAATCAAGGACCTGCTGCCCATCCTCGAGGCAGTACTGAACAGCGGCAAGAAGGATCTGGTCGTTATTGCCGAGGATGTCGATGGCGAAGCGCTGGCGACGCTGGTGGTTAACAAGCTGCGCGGCACGCTCAACGCGCTGGCCGTGAAAGCTCCAGGCTTCGGCGATCGCCGCAAGGCAATGCTGCAAGACATTGCCATTCTCACTGGCGGTACGGTCATCTCTGAAGAGATTGGCCGCAAGCTCGAAAGTGCCACCCTGCAAGACCTTGGTCGCGCTCGCCGCGTGAAGGCCGACAAGGACAACACGGTTATCGTTGAAGGTCACGGTGATAAGCAGGCCATTCAGGCTCGCATTGCCCAGCTCAAGCAGCAAATCGAAACCACAACGTCGGATTACGATCGTGAGAAGCTGCAAGAGCGGGTGGCGAAGCTGTCGGGTGGCGTGGCAGTGATCAAGGTGGGTGCGCCGACTGAACCGGCGATGAAAGAGCGCAAAGCGCGGGTTGAAGACGCCCTCAACGCGACTCGCGCTGCGGTTGAAGAGGGTATCGTACCCGGTGGTGGCGTAGCTTTGCTCAACGCTATTCCGGCTCTCGACAATGTCACGACGCAGTTTGAAGAAGAGCGCATGGCGCTCAACATCCTACGCCGTGCCCTAGAGGAGCCGCTGCGTCAACTGGCTGCCAACGCGGGCGAAGATGGCTCGGTGGTGGTTGAGAATGTCCGCAATGCGCAGCGCAAGCACAACAACGACCACTTTGGCTATGACGTTATGACCGGCGCCTATGTTGATCTGATGCAGGCTGGGATCATCGATCCGACCAAAGTGGTGCGCACTGCGCTCGAGAATGCGATCAGCGTCGCTGGTATGGTGTTGACCACCGAGGCGTTGATCGTCGAAGCGCCTGAACCCAAGAAGACCAATAACACTCCACCAATGCCGGATGATGATTTCTAAGCCTTGATTGAACACACACCGAGCGCGGGAATACAATCCCCGCGCTCGGCATTTCATTTCTCAGTCTGGTATTGACTGCAGCCAGGCGTTGTTCAGGGAATTACACCCGTGTGATATACTCGCCAGTGCGAGTGTCGATCTTCAGGATATCACCCTCATTAATGAATGCCGGCACTTCAATGACCGCACCGGTCTCCAAGGTGGCCGGCTTGGTCACATTCGTGGCCGTATCGCCGCGCACCGCTACTGTCGTCTCAACCACCTTTAGGTTGACAAAGATGGGTAACTCAACGCCGATAATCACGTCTTTTTCGGCGTCGTAGACCAGATCGACGGTCTCATTTTCTTTCATAAACCGCACCGCGTCACCTACCAGCTCTGCTGATACCGGAATCTGGTCGAAAGTATCGTTATCCATGAAGACGAAACTGTCACCCTCACGGTAGAGATACTGCATCGGACGACGTTCGATGCGTACAATGTCGATTTCTGCACCAGCCCGCACTCGATCTTCAATCACCTTCCCGGTGGTAAGGCTTTTCAGCTTCATTCGCACAAACGCGCGCCAGTTACCCGGCGCCACATGCTGAAATTCGATCACTTGGTAGAGATCATTGTTGTAACGAATGACAATCCCGTTGCGCAGATCTGAAGTGGTTCCCGCTGCCATTGCAATATACTCCTTGCGTTGATGTATTCGCGTGACAACATAACACAAGCCGGGGAGACGATCGCTACCCGGCGAACGCTTCCACTATAGGCCGATTCCGGATTCTGCGCAAGTTGAGCACGTTACGCCCCCCAACATCCTTCTTGCTCATCCCATTGAATCAGCGCAAGGCGAAGGGTAGAATCTCGTATACGCTGTAATCATAGCAGTCTTGTCCATTCCTCGTACCCCTCATTTGGTGAGGTCCAGCGGATTCGTTCTACTTTGAAAACCATTCTCTTGACTGATCGAGGAATTCTCCACCTTGGGTACAATACACGATGTATTCAGATTCCATGCAGCTCAAAGGAGTATCCATGAAGCTCGTGTTGCCCGGTTTGCTACGCGATGAACTCATTCCTCGCGTTACTGCCATCGCACCGCAGGCGACTATCGTCTGGTATGATCAACATGGTGAGCCGGAAGCGCCTATTGCCGACGCCGAAGTCCTTCTGCGCTGGTTTTTCCCTGCCGAGCAACTCGCTCGAATGGTGCGGCAGATGCCAGCGCTGCGCTGGATCCATATCCCTCGGGCAGGCGTTGATGGCTCTCTGATCCCTGAAGTGATAGCGCGCGACATTATTGTGACCAATTCTGCCGGCGTGCACGCGATTCCGATTAGCGAATTCGTCATGCTTTTCGCGCTTAGCCATGTTAAGCAAGTGGCCCGGTTACACCAACTACAGGCTGCACACCAGTGGCGCGAACAAGATATGCAACTGCGTGAACTGGCTGGATCGACGATGCTTATTATCGGTCTCGGTCAGATTGGTCAGGCCATTGCTGCCCGGGCTAGCGCATTCGGTATGCGCGTGTGGGGTTCACGCCGCCATCCGCGTCCGGTTCCTGGGGTCGAGCAGGTGGTAGGGGAGGGGGAATGGCGAGCATTGCTCCCTCAGGCCGACTTTGTGGTCATTGCAACCCCACTCACACCGCTCACTCGCGGTATGTTCGGCAGAGCAGAACTGGCCTTGATGAAGCCAGATGCCTACCTTATTAATATCGCCCGTGGTGAGATTGTAGATGAAGACGCGCTGCTCGAAGCGCTCCGTGCACAGCGCATCGCGGGCGCTGGTCTTGATGTCTTTGCCCACGAGCCGCTGCCGCCTGATAGCCCCTTTTGGGAACTACCTAACGTCTTTGTCACGCCGCATATCTCTTGGAGTTCACCATTTATTCGCTCGCGCACCCTCGATATTTTCGCCGTTAACTTGCGCGCCTTCCTTCACCACGAACCGATGATCAACGTGGTTGACAAACAAGCTGGATATTAGCCGTCGGATTGCTGGTGCGTCTGCCACAGCTCACTGCATTGTTGCCTGGTTAAGGAGAATAGCTGCATGACTTCAACTGCCGACCGTCTCGAGACGCTGTTCGCCGCACGCGTGCGCGAAGTGACCCCACCGCTCTTTGGAGCAGCCGGTGAACCGGCCCGACCACTCATCAGTCTGGCTTACGGCCTCGCTGATCCTGCGCTCTTTCCCCGCGCTGAACTGATGGCTGCGGCTGCAGAAGTGCTAGCCTACGAAGCTGCCGAATCGCTCAACTATGCCATGTCGTATCCTGGACTGACCGACCAGATCGTGGCCCGGCTACGTGCCGAAGGAGTCGATGCCCAGCCTGAGCAGGTGCTGGTGGGGTACGGCTCGAGCCAGATTCTCGCTCTCTTACCCGAGATTTTCGTTGAGCCGGGGGATGTCGTCATTATTGAAGGGCCGAGCTTCCTCGGCGCAGTGCGCCGTTTTGCGCAAAGTGGCGCTCGTCTGGTGACCGTCCCAGTTGATGAACATGGTATGGATGTTGTAGCGTTAGCCGATACGCTACGCGCGCTCACTACCGCCGGTCAGCGTCCCAAGTTTATCTACACCATTCCCACTTTTCATAATCCTACTGGAGTCACGCTGACCATCGAACGCCGTCAGCAATTGGTGGCGTTGGCCGCCGAGTACGGAACGCCAATAGTTGAGGACGACGCTTATATTGATCTCCGCTTCACCGGCGAGCCGCTACCGTCACTAGCGGCGCTCGATCCCGACGGCTGGGTGATTCGAGTTGGTACCTACTCGAAAATCCTCGCTCCTGGTCTGCGTATCGGTTGGGTACACGCTCGCCGTGAAATTATCGACCGGCTGCTGATGGTCAAAGCCGAAGGAACCACTGGTCCGTTCATCACCCGCGTTGTTGCACGCTACAGCGAATCTGGTCGGCTAGAACGCCACATCGCTGCGTTACGCCACCACTACGCGACCAAGTGTCAAGTGATGGCGTCCGCTATTCGTCGTCACTTCCCACCTGAAGCACGCTTTGTCATGCCTGATGGTGGATTCTTCATCTGGGTCACGCTGCCAGAAGGGTTGAGCGCCCAGTCACTGCTCACAGCGGCTCGCGCGCAGGGTGCCGAATTTCTTCCCGGCACTGCCTGCTTCGCGGAACCAGGCCAGGGTGATAACGCTCTGCGTCTTGCTTTCAGCTTCCAGAGTAGTGATCAGATTGAAGCCGGTATTGCTCGGATCGGGTTAGCCTTCGCCGATCTGTGAGGGGGAGCAGGCTACGTAGACGTAAACTGCTGCGGATCCTACCGTATCGAAGCTGGTGGGGAAGGTGGATCGCGCAAGAGCTTCTGATCGCGCAGAGTGAGGCGGCGCTTTTTCGTCGCTCACCCTGCGCTCGTTACAACCCACTCACTCGGTCACGTGGCTAAAGATGTCAGTTTCGGAGATGATCCCGATCGGTTCCCCATTCTCAACCACGGCCAGCCGCCGGATATTACGCTCGACCATGAGTGCTGCGCAATCGGTGAGCGACGTTTCAGGACTGACGCTCAGCAGCGGGCGTGTGGCCAGATCCCCCACCTTTAGGCCATCAACTGCCCGTCCTTCTCGGACGACCTTTTTCAGCACATCGCGCATCGTCATGATGCCCCACTCGCCGCTGGCATCAGGCTTGACGATCACTGAGTGGATGTTGCGACCGCGCATATAGATCGCCGTTTCGCGCAACGATGCCTCGGCAGGCACGGCGACCACAGCGCGCGTCATCACCGCACCGACGCTATTGTGTGGATAGACCTTGCCATCAGCTCGGCGCAGGATTTCTGGGCCGAAGGTCTCGACCGGATGAGGAACATCGCCAGCGGCAATCTTCTCCATGTTAGCGATGATCAGGCTGGCGAACTCCGAAGTCTTCACTTCGCGCGCACCTTCCATCAGACGGGCGAAGTCATACGTCACCGTCTTGTCGGCAATAGTGCGTTCGAGCCCGGCAATAATCAGGTCTGCGGCCTCTGCCCAACCCATATAGCGCAGCATCATTTCGCCCGACAAGATCACCGAGCCAGGGTTCACCTTGTCAAGGTCAGCATACTTTGGTGCGGTGCCGTGGGTTGCTTCAAAGATAGCGTGACCGGTCACGTAGTTGATATTGCCGCCCGGGGCAATACCGATACCGCCGACCTGCGCTGCTAAGGCGTCTGACAGATAGTCGCCATTGAGGTTCGGCGCGACAATCACATCAAATTCGTCGGGCCGGGTCAGCACTTGTTGGAAGATGATGTCGGCAATCGTGTCTTTGACCAGAATCTTGCCGCTGGCCAAAGCCTCACGCTGTTCGGCGTTGGCTGCAGCTTCGCCGCGCGCCGCTTTGGTGCGTTCCCACTGAGCCCACGTGTATACATAATCGCCAAATGCGCGTTCAGCGTATTCGTAAGCCCAATCGCGGAAAGCACCTTCAGTGAATTTTTGAATATTACCCTTATGCATCAGGGTAATGCTCTTGCGCTTGTAGTTGATGGCGTACTGGATGGCTGCAGCCATAATCCGCTCGGTGCCGATCCGGCTGATCGGCTTGATACCGATGCCGACTTCAATTTTGCCTTCAGGCTGTTCGCCGATAAGCCGCCGGAATTCATCGGTCTGCTCTGGAGTGCCAAAGCGGATCTTCTCGAAATCCTTGGGGAATTCACGCCGCAAGAACTCGAGAATCTTGGCTGCTTCCGCGCTGCCACCGCGGTATTCGATGCCAGTGTAGACATCTTCGGTATTTTCGCGGAAAATAACCATATCGACCTTTTCCGGATGCTTGACCGGCGATGGTACGCCAGCGAAGTGGCGCACTGGTCGCTGGCAGACGTAAAGGTCGAGATGTTTGCGTAACGCCACATTCAACGAGCGAATACCGCCGCCGACCGGTGTGGTCAGCGGGCCTTTGATCCCAACCAGGTACTTCTGGAAGATTTCGATAGTCTCGTCTGGTAGCCAGTTGCCAGTCTGTTGGAAGGCTTTCTCACCAGCCAGAACTTCGAGCCACTCGATCTTCCGTTTCCCACCGTAGGCTAGTGCGACCGCAGCGTCGAAGACGCGCACGCTGGCGCGCCAGATGTCGCGGCCCGTGCCATCGCCTTCTACAAAGGGGATGATCGGATGGTCAGGTACCTGCAAGCGTCCGTTGACAATGTGAATGGCATCGCCCGCTGGGGTCGGTGTCATAGTCGTGACTCCTTACACACCTTACAATAGATTGCGGCCTGTATTATAGCCGACAATTGCTGACTTGACTACTCATAGTCTCAATACCAAACCGTAATGCCATACAACTCTGCGCCATTGTTTGAAATCTCCTGCACAAAATTGATAGGCCAGAACGACAACTGTTATCTCGTCGATAGACTCTCTCTGATCCGCCGGCTGCAGTTGCACAATTATTTCCTAATAGATTGCAAAGGCATTTCCATTAGATCGTGTTGATTGACACAAACCTGAAGACAGGTATAATTCCTTTGAACCCTCTGCTCATGCGAGCGAGTGCCGCGATTACACTCTGTGAGGCCATCTATGCTCGACGCCTACATTCCAGTATTGATCCTGTTTTTGATAGCCGTATTCATTGCTGCATTCGTTATCACTCTCTCGGCCTTACTCGGCCCGCGCCGCAGCACCCCGCGCAAACTTGCGCCATACGAGTCGGGCATGGATCCAGTTGGCCAGGCGATTCGTCGCATACCAGTCAAATTCTACGTCGTAGCGATGTTGTTCATCGTCTTCGATATTGAAGTTGTCTTTTTCTACCCATTTGCACTGGTCTTTCGTCAGCTTGGCCCAGCCGGTCTCGCGGTGATGGGGGTTTTCTTCCTGGTGCTGCTTGTCGGCTTTGTGTATGAATGGAAGAAAGGGGCGATGCGATGGGAATAGAAGAAAAGGCCGGTAATCTGGGCATCGTCACCACCACCCTTGAGACGGTGGTCAACTGGGGACGCACCAATGCTATGTGGCCATTGCTCTTTGGGCTGGCCTGCTGCGCAATTGAAATGATGGGGGCGCAGGCCAGTAATTATGATCTTTCACGGTTTGGCATGGAATTGAACCGCGCTTCACCGCGCCAAGCCGATCTGATGATTGTAGCTGGGCGGGTGTCGCGCAAGATGGCGCCAGTTGTGCGCCGGCTGTACGATCAGATGCCTGAACCGAAGTGGGTAATCGCCATGGGCGACTGTGCTGCCTGTGGCGGTATCTTTAACAACTATGCCATCGTGCAAGGGGTTGATGAAGTCGTGCCGGTGGATGTCTATGTCGCCGGATGTCCGCCCCGGCCTGAAGCCCTCATCGATGGCATCATGATGCTGCATCAGAAGGTGATGCGTGAGAAGATCAGTGGTAAGAAGGAAGCGCCGATCCGGCTAGAGCAGCCGCTTGTGCAGGTGGAGTAATTATGGATAATCAGACAGTGCTGGCTGCTTTGCACAACCATATCGGTCACGAGATTATCGCCGTCAGTGAGTTTCGTGGTGATCTGAGTGTCACACTGACGTCAGCAGGTTATCTAGCTGCCGCACAGTTATTGCGCGACGATCCCGACCTGGCTTACACCTTTCTTGAAAACCTGTGCGGCGTTGATTACTTAGGACGTAAACCGCGCTTCGAGGTGGTAGCGCATCTCACCAGTATGCGCCACCGTCATCGGGTCTGCTTGAAGGTTGGTTGTGATGAACCTGACCCGACAGTTCCTTCCCTAACCCCACTCTTCCCTACTGCTAACTATCAGGAGCGCGAAACGTTTGATCTGCTCGGTATCAAATTTGCTGGCCATCCCTCCCTTACCCGCATTTTACTACCTGACGATTGGGTCGGCCATCCGTTACGGAAGGATCATCCACTTGGCGACGAAGAGGTTGCGTTTACCTTCAACCAGGATCGCATCTACGCGCGCAAGCCATTCGCAAGGGAGTAGTCGCGTATGACCGAACCGATTACTGTGCCGACCCCTCAGCAGATTATCGAGCCAGCAGTAGCTGGGCGTACCGAGACGATGGTGCTAAATATGGGGCCCCACCATCCGAGCACGCACGGCGTATTGCGGCTGGTGCTCGAACTTGATGGTGAGGTGGTGGTTAATCTTGCCCCTGATGTCGGTTATCTTCATACCGGCATCGAAAAGACGATGGAGACCAAGACTTATCAGAAGGCAGTGGTGCTCACCGACCGTATGGATTATCTGGCGCCACTGTCAAATAATCTCTGCTACGCGCTGGCGGTCGAGAAGCTGCTCGATGTAGAAATTCCAGAGCGGGCCCAGATCGCACGTGTGCTGCTTACCGAGTTGCAACGTATCTCATCACACCTGGTCTGGTTGGGTACACACGCGCTCGATCTGGCAGCGATGAGTGTCTTTCTCTACGCCTTCCGCGAGCGAGAACAGATCCTCGACATCTTTGAGCTGGTCTCGGGTGCACGCATGATGACCAGCTATTTCCGTATCGGTGGGCTGGCGTATGATCTGCCAGCTGATTTTCTGCCGACGGTAGAACAATTCCTCGCTATCATGCCCTCGCGTATCGATGAATACGAGGATCTGTTAACAGCCAACCCTCTCTGGCTCGAACGCACGGTAGGCGTGGGCGTAATTGATGCTAAGTCGGCGATTGCCCTCGGGCTGACCGGAGCCAATCTACGCGCGACTGGCGTTGCTTATGATGTGCGGAAGGCGATGCCCTACAGTGGCTACGAAACCTATTCGTTTGAGATCCCGATCGGCAAGAACGGTGATATTTACGACCGCTACCGTGTGCGGATCGCTGAGATGCGCCAGAGCGTGAAAATCATTCAGCAGGCGGCTGAGCGGTTGCGTGAGTTGGGGCCGGGGCCGGTCGTGACACCGAATCGCAAGGTGGCACCGCCGCCCAAGCGCGAAATTACCGAGAGTATGGAGGCGTTGATCCACCACTTCAAACTGTGGACAGAGGGTTTCAGACCGCCACGCGGTGATGCTTACGTCAGCATCGAATCACCACGGGGCATCCTCGGCTGCTATGTGGTTAGCGATGGTAGCCCCAAACCATGGCGGGTGCACTTTCGCGCGCCATCGTTCATCAATTTGCAGAGTCTGGCCCACATGGCCAGAGGTCGGCTGGTAGCCGATCTGGTTGCGCTGATCGCCAGCCTCGATCCAGTGCTGGGTGAGGTGGATCGCTAGTGTGGAGGAGACTGTGAGACTGCTCGAAACCCATCGGGCTGATATCGAGGCGATTGTGGCCCGGTATGCGAGTAAGCGTAGCGCTGTTTTGCCGTTGTTGTACCTTGCCCAGGACACCTACGGCTATCTGACTGACGAGGCTATCCGCGAAGTGGCGATGATTCTTGAATTGCCACCTACCGATGTCTACGAAGTGGTCGGTTTCTATACGCTCTTCTACAACCGTCCAGTTGGAACCTGGGTGTTGCAGGTCTGCGACGATGTGCCCTGTTGCTATTGTGGCGCCGAGGAGTTGATCGCAGCGCTTAAACAGACGCTAGGGATCAGCGAAGATGAGACCACACCTGATGGCATGTTTACCCTGCAACGGGTAAAGTGTTTGGCGGCCTGTGACCGCGCGCCAGTATTGCAGGCCAATCTTGGTTATGTGTACGATGTGACCCCCGATCGGGTACAAACCCTGCTCGACGATCTGCGTGCGCGTGCCGCTGAAGCTCGCAAGCGCGGGGTGAGCGGTCGTTTCGCTGAAGATTTTGAATTTACCCGTGATGGTCGACTGGTACAGATCGAACGGTTTGCGCCGTATCGGCCACGCGAGTTTGTGATTGAGCCGCCGGCGTCTTCCGCCTCGCCACCGCCTTCCGTCGCGCCTGAGGCAGATGCCGGTCTAGACCGTCCTGAAACGCGCAAGGCCTCGCCGTTGTAATATCGCGCTGCTCTTGTACGCAGGCTGGCGCGCTAGAAAGTAGAGTGCGATGGGGCTAAGTGAACATATTGTTATGCGGGAACTCGACATTCCCGAGATTGCAGATTTTGAAGTGTACCGCCGCCATGGCGGCTGGGAAGCTTATCGCTACGCTTTGACCGAGAAGACGCCAGCTGATATTGTCCAGATGGTAAAGGAATCTGGACTGCGTGGCCGTGGCGGTGCTGGCTTTCCGACCGGAATTAAGTGGGGATTTCTCCCCAAAGGTGTCTACCCGCGTTACCTGCTCTGCAATTGTGATGAGTCCGAGCCGGGCACCTTCAATAATCATCAAATCATTGACCGTAATCCCCATCAATTGATTGAAGGTGTGGCATTGTCGGCTTACGCCATTGAGGCGCACACTGCCTACATCTACATGCGTGGTGAGTTTGCCGCCGCTGCACGCACGCTCGAACGGGCTATCGCTCAGGCCTATGCCGCTGGTTTCCTGGGCAAGAATATCTTCGGCACTGGTTTCGATCTCGATATATATGTTCATCGCGGTGCCGGCGCCTATATCTGCGGCGAAGAGACCGCATTGATGGAATCACTAGAAGGTAAAATCGGTCAGCCTCGTCTCAAACCTCCCTTTCCGGCAGTGGCTGGTCTGTACGGCAAGCCAACAATCATTAACAATGTCGAGACGCTGGCCAATGTGCCGCGGATTGTCGAGAAGGGGGTCGCCTGGTACCGCTCGCATGGTACCGAGAAGAGCCCAGGTACGAAGTGCTTTTCGCTCAGTGGGCACGTCAACCGTCCTGGTAACTACGAATTACCCTTCGGCGTACCGTTGCGCGAGCTGATCGAGTCGCCTGAATATGGCGGCGGTATGAAGGGTGGCCGTCCAGTAAAGATTATCATTCCTGGTGGTGCTTCCGCCCCCTGGCTGACTGCTGACCATCTCGATGTACCGCTCGACTACGAGAGCATCGCTGCCGCTGGCTCGATGCTGGGCTCAGGGGCCGTCATTGTGCTCAATGATACCGTTTCGGCACCCCACCTTGCCTACAAGATGGATGAGTTCTTCAAGCATGAGAGCTGCGGTAAATGTACCCCCTGCCGCGAGGGTACGCACTGGTTGGTGCGAGTGCTCCATCGTATGGTAGAAGAAGGCCATGCTACTGCTGCCGATATCGATACGCTGCATAGCATCTACAAACAGATGGCTGGTAACTGTTTCTGTCTGCTAGGCGAAAGTGCTGTCATGCCGATCAAGAGTGCTTTGCAGCTCTTCCCACACGAGTTCGAAGCCCTGGTTAAGCGGTCGGGCAGTCGTAATGGTCACCATATTCCGCTGATGGTGCATCGCTAGTGCGGTCAGACGGTGAGCGCTCGACTCGGTAGCGAGTCGCGCGACGACAGAGGGAACAATCAATTTGCAAAACGGTCTTGGCTGCCAAGAAGCCTGGTATCACTGCTCGCCGTGCATCGGTTGGGCGAGTGCGTGCTGTCTATCCGCCATTACCCGTTCTAGTATGAAGGGTAACGTGCAATGCCTAATGTAACACTTACCATCGATGGCGTGCAGGTGACAGTACCTGCCGGAACGAATATCGTTGATGCTGCGCGACAGGCGGGAATCGCCATACCGGTATTCTGCTACCATCCGCGTCTTAAGCCGGTGGGGATGTGCCGCATGTGCCTGGTTGAGGTGGGTACGCCAAAAATCGATCCGGCGACCCGCCAACCGGTGCTCGACCCTCAGGGTCAGCCGGTGATTGTGATGATGCCTAAGTTGCAAACTGCTTGTACCACACCGGTTAGTCCGGGAATGGTGGTCAAGACTACCACCGAACAAGTGAAGTTTGCCCAACGTGGGATCCTAGAGTTTCTACTCACGTCCCACCCGCTCGATTGCCCAGTGTGTGATAAGGGCGGTGAGTGCCCCTTGCAAAATCTGACCATGGGCTGGGGGCCGGCGGTTTCACGCTTCGATTACAATGACAAGGTACACTTCGAGAAGCCGATCAGACTTGGTGACCTCATCTATCTCGATCGCGAACGCTGCATTCTCTGCGGACGTTGTGTGCGTTTCCAAGACGAGATTGCCGATGATCCGGTGCTCGGTTTCGATCATCGGGGACGCAACTGGATGATAATCTCGAAGTCGGATCCCCCCTTCGCCAGTAAGTTTTCAGGCAACACGACCGATATTTGTCCCGTCGGTGCCCTCACTAGTAGCGATTTCCGGTTTAAGGCGCGGGTGTGGGAACTGCAAAGCAAGCCGGTGGTCTGCACACTGTGTCCGGTTGGTTGCAATCTCTCCTTCGATATGCGCTACGACCAGTTGATGCGAGTCATGCCGCGCGAGAATGCCGCTGTCAACGATATCTGGATCTGTGACAAAGGCCGCTACGGTCATCGTTTCATTGATGTCCCTGAACGGCTTACTACACCACTGGTACGGCGTAATGGTACGCTAGTACCAGTAAGTTGGGACGAAGCGTTAGAGGTGGTAGCCGACCAGTTAACCATCATTCGGGCGCGTTATGGAGCTCAAGCACTGGCTGGTTTGGCTGGGGCGCATCTGAGTAACGAAGATCTCTATCTCTTCCAGAAACTATTGCGCGAATTGGGCAGCGAGAATATCGATACGGGTATTGGCGGCCCGGCAGCCCTACCGGCCGATGTGATTGGTGGTCTACTGGCACCTGGTCCCGCGACCGATCTAAGCCAGCTCGGAGCCGGAACGGTGGTATTGGTGGTAGGGGCCGATCCGGAAGAGGAAGCGCCGTTGTACATGGTACGGCTACGCGGGATTGCTCAGCGTGGTGGCAAGCTGGTTGTAGCAGGTTTGCGCCCGACCAAGCTCGAGCGTTCCGCAACGCAGGTGGTGCGTTACCGACCTGATGGTGAATTGGCGTTTGCTCGTGGTTTGCTGAAAGCGGCTTTGGCGTCTGGTCTCCGGACGACAACTCTCGAGCAGGTGGCGGGCTGGCCCGAGCTGCGGCGGTCGCTGGAGAAGATGAAACTAGCCGATCTGGCGGCGGCCTGTGGCCTGACTGAAGCCATGCTCACTCAGCTGGCACAAGACTTTCTGTCTGCTGAACATAGCCTGATCGTCTATGGGTGGGAGGCGCGTAGTGCCGGGCCGGCACTCACCGAGCTGCTGGCTGCATTGATGCTGGCGAGTGGTAAGGCTGGCAAAGCGAATAACGGGATCATCGCTCTGTTACCGGGTGGGAACAGCCGCGGTGCCATCGAAATGGGGGTACGGCCTGACGCTGGTCCTGGTTACGTAGCACGCAAGCAGCGCGGTCTCGACGCCAACGGTATCTGGGCCGCAGCGCAGGCGGGCCAGGTGCGCGCAATCTGGCTGGCCGGAGTTGATCCAGCGGCCAGTTTGCCGGCAGCACGAGCTGCATTGGAAGCGGCTGAGTTTGTTGTAGTGCAAGATCTCTTTCTTACTGCCAGCGCCGAACTAGCCGACGTGGTGTTGCCCGCAGCTAGCGTTGCCGAACGGGAAGGTACCTACACGAACGCCGAGCGTCGTGTGCAACGCTCGCGGCAGGCACGTGCGTTAGTAGGTGAGGCACGTCCAGACTGGCAGATAATCGCTGCTGTTGCTCAGGCTTTGGCTATGGTGCCGATTGGTGGTGGACGCAACGGGCCAATCCCGGTGACAACAGAAGCCTGGGAGTATGTGGTTTCGGGTGATGTAGCTAGTGAAATTGCGGCCAACGTGCCGGGCTACGCTGGTATTACCTATGCGGCGCTGGCTGCGACTGGCAGTGGTCAGAGCTGGGGTCGCCAGTACGACGATGCTATCTACTACGATGGCACCAGCTATGCTAATGGCGAAGGCGTAGGCTTAGTATTGCCACCGTTGGTCGCAAAAGCTGCGTCGCAGCTGGCTTTCACTGGCGCGACTACCAGCTTTGTCGATGAACGACCGCTGCTGCTGCTCGAACATGTGCTAGCATATGCCGATCCTCGCCATCTGCGTGGCTCGAAGTTGCAAGGTCTGGTACCGGCAGGTTATGCTGCCATTAGTAGTGCTGATGCTGAAAAGTTGAATATCCGCAGCGGAGATCGCGTGCGTCTCGTCTCGGCAAAGGGCGAACTTGTCATTCCAGCACGGGTACTGACGGATTTACCGGCAGGCTTAGTCTTACTGCCTGCTGGACTGGTTGATGTTGATGCTGCCGCGATCGAGACCGGGCCTCGCACGCAGGTTAGCTTGGCGAAGGTGGTGATGGGATAGCCTTGAGGGAGCGACTATGGATTGGCTCACCATTCTAATCATCGTAGTTCAGTGTTTTATCATCACGCTAGCGGTGACAACAGCCTTCGCCTACTTAACCTTGTTCGAACGGCGTTTGTTAGCCCGGCTGCAAAATCGGGTGGGTCCTAACCGGGCCGGGCCAGGCGGTTTTTTGCAGCCAGCTGCTGATGCAGTCAAACTCTTCTTCAAAGAAGACATTGTGCCAGCTATGGCTGACAAACCGGTTTACCTGCTGGCTCCGGCAATGGCTGTTATTCCAGCGCTAATCATCTGGGCGGTTATTCCATTTGGGTGCCTCAATCTGAATTGGGATTACCAGGCCTGTTACGATCCAGCCCGTACCAACCTGTGGAACATCTTGCAAATTACCGATCTGAATATCGGTGTCCTCTATGTACTGGCCGTGACAAGCATCGGCGTGTATGGCATCACGCTGGCCGGTTGGGCGTCGAACAACAAATACTCGATGCTAGGAGGGATCCGTTCTTCGGCCCAGCTGATCTCGTATGAGTTGGCCTTAGGTTGCGCTGTGCTAAGCGTAGTGATGACCTACGGCACGTTTTCCACCCACGAGATCGTGATGCAACAACAGGGTTGGTTGTGGGGCATCATTCCTCAGCTGCTTGGCTTTGTGATCTACATGATTGCAGCGACGGCGGAAGTGGTACGCGCGCCGTTCGATTTGGTTGAAGCCGAACAAGAGCTGACCGGTGGTTACAACACCGAATATGGCTCGATGAAATTCGCCCTCTTCTTCATGGCTGAATACATCAAGTTGATCGCGGTCTCGGCGCTGGCCGTCACCTTCTTTTTTGGTGGCTGGCACTTCCCTGGTCTTGATATTCTGGGTCGGGAAGTAACGGCGCTGGCAGGGCCGGTTGTGGGTAGCATCGTCTTCGGTATTGTCTCACTCGGTTCATTTTTGCTTAAAGTGCTGATATTCCTCTTCATCTCGGTTTGGGTACGGGCCTCGTGGCCGCGGCTTCGCTACGACCGACTAATGGATCTAGGCTGGAAGTGGCTCTTACCTGTCGGTCTGCTCAATCTAGTCTACACGACGGTGGTTATTGTTCTCATTCCGGATCGTGTCGTCCATTCGTGGGTCTTGTTTGGGCTTGGTGCATTGACGCTAGCGATTGCTATTGGCTTCAACCGCACGCCAAAGCCGGTTGACAACGTGACGCTCGTCAATGATGTGCAACTCCCATCATCGTAGAAGCCAACCAGATCTCTGGCAACAGGATGTTAGTGCGGGCGTCTGACCGGACGCTCGCTGAAAGGAATATACGGATGCTCAAGGAACTGGTCAAAGGGTTAGGCACGACGCTGCGCTACATGTTCAAGCGACCGGTGACAGTGCAATACCCCGAAGTGAAACGGCCGGTGCGTGAGCGCTTTCGTGGCCGTCATGAGTTGAAGCGATTTGCCAATGGTCAAGAACGCTGTATCGGATGTGCCCTCTGTGCAGCGGCGTGTCCAGCTGATGCAATTCTGGTGGTACCGGCAGAAAACGATCCGGCGAACCCGCGTTCACCAGGCGAACGCTATGCAGCTGTTTACGAGATTAATATGCTGCGCTGCATTTTCTGCGGCTACTGCGAAGATGCCTGTCCGACTAATGCCATTGTGCTAGAACATCAGTACGAATTGAGTTTCTACGACCGACGAGCGGCGATTTACACGAAAGAGATGCTTTTAGTACCGCCAGACAAAGGCTATGGCGATCCGCCGCCGATTTTGCAGCAGCTCAACCGACAACCCAGTCCGCCGGCGAAAATTGATTTATGATGAGGCGTCGGGTGCGCGTTGCGCAGTGTAACATCAGATGATTGTGTGCTGATGCGTCTTCATGCCTGACGTAAGCGGAGCACAGTGTTATGGAATTGATCTTGTTTCTCATTACGGCGGCAATCGCTATCGCTGGCGCTGTGGCAATGCTAGTTTCGCGTAATGCAGTACATAGCGCACTCTTTTTGTTGCTCAATTTTGCTGCGATCGCTGTGCTGTTTCTGTTACTGCACGCCCCATTTCTGTTCGCAATCCAGTTGACGGTATACGCGGGCGCGATAATGGTGCTCTTCCTATTTGTAGTCATGTTGTTAGGGGCAGAGAAGGTTGAAGATGCGCCCGACCGCATTGCATGGCAACAACCACTGGCACTCTTACTAGGTCTGGCCTTGTTGGTCGTGTCGGTGGTGGTAGGGTTAGGCAGTGCTACAAACCCACCGCCAGACGGCGAAGCATTGGTGCAGTTTAGCGATCCGCGAACGCTAGGCGCGCTGCTCTTCACTGATTACCTGCTGCCGTTTGAAGTGACTAGTTTCATCCTGCTGATCGCAGTGGTTGGCGTGGTCGTGTTGAGTCAGCGGGGGAGGAAGATCTAATGGTGCCAACGTCGTACTATGTCTTGCTCAGCGCGGTCTTATTTACCATCGGCGTGCTCGGCGTCCTGGTGCGTCGAAATGCGATTGTGGTCTTCATGTCGGTGGAATTAATGCTCAACGCGGCCAATCTGGCGCTCGTGGCGTTTGCGCGCGAACGGTTGGGGGTCGAAGCGCAGGTGCTCGTTTTTTTCGTCATCACCGTAGCTGCGGCCGAGGTTGCAGTTGGTCTAGCGCTACTGGTGGCGATTTTCCGTACCAAACGCACAGCGGATGTCGATGAAGTGAGTACATTGAAGGGCTAGCCGGCTATGGAACTGTTGATCTGGCTTATTCCGCTGCTGCCATTTATTGGCTTTCTCTTAAACGTTTTCGTGATTCGCCGCGAACGCGAAGCTGGTCTGGTTGCGAGCGGTGTGGTAGCGGCAGCCTTTGTGGTTACACTCATTGCAGTGGCGATACTGGCCGGCAAGTCGCCGGAAGAACGACGGATTGTGAGCACGGCATGGGAGTGGATCAATACCGGAAGTTTCCGAGTGCCGTTCGCAATCATGTTCGATCCGCTCACGGCAGTAATGGCGCTGTTGATCACCGGTGTTGGCGCACTCATCCACGTCTACTCTATCGGCTATATGCACGGCGATCCGCGGGTGGTGCGCTATTTTGCCTATCTCAATCTGTTCGTCACCATGATGCTCTTTCTCGTGATGGCGAACAACCTGCTGCTCCTCTTCCTCGGTTGGGAAGGTGTCGGTCTCTGCTCGTTCCTCTTGATCGGATTTTGGTTCGAACGGAAATCGGCTGGTGAAGCGGCCGTCAAGGCGTTTGTAGTCAATCGGATTGGTGATGCCGCTTTCATCCTAGCTATGTTGGCTATCTTTGCCTATTTCGGTACGCTCAATTTCTACCATGACAGTGAGGGTGGTCAGCTTGGTTTTCTCGAGCGAGTCAGCGACATTGCCGGTGTGCGGATTGGTCCTACCTGGCAGCCGATTTTTGTCAGTACCGCGATCTCATTTTTGTTGCTGATCGGTGCTACTGGTAAGAGTGCCCAATTTCCGCTTTTTGTCTGGCTACCTGATGCTATGGCTGGTCCGACGCCAGTCTCAGCTCTAATCCATGCCGCTACTATGGTTACTGGCGGTGTCTATTTGATGGCGCGGACGGAGCCGCTCTTTGTTGCCTCAATGACGACTCAAGGTTGGGTGGCCTGGATCGGTGCTCTGACGGCGTTGCTGGCTGGTACGGCGGCTATAGCACAGTGGGATATTAAGCGCGTGCTAGCTTACAGCACCGTCTCGCAATTGGGCTTTATGGTCGCTGCATGCGGTATGGGGGCTTACGTAGCCGCCATCTTCCATCTCTTGACCCACGGTATCTTCAAGGCGTTGCTCTTTCTGGCCGCTGGTTCAGTCATTCACGGAACCCACGATACCCAGGACATGCGGCGCATGGGTGGTCTAAAAGATGCTATGCCGGTGACGTTCCGCACCTATGTAGTTGGTGCGCTGGCCCTGGCCGGGATTGTACCGTTTGCTGGTTTCTGGAGCAAGGACGAGATTTTAGCTCACGCGATTAGCCACGGTCATATACCGATCTTTATCATTCTGTTCCTGACCTCGTTGCTAACGGCCTTCTATATGGGGCGGCAAGTAGCGCTTGTTTTCTTTGGCTCACAGCGTGATCCCAGCTACCATCCCCATGAAAGCCCACGAGTAATGACGGTGCCGCTAATTGTCCTTGCGGTTGGCGCTGTCATCGGTGGGGTCATCAATCTGCCTGTGTTGCACTGGTTGACTGATTGGCTCGAACCGGTTCTACACGAAAAAGCAGGCGAGTTCAATCTCTGGCTGGCATTGGTGGCAACAGTAGGGGCGGTAGGTATGGGGTATCTAGGCTGGTGGGTCTACACCACCAATGCGGCTCGGATCAAAATCGGCGGCAAAGACCCAGCGTACCGCTACAGCGGTGACATCTGGGAAGGTATGGCAGAAGCCTGGTATCTCGATCGGCTGTACCAGCGCACAGTGGTCGCCGGCTTCGAACGATTAGCTGACTTTCTGGCGCGTGTCTTCGATCCGCAAGGAGTTGATGGGCTGGTGATGGGCATTGGCCGGTTCTTTGGCGGCCTGGCCAATGGCGTGCGTGCGCTGCAAACCGGCTATGTACGCACGTATGCGCTAGTCTTCACAGTGGGCGTCTTGCTCGTACTCGGCGTCATGCTCTGGTTTGCCCGCTAGGCGCGGGGTAAAGCGGCATCAGACTGTCTGTCTGAGTCTGATCGTGTGTCCCTGTGCTCAGGACAAGATGGCCGGGGTAGCGCTCGGTGCAACGATGGCCGATGCGCCACACCAAGAGGGAGGGTTATGAATCAGCTAGGCTTTCCGCTCCTCTCACTTATCCTTTGGCTGCCGGCAGCTGGAGCGCTGGTACTATTGTTCGTTCCGCGTGCCAATGCTGAACTGGCCCGCCGGATATCACTGGCTACAATGATTGCCGGTTTTCTGTGCTCGCTGGTGTTGCCGCTGCGCTTTGAGACCAATCCGATGCAAATTGAAATGGTGGGCGCGCCACCAGTAATGCAATTTGTTGAAGAAGTGCCGTGGTTGCCGATTGTAGGCGCTGCCTACAGCCTAGGGATTGATGGTATCAGCCTCTGGCTGGTGATGCTGACCACGTTTCTTGGCCCGATTGTCGTGCTGTCAACCTGGGATTCCGTACATAAAGACGTGCGTAACTTCCAGATTTTGCTGCTGATTCTGCAGACGGCTATGATTGGAGTCTTTGTGGCTCAGGATCTGTTGCTCTTTTACCTGTTCTGGGAGTTTACGCTCATTCCGATGACGTTTTTGATTGGGATCTGGGGTAGCCAGAATCGCATTTATGCGGCGCGCAAATTCTTTCTTTACACCTTTGCTGGTTCCGTGCTGATGCTACTGGCGCTGATTGCGCTACACCTTCTGCATCGCGATGCAATTGCGGCAGTCGAACCTGGTTTTCGCGGCACCTTTAGCTTTAGCCGATTGGTGAGCGATCTCCGCGCCGGACGGTTGATACTTGACACCACAACTGAACGATTATTGTTTGGTGCATTTTTCCTGGCCTTTGCAGTCAAGGTACCGCTCTGGCCGTTTCATACGTGGTTGCCAGATGCTCACGTCGAAGCACCGACCGCTGGTTCTGTAGTGCTGGCGGGTATTTTGCTCAAATTGGGTGGCTACGGCATGATCCGCTACAATCTGACCCTCTTCCCGGCAGCGGCACAGTGGGCAGCGCCAGCGCTGGCAATCCTGGCAGTGATTGGGATTATCTATGGCGCGGCGGTGGCTTTTGCTCAATCTGATATGAAAAAGCTGGTCGCTTATTCGTCGGTCAGTCACATGGGCTTTGTGGTGCTGGGCATTTTTGCCCTCAACGCGGAAGGTATCAGCGGCGCTCTGTTGCAGATGGTCAACCACGGCCTCAGCACGAGCGCGCTGTTCTTGATGGTGGGAGTGTTGTACGAGCGACGACACACGCGCGAATTGGCTGAGTACGGCGGTTTGTGGAAGGTCATGCCGGTGTTTGCCGCTTTCAGCCTACTGGTAGCGCTGTCATCAGCTGGTCTGCCCGGCTTGAACGGGTTCGTCGGCGAATTTACCATCATCACCGGTGCGTTTCGCTCGCCGCTGCTCGGCTGGGTGTACGTCGCCATCGCTGTGGGCGGTGTGGTGTTAGCTGCAGCCTATTTGCTCAAGCTCTTTCGGGCAGTCTTCATGGGCGATGTCACGCAGCCGGCAAATGCCAGTCTACCCGATCTCAATCGGCGTGAACTCACTGCCTTTGCCCTGCTTAGCATCCCGATCGTCATGATCGGGGTTTACCCGGTGCTCTTCTTTGCCGGGATGCAGCATAGTGTAGCAACTTTAGTTGCCGACTTGATGGCCCAGGTGGCCGGTCGTTAAGTCAATTGCTGACTGATCTGCCTGAGTGCGGTGATGCCACGATACGCGCTGTGCCCATAGTTGTAGATGTCGCCGGCACAGGCGAGGAGGAGAGATGATGGATTCATTGACGATCCCGCCAGTGGATCTAACATTGATAGCGCCGCTGTTGGTAGTGGTGACATGGGCAACTGTGTTGTTGCTGATAGATGTGTTCTTTATTCCCAATGGACGCAAAAAACTGACTGGCTATCTTGCGATTGGCGGGTTAGTAGTGGCGGGACTAGTTGGTTTGCCGCTATGGGGGGTGACCGGTTCCACATTTGGCGGCATGGTGCGGCTCGATCCGTTTGCCCTAACGCTGATCTGGGTCTTTTTGCTGATCGGGGTGCTTACTATTGCCATGTCGCTAGATTACCTGCCCAATCAGGGGATCGAACAGGGTGAATACTATCCGCTGATTATGTTTGCAGTCAGCGGGATGATTTTGCTAGCGCAGGGCGCCGATCTGATTGTGCTGTTCCTGGGTATCGAGACCCTCTCGATCACACTCTATATTCTGACCGGTTTCGCCTACCCACGTCTCACTTCGGAAGAGGCGGCGATGAAATATCTGGTGCTGGGCGCCTTTGCCGCCGGCTTCTTTGTGTACGGCATCGCGTTAATTTTCGGCGCGGTTGGTTCTACGCGTCTGAGCGAGATCGGGGCGTATACTGCTGGGCGTGGGCTTGGTGATCTCAATCTCACCCTCCTGTTGGGTGGAGCAGCAATGGTGTTGATTGCCTTCGCCTTCAAAGTGGCACTGGCCCCCTTCCACATGTGGATCCCCGATGTTTATGAAGGATCGCCAACGCCAGTGACGGCATTCATGAGCGTTGGTACCAAGGGTGGCGCGCTAGCGGCGCTGGTGCGGTTGCTTTTCGAGGGGCTGCCGACACTCAACGCATATTGGCTGCCAGTGTTGGCCGGGTTGACTGCACTGACGATGGTGGTCGGTAACTTGGGCGCTATCGCGCAAACTAATGTCAAGCGGATGCTGGCTTATTCGAGTATTGGCCATGCTGGTTACGTGATGCTTGGCGTGATGGTAGCCGGCGAGCAGCGGGGGCCAGAGGCGTTCATCTTCTATATGCTGGTCTACGCGCTCAGTAATCTAGGTGCCTTTGCAGTGTTGATCGCACTCGAGCATCAAGGCGAAAATGCCTGGCGGCTCGACGATTTTGCTGGTCTCTACCAGCGCCAGCCGATGCTGGCAGTAGCAATGGCCATCTTTATGTTCTCGCTGGCTGGCGTGCCCCCAACAGCTGGATTTATGGCCAAATTCTACGCTCTGACTGCAGCCTGGGAGGGTGGTTTACCCTGGCTGGCGTTGGTTGGCGTGTTGACCAGCGCGATCGCCGCCTTCTTCTACCTGCGCGTGATCATCCGTATGTTTATGACCGAACCGGAAGGCGAACCAGCGCCAGCACTCAATCGCGGGCTAACTGTTGATATTGTGGTTGCAGCGGTCGGCACAATTGGCATCGGCCTGATTCCAGCCCCAGTCTTTGCGCTGGTCGAGCGGTCGTTAGTGGCGTTAGGTAGCTAGTTGTGATCGGAGAGTTGGGATAGCAAGTAGCGGTCAATCGGTGCTATAGCCTCTGCCGCTTGATCTCACAGACGAGTAATGAAACACGCTGGGGACGCTACGATGATGGCGTCCCCAGCATGATTTAGGGTCGGCAGATCAAAAGTGCCGCCCTGAGTACCAACGCGGTTCCACGAGCGTTTACCCCTTGCCCAGCAGAAAATTGATCGTGTCGATTAATACCTGAGCTTCGACCGGTTCGGGTACGATGGCGATCGTCCAGTCGCTGGCATAAGGCACTGATTGTAGCTCGTTCATCGGCAATGCGCTCACGATCACAATCGGCAGACTGGCCGTCGTCTCATCAGCACGGAGACGCTCAATGAGCTGTTCTTCGGGCGAGGCGAGCGCTGGCATAGCGACAACAAACAGTGCTGGCAAAGGAGCTGGCAACGCATCGGGGGCGCAAGTGATAACGCGGAAGTCGCGGCTCGGCACAAGCGCCGCTAGGCGGCTGGCGGTTGCGCCATCGGTTGATACAACTGCAACCTCTACCATTCTTTCCTCCGCATACGTGTGCATTCGTCGGCCCATTGTAGCATAGTGCCTGCCGATCCGCTACTCTTCACCGCTGCCCGGTACGATCACGTTGAACCCAGCATCGACGTAGTGAATTTCGCCGGTGACACCAGATGAAAGCGACGAGCAGAGATAGAGGGCGGCATTGCCGACATCTTCGATCGTGACATTCCGTCGCAGCGGGGCGTATTGGGCGAAGTGTTTGTGTAGGCTGCGGAAGTTAGAAATGCCGCTGGCGGCAAGGGTACGGATCGGGCCAGCGCTGATAGCGTTGACGCGAATCCCACGCGGGCCGAGACCGGCAGCCAGATAGCGCACACTGGCTTCGAGGGCAGCTTTGGCGACCCCCATTACATTGTAGCTGCCAATCACCTGGCGTGCGCCGTGGTAGCTTAATGTCAGCACGCTAGCGTTGGGCGCAAAGATTGGTTCGGCGGCTTTGACCAGCGCGATCAGTGAATAGGCGCTGATCTCGAGCGCGATGCGGAAGCCTTCGCGCGTAGTGTTGAGAATAGTGCCACTCAGCTCTTCTTTGTTGGCGAAGGCAATGGCATGCACAAGAAAATCAATCTGCCCGAAAGTTTCACGGGTGTGCTCCATCAAGGCAGCGATGTCTTCATCTTTGGTCACATCGCACGGCTCGATGAGGGGTGCATTGAGGCTCTCGGCCAGCGGGCGCACGCGCCGTTCAAGCGCCTCGCCAAGATAGGTGAAACCAATGGTTGCCCCCTCACGGTGTAATGCTTGCGCAATGCCCCACGCAATTGAACGCTCGTTGGCAACGCCGAGAATCAGGCCCTTTTTGCCTTCCATCAGGCCCATAGTTTGTTCCTCCACGATGATTGTCGGTCCATGGACTGGGTTCTACCGGCCCAACGCCAGAAGAGATCTCCCTCACTAGCGCGCCATCTTACCATACTTTGACAGAGGGAGAGGGATGTAACACCTGGAATGACCGGTCCTTCTCTACGCTCGTGCTTGTGCATCAGCGAAGCGCGCACCGGTCGCAAAGACGAGGGTTGCCGATCATGGCTCATCTCTCTTGCGTATCAAGCTCAAGGAGCGTTCCATCCATGATCGCTTTCCGATACCCACTCAGGGCCAAGCCGATAACTGTGTGAGCTGGCACGCTCGCAGACCTTTGAAACAGAGTAGATCCTGTATAACTGGATTGTGCGGCTGGCGTGTAGTTCGGCGCTGTGGCACTGCGGTGCTGGGCTCCATTGGCTCGATACTGGATGGGAGGTAGATGATCCTGTGATGCACGCGCGAGTTGTGAGCCCGTTGGCAGAGGGGGGCACCAGAAATACTGCAAGGTTTCCCGCTTTACCGCGTAGCTCCCATGACGGTGCAAGATGTGGTAGGATGACCGCATTGCGGTGTGTCGCATGTGACGCGCCGGTTGTGGTTGTGGAGAGGAGCTTTAGCGTGAGACGGGAGTGGTTGTTTCAACGCGCGGTATGGCTGGTGCTGATTGTCAGCCTTCTGCTGACGGCGTGCGGTGCGCCGTCTGGCCCCACAGTGGCCGGTTCGCCGACGGCCAGTGCGTCATCAGCACCGACGGCAGCATCGGTTCTAGGTGCGTCGTCAGCGCCAGCAGACGCGATTGCCCGTGTCGGTAATGGATACATTTTGCGTCAAGATTTTGATCGGTTTTATCTGCCTGGTGGCGATCCAAAGGCGTTGCTTGATCAGATGATTGATGTAGAGTTAGTGGTGCAGGCTGCGTTGCAGGCTGGAACGACAGTTGATGAGGCGCTCATTGATGACCAGGTTGAACAGTTACGGCTAGTACAGGCAGGCGGGGATGTAGCACAGTTTGCCGCTTTTTTGCAGAGCAACAAGATTGCTGATGAAGCGGAGTTGCGTCGATTACTGCGCCGCGATCAATTGATCGAGCAGATGCTGCTCGAGCATACTACTGCCGAGCAGGTGCGGGCGCGTCATATTTTGGTTGCGGCAACGCCGGAAGAGGCTGCGGATCGTAAGGCGACAGCCGAAGCTATCCTGGCTGAGTTGCAGAACGGAGGCGATTTTGCCGCTCTGGCCCGTGATCGCTCTGACGATCCGGGTTCGGCAGTGAATGGTGGCGATCTTGGCTGGGCACCGCGTGGCATCTATGTGGAACCGTTTGAAGCAGCCATCTTTAGTATGCAGCCGGGTGAATTACGCCTGGTGCAAACCGACTATGGTTGGCATATCATCGAGGTAACCGACGGGCCGGAAGTGCGTCCGTTCGATGATCGCGCATTGCTCGATACGCCAGCCGGTCAGCAGGCGTTTAGTGAAACCTTCTTGCCCTGGGTGGCCTCATTGCGGAGTGCGGCAGAAGCGGCAGGGGAAATCGAAATTCTCGTTGATCTGGCCACTCTGCAGCAGCCGTAGCCTGTTAGGGCGACGATTCTAACGCGGTCAGAGCGTTCTCTGACACGCTTTCCGACCGCGTTTCGCTTTCTCTTCGTCGCAGATTGTTGGCTGGAACAAACACTGGGTCACGTTCATCATGATCAGTGGGAGATCTGATGCTTACGGAAAGGACGTGACGCAATGATGTACCGTTGCTGGCACCTCTGCCTGTTTTGCCTATGCAGTCTATTGTTCCTATGGGCTTGCGGCGGCGCGTTGCCAGAATCGGTTACCGCGATTCCGCAGCCGACACCAATCGCAGCGTCGCCTACAGCTACAGCCCCAACGACTGTGCCAGTCGCTCTACCAACTGCCGTACCGACGCTAGCACCGACCGTGTTGCCACCAACGGTGCTGGCGCAACCGCAATTGGTCGCGCCATCTTATCCAGCTGAAGTATTCTTTACCCGAAATGGGGCCTTGGTAGCACTTGATCCAGTCAGCGGCAAAGAACGAGTGCTGGCTACCGAGGCGCGCGATTTGGCGATAGATGCATCCGGGCAGCAGATTGCAGTGGCTTATGGTCAGACATTGAGCGTGATCGACCGGCGTAGCGGCGAGTCGCGCGTCATCGTTAGCGATCGCGCCGTCTACGGTCTAAGCTGGACCCCTGATGGTCTAGCGTTGGCCTATGCTGCTGCCGCCGATCCACCCCTCTTGCCGTTCGATTGGGAGCGCTGGAGCCGCTGGTGCGGGGCCGCAACAGTTTATATCCTTGATCTACCTACGGCTAATGAACGTGCGATTGGGCCAGGCTGCGATCCGGTCTTCGCTTCTGATGGTCGCCGGTTGGCCTATGCGACGCCTCCTACTGGGCAAGTGCCGTTCTGGCCTTTTCCCGCTCAGACCAACGCGATCCGGCTGATTAACCGCGCTGGCGCAAATGCTTGGAATTTCGCTGTTGCCGACGCTTCACCGCAGCAGGGCACTCTAGTCTACGCGCCGGCATGGTCGCCCAATACTCGTGAAGTGGCTTACCAGCGCTTCTTGGGCTATCAGGCTCTAGTTGACGTCAACCTAACGATGATTGCCGACAGTAGTGAAGGTGGGGGCGTACCGATATTCGCTGGCGCTGGCTGGCATCGTCGGCCTACCTTTGCGCCCGATGGACAGTTTCTAGCAATGGTAGAATATAATTTCAGTGATGCGCGCGGCTTTACCGGTTATGACATCTGGTCGCTAGCGATAGTGACTACTCAGGGTGAGCGGCGCGAACTGCTGCCGACAGGCGATGTGACCTTGAGTGGTCAGGTGATTGCCTATCTGCCGCGCGTGGTAGCGGTGGCATGGTCGCCAGACGGTAGCGCGCTGGCAGCGCTCGTTCCCAGTGGCTGGGATCCCAATGCCGATCGCAACCAGCCGCTCTACCCGGAAGCAACTGCCGGTGAAATTTGGGAGTTGTCGGCACAAGGGGTTCCGCAACGGCGCCTAGCGACCCTTGTCGATTATGCTAGTCCGCTGATCTGGGCTCCAGCCGGATGGGCGACAGCACAGGTCGAGTCGGGGATGGTAATGTTTCCTGCCGACTGGCAAGTGTTGCCAGTAACGCAAGCTGGCGAGTTGGTAGCTACTAGCAATGGTCGGCTGGTCGGACGCCGGACGGTGGTTGATTTGGCTGGAGTAGACGATACGGCCTGGTCATGGCTGGTGTCCGATTGGGTAACAGTAACCGATGCGGATGCACCGTACCAGCTCCCTGATGGCAGTCGGCTGATCACCTTTACCGGTCAGGCCGCCGATGGTAGTACTGTTGCAGGGGTGGCACGGATCAAGGCCAACACGATCGTTGTGAGTTACGCACCGCAGGCCGAGTGGCCGCGTTATCGGGCGACCGGCATCGCTCTGGCAATGGCAGCCCGTTGAGCAGCGTATGGTGAGGTGGGGCCGCGCACGTTGGCTGACGAACATGCAATCGGTTACGTGTTATAATCTGCGGGTAATGGGTTCAGTTCGGTTATTAGAGTGAGGCTACCAATGCAGAACTTGTGGCACGATCTGGAGCCCGGTCCAAACGTTCCAAATGTTATTCATGTTGTGGTTGAAATCCCAAAGGGATCGCGCAACAAGTATGAATTCGACAAACGGATCGGCGCCTTCCGTCTCGATCGGGTGCTCTACTCGGCAGTGCAGTATCCGGGCGATTATGGCTTTATGCCCCAGACCTACTACGACGACGGCGATCCGCTCGATGTGTTGGTAATGACTAACCTGCCTACCTTCCCCGGCTGCATTGTCGAGGCACGTCCGCTAGGCCTGTTCCGTATGCTCGACAAAGGCGAGCCGGATGATAAAGTGTTGGCTGTGTTGCAGTACGATCCTTTCTTCGCCGATTACCACAACTATACGGCTCTACCAGCGCACTATCTACGTGAAGTGGAACACTTCTTCACCGTGTACAAAGACCTGGAAGGATCGCGGGTCGAGCCAGTTGGCTGGGAGTCGGCGGACGTCGCTCGCGAGCGGATTCAGTACTCGATCGATCGCTACTGGGACATGCGCGCTGGTCGAGTGCTCAAGCGTGCCTGATCGGACATCCATGACTTCACGCCGTTCAGTACCGCATCGCACAGCCTATTCGGCTGGCGGTGTTATTTATCGTATCGTCGCCGCGCAGATCGAGGTGGCGCTCATTGCCACCGATCGCGGTGAACGGTGGGGCTTGCCCAAGGGGCATGTCAACCGTGGCGAAACTGCCGAGGCGGCAGCAGTGCGTGAGGTTGCCGAAGAGACCGGTTTAGAAGGGGTGGTTGAGCGCCATCTGGCGACGATCGAGTATTGGTTTCGTTCGGGGACAGGTCGCGTGCATAAATACGTCGATCTGTTTCTGTTGCGCTATCAGCGTGGCGATGTTCGTCCACAGGCAGGTGAAGTCGATGACGCGCGCTGGTTTCCAATTGAAGAGGCTTTGCGCCGCGTCTCGTTCGAGCGTGAGCGTGATGTATTGCTCTTGGCGCAGCAAGCGTTGCAACACTCGCCTGATGCGCTAGCCGCGCCGTAGCTTGTGCCTGGGCAGTCTAGACGCGGAAGCGCACCCCGGTTTAGGCGCTGCGGTGTCGCTGCTTCAGTGCCGGCTCTAGGGAAGGTTCACTATGAACTATGTCATCGAAGTGCTGGTAGATGAAGGAATCGACGCCGATGCCGCCTTGGTTGAACGAGCCGCGAGCACCGCGTTAGCCGCTGAACAGGCACCGGTTGGGTGTGAAGTTGGCATTCGGATCACAACCGATGAAGAGCTTCACCGCCTCAACCGCGATTTTCGCGGCGTTGATGCACCGACTGATGTGTTGTCGTTCGCTAATGACGGTGATCGCGGTCCGTTTGTCGTAGCGCCTGATCAGCCTCGCTACCTGGGCGATATTGCTATCTCGTACCAACGAGTGTTGGCACAGGCGGCAGAGTATGGCCATAGCCCGGCCCGCGAGCTGGCCTACCTCACAGTGCATGGCGTTCTCCACCTGCTGGGGTACGATCACGAACGTGGTCCAGCTGATGAGGCGATGATGCGCACCCGCGAAGAAGCAATAATGACCGAACTAGGCCTAACGCGGCAGTAACCTACTGGCTACTGGTCTCTATCGTGCGGTAGGGCGGGGCATAGCAGCAGCGGCAAGATGGAACAGAGCAGGTGGTCAGTATTGTAACCGATGGGCGGATCATAGCACGCTGAAAACAACGGCATAGTGTAGGATCGGGTTACCTTTCACTTCCGTTCTATCGACGTTGACAGGAGTAGAGACGCTAGCAGACAACTGCTGGCGCCTATCACAGCCTGACATCAGTCATTCGTCATCCCTTGCTCTGCCCATCCTGAATGCTTACCGTCGCCGCCCAAAGATGAGATCAATCCCGTAATCGATCACCAGGTAGATGCCAACCACCAGTAGCAATAGCCCCCACCAAGGTATCGCAACCCAAATCACAATATGGAGCCGCGACCAAATCAACCAAAACCCAAACCCAATGACCAATACGCTGATCAGTGAACGTACTTGGCGCGGCATCATTTCTTACTCCCAATCATCATCAACTGGTGGGATCGGCGGCTGTGGTGGCGGCAATGGCCCTGCGACGCGAATGTGTTCACAAATGGTGGCGCGATGCCCCAGCACTAGCACACGATGTCGAGCAGTTGCCCGTAGAACTGGGGCAGCTTGCGCACGGGCCCGATCGAGAAGTTGTTGATCAGCGACCAGGGTCACTAGTCGCCCACCCGGTTGCAACACGCGCGCAATCTGACGCAGCACATCGCGGTAAAGTTCATCGAGGTCTTCGCCTTCACCGATCTGTGTGCCGAATGGCAGGTTGACTGCTACTTTAGTGACGCTTGCATCTGGCAAGGGTAGCTTCGCCGCGTTCCAGCGACGCACTTCAATCTGGCCTCTGATCCCACGCAGATTGGTCTGCATCGCTGTCACGGCTGCTGGACTGATGTCGCCGCCATAGAGTGCAGTAAATGGTCCAGCGGCAGCCCGTTCAAGGAGCAGCGTGCCTACACCAGCCATCGGATCGAGAAAAATGTCATCTGCAGTCGGGTGGGTGAGCATTACCATGGCTGCAGCCAACGCTGGCCGCAATGAGGCTGGCAGGTGGGCAATCTTGCCGCGCATGCGAAGTGATGCGTCAGACAACCGAATAGCGACAATCAGCTCGCGTTCAAACAAGGTTGCCCACACCTCTAGATCCGCATCTTCCTTGACCGCGTGCCAGTGCCCTGGCCAGCCATCGCGAATCGCATCTGTCACCGCGCGCCCTAGTTCATGGCGATGAAAGCCATGTTTACCAATTATGCGTGCCACAACGCGAAACGAGCCGTTGCGTCTGCCGCCATTTAAGCGTTGCCAGACTTCCAGCGCTGGTTTGACCGACTCTTCGTTGCGAGTGGCGGCGTAGATCTGGCGTAGCCCGCGCGCATCAGGGGCGATATTGAAACCGCGGCTCGCCACCACGAAAACGTCTTCGATCGTGCGGAGGTTCAATAGTGGCCGAGGTGAACCCTGATGGTCGCAGATGATCACATCGTTACGCGCTGGTACGCCGCGCGTCCCGATCTGGCGCGGTGCAGGACGATTGGCATCGGTAGGAATCTTTTGCTCGACCTCACGCCATGTGAGTGGAGCGAGGCCAGGAAGGGTTTGGAGCAGATAAAGCATAATGTCACGTTATACTACTAAAAGGTTACGCAAAAGTCGCTGACGAGCTGGTATAGGATGACCAGACTGTCAATTGTAACCCATTCGTCTGCCGAATGGAGACCAGCCCCAACTGGGCCAAGACAGATCGCCGGTATGCCAATATGTGAATAGTAGCGAGCATCAGTAGCGAAATGCTCGCGATAGAATCGCGGGGTCTGACCGGTATGGCGTTCGATCAGGTTAGCAATACGCTCTACCTCGGGATGTTCAGGATCGGTATTGAGACCGGCGCTCGCCATCACGCTTACAAACTCGGCAGTTGGGAAAGCAGCGGCTAAATCGGCTTGGATCGCCTCAGGTGTGGTGTCGGTCGTCCAACGGATATCGAAAGTTACCAGCGCTTCCGCGGGTACCTGATTGCGCGATCCGGCCCCGACGTGGATTTCAGTTGGCGTGACCGAAGTACGCCAATCGTGTGGGCCGGTTGGTGGCGGGTAGCGTTCGGCGATCGCATTGATCCCTTGCACTAACCGGTAGACTGGGTTGTCGCCTTCCCAGGGGCGTGAGCCGTGAGCAGCGTGACCAGGGATCCGTAGTTTTACCCACATGCCACCTTTGTGCTCGAACATAATCCCGAGATCGGTTGGTTCGAGGCAGAGCATGAATTCACACCGCCATCCTTCATCACGCAGCCGACCAGTGCCCTGCCGTCCACCAATCTCTTCATCAGTGACAAACTGAAAACCAACATCCGGTGGATTGGGACGGGTGGCCAGATCACGGATCAGGCGCATCATCACGGCAATGCTACCCTTCATATCCTGGCTACCGCGTCCATAAATCCGGCCATCGCGCACTGTAGGTGTAAACTGGTGCGGCTGACCAACCACCACGTCCAGATGACCGTTCAGCATCAGTCGGGGCGAGCGGGTGGGACGCAGCGTTACGACTAGCGCCGGTTTGCCTTCAGCGCTGCTGCGTTCCACAAAGATCGATGGAATGTCAGCCAGATAATCGGCGACATAATCTATCGCAGCCTGCAACTGATCAGGTCGGCTAGCGATGGTTTCAAACCGGATCAAATCGCAAGTAAGACGCGTGAGGTCTGCAGCAAGTTCGCTCATACACTCGATCCTAACGATGTTGACGCCAGGACGACTAGCGCAACAATCCTGTTACACATACTCTCAAGTGTACCACAGTCATTAATCTGTGCTCGCGGCTATGCGCTGTTCCTGCTTAGATCAGGCGGCTGAAAGGCGGCAGAATATCAGGTGCGATTGCAGCAACGATAGCGTAGAGACGGGCTTTCCAGCCGGGAAAGATATGGCGGCGGCGCGCAGCAATGCCGGCGAGACTGGCTCGTACAACTGCAGGCGGTTGATCGAGCAGCCATTGTGGTACGCGCCGTGTTGGCCCGCCGCCATACTGTGGCGACTCAAGGATATCGGTTTGAGTAAAAAAGGGATAGACTGTGCTGACACAGTAGCCATCGGCGGTTAGACCACTTGCAAAGCCGCGCAGGCCGAATTTGGTCGCGCTGTAGACGCTAATATGTGGGAGTGCCGCCCGCCCCAGGATCGACGAGATGAAAACAATTTGGCTATGGGGTCGATTACGTATGATCGGTAGCAGGGCTGCCGTTAACCGAATTGGCGCATGCAGGTTGATCCGAAGTAGGCAGTCGATTGCATCGGCTGGAAGAGCATCGAGCGGGCCGTACAGCCCGATACCAGCGTTGTGAATGATTAGGTTGAGGTCTGGTGCGACCTGGCTGACCTGTCGGGCCAATCGGTCACAACTGACCGGATCGCTCAAATCGGCTGGTAAGAGGGCGCGAATTCGGCCCGCCTGCCTGCCTGCTCGCTTGTGGACGGCAAATTCGGCGGCGGCGGCTAAGCGCTGCGGACTATGGCTGCTCAACACGAGATCAGCGCCGGCGGCAAGCAACTGGCGGGCAAACTCGCGCCCCAAACCGCCACCAGCGCCGGTCAGGAATACCACCCGGTTGGCAAATGCATTCATGCTGCATCCTCGTCGTCAGTTGCCAGACCCTCGATCTCGGCCAGACTCTGCTGGCAAGCCATCTCTAGCCGTTGCAAACGGCGTTGGAACTGGTTGAGTGCGAATGAGCTAAAGGTCTCGATCTGTAAACCGAACGGCATAACGTCGTAGCTGGCGAATATTTCGTCGATGACACCCGTTGCATGCAAGACCAGCTCATTCATTCGCTCAACGATATGATCCCAAATACGCGCATCGCTGGCGATCAGACGAGAAAGCAGATAGATCCCATAAGCAATGTGGCGTGATTCGTCTTGCTTGAGCAGACGAATACCTTCGCGCACCCCCGGCATCAGATGGTGAGTATCGAGAATAGTGAAGTATCCGTGATAGCCCGTCTCGGCCAGAACGCCTTCAACAATCATATTGTAGGTCAGCGACGCTTCAGCAAGGTTGAATGGCGAGGGATCATGTTCCAGACGGTGCATAGCTGCCGGTAATGCTTCATAGATCAATACGCGGTAGCTCGGCGTATGATACCGGCTAAGGTCGGGATCGACACGCGCGACTTCGCTAATGAAGCGGGCAAAGAAATCGGTGTGCTTGGCCTCTTCAAACAAAAATGTTGTGAGATACAGCTCCTCTTCCAGTCGTCCCTCACGCGCAACCGCACCGATCAATGGCAGCAGATCGAGGGTGACCGCCTCTTCGCCAGCCTGAAAGAGTGCCGTAAGCCGTAACAACAGATCGCGCTCTTCAGGGCGTAACTGTTCCCAGTCGTGCCGATCGCGACTGAAATCGATCAGTGACGGGTTCCAGATGCCAAACTGTTTCGCCTTTTCAAACAGGCGCATCGGTGGACTATTGCGGCGGAGGCCGCGGCTAGTGGTGATGAAGTCGGTGTGGGTCATCGTGCAGCTCCTCAATTCTCCTCGATCCTGGTGTCAGTCGACTTTGTTTCCGGGTTCCTGCCGCTGCCACTTACACTGCCGGCGTGGTGATTGGCACCAGCCGCTCAAGTAAGGATGTGCCAACCCAGAGTGCCACTTCCGGGATGGCTGAGCTGGCTAAGGTAGCCATTGCCGCTAATGCTGCCGCGTTCGTCAGTTTGGCGCAATGCTGATCTAGTGCCATAACGGCGGTATAGCGCACGCGGGGCGATGCGTCGTCGGCTAGTGCCAGTCGACGCAACAAGTCAATGGTCGCTGGATCATCTTGTTGGGCCAGAGCGGCGATCGCGTGGCAGCGCAAGCGTTCCGTTGCTTCTGGATCGCTGGCGAGAATGTGAATATATGGATCAGCAGGATTGATGGTACTGAGATGTTGGAGGGCGCGAAACCGCAAGACCTCCGCTGCTTGCGCGTCGATTAGTGGTTGCCGTAGTGCGGGATGGGTCGGTTCGATATCGGCCAACAGGGCGAAAGCCTGCGTTTGCAATGCGGGATACGGTGCATGTAGAGCTTCGACGCAAACTGCGACTACATCGGTGATGGTGAAATGGCGGAGTGCAGCAGCGGCGGTTAGACGTACCGTTAGATCGGGATGGCTACGGACAATACGACTGAGGATCGCCGTTGTAGCTTCGCCCTGACGAGCCAGGGCATTCACAGCCGCTAGCGCGCAAGCACGTTCGGCATCAAACGCTAGGCGATGCAGCAAATGTGCCGGTGCAGGTTGGTCGCTGCGGCTAAGAGCACGCAGGGCGGCGCTACGCATTGGTTCCGACTGCGTGGTGATCCACTCAATCAGCAGTGATACTGGTACGTTGACAGCAGCGTCGAGCGCGGCGGTGCGGATAGTTGGCGCTTCCTGTTCATTGGTGGCGATGCTCAGCAACGTTGGTGTCAATGCTGGATCGGCGCAGCGACCTACCGCCTGCAATGCTGCCAGGCGCACCGCTGTAGATCGGTCAGAACTGATCAGCCGAAGTAACGCTGCAGTGATATCGGCCGAGAAAGGCGGTGTCAGCTGATTAAGAGCGTTACAAGCCAGGTCATCATCACCGGTACGGGCGAGTTGAATGAGATACTGCCTGCTTGCTGGCTGTGCGGCTAATGCTTGCAAGGCCGCAATCCGCAACGGTAGATCAGTGGTAGCACTGCGGGCAATGGCGGCCACATTGCTATGAGGCAATGCAGCCAGAAGATTGGCCAGTGGTCGTGGTGCACTAGTGTCGTGTAAGGCAACGTCAATTAATGCAGTAATAGCCGGTTCCAACGCGGGATAGCGACGACCGAGCACGCTAATTGCAGAGACGGTAGCACTGCTCACCCGCAAGACATGACGAGCAATGAGGGCTGATGGCCGATCAAGTGGTACTTCGGCTGCATCGGTAATCTCCTCGGTCGTGACGATGAGATCCGCTAGCAGCGCGCGTGTGGCCGTAGGGCCGGCTTGCGTCAGCCATTGATCCTCGGGGCCGATCAATGCTGGCAACGCCGCAATCCAGGCTTCCAGCAGATGCACTCCATACGCTGGTGCCAGCAGACGTCCCAGTGCGGCTAGCGCTGTTCGTGCTCCGTACTGACCAATCGCTGTGACGATGCTGACGGTCAAGGTGGCGTCGAGTTCGGGTTGAGCGAGCGCGGCTAGTAGGGTAGCGCGCGCTGTCAACGCTACCGATTGAGCCGTACTGGCAATAGCCTCCAAAGCCTTGGCGACAGCGCGTCGCAAGAGTGGTGGATGGCGCGACTCTAACAGAGGGCCCAGTATGGTAACAGACTGAGGCTGACGTGCCAACCCACGTGCTGCCGCCGCACGTACGACGTCCGATTCGCTCACATTAGTGAGCAGGCGTTTGAGAATAACAGTGCCATTTGGTGATCGACTCAGCCAGTAGATAGCGCGCAGCCGGAGATCAAGTGGTAGACGGCGACTAAGGGCAAAGCCAGCCAGGGTGGTATGGCCAGCCGGATGGGTTGCTAGGTCGGCGAGCGCTTCATCCCGTGCCAGCCAGGGATGATACGGTTGAGTAATGAAGCGCGCCAGTTGTTGGGTTTGACCAGCGCGCAGCCAGATGGCGCGGGCTGCCTGTCGTACTTCGGCCATTGAATCACTTGCAGCCCGCACGAGTTCGTTATCAGTGAGTGCCGCCGGTGCCAGCGCGCGAACACTGGCCGGCAGCGTAGTGCGGTCAAGTAGATGGCGGGCGATCTGGCGCTGCCGCTCTTCGCCAGCTGCACCGCTCAGTAACAGGCGCAAACCGAGATGGAGTGCAGGATTAGCTAACTGATCGACCGTATCGGGCCGACTGCTTGCCAGTAAACAGCGCCCGGCCTGGCTGATCAGGTCGGCATACGTCGGTAGGGGTGGTGGTAGGCTCTGGCGGCGACAGAGCAGTTCGATCGCCTGCCAGCGCAGCGATGGCGGAGCATCACTCGCGTCGAGCAGTGCGATCAACAGGTTTGTTCCTGCTGCCGGCGCCAGTCGTGCTAGGATCCGTTCCAGCAGTTCCTCGAGCTGCGCCGGTTGCGCGCGGCCAATATCAATCAGAATGACCGGTAAAGCTGGTGCCAGCATCGCCAACGCATCGCCGCCGTACTGGCAGATTTCGTCGATAATGGGGCGGCTAAGCGCTGGATCGAGACGGGGACGTTCGCGTAAGGCGCGAGCCAATAACAGTAATCGTTCGGGCAGATTGAGGTTGGCGTTCGCTAAACTATTCATCAGCGGACGCGGATCAGGCGCAGCACCAAAAGCCAGCGGTACGCAAAGCGCACGCCAGTGGGCGTCGGCCCGTTGGATCATCGTCGGGTCAGGATCGGATTGACTAGCGAGCGCAACTGCTTGTCGATACAGATGGTACGCCGCATGACCGATACGCCAATGTGTCTGATCGCTCGCCGTGGCCAAGATCGGATTGATAAAGGCCGCCATGCGTTCGTACAACGCGACGCGTGACACTGGCCAACCGCTCAGCGGCTGGGTCAACGCTAGCATCAACATTTCTGCCGGCCGCTCACGGAGCAATACCAGCGGATCACGCTCGAACATAGCCAGCATTTCATCGGGATTGCTGTGTGGGAATAGACAGGAAATCCAGGCTTCCAGACGCTCGCTCGAGAGCGGCGCAATAGCGTGATGGCGAAAGCTCGGCCACAGCTCGCCCGGCGGCAGTGTCACTACTACGTGCGCTTGCGGCCAACGTTCGGGCAGGCGGGTCAGAAAGCGTTGCCAGATGGCACGCCGGGCGAGTGGTAGCATCTCCCAATCGTCGATGAGCAACAGGCAGGGGAGGTTGTGTTCGAGTGGATTGGGAGCGAGGTTGAGTCGCGCGAGCACGCGCGCTGTGATAGCCCGTGGTGTCAGACTGAGCGTGTCAATTTCGCTCAATGTTAGCCGTACTAGCGGTACGCTAGATGAGCTGTCCAGCCAGCGTCGAGCAATTTGCGCCAGAGCCAGGCTTCGCCCGCTGGCCGCTGGACCGATGATCGCGAGGTGGCGCGGATCGCTCAGAATCGAGACTGGGTCGAGCTCGATCCCGAAGGGCAGCTCGAACGCAGCCGGTAGGAGCTGTGCTAACGGTTCAGCGTTCAGCCATTGAGTAGCCGCAGCGCGCACCTCGCGTGGCATGCGGCGCGGCAAGAATAAATCACGGAGCGCGCGTGGCACGAAATGAAGCTCAGGTCGCTCGGCGCTCCGCTCCGACATAACTAGGCCTCTCCAACCTTGAAAGAGTTGATCGTCTAAATAAACCCGCGACCAGCGCTCTTTGAAAGGCGCGGATCAAGGGTACCGGCAAAGGCTTGCAGACTCTCGGCATCAAGTTTCTCCAGCGCCTCCAGCTCTTCGTCGGTGAGATCATAGCCAGCGCAGGCGGCGCGGGCATCGGCAATCAGTTGGGCGCGAAATTCAGCATCTACGACGGCTCGACCAATAATCTGCTCAACCGCGGACTGAGACATATTACCCCTCCTTCGAGTGCTCGACTAGCCAGCGCAGCTCGCCGTTGGCGCCAATAGTGGCCAACTCGTGCCTGGCATACTCTTGATACGTTGCAGCTTCGGGAAGGTTTCGGCGGCTGAGCGCGTAACCAAACCGAGCTGCAGTGCAGGCCTGTTCAAAACGGCTATGAATTGCAGCAAAGATCTCTAAGGCCTTACCGAACAGCTCGCGAAACTGTTCATCACGCTCAGCAGCAATTTCACCACGTAAGCGTAGTGCCACTGCAAAATCGAGACGACTGCCGATCTGCTCCGCTAGCTCTGCTGCGTGTGCCGCCTGCGCTGCGGCTTCTTGCAACAGTTGGTTACGCTCGACGGCGTTGTCAGTCCGTCGCGCCTGGGCTAGCAGCGCTTCGGCAGCCGCGCACAACGCTTCGACTACTAACTGTGGCACCTGAATGCGCTCACCGATCTGCCGTGCCTGGGTAGCGAAGGATAGTGCTGTGACTGGATCGTTATTTGCTGTCGCCGCCTGAGCTGCTAGTGCCAACGTATTTCCGTATTGATAAGTATTCTGCTGTTCTGAATAGATCGTGAGTGCCTGTTGGTACACCTGGAGTGCGTATTTATACTCACCGCGCGCATACGCAATTATCCCTAGCGTATCGTCAGCTTGCGCCATACCGAGCCGATCACCCATCTCGGTAAAGAGTTCTAGCGCATTGTGACAGGCTGTTTGGGCAAGGTCATATTGTGCCAACCGGTAGTGTGCATACGCTGCGTTCAGTAGAACGCTGGACAAAATATATTTTGCGCTCACCTTACGGGCCAATTCCTCAGCCTGCGTATAGTGTTCGACAGCAGCAACATAATCACTCTGCAACTGGGCCAGATAACCAAGGTTATTGTGCGTGCGGGCGCAACCGTACAGATCATCAATCGATTCTTGGGCGCTCAGCGCATTCAAGAAGTGATAACGAGCCAGATCGTAGCGCCCGCGCATTCCGTAGATCTTGCCTAACTGTTGTTGGAGTTCAGCGACGATCCGCTCATCTTCAATACTGCGCTGGTCACTACGGATGCGAGCTAATCCAGCCTCGCACATAGCGAGAGCCTCATCGAATGCAGCCAGACGGGTTAGCGTCTGTGCCAGATCAGCGGCGATTGCAGCCAATAACAACGGCGGTGTGTGATTGATCGCGACGCTCGCAACTGCTTCGGCGCGACGCAAATATTCGAGTGCTTCCTGATATCGCCCCTGCTTTTCAAGCGCATCGCCCCATGATCGCAAAATTTCTGCCTGCACTACTGGTGGGAGGCGATCATTGCCTAAAAGCAGTAACTGCTGATAAGTCTGCTGCGCTTCGTCGTATTGGCCTAATACTGCCTGCGTGTCGCCTAGTGCCTCCATGGCTTCCCACAGATGCGGATCATCACCCCGTGCACCAATGATCTCGATCGCCCACCGGTAATAAGTCATCGCCTGTTCATTGGCATATTCGTCGCGCGCCAGATGACCAGCCAGCAGCAGGTACTGCACAGCTCGTTCCGGTGCATCGCTGAGCCGGTAGTGGTGAGCAAGCAGAAAGATCGGGCTACCAATTGCCCGGACGGCGCGAGTCGTAAATGGACCATTGCGCCCGATCTGAATGTATTGGTGTTGGCGTGTGGCGTTCATGGCGCGCTGCACCTGAGATAACTCGCGAGCGTACTGTTGTTCGAGATATTCGCCGACGCGCCGGTGCAGCTCGCGTCGACGCGAAAAGAGCATACTCTGGTACGTAACCTCTTGGAGAAGCGCATGGCGGAAGACATGCGTCCGTTCTGGTGTTTCGCGTTCGAGTAGTGTGAGTTCCTGCGCATCGAGCCGACTGACATACTCAATCACCTGTCGGAGATCATCGTTGTAGACGGCTTGCAGTACCGGCAATGGAAACCGTTGACCAATTACTGCGGCAACACGAAGCAAAGAACGCGAACGCTCATCAAGCTGATCAATCCGGGCCAGCAACAGGCCGCTTAGGCTATCGGGTAATTCATTGGGAGTAGCCGTCCCTTGCCGCAAGGCGCGTACCAGCTCTTCGATAAAGAGAGGATTGCCAGCAGCGCGTGCGATAATCTGTACCTGCACTTGCGGATCCAGTTGCTTGCTGGCAGGGATGGCAGCAAGCAGCGCTGCGCTATCAGCTGCCGGCAATGCGCTCAGCGTTAACACCTCAGCCCCATCTGCCAACGGATCCTGATCCCAGGATAGGGCGTCGCGATGGAGGCCCAGCATAAAAATTGGCGCTTGCGCAATCGAGCTGGCGATGTATCGCCAAAGATCGAGTGAGATCCGATCCGCCCACTGTAAGTTGTCAAAAACAAGAATCAGACCATTTGTAGCAGCAGCAGTGTGGATAATGGCACGCAGAATCGCGAAGCGTCGCTCTTGCCGCTGTTGCGGATCGAGCGTGCGGGTAATCGGGTTATCATCAACATCAAGCTTTACTAGATCAGCCACAATGGGCGTCCAGCTATCATCAATGCCAGCTTCTGCTAATACCTGACGCAAACGTGCAGCGCGTGTGGCCTGATCGGCGTCGGCAGGAATGGAGCACAGCGCCTGCATCGCATCGCTCCAGGGGGCATACGTTGCGCTCTGCTGATACGATAGACAGCGCACGGTAATAATACGAGTGTTACGTGGTACGCTGCGTACCAGCAGTTCCGCTGCCAGGCGCGTTTTGCCGATACCAGCTTCGCCATTAACCCGCACGACCCGTCCCTGTCCGGCTAGCGCTAGTTCTAGTCGCTCTTGCAACCAGGCTAGCTCGTGCTGGCGGCCCACAATCGCATGTTGAAACGACGTCGCTGGCGGTTCACGTTCGCCCACCAACCGCAACAGTTCTAACGGTTCGCGTTTACCACGCGCGGCGACTACGCGTGAATCGGCGAAGGTCATAAGCGTGCCGCTACTAATGGCAAACGTGGTAGTGGCGCGGATCTCGCCCCAATCGCTATGGGCCATCACCCGCGCTGCCACATTGACCGCATCGCCCATCACGGTGTATTCTTTGCGTTCAATGTCGCCGACATTGCCTGCAAAGACATTCCCACTATTCAAACCAATGCGCAAGCGAAGCTGCTCTAGGCTAACATCCGCTGGTCGATTGGCGATAAGCGCAGTAAAGCTGCGGTACAGTTCGAGCGCCGCATGCGCAGCTCGCTCGTTGTGATCTTCTTGGGCAATCGGGGCACCAAAAATGGCGAGAATTTTGTTGCCGTCAGCCGATAGATCGATTTTATTGACATAACCACCATACTGCTCGATTGCGGTGAAGCAAACTTGCCATACCGCATTGATCACTTGTGCAGCAGTAGCTGTGGGTAGTGTTTCTGCCAGTGCCGTCAATCCTCCAATCTGCGCAAACAAAATTGACACCGGACGCAAATCGGCTTCCAATTGCGGTCGCTGCGGATCCGCCACGATTCGATCGACCAAGATGGTTGGAAAATACGGTCTGAGCCGCTCGATTGTCCAGATCAGGTGCAGCGCCGTTTCGCGTGTAGGCGGCGGGTTAACGGTTGGCAGTGGCAATCTGGTGATAGGGTCACCAGCTATTGTCGTCAGTTTCACATAGCCATCGACCAAAGGTTCTCCATGCGTCCGTTCTGCAATAGCGGCCCAGGCCTGTGGTCCGACAACGATCTCACCGCTGCCGCCCAACTCCTCAGCGCGCGCCACTCGTTCGATACATGCCCCTATTGCGCCATAATGCAGCGACTCTGGCCGACCGACGCTCACCAACCCAATCCGACCGCTCTCGACCCCGATATGCATCGTCAGTGGGAATGAGCCAATTCCCGGCACATTGCGGACAAAACCTGCCTGCGTGCGCAAGAGATCGCGCGCTACGATTGTTGCCGTGTAGGCGTGGTCAGAATCGGTGAAGAGGACCACCAGAGCATCGCCCCCAAAATTGATCACATCACCGCCAGCCTGCTGAATATGCCGGATTAGTGTGCCGAAGTAGGTGTTGAGTGTATCAGTCACAATCTCGGCACCTTCCCGGCCGAGGCTGCTCAGCCGTTCGGCTAGTGCAGTCGAACCGCTTACGTCAGCGAAGAGGAGCGAGCCTTCTACCCACTCCAACCAAGGTTGATCATCAGTTGTTGTCAGACGGTGGGTAACTATACGGTGCGGGAGGTAAGTAGCGAGCGTGTATTGCCCGTTGGCTAAATTGGCGCAAACTGCGTAGAGCTCGTGCGGTCGTAAATGACCCTGGGCAAGAGCGTGCGCCTGATGTGGGCTAAGGTAGCGCGTGATACGCGCCGGGTCGAGCTGAGCAGAGCTGTGATCAGACATTGGTAGGCCGATCAGTAAAATGGAGCTGGCTGTCCTATACCCAGTAGTCGTTCATCTGCGCTACCTCATTATAGCAGACCAGTGAAGGGGTGAGGGGTGTATGTTTGACCGCTCACTTCACTGAGATTAGACACAAATGCAATGAGGTTGGGCAAATCCCACCAACTTCCTTCCTAGGGGTAAAATATCTGAACAGACAGCTAAATGTAAAGGGTTGCCACCCTGTTGACGCTAGTAGGCCTACTCGCAGCTGATCGGCTATCAGTAGACAAACTCCTCAATGTGGTAGATAACCACTTTGGCCCCAGAGCCGACAACTGCCCGCGCGCTACGTTTCAGTTCAGCAAGCTGGTCATCGAGCGCTGTTGCTGCGAGCGGGGAACTGCCGGCAGCGTGCAACTGCGCCAGATAGGGGCTATCAGGTGATACGACAAGAGGGGAGAGATAGACAATGTCGCCTGGGCCAGGTTGCATTGCGGCAATGACCTCGAGAGAGTCGCGAACATGCTCGGCGGCAAACCGGTCACCACCGGCGCCGACCAGTAGGATGATTCCAACTGCAATCCCTGCCGCTTTGATTAGCCGAACGGCTTCAATTGCTTCTGCCGGTGAGCCAGGTTTATTCAATAGCCGAAAGACAGTCTCATTGCCGCTCTCCAGTCCCAGATAGATGCGGCGCACACCAGCAGCGGCCAATTCACGGTATTCGGCCAAGGTTTTGCGCTCGGCTCCAAAAATATCGAGAAAGGCGTAGATGCCCTTGAAATGGGCTTGGGGGCCGATTTCAAATGCCTCATGCACGACATGCAACAGCTCGCGCAGGCGTGGTTGGGGAACGATCAGGGCATTAGCATCGCCGAGAAAGATCGCCTTGCGCAAACCGAGGCCAGCACCGACAAAGGATTTGACCCGCTGAATATGGTCGCGAAATGAGGCAGGCGAATGGATGCGAAATGGCCGGTCGCGGTAGAAGGTGCAGAAATGACAGCGGTTCCAGCTGCATCCCTCAGTTGCTTGCAAGACCAGGGCCCGATACTGATCTGGCGGCACAATACTGATCGGCTTGTAGATAGTCTGAAACCGTTCACGTTCCGCCTCTAGCTGCGCAACATCCCAACGGCGAATACGATCGAACCAATCGCGTGCTGTAGGTGATGCTGTGGCCTCGAGATGCGCAATCAACTGTTGAGTGTGGGTAAGCAGTTCGCTTAACACCGCCCGCCGCTCATCGTCGTTTAGTTTCCGTCGTTCTTTGCGACCATGCCCATATGCGCGTTTGAGCAGCATATCGCCGCTCAGGCCGCGTACATAATTAACACCGTTGCGAAAAGCGACAATGAGCCGACCTTCGCCATCAAACGACACAATTGTGCGCATTGCTTCGGCGATAGTAACGTAATGGGGCTGAATATTGAGCGTAATATCTGTCGTCATCCTGGCTCACCACATACCTCACTGCTACTCGGGCAGTAAGGTGTCCCACCACAACCGACCTTGGCGGCGCTGCATCAGATCAACGTGAATGTGCTTGACTTCGGTATATTCGTCAAGACCGTAGCGCCCCATCTCGCGGCCAAACCCGCTCTGACGATAGCCGCCAAAGGGTGCGCGCGGGTTGAGGACATGGTGTTCGTTGATCCAGACCGTGCCAGCTCGGATGCGTTGCGCCACTGCAAGCGCATGTTGCAGATCGCGTGACCAGACCGATGCAGCCAGACCGTAGATGCTGTCATTGGCAATCCGGATCGCTTCGCCAATCTCGTCATAGGCGATGACGGCCAAGACGGGTCCGAAGATTTCTTCGCGGGCAATACGCATGTCAGGACGCACGCCGGTGAAGATCGTTGGTTCGACATAATATCCATGAGCAAACGCTTCACCCAGCGGACGACCGCCGCCGATGGCAAGCGTAGCGCCTTCTTCGCGGCCAATGGCAATGTAGCGTTCGACTTTCTCGCGTTGCCGTTCACTAATGAGCGGCCCGATGTCAGTCTCCAGATCCATCGGATCTCCGATTTTCATACCGCGTACTCGTTCTACCAAGCGCGCAACCAAGGTGTCGTGCAGCGGACGTGGGACGAGCAAGCGCGAACCGGCTTCGCACAGTTGGCCTGAATGGTAAAAGGCTCCCCACAATACGCCATCCACTACCAGATCAAGATCGGCGTCAGGCAAGACCAGCATAGCATTTTTGCCGCCCAGCTCTAGCGTTACCCGCTTAATATGCGGCGCAGCCAGCGCCATAATCTTGCGGCCCACTTCGGTGCTGCCGGTAAATGCTACCTTGTCGACGTTGGGATGGGCTGCCAAATACTCACCAACCTCGTTGCCCGGACCGAGCACGAGATTGACGACCCCTTTCGGCAGCAGATTCAATTCGTGAATGGTCTGAAAAATGGCTAGTGTGCTGAGTGGGGCCAGCGACGACGGTTTGAAGACGACTGTATTGCCGGTTGCTAGTGCCGGGCCCAGTTTCCAGGCTGCCATGCAAAAAGCATAATTCCAGGGAATAATCTGCGCGCAGACGCCAATCGGCTCACGCCAAACAAAATTCCACGAGACAGAAGGCAAATCGTTCCAAGGCAGTGGCTCGTAGGGGTGCTTGCGCGCCATTTCAGCACAACCGCGCAAAATTTCAATGCCGAGCGTGATATCATTGTACGTCGTTTTCCGCAATGGCACACCAGCGTCTCGCGCCTCAATCTCAGCCAGTTCAAAATTGCGCGCCTCTAGTGCATCGGCAATGGCATGCAAAATCTCAGCTCGCCGTGCCGGGCTGGTGTGAGGCCATGGTCCATGGTCAAAAGCGGCGCGAGCAGCGGCAATCGCTTGATCAACATCAGCATGGGTTGCGCTGGCACAGATCGCCAGAGGCTGACTATTGGCTGGATCGTAGACGGTGAAAGTCTGACCGTTGCTTGCCGGCTGCCAGTCGCCGTTGATGTACAGGTCATAGTGGGGTAACCCTTCCGGGGAGTGTTCGTGCTTCATTGCAAGACTCCTTCATCTGGCAGGGGTGAAAAACATGCCGCTGTGCGTCATAGTGTAACACGCCGCGTCATAAAACTCAAGCAATACCCATCCGAGCCCGGGCCTGCAGCCTGGTGTGGGCAGCCTCGCCGATGAAAGCAGTGACAAGCGCATCAGTTTGCACTGTGTCCCGTTCACTGGATGTTAGCCCTAGCTGATGGTGAGCGATACGATGGGTGGGGGTGAGGTCGGTAGTCCTGGGGCCAGGATCGTTGTTATCAGTCATACAAAGGCTACTGTGTAGCAACTGAGGTAGGCGGTGTTGTCCGGAGTCAGGCACGGTCTGCGGGAGCCGATCACTGGTTGGAAGGACTGCCGCGATACTATGGTCAGCCATCAGTTGCAGCACTGCTGGGTTGCCAATCGCGCGCGTGCCAGGCCTGCGCTGTTCCACTGCCAATGCTGTGATTGTCTGACGGACATGTTCGGCATCGGTAGTTGCACACGTGTGGGTAGTTAGACACCAATCGGCAACCTGCGCGCAGGCACCATATTTGACAGAGCGCGTAGCAGGGAAAGGGCTTTTGTCACTAGCCCATTTGATACCGATTGTATCTTCATTTGTCAAGGTGATTACTGCTGCCATTGCTTGCCAGCCGCTCTCGTTATCTATGTGACGCGACATCGCAATGCTGATGATCTGCAGGCAAACGAGGTAACACACTATGTTTTTTTTCCAGGCCACGACAGCCTACTGCTAGCACGCTAGTGGGATCAAGATTGTAGCGTTTCGTTCTGAGTGCGGGTAAACAACATTGCGCAACATAGTTGCTGTAGTCCGTACCTGCAACCTCCTCGGTAATCCACGCCACAGCGTGTTCAGCAACGTAGATCGGCGTAGGTAATGCAAAGCAGGCAACACTCCACCACTGCAGCGGCTATCTTCTGCGTCTATGCATATGGATAGCAATTCTCGATGAGTATTGCCGACAGGCATAAATTGTAAGTGTGCTCTGGCTCAAGATTAGATGCCGATTGTCGTCAAGATGACAACGCAGAACAATCAATGATCGATCGGACGTCATTTGCGCCCGATCGTCGTCTGACTAGCTATTCGCAGGCAGGACGGATACTGTCATAGTTCGCGCGCTGTGGCAATAATATCGCTCAGAACGCCAGCTGCAGTCACTTCGACACCCGCCCCTGGCCCACGTACTACCAGTGGTCGATCATGATAGCGCCGGGTCGTGAAGCTGATCAGATTATCTGGTCCGCGCAGACTGGCCAGCGGATGATCGGCAGGTACTTCGTGCAAGCCAACTTCAACGTGCTCAGGAGTAATGCGTGTGAGGTAGCGCAACGTATGACCGGCAGCGTGTGCTGCGGCCAGGCGTTGCATGATTGGCGTTTCAGCTTCATCTAGGCGATCGAGAAACTCGGCGACGCTCACAGTGGCCAGATGGGCCGGGAAGAGTGACTCGGCAGTCACTGCATCTGCCGGCAGATGCTGCCCGCAGGTACGGGCCAGAATCAAGGCCTTGCGCGCTACATCTACACCACTCAAGTCATCCCGTGGATCGGGTTCCGTGTAGCCTATTTGATAGGCTGTGCGCACGGCTGCCGCGAAACCGCGTCCGGCTTCCAGTTCGCTCATCAGAAAACTGAGGGTGCCGCTCAGGGCTGCTTCGATGCGCAGCACTTCATCGCCACTGTCGAGCAGACTCTGTAAGACGCTAATCACTGGCAAGCCAGCGCCGACGGTGGCTTCATAACGCGTTGCACCCCGTTCGGTCAACGCTGCGAAGAGGTCATATCCTTCACACAAAGGTCGCTTATTAGCCAGAACGACTCGGTGACCGGCTGAAACAGCAGCGGCCAATGGCGCTGCTTGACCACTAGTAGCCGTGACATCAACCACGATAGCTGTTGCCGCTGGTAAAAGTTCGATCCAATGCCGGTCAGTGATCGCTCCACTAATGTTGTCGAGACTGCCACCGGCCTCTTTGACAGTGAGCGCCTGGTGCACCTGCGCTTCGCTTAGCGCTGGATCGCTAGCAATAGCGCCGCGACTATCAACCAGTGCGCTGTAGCGCAGATCGATCCCGTATCGCCGCCGGATAGCGGGGGCGACTGCCAGGATCTGGCGCGCTAGTGCACGCCCAACGCCGCCAAGACCGACTTGAATGATGGGTGTCATGTTCGCTCCCTGCACTACATGCCTTGCCCCCATTGTACCATAGGGTTAACTTGATCCTTGAGGCTGCCTCATAGCGACGGTGTGCTTGCAGTTGACGGGGGGCTTATACCTTCGTACAATAAGCCCTGAAACTAATGTCTCATTATCTATTCCGAGGTTGTCATGGAATGCGAAGTTCAGAGCGGTGACCTCCTGACTGGTGCATCTGATCTGGCCGTTTTGCTGTACGCCGAAGATGACGTCTTACCACCGGCAGTAGCTGAATTATGCGAGGCTGGCGATGCTACTGGTCGATTCAAGCAGCAAACCCTACTTTACCCCCGCGGTGCTTTGCCTGCTCGTCGTTTGCTACTGCTTGGTCTGGGGAAACGAGCGAACATTACCGCCGATACGGTGCGGCAGGCAGCAGCTCTCGCCGTTCAGCGTGCGCGTGAATTGAAAGTAGCAACCTATCATCTCGGCTGTCATGGTGACCTACCATTGCCACCCGCTGTCTTCGGTCAGGCGTTTGCCGAGGGCAGCGTTCTGGGTGCGTATCGCTACACGCGCTATAAGAGTGATCGCGAAGAGACGCCAACCCCACGCGCTGTCTTGCAGGTCGGTGCGGATGCTGAAGTGGCGGCGGCTGGTATCCGGCGTGGTCAGATCATTGCTCGCGCTACCGCTTTTGCTCGCGACTTGGCGAACGGTCCCGGCAACGAGGTAACGCCAGCTTTCCTTGGGCAGATAGCGCTTGAATTGGGTGAGCGCTTCGCGCTACAGGTGACAGTACTGGACAAAGCACAGTTGATTGCGCAGGGTTTTGGTGGTATTCTGGCCGTTGGTCAGGGTTCGGCCAACGAACCGCGCTTTATCGTAATGGAATACGGCTCTGCTGGGAAGGGCCCAACCATCTGCCTCGTTGGCAAGGGGATTACCTTCGACACGGGCGGTATCAGCATTAAACCGGCTGAGAAGATGGATGACATGAAGATGGATATGAGTGGCGCTGCTGCGGTATTAGGTGCGATACAGGCGGTGGCCGAGTTGCAGTTGCCGCTCCATGTGGTCGGGATTGTGTGTGCTGCTGAAAATATGCCGAGTGGTACTGCATACCGTCCCGGTGATATTGTACGCACGCTCAGCGGTAAGACGATCGAAGTGCTAAATACCGATGCTGAAGGTCGTATTGTCCTAGCTGACGGTCTCTTCTATGCCCAGCGTTATCAGCCGGCGGCGATTGTCGATCTGGCGACGCTTACCGGCGCGATAATGGTTGCGCTCGGTCCGCATGCAATTGGGCTGATGGGAAACAATCAAGAACTGGCGAATCGGTTGATTGCCGCAGGGGAAGCAACGGCTGAGCGGGTCTGGCAATTACCGCTGTGGGATGAGTATCGCGACGCCATGAAGAGTGAGATCGCCGATCTCAAGAATACCGGTGGCCGCTACGGCGGCGCGATTACAGCTGCCGGTTTTCTGGCCGCTTTTGTGGGCGATTTCCCATGGGCGCATCTCGATATCGCTGGTACTGCCTGGGTAGATGAACCGAAGCGCGCTTATCAGTCACGGGGCGCGACTGGTGTTGGTGTGCGTTTGCTGGTCGAGCTGCTGCAGGGGTATGTGGAGCAAGCGGCCTGAGCGCCCCTACTCGCATTGGTTGCTGCACAGACGGGTGGGACCAGCGTCGTCCTACCCGTTTGTTTTGCGGTGATCCTCCGTTTTAGTCTGTTCTTCCCTCTACGCGAACGCATGGCCGGGTATGTCTGTCCATCCGTCACAATCGGCCTAAATCGGTGTTGTCTGAACCTTTAGCGTAAACGATGCCCAAGGCTTACGATTTTGTACCTTGCTAGCACGTGCGCAAACGATGCTGCTGCCAGCTATCCGCTCCTGACTGACCGGATCAGTTGGACTAGCGTCTCAATCCAAATAACTCTCTCAAGCGTCAGATAACGGCAATGTACCGGTGCTGGTGTGGGATAGCACGTGGTGGTAAGAAACACTATGTACAGCTCGATCGTCCAGGCTAGACCGGTGTCGCCCTTTGAGCGAGCGATAAGTCGCTGCGGCTGATCGTGTCAGCGATACAGTTTGATTCAGTATGGACTATGTGCAGAGGAACGAGAGAAATAACGTCTTCACTGCATCGAGATGCGCCATACGTAGCATGATTGGGCCAGGTTCAAAGTTTCTCTCATCTCATCAAATGCTTTTCGGCTCATCCTACCCGCTATCACTGCTCTCATCACCGATTAGCTCGCCGCGCGTAGCAGTCCATAACGGTAAGGTAAATGAAAAACTGCTGCCAACACCCACCTCACTCTGCACCCAGATTCGACCACCGTGTAATTCTACGAGTAGCCGGGTGATATACAAGCCTAGCCCAACACCGCTCTTCTGGCGAGTGTTGCTATTGTCAACCCGCTGGAACCGCTCGAACAGCCGCGCCTGATCGTCGGGAGCAATCCCGATCCCCTGATCCCGCACGGTTATCAGCATCCATTGCCCGGTCGGATGTCCAGGTGGTAAGTCCGCTGTATCCGCGCAACGGATCGTCAACTGAATCTCGGTACGTTCTGGGCTATACTTGATCGCATTACTGAGCAGGTTAAAGATAATTTGTTTAACTTTATCGCGATCGGCAAACACTGGCGGTAAGGGCGTGCGCGCGTCGATCAGTAACTTGTGCTGTACCAATTGGGTATGCAGTTGCAGCGTTAGTTCTTCGATCACCTGCCATAATCCGACCGCCCAGCGGTTGAGTTTTACCACCCCTGCCTCTAGCCGCGAGACGTCGAGCAGATCCTTAACCAGCTTATGCAGGCGCTCGGCTTCGTTCGAAACTGTCGTCAGAAACTCGCGCCGACTGGCTTCATCAAGATCCTGGCGATTCAGCAAAATCTCGGTGTACCCTAAAATTGAAGTCAACGGGGTGCGCAATTCGTGTGACACAATCCCGATAAACTCATCTTTCAGTCGGTCAGATTCGCGCTCACGCGTGCGATCACTCACCACCCACAGACGCCCGGTCAATTGTTGCTGACTGTCGCGGGTCGGTACCGAGAGTACGTGCAATTCTTGGTACGGCTGGCGTAGCTGAAGGCTCGTCTCGAAGACCTGGTTGGGGGTTCGCTGGCCGAGATCGCAAAACTCGCTCAGCCGGAATGGATCGGCCAGTCGTGTCAGCAGATGTTCAACCAGATCAATCCCTACGTAAAACGAGGGCCGCTGGAGCTCTTCAGCCAGTCGCCATACCTGATACCAGGCTGGATTAGCCCGGATCACCCGCCCATTCAAATCGAGTAGTGCTAATCCGATCGGTAGACTACTAAAGACCTGACCTAAATGGTACGAGGTTTCATACGCCGACTGGTACGAGATGGCACGTGCTAGTGGTCGCCCCGACCGTTCGCGAAGTGCGTCGATAAACGAGAGTACTTCTTCGTTGAAGGTATTTGCCCGGCGACTATGTAGAATCAGTACGGCCAATGGCTGATCGTCAGCCATAATTGGTGCAGCTAGCTCAGCCAAGAAGGGTATCCCATTGGGCAAGCCTGGCTCGCGTCCGGCGTCGCGCACCAGCAGCGAGCGCCGCATGCGGACTGCCTGACCAGCCAGGCCGATATCCCAGGTCCAATGCTGGCGCGGCATTCCAGTCAGTCCTGGGCTGCGTCGTTCGGTGTCATATCCTTCGTAGAGGTGAAGCACGAGTTCGCTTCGTTCATGATCAACTAGTGCAATAGCGCCGGCTTCAGCGCCGCTGCCTTCCAGCGCCCGTCGCAAAATGATCCCCAACAATTCGTGCAAGTCAATCGTAAGCTCAAGCTGTTCGTTCAAAGCAATAATTTTCTGCCGCAACGAGGGTGACAAGGTCAGTCCAAGTGGTGTTTCGCCAGCAAAACGCGGCGCGGGTAGTTGTGGTGTCCGCGCACCTTCCTGTGCGATTGCGGCGGCTAGTTGTGCTTTGAGTGATTCAATCAATTCAACCACGCGGCTGTTAAACTGACGTTGATCATCACTACGCAATTCGAGAATACCCCACAGCCGGCCACCCCAGAAGATCGGCGCGCCCAGATATCCGGCTGAAATGACTGGTAAGCTTTCTGTTGATAGACTACCGCCCAAGGCAATGGTTTTCGTTACTGTCTTGCCTCCCAGTGCGACTGAGCGGGTGAGGTTGTCGTCCCATGGATACGCCCACGACTCGGGGGAAAAGATCTGTTGGCGGCTGGATCCTGGGCGGGCTGATTGCAGCCAGCAGGTCAGGCGTCCATCGCGATAGCGGGCGGCTAGCCGGAGCAGACCAAAGAGGCGATGAATACGCTGAACCAGCGGTCGTTCCTCGTGCAAAAGCCGGGAAGCCGCTGCAAGCATACTCAGCATACCGGTTGTGAGGTCATCAGCTGCGTGCGTCATTGCTGTTCATTGTAGTCAACCCCAAATGACTGTCAATAATCTTGTTATCCGCCTGTGCTATGATATGCTACATCCATCGGCGTAACGGTGGAAACATGAAGGAGAGGGCGATGTTTACTGCGGTTGATCATGTTGGATTGGTCGTTGCCGATCTCGAAGCGGCAATCGATTTTTATCGCGCAGCTTATGACATAACCGAATGGGAACGGATCGAACTGCCCGAGCGTCATGCGGCAATTGGTGTGGCCCGGTTTGGTGACGTGCTGATCGAGTTGATCGCCCCTACTAGTGACCAAGCCAGCTTTGCCCGTTTTCTTCGCGAAAAAGGTCCGGGCATGCACCATATCGCTTACCGGGTCGATGATATCAATGCTGCGCTTGCCAAGTTGCAAGAGCGCGGTATTCCCTTGATCGATCGTGAACCACGTCCTGGTATTCACAATACGCTGGTCGCTTTTGTCCATCCCAAAGCTGGTGGGCAAGGCGTGTTGGTCGAACTGGTACAACACCGCAATCCACACGAGGGCTAATTCTAAGCGGACTGCGCGCCGGGCATTACCGTTTAAGGTCCGGCGTCCGCAAGTTGGGTCCAGTTACGCACCCCATTCTTGCACTCTACCTATGCCAATGAATGTTAAGCAATTTTGATTCGGAGCAGAAGGTATGGCAACCAACGACGCAGAGGATCGCCGCCAATTTGTGAGTATGAGTGTCGGTCAAGCCGCATATGCGGTTTGGGCCAAACAGGCGCGCCGTGAACGCTTCTTCAACATTGCCCGCTTGTTCGAAGCATCAGCAGCAGTTAAGCAGGTGCGTGCTGAACAGGCACTGCGTCGATTAGGTGAAGTGTCGCAGACTTTCACCAATATCAATCGGGCGCTGAGTGGACTGGAACCGGGAGTGACCGTATCTGGCCCCGTCACTGGCACCAGTGCTTTTCAACGTGAATTGCTCGAGCGAGCAGCGCAAGCTCTGGCGGCAGGTCGCGATCTTACCTACACCGAGCTAGGCGATCTGTTTGTCTGTTGCACCTGTGGTCGCTTGATGGAAGGCGATCCGCCGCCCTTCTGCCCTGAATGCGGTACTGTGCGCGAAGGTTTTATCGAATTTCGCATTGTCGATAGTATGGGAACCCTAGGGCAGCATGCGATCGTCCGGCGGCTCGAGCAGGGGTTGAAAACAGTCCAGGCGTTGGTGGCTGGTCTGAGCGAAGCACAATTGGCGACGCCAGTCAATGGGTTCCCAGCCTTCAAAGACCTGATCGGCCATCTCACCGATATGGATATCGTCTTTCGTGAACGAGCCTGGATGATTTTAGAGACGAATCAGCCGAAACTGTCATCAGCTCATCCGCCCACTCTGCGCTCGGCCGTGAAGTATCGTACCGTACCAATCGACGAACTGCTCGAGCAGTATGTGACTAGTCGTCAGCAAACGCTGAGTCTGTTGCGTGGGCTTACGCCAGCGGCATGGCAACGGATTGGTCATCACGAAATCTACGGGCCGGTGCCGTTGTTACATCAGGGAAATTGGGTGGTCACACACGAGCAGGGACACCTGATTGAGATGGCGCAAATGCGTCACAATCTATTGCACGGTGGTCATCATCCGATCGATATCGCCCAGGAGATCCTGCATCCGTAGGGGAAGAGACAAGCTTTTCCGCTTGGAGGTGGGTAGTACTGACTGGTTGAGCGGGGCGCAACCCTAAAGCGCCCCTACTCGATGGTCTGGACATCAGGTCAGATCCAACCCACTGAGGCTATCGTACAACACGTCGAGGTTTTCCAAAGCGAGGCCGGTGCCGATTGCCACGCACGAGGCAGGTTGGTCAGCGACATAGCAGGGCACGCCCGTTACCTCAGTTAGAAGGTCGTTGATCCGGCGCAGCATCGATCCACCACCGGTCATTACCATACCCTTATCGATAATATCAGAGCTGAGTTCGGGCGGTGTCTCGACTAGTACGGCCCGTACCGCATTCACAATCGCTTCAAGCGGTTCCTGGATGGCTTCAGTAATCTCGTTACTATCCACCTGAATTGTGCGCGGCAATCCGGTTACTTGATCGCGACCGCGCACCTGTGTCACTAGGGGCTTGTCGAGGGGTAGTGCAGAACCAATCTCAATCTTGACTGCTTCGGCGGTGCGTTCGCCGATCACCAGATTGTACTTGCGTTTGATATACGACGCAATCGCCCCATCAAATCGATTGCCACCTACTCGTACCGACGTGCTGACTACGATATCGTTGAGCGAGATGACTGCCACTTCGGTAGTACCACCGCCAATGTCAATGACAAGATTACCCGAGGGCTGCGCGATCGGAATATTGGCGCCAATTGCAGCGGCGAGCGGCTCACGGATCAGATAAGCCTTACCGGCACCGGCTTCAAGAGCGGCGTAGCGCACAGCACGCATCTCTACGCTGGTTACGCCAGCGGGAATACAGATCATCACTTCAGGCCGTGAGAAGCGAAACCGTCCGGCAGCACGACCGATAAAGTGGCGCAACATCTCTTCAGTCACCACATAGTCAGCGATGACACCGTTGCGCATTGGTCGTACCACCTCGATACTTTCTGGTTCACGGCCCAACATCGCCATAGCTTCGGCGCCAACGGCGCGTACTCGCCCGTCACGTGTACTCAGCGCAACCGCCGATGGTTCCGACAAGACGATGCCTTTGCCTTTGACGTAAACTAGAACGTTGGCTGTGCCAAGATCAATCCCGATTTTGCGGGCCATAGTTGTTCCTGTTGGATGAAGGTGACAAACCGGCTGAGTTCTGTCTACCGGATCATTAATCGCGCCGTATTATAGCAAATGATGGCAAGCGCTGGCAATGTGTCCTGGCTGTCATAGCGCACAGCATACGCTGATCGGCATCTGGCGGCCATCGGTTCTAAGTCTAGCAGCGATGGACGTATGCCGGTTAGATTTTGTGCGGCGCAATTGTACAGCTATCAGGACAGATTCGGTACAACGGTACCGGTTCCCCTTCCCGAACATGTCATTGACCCAGATGCGAGGCCATTGGTGCCGACCGATCGAGGGTACAGCGTACTCCCTAGATCAAAACGAAGAGGCGCATTGCGCGCCTCTGTCGGTCTTGCTTCCTTGCCGGTCAAACGAACACGTTACCCTTGTCGCCGCTTGATCTTATGGAGCTGGGCAACGCGCAAACGCACCATCTCTTTACGCAGCTTTGCCTCTGCCAGCGCCATATCGCGCTCACTTTGGGCCTCTCGTCGTCGCGCTTCTGCTTCCGCACGGGCTGCTTCCGCACGCGCTTCATCGATCTCATCGGCACGCTCAACTGTATCAGCCAGGATGGTAACCCGGTGCGGCAGCACTTCCATAAACCCGCCCGATACCGCAAACGGGGTTCGCTCACCGTTCTTGATAATGTCTAGCTCGCCTGGTTCGAGGATCGTCATCAGCGGAGCGTGGCGGGGCAGGATACCGACCCGGCCATCTTTGGTCGGCGCGCTAATCATATCAACATCGTCCGACAAGATCACGCGCTCAGCAGTGACAATCTCCAGGTGGATGGGCATAAACTGCTCCTTCTGCCTACCGTTCAGTTCAGCTGGCGGCACAAGGTGCTGTACGCCGCCAGCTCGAACTTACTTCTGGCTGGCCTCGTATGCGGCCAGCACGTCGTCGAAATCGCCCTGCATATAGAAGAACGACTCAGGAATGTGATCACCCTCGCCCTTGAGCAGACGAGCGAAGCTCTCGACCGTCTTCTTCACCGGCACATACTTACCAGGGCGACCGGTAAACTGCTGCGCTACAGTAAATGGCTGCGAGAAGAACAGCTCAATCTTGCGTGCGCGCTGGACCGTTAGTTTGTCTTCATCGCTCAGCTCTTCCATCCCAAGGATGGCGATAATGTCCTTGAGATCCTTGTAGCGCTGCAACACACGCTTCACTTCTTGGGCTACTCGGTAATGCTCCTCACCCACAATGTTCGGATCGAGGATACGCGAGGTTGAAGCTAGCGGATCAACCGCCGGGAAGATTGCGCGCTCAGCGATGCTACGCTCAAGCGAGATAGTCGCATCGAGGTGGCTAAACACAGTCGCCGGTGCTGGGTCGGTGTAGTCGTCTGCCGGTACATACACCGCTTGCATCGATGTGATCGAACCGCGTCTGGTCGATGTAATTCGTTCTTGGAGTTCACCCATCTCGGTGCCGAGCGTCGGCTGGTAACCCACCTGCGACGGCATACGACCCAGTAGCGACGACACTTCCGAACCGGCCTGCACAAAACGGAAGATGTTATCGATGAAGAGGAGAATATCGCGCCCTTCATCACGGAAGTATTCGGCCATGGTCAATGCCGTGAGACCGACTCGCAAACGGGCCCCCGGCGGCTCGTTCATCTGGCCGAAGACCATCACCGTTTTGTCGAACACGGTGGTATTCTCGTCGATACGGGCCTCTTTCATTTCGTGGATGAGGTCATTGCCTTCGCGCGAACGCTCACCGACGCCAGCAAAGACCGAGAAGCCCGACTGCTCTTTAGCAATATTGGCGATCAGCTCCTGAATAACGACCGTCTTGCCCACGCCAGCGCCGCCGAAGATTGCCGTCTTACCGCCGCGTGTAAACGGTGCGATCAGGTCGATCACCTTAATACCGGTTTCAAAAATCTGTGCCTGGGTATTCTGTTCTTCGAAGCTTGGCGGGTCGCGATGAATAGGTCGGCGCTCAACCTCCGGACCGATCGGGGGCAACCCATCAATCGGGTCACCCAACACATTAAATACCCGCCCTAGTGTAGCAGGGCCAACGGGAACAGCGATGGGGCGTCCGGTATCGATCACTTCAAGACCGCGACGCAGACCATCGGTCGAACCCATCGCGACTGCCTTCACCACGCCATTGCCGAGCTGCTGCTGCACTTCGCAGACAAGGCGATTACCATTCCCTAACGGAATTTCGATTGCGTTATAGATCTCCGGCACCTGATCCTCCGGGAACTTAGCCCGGATAACCACGCCGATAATCTCTTGAATAACCCCCTTTGCCGGCATCGGCTCCTCCTCTAAGCATTAACTGGTGAGAGTGCAGCGGCGCCTGAGGCGATCTCGCTGACCTCTTTAGTAATGGCGGCCTGCCGCGCTTTGTTGAACGAGAGCGTCAGATCACGCACCAGATCTTTCGCGTTGTTCGTGGCATTGCGCATCGCCACCATCCGCGCGCTATGCTCACTAGCGATACTCTCGAGCACCGCCTGGTAGATCTGGGTTTCAACGTAACGCGGTAGAATGCTGTTCAAGACTTCTTCTTCGCTCGGCTCGTAGGTGTAGTCAACGTTCGTGGTCGTTGAAATATCAGGACTTTCAACCGGCAACAACTGCTTGATCGCTGGTCGCTGCACGAGGGTATTGATGAACTCGCTATAAACAATGTAGAGTTCATCATACTTACCCGACTGGAAACCACTGATAGCGTTAATCGCTACACCGAGTATCGCCTCCAGCTTGGGCGCGTCTCCCAGCCGAGTTGCTTCGCCAGCAGGTGGAAAGCCGGCGCGCAAGAAGAAATCGCGACCTTTACGACCGAACGTGTAGACATCAACCGTGCGGCCCATAGCCTGCTGCTCAGTGATAAAGCGTCCTGCGCGGCGCAGGACATTGGCGACAAGGCTGCCGCAGAGGCCGCGATCAGGAGTCACTACCAGTAGCGCCACACTCTTGACCGTTTCACGCTTTTCGAGCAGCGTCCCACGGCGCGCTGCTCCAACAACCCGTGCGGTCAGGTTAGCCATCACCTCCCGCATACGGTCGGCGTAAGGCCGGGTAGCTAACACATTTCGTTGTGCGCGCCGCATCTTTGAAGCCGACACCATCTCCATCGCTCGAGTAATTTGTGCGACGTTTTTGACAGAGCGGATGCGGCGCTTAATCTCACGACTGCTCGGCATATCGAACCCTTTACAGTCAAGCAACCAGCGAGCGAGTGTGATGCCCGCTCGCCGGTGTTGCCGTTAGCTATAGTTGCTGGTTGCCTTGAACTCTTTGATCGCCGACTCCAGTGCCTCTTTCACTTCAGGCGACGGGAATTTACGATCAAAGCGATTGTCGTAGATCAGCTTCCGCACCTCTGGATGGGCGGTGCGCAAGAAGGCCAGAAAATCATCGCGCCACTTCGTAATCATCGGCACCGGCACATCATCGAGGTAGTTGTTAGTCGCCGCGTACAGTACGGCCACCTGATCCTCGACTGCCAGTGGTTGATACTGGGGCTGCTTAAGCAGCTCTTGTAGGCGCTGACCACGCTCGATCTGGGCCTTGGTCGTTGCATCAAGATCGCTGGCGAACTGGGCAAAGGCGGCCAGGTCGCGGAACTGAGCCAGCTCACCTTTCAGTTTACCAGCCACAGCCCGCATCGCGCGTGTTTGAGCTGCACTACCGACACGTGACACCGAAATACCGACGTTGAGCGCCGGGCGCTGACCAGCATTAAATAGGTCGGACTCAAGATAGATCTGACCGTCGGTAATTGAGATCACGTTAGTTGGAATGTAGGCCGACACGTCGTTGGCCTGGGTCTCGATCACCGGTAGTGCCGTCAGCGAACCACCACCGTATTCCTCGTTGAGACGGGCGGCACGCTCGAGCAACCGCGAGTGCAGGTAGAACACGTCGCCGGGGTAGGCCTCGCGGCCTGGCGGACGGCGCAACAGGAGTGAAACTTGTCGGTACGCAACGGCGTGCTTGCTCAGGTCGTCGTAGACGATTAGGGCATCTTTAACCAGTTGCCCATTGAGCATCACGCCATTCTCCATGATCTCTTCGCCAATCGCACACCCAGCATAGGGGGCGATATACTGGAGAGTAGCGCTTTCGGAAGCGGTTGCCGACACGACAATAGTGTACTCCATCGCACCGAAGCGCTCGAGCGTACCAACCACTTGCGCCACCTGCGCACGGCGCTGACCAATCGCGACGTAGATGCACACCATCCCCTGACCCTTCTGGTTGAGGATCGTGTCGATGGCTACTGCGGTCTTGCCGGTCTGGCGGTCGCCGATAATCAGCTCACGCTGACCGCGACCGATCGGAATCAGGGCATCAATCGCGATAATACCGGTCTGCACCGGCGTATCGACCGACTTGCGGGTAATAACGCCGGGGGCAATACGCTCAATCGGACGCGTCTTCTCATAGATAATGGGGCCTTTGCCATCGATTGGCTGACCGAGCGGATTCACCACACGGCCCAACAGGCCTTGACCGACCGGCACCGAAATTACGCGCCCGGTCGAGGTGACCATATCCCCCTCTTGGATCGTTTCGTCATCGCCCAGAATGATTGCGGCGACGCTATCTTGCTCAAGGTTAAGGGCAATGCCGTAAATCGACTCATTCCGGCCAGCTTTAGGCGGGAATTCTACGATCTCAGAGGCGACGACCTGATCAAGGCCGGACAGCCGCGCGACGCCGTCACCGACGGCAATCACCGTGCCAACATTGACCTGACGCGGCTGAAGGTCGACGCCGCTGGTGATCCCCTGCTTCAGCCGGGCGATCAATTCTTCAGTAATCGTCGTCATGCTCTACTCCGTCGCGCTGGTAGCCGGCAATACCGGGCCAGCGAGCTGAGTGCTGAAATCAACTTGCCTGCAATGCACGCTGAATGGCGCTGAGGCGGGCGCGCAGGCTATTATCGAGCACCTGGTCGCCAACCCGAATGATCAAACCGCCAATCAGCGTCGGATCTACATGATACGTCACATGCACATCGCCGTAGCGTCGGCGCAACTCGTTGGCAATGCGCTCCTTCTGCTCACTTGTCAGCTCGATTGCGCTGGTCACACTAGCATCAATTACGCGGCCGCCAGTCTCAAAGTAGGTCTGAAGGGCAGCAGCCACTGCAGTCAGCTCACTAGTGAGACCTTCTTTGGCCATCGTGAGCAAGAAGTTGCGCACCTGCGGCAACAGATCAGCCGGCAGGGCCGCTGCGGCATCGCTAGCCGACAGGCCGGCAATTCGCGGTGCCGCTGCCCGAATCTGCTCAGCGGCCGTAGTCAGGAGCGCCTCGACCAGCGGAGTGGCCAATGCTCGTGCGTCAATGGTCGTTGCCATACTCTCTGTTTCCTCACGCAGCCTGCTTTGACCAGAGCTGCGACGTTAGTTGCGGCGATCGAGCGCCGCCAGCGACTCGGCAATCAACGCATCGTGGCCGCGAGCCTGCAATTCGGCGCCCAGCACACGGCTGGCTGTCAACGTCACCAGTTCAGCAATTTGGCTCTTAGCCTCACTTAACATCCGGACACGCTCTTGCTCGGCCTGCGCGCGTGCCTCTTCCTTTAGGCGTTCGGCCTCACGGCGGGCCTGCGCAATGATTTCAGCTTCCTGCTGCTTGGCGCGCTCTTGAGCTTGAGCCACAATTTTGGCCGCCTCTTGGCGCGCTTTGGCTAGCTCGGCTTCATAATCACGTCTGGCGTTGGCCAGCTGCTCGCGCACTTTCTCAGCATCACGGACGCTCTCTTCGATCCGCCTGGTGCGCTCGTTGAGCAGGTTCATCACCGGCCGGTACAGCAGCGCGCGCAGAATGAAGATGAGGAGCAGAAAGTGGATCAGTTGCGCGAGAAATAGGGTCAGGTTAATACCTAGTGCTTCCACCCTTCAAACCTCCCGTAACGCGCAATGGTCTACTGCAACACGCCGAAACCGATCAAGAACGCAATCACCAGACCGAAGATCGCCAGCGCTTCGGTAAAGGCGATACCGATAAACATGTAGGTGACGACCCGATTCTCGATTTCAGGATTGCGGCCAATCGCCTGCACCGCGCCTGACACAATGATACCGATGCCGACCCCCGGCCCAATAGCGCCCAAACCTACTGCGAGCGCGGTTGCGACGAGATTCAGACCCTCCATGATTGAGATGCCTCCTTAATATAGCAAACTCTGCGACGAACCCTTGTTATCAAATGCTCGCGGCATTAGCCGCGCGAAAGAATCTAGTGTGCGTGCTCCTCGTCGTGGCCGGTCACGGCAATGTTTAGGAAGGCGTAGGTCAACAAGGCGAAGATCAACGCCTGGATGAAACCGACAAACACCTCGAAGCCGTAGAAGGGCAATGGCAGCAAGAGTGGCACCAGAAAGGCCATCACTACCAGTAGCACTTCGCCAGCGAAAATGTTGCCGAAAAGACGGAAGGCCAGCGCGAAGGGCTTGACGATTTCTGAGATAAACTCGATGATGCCCACGAACGACATAATGCCATTCGTGTTGAAAAACTTCTTCAGGTAACCAGGGCCGAGGGCGCGGAACCCCCAGTATTCGATGAATACGAACGAAATGACGGCAATGGCGAAGGTGAAGTTGAGATCGGCTGCTGGGGCACGGAAGAGTGGTATTAGCTTCTTACCCTGGGCAGCGCAGGTATCATGGATCTCTTCACTTTCAGCGGCCAGTACACTGGCCGGACCAGCCAGCGCCAGACGCTCTTCAATCACAACACCGTGCTTCTCTTCTTTGTGCTTCTCGTGACAAACCCCAATTGAGCCAACCCCCGGCAGCAGCCCGAACCAGTTGCCGAAGAGCACAAACAGGAAAATCGTCGCCACTAGTGGAAATGCAGTTGCGACGTATTTCGGATTGATGTTGCGGAAGAGGTTGTACAGCGCCTCGAGGACAAACTCCATCACATTTTGCAATCCGCGTGGCACCATCTGTAGATTGCGAGTGGTGGCTACGGCCAGCGCAATTACGAAAATGTCAATAATGATGGTAACGAGGAATGAATTGGTGATGGGAAAGCTGGGAATGCCATCAAAGATGACTTCAGCGGCGACTTCGACGTGCGGTGGGCCAGTGTAGAGGAAGAAGCGACTGGCAATTGAGATGACGAGCGCCCCTACGATAATGAGAATGTTACGAGTCCGCGTTGACAACGCCTACCTCCTGCTCGACAACACCAGGCATTGCGCAGCGTTTATGTCTGGCAATCCGCTGCTGCCCAGCTCTGCGCGAACCACTACCCTATTTTGTTCTGCCTTTCACAATCAGTATAACGTACCTCGCAAATTTTGGCAAACGACGTAAGCTGTGTTTGGCGAAGACTAGTGCTGTTTTGCGAGGCCGCCGCGAGTATACCATAGCTGCGCGGGATGGGCAACTGTCAGGGCTCATAATAGCGTTTCAACTGGCCATGCCACTAGCGCCGTTGTTGTGAACTGCGCCGCGTGCTAGTGTCACCACAAAACGGCAGGGGTGAATTACGGTTCGCCCCTGCCGGTCGCACGCTTTATACGCATACCTACCTTGGTTCATCGTGCTCTACCGTGCTAGCACTTCACGTAATTCGCGAATGGCACGTTTGGCATTTACCCATACCGCACCGATCTTTGAACTGGCTACCCGTTTGTTAAAGACTAGCACTAGTAAGAAGCGTTGTGCCACATCGAAACAGTAAAGGTCAATGTTTACGCCTTCGTGTATGTAGACGCTGGTCGCATCATCTTCGCGTAGCTGACGGGCAACTTCACCTGTCGTCGAAAAACCGGTTGAGAGGAGGGGGAGAACAATCATCATTGGCAGGTTGCCTTTGTCACCGGTTTCGACCAAAATCATGCCAGCACGGTCAGTCAGCATAATGCTTTGGGTGCCAAGATCCTGACCGAGCTGACTCATCACACTACGAATCGCAGCAATATTCTGTTCAGTGACGATCAGATTGCGCCCATCGCTACGCCAGCCAAGCGGCGTTTCAGCCGCAGGTGGGCTGGGAGGAGCGGACGGTGGCGTTGTGCGGCGTTCTGCCGTAGCACGTGAACGCGCGGCCAGTCCACTTTTGTTATGGGCCTCACGAGCTGTCCGTTCAGCGGCTTCGCGCTCGGCAGCCTCGCGTTCAGCCGCCTCGCGAGCGGCGCGTTCAGCGGCTTCGCGCTCAGCGCGGGATGGCAACACTATCCGTGCTGGCGTGAATGCACGGCGTTGGGTTGATTCATCTGCCGATGGTGTGGGAGATTCCGGTTTGGCAACCGGTGGCTGACTCTGACCGCTAGCTGCAACGGCACGCGCCGATTCCGGAGCTGGCGTCTCGCTGGAGGCTGGAGGTGCCGCTGGTTGGGAATGGGATTTGTCGGTAACCATGTGCGCTGGCGTCGTCTGCGTGGTGGATGGTGTTCGTTCTTCAAGCGGCATATCGAGTGCCGTAGTGACTGCGGCGCGCACGGCATCGATGCTAACCTCACCGCTAAGCATAGTAGTGACGCCCGCAGCCCGCGCACGCTCGCGTTCGGCCGAGCTGATGCCCTTACCCCACAGGACAACGCGGGTATGTGGATCGAAATTGGGTACTATTTCAGCCAGATCGAGACCGCTCATCTCGTCGAGTTCGAGTTCACTTAGCACCAGATCTGGTGGTTCGTTACTGATCGACCAGAGCGCATCATTAGCTGATTCAAACATCTGCACCTGTGCGTCGCCAGCCAGAACTTCTGGCAGACGGCGTAGCACGGGGTTTGTGCGGGCGACTACAACGATACGGTAGGTCATTGAATTCTCTCGCGGTATCGTTTGAAGTGTTATTGTTTTCTACTACCGACCACTAGTATACCCGAAATAGCACTAGTGCGAAACAGCTTTCGGGACGAAGTCGGCCGGTTTCAGGCCAGGACATCGACACAACTGCGTGGTAGCCAGATCGCTTCCCCGGTGTCGAGCTGCACTTCAACAGCTGCGGCGCGCACGCCCGACGGGAGCCGGTACGGAAGTAGTGGCAGGTTGCGCACACGCCCGGTCTGACCAAGGTGATCGTGGTCGAGCAAGCGCACCAATGCACCCGGGCGTAGTGGTGGTCGATGCAGTTCGAGGGCGGCTGTGCTGCTGCGGGAAAGAGGGATGATGATGCGTGGACGACGGTGGGGGTGGCGCAGGCTAGTCTGAGTCTCGATGAAGACTTCGCGCCGATCGTTGCTGGCGAGCAGCTCGAAGAGTGGCGCCGCCATAGGTGCTTTGCCGATCCCTTCCGTGAGAACAATGGTAAGCGGTGAAGCGATATGACTGGCCCATTGCCAGTTGCGGGTGCCAATCGTCCAGGGCATACGATTAGCCCATCGAAAGAAGGCCTGTAGTTCAGGCTCAGCAATGCTGCCGATAATAATGCCGCGTACCTGATGTTCAACCGCCTTACGTAGCGCCGCCGCGCTGATGCCACTACCGCCAATCAGCACCGCGTACATGCTCTGAGCATCGACCATCTCGTCAGTGATTGGCTGGTCGGGATCGAGGGTTAGCAGGCGAGTAACACCGTGACAATCAGGCCCAAATCCGCAGATGCCGTACAACTGAGCAGCAGGCGTTTCGATCACGACCCGCTGGTTAGCGATAATTTCCATCACAATGCCACGGATCCCCGCGGTTAGGGCGATCTGGCTTGGTTCAGGCTTGATGAAAGCATAGCCTGTTGCTGGATCAACCGCTTGCAAGACGCCATTGACCGGGCTGAGGACCCGGCGTCCAGGTAATCCGCGGCGACGGGCTAGTACAGTCCCAGCCTTGATAGGCTGGCCGATAGCAGCAACTACCGCCTTTGCCGCCTGCTCCGGCGGGATCAATAATGCCCGCGCTAGGTTGACAACATGCGGCGCATTAGGACGCAGGCCGCGCGCTACGATATCATCGGGTTCAACACGCCCACCCTGCCTAACTAAGATCTCGCCGGGTTGGGGCAAGGCTCGTTCGACCCGGGCTAGCGAACTGTTGATGAGCGGCGGGACTCCATCAGGTACGTAAAGCATGGCGGAATCTCAATGTCACGGCCAGCAGTTCAGCATTATTATATCATGGTGTCAGGGTTGGATCGGTCTGAACGGTATCATTGCTCTTCACTCAATACACTCTGACAGTTACACCGATATCAGCCCATTCGTATAGCCACTGGGCGTCATCAATCCGTAGATTGATGCAACCGTGTGACATCCGTGTGCCAGTGCCGTGTGCGTTGTGCCAATAGGTACCGTGCAGGGCTACGCCACCGATCACGTACTGCACCCACGGGATATTCGGTACGTACCAGCATTCACCACCTAGGCAATCTGCCATCGTTTGTTCGGGGAGCCGGTAGTAGATCGCAAAGTCGCCGCGTGGTGTGTTAAACCCGTCCCGCCCGGTTGCCACTGGTGCAGTGAAGACGAGCAAATCGTCTTCGTAAGCAAAGAGGTATTGACGAGCGAGATCGACTTCGATCCGGCGTGTCCATAGTGCCGGACTCCAATCAGGCACTCCAGCCAAACGAGTCACTGGCTTGGTATTGATACCGAGCGAGTGGGCCAGTTCACGCCCAAGGTCATCGATCTGCACTTCGGATAGCGTGTCAAGGTCAAAGCCATATATGGCCTGTTGCTGACGCAAGAAGGGTGAGAGCGCTTCCGGCTGGTAGCGGAACCGTGCTCGCTCGAAGTATTGAACGATCGTTCCGTCTTCTAGATGTTCAGCGCTGATGGGGAAGCCAAAAATCGCTAGCCCACCGCGACGCTCCCAAAATTCCAGAAACTCACCGTCAAGGGTATACCCGGTTTCAGGAAAGAAGGCACCACTGCCGATCGGTTCAGCAGCTGCTAACGGTATTTTTTGGCGTTCGATCCACTCCCGCCCGATCAACCCAAGCTGGACCTGCTGCGGTGTACCGACGTATTCAGGATGGTATTCAAAGCGCGCGCGTTCAAAATACTGGACGATGCGACCGTCAATAACCAGCTCTTCACTAATCGGCATGCCAAAGGTGTGGATCTGACCATTTGTGCGCCAGAAATCGAGAAAGCCAACCCGGTTCGATAAGTGATGACCCGTAGTAGGGAAGTAGACAGTGCGTACTATCGGTAAGCGGCTCGTATGACTGGATGGTTGCGCAGCAGTGGTTACAATCCAGGTCAGCCAGAAGCTGCCAAACAGCGCATTGAGCACTATAGCTAGGGCAAAGCATGGTCGGGTGATAGCCAGACAATGGGCAGACGCCATATGTGGTTCAAACGGTATTGCAGGTTGACGACAATTTGCTATTACTATACCAGATCAACTTAGGCTATTTTCTGGCTATCTTGTCGAAGATCGAACTCTATGGCTATACTTACAGCTACAACGATGAAGATTGTACGATCGAGCGTGGTATGGCCAATCTCTTCACGCCGCTACAGATTAGCGGCCGGCAATTGCTGAATCGAATCGTAATGGCGCCAGCTCCGAGCGGAATAGCTGGTGAAGATGGCTTCTGCCATGCTGCGCTGGTTAGTTATTACGAGCGACGGGCACGCGCAGGAGTGGGGTTAATCATTCCCGAGCCGCTGCTAATCTGTAAGCCATCGCCTGGGGTCACTCACCTGGGGATTTGGCACGATTGTTTCCTACCTGGCTTGCGCCGCCTCACAGCGGCGGCGCATGCTTTTGGTAGTCGGATCGCATTTTTGCTCGAAGCACCAGCCGATCAATACCAGCTCGCCCTCCTTAGCGAGTACTATCATCTTGCCGCCTGGCGCGCGCTAGCTGCCGGTGCTGACGGCATCTTTCTCTCAATTGCCGATGACGGCGCGCTGGCACGACTGGTATCACCAGGCCGCTGGTCTGATAACGGTGCGAATGGTGCTGCCAACGATCGAATCCTGCCCGTGTTAACACTCCTCGAACAGTTGCGGCAACACTTTAATCGTCGTTTATGGATCGGCCTCCGGATGCCGGCGGCTGAACTAATACCCGGCGGCCTTAGCTATCAGGATGCACGCCTAATTGCGCGGCGAGCAGTAGCCGCCGGTGTGCAATTGCTTGATATAACAGTCAACCATTACACGCCCGATGTGGCACGCTTTCCCGGCTGGACGATCCCGCTCATTGCTGGTATTCGCCGTCTGGTCAGTGAGGCGGTTGTCATTGGCTCAGGTCAACTCAGCGATCCGTGGTTGGCCGATGCTGTGATCCAGGAAAAGAGCGTTGATCTGGTAATGCTCTGCCTCGCCTTGCGCATGATGCCTGAATGGCCACAACTGGCGCGTCGTCTGTTAGCACCAGTCAGCGCAAAATAACTAGCAACACGCCTGCTGCCACTGCCGAACCAATCACCCCGGCGACATTTGGACACATCGCCTGCCAGATGAGGAAATTCTGGCGGTCCTCTTCTTGGGCGACCGCATGTGCAACGCGGGCTGACATGGGCACTGCTGAGACACCCGCCGCTCCGATCAGTGGATTGATCTTGTTCTTCGTAAAAAGGTTGTAGAATTTGGCAAACAGCACACCGCCTGCGGTCGAGATAGCAAACGCACACGCACCAAGGGCGAAAATAGCAACAGAACGCGGTGTGAGAAAATTGCTTGCCTGCGTGCTGGCACCGACAGTCAACCCCAGCATGATCGTAACACTATCAATAAGAGCACTGCGCGCCGTTTTCGCCAGCCGCTCAGTGACGCCGCTCTCTTTCAGAAGGTTGCCGAAGAAGAGCATACCCAGCAGCGGAAGCGTATCAGGAACGATCAATACGCAGACGATCAGACCGATGATCGGGAAGAGAATGCGTTGCGTGCGGTTGATTTCCGCTGGCGGTGGCATACGGATCAGGCGCTCTTCACGGGTGGTCAAAAGGCGCATGATCGGCGGCTGGATTACTGGCACCAGCGCCATATACGAATAGGCTGACACAGCGATTGCACCGAGCAAATCGGGAGCCAGTCGTGAGGTGATGAAAATAGCGGTAGGGCCGTCGGCACCGCCGATAATGCCGATAGAGGCAGCAGCGCGCAGTAGTCGCATCGGATCGTCCGCACTGGCGAGATCGAGGAAGGGTAGGTTCGATCCAAGAAAGACCGCCATAACTAGGGTGAAGAAGATCCCGATTTGAGCGGCGGCGCCGAGCAAGATCAGGCGCGGCTGGGCAATCAGTGCCGAGAAGTCGGTCATAGCTCCGATACCGAGGAAGATCAAAGGGGGGAATATGCCGGTAATCACGCCAAAATAGATATAGTTCAGGACACTGCCTTGATCATAGACTCCCTGGCCCATGCCTGGCTCGAACGGCATATTGCCCAAGATGATGCCAAATCCGATCGGTACCAACAGCAGCGGCTCAAAATTGCGCGCAATCGCCAGGTAAATGAACACACACCCGACGATGATCATGAGCAGGTTGCCCCATGCCAAATGAGCTAACCCGCTAGATTCGAAAAAGCCGATCAGCCATTCCATTAGGCAAACTCCAGCAATGGTTGACCTTGCCGCACCGAATCGCCGACTTTAACGTTGATGGCGCGAATTGTTCCGGCGATGGGCGAACTCACGTTCGAGTTCATCTTCATCGCTTCAATGACGACCAAAGGATCGTTTTCTTTGACGCGATCGCCAACATTGACCTTGATCTCGGCGACAATCCCAGCAATTGGTGAGACAAGCACGCCGGGGCCGGTGGCACTTGAATTGGGAGTGGCGGCTGGCTCAGATGTTGTTGATGGTGCAGACGGCCTGGCTGGCGGCGGTAAAGCATTAAAACTGGTGGACGCCTGCATTGGCGTCTCCTCCTCATCGGACAATACTTCAACCTCCACCTCGTAGCTGACACCGTTCACCGTAATCCGTAAGCGTTTCATACTAGCTCCACTCGTTGTGAACGCGATCACCAACGTTTGTTGTCACCGACACCGATTGATCCGGGGTGACCGGTCAAATGCAGTCAGAAGGGACCTCAGACGTTAGCGGCGTAACTGGCGCGCTGCCAAGACACTGACGCGACCTAAGCGAGCCCAAACCACTGGTAGCTGACGGTGGTAACGCACCCGTAGCACTCGTACTGGCTGGTCAAGCGCAGCTACTGCAGCCGCTGTCAGGATGGCGATCAGTTGCGGATCGAGTTGATCGGCAGCCACAGACTGCGTCGTTGGTTGCGCAGTTGACTGCGTGGCGGAGAGTGCCGGTGCCTTTGGTTGAAACAGGCGTTGACTAGCGCTCAGTGCACCTAGCGTCATAGCCACGATTGCCAGGACAACGAAGACAATACTGATGCCAGTGATTGTGATTTGCAGGGCGGTAAGTAATGGATCAGCGTTAGGATCGATCATGCGGCCTCCTTCAGATACAGTCAGTTTAGAGCGGCACCAAGCCGTGCTTCTTCTGTGGCCGAAATTCACGTTTCGTGCGCAGTGACGCCAGCGCAAGGCTGAGATAACGACGCGTCTCGCTGGGAACGATAATGCTATCGATCAGGTTACGCGCTGCGCCGACGTAAGGTGAGGCGAATTCAGCCCGGTAGAGACGCACGAACTCGGCACGGGCAGCAGCTGGATCTGCTGCCTGCTTGATCTGATCGCGGTAAATAATATTGACAGCGCCCTCCGGCCCCATCACAGCAATCTCACTGCTAGGCCAAGCGGCAACGCGGTCTGCGCCTAGATCTTTGCCGCACATCGCCAGGTAGGCGCCGCCGTAAGCCTTGCGCAGAATAATCGTAATTTTGGGTACAGTGGCTGCTGAGTAGGCGAATAGCATCTTGGCACCGTGACGAATAATACCACCGCGCTCTTGAGCGACGCCGGGTAGGAAGCCGGGTACATCAACGAAGGTAATAATGGGAATATTGAAAGCGTTGCAGAAACGGACAAAGCGGGCAATCTTGTCCGAAGCGTCGATGTCGAGCACGCCAGCCATGACCATCGGCTGGTTTGCCACAATTCCGACCGTATTACCATCGATGCGTGCAAAGCCAATCACAGCATTATCGGCAAACCCACGTTGCACTTCGAGGAAGTCGCCATCGTCAACTAATCGCTTTATAATTGGGATCACATCATACGGTTCGCGGGGATCATCAGGGATAGAAGTATCGAGAACCGGGTCAGTAAAGAAGCGCAACTCACCATCGCCGCGCTCGGGAGGATCTTCGAGATTATTCGATGGCAGAAAGCTGAGAAGTCGTTTACATAGGGCAATAGCCTCGTGATCGTTTTCAGCGATGAAGTGGGCCACACCGCTGCGCACCTGTGCTTCTGGTCCGCCGAGTTCTTCACCGGTTACCTGCTCGCCAGTCACCTGTTTGAGCACTTCTGGACCAGTGATGAACATCTCGCTACCACGCACCATAATGATAAAATCCATCAAGGCGGGAGAATATGCGGCACCGCCAGCGCAAGGGCCAGCGATGATTGCGATCTGCGGCACCACTCCAGACATCAGAACATTGCGGTAGAAGATGCGACCATAACCACTGAGTGCATCGATCCCCTCTTGAATCCGGGCTCCGCCGCTATCGTTGATCGTGATAAATGGTGAACCACATTTCATCGCCAGATCCATCGTCTGGCAGATCTTGTCAGCGTGCATTTCGCCAACCGAACCGCCGGCGACAGTAAAATCCTGCGCTGCAATGAATACCTGACGGCCATCCACACTGCCACAACCGGTAACGACGCCTTCCCCAGGCATCTCTTTGCCGGCCATACCGAAGGCAGTGCAGCGATGGCGCGCAAAGAGGTAGAGTTCTTGAAAGGTATCGTGATCAATTAACAGGTTAATGCGCTCGCGAGCAGTAAGTTTCCCCGCTTGATGCTGCCGAGCGATCCGCTCGGGACCGCCGCCTTGTTCCAGCCGGTTTCGGGTTTGTCGTAACAAGTCGATACGAGCACGGAGCGTAAGTGGTGCGTTAGCAGGCGCTTCAGTGTCCCCTTGGGTCATGATCGTTCCTCCCTGAACGAACGATTGCGCTTGCTCGCTTCGAAATCGATGCGGGCATGTAGCTCAAGAGCAAGATGGCTGGGTATATGCGGGTATCAGTATAGCACGCGCAATAGTTGCGAGCGGTAAAATCGGGTCATTCTTTGGCAACTATGCATAATCGTCTGGTTAACGGAGTGAAGAGATCGCAATTGTTGAGTTGCGAAGCGATGTAGAATGCGTATAGCCGATTCCGATTCCTGCGCAAATGAGGTCCACAGAGCAGATCGCTAGCTACGTCGTGGCCGAGGATTACCTAACGAACTATGGTGGTGCGTTACATTATACCTAAATGTAGTGACATATCAAGACGCTGACTGGCATGGCAATAGCGCGTTGGAGTTATGAGCTTCGTGGTGGATAATGGTACTATGGTTGATTCTTATCTGTCCTATCGCTCATAGGTCACTATCCGGTGAAACTACGAATGTTAATTAAAGGCAGGAAGTTATAATGGACGTTGACTTGCTCACCCTCTCGATTGCTCTCAGTCTTGCTAACGCCTTGCAAACAGCAGCTTTGACTGGTCTGGCCTTGACCAATCGGTTGCGCGCAGGTCTGTGGTATTGGGCCATCGGGATGGGTGTGTTGACGATCGGTCTCATCTTAACAACGCTGCGTGACGTAGCCGCGATACCCCTTGTCGTGCATGCCATCAGCCATACGATGGTGGCCGGCGGTATGCTATTGCTGTATTTCGGCGTTGAGCGGTTTTATGGCGAGCGCGGGCATCCCGAGTGGTTGTGGTTAATTGCCCTCCTGCTGTTTGTCATCTACATGGAATTGGCGTTGACTGGTGACGTGCCCCCGCTGCGACGGATTATCTTTTCGGTCGTGGTAGCAGTCTGTTCGTTTGTGATCGGTTTACGCTTCCTCCGTGCACTACGTCCCGATCTGCGACCGATTATGCAATTTCTTGCTGGCGTCTTCATTTTCAATGGGCTATTTTTTGCGTTGCGGGGCGTGACGCTGGCTACCGAAGAGAACTGGCTGGTTGTGTCGCCGTCTTGGCAGACGGCGACTTATCTCATATCAATTGCCACAACCACCTTATGGACGTTCGGGTTGATTCTGCTTGTGCACCAAGAACTGATTGTTGAACAGCGTGAGACTTTGCAGCAGCTTGAGCACATTTTTGCAGCGCAGCCAGACGCGGTGTTGCTTTCTCGGCTGACCGACGGCGTGTTTGTCAAAGTGAATCGGGGCTTCACGCTGCTCAGCGGTTATCGTGAAGAAGAGGCATTGGGCAAAGATGGCTTGACATTGAACATCTGGTGTTCGCCGGAGGATAGGCAACGCTGGATAACGATGATGCAGCGAGACGGTGGCTGTGTCAGCGCTGAATTTCAATTTCGCCGACGTGATGGCGAGCTGCGTACCTGTCTGCTTTCATCGCAAATGGTGACTATCCGCGGGATACCGCATGCAATCAGTGTCATCCACGACATTACCGAGCGCAAGCAGATGGAAGAGGCTTTGCGTGCGAGTGATGCACGCTACCGACTAATTACCGAAAATGCGACCGATGTGATCTGGTTGCTCGACACTGAAACGAGGCGGTTCACCTTCTTTAGTCCGTCGGTGAGTAAACTGATTGGTTATTCAGCTGCGGAGGCGCTGGAGTTGTCACTTACCAGTTTTCTGACACCTGATTCAGCGCGGTATGTTCAGTCGGCACTCACCTATATGTTGCATGAGTGGCAGGGTGATCTTACTACTGCCCCTCCATGGACGGCCGAGATCGATCTGATCCACCGTGATGGTTATATCGTTCACGGCGAAATTGTCAGTGCATTTGTACGTGATGATCGCCAGCGCCTGATGGTGCTTGGCGTTGCTCGTGATATTACGGCACGTAAACAGGCCGAAATTGAACTGCGTTTAGCACGTCAGCGGGCCGAGGCAGCTAATCGTGCCAAGAGCGTTTTCCTAGCTAACATCAGCCACGAGTTGCGCACGCCGTTGCACGCAGTGTTAGGCTTTGCTCAATTACTGGCGCGGGACAATCATCTGACGGCAACCCAACGTGAATATCTCGAGATTATCAATCGCAGTGGCGAACATCTGTTACGACTGATTAATGATGTACTCGATCTGGCTAAGATTGAAGCTGGTCGCTATTCGTATATGGAGGCGCCGCTTGATGTGCGCCAGTTGATCGGCGATCTGCAGACGCTATTTCGTCCACGCGCGGAAGCGAAACAGTTGCGCTTTACTGTGATCTGCACTGATGAGGTGCCAACGATTATTGTTAGTGATGAAGCGAAGTTGCGGCAAATTCTGATCAATTTGCTTAGTAACGCTATCAAGTTTACGAATCAGGGGGAAGTGCAATTACGAGTGGAACTGGCCTCTTCGCAACGAATCTTGTTTATTGTCACCGACACAGGGATCGGTATATCCCCGCTTGAACAGCAGCAGCTCTTCCAGCCATTCTTTCAAGGTCAGCAGACAACTCAGGAAGCAGCAACACCTGGAGCCGGGCTTGGGTTGAGTATCAGTTATGAGCTGGCTCGCTTAATGAATGGCGATCTCTCAGTGTATAGCGAGGGGATCGGACACGGCGCACGTTTCATGCTCGCTTTACCGTTGCAAACGTCGATAACCTCGCCGTTGGCGCTGCCGGCTAAACCTGCTACTCGTTACCCGGTTGGTATGCGAAATGGGCAACCAATCTATCGCATGCTTGTGGCTGATGACCAGCCTGCGAGCGCCCTGTTGTTGGTAGCACTGCTACGTCGGCTTGGATTCGCCGTGCAATCAGTAGCTGATGGTCAGGCGGCATTGGATGTGTGGCGCTCCTGGCAACCGCATCTGATCTGGATCGATCTGCGTATGCCCAATCTCGATGGTCTAGCTGTGGCGCGTCGCATCAGTGATGCCTGTGCTAGTGAACCAGGTTTGCTGCGACTGATCATCATTGTGATGTCGGCCCAGGTGTTTGGCGATACGTTGACCCACGTCTTGGCGGCAGGTGGGAATGGCTTTCTGCCCAAACCGTTTCGTGACTATGACGTGGTACAGCTGATCGAGCAACATCTGGCAGTTGAGTTTGAGTATGCTGACGTTCCGGCAGACGTTTCAGTGACCACCACGCTCGATGGGCAGGCATATCCTCCTGAATGGCGTGCGGCACTGCTGCAGGCAGCACGTGAAGCGAACTTTCGTCGCCTGCAAGAACTCATTGCGCACATCGAGCCCGAGCGGCCCGACGACGCACGTCAGTTGCGGCGTTGGATCGATAGGTTTGATTACGAGGCGGTTATCAACTGGCTGGACCAGCTGCCTTCTTCTCTGTCGACTGATCGTGTAGTATAGTTAAAGTCAGTAGTTTAATAGCACAAGCTTCCGTACAATACATGCCAAACAATCGCTCTGCTACTATCCTGATTGTTGATGATACGCCCGCTAGTCTGCTCCTCTTGACGCAATTGCTCAATGGTCAGTCGTATGATGTCCGACCAGTGACCAGAGGAGCAATGGCGCTCGAAACTGCTCGTTCAATCCGACCCGATCTAATCCTGCTCGATATCCGTATGCCCGATATGGACGGCTATACGGTCTGCCAAAAATTGAAGTCTGATCCGGAAACCAGCGATATTCCCGTCATCTTTATCAGCGCACTTGATGATACTGATGATAAGGTGCGCGCGTTTGAGTGTGGTGGGGTTGATTACGTGACCAAACCGTTCCACCCGGCAGAAGTGCTAGCACGCGTGCGCACCCATCTGGCTCTGGCGCAAGCCCGTGCTGCTCTAGAGATGGCCAATCGTGAACTGCAACGGGCCCTAGCTCGCGAAGCAGAGTTAGCGCGCATCGACTGGTTAACCGGTGTCTATAATCGTAGCTACTTTTACGAAGTAGCGATGCACGAATTTGCGGTTGCCGTTAGCGCTGATCGGCCACTAGCCGTGTGTATGATAGATGTTGATTTCTTCAAGCAGATCAACGATCGGTATGGTCATCTTGTTGGCGATCAGATTTTGCGCACAATTGCGCAGACGGCAGCTCGCCAGATTCGATCGACGGATTGGATCGGTCGGTTTGGCGGCGAAGAGTTTATTCTGCTGCTACCGAATACGAAGGTGAACGCCGCAGTGAGACTGGCTGAAAGATTGCGTGCAGTGATCGCCGGTCTGTCAATTAATACCGAGAAAGGCGTTGTGAACACCACCATCAGCGCCGGTGTTACTGATCGGCAGCCAGCCGATAAGGTGATCGAGCAGCTGATTGATCGCGCCGATCACGCTCTGTATGCGGCGAAACAGCAAGGTCGCAATTGTGTGGTTGGGGTGTGAGTTCGAGTGTGACAGGAGTACACTACGGCTGAACCGGTTATCGAGGTGCAAGATCTGACCGTTTACTACGATCGCCAACATGGGGTAAAGGGTATCGATCTGACCGTTGACTTGGGTGAAGTCTTGGATTTTCTAAGTCCCAACAGAGCTGGTAAGATCACAAAGCTGCGTATCCTACTTGATGTGATCCGACCAACTCGAGAATAAGTCCTCGTTTTTAGGCGCGACCATCAGCGTGAAGGTTACATCATCCGCCAACAGGTCGACTATCGGCTAGTGAATTACCCTTGCCAAACAACCCACCGCGCACTAGTACTGGCTATGCTTAACGGTGAACGTGGATCGGTTGTCGATCGCTGTTATCTGCAACAACTCTGGCGCTAACTGAAGCAGGATCTTGATTGTCCGCTGCGTGCGTACTCACGCGGCAACAAACGAGATGTTGGCCTGATCGCCGCCCTTGTGTCTCCCTCTCGCCTCTTGATCCTTGATGAGCCAATCGGCGGATTGGATCCGTTGGCGCAACAAGTAGTGCTAGACTTAGTGTGCGCAGCTCGTAATGAGAGGCGAACGATCTTTATTCTCTCGCACATTATGCCAGAAGTGCCAGCAGTCTGTTGAATGCGAGGTAACCTTTGAGGTGCACGCAGGTTGGGCGTTGGTATTGAGTCGGGCTGGAGCGCTCCATGCCATTGAAGTTGAGAGACATTACCGTTGTTATGGTCTGGCAGTAGTCTGTTTTAATCAAGCTGGAGTGATAACCGGAGTCCGGCTGTGGACGCGATGGTCGTGGCGCTCGCCATTAGCTTCGAGAAGTACCACCAGATGGTGAAACGACTATGGTATACTTCAACATAGACACGAAAGAACATTTGCAGCTTTGCTGCCGGTTGTAAAATACATGTCAGATCAATTTCACATCCGTAACTTCAGCATTATCGCCCACGTCGATCACGGGAAGACGACGTTGAGCGATCGGTTACTCGAACAAACGCGCACCATTAGCGAGCGCGAGCAGCGCGAACAGTTACTCGATTCGCTCGATCTTGAGCGTGAAAAGGGCATCACGATCAAGCTCAAGCCAGTACGTATGGAGTACCGCGCTGCTGATGGTCAGGTATATCAGCTCAACCTGATCGACACACCCGGTCATGTCGATTTTAGCTATGAGGTAAATCGCTCGCTGGCTGCCTGTGAAGGCGCGTTGTTGGTCGTTGACGCCTCGCAAGGGATCGAAGCCCAAACGCTAGCCAATACCTATTTGGCGCTGGAAAATGATCTGGTAATTATTCCAGTCGTGAACAAAATTGATCTGCCGGGCGCGCATCCTGAAGAAGTCGCGCAAGAGATTGAGAAGGTGCTCGGTATTCCTGCCGAAGAGGCGATTCTGGCTTCCGCCAAAGAGGGCATTGGCATAACTGAGATTCTCGAGGCGATTGTCAAGCGTATCCCACCACCGCGCGGTCAACGCCACCGGCCCGCGCGTGCACTCATCTTCGATTCCCACTACGATCCGTATAAAGGGGTGATTGCTTACGTGCGTGTGGTCGATGGCGTCTTCACGACGCGCGATCGGGTACGGTTTATGGGCACAGGCGCTCAAGCAGAAACGCTCGAACTCGGTATCTTTCGTCCGACGATGACCCCGCTCAACGAGCTGGTGGCAGGTGAAGTTGGCTATATTGCCACTGGTTTGAAGAGTGTAGCTGATTGTCAGGTTGGCGATACGATCACGCTGGCCGATGCTCCTGCTAGTGAACCGCTGCCGGGGTATCGTCCGGCGAAACCGATGGTCTTTGCCGGCCTCTACCCAATTGACTCAAACGCTTATCCTGAGTTGCGTGAGTCGCTCGAACGCCTGAAGCTCAATGACGCCGCGCTGTCGTTTCAGCCCGAAAGTTCGTCAGCACTTGGTTTCGGTTTTCGCTGCGGTTTTCTCGGCTTGCTTCACATGGAGATTGTCCGCGAGCGGCTTGAGCGGGAGTACAACCTCGATCTGCTGATTACCGCGCCATCAGTCGAATACCAGGTATTGCTATCAGACGGTGAACTTGTCACCGTCTCTAATCCATCGGAAATGCCTGATTTGTCCCGGATCGAGGCAATTGAAGAACCAGTGGTCGAAATCAGCGTTATTACGCCGGAACGTTACATCGGCAAGATCATGGATCTGGTGACGACTCGTCGTGGTGTGTTTGTCAGTATGGATTATCTCGATCCGACGCGCGTGCTGTTAAAGTATCGCATACCGTTGGCCGAGATTGTGATCGACTTCTACGACCAGCTCAAGAGTCGCACACAGGGCTATGCGTCGCTCGATTACCATCTGGCCGGCTATCAAGAAGCGGATCTGGTGAAGCTCGATATTCTGGTCAATGGCCAGCCGGTGGACGCGCTATCGCTGATTGTGCATCGCGATTTTGCCTATCAGCGAGGGCGCGAACTAGTGGAACGACTGCGCCAACTGATCCCACGCCAAATGTTTGAAGTGCCAATCCAGGCTGCCATTGGCTCGAAGATCATTGCCCGCGAGACTATCCGTGCCTTGCGTAAAGACGTGCTGGCAAAGTGTTATGGCGGTGACGTTACGCGCAAACGCAAACTGCTCGAGAAGCAGAAAGAGGGCAAGAAGCGTATGAAGATGGTTGGGAGCGTGGAGATTCCCCAAGAAGCCTTCATGGCTATTCTGTCGCTAAAGAATACCGGTAACGAGCGCGAGCGGTGATCAGGGGCTGGGCAATGCGCTGATTTACCATTATTACTCTAATGCGCGCAGTTCATTATAGTTGCGCGCTTCTGCTATCAAGCATAGCGACCTCTTGGTATATGGAGTACCTAACGATGCATCGTCTGCTATGGTTACTTGCCCTCTTACTGCTGACCAGCTGTCAGAGTGTGGCTAATGGGCGGCAGTGGGAAGATACCGGTTCGCCGGTAGCGTTTCGGTTGGGGACGCAAATCTACACGGTGGCCGATGTCAATACCGAGATCAAACGCGCCATCGGCGCGGGTGTGGCTAACGCATTGGCTGCTGGTCAGACGCGCGAGCAGATTGAACAGATTGTAGTTGAAAATGATCTGCGTCGGCAAATCTTCGAACAGATGATCCAAAACGAGTTGCTGCTACACTATGCTCGCCAGCGTGGTATGGGCGTAGATCCAGCAGCGCTGGATGAGGCTGTTTTTAGTCGACTAGCCGCTGATGCCGATCCGACAGAAGTGAGCGAGCTACGCAGTGTGCTAGCTCGAGAGCAGATCGTCTTCGAGGTTATCGCGCGCAATACCCGGGCCGATATGGCACGTGCTCGCCATATTCTGGTAGCTGATGAAGCGACAGCACAGACAGTCTTGTCCGAATTGCAGGCGGGCGCCGATTTTGCTACACTGGCTGCGACCCGCTCGCGCGATCCAGGTTCGGCGGCCAATGGTGGCGATTTGGGTTGGGCGACACGTGGCGATTTTGTTGCTCCATTTGAGGAAGCTATTTTCTCACTACCGCTTAACACACCGCAAATAGTTCAGTCTGATTTTGGCTTCCACATCGTCGAAGTACTCGAGCGCGAGTCGCAACGTCCATTTGATTCATTTGAGCAACTGCGTATTCGTCGCAATGCTGGCCAATTCTATCAAGAGACATTTGTGCCCTGGTACGAAGAGCTACGTCGACAGGCCGAGCAGAGCGGTGAATTACAAATTGCCGCTGGTTTCGACCCGAATGCGTTGCCAATACCCTTCCCTGAGACGCCATGAGCGCCGTGCTAACCGCATTGCTCAACTTTGCGCTGGATCGAGGCCTGCTCGATCCAGCTGCGATGCAGGTATGGGCAATTGATCGGCTTATGCAGGCACCGACGGTACCACCCGATCCGCAAGTGTTACCGTGGGTTGAACAGCACGGGTTGGGCCGCTATCAGCCACCACGCTTGCCTTACCCGTTGGCGACGCATCTGCCAGCCTTCATTTGGGGTGAAGCAGCGGTTGACTGGTCGGCTCTAAGCGCGCTCCTGAGTGTTCGTTACCCACCGCACCATCCGCTAACGTTAATTACATTTCCTACTGAAACAATACAGACACTCCTTATTCCTGATCTTGCTGGGATCAGGCTACCGCCTGCGACTACCTTTGCACTTATCATACCGGCGCTGGCACTAGCCGATGATCGGTGCGGTCTCGATCGGTTGCGCTGGGTGATTAGTCGTCTACTTGGACCCGATGGTTGTCCCTGGGATGTGCGCCAGACGCATCAGTCGTTACGCAGTGCATTGCTCGAAGAGGTCTACGAGGCGTTAGAGGCACTCGACACTGGGGCGATGGCGCAGCTCTGCGAAGAGTTGGGCGATGTTTTGATGCAAGTCATTGTCCACAGCGAAATGGCCCGGCAGGCTGGTCAGTTTACGCTCGAAGACGTGGTCCAGCAAGTCGCCGATAAGTTGGTTTTCCGGCATCCGCATGTTTTCGGTGCTGTCGAAGTCGCTGATACTGGTCAGGTCTTGCGCAACTGGGAAGAGCTGAAAGCTAAGGAGCTGGCAGCCAAAGGCCAGACCCGCGTCAGTGTGCTGGATGGTGTACCGAAGGCGTTACCCGCGCTGGCGGCAGCACAAACACTGGCCCGTAAAGCTATTCGGGCTGGATTTACCTGGACAACGATAGACCAGGTATGGGCAAAGGTCGAAGAGGAGCTGGCCGAACTGCGCGCTGCGCCTAATCCGCCTGCGCAGATGGCTGAACTGGGTGATCTCTTCTTTGCGCTGACTACGCTGGCGCACTGGTTACAGCTTGATGCTGAAGCAGCATTGCGCGAAGCGAACGCGCGTTATCGTCAGCGTCTGTGGCTGGTTGAGCAGATGGCGGCGCGCAGTGGTCGATCGCTACGTGATTGCTCGTTGACCGAATTGATGAGCTGGTGGGCTGAGGCTAAAGCACAGAGTAATGGGTAATCCAGATGCCGCCACCGATCCCCCTCTATCTGAACGATATCGTACAGTTACGCAAGCCACATGCGTGCGGCGGTGATACCTGGCGGATCGTTCGTCTCGGTGCCGATATTGGTCTGAGCTGCGAAACCTGTGGACGGCGTGTGTTACTGCCGCGTAGCGAGCTGGAGCGTCGTATCAAGCGCTTCGTGGCCCGCGGTCATATCGATGAGTCGGGTCAGGAATAGAAGTGAAGGCCGGTGATCACGAGATGCATGCACGCCCCTACGTCATATCGATGAGTCGGGTCAGGAATAGAAGTGAAGGAGCGCGTTCCCATTCGCGGCGCTCATTGACAACCTTATCAAACGCGGTATGATCGCAATATCGCCGTTATACTGCGTTTATGTATCTCGTTATGCGACACTTCGAGCGACAGATCTGGGACTACTGGCCGATGCGACCTGTGCCTATGACTACCCGGATCAAACAGATAGTGTTAATCGGCTTTCTATGGCTGACACTGGCCGCCGGTGCGACTGCACAGTCGACGCAACCGGTTTATCTGGTTGAATACGATGGGGTGCTCAATCGTTATGCCACTGGTTATATCCGACGTGCTTTGCGTGAAGCCGAAGCGGCTAATGCCCAGATGCTGATTGTGCAGATCTCACCACGGGGAGCAGTTTTAACCGAGGCCCGTTCCTTAGCTAACGAAATCGCTGCAGCTAAAGTGCCTGTCGTGGTCTATATCCACCCGGAAGGTCACAATGCGGGTGCTGCCGGTTCGTGGCTCTTGCCGGCTGCCCACGTGGCAGCTATGGCGCCTGATAGCCGTTTCGGCATTGCTACGCCACTGTTTGTGCCAGAGTCAAATGTCAGCGATACGACACGGGAATTGTTGCTTGGCGAACAATTACAACAGATTATAGCTTGGGGTGTAGCGCGTAATCGCGATGTCTCGTGGGCCGAAGCAGCGTTGCGCAGTGGATTTATCGCTACAGCCGCGCAAGCGCTCGAATCTAGTCCGCCCATCATTGATCTAGTTGCACGCGATCGCGCGGAACTCTTGCAACGTCTGGAAGGTCGATCAATTACCCTTGCCGATGGCAGACAAGTTGTACTCTCTCCTCTTGGTACGCGCCCATTAGTTGTCGAAGTGAATCTGATTGAAGCCCTCTTATTGGTGCTCGCAAATCCAACCGTTGTCTTCATCTTATTGATCATGGCGGGCCTGGCATTTTATGCTGAATTCCTCAGCCCCACAGTTGGGATTCTTGCCGGGTTGGGGGTTTTGTTGCTATTGGGTGCATTGGTTGGTTTGATCGCGCTACCAGTACAATGGTTCAGCTTGGTAGGCATTCTTATCGCCTTTGGGTTGATCGCAGCCGATCTCTTCGTGCCGTCGCATGGAACTCTGACTGTTATTGGAGTGGGCGTTATGATTGCCAGCGCGTTAACGCTCTTTGATGCGACGCAAGCGCCTGGCGTCGCAGTAGCGTTATGGGTCGTGATGCTTGTGGCAGGGTTGATCGCTCTTTTCGCTGTTACTGGTGTCTGGCTGGCATTGCGCTCGTATAGCCGTCCCGTTGCGACTGGTCAGGAAAGTTTGATCGGACGTCTAGCTGAGGTGCGGAAGCGGCTCGATCCGGAAGGAATGGTCTTTGTCGAAGGGGCGCTCTGGCGGGCAGTGTGCGAAAATGGTACGGCTGAAGAGGGCGAATTTGTGCGGGTGACTGGCATTTATGCGTTGCGTTTAACTGTCCGACGGATTGAACCAGACGAGTCTACTTCGTCCTTGCCGTCATCATCATCAGCGTAGGGCGTGCTTTTGCGCCTGATAGGGATACTGAAAGGAGACACTCTATGAGCAGTATTACCTTTTTCCTGTTGGCTTGTCTGGCCGTGTTGGCCTTTATCGCGTTGATGATCTTGCTGTCAGCAATCAAAATTGTGCCTGAGTATGAACGTGGGGTTATCTTTCGCCTAGGCCGCCTGATGGGGCCGCGTGGACCAGGGATCTTCTTCGTTATCCCTGTCTTCGAGCGGATGGTGCGGGTTGATATGCGCGTGATCACGATGGATGTGCCCGTGCAAGAAGTGATTACGCTTGACAACGTTACTATTAAGGTTAATGCAGTTCTCTACTTTCAGGTCATCAATCCAAACTGGGCCGTAACTAAGGTGATGGACTACATCCGCGCCACGATGCAAATTGCGCAAACCACCTTGCGGAGCGTTGTCGGTCAGGTTGAGCTCGATGAACTGCTGGCGCAACGCGAGAAGATTAATCAGAAGCTCCAGCAGATTATCGATGAGCAGACCGAGCCTTGGGGCATCAAAGTCACTATTGTCGAAGTGAAGGATGTTGAGTTGCCGCAGAACATGCAGCGCGCAATGGCCCGCCAGGCTGAAGCCGAGCGCGAGAAGCGGGCCAAATTGATCCACGCTGATGGTGAATTGCAGGCGTCGCGCACGCTGGCGGAAGCGGCCAAGGTGTTGGCTAGCGAACCAGTGACGTTGCAGCTGCGCTATCTGCAAACGTTAACTGAAATTGCCACTGAAAAGAATAGCACGATAGTCTTTCCGCTGCCGATCGACACGCTCAAGGCCTTCTTCACTACCAACAATGCAGTTCATCAAGATGCGCACCACGCAGCGGATTAGTGCCCGATCCAATCTGCAGTACCGGTATGGTCGTAGCGCGCTGTCTTAGCGTCGGGCAATCACGACGATGCTAGCAATGAGCAAGGCGGCGCCGATCATACCGATCATCGTGAATCGTTCGCCCAGAAGCAGAATAGCAAGTAGCGCCGAGCCAAGCGGTTCGAGCAGCGAAATAGTAGCGGCAGTAGTGGCTCGCACGCTCTGCATCCCTCGCACATAGAGGGTGTAAGCCAATGCTGTGGGCACAATACTGAGATAAATCAGCACCAGCCAGCCCAATGGCGGGTACGTAACGACTAATCCGGTAGAGAGCGCCGCAGGTAGTAGTAACACCGCACCAAATGTAAACGAGAGCGCAACTGGTGTGACTGGGTGGTAATTGGCAGCCACTAGCCGCGCGCCCAGTACCACCAGACTGTATGAAAAGCCGGCGGTTAATGCGAGTAGCGTACCAATCAGCAGATCGACAGTCGACTTGACCTGCGGCGCGCCCCCCACCAGCAATCCAGCTCCAATCACGGCACCACCAATAGCCAGCCAGGCGCTGGCAGGTGGTCGTTCGTCCAGAAAGGCGCGGGCGAGCAAGGCAGTGAAAATCGGCGCGCTGCAGATATTGATCAGGACTGCCGCCGCAACTCCCAGATAGGGGATGGCAGCAAAGTATGCGACTTGATAACCTGCGAAGGCGACACCAATCAAGGCCAGGATCCCGAAGTGGCGTGGCTGGATACGAAAGGCTTGCGGACCGGCAAGCAGCCGTGCAGTAATGAGGAGGACAGGTGCTGATAGCAGCAAGCGCCAGAAGCCGATAGAGAGGGAGTTCGTTTCGGTCAGACGGTAGAGCCAGCCAACTGCAACTCCGATCGTTCCCCAGCTCAGCGCGGCGATCACTACCATCGCTACATCGAATGGTCGTTGCGCTTCATCAAGGTAAGGCATTGTGCTGTAAGTGAGACGTTCAGAATCAGGCGCTGGACTTTGGCCTGGTGTCAAGGACAGGTAATAATGACGGCGAGCCAATTACAGGCATCGGCGATCTATGCTGTGTCGTAACGATGGAGTTGTTGTCAGATTAATTGCGCATAGGCAACAGTAGCAATCTCTGATTGGCGCGCTTCATGGCAATGGCCCCCGTGCATCGCACGGGGGCGATCCTATCACCCTAGCAGGCAATTAATCGAGATAACCGCGCAGTTTCTTGCCTAAATGCGGATGGCGCAACTTGCGTAGGGCAACCGCCTCGATCTGCCGGATACGCTCGCGGGTAATGCCAAACTCGATCCCGACCTCTTCTAGCGTGCGGTAGCGTCCGTCCTTGAGACCGTAGCGCAATTGAATGATCTTGCGCTCGCGCTCTGGCAGCTTCATCAACACCTCCTCAAGCTGTTCACGTAACAGCGAGGCGGCAGCAGCCTCTGCCGGGGTCGAGATTCGATCATCCTCGATGAAATCACCCATCCGGCCTTCACCTTCCTGGCCGACTGGCATCTCGAGAGAGAGCGGATGCATACTAGCTTCGAGAGTGCGACGCACTTTTCCGGCGGAGATACCCATCGCATTAGCAATCTCTTCCGGAGTTGGCTCACGCTGCATTGTCTGCTGGAGGCGGTGCGATGTACGCTTCACTTGACTAATCGCTTCACCCATGTGGACGGGCAACCGAATTGTACGGCTCTGATCAGCGATAGCGCGCGTAATCGCCTGCCGGATCCACCATGTCGCATAGGTGCTGAATTTGTGACCTTTCTTGTAATCAAATTTCTCAACTGCCCGCATCAAGCCAATATTGCCTTCTTGCACCAGATCCATCATGGTCAGTCCGTATGAGGTGTACTTTTTGGCGATACTCACAACGAGACGTAGATTAGCCTGGATCAGGTGATGGCGGGCATCTTGACCTTGCTGTACCGCACGTTCCAGCTCCAACCGTTCACGGGCGGAAGAGTATTCTTCGCGCTCGAGCCGTTGGCGTGCAGCAGCACCAGCTTCCATGGCCTTGGCTAGCTCAACCTCTTGCTCAGCAGTCAGCAATGGCACTTGCCCGATCTCTTGCAAATACATCCGAACTGGGTCATCAAAGGCAATATCACCTAGATCGGGCAATTCAACCAGTAATTCGTGTTCTGCATCTGAATCTAATTCAGCAGGACCTTCCAGCTCATCTGTTGACTCAATAACTTTGATGCCCTCGGCTTGCAGCATTGCATAGAGCTGATCAATCTCGGCAATGTCGTGCTCGGGATGAGGAAAGGTGGCAAGAATATCGGCGTGGGTAATATACCCGCGCACCCGCGCTGCGGCGAGCAATTGCTCGATCATCGCCTCTGACTCCGGTGTAGCTTTGCTCAACATCGTTCAACCAATGCTCTGTTGATGGCGTCAGTCTGGAATGACAACCATCACTAGGCCGTCGATGGGACGGCGGGCTGCTGCAACGACTGGCTCGCTGAGCCGTATGAAATAGTGAAAGGCCACAGCGACTATTCTGAAACGCCGGGCCTTACACGTCGTGCGCTCCGTTTTACTCTGGCAAAGATATGGGGTTGAGAGTGAACCCTCAAACCCCAAGCTGTCGCCGCGATGGAGGGACGCAGACGTGGCACCCCATTAGACGTAACTAGAGTTACTATAGCACTGTTTGCGCACCGGAGTCAACCCCTTCTTTAGATGGATTCTTCGGGAAAATCGGGCAAATAGGCACTGATTTTCGCCAACACAAAGTTGCGAATCTCATTGCGTAGGTAGCAGAAGGCACGTATTGTGAGCCCACTTGGCTCAACCACGAGCTCGATGGGCCGGATCCGGCGTTCAATCGGTTGTGGATGGCTTTGTGAGGTGTAGACAATGCGTAGTGTGGTGCCATTGGCCAAGGCAGCCGCCAGCGGAGGTGGAGCTTCTGGTTCAGGCTGGCCGGGCAGTAGACCGCGGGTGAAGCGCAGTGCATCATTGAGCGTGACGACTCCGTACTCGGCCATCTTGTCTACGAGGTGAGCAAAGAGGGCCTGTAGGGTTAGCACATCATTCATCGCCCGGTGGGTCGGCGTTGGCAATCCGAAGGTGTTTGCCAGTGCACCGAGGCTAAGCGCACCGCGACGTATGCCAATTCGGCGCGCTAGTTCGAGCGTATCGAGTGCTGGTCCGGTCAGTGGCGGATAGCCGCAACGGGTCAGCTCCATCGCCAGGAACGCATCGTCGAACGGGAGATTATGAGCAACACGTACCGCCTGCTGCCCAAGCTGGACTACGGTGGGTGCAATGTCAGCAAAGCGCGGCGCGTAGCGTAGCTCGTCTGGGTTAATCCCGTTGATCTGGGCAGCCTGTGGGTCTAGGTCGCGCTCAGGATTGATGAGCGTGTCGATCCGTCCGGTCTCACGATCGCGTTCCCAGCGCAGCATGGCCAACTCACAAACTCGATGGTTATCGTGAATGTCGAGACCAGTTGTCTCAACATCGAAAAAGAGGAGTGGAATGTCACGCAGTGGTTGGTTTGGATCAAGAGTATTCATCGTGCTACTGGCACTTGTGCTGCCACATCATCGGGAATACCAAGCAGTCTGGCCTGGACCCAGCCTTCTTCATCACGCACATTGAGCACACGGTACCATGTGCCATCAGCAGTGCGTTCGCGCAGCTCTACAACCTCGTTTACTTCTACCCGAGCGATGGCAGCACTGGCTGGATCTGGTGCCAGGTATACTGTTCCACTCACAAAGACCGTTACCACAGATTTAACTGGTGCCTCTGCAATGATCGAGTCGGTGATGGCGAGTAAGGTGCCGCTCACCCACCCTATTTCATCACGAATGGTGCGAACGTAGAACCAGCGCGCATTGGGGGTGCGCCCCAGTATCTGCACCTGTTCGCCAGCGTTCACACCCCCAATCACGTTATTGACGCCCACAAACGGCAACTTGCGCACGTTACCGCCATTGGTGACGGCCACCGTGGGCCCGGTGGAGGAGGTGGGCATGGGGGTAGCATCTGGGAAAGCTGGAGTCGGTGTTCTGGGTTCGCTAGGGGCGGTAGATGGCGGTGCTTCTACAACCTGACCGAAGAACTCAGCTGCAAATTGTTCGGGGATCACCAACTCAGCCTCATCGCTCAGACTACCATCAGGCAGGCTCACCACCACCGTATATCGTGGGCCGTCCGGTGTTGGATCGCCATCAGGCACCTTAATCGCAAGCAAATCACCGCGATCGTTCTGAATACGGATCGTCTGGCTGGGGCCAAACCAGCGCAGCGGCTGACCATCAGCGCGCAATTCCACTTGCAACTCGGTGTTGTCGGCCAGACCAGTAGTGCGTACCCGCACACCAATCGTCAGTGGTTCAGAACGCACCACAGTTGCCTCCTCAATCGCGAGCGAAACGAAAATGGTTGAAGGTGTGGAAGTAGGCGATGGTGCTGCTCCGAAAAACCCAGCTGCAAACCGTTCGGGGATCACCAATTCAGCCTCATCACTCAGACGACCGTTAGGCAGGCTCACAACTACCGTATATCGCGGGCCGTTCGGAGTCAGATCGCCATCGGGTACTTTAACCGCGCGCAAATCACCGCGATCGTTCTGAATACGGATCGTCTGGCTGGGGTCAAACCAGCGCAGCGGCTGACCATCAGCGCGCAATTCCACTTGCAACTCGGTGTTGTCGGCCAGACCAGTAGTGCGTACCCGCACACCAATCGTCAGTGGTTCAGAACGCACCACAGTTGCATCCTCAATCTCAATTGTAACAGGTACTGGTGAAGGAGTGGGAGTAGGTGGTGCAGCGCTTTGATCGTTGCTGAAATTTAGGGTCAGTATTCCAATCCCGACACAAAGTAAGATCGGGAGTAATAACAGCAATATTTTTGCCGCCAGAGACAGGTTTTTCAGTCGATCCTGCAGACTCAGTGGTTCTTCGAGAGGAATAGCAGTATAGTCAATCGATGTCGCCGGCGGGATTTCCGGCAGTGTTGGCTGCTTGTTTGCGGCTTGTCGCCGGTAAATGATAACAACCAGCGCAATAATACTAAGACCGATAACGATCAGAACAATCGCAATGGTGGGAGAAATCTGACTAAGTATCGTTTGCATGAGTAACCCCAATGACAACGGCTTCAGATGCTTATAATATGCGAATCCAGCACTACCTGCAACTATGTCTGTGTTATACTACAGCTACTGCCGGAATAATTGCGGGGTAAGCATGGACCGAATACTCAATCTGATACCTCAATCCTGGTTCTCGCCCGCCCACTGGCGCGGCTTACGCCTGACCGCACGCGGTTTTATGGCGGTTTGACCGCCAGCTTCCTTTTTCCTCCTACTATGACTTTTAATCAAGACACGGTTCGCTCGGGTCTGGAACGTGTATCTAGCCCGTCGGCCAGTAATGCAAGTATACCAAGCTTTGTGCATTGAGGTGTCAACATGGCTGAGCATATTCTGGTTGCGGTCGCATGGCCTTACGCAAATGGGCCGCGTCATATTGGGCATGTAGCTGGATTTGGTGTTCCAGCCGATATTTTTGCCCGTTACCATCGACTACGCGGTAATCAGGTGCTAATGATTTCGGGCACTGATGAGCATGGTACGCCGATTACGTTGGTGGCTGACAAAGAAGGGACGACGCCGCAAGCAATTGCCGATCGCTACAACAAGATTATTGGCGACGATTTGTACAATCTTGGTCTGAGCTACGATATCTTTACCCGCACAACTACCGCCAATCACTACGCTGTAACGCAGGACATTTTTCGTACTCTGTACGAGCGTGGTTACATCATTCGCCAAGAGACGTTAGGCGCATTCTCGGCTACAACTGGACGCACTCTCCCCGATCGCTACATCGAAGGAACATGTCCGATCTGTGGTTATGATGAAGCGCGCGGCGATCAGTGTGATAATTGCGGCAGTCAGCTTGATCCAACCGATTTGATCAACCCACGATCGAAAGTTGATGGTCAACCCCCAGTCTTTAAGCCAACGGAACATTTCTTTCTCGATCTGCCAGCCTTTGCCGAGCAGTTGCGCACCTGGATCGATCAACAGCACCATTGGCGGCCCAATGTGCGTAACTTCTCGCTCAACTTCCTCAAAGATCTCAAACCACGCCCAATTACGCGTGATCTCGAGTGGGGAGTTCCCATTCCGCTGCCCGAGTATGCGCATCGTGATGACAAGAAGATCTATGTTTGGTTTGATGCTGTGATTGGCTATCTCTCGGCTAGCATCGAATGGGCGATTAGTCGAGGTGAACCAGATGCTTGGCGAGCGTGGTGGCAGAATCCCGACTCGCGCCATTTCTATTTCATGGGTAAAGACAATATCGTCTTCCACACTGTGATCTGGCCGGCGATGCTGTTAGGCTATGGCGCTGGCGGTCAGTTTGGTGCTCAGCCCGGTGGTCAGTATGATGGTGTCCCACTGCAATTGCCCTACAATGTCGTCTCTAGTGAGTTTTTAACTATGGAGGGCAAGAAGTTTTCGAGTTCAAGAGGGATTGTCATTTACGTTAACGACTTCCTTAGCCGATATGACGCTGATGCATTGCGCTACTTCCTGACCATTGCCGGTCCGGAAAATCAGGATACCGATTTCACCTGGGCCGAATTTGTGCGGCGCAACAACGATGAGCTGGTTGCTACCTGGGGTAATCTGGTTCATCGTACCCTGACCAACGTCTACAAGAATTTTGGGCGAGTGCCACAACCTGGTCCGCTCTCCGCAATCGATGAGCAGCTGCTAACTGAAGTCACCAATGGGCTCGATACTGTGGGTGAACTGCTATCCGCAGCTCGCTTCAAAGCCGCGTTGAGTGAAGCGATGCGGCTGGCTGGCCAGGTGAATATCTACTTGAGTGAACAGGAGCCATGGAAGGTGATCAAGCAGGATCATGAACGAGCAGCCACGATCTGGTACGTCGCGCTGCGTTGTGTAGATACCCTAAAGATCATCTTTACGCCATTCCTGCCGTTCTCGAGTCAGCGATTGCATGAGTATCTGGGTTACGATGGCTATATTGCTGGTCCCTTGACTTTCCGCAATGTAACTGAAGCGAATGGCCGTACCCATCGGGTTCTTACCGGTGAATACGAGCAATGGGTAGGGCGTTGGGCACCATCGGCGCTTCCAGTGGGACAGGTGTTGCGGTCGCCGCAGCCTCTATTTAAGAAGCTAGATGAGCGGGTGATCGAAGAAGAGCTGGCGCGCATGCAGAGTCGGGCTTTGTGAGCTCGCTGATGGCTTCGCATCAGTATGGAAATGTTCTATCAAGCCCTAATGTTTTGGGAATGGCGCACGTATACGGGACCCCTCGTCCGGAGCGGGCGAGGGGTCAATACAGCGAGCAGATGCTGGGCCCGAATGGGAAGGTTCTCGTTTCCCCAAAGTTTGTGCAGTCACCCCCCAAAAGACGTAGTATAGTACTCGTTTGGCCGTTACCCGGGTGTGGCTATCAACGATATATTACTGCGAAAATCACCTGGTAGGGTGCAGGAGTGCCTTCATTGAGTTGCACACGAACCGTAGCTACGGGCTGCAGCGGATCGTTGCTCTCAATCCGCAGCCGGGCTTGCAACGTCCCAGAGATGGGACCGATCCATCGGGCAGCGAGCGGTACATTGACCGTAGCACCAGAGGCAAGCGTGGTGCTGCTACTACCCGTCACGCTTAGCCACACCTGCGGATTGATCTGTGGCCGCAGCTCAACGGTCAGACCATCGCTTAGATTGAAAGGCCAGTTGCCACTATAGGCGCAGCCAATTGTTTGATGTTGACCGTTGAATTGCAGTCCGATCGCCCACTGGTCGATCTCTAACAGCTCGGCGACATTGCGATAGTGAAAGCGAATAACTCCATTTGGTTGCAGCAATGCCTGCACGCTCAGACGACGGCTTGTGTTATATATTGGCACATTGTCCCAGGTGATAAGAGCGCCGGCGCTGACGCGGGCAAAGCTAATTTCACCACCGGCGCTGCTGTCGAAGTCGACATGTAACGGCACGATAGCCGGTGCTGATGTTTCCGTAAGTGGCAGACATGAGGGATTAAAGTAATTGATAGGTTGATTGAACGGCGCAAAGGCAATGATGCCATTGGCGTTGATGTAGATCGTACGATGGTAGTCAGTATCGAAGAAGAAATCAAAGCCGAGATTGATGGCACTGCTGTTCCCGTCATCATTAAGGTTGAGCACTTGCCGGTCGAAGGGCGGATTGATCCAGCCGCCGGTCGGCCCGTCTGGTTCATCACTGCGCCACACCCCATAAGGTTCATTATCGATAGTAAGTGTGTAACTCAACGGCAGGTTGCCATCGTTGCGTAATGGTACGGCAAGGTTGATGGTCTGGTTAAAATCAACTGTGGCCGTGATCAAATCTTGGAGCACAGTCAGGCGCGGTCGGGATGGATCAAGCGCGAAATTGAGCGTGATAGTGCTGCCAGCAGTTGGTGTTACACTCTGGCTCTGATTAACAAAACCGTTAGCTGAAGCCGTAAGGGTTTGTGGACTGCCGCCGGGCACCGTGAGCTGGTAAGCGCCGACTGAGTTGGTAGTGATCACCAAGTCGTGTATGGTCGTGATCTTGCCGCGTAATGGTAGGCCGGTCTCACTGTCGGTGATAGTACCACTGATGGTAGCATGGCTTGCGCGCGTTGGCACATTCATCGTGACTGGGATTGTAAGCGGCGGATCGGTGAGATTGTTGCCGTAGATGAGCAGCCGAGCCTGATAGACTCCTGGTCCGGCCACTTTGCGTGCGTCGAGGGTGATTGTGATAGTCTGGCTGTTGCTGCTCGCAAGGGTGACGGGCGACGTTGTTGGTAATACCAGCCAGGGAATGTTTACCCGCGCTGCCGCTACCGCAGCAAAAACGTCGAGACGCCCGTAGCCATAAATGTTGTTGATCGCAGTAGTCGGTCGGCAATTCGTGTGGCTTGATCCCATATATCGCGAGTCGTTCATGATCCGCAGCGCATATCCGGTAAGCAACTCATAGGTGGCCTGGTAATTACCGATCAGTTGCGGGTTGGCTGACCAGAGCAACGCTACTGCTCCAGCCACGTGGGGGGCAGCCATCGATGTGCCAGATAGCGCCTGATAGCTGTTGGAAGAAACAGTCGAGATAATCGCTTGCCCTGGTGCAACCAGATCGGGCTTGATCCGGCCATCAGTGGTAGGACCGATCGCGCTAAAGGAGGTAAGCTGATCGCTTTGGTCAGTTGCGCCAACGGCAACCACGTTAGCGTAGTCTCCCGGCGAGCGGATAGTGCTACACGTCGTGTTGCCAGGATTACCTGCAGCGAATACAGGAAAGATGCCGGCTGCTTCCCAGGCGGTGGTATAGCCAGTGTAAGAGAGATCGCCGCCGGTTCCGAATACCCAGGAGTTGTTGATGACGTGCGGTCGAAGTGCCGGACGCGGGTTGTTACCATTCAGATCGGTAGGGGCCAACATCCACTGCGCTGCGCTCATGAGGCTACTCAATGAGCAATTGGTGCTGTTACATGCGCGCGCGGCGATCCATTTCGCACCCGGCGCCACTCCTACGGCCGGTTGGTCTGGCGGTTTGGCGACCATAATGCCCATCACGTGAGTACCATGAATGCCAGCATCTCCTGGGAATGGGGTGTTGTATAGTGGATCAAACCAGTTGTAGTTGTGATCAAAACTGCTACCGAGGTTACCGCGGTAAGAATTGACCAGCGCCGTATGGGTGTAGGTTACACCGCTATCAATGTTAGCTACAGTGATGCCGGTGCCATCAATGCCAAATTCACGCCAAACGCGGTCAGCCCCAATTCGCGCAATATTCCAGCAGACATTATTGATGGGATTGCACGGCAGTGTGGTCGTGGTGGCTGGGAGCGTCATCTGCAACTCCTGATCAGCCGTAAGCATCGCAACGTCGTTGTGGGCTGCCAGTAGACTAGCCAGGTTCGTATCACCTTCTACTAAGAGTGCATTGGCAATCCAGAGAACCTGATAGCGAATCCCTGCTCGATCAAGGATTGCACGAACCGCCCGTTGACTACGCGTAGCATGTTCTGTCAGCGTGCGGTAGACATACTCGCCACGCGCTTCCCAGTCTTGGATCTGAAGGGCCGGCCCGAGATCGGGCCGATCAGCGAAAAAGACCAAAAAACGGCTGCGGCCATGCGCCAGTTCTGATTGCAGATCGGGGTCGATCCGCTCAGTTTGTTGGGGCAAAGGTACAGGCAATGATGATGGGGCAGCCATCATCGCTAGCGTGGTGGTTGATGGAAAGCCAGTGTAGATAATTGGTGTTAGGGTACTGGGGCCAGTGTTGGTGATAGTGATGTCGATGGTCGCAACGCTACCAAGTTCGACCGTAGCAGTTATTGAGGAGGGTGATGCGTTAAAAGTGGCTGGATCCGCGTGTACCAGTGTGGCAGGTATCAGCGTCAGTAGACTGACGAGATGTGCGATGATGAGCAGGAACGAGAGTAGGTGTCGTTTCATAATGGCTAGGGTATTGTCTGATACATATTCGGTGTAACAGCATCATAGCATGAAGCTAGTACTGGCAACATTTCATTTCCGTCATTGTGCCAAATACAAAACGACCGTCTGCCTCCTTTCGGCCTCCAGATATAACGTAGTTTTGAGATCGGCAGCATCACCCATAATACTAATATGACCATAATATGACCATCAACTCACCGATGGTACTGATTCAATCCCAGTCTGGCAAGAGATGCCGGTTCATTTCCTGCCGAGACCAAATCGTTGTCTAACGAAGGAAGCGATCGTTGATTGCAATGATGCGCCACATGTCGATCCGACATCAAGGCCGCGCTCGTGCAAGTTGTCGTAGTACCAACGGTTATCGGTCAGTGCTGTTAATGGGTTAGGTAATGGCATACATTTCACCATTGAGATGAAGATGCAGAAAGCTCTCGGCTAGCGGTACGATTTGGCGGTAGCTATCACCAGTGCCGTCACCATTATAGACGAAAGCGATCTGAGTGGACAATTGCCTAATTGTAACAATGGTACGTGTGCCAATCAGATGAAGTTTTAGTGCTAGCCCTGAAGTCTTGGTGCAATGACACGCACCCAAAAGTAGCAGCCACATGATTGTTCAGCATAATTATCGAAAAAATTCAGATCAAACTGTGCTCCAGCATTGTCCATACCGCTTAAGTCATCTCTGGCTAGACCGAGACACTCGGCAGTAGCACTCATCGGTGCGCGCAGGAATCCGGTAGTGTGGCGCAACCCGAATTGCATAAGATCATTCTTCATCGTAGCCGCAAAAGCGTAGTGCGGTGAGCGCAAAGACACGGGTCGCCGTCCGAAGATCGGCAATTGCCACCGATTCATTTGGGCGATGGGCGTCGCGTACATTGCCTGGCCCATACAACACGGTTGGAATACCAGCGACGTTCACCAGCAATCGCATATCGGCGCCGTAAGTCATACCTTCAAAGGTGGCTGGCGCGCCGCGAATCATCTGATCACAATCGGCTAGCGTTTGTACAATTGGGGCGTCGATCGGTGTACTAGCTGGGTCAAACCGGCCTCCCCACCATTCTAGCAGCGGTGGGTGTTCGCGGAGCCAGGGATCGAGAGCCGCAGCTGTAGCAATTGTCTGCTCGAGCTCGGTGCGCGCAATGGCAGGATCTTCACCAACGCCAATACCGTAACGGCCTTCGGCCACGAGGCATTCCGCTTCGGATGAAGCCCAGTCACCAGCGCGCACAGTGCCAATACAAATCGCGTTAGGGGTGCGGTAACGGGCAAATAGCGCACTGGAATCGGTTGCGCGTAGCCGCTCGTTACGCGTGCGCTCAAGGGTGAGGATTGCCTGGTGCAGGGGAATAAACTTCTCAATGGCACTGACTCCCTCTTCGCGGACACATCCGTGGGCAGCGGCTCCGTAGACAGTCAGACGGAAGTTGTGCGCACCGGCCTGCGCTGGTGCAACTTTGAGTTCAGTGGGTTCGGCGACAATTGCAGCATCGGCGGTATAGCCGCGCAAGATTGTCGCCAAGGTTCCCAAGCCGCCATCTTCCTCGCCAATAACACTCTGAATCAATAAGCGTCCACGCAGGCGTACCCCGGCCGCAGCAATCGCACGGGCAGCGAATATGGCGCAGCACAATCCCCCTTTCATATCGAGCGTGCCGCGACCATAGATGCGCCCGTTGGCAATTGTTGCCTGCCATGGATCACTATGCCAGAAGCGCCGATCACCAGCTGGTACCACATCAACATGCCCATTCAAAATCAGGCTCTGCCCACCGCGATCAGCACCCAGGATACCAACCACGCCCAGTGCTCTTTCGCGCGCTACCTCCCAGCTACAAGCTGGATGCGCGTACACCTGTGGCAGATCGATGTCCCAGCAATCGACCTTTAGACCAGCTGCAGTCAACAGAGAAGCAACCGCCATTTGCATATCATTTTCGGCAGCAGTGCCGTCGAGGCTAGGGATGCCGACCAGCATAGTCAGCGCCTCTAGCAAGCCAGCGTCGTCGATGGCCGCGAGCACTCGTTGCTCGATTAGATGGAGTTCACACATAACCGTTTGCTTATCCTCCCCATATTAGGCGTAAAACACGCAACCAGTTTTCAAATGCCAGTTTGCGCAGCTCTGTCTCAGTAAAGCCAGCATCAGCCAGTGCCTGCAAGAGTCGCGGCAACCCGCGCACGTCACCGATGGCAGCCGGTATGAGCGCCCCGTCGAAATCTGAACCAAAGCCAACATGATCGATGCCCATGCGTTCGACGAGATACTGGATATGTTGCACTATTAGCTCGATCGGCATCGTGGCATCGCGTCGTCCATCAGGACGGAGGAAGGACACTGCAAAGTTAATCCCAACCATGCCGCCTGAGTCACGGATAGCGTCAAGCTGTCGATCGGTAAGATTGCGACTGTGGGGACAAATGGCGTGCGCATTAGAATGGGTTGCTACCAACGGTGCTTCACTCAAACGAGCGACATCCCAGAACCCAGCTTCGTTGAGATGCGAGAGGTCAATCAGAATACGGAGCCGATTACAAGCTTTTACTAATGCCTTGCCGGCTTCGGTCAGGCCTGGGCCAATGTCGGGGTCAGCTGGAAAGGCAAAGGGCACACCGTAGCCAAAGATATTAGGCCGACTCCAGACCGGTCCGAGTGAACGTAGTCCTGCCTGATACAGGACCTCGAGCTCGTCCAGATTGGGGCCGATGGCTTCAGCACCTTCAATATGTAAGACAGCAGCGATAACGTCATTTGCAAGGCAGTCAGCGATTTCACTAGCCGTTCGACAGATGCGCACCCGACCATCTGCAGCGGCTGCAATCTGGAAGAGGCGGGCTGCCATAGCCAGCGTCGTCTGGAGCGCGTAATTATGATCGATCGCTGATGGCAACGGCAGATAGTAAGGTGGTTCGGGCAATGGTTCAGCAGCTGGTTTCACCGGTGGTGGTACATAGACGGCAAACAGACCGCCACCGAAACCGCCGGCACGGGCGCGGGGTAGGTCGAGATGGCCGTGCCGACTAGCAGTGAAGAAGTCACGTTCCTTACCTGGTTCTGGCTGGTACAAGTCGAGCAGAACATCGTTATGCCCGTCGAAAACAGGTGGCCAAGTAGAGGTTGCCATTAAATTCTTCCTTAACTGGTCTAGATAGCTGACCCACAGACAAGAATATTCCTATGCCCAACCGGATTACACCGGCTTACTACGACAGCAGTGTCTGGATCTGCTCAGCAGCGCGCCAGCCGCTTTCAATTGCCAGATGTACTCGTCCCTGACCAGTGACTAGATCACCGGCCAACACAATCCGCTCTGCCGCAGTGACAGGTGCGGTGGTATAGGGTAAGGCGTAGCGCCAGCGTTGCACATCGATCCACTGCGGTGGACCAAGATCGCCGACTAGCTGTCGGATAGCGCTCAGCACCTCACTGATCGGTTGGGGCAGCGTGGCATCTGGCACAAACGTGCCCTTGGTCAGCGAATCCCAATGGGTGGTGGCCCAGTGATCGCTCATTTGCGCAATCAACAGGCCCATAGTGGCTGGGGCGCGGCCAGGTTTGTCGTGTTCACAGGCTAGCCAGCTTATCGCATGTTGGCGATCAGCATTGACTACCGCATACCATGGTACGGCGGGACGGTTTGGATACGCGACCGTTATGCTGATCAGGCGACGATACTGTACCATCTGCAAGCTGTCGATCAAGGGACGGATCGTAGGCGGTGGATTGCCAGCGGCAAGAATGGCAGCGCTCTGTGGTGCAGGTGCGGTAAGAATGACTGCATCGAATTGACCCAGATCACGGCCATCAGTAGCGTAAAGTCGGTAGCCATGATCAAAGGCGTATAGGCTGGCGACTGTCGTCGCACTTTGCACTACGAGATCAGCGGCCAGATATTTGGCGAGGCGGGTTATGCCGGTTGGCCATGTCCACTTTTGTTCATTAGCATCACGATCACCAGGCACGATCTGATTATCGGCGGTTAGTACCCAAATTGGACGCGAGATCAGCACGGCGTCGCCGGTAGCAGCGATCAAGTCTTGGATCGCCTTTGAAGGTGACTTGACGTATTGCGCACCGTGATCGAAGCAACAATTGTCGACGCGGCGGGTTGCTGCGCGCCCACCGAGGCCACGACTCTTCTCAAACACCACTGATGTGATGCCATTGGTCATCAGCGCGCGGGCAGCTGCTAGGCCAGCCATACCAGCGCCGATAATTGCTACCGTTTTCATCGATCAGTCTCATTCTTCTAGCAAGGCCTGCAAATCGGCCTGATCATCCTCATTGTAAGGCCCAACTACGGCTAGCCACTGCTGATTAGCGGCTAACAGGCGATGCGCAGCACGTTGCAGATCGGTCAGGGTCAAGGCGTCGACCTCGGCAATGATCTGCTCGACCGGCGTCACGGATTGATGCCGCAGCAAGCTGATAGCGTTGCGTGACGCGACTGCCCATGTATCTTCAAGCGAAAGAAGTAAACTTCCCTTTAATTGTTCTTTCACAGTCGCTAGTTCTTCGTCGGTAGGTCCGCGCTCGGCCAGATCACTGATGACCCTGCGCGTCATCGCAACTGCATCGCGGAGCGCATCGGGCTCAACGCCAGCGTAGATCACCCACATTCCGGTATCAGCAAATTCATTGTGGTACGAACCGATATTGTAGCTCAGACCGTGCTCTTCGCGGATCGTCTGGAACAGACGTGATGACATCCCACCGCCTAACAAGGCATCTAGCGCCTGTACTGCGCGGCGATCGGGATCGTGGTATGAAACGCCAGGCATACCGAGGCAGAAATTGCCTTGTTCTATGTCGCGAGCCAATACGCGCACTTTTCGCGTAGCAGGTAGCGGCGGTGCGGCGATCGCGACAGGACTCAGATAGGGCTTGAGATCGGCGAATGCCTGCTCGATCGCGGGAATCGCCTGTTCGGCAGTGATTTGTCCGGCAACCGACACAACCAGATTACTTGCGTGATAGCCTTGTGTAAAGAACCTTAACAGCTCGTGGCGAGCCATAGCGCTGACAGTGGCAATGCTCCCAGCAATATCGCGTCCAAACGGATGATCACCCCACATCGTTTGTTGGAGCAATTCATGCACTGCCTCGGAAGGGTTGTCCTGGATGCCACGAATCTCTTCGATAATGACCCGGCGCTCTTTTTCGAGTTCCGTTGCATCAAACAACGGCCGTTGCACCATATCACTGAGGACATGTAGGGCACGATCAAAATGGATAGCTGCTACTTTCGCGTAGAAAACAGTGGTCTCGTATCCAGTGGAGGCATTGAGATAACCGCCGACACCTTCGATTGCCAGCGAAATGGCATGTGCCGTCGGATAGGCGCCGGTGCCTTTAAACAGCATATGCTCGATAAAATGGGCAGCCCCGGCCAACTCGGCGGACTCGTAACGCGCGCCGATATTAATGAAACAGCCAATGGCGACCGAATGAGTATGCGGTAATTCGTCGATCAAGATCCGAATACCATTGTGGGTGGTGTGTACGTATGGCATTGTGGATAGGATATTATGCTTTTCCAGGCACTGCTACAATTCGCGTCGCCACAACTCAAGTCGTGATGGCGGCTGGTCGGGTACAGTATGAATCTCCATACGATCGATCAGATAACGGCGTTCACCATCGGCCAACTGCTGCCGAATTCGCAACCGTTGCCGCTCGTTGCTGACATTAGAGAGTAATTCGATCGAGGTTGGTGCAGCGCGTTCGATCATGCGTAACAAATGGGCGTATGTTTTGCCGACCAGCTCACGCGGGTGGCGACCGACAATCTGATGGGCAAAAACCGTGTTAACTGCCACCAGTCGTTCAGCTTCGTCGAGCAGCGCCACACCCTCTGGCAGGCTGTCAAACACGATTCGCAGCAGATCGCGCGAGCGCTGAAGTTGGTTGGTACGTTCGGCGACCAGTTCTTCGAGCAGATGGGTCTGTTCGCGCAGACGGGCAACCAGTTGCGAGGTGGCGCAAACGGTGGCAGTCTGGCGCGAAAACAGCTCTACCAGGTTCCAGTCAATACCGGTTGAGTTTGCTTGTGCGCGAGCATAGCCTAGGGCTAGGCCGCCAAGTGACGTGTTATCGTGTACGAGTGGGAGCGCGATACACGTTAATTCATCAGTCAACGCCATCGTAATAACACTCTGGCTATCGGCGCTCAATTGCGCAGCACCACCCGCTGCTGGAATTGGGGCATCGATAACAATGTTGGTCGGTGCAACCCACTCTAGTTGGCTTTGAGGTGATGGACGGACAAAGAGCAGGCCCCACTGGGCAGCGAAGGTATTGGTTGCGATTGTATGGCAATGCGCTGCAATATCGCCGAGGGTATTGCCCGCGGCAAACGATTGCCCGAAATGAAGGAGTGACAGAATATGCTGCTGGCGCAGACGGTGTTGCTGGTGTAAACGAGCAGCACCAATCGCTACGCTGAGCTGCGCTGCTACACTTTCAATTAAGATGAGGTCATGACTGCTGAACGCGTTGGTTGCAAGGCGATAGATCATCAGCACACCAATCGTGGCTGCTGACTGACGCAGAGGGGTTGCGATCAGGCTGCCGCCAGTTTGCAATTCGCGTAGTTGAAAGCGTGGTGCTTCACTGGCGATATCAAGTATAACGACACTGCTACCGTGTCGCAAGGCCCAGCCTGCGCTGCTCTGTGTTAGCAGCGCGGTGGCGCGCTCAGTTGATAACAGGCGTGGCATACCCAACGCAACCGTTACGCCGTGCAATGGCTGTTGATCGGCTCCAACCAGTATAACAGTGGCTTCATCGGCAGGCATGTTGACCGTAATGGTTTGTAACACCTGCTGAATCAGCGCAACTGGTTCAAGTTCGTCCCGAAACTCGATTCCCAACCGGGTGAGCAACGATGTTTGGCGGATCAGCTCAGCTGTTAGTGCCTGGGCTGCCAGTGGTGGACCCGACGGGTATAACTGACGGCGCAGTTGTGCGTTAGCCTGGCGCAGTTCCTGGACATAGGCTACCAGTTCGGTAACAGTGAGAGCAGCTAGATCTTCGGTGTCCGGCATAGTTATTCTCGCCAGCACTATAAGTGATCAGGTTGTTAGTATACCACGATACACTAGATCGGGGCAGATAACTCTCAGCCCCTGCTGTCAAGTGTTATGGACAGAGAGAGTGGCCGGGTTGCAGCAATATGGCAGGGGCGATCACCTGGATCGCCCCTGTAACCATTGACCATGGGACAATGACAGTGTGCGCATATAGGTGGTTCGTCCGGTCTCACCTGATATTCACCACCTCAATTCCGTTTTGAGCCATATGATGCAAGAACAGGACGTGGTGTAAATCACCGTCATGAGCGTAGATACCCAACTCACGGGCAACCGTCACTGGGGTGTCAAAGGTGTCAACTGCGTTGGCCGCCACAATCACTCGTCGGTAGAGGTTGAAGGCGTTGGCTTCCAGGCGCAGATGCATAGCTGCACTGTAGACACAGAGATCAGTGCAATCACCAACCAGCACAAAGGTGTTAATGTGCGGATGCTCGGCTAGCCAGTCGTTAAAACGGGTGCCGAGGTGTGAGCTCAGCGAGTTTTTTTCGATCACTGTGATCTGATCGGCAAACGGCAACTCAGCCAATTCACGAATAGTCTGACTTTCAGCAGTGCCAGCCACGCAGTGCGGTGGGTAGGCTGCGAATTCGGGTGTCGCTGGGTCATGTGTATCTTGTGTCAGTATGAATGCGCGCACTCCTATTTCGTAGGCGCGCTTGAACAACTGCACCACCGGTTCCACCAGTGCACCAACACGTGGCCCAGCTAGCGGTCCCTCTTTGCAAAAGCCGTTAATCATGTCGATAGAGCAGAGCACTACCCGTTCTGGCGTGTCACCAACTATTGCCTCCAGATCAACGACGGGAAGATCGTTGTACCACCGTTCAAGATAGGTCAGAAATGGGGCGCTACGTGTAGCGAGATCATGAATCGCAGGCATAGGCTGCCTCCTCTGTTTTGGTGTAAAACTGACACTATTTTAACACGGGTTAGCGTGCCTGTCAAGACGGTGATTATTCTTAATGAATTTTGTTGTACATCTTTATTCATGCGGTTGAGGTTTCCAGTATAATTGAAACTATCTGTCAGTACCCTGATCGTTATCACGATGACAGGCTGTTTCGGTTGCAACGACCATTGGGTTGCTTGTCAGTGCCCGCGGCAGTACGCAAGTTGCGATCACTTGTTATCTTGACACTGGCAATCTAGAATAGGCAAAGGTGAAGGAGGATTCACACATGGTGCGCGAGCGGTATATTCGCCAGATCAGCGCCTTACGCGAGGATCTGCTGCGAATGTTTAGTATGGTTGAGCAGCAATTGCTGCGCGCAATTCACTGTTTGGAGACGTGGGATACTGTTGCCGCGGCGCAGATTATCCATGATGATCGCCAAATCGATGAAGCATGGCGTGCACTCGAAGAGAGTGTCATCCATGTCCTGGCAACGCAGCAACCGGTCGTAGCTTCAGATCTACGCCTGACCACTGTAGTAACCGCGATCGCTAGTGAATTGGAACGGATTGGTGATTACGCCAATAGCATTGCCAAGCGAGTGCGGCGTGCTTCTCGTCGTGCCGCGTTTGTTGCTCCGCCGCCACAGATTCACGAGATGGCGCAACTTGCGTTACAAATGGTAAATATCAGCCTAGAAGCATTTTTGCGTCAGGATGCTGAACTGGCTCGTTCGCTTACCGCTTACGACGAGCAGGTGGATGAGCTGGAAGATACCCTGCGCGCTCTGATAATCGCTGATGCTCGTCAGGATCCTGATCGGTTTGAGGCTGCCATCGATCTGCTCGATATGGTGCACGCCCTCGAACGCACCGCTGACCGCGCAACGAATATCGGTGAGCGGGTGGTCTATCTGGCGACCAGTAGTCAGACAACGTTGAATTAGCGATTGAGGCGAACAGATTGTCGCTTCTGTTATTGCAACCTCTTGTGGACGAACAATATCAGATAACGTCTCGCTCAGCTTGGTTTTTTGATATATTATTACCAAGAGACACGCGCCGGCGCTGCTCCTCAACAACCGCCGGCGCGTGTTTGTCAACTGTTTGGGCTGGAAACGTCGTACTACGTTTGTTGGCGTAGTTTAGATAACGAGGCAGTTGTGAAGCGACCAACCTATCTTCAGGCGCTAGCAGAGCGGGTGTTGATTTACGACGGTGCGATGGGCACGTCGATTGATACGTTTGACCTCACTGCTGAGGACTACGGTGGTGAGGCAACGTTTGGCTGCCGCGATTACTTGGTAATCACCCGCCCAGATGTGATTGAAGCCATTCATACCTCGTTCCTCGAGGCAGGCTGTGATGTGATCGAGACGTGTACGTTTCAGAGCAGCCGCTTGCGTCTCGCCGAATGGGGATTAGGTGATCGCACGATTGAAATTAACCGTGCCGCTGCTGCGCTGGCTCGTCGGGTCGCTGATCGCTTCACTGCTCGTGATGGTCGTCCGCGCTATGTCGCTGGTTCAATGGGACCAACCGGTAAGTTGCCGTCATCAGACGATCCGGCCTTGAGTGACATTACCTTTGCTGAATTATCGGATGTTTTTCGTGAGCAGGCAATCGGTTTGATCGAAGGCGGTGTTGATGTCTTGCTGGTCGAAACCAGCGTAGATATTCTCGAAGTCAAGGCTGCGCTTGATGGCATTCGCCGGGCCAAACTCGAACTCAATCGGCCAGATATTGCTGTGCAGGCCCAGGTGTTTCTCGATCTCTCTGGGCGGATGTTACTTGGTACCGATGTCCCTGCTCTGATTGCAACACTCGAGGCGATGCCGGTTGATGTGATTGGGTTGAATTGCAGTACCGGCCCTGAACACATGCGTGCTGCAATTCAATACTTGACCGCCCATTCCCGGAAGCCGATCTCGTGTATTCCCAACGCTGGTCTCCCGCTCGAAGTTGAGGGTCGCACAGTCTATCCGATGGAGCCAGAGCCGTTTGCCGAGATCTTGGGCGAGTTTGTGCGTGATTATGGTGTTGCGGTTGTGGGTGGCTGTTGTGGTACACGTCCTGCGCATATTGCGCGTCTGCGCCAGATCCTGGGTGATGCGCCACCCCCTAAACTGCGGCAGATCGAGTACATCCCCAGCGTTAGTTCTGGTATTCGGGCCACCGCTCTGCGCCAAGACATGACCTTGACCATGATTGGGGAACGCCTAAACACCCTCGGTTCACGCAAAGTGAAGCGGCTCTTGTTACGTGATGACTACGATGGCGTGCTAGAAGTGGCGCGTGAGCAGGTTGAGAGTGGCGCGCATATGCTCGATGTCTGCGTGGCAATGACTGAACGCAACGACGAGAAAGAGCAGATGACGCGCCTCGTCAAGAAACTAACACTCAATATCGAACTGCCGCTAGTGATTGATACCACTGAAGCTGAGGTGCTCGAGGCGGCGCTATCAATCTATCCGGGTCGTGCGTTGATCAACTCGGTCTCGTTGGAAGGTGGACGTGGCGCCAAGATCGATAAAGTGTTACCACTAGCGGCGCGGTATGGCGCGGCTGTGATTGCCATGACGATCGACGAAGAGGGTATGGCTCACACCGCCGAACGCAAAGTCGCCATTGCCGAACGTATTGCTCAGATTGCCCGCGACGAGTACGGTATTCCCACCGAGTCACTGGTCTTCGATGTGCTGACGTTTCCAATCACGACAGGTCAGGAAGAGCTGCGTCGTTCGGCGATCGAAACGCTCGAAGGCATTCGCTTGGTCAAGCAGCGTATTCCTGGTTGTTTCACTACGCTTGGCGTCAGTAATCTGAGCTTTGGGGTTGCCCAACACGCGCGCGCTGCACTCAACTCGGTCTTCCTGTACCACGCTGTAGCTGCTGGTCTCGATACGGCCATTATCAATCCGGCACACGTCACACCTTATGCTGAGATCGATCCTGAGCAACGTGCGGTGTGTGAGGACCTGATCTTTGCCCGGCGTGAAGATGCCCTCGCCCGCTTTATCGCCTACTTTGAGCAGCATACAGCCAGTAGTGAGAGCGAGCGCGAAGATCCGACCGCTGGTATGACGGTTGACCAGCGTTTACACTGGAAGATTCTGCACCGCAAAAAAGAGGGGATCGAGCAAGATATTGACGAGGCCGTTAATTTGCGTTTGCAACCCGTTGGGTTGCAGCTGCACGATGCGGCGGCGGCACAGCGCGATGAGCAAGGTGCTTCACCACAGGGCCGGGCTGCAGTCGATGTATTGAACAACGTGCTGTTGCCGGCGATGAAAGAGGTCGGTGATCTGTTTGGTGCCGGTCAATTGATCTTACCCTTCGTGTTGCAAAGCGCCGAAGTGATGAAAAAGGCGGTTGCTCGGCTAGAAACCTACCTCGACCGTATCGAAGGGGCAAGCAAGGCTAAAGTGGTGCTAGCGACGGTCTATGGCGATGTCCACGACATTGGCAAAAATCTGGTCAATACGATCCTGTCCAACAATGGCTACATGGTCTACGACTTGGGCAAGCAGGTGCCGATCAACACCATTATCGAAAAGGCGTTAGAAGTCAAGGCCGACGCTATTGGACTTTCAGCACTGCTGGTCAGTACGAGTAAGCAGATGCCGCTCTGTGTGCAAGAATTACATCGACGTGGTCTCAAGATACCAGTGCTGGTGGGTGGGGCGGCCATCAACCGCCAATATGGTCAGCGCATTACTTTTGTCGATGAGGAAGAGCCATACCCTGCTGGCGTCTTCTACTGCAAAGATGCCTTCGAAGGGCTAGAGACTATGGATAAGCTGAGCGATCCGGCAGTGCGCGACCAGTTTATCGAGCAGACGATCCGTGAAGCAGCCAATGTGTTGCACCGACGAGTGACTGGTCGGGTGGCATTGACCGAGTTGGGTGAAGCGGCACGTGCGAGCGCGGTTAGCGTGCGTTCGGCGGTGCGCACCGATGTGCCCGTGCCAGTGCCACCCTTCTGGGGCTGGCGGGCAACCAGTCGGATTCGATTGCAAGACGTGGTGGCGTGTCTCGATCGCAATAGCCTCTACCGTTTGCAATGGGGGGCTAAAAACGCCAAAGGCGCTGAATGGGAACAGCTTCGGACAGAGTTTGACCAAAAAGTACGTGAGCTGATAGCTGAGGCAGAACGCGATGGCTGGTTGCAACCGAAGGTAATATATGGCTACTTCCCAGTGCAGAGTGATGGTCTCGAGCTGATCGTTTACGATCCGGCCAATCGGTCGCGTGAATTGACGCGCTTCGTCTTCCCACGCCAGCCTGCGCGCGAGCGCCTCTGCATCAGCGACTACTTCCGTAGTGTCGATAGCGGTGAGTACGATGTGGCAGCTTTCCAGATCGTCACGATGGGTAGTGCAGTTGATGAGTTGGTCGATGTTTTGCAACAGCGTGGTGACTACAGCCGTAGCTACTATATCCATGGTCTTGGCGTTAGTCTGGCCGAGGCCCTAGCTGAATACACTAACCGTATTATTCGGCAGGGGTTGGGGCTAGATGAGCGGCGTGGCAAGCGCTACTCATGGGGTTATCCGGCTTGCCCTGATCTGTCCGAGCATGCCAAACTCTGGCAGATTTTGCCCGGTGAGGAGATCGGAGTCTCACTGACTGAAGCTTATCAATTAGTGCCTGAACAGAGCACTGCGGCCATTGTGGTGCACCACCCTGAAGCGAAGTATTTTAGCATTGGTAGTGCTCTCGAACGGGCTGAATCAGATACGCAGAGCGAATCTTGATCTTCCGCATCTTATCATTACACTGCGCAAGCCTTCCCCAGTCGCACTTCGGTGTGGCTGGGGATTTTATTAGTCTGTCATTTATTTCGATGCTGTTAGTTCAGGTACTATCTACTAATATAGCCCGAAAGTCATGTAGACGGTATCTGCCCCTGTTTGTACCCTGTGAGATGAAAGAATTGTCATTCTAGTCTCGTCACACAGGGGATATAAATGAATAATTTGTCATCGCTGCTGCGCTGGTTACTTATCGGTAGTTTCCTCCTCATTGGGACAGTGACTCCAGTCCAAGCAGCTGGCGTTGTTGGTAATGGCACTCCAGCTAGTTGTACCGAAACGGCCCTTCGCGCTGCTATTGCTGGTGGTGGTCGTGTCACCTTCAATTGTGGCCCGCAACCGGTCACCATCACTCTTACCAGTCAGCTTGAAGTACGGCAAGATACCGAGATCGACGGCGGTGGGCCGCAGCAAGGCGGTCGGATCACATTGAGCGGTGGCGGACGCACACGTCTGATTTGGCTGTACAATGCGACGCTCACCATTCGTAATCTTACCTTGGCCAATGGTCGTAGTGTCGAAGGTGGTGCAATCCGTTCCGCTGGCCTTCAGTCCCGCCTGTTTGTCTACAATAGTATTTTCCGCCACAATGACAGCACTGCCGGTGCGGATGAAGAGGGCGGGGGTGCGATCTCGATGCATTTCGGTCATCTGCATATCGAAGATAGCCTGTTCGAGTATAACCGCGGTATCAACGGTGGCGCGATCTACAATTTGCGCTGCCCTATCACCATTTTGCGCTCAATATTTCGCTATAACGATAGCTCGCATGGCGGTGTGGTCGCCAATTTTGGCTTTGGGGGCGCAATCTACAACGACGGAGCTGCGCCACAAAATGTCGGTGGTCAGATCGTGATCCGTGATAGCATCTTTACCGGGAACAAAGCGCGCAATTTTGGTGGTGCGGTTTACTCCTACCTGTACTATCCGGATCGTTCTGAGATCACACGCAGCCTGTTTGCAGATAATATTGTCTACCTCAACAGTAGTGGTCGCGCTAGCGGCGGTGCATTGATGCACCATAACGGCCTACTTACTTTGCGTGATACAACCTTTGTCAACAACCGTTCTGAAGATATTGGCGGTGCAGTGGTGGTAGCACAGACGACGTTTCATCCTGGCTGGAATCAGGCCGTACTCACCAACCTTACTGTAGTTGGCAACCGCGCTGATGCACCAGGCGCTGATAAAGGCAATGGTGGTGGTTTATACTTCAATGGCGGTCAGGTGACCGTTGTCAATGGTACCATCGCCTACAATTACGCTGACCGGTTGGGTGGCGGTATCTACAATACTTCCAGTAATAGCGCTACAGTTGAGCTGCGCAATACCATCATCGCCGACAATCAGATTGGCAGCTCCCACGACTCGATACAATGCTTCGGCAATTTCCAAGGTAGTCGCAATCTGCAAACTCTAGCTGGCCGGGCTTGTGTCTATGGGATTACCCGGGGTCAGCCGCTGCTTGATCGCAGTGTAGCCTACCACGGAGGCTTGCTGCCTACGCTCGCCCTGCTGGCTGGCAGTCCAGCGATTGATGCTGGGGCCGATTGTCCACCCTTCGACCAACGCGGAGCGGCGCGTGTTGGTGCTTGCGATCTGGGTGCATTCGAGTACGCTAGCAGCGCTCCGGCAGTCCAGCTTGAACCGCCAACCCTGACCGGGCTCATCCATGACGGTGGTCCATTCGTGCAAATAACATTCACACCAGTAGTTGGTGCAGTGCGGTACGAAGTAGAGGCGCGGCGGACAGATGGCCTGACCTGGCAGATTCCACTCGCCAGCACTGGGGTACTCCTTGATGTCGGGCGCTACACGTTGCGGTTACGTGCCTGCAATGAGGTTGTGTGTAGTAGCTTCAGCAATGAATTGAGTGTCGAAGTGACGCAAGCACCGCAGAAGTTATTTGTGCCCTTGCTTGTTCATTGATGGATCGCTTCGGTGAAACGCACAACCTGGTTCCGTCCACCGCGCTTGGCCGCGTAAAGAGCTGCATCAGCACACTGAAGCGCATGACGGGCATCATTTTCTCCTGGCATGCAGATAGTGTAGCCAATCGAGATGGTCACTGGCGGCAATAGCTGCCCGTCGAAGGTGAGCGATCGGTGCCGTACCGTTTCGTTCAGTTGTTCGAGTCGGCGTTGGGCGGTGATGCTGTTGATGCCTGGCATAATCAGGACAAACTCCTCGCCGCCGTACCGGCAAACCAGATCACTTTGGCGCATATGTTCGCGGAAGATCGTAGCCAGCTCGCGTAGGAGTGCATCACCGGCGCTGTGACCATATTGATCGTTAAACTGTTTGAAATGGTCAATATCCACCATCGCGACGATCACCGGTGTTTGCTCACGTTGCGCACGATGGAGTTCTCGCGGTAGGCTGGCTTCTAGATAGCGGCGGTTGTAGAGATTGGTTAGAGGATCGATAATCGCTTGTTCGCGCAGCATTGTGCGCAGATCAAGATTAGAAAGAGCTAACTTAATCGTGTCGCCAGTCATCACTATTAATTCACTACGCGGCAATTCGTGTCCAGCAATATGCAACAATCCGTAGATTTCACCTTGCACTACTAATGGAACACAGCAAGTGCAATCGTCGTACACTGGTGGTATGTGAAAACAACGGATTGCATCGTGTGGACAAGTGCGGTGGATCAATCCCCGACGTAATGCCCAGCACTGATCAATCGTAATCGGATCGCTGGTCGGCGCGCAATCACCCCAGCTGGCTAATAGATGGAGATTGGCTGTGCCAACCTGCCGTGTGAGCAAATAGCCCCGCTGTTTCGGAAAGATCCGCTGGAGGCTAAACGCAATCACGTCAACCGCTTCATTTCGGCTCTGGCACAGCTGCAGTAAGTCATATAACTCATTCAACAGCAAAACTTCTTTTGCCTGTCGACGGGCCTCAATCATCGCTTCTTCGAGCCGCTGGTTAGCTTTCATCAGTAACTGCTCGAAGTGTCGTCGCTCGCTAATATCGCGATTGACTGCGACGATTCCAGTTGGGGTTCCCTGTTCATCGCGAACCAGTACAACAATTGAATGAATCGGAACGCTGGATCCGTCACGTCGGTTCTGTTCTACTTCTCCTTCCCAGCGACCGTTCTGGAAGAGCATATCTCTAGCTTCTTCCTTGGTGGTTGCATTAAACCGAGTTTGCAAGATCTCGCTTAGGTGGTGACCAATAACCTCGGTGGCTGACCAACCATAGATCTGCTCGGCGCCACGATTCCAACTGGTGATGACATAATTGGTATCAGTGGCGATCACTGCATCGGGGATGTGATCTAAGATCTGAACTTGTTGACGTAAATGCTGATCGTGCTGTGCTTGCGCAGTGATATCGCGCCAGATCGCGGTAAAGCCATCGTGAAGTTTGCTAGCGTATAGCTCGATGAGACGTGGTTCACCGTGTTGAGTAATGAGCTTGGCATTGCGACGTAATGGAGCGCCAGTTTCGATCAAGCGTCGCAAATCACTGAATACACCGTCTTCTGCATAATTGGGAAACAGCTCGAGCAGGCGTTGCCCGATCAAATCTTCATACTGGTAGCCCGAGATCTGACACATCGCCGTATTCGCCGCAACAATGCGGGCATCGACAATCTGTCCGCGCTTATTACGGATCGCAGTGTAGATACCGAAAGGATCGGGGATGGCATCGAGTACGGCGGAATGAAGAGCATGGCAGTTATGCCAGACATCTACTGTCGATGATGCTAGTTCAGTTGCAATTGCTACAGCATAACGCTGATCGATCCCTTTGCTAATAGGCAGAAACAAGTAGTAGTGGCCTGCAATTGCCGTCAGATGGGTCTCTCCTCGCAGGGTGCGGTCATAGCAGTGCTGCAGGCTTATCTGCAGCAGCGGATCTTTAATGCCTTCGAGGGTCGAATTGCCAACCTGCCGTGATGGTAACCAAGCCGGACATTGCTCATACCAGATCCGATTGGCATAAATTAGACGATAATGAGCATCAACAACCCATAGCGCAAGGGGGATGTATTCTCCGACAGTTTCTATGCTGATTCGTTTTAGATCCGAACAAGGTGCTTCGGATGAGCTCAACGTCTTCTCCATCACCCTTCTCCAATTGGTTGAAAGATGCACGTCATCAGATCAATGATAGCTGATTATCATCTTAAACGGCGAAATTTTGTCTTATCAGATTGTGTTCATCCATCAATTATTGCTCCTTCTACAGCTCGCCAAAACTGTGTGCGTCGCAGATGCGCAACCATTGCACTACCGAGAATGATGGCTTCAACGGCGCTGCTAGTTATGGTAGCGATTGGTACAGCAAACACACCAGCAATCGGCCATAAGGGTGAGGCGATTCCAATCCGGGTAATCAATTGGGCAATATTGGCTAGCAACGGAGTGCGGGCATCGCCGAGTGCGACCAGAGCGCGCGCAGTGATTTCTACCATCACATAGATCGGCAGCCCGATCACAAAGATGAAGAGAATGGCAAAGGTGAGATCACCTGCTAGGCTATCAAAAGAACCCCGCTCAAACAACAGTTGGATCAGCCAGCGCCCACCAATGGCTAGCGCTAGCGCACTCAGTCCAGCTAGTGCTGCCCCAATTGTCGTTGCTGCGATCCAGCGGCGGCGAAACAGATCGTGATCGCGAGCAATGGCCGCAGCGGCCAGGTAAGGGAAGGCGGCCTGCCCGATCGCCATGCCGCACAACCGTTGTGGCAGGTGACCAATCAAGAGCGCATTGTGGAGCGCGCCTAACCCGGCTGCCTGTCCACCTAAACTAGCGATCGCGGTATCTACAATGGTGTTGCCATAGTTAATCGTCGCTGATATCGATCCGGGAATAGCTAATCGTAACGTACCTCGTACCAGTGCATCGCGTAGATTCCATGCTACTCGGAGGCGCAAGCGATGATGGATGAGACCTGGGATCAGAATGAGAAGTTGAATGATCGAATCACCGAGCGATCCGATCGCTGCATCAATGATCGTTGGTGATGGCATCAGCAAGACGATAATAATCATTGTATTGCGTAATGCGATGCCTAGCGCCGGTAAGAGAAATTGACCGCGCGCAATGAGGATTGCGCTCAGAATACCCTCAACGACCAGCACAACGATTTCGGCTACCAGGATGCGGGTGAGTAACGCGGCCAGCTCTTGGGTTGCCGGATCAAGTCCCGGTGCAATGATCCAGCGCAAGAGTGGTGGTGCAGCTAGGCCCAATCCCACCGTGAGCGGGATGGCTACGACCAACATCACGGTGAGAAACCTGCTGATCAGCAGCGAAACGGTCTGCTGACCCTGACGGGCGGCCAGTAGCACGTGGGGCACTAGGGCATTGGTCAGCGCACCTCCGGCGATCAAGGTGCTGACCGTTTCCGACAGACGAAACGCGGCGTAGAGTGCTGCCGCTTCTTCGCCGATACCGAACCGATGGTTGAACAGAATTTGTCGTACAATGCCGAGTGCTGCTGAAATCAGGAAGGCAGCCATGAAGAGCAGCGAACCCTCGGTAGTGGACAGCGCCAGCATGGGCCATGCGCGGAGCGAGGTTTGCCGGAGTCGTTGAATAATCATGTCTAAGGGTGTTATCGTCGCTGTGAGCCGATGTGTCGATTATAATGGAAATTGATACGCAGATTTATACAATATGTGATGTCGGCGCTACGCCTGGTTTTCCATTGAACTCATACAGACTCGCACCCCACCGCTTGCTAGGGCAGCGCATGCTGGTTATGCTGTGGATCGCGGGCGCGGCGGTTGCATCCCTATCAATTTGGCGCTTGCCATCGTAGTTATTGGGCTGATGGCAGCAGAATTGGTGCGTGATGTCTTCCTCGCTCGCAACCGTGTCAGATGAATGCCGCGCTCATTCACGATCAGCCACTCGGTGTCGCTAATCTGATAATACTGTTTATCGCCAACGCTGCACCGCATCCATTACAGTTTATGCTGCGCGATGCATATCTGGTCAAGACGCTGGTCAATGTCGATCCGCTAGCCGGTGAAAGGGTGCGGCTAATTTTAGCAATGTTTTCGTATCCTTGCGCCTGCGTCGATGTAGTAATGACCAGTTGGGCAACTCGTGATGCGCTCTCAAGGTGTGCTCGGCTATCATCAACTGTCGGCAATGGTGTTTCGCAGTGGTAACCTAAGATCGCGTCGCGCCAATGCCAAGCGCAGTTTCAACATCTGCGCGAGGCATTGTACAATGTCTGGGGTAACAGGTCGAAGCTAATTGCGCTGCGATGTTGGTCTTCCTGATCCAACACCGGTAACGATGTGGGTTGAGGATCATATTTGTGTCCAATCCAGAACCTTGGCTGGCTACATTGAATCGATTGCCTAGCCACCATCTGTTGCGAATGATGCGGGACGGTTAGTGTCCGACAGTCAGGGGTTGTTTCGCTGGATGGTAGTCGAATAGTTGGCAATAGCAATAAATGGTGCGCATTGCTCGAGCCGATCCATCGTGGTAATGCGTTGACGTTGACTGTCGATCTGCTGGCGATAACATTGACGGTGGTGGTAGTGGTAGTACATACTTTCTGCGCCTGAAAGAAGAGGCGTGGTTGTGATCTTGTTCACCGACTCAGACTGATATGTACCATGATTGTGATTAGAATATTAGTGCTTCTAGCGCTGTCGATTGTGCCTGGCTGGTTACCATGGACAGCGCCAGCGCAGACCGTCCCAATTCGGACGGTTGAACTTGGGCGTTCGGCAGAGGGAAGACCTATTGAAGCGGTCATTTTTGGCGATGGCCCACGCAAACTGGTTGTCATTGGTGCTACTCACGGCGCACCTGAAGCCAACACCTACCGGCTGGCCCTCGCCTTGATCGACTATTTTCGCGTCCATCCCACTGCAGTGCCGCCCGAGGTGCGGTTGGTCATCATTCCACTGCTGAATCCTGATGGTATGGCGCGGGGATGGCGCTTCGATGCTGCAGGCGTCGATCTGAACCGGAATATGGATACCAGCCACGATGCATGTCCAGATAATGACTGGCAACAGCGCGTCCAAGGTGCGCGCGGCATTATCTCAGATACTGGCGGTCCGTATCCCGAATCGCAGGTTGAAAGCCGCTTAATCCGGGCCTTTTTGCTCGACGCTGCTGGAGCAATCTTTCTCCATTCCAACGCCGGTCTTGTCTTCCCAGCTAGTTGCGAACATCCGCCCTCGATCGCGATGGCGCAAACCTATGCGGCTGCCGCTGGTTATGAGTATGCCCGCTTTTGGGATCGTTATACCATCACGGGCGGGATGCACGATTGGGCCGGCGGGTTAGGCATCGCTGCCATCACGCCGGAACTGATTACTGGTGACCAACCTGAGGTGGCTGAGAATCTTGCGGGGTTGCTAGCTGTACTGGCTCATCCTGCTGAGTTATTGCCGCTGCCCGAACCAGGAATTATCGACGATGCTCTCGTGCCAGGGGTGATCTATCGCTTCTGGCGCGCGCTGGGTGGTGAAGCGCGCTTTGGTCGCCCGCTTGGCCCGGCTGAAGTGTCTGTTGCTGGCATGCGTCAGTCCTTTAGTCGGGCAGTCATCGTGGTTGACGAAGCGCAACGTGACACTGTCACTTATGTCCAACTAGAGGCACTTGGTGCAGCTGCGGCAGCAGCGTTGGCGTATGGTGGTGCTAGTGCGCTAGGTGCGCCAGCCGATTGGCCGGCCGGTCCTTTCGCCGATTATTGGCAACGTGGCGGAGGACAGATGGTCTTCGGTGAACCGCTCAGTGTTCCATTTAGCACTCGTTTAGACGATGGCAATCAGCGCATTGCACAATATTTTGAACGTGTTGTCCTTTTACTTGACCCAACTAGCAATCAGATCGAACTAGCTCCTCTCGGTCAATGGCAGACTATGCGCGCGCAATTGACGGTGCCGCTAGCGCCTTACACAATTCGTTAGCAACAATCGTCCACGCGCTCTGCACCGCCAACCGTGGTCACGCGGCCGCATACCGGGCAGGTGCGCTCCTCCTTGGTCGATGTCGGCCCGCCCGGCAAGCGTGCACCACACGGACAAACGTAACCGACGAGACGAGCTGGATTACCCATCACTAGACCATAATCGGGTACATCCCGCGTCACAACTGCACCAGCGGCTACCATTGCAAAACGACCAATGGTGATGCCACAAACAATAGTGGCATTGGCGCCAATGCTAGCACCATAGCGCACCAGCGTTGGTGAGACGATCCAGTCGGTCAGGCCTTTTAGCGAGCCGTCAGGATTGATCGCGCGCGGCGTTTTATCGTTGGTGAAACAGACGTGTGGCCCCACAAACACGCCATCTTCAATAGTGACACCACGAAAGACCGAGACATTGCTCTGGATTTTGACCCGACTGCCGATTGTCACCCCGGCATCGAAGTAGCATCCCTTGCCAATAATCGACTCGCGACCAATCGTCACCTCTTCCCGGATCTGAGTCCAATGCCAAATTCGGGTATCGTCACCGATGCGCGCTTGTGGATCGACCGTTGCGGTAGGATGGATCATCGCCTGACTCATTAGCAACACTCCTTAGATGTAGCAGATCGCTCTTATTCCAATGACCACTGGAGTTGGGCTCTCGTCCACGCTACGATGGCGGGCATATCTATCTGCGCGGGCACGGTTGTATCGACGGTCAACAATGGTCCTCCGATTGGTAGCGGCTCGATATCACCGCGGCTACGGACAATTTCCAGATCAGCAGGCGCTATATCATCACAGTGACCGGGGTGGCGCTGGCCTTGGGCAACCCGGCTAATAATTCGTTCGACCAGGACCTCGCCTCGAGCGACACACCGGATCTGGATAGGACGAAATGGCGTTCTAGCCTGTAATAGTTGCATACGCGGTGTGTCAAGATCGACGTGAAAATTACTCTCGACAATCAGCGATTGACCGCTGGCGAGAATAGTTGCTGCGGTATGGTACAACAGCAGGATCGCTGTGATGCCGATACGCCGTGACCATTCTCGATCTGACCAGCCTAGCCCGTCGAATATCACTTCCTTGTAGGCATCCTTGCTCAACAACGGCAGCCGTAAGCTGGTCGCCAGCGCCTGAGAGAGAGTAGTTTTGCCGGTTGCTGGATAACCGGTGATGATAATCAATGCCGGGATTTGCACACCCGATATTATACACAAAAAGATTAGCGTCGAGTTGACATAAATAATTTTATCAACCCGACGCTGCTATACCTCGCTCAGCGATTGGAATTAGTGGAATTGCTCTTCCTCAGTACTGCCAGTCAGCGCCGTGGTGCTGCTCTCACCACCAGCGATGACCTGTGCCACCTCATCGAAGTAGCCGGTACCCACCTCACGTTGGTGACGAGTAGCCGTATAGCCGTAGGCTTCCGCAGCAAACTCAGCCTGCTGTAGCTCGCTGTAAGCAGCCATACCGCGATCACGATAGTTGTAGGCCAGATTGAACATGCTATAGTTGAGGGTGTGGAAGCCGGCCAGAGTCACGAACTGGAACTTGTAACCCATCGCACCCAATTCACGCTGGAAGGCAGCGATAGTGGCGTCGTCAAGCTTCTTCTTCCAGTTAAACGACGGTGAGCAGTTATAAGCCAACAGCTTGCCGGGGAACTGCGCATGGATCGCTTCGGCAAAGCGACGTGCCTCTTCGAGGTTCGGCTCGCTCGTTTCACACCAAATCATATCAGCGTAGGGCGCATAAGCCAGACCACGCGCAATCGCCTGATCGAGACCGGCGCGCACTCGGTAGAACCCTTCGCTAGTGCGTTCACCCGTGCAGAAGGGACGGTCACGCTCATCAATATCGCTGGTCAGCAAAGTAGCTGCGTTGGCGTCGGTGCGGGCCACGATAATTGTTGGCACGCCCATCACGTCAGCGGCCAGGCGGGCAGCTATCAGATTGCGAATCGCAGCCTGGGTTGGGATCAGTACTTTACCGCCCATATGACCGCACTTTTTCTCAGCGGCAAGCTGATCCTCAAAGTGGATGCCAGCCGCACCCGCCTCAATATATGCCTTCGTGATCTCAAATACGTTGAGCGGTCCGCCAAATCCTGCTTCGGCATCGGCGACAATCGGTGCAAACCAGTAAATATCGTTGCGACCTTCACTGTGATAGATCTGATCGGCGCGGCGTAGAGCATTGTTGATGGCACGCACAAGCTGTGGACCCGAATTGGCTGGATAGAGGCTCTGGTCGGGGTACATTTGCCCAGCGAGATTAGCATCGGCTGCAATCTGCCATCCACTTAAGTAGATAGCCTTCAAGCCAGCCTTGACTTGCTGCATAGCCTGGTTGCCAGTCAGCGCACCAAGTGCATTGATGTACGGCTCGCTGTGCAACAGGTCCCACAATCGCTCTGCGCCCATGCGTGCCAACGTGTACTCGATCTGCACCGAACCACGCAGTCGATAAACGTCTTCCGGCGTGTATGGACGTACAATGCCAGCAAAACGCGGTGAGTTCCAACTGTCAGCTATCTGCTTGATTTGTTCGGCACGATCCATAGGGCGTTTCTCCAGTTTCCTCATTGAACGTGACAAGCACGGTCGGCAAATTTTTACAGGTAAGCAGCAGTATAACACGCATTGTTACGCGGTAGTTACATATTGTGAAAGAGAGAGCGAGCAACCGTTTATCCCTCCCATGTGCGGCCATAGTTCTCGGCCAGCTTGGTCAGAATTGCCTGTTCGAGATCGATATCAAGCAAATAGGCCAGTTGAAATAGATAGTTGGCCACATCGGCCAATTCACCGGCCAGTGCCTCGCGATGACGCGGCTCATCATGAAACTGAAAATGTTCCAGAATTTCTGCTGCTTCCACTGCAATCGAGATTGCGATGTTGCGTGGCGTCTGTGGGAACACGCTGTCGGGCGCATACCAGCCCTTGTCGGTAACGAACTGGTTGATGGCGGCGGTCAGTTCGGCAATACTCATTGGCATTGGATAGCTCCTTTCGTTTTGGCAATTCGTTTCATTGTAGAGTAACAATGGTACAATGGCAGCAAGGCGCTGCGCAAAGGCAACAGGAGAACGGTGATGTTGACAGTCGATCAGATCGCTCAATATTGTGAGCAAGAACTGGCCCGGCTCCAACTGGCCGGTGATCGCGAAGAACTACGGCGGTTGCAACTAGCACTTGGTGTGCTAATGCGAGCTGCTGAGCAGGCGCACGATCGCGACGCGGCAATGCGTTTTCGAGTGCTAGCGGCACGCGCAGCCAATGCCCAGGAGATTATTGCTGGAGAGGATTAGGGCCAATGTCGGCCACAGATCAAGGGGCGAAGACGTTCCATGAGCCAATTTGCTATCGAACTCGCCGATATTCAATCGGCACGGCGCGCTCTGCGTGACATCATTCTGCCAACGCCGGTACTACCCGCTTCCCGGCTAAGTGCCGAATTGGGCGGGCCGATCTTCTACAAAGCTGAAAATACGCAACAAAGTGGATCGTTCAAGATACGGGGTGCCTACAATACGATAGTGCATCTGTCTCCAGCAGAACAAGCGCGCGGGGTGATTGCCCCCTCTGCCGGCAACCATGCTCAGGGAGTGGCGCAGGCAGCGCAGTTGCTCGGTGTGAAGGCGACTATCGTTATGCCTGAACGTGCTCCCCTGACCAAGGTGGTGGCAACTCGACGCCTCGGCGCCGAGGTTATCCTTCACGGAGTGACGTTTGATGATGCTGTGACGTATGCCCATGCGCTTAAGGAAGAGCGCGGTCTGACGTATGTTCATGCTTTTGATCATCCGCGTGTCATTGCCGGTCAGGGAACAATAGGTCTAGAGCTGGTTGAAGCATTGCCCGATTTGCAACAGCTGGTGGTGCCGATCGGCGGTGGTGGTCTGATCAGCGGCATTGCGCTGGCCGTGAAGACGCTACTTCCCCACGTGCGGATTGTCGGTGTTCAAGCAGCAGGCTGTGCACCGGTTCCGGCTTCGCTAGCCGCTGGCCGTCCTCTGACATCACCCACTGCGAATACAATTGCTGATGGGATTGCAGTGAAGCGTCCCGGTGATCTGACATTGCCAATGATTCAGGCCCTGGTTGATGACGTGGTTACAGTCGAAGACGAAGAGATCGTGATGGCAATCGCCCACGTCTTACAGCATAGCCGGCTGGTGGTCGAAGGTGCTGGTGCCGCTGGTGTAGCAGCCTTGCTGAGCGGGAAAGTGCCGGTACGACCTCATCAGGTGACGGCAACCATCCTGTGTGGCGGTAACATCGATGCCAACCTGCTGATGCGTGTGATCGAGTATGCGTTGGTGCGTCAAGGCCGCTACCTGTTGCTACGCACAAGTGTTGATGATCGTCCCGGTGGATTGGCTGCGCTGCTCAATCACGTTGCTGCTACAGGCGCCAGTGTAATGGACCTGTTCCACCGTCGTGGCATGTGGCGCGTGCCGATTGATCGTGCTGGTGTCGAGCTGATCCTCGAAGTGCGCGATGAGGACCACGCGCAAGCAGTGATCGAATCACTCGAACGAGCTGGTTTCCATTGCGAACGCGAGTCGAATTGGCCAATCTGAGTTTCAAGCACGTCAATGCGAAGGTGCAAGGTATAGCTTGCTGCACCTTCGCGTTGACAGAAATGATAGTCTATGGCAACCCTACAAACAGCCTTCACCCGGCTACGCCGTCTCCGGATTGTTGAATTGCAACTCTTGATAACAGTCCTGTTCTTTTTTGTTGCTGGTTATCTGCTAGTAGTGGTGGCGACTGGTCAGAGTGAGTTGCAGACCACTTTCTCCGGCCTGGCTCGTATTCTCTGGCCATCCAGTTTGCCGCTTCTGCTGTTTTTCGTAATCTCGCTTGGTCTCTCGTGGCGCAGCCCCACCGCTGATCAGTTAATTTTGCCGCTAGTTGCATTGCTGGCCGGACTCAGTCTGATGATGACAGCACGGCTTGAACCAGCTCTCAACCAGATCGTCTTTTGCAGTAATGCCGCGGGTGAGCGGTTCCCCTGCTACGATGGGATTGCCGCCAAACAAACCTTGTGGGTGACGTTAGGTACCACGCTGATGGCGATCATCCTTTTCACTCCGCTCGACCGGATCTGTATTCGCCTGTTTCGACTCTCGTTCATCGATGTGCTTGACCACTACCGCTATCTCTGGTTGTCGCTCGGTTTGCTACTGATCTTGGCGACCTTCATTTTTGGCGTCGATCCGAACGCCAGCGGGGTGCGGGTCTGGTTCAACCTTGGCCTGTTTTACTTCCAACCCTCTGAATTGCTCAAAATTATTCTGGTCATCTTCATGGCCTCATACCTCAACGAATACCGCGAAGTGGTGCAATCACATTACCGGATTGGTCCTCTCAAGCTGCCACCGTTACCCTATCTGGCGCCATTGGTTGGTATGTGGGGTATTGCCATGCTGACCATCATCTTCCAGCGTGATCTCGGCGCCGCGCTCTTGCTGTTTGGAGTCTTTCTAGCCATGCTTTACGTTGCTACTGGCCGTGGGTTTTATGTGGTGGTGGGCATGGCAGCGTTCGCTGCTGGCGCGTATCTGCTCTACCGCTTCTTACCCATAGTCGGTCTACGGGTGTCGGTCTGGCTCGATCCGTGGGCTACTGCCCAGGGCTCAGGTTACCAGATTGTGCAGGCTATCTACGCATTGGCTTCGGGTGGTATCTTTGGCGCTGGTTTGGGGCGTGGTGTTCCCGAATATGTACCGGCAGTTCATACCGATTTCATCTTCGTGGCCATTGGCGAAGAGATGGGTCTGGCCGGAACGCTAGCTGTACTGATCGCCTATCTATTACTGATTTTCCGTGGTTTTCATGTCTCGCTGGCGATTCCAGGTCGGTTTCGTGGCTTTGAGCAGTTATTGGGTGTTGGGCTAACATCGATCATTGCCGTGCAATCGCTCATCATTCTGGGCGGTAATCTCCGTTTGATCCCGCTCACCGGTATTACACTGCCTTTTCTCTCTTACGGCGGTTCTTCCATCGTCATCAATTTCCTGATCGTCGGTTTGCTGCTGCGCATTTCGGTGAGTGATCAGCGTTACTAGTGCAGCACTAGGGCATTAGTACCGCATATTTACATGACAACGGCGGGGTGAAGCACCCCGCCGCAATCACACTAGTAAGCTAAGTGGCTGTAACCTAGTAGGTGAGGTAAACTGGCGTCATTGCGGTTACAGCTGCTTTACCTCGATAGGTGTACTGCCTACAGCTGCTCTCCCGATGCATACCACCGGGCTTATACTCGGCCGCGCAGCATACCGTTCCAGTACATAGCTGGTAGACCATACGCCTTCAACGCATACATGCTGTAGCGCTCTTGCGACTGGTCAAATGGGAAGCTCTCCTTGGGCTGATTGGTGTAGTCAAACTCAGCCAGGATCAGACTGCCGTACCCAGTCACCAGCGGGCAAGAGGTGTAACCATCGTAGGTGGCTGGCAGCGTCTCCTTCGCTATGGCAGCCATCAGGTTAGCTACCACGACCGGTGCTTGTTTGCGGATTGCTGCGCCAGTCTTGGAAGTGGGCAGGCTAGAGCAATCGCCGAGACTAAAGACATTGGGGTAACGTTTGTGCTGCAAGGTGTACTGATCAACATCCACCCAGCCGCCCGTGTTAGCCAGCGCGCTGCTCTTGATCACATCCGGTGCGCTCTGGGGCGGTGAAACATGCAGCATGTCGAAATGAACCGTCACCGTCTCGCGGGTTGCCAGGTTCAGGAAGACGGCTTCGCGTGCTTCACCTCGCACCTCAATCAGATCGTGTTGGAAGTGCACATTGATTCCCTTGCGGGCCACGACGCGGTTGAGGGCATCAGCGTACTTCTTCACTGCAAAGATCGCTGCGCCAGCATGGTAGAAGTTGATATGCGACTGCTGGCGCACTCCCGAGCGGCGGAAATAGTCGTCGGCCAGGTAGACGATCTTCTGAGGTGCACCACCACACTTGATTGGGGTGCTGGGGTGGGTGAAGACGGCATTGCCGCCACGGAACGTACGAATATTCTGCCAGGTATACTCGACCGTATCGTAAGAGTAATTGGAGCAGACGCCGTTCTTGCCCAACGTTTCGGGCAAACCCTTGATCTTGCCCCAGTCGATCTGAATACCGAGTGCTACAACCAAAAAGTCGTAGGTGATCGTCTCACCATTGCTCAGAGTCAGACTGTTATTGTCAGGATCAAACGCCTTGACCTTCTCTTTGATCCAGGTCACACCCGGTGGAATGTAATCAGCTTCCGGGCGGGCCGACTGCTCACGGGGGAACACACCGGCGCCAACCAGTGTCCACAGAGGCTGGTAATAGTGGACGGTAGAAGGCTCAATCAGGGCAATCTCAGGCGGATTCGGCTGTTCCATGAGCTGAGCAGCGACAGTTAATCCAGCAGTGCCGCCTCCGGCAATCACGACTTGGTAGTGGCTCTTGGCCATAGCAGTTACCTCTTTCCTGTCGTTGTAGCGGCTTACAAGCCGCAGGTTATTAATATCTATCGCAATAAACGAACGACCAATCCTTGCATTACCCCGACAGTTTCTGCCCGAACCGTTCGGCGAAGTTGAGTGCAAACCCTAGCGAGCGTTGCACATCGCGGTTGAAGAGTGCACCAAACAGCGCCAATGGGCCTGCCCGACGCGGTTCGCGTTGAGCGCTGACCAACGCATGAGCAGCGGCACCCATTACCTGCAACGTCTTCGGATCGAGCACGCCCGAACTCATCAGCGCCTTTACCTCTTCTGACTGCATCAGCGTCAAGAAGTTGCGCAGTGCCAGCAAGCCCTGGCGGACAGTGCCTTCCAGATCGACGCCCTGCTTGCTAATTGCAGCGTACAGCTCATCAATCATATCGACGGTCATTGCTGCAAAGCCAGGGGCCTGGCGAGCTAGCTGCTCCAAGGTTACTAGTTGCTCGCTCAACCCAGCCAGCGCCTGCAACGTTGCTGGCTCTGTTAGCCGTTCGAGTGCGTGCAAACCGGCCTTCAACCGCTCATCGATGTCAACGCCAGCATTGGCCGCATCGCGGTACAATCCGTCTACCGTATCGGTTGCCATGGCCAGTAGCGCCGGCGCCTCATCGGCCAGCGTGTTTACCTTCGCCAAATGCCGCTCCAACCGGTCCATGCGCTCCATCATCTGACTCAACAGCTCGGCGATATGACCAGTATCGAGTGCATGCACCTCAGTGGAGACACCGTCTTTGGTTTGCGTGTATGTCATAACTTTCCCTAATTGTTGGGCCCTGTAGGGAGGGCGACATCATTGCCACCAGGAAAATGTATTTACAGTCCACACGGCAGAGTAGCTATCTCATACCGTGTGGACGAAACCCGATTAAACGGAGACTGCTGATACTAGCTCGCGCCAGGTGCCCTGCGGGTCAACCAATGTTGCAACATTGGTGAAGCCAAGGCGGTGCAGCACGCTCGTGCCAACCTGCGAGCGATAACCAGTGGCGCAGTGGGCAATGATAGGTGTATCACGCGGGATCTTGTCGAGCTGTCGCGGCAGGTAGCCGACTGGAATGTGTAAAGCGCCAGGCAGGTGAATCTCTTCGTATTCGGTCTGGTTGCGCATGTCGAGAATGAGTGCCGACTGATCGGCCAGTGCTGCGCTCAAATCCTTAACAGTCGCAGTTGGCAGTTGAGCCAGATCGCCGCCCAGTGCTGAGGCTGGCAGATAGCCAGGAATGTTATCGACACCAATGGCGCGCAGGTCCTTGAGAATTTGCGCCATATCGGCATCGTCCGGTACTACAAGGTAGGTCGGCTTTTCGTAGTCAACAAACCAGCCAACATAGGTGCTGTACATTGCTCGGATTGGAACACTAATACTCCCTGGCACGTGCCCAGCAACGAACTCAGCGGCGCTGCGTAGGTCGAAAACTAACGCGCCTTCAGCGAGTGCCTGGTCGAGTACTGGCCGCTCGATTTCTACTGGTGTGGACAGATCGTGCAGGAGCGCCGGTCCGACCTTGTTGACGTACTTCATGCGGGCGAAGTAGCGTGGCGGTTCTGGCTGACCGTGGAGTAGCCAGCGCACAAACGCATCTTCATCATCAAATTGGAAGGCTGGATTAAATCGCTTCTCGTACCCGAGCGTGCTCGATGGAATGGAACCTAATGCCTTACCACAAGCGCTACCAGAACCGTGTGCCGGCCAGACTTGCAGATAGTCGGGGAGAGCCTTAATGCGCTGCACTGACTGGAATTGGCGGCGTGCGCCTGGCTCTTTGCTGCCCGCAATGCCAGCTGCCTCTTCCAGCAGATCTGGGCGACCGACGTCGCCGACAAAGAGGAAGTCACCAGAGAAGATGCCCATCGGCTGATCAGCTCCAGCCGTATCGGTAATCATGAAGGCAATGTGTTCGGGAGTGTGACCAGGCGTTGCAATAACCTGCACCTTGATGTTGCCTACCATCCAGGTGTCGCCATCCTTAACCAGAATTGCCTTGTCCACTTCAGGATAGGCATACTTCCAGTTCTCGTCACCCATGTCACTCAGGTACATTTGCGCACCAGTGCGAGCAGCCAACTCACGTACTCCACTGACAAAGTCGGCGTGAATGTGTGTTTCGGTGACGTGGGTGATCCGTAGCTTCTCCTTGGCAGCGACCCGCAGGTATGGCTCGATGTCGCGCATCGGATCGATTACCATCGCCTCGCCAGTCTTGGCGCATCCGATCAGGTAAGAAGCCTGCGCCAGCATCTCATCGTAAAAGTACTTCAGCAGCATCGCTTACGTTCCCTTCCTCTGCTCTCATTGCTTGTCAGGGTTGACTTCCCGTGTGCAGCGTTGGCGCCAGCCGCTTAACTAGGGTGTTGGGGTTATTTGCACTCACGATAACAAAAAATCCCTCTTGGCAGAAGCGGGAACTTGCTTATACTATCTCTTAGTGTCAACTTATAGCTGATGGGAATGAATGGTGACAGAATGGCGCCCGCTGGCTAAGGGATACTCTATTGCCTGATTCGCGTATTTGTGGACTGGGAGAGCAACGATGCTCGATCTGTACAAACTCGATATTTTCACTCGTGTAGTCTCGGCTGGTAGCCTTAGCAAGGCTGCGGAACAGTTACACATGACCCAATCAGGCGTCAGTCAGCACATTCGTGCCCTCGAAGAATCGTTGGGCACCGAGCTGTTTGTGCGCGGTAGGCGCGGTGTGGAGCTTACCCCTGCTGGACAGCGGTTGCTGAGTTATTGTGAAGGGATCTTTCGCCTTGTCGCAGAAGCGGAACTAGCTGTGACCGATGTCACTGGGCTACGAGCCGGCCAGTTGTTGATCGGAGTCACGCCTGGTGTCAGCGCCTATCTTCTGCCTGAATGGGTGCAAATCTTCGGTCAACGCTACCCACATTTATCGGTAAGCTCGCAAACTGGTACCACACCAACCATTGTTAGCGAATTGCGCAATGGGGGGCTTGATCTGGGTGTGATCGAGGGGGACGTAGATAGTGCTGTTACCGATATTCAGCAGCAACCGTTGCGCGAATTCGATCAGTACGTAGTTGTGGGTCGTCGCCATCCGTGGTGGGGGCGTGATGAGGTAGCGTTATGCGAGCTAGCTGGACAGCCGATGGTGATGCGCCAGTCAAACAGCCAGACCCGGGCTTGGCTTGATCAAGCCCTACGCGAGTTTTCGTTAGCGCCGCGCGTTATTGCCGAGCTCGACAATCTTGAGTCCATCAAGCGCATGGTGATGATTGGTACCGGTCTCACCATTTTGCCCCTCTACACCATCACAGCCGAGCAGGAGTTGGGTGCATTGCACCCGATCGCCATCGAAGGGCGACCGTTGCGCCGTACGCTGCGCCTCCTCTGGCGCGCAGCACGACCACTCTCGCCCGTGGCGTACGCATTTCGTCAGTTGCTAACTGCTCACTACGGTCGTTAGGGCCTCATTAGCTGCAGCTCACCCACTGCGGCAGGTACGATACATCGCTGCGTCGTTAGCGACGACCGCTGCCAGGTAATGGGGTGGTGGTCCAGGCCTGATTATCACGGGTTGGGCATTGTGCTGCGTGCTACACTTTCAACGTGATCATTTGCTAGCGAGGACGTATCATCGGCTTCTGTCTGTCGTGATGATTGCTGGGTTAGCCTGACTGTCAATTGTTGTTGCATCTGATGCAACAGTCGATCTTCGAGTGCAGGGGGCAATGAGGATGGTTCTTCACCAAGTTGGTGTAGCAAATGCATTGTCTGGCGTAACGACGCCAAGAAAGTCTGACATTCAGGACAGTAACGTAGATGCGCTTCTAATGCGGTGCGCGCATCGGCGTTTAGTTCACCATCGAGATATTCACTTAGTTGCTCAACAATCTCAAGGCAATCACGACGCTCACGTGGTTCCATCGGTGTCATTGGTGTCGTCCATATTCAGGCATCATCGCGATGAAACGACGCTTCGCTAGCAATGTACCGGGCCAATGTCTCACGCAACCGCAAGCGAGCACGGTGAAGACGCACCTTAACTGTGCCCGGACTAATACCAAGCCGCTCGGCAGTCTCTTCAGTGCTCAACTGTTCAATATCGCGCAAGACGACGACTTCTCGTAATCCGGCAGGCAATTCCGCAATTGCCCGCGCAATTTCGCGCCGTAATTCACCTTCGATGACGCTACGCGCCGGATCAGTTGGCCAAGGAGTAGTAGACGGAAGCTCTGCTTCGTCCGGTGCTAGTTCACCAGCCGCGTCTAAGCCGACCTGGGGGCGTTTTTGCCGTAAGAGCATTAACCCCTCATTTGAAGCGATCCGGTAAAGCCAGCTCTTTAGGCTACCAGTGCCCGTGTATTCAGGCAGTGCAGCGCAGGCTTTGATAAACGTTGTCTGCAACACATTTTCGGCGTCATCGGCGTCGCCGAGTAGGCGCAGTGCGCGGGCATAGACCAGAGGTGCAAAGCGCTTGACGAAGCAGGTGCAGGCATCAGGGTCACCGCGGCGCAGCCCTTCAAGTAGGGCCTGTTCGTCGTCATACAACGAGAGGTCAATGATCGGTCCCGGCACAGTGTCCCTCCATCTCAGTCGTGCAGTTACCTCTAGTATAACACGCCTGTGATGGTTATCTAGGAGCCGCCCGGCGCGGCTCCCACAGGCCCAGCGGACCGATCAACCAGCCATCAGGCTGCAGCAACGATTGCCTCGCGCAGCTTATTCACCATCATGCTCTCGGGTACTGCTCCTTCGATATGCACCAGATCGTCAATGACTGTCTTGGGTACACCCATCACTGCATAGCGATCACCCAGCTCGGGAAACTCGGTCACTTCGATCCCTTCGGCTGATATATAGGGATTGGCTATGGCTAGCCGGTAGGCCATCACCACTGCACGCGGGCAGTATGGGCAAGTTGGTGTGACGAAGACTTGCAGGTGCATCGGGGCCTTAATCGTTTCAAGCAGCGCCAGCGTTGCCGGTTGCAGATCAGGTTGCACTGCACCACCTGCCAGTCGGATCGCCTCGATCAATGAGGCAAATTCGTAGCCGCTGGGCAGGCCGGCAAACCGTAAGCCGTGGTTTTGTCGCTCTTCACCAATCAAGAAGACAATACCTGGCGCCTTATCTACGCCCAGCTCCTCGGCATATGCACCGTCTTGGTACAAATCGTACACGCTCAAACGCAGTAATGGATTAAGTGCCGTCACTTCCTGGAGTAATTCGTGCGTGATCTCACTATACTCACCGCTCTCTTCCGAGGTAAACAGGACGATCTCAACCGGACGCTGCAACCCTGCGAATGCTTCTGTGACCGCTACGCGATCTTTTTCCTGCATTAAGGCCATAGTTCGTTTCCTTTCTCGTGGCAACGCTTGTTGTTGCTACCAATACGATGCACCCAAACGGAACCTGGTTACACTAGCTGTACGGTTCAAAATCGCCCTTCGCGCATAAACAAGATGCCTAGCCCGACTCCGAGAAAAACCAATCCGCCCGCCAATATGCTGTTCATAGTGTAGCCAGCGGTGGCGCTGATCCATGGCCCGGCCAACGAGCCAAGGACACGTCCGCCACCGATACAGGCTGTCATTAGGGCCAGGATCGCGCCGCGACTTCTGACGCTGAGACCACTAACGAGCGGAAAGACTGAAACAATCGCGAACTCAAAACAAAGGTCGAAGGCCAACAGTACAACGAGAAAGATCGGCCAAGTTCCACTGAACGGTAAGAGCAAGAGCCAGCATCCCACCAGGGTAAAGCCGGTCAGTACGGCGCGGCGCTTACCGATTCGATCGGTGAAGAGCGTGGCAGCCAGGGAGCCGACCAGTTCAACCAATCCCAGTAGCGCAAAAACCAACCCTAGCTCGGTAGTGGTGACTCCGAAAGCGCTACTCAACCAGCCGGCATAGCTGACGAAGATGAGTTCGACTGCAGCCAGTTGGATGAAGATGACGCCCAGCGCAGCTAGCACCGCTGTTTGTCGGAAGACAGCCCCCATATCATAGGTCTGCGATCCAGCCGCGCGCAGCGTGGCAGAGACGGGAGGATCACCAGGTAGTATAGCATACAATCCAATGGTAACAACTCCGGCTAGAGCAAGGAGTCCAAACACAGTGCCAATGCTTAACTGTTCAGCGATGATGGTGGCTAGTGGTACGCCCAGTAATGCTGATAACGCCCAACTCAATTCCAGTACACCTAGCATTCGTGCTCGCTGTTCGTACTGGCTGCGTGCGCTGACATAACTTTGCAACGCTGGCATACCCAAAGCAATCGCCAGCCCAATCACCGTATAGCCAATCATGAAGGGGAGGAAGGCATTGCTCAGCGCGCATATGGCAGCACCCAGACTAAAGATTGCCCCGCTTCAGATCAATGTTACGCGGTCACCGATACTGTCACTGAGTATTCCACCGAGCGGGCTAAGCAGCGATGCTCCTACCTGCACCGTGATTAAAAGGCTGGCGTTAGTGAGTTCAACGGCAAATCCAGCGGCAAGAAATGCCAGCAAAGGATAGACGATCCGAAAAGCAAGGCTCATCAGCCAGCGTCCCCAGACCAGGGTTGCCAGATGTGACCACCTGAGTCCGTGATCAGCTGTTATCGACTGTGTGGTCATGCGATGATGTTCTTCCTCTCTTCATTCAGCGTTGACAGTCACACAGACAAAGGCTATCATTTCGCTTATTGTCAATCGCAAATGTAACGTTCACAACCGCGCAGCTATGCAACGCCAATACCATTCGTGGTTTAGCCCCGCTCTAAATCGAACGATGGAGTTGTTGATTTTCGGTCACGCCGGCGCGCCAGTATTGGTTTTCCCAACCTCACACGGTCGGTTCTACGAATACGAAGATCGTGGCATGGTGGCTGCGCTGAGTCATCATCTTGAGCAAGGATGGATCCAGTTAATCTGTGTCGATAGCGTCAACAACGAAAGCTGGTACAACTACGATGCCGACACCGATGCTCGCATTTGGCGTGAAGAGCAGTACGAACACTATCTGCTCACAGAAGTGTTGCCGCTGGTACGCTATCTCAATCCCAACCCCTTTTTGATCGCTACTGGCTGTTCCTTTGGCGCGAGCGAGGCTGTCGTGTTTACCCTTCGCCACCCCGGTCTGGTGCGACGAGTGATTGGACTGTCAGGTTTGTACGATCTCAAACGCTTTTTCACCAAATACACGCAGGGTGTCTACTTTCACAATCCGGTTGATTTTGTGCCAAACCTGAATGATCCCTGGACGATTGATCGACTGCGGGAAACTGACATCATTCTAGTGACCGGTCGTGATGATCCGTCAGCCTGGTCAAACGAATTGTTGTCAGGTCAGTTGTGGGCGAAAGGGATTGGCAATGCCTTGCGGATTTGGGATGGCTGGTGCCATGACTGGCCCTACTGGCAGCGTATGATTGTCCAGTATATCGGAGGGCATGACTGATAGCAAGGAGGCTCAGCGCAATCGGATTAAGACAGGCGTCGCGGAACGCCTGTCTTGCCATTTCCGCTTACTACTGGCGAGAAAGGCGGTACCTTCGGACTATTTCACTGTCATTGCCTCCGTCATATACTGATATCCAGAGCAAATGCCTGGAAGTAGGAGCATGCGCTATGAACCGCAAACGAGGACAATCAATAGTCGAAATGGCTCTCCTGCTGCCTGTTATGCTTATTGTGTTCTTCGGCATCATTGAGTTTGGCTACCTCATTTTCGCCTACTCTATGGTGTCGCAAGCAGCACGCAATGGTGCAGAGGCGGCCGCACAGTTGCCACCATATGAAAGCTGGTTGCGATTACGCGAGAATCCTCCGGCTAACTATCCTGGCTTTACCGCTGATGCTTGTGTGCGCGGGATAATGCAGGCTATTAGGTCCGATATCGTGCTGTTTGATGGTCAAGCCAATGAGGGGCGTCGAATTGAAGATTATGTGACGATCCGTTACCCGAACGGTGGTCAGACGCGCAACCTCAGCGATCGTGGTCCGATTGAAATTTCGATCAATTACCCCATCCGTGGTATCACGCCGCTCTTCGACTTGATCGGACGCGGCGACAACATGCTCACGCTGAGCGTTACGCAGCGCCGCTCGATCGAGAATCTGGGCGTTGATCCTTCCAACCCCCGTGGGGTAGCTTGTGCTCGTGATGTTGCTGACTGGCAGAGTTTACAGAATCCGTAGAGACGAGAGGAGATAGCGATGAAGCGTCGGCGTAACACTGCTGGTCAGGCCTTGGTCGAATTTGCTCTCTCAGCCACTGTTGTCTTTCTACTACTATCAGCGGCTGTAGATTTGGGACTGATCTTCTTCACACTGCAAGCGATGCGAGTCGCGGCACAAGAAGGAGCAACGTATGGCAGTTATCCGATCGTTGTAACGAACAGCAGCGGTCAGGTTACTGCAGTGCGGCCCAATTACCAAGAGATTTTCAATCGGATCCGCAACTCAGCTGGAGTTCCACCAGCAGGAGTCGCTAATCTGCATGATTTGAACGGTGATGGAGTCAATGACGCGTTGCAACCGAATGTCTTCAACGCCAATAATCCTACTAATCCAAATGGGTTTGTTATTATCGAAGTTTTAAGGGGTGTTAATCCGGCAAATCTGAATGAACCTTGTCCGACAACTGTACCACGCGATGGAATGCGCAATGCAGGGCAGAACTGTTGGATTCGAGTTACTGTGCGCTACCGCTACAAGCTTTTCTTTCCCTTTGCACCGGCATTCGGGCGAGAAGTGGTATTGCAAGTAAACCACACTATGCCAGTGCGCAGCTCGTTTGTCGGGTAACAGGAAGCAGCCCGTCGTGAGATGTCAACCTCAGAAACGTAATGCAAGTGGAGGAAGATTATGGGAAAGCGTCGCAACATTCATCACTACCAGCTACGACGGGTGCGGGGCCAGAGTATCCCGTTGTTGGCCATAATGATCGTCGTGCTGATCGGTATGGTTGCGTTATCAGTGGACGTTGGCCGAACCTTTTCCGAAGAGCGCCGTGCAGTCGCTGCCGCTAATGCGGCTGCTCTTTCGGGAATGAATACATATATTCGGCGAACGTCTAGCACGACCAATCAGACTATTTACACCGCAATAGCAGAATCATTACGTTCGAATGGGATCGATGTTAACGATCCGAATATTCAGGTCGAAGCCTACTACTTAGATGCACGCGGTAATCCGCTAGCCGGTGGTGCCCGAATCACTGCCGATGGTACAGTTGCCCCTGGTAATGCCGCGTATATACAAGTCAATATCAAGGGTATGGTTGACACGCTCTTCGCGCGTGTTTTTGAGCAGAATCAATTGCCGATCGCTGCAACATCTTACGCTGGCACGTGTCCGCCCAACGATGGCGTGTATCCGATCGCAATCAATAACAACTATATCAGCGGTAACGAGTTTCGCAATCCTGGTGATGCCGATGGTGATGGTAAGCCAGACAACAACTGGCAACGGCTCCCCAATGGTTTAACTGCAATGCGCCTGTACATGGCCGATGGCGCCACACCGGGTGGCTTTGGCTGGTTGCGCTGGCTTGATGGTCAGGGTGCCAGTGGCGCAAATGCCAATAGCAACCAAGAGCTGGTGTTGTCGTTGACTGGCACCGGCTCGCTTTCCAAAGGGTTTATGGAAGTGACGCCGTGGCCGACGCAAAATTTGCCCCAACCGGCTAATTACCCAGAACGACCCGGTGAGCTTAATGTCGGTGACTGGATCTACGGTAGCACTGGCTATAACAATAGCACTGATGTACGTGCAGCACTTGACGCACACATCACAAATGGCACCCGTATGGTGCTGCCTATCTACGATGTGGCGGTTGGACAGGGATCGAATGCTGCATACCGATTGGTTCGCTTTGGCCTCTTTATCCTGACTGGTTACGGTCGTGATCGGAACCAAAACTATCTGGATTTTATCTTCCTTGGTGATGCGAATCGTCAGGGTGTTGCATGTTCGGCGACGCCGCCGCCACCCGAGAATACCAACATCGTGCGGCTCACTGGCAATGTCGAGTTGTGGCCCGAGTATCAGATTCCAGTCAGTAATCGACCGCCGATCCAGTACGTTGTCATTCTAGACGTCTCTGGCTCAATGAATATGGACTTCTACGGACGTGGCATTTTGAATGGTCGGCCAGCGCAGTGCATACCTGGTCCGGTTGGCTCGCCGCCACCTTCGAATAGTTGTAGCGGTAGTCCTCGTTTTGCCTGGACACCGTTACAGGAGCGTCGCATCTATGTGGCAAAGGAAGCGATCAAGTTGTTCATCGAGCAGATGAATATGCCGGGCAACCCTGGCTACGATCCGACCCGCCCAATCGACCAGATGAAGCTGATCTGGTTCAATAGCAATGTACTGCCTAAGTTCCAGTTCCCGCGGTCTGGTTTTAGCTCGGATCCAGTTGCATTGAAACAGGCGGTGATGGCAGCTGGTGCCGTCAACAATGATCCGTACAAGGTTAGTGGCGGCACGAATGGTGCAGCTGCTATGTACCGAGCCAAACTGGCGCTCGACACAGCACCGACGACAACCGATCAGTTAGGGCAACAGTGGACGTATCGGCGGGCCGTGATCTTTGTCACTGATGGCGTGTCTAACGTTTTCCTGCAAACGAGCAACAGTAATCTCAATGGTGGTCAGAGCAACCAAAACACCTATCCGAACGGTCACTGGTGTCGCAATTTAGGTTCGAAGGTCGTTGATACTGCCGAATGTCAGACTACAGAGGTTGGCGGCAAGTACAATGGTCTAGATCGCCCGATCACACAGGCAATCGTGCAGGCCAATGCGATCAAGTCTAACCAGAGTGTGCCAACTGACATCTACGTGCTGGTGATTTCGCAAGTCCCCACGGTTGGCTTGCGCGACGGCGTCGCATCAACACCGCGGCACTTCTACATCGCTGAGACGCTGGAACGTGGCCCTGATGGCCTGAACAATGTTGACCGAATTATGCTGGCGATTAATAGCCAGATTGAGAGCGGACCATGTATGAGCGGCAGCGATGGTGAGTGGCGCTCCACTATCCCCAGCAATCACTTCCAATCGGTTAGTGGCCTGCGCTATCCGAACGTCGGTGAAGCTATCCTGCAAGACATGAACACCAATAGCGTCTATCGGACGCCTATTGTGGCTGGGACTGATGGTCGGGTACGTTACACCTTTGAGTCGCTCCCGCGCGGTACTTATCGGATGCAGGCCTATCTGTTCTATCGTCACCCGCTTGATCCGCCGACGGCAATGCCGCGTATGTATAGCCAGATCTTTGATGGCGGATCGAGCCAGTCTGATATGGTAATCACGCTCGATCCGGCAACCCAAGTCGGATTCACTGCAACGATTGAGCAGAATCTACGTCTGCGCCTCGATGGTAATGTGTGCAGTGTAAACTAGTGACATAAACGAAACGCCGGCGCTGTACTTGAGTGTAGCGCCGGTGTTTGCTAATGACGAGCATCCATCCTGACTGGCGTTGTTGCGTATCGTCGCAATGGGAGGCGCAACTTATGAGTGCACCGATTCGGCTTCATCGATATCGCTCGTTGCTGGCGCTCGTCGCGAGTGGGCTATGCTTGGTACTGGCGCTAGCAAATTGGCCGCCGCCTGTTCGCGCATTGGATGATGAAATTGGGAGCACAGAGTATCTCTACAATACGCAGTCTGACTTTGCCCGTGGTACTTTCGAGCGCACGGCACTTTCCGCGGCTGGTGTCTTGGCTCCAGATCAGGCTGGTGCGATCGAACTGGCACCAGTCGGAGCGCTGAATCGCGAAAACTGGAGTGGTGGCCCAGCCCTCCCTATTCCCTTAAGTGATGCACCTGTCGTTACTCTAGGTCGTTACCTGTTTGTGGTTGGTGGCGCTACTTCGGGAGTTGGTGGTGGTGAGAGCCGCTCGAACCTCGTCTACCGGGCTGAGGTTGATCAGGCGACGGGTGGGCTAGTAGTAAATTCTTCCGGGCCGTATCCAAATGGAAATCCACAGTTTTGGGGCTTTGAAATGCCGTCGGTTAGTCCGGGCATTCCCGGTTGTAACACGCCAATCAGCCCTCGTTCGCGTTCCAGCGCCGTAGCGGTGCCAGCGACTAGTGGGACAAATCTAGGATATATCTTTATCATCGGTGGGAGTGTTCTCGAAACTGGGGATAATCGCTGTCGGACGAGTGACTTCTCCATCAGTGCGGTACAGCGAGCGACAGTATCGACTAGTGGTGTCATCACTGGTTGGAGTGCGCCGAATAACTGGCGTTTCCCATCAGTGGATCCGATTTCTGGTAGCATCACCAACGATCCGGCTGATCTGCGCGGTGTACAAAACCTGCAAGTAGCATTCGTGCGCACCAGCACTGGTAAGAATTTTATCTATGCTATCGGTGGACTGAGTGTTGATCCTGACCAGTATGTCCGAGAGTGGACATATCAGTTTGTGTTCTACACTCAGGTTGACGCCAACGGTAATCTGGTACATCCAGATGATCCATCTAATCTTAATCCACCGACAGTTTGGAAGCAGCTGGATAGTTTGCCGCTCTCCGGCAACGGCCTACATTCAGGCACAGCAATCGCCGTGCAGGCGACTAGAATCGAAGGTGGCACGCCTGTGGAAAAGGATGCGATTTTTCTACTTGGCGGCTGCACCGATTTCGACTGCACAACTCTGAACACGGCAGTCTGGCGGGCTGATGTGAATCCTAATACCGGCGCACTGACTTGGACGAACCAGGTAGCGAAGACGAGCAGTGGTGGTGCGCAGCCTGTCAACATCCAGGGACGCCGGGGGGTAACCGGTCTGAGTTTTAACAATCGCCTCTACTACGTAACAGGTTCGACTGCAACTGGACCATCGGGGGCGGCGGGAGCGACGGCAACCATTCCGGTTGCGATTTATGATGAAAATTTCTTGCTTGAGGATCTTACCGAGAGTAACACCTACTTTGTTGGTCTGAACGAAACTTCAGACTTCGTGTTACCGGGTGCAGCAAAGCGACTGAATGCGTCAGTAGCGCTAATGCCGGCAGTGAATTCAGGGAGCACGAATGCAGCGTGGATGTTCGTTGTTGGTGGCTCGAATACTTCAAACCAACCCACTGATACCGTCTTCGTTGGTGGAGTGGGTGGTGCGAATGAGTCAACCAGCTTGATCCGTGCTCCTGAAGGCTGGTACTATTCACAACCGTTCACGGTACTGACGGCGGGTGAAACCTCTCGCCTGCTGGCGTTCAAGTGGCTGACCGGTATCGACCGTCCAACAACCAACCCTGAGGCAGATATTCAGCTTCAGTTCCGCGCAACCGTCACCAGTGGCACCTGTAGCGAGAGTGATTTTAATCCATCAACCAGCTCGACGAACCCGGCACGCTGGCGCGATCTGGATGGTAATCCAGATCCGTTATTGCGTTCGCTTAATGGCTTGAATGAAGTGCGATTGATAAATGCTTTTCCCGACGAAGAGATTCAGGCCACCTGTATGCAATTCCGGGCCCGCTTTATCCAGGATGCTGGTAATCGCACGTTATCACCCAAGCTCTACTACTTCGCTGTGGAAAAGGTGGTAGCGGCAAAGCCCGATCTGCTGATTGACGTCTTTAATGTACAGACTGTCAATTCACGGTTCAGCACTATCGAACTAAGGTTGCGTAATCTACGCAATAACAGTCTGGCCGCCACACGTAGTGTGGAAGCGGCCAGCGGTGGTGGTAGCTTCTTCGTTGATTTGTGTATTGCCCGGCGGAGTGATTCATCGACGCCAGCGTTGACAGCAGTGCCAGCGCCCGATCCTAATGCATCTGCTAGCTCCGCTCCGGCGTGTGCAACTGTTTCCGCGCAAGTGCCGAAATCGGCGATGACACCTGGTGCGACGTACACTGTAGCGTTGAGTGCTTGGCAAGATGCGCAAACAGGTGCTCCAGCCAACTGGGATAGCATCTTTGGCACACCAGGTGTTTACGACATCGGGATTGTAGTTGACTACAATGCCTTTGCCGGTGAGGATGCACAGGGGCGCAGTAATAATCGGGGCGAGAACGTCAATCCGCCCAATGGTATTATTCGCACAATTACCATTGCTGCATCACAAAACAATATCTTTGTGCCGGTGGTGTTGAGGTAGGTAAGTAGTAAGCAGATGGGGAATAGTCAGCGCTAAGTCACAACCCGGTTTGGGCAGAAGCAGGTATGCGAGGAATCTCATCGGAGGCGATCCTCGCTCCTGCGCCATCTGCTACCTGTGCACGAACCAGGTGTGATGAAGGGCGTCCCAGGGGACGCCCTTTTCTGCTTGTGCGCTGGTGGAACTACTGAATATCAAGGTAGTTGGTCCGCTGGTCAGGCTGTGCAAAGAATTACGGTAATACTGAAATTGTACAGTCGTACTTTACATCTCGTGATGTTTCCTCACAAGGTTGCTACGCTCCCTATCGTGTACTCTACCTCCGGTTGTCTCTGGTGGCAACGCCCACCCCTTTCAGCGCGAACACGCTCGCGCGCTGCGAGCATTAACAATGGTATGATACCGGTTGAGCTTAGGACTATTGCGTCAGACCGAGCTGGGATAGATAGCGCGATACAGTGACATAGCAAAAGTGGGGCAGGTATGCAACCGCTTGATCAAGCCAAAGCCGAGCTCGACTTCGGTTTTTTGCTCGATTGTTTTCGGTCGGTATTGTTGAAGGTGGCTACGGAGGATGTGGCGGCAGCATTACCCTGGGGATCGGCGGCGGCGAAACTTGACCGGGTACCAACGCGCAACCTGGCGCAGGCGCTGGGGATTGCCTTTCAGTTGTTGAATATCGCCGAAGAGAATGCAGCGGTGCAACAGCGACGCGCGCTCGATCGTGACCTGAACCTACCGCCAGAGTCGGGACGCTGGCGTGATGCGTTGATCAAATTGCAACAGGCCGGTTTGTCGGCGGAAGAGATTGCAGCAGCGTTACCCACGATTCGGGTGGAGCCTGTGTTGACGGCACATCCAACCGAAGCTAAGCGGGCGACCGTGCTTGAACACTATCGCGAGCTGTATTTATTGCTCGTGCGCCGCGAGAGTCAACGTTGGTCACCAGCAGAGCAGGCTGAGATCGAGACTGACATTATGACGTTGCTCGAACGATTGTGGCGCACAGGTGATATTTTTCTGAGCAAGCCGGATGTGCCTTCGGAAGTACGGAATGTGTTGCACTATCTGGTCAATGTCTTTCCTGACGTGTTGCCGGTGCTCGATAACCAGTTGCGCTATGCCTGGCAGGCGAGTGGGTTTGATCAGTCGCTACTCACAGACAGTTGGCCGCGCCTCAGCTTTGGTTCCTGGGTGGGTGGCGACCGTGATGGTCATCCGTTGGTAACAGCCGAGATTACGGCCCAAACCCTGCAGGAGCTGCGTCTGCAAGCGCTGCGTCTGATCCGACGTCGGCTACGTCTGGCTGCGCGCCACCTCAGCATCTCTGACTTACTGGTGCCGACGCCAGAGGGATTGAGTCTCCAAATTCGGCGGTTGGCAAGCGGTTTAGGTACACGTGGCGTCCAAGCGATTGCCCGCAATCCCAACGAACCGTGGCGACAGGCGCTCAATCTGATGCTGGCCCGCCTGCCAATTGATGATGCACCGGCCGAGGCGGCACGATTAGTTGATGAACCTGGGCGGTATCGTGATGCAGATGAGTTGTTACAGGATCTCCGCGAGTTTGCTGGTCATTTGCGGGCCATCGGGGCCGAACGCCTAGCTGATGCTGAGATCCGGCCCTTGATCCAGTTAGTGCAAACGTTCGGGTTCCATCTGGCTACACTCGATATTCGCCAGAATAGCCAGTTCCACGATCGCGCTCTGGCCCAGTTGTTGATGGCAGCCGGTTTGGTGGCTGACGATCTGTTTAGTGACGATCGGGAGCGGCGGCGAGCGTTGCTCGAACGTGAAGTAGCTTCACCACGTCCTTTTGCCCACCCTGATACACCACTCGGTCCGGAAGCGAGAGCAGTGGTCGGTTGTTACCGAGTGTTGGCTGAACACATCGCGCGTCATGGCCTAGCCGGGATTGGGCCGTTGATCATCAGCATGACTCGTGATGTGACCGATGTGCTCGTGGTGTACCTGCTGGCCCGCGAAGCAGGACTGGCTTACGCTACGGCAGAGGGGTTGGTCTGCCGCCTACCAGTTGTACCATTGTTCGAGACAATCGACGATCTCGAGCGCAGTCCGCAAATACTGGCCGAAATTCTCGATCATCCGATGACGCGACGCAGTTTGCAGGCGCAGGCTCAGGGTGGCGAGCTGGTGCAACAGGTGATGATTGGCTACAGTGACAGCAACAAAGATGGTGGCATTCTGGCTAGTCAGTGGACGCTGTACCAGGCGCAGCGCGCGATGGCGGAAGTAGGACGGGCGCGCGGAGTGCGGATTCGGTTCTTCCACGGGCGTGGTGGCACGATCAGTCGCGGTGCAGGGCCAACCAACCGCTTTATCGCGATGCAGCCTCCGGGCACGCTGAATGGCGATCTGCGATTAACTGAGCAGGGCGAAGTCATTGCGCAAAAATATGCTAACCGGCTGACAGCAGCCTACAACCTCGAATTGCTGTTGGCCGGCACGACTCTCCGTACCTTGCAACATCGACGACAGACCTTCGCGTCGCATCCTCTGGAACCGGTGATGGACTGGCTGGCTCGGCAAGCGCAGGCTGCTTACCGCGAGCTGATTGAGCGTGATGGCTTTATCGCATTCTTCCGTCAGGCCACACCAATTGATGTTATCGAACAGAGTCGGATCGGTTCGCGACCGTCTCGGCGTACCGGTCAGGCCACCCTAGCTGATTTACGGGCGATCCCATGGGTGTTTAGCTGGAATCAGTCGCGCTTCTATCTGCCTGGCTGGTATGGGGTAGGGTACGCGTTGAGTGCCCTGCAACAAGAAGAGCCAGCGGCTTGGGAGCAGTTGCGTGCCGAACAGTGGCGCTGGTCACTGTTACGCTATTTGCTAGCGAATGTGAGCACTAGCTGGCAAACGGCGCACCGCGCGACAATGCACGCCTATGCCGGGTTAGTGGAAGATGAGGCATTACGGCGACAGTTCCTTGAACTGATTGATGCCGAATTCACGCGTACAGAAACAGCGTTAAGTGCTATCTTCGGAATGCCAATTGCCCAGCGTCGGCCCCAAATCACAGCGACGCTGGCCCGCCGTCAAATTGGGCTCGAACCGTTGCACCAGCGCCAGATCGCACTACTACGGCAATGGCGTGCCCAGCAAGCCGCCAACGATCCTGCTGCCGATGAAACGCTCACTGATCTGTTGCTGTTGGTGAATGCTATTGCTGCTGGTCTGCGTACAACGGGTTGAGGTGGGTCATAAGAGAGGTTGAAGTATCATTAGCGACTGCTACTCATCGACCGTCTGCTGTGTGTCTACGCTGCCAGTAAGAGGGAAGGAAATGGGGCACGGCTGGGGCATTGTCAGCCGTGCCTCACATTCCAGAGCTTTACCTTCTCGCTATAGTGTAATCACCTGATCGGGCGGGTTGTCAGCAAAGGCGGCGTAGAGATCGGGGAAGCAACCAACCTGCACTCCAGCAACTGTACCATGCACCCGACAATTACCTGGCTCGCCAACCGCCAAGCCACGCTCTAGCGCACACTGATCACACATCATTAGCAAAATGCCCTGTTCTGCAGCAACCTTGGCCAACCGCTCCCCCAGCGGGTCACCAGCGCGGAGCAGATAATTGTTGTCGTCAAAGAAGAACATCCCTACCACTTGTGCGCCGTGGTTGCCGGCTTCGAGTTGCGGCAGAATCATTTTGCCGAGCTTGTAGCTAGCAGTGTGGCCTGAGGTGGCGAAGACATAAGCGACTTTCATACGTACTCCTTTTCGATACAAAGCTGTTGCCAAACTGACGGGTTAATGGTACCGCCATTTGCCCGCTACGCCTAATACAGACTGCTGCTCTGCGTAATCGTTTGAAATGATACATGGTATCAAAAACTTCGTCAAGCTCTTAGCAGTGGTAAGCGCTGCCTATGAGTCAGGCAGCGCTTGGCTGGCGAACAGTGACGATTCGCCACGGTATTGTTGGTTTCCGCAGAAAGATACGGCGCTGTCACTAGTTGCTGTTCATCCGCTACCGAGCAGAAGTTGGGCGAGGATAATCTTGACAATAGTTGCAGTGGGATAGACCATGGCATAGCCAATATTAGGGGCTTCGTTGCCGGTCTGCTCACTCGCAAAGGCGAGTACCGCGGGTTGAGTTTGCAGACCAGCCAGCATGCCGGTCAGCAGGCTGAACGGAATGTTAAGTAGCTTATAGCCGATAAACAGAGAGGCAAACGCTACAGAAATAGTGATCAGTGCGCCACCGAAAAAGAGCGGTATGCCGTTACCCTGGGTTAGGGTATTGACGAAGCTATAGCCAGCGCGGGTGCCAACCCCAGCTAGGAAGAGGGTCATTCCAACTTGTCGTAAGGTAAGATTGGCGCTGTAGGGAAGACTCCAAACGATAGGGCCGGTGCGTCCGCGCCAGCCTAGCAGCAATGCTACGATCAATGGCCCACCGGCTAGCCCCAATGAGAAGCTGCCTCCGCCAGGCAAGGGAAAGGGGATTAAGCCTATCAGGATACCGAGCGCCATACCAAGCCCCAACGAAACGACGTCGACTTCAGCCAGTGAGCGGTATGAGTCACCGAAAAAGGTGCTAACACGCTCCATGTTGTCGCGTTGAGTGACTACGCGCACGCGGTCACCAAGTTCGAGCACCGTGTCACCGTGCGGTAGCAGTTCGGCGTCGCCGCGGCGAATGCGGGTAATAACCGCGCCCATCGTTGATGGCAGGTTGAGATGGCGTAATGGTATGCCTACCACTGCCGGATTGGAGACAAAGATGCGACGAAAATCGAGTGTGTGGCGGTCGAACTCAAGATGGTCAGCGGTTATCTCGCCCAGCATGGCGGTAACTTTTTCAACAGCTGCGGGTGAACCGACGATGGTAATCAGATCGCCAGGCATCATCTGGGCTGCGCCAGTAGCCAGCTCTGTCTGACCATTGTGTTGGTGGCGACTAAAGATCACGTTCCACTTGTAGCGTTTCACCAGATCGGCAATCGTCTGCCCAACCACGGTCGAGTTGGTGACACGAATGGTGCGACTAATCAGATGTTCACCAGTCACGCCTAGTTCACGTAACTGATGTGCTTCACGCTCGAGATCGACGCGCCAGAGGCGACGGGTCAGGTAGATAGCGAGGATCATCCCCAACACGCCTCCCGGATACGCTACCGAATAGCCGACCACTGGCTCGGCGCGCAAAGCTTCATCGGCGCCGCGCTGGGCCAGTTGTTCAATCACAGCGGCCAGTGCCGGGGTATTAGTCAGGCTGCCAGTGAAGAGACCGGCAGCTTGGGCACTGTCGAGGTTGAGGAGGTTGCGAATCAGCAGGGTGAGACCAGCAGCAGCGATCAGGATACTGCCGATGAACAGGTTGTTACGAAACCCACGTCGACGGAGGGAAGCGATAAATCCAGGGCCGCTGCTGAGGCCAATTGTGTAGACGAAGATCACTAGGCCGAGCAGGTAGATGATGTCCGGCAGGCGTAGTCGTTGGTCGATGGCACCGAAGGCCAGGCCGACGAAGAGTACAGCTGCGACTCCTAGACTGACGCCACCGATCTGAATTCGTCCGATTAGGTAACCAATCGCAGAGACAACAAAGAGTAAGAGAATTGGATTAGAGGCAAGGAGATCAACCATAGTATTGTCCAAATCGTCGGCGTGTGATCGCGAGCGGATCGCGCCGATGCAAGTCTCGTCATATTCCGTCGTGTATGGTATCATGCCATCATCAACGCACGGTTAAGGAAGAGGGATCGTATGATTACTGAAGATATGGTGCGCGCAGCGCTGAAAAATGTCGTTGATCCCGAGATTGGCCTCGATATCGTCAATCTCGGGCTAGTATACCGGATTGATATTCTTGATGGTGGCAAGACAGTTGATATCGATATGACGCTGACCACACCTGCCTGCCCAGCAGGGCCGCAAATCCTAGAGCAGGCACGTCGGGAAGTGATGGCACTCAGCGAGGTCTATAAAGAGCTGGAACAGGTCAAGATTAATCTGGTCTGGACGCCCTTCTGGAATCCATCGATGATGTCGGAAGAGGCACGCGAAGAACTTGGCTTCTTTTAAGCGAAGTGACGGCCAGCAAGAGTTGAGAGACGCTTGCTGGCCGTTCATATCAGGGATAGCTTGCAATACAAGGAGGTATTGCTGTGGCAACCGCTCTTCCCCCTACACTTCCGGCCTACACCGAAGAGGATCACAACGTCTGGGCAACGCTCTGTGCCCGTCAGCTTCCCCGTCTCGAACGCTATGCCTGCCGTCTCTTCCGCGAAGGATTTCGCAAACTCAACCTTGATTTGCAGCGCCTGCCCGATCCGGTGCAGGTTAGTGAGCGCCTGTACCATTTGACCGGTTGGACATTGTGCGATGCGCAGAATGAGTATCTTAATCCAACGGAGTGGTTCGAGCATATTGCTGAACGACGGTTTCCCGTAACCAACTATATTCGACGAATGGACGAGTTGGACTTTACCCCGCTTCCCGACCTGTTCCACGAGTATATTGGTCATCTCGCGTTCTTTACTGATCAGCGGTTTGCCGACATAGCTCAGGCCTTTGGTCCGCTCTATTTTGCGGGTGACGAGCGGCAACGACTCGAGATTGCCCGTTTGTGGTGGTACAGTATTGAATTTGGGTTGATCCGCGAAGATGGTGAACTGCGTGCCTTTGGTGCTGGTCTGCTCTCATCGATTGGCGAGCTGGATCACGCTTTTGCGCCAGACGTACCACGGGTTCCGTTTGATATTCGGCGTGTGGCTCAGACGCCCGGTGCCGCTTACTCGATGCACGAGGTCTACTTCATTCTGGATAATTTGGAGCATGTAGCAGCGATCTTGCGCGAGTATGCAGCAATGGAGGGATTGCCGCCAGTGCAGGTATGAACAGGAGTACGGACTAATTGGAATTGAGGGCGGCTAAGCTCGCCCGATCTTTTCATCAGAATCGCACCAGGTGCGTTCGGTCTAAAGCGCGGTACAATACTAAGCGACATATCGATAGAGGAGTTAGTAAATGTGTGATGTTGCGCATCAACGCGCGTCTGAGTGGTTAAGTATCGCTGCCGCGATGCTTGATGCGCAACACGTCTCTGAGCTGGAACGAATTGCACTGTCTGCGCTGAACCTAGCTTTGCCTCGCCATCAGGCGATGCTGCTCTGGGCAGGCTACGGTCAACCGGATCATTCACCAACCGAGCTGATACGACCGCTTGGCCAGACCGATCCAGTTGGCTGGCTGATTATTCGTCCAGTAGAAGTGACGGAAACGGAAGCAGAGACGCTCAACGCGATCGAACGTCTGATCATTGCTGGTTACGAACGGTTACAAAGTCGTACTAAGCAAGCGTACTGGCAACAACGCTTGAATGTCGAACTCGATACGTTAAGCAATAGTGGCGATCCTGAGCTGGTCTGTCACCAGCTTGGTCGATTGCTGCACCAGTTGATAGGTGGCCCAGTTGAGATTGGAGTGGTAGTACCGTTTGCCTCAGGCCCATGGCTCGAACTGATCACGCGCTATCGCGCGGGAATCGCTGATGCGACTGCAGCGCCAGACACTCTCTTTTGGCTGACTGATGTTGATCTTAGCAGTGTGGTAATTAGGTTAGGGGTACCGATCAGTTCGACAGCGTATCTGACAGATTGCACTCGTTATAATGCGCGCCCCCATCCTAATTATCAAACCCCCGAAACAGCACCGACGTATTGGTTCGGTACTCCAATTCGACTAACAGGCGAGACGATCGGCATGGCCTATGCGCTCACCGCGGTGCTGATCGATGGTGAGCAGCAGCGAGCACTGGAGGAGACAGTCTATCGGGCCGGCCAACTGTTACGGCCGGTTCTTGTGCAGCGTAAAGCCACCTATGAGCGACAACGGAGCGCGGCTTGGCAGGAAATTGTAGCAGCCAGCGCCTATGGAACTGACCCCGATCGGGCGATGCAGAGGATGCTCGAGGCGAGTTGTCGTCTGTTAGAAGCACAGCTAGGTGGTGTGTTTCTTTGGGATGAAGATCGGAATGAAGCTGTTTTCCGCTATGTTGTGCCCTCCAACCTGCATCAGCTGATCGGTTTACGGCTACCGTTGGCACAGAGTATTTTGACCCAATCGGTGGTAGCTGGTCAGTCGGTCATTGTCAACAACGCAACCGATGATCCCCGTCGCAGCCACGTCATCGATCACGTGGTAGGTATAACGCTGACGAATCTCATCTGTGTGCCGCATACAACACCGACAGGTATGCGCATTATTGTGCAATTCGGAAACCGGCGACGCAACGCGCCGTTTACCGAGCACGATGTTGAACAGATACAGGCCGTGGCTGGTTTGATGGGGTTGGTGCTTGATAATGGGCAACGCCTCGCCTCGGTTGACGCAGCGGTTGTTCAGCAGACGCGCGAACTCGAACGACGCAATGCAGACCTACGCTCGGTATTGGCGTTCAATCGTGAGATTCTGAGTGTAGTGGATCAGAGGCAGCTTTTCCAGTTGATTGTTGATGCGATGCGCCAGCGCTTCCAGTTTCAAAGCGCAGCTCTCTTTGTTAATCAGCGCGAACACAGCCTTCATCCAGTCCTAACATGCGTGGCCGTCACAGGTGAGTTGGCACGCGAATTCTGGATAGGGAGAATGCTCGCAGCTGCTCGCCTTGATGTGTTAGTGAATGAGTGGGCTTTCGGCGAAGATTGTTTTCTCATCAACCGACGTAGCCCTGCTTTCGCCGTGCTCTTCAATGTACCGTCGCCGTCTGAGTACCGGTTAACGTTTGGTTCGACACAATGGGAAACTGGTGATCTGCTCGTAGTATTGTTGCGCGCTACTAATCGTGAGGCACAGGCAGTATTACTCCTCGATCAGCCGATTAATGGTAAACGACCAGAAATCGCCGATCTAGAAGCGTTGACCGTCTACGCTAGCATTGCAGGGGCCATTATCGATATGGCACTCTTGCGCGATCGTCAGCAGCGTAGTCTTGAACGACTGACTGCACTCAATGGGCTGGGCATGGTGATCCATTCCCAATCGTTGCCACAAACTCAGGTGCTAGAGATGACGGCACGTGGCATGCTCGAGATGGTCAATGCGAGCTGGGCACACATTTTGTTGCACGACCGTGAGCGTGATGAGCTGGTTCTTACCCGGGCATTGGGATTGAGTCCGCTAGAACCTGAGGTGGTGGTGACCCTAGCGCGTCGAGCGCTGCTCAATCGTAAACCGGTCTTTCGTTCAGCGACTACAGTAGCGGTACCGTTGCGTGGGACGCAGCGCATGATTGGTGTAATTGCGCTCGGCGGTGATCAGGCGTTCGAGTCTGCTGATGTCGAGATGCTGATGTTGTATGCGACCCAAGCGGCAGTTGCAGTCGAGAGCATGCGCTTGCTGGCGGAGGTGCAACGAGGACGGGATAATTTAGCGCGGGTGATGGCAGCGGTACAGGACGGCTTGATCCTGTTTACTGCGGAGGGTGCCGTGATGGTTGCGAATGAAGCGTTCTATCGCCTCGCGCAAACAACGCTGTGGTCACCGCCATTATCGCAGATCGAGGGTCGAACGATCAATGAGGTTTTGACGCAATGGGCAATGCAGCGCGCCCTTGACTCAGATGGGATAAATCAACTCCTGCGTTCGCTGACCGTCTCTGGTGCCACTGGCAGCCTGACGGGTAAAGATGGTACGCTCGACTGGATTGTAACTCAGGCTGGTGATCTGGCTACCGGGCGTTCACCAGCATTCTTGCTCACGATCCGTGATGTCACAGCGGCCAGAGATGCGGAACGGTTGCGCAATGATTTGACAGATATGCTGGTTCACGATCTGCGCAATCCGCTTAGCACCATTCTATTGGCCTTCGAGCGGCTGGTCAATGAGTTGGGTGATCTCTTGACCGAACGTCAGCAACAGGCCGTGCGGATTGGTCAGAACAGCGCCTGCCGGTTACTCGATCTAGTTAACGCCATGCTGGAGGTTCGTCGACTCGAGAGTGGTCAAATGCCGCTTGACCGCGGGCCATTGCCGATTGAAACGCTGATTGAGCGCGTGATTGATCCCTTCTCGATCCAAGCTCAGCACCAACAGGTGAAAATAGAGTACCGGCTCGATCCGCAAGTAAAGATGGTATTTGCCGATCGAAATATTATTGGGCGGATCTTACAAAATCTGCTTGACAATGCCTTGAAATTTAGCCCACCCGGTGGTGTGATTACGCTTGAGGTACAGAGTGTGCCGGCAGATGGTCAGGATCAAGTAATATTTCTTTCTGAAGAGTTGGCAATTCGCATTCCGGGCGATCGTATTGCCCATATTGTCGTGCGCGATCAAGGGCCAGGCATTCCACCAGAAGACCAGGAGACGATCTTTGACCGTTTCAGCCAAGCCGGGCGAAAACGAAGCGAAGGGAGCGGTTTGGGTTTGACATTCTGCCGCTTGGCTGTAGAAGCGCATCACGGTTCGATCCGAGTGGAAAGTGCACTCGACCAGGGTAGTGCGTTTCATGTCACATTACCGCTGGCCGAGATCCAATGAGTGATTGCTTATTCACCGAGCAGTTGACGCCGCGTTTCAGCTACGAAGCGTTCGATCCGCTCTGGATCGGGTTTGTCGGTGGGTAGGATTAGAATGAAATGATTAAAAATCTCGGAGCGTTCACGCAGGAGATCGGGCCATTCGGCGTTGGCCTGGTGGCGGCGACGTGCTTCTAGATGAATTGTGGCAAATGTGCGCAGTGGTTCAGCGGTGTCAGGTGTGAGGTGAGCCGCTGGTCCGGCCAGATAGTAGTTAGGTTGATTTGCACCGACAGGTGTATCAACTGGCACCAGATGACCAACAATAACTTCATTCAGTTCGAGCCGTAATGAGGCGTGGCTGTCAGCAAGGATGAGAGACTCTCCAGTTAGCAGATCGCGCAGATCGGCTCCAGTGTTCGGGCGTAGCCGCTCGACGTGGTAGGGGCGCAGGCGCACATCAAGCCACTGCAGAAGCAATTGACGCTCGAGGGAGGTGAGATCACTCTGATCTACCGTGGCTGCGAGTCGTGATACCAGTGTTTGCCCATCGGATTGACGATAATCGAAGGCAAACCAGACCATAAACCGGTCAGCACCGTACCCTTCACGTTCGTTCAGTTCGGCTAATTGGGCAAACTGATAGCGGCCATTCCAATAACGGTCGAAGGCGGTTTGCAATTCAGTAGCATCAGCATCGGCTGCTAGGGCCAGAATCCGTTGCAGCAGGTTATCTTGGGCGTTACGTAGCCGCAACTGCTGACTACGCCATTCCTCCTCTTGGCGCAAGTGGCAATCTTTGTATTTCCGACCGCTCCCACAATAGCAGGGATCGTTTCGGCCTAATTTAGGCGCTCCGGTTCGTGTCATACAGATGACTCCTGAGTCTTAATGCTCATCTTGCCCGATTAGTGCTGGATCACTCGGTAATACTCAACGCCAGTCGCATTCCCAAAAACTGATTGCGCATGGCAGGTTGCATGCGAAAGCGGCAGGCACAGCGAGCATAGCCTTGGGGATTGGCATAGCAGCCACCGCGGAGAATGCGTCGCCCTGGCACATCAGGGTCTTCTCGTCCATCGTCGGGTCGGTACGGGTATGGTCGATCGAGAGACGAGGTCCATTCCCAAACGTTGCCGGCCATATCTTCGATTCCGTAAGGGCTGCGCCCATCGGGGTAGGTGCCAGGGGGATTGGGTGCGGCCCGTCCGCCCTCCCGAGTGTTGGCCTGTTTGGGACTAAATGTGTTACCCCATGGGAAACGACGGCCATCGACACCACGCGCTGCGTGTTCCCATTCGGCTTCGGTCGGTAGACGGAAGTGTAGCCGTGACGGTGGCGGTAATGGCTGACCGGCGGCATTGATTAGACGTAAAGTGAGATCGGGTTGTTGGCTCAGCCATGTACAGAAGGCGCGTGCTTCGTACCAGTTGACGTCGGTTACCGGCAAGTCGGCCAGCTCGGGCGGGGGAAGGGGACCGTGCCAGATCGGTGGCGACGGCACGGCGCCGGCGGCAACAGCGCAGGCGTAGAGCGCTGCGCTTACTGGCGTCTGGGCAATGGCAAAAGCCGGCAATACCACTTGGTGCTGAGGAGTTTCTTCGTGGTAGCTCTCGCGCGTGCCGCCATAGAGACGGGCAAGTTCACGGGTTTCCTGCACCGGTGTTCCCATGAGAAAGGGATGATGCGGGATTAACACCATGACTGGCAACAGTTCAGAAATATGCCTCATCGTTGATAAATGCGATTGAGCCGATCAAGCTCACGCTGATAGATAGTTTCGGCAAAATGTTCGATGGTGGTCACATGTTGCAGCGCTTCATAGCCGAGCCGTAGAAACGTATGTACCTGGCCAATACCGACAAGACGGGCGACAAAATGTGAGCGACGTAACGCCAGACCAAGCACTGCCGAACGCGATAGGCGAAAAACATTGTACAACGAACTCCTGATAAGCGTGAGCTGACGCAAGCGCTCGTGGTATCGATCGGCCAGCCGGTAGAAGTGTTCGTAGATGGCCTCATCGAAATCGGTGCCGATCTGGGCAGCCATCATCAACCTCGCCAAGTCGTCATCTAGGTGATAGGTGAGGTCAAGCAATTCGAGTACCTCTTCCAGATCGCGTGCGTGAACACCGGGTAACATCCCAAGAAAATGTTGCAGACGGCGCCCCTCCTGATCACGCTGGCTAAAATCGCGTGGTCCGTACATCTCATTGAAGAAGAACTCGCCGAGCGGCTGATATTCGGCAATTTCCGACAGATCTTGATAATCACGCCGCAGGCGGTTCGTTTGGAAGATTTGCAGCGCGAGTCGGTACTGACGCAATGTGTTCATGGCAGGCGGTCAAGTTGAGCACGAGCGCGTTGCCCCCATTCACTGGTTGGTTCGCGACGGATTAGGGTCTGATACGCCTCACGAGCGGCGGCAAGATTCGCTTGATCTTCAGCAATCAAACCACTGTAAAAGATTGCTTCACTGTAATCGGCATTGAGTGTGATTGCCTGTCGGATCGCTTGAGCAGCGCTCTCGGTACGACCTTGAGCGTAGTAAGCGCGGCCAAGCCAGTAGTGCGCTTCGGGGAAATTTGGTTGCAGCGCAACTGCTCGGTTCAGATCACGAATAGCTTGGTCGTAATCATTGGCGCGAATGGCCAACAGGGCGCGCCGGTAGAAGCTCTCGGCGATGCGATCGTTTGCGCCAATAGCGGCGTCATAGGCGGCGCGGGCTTCATTGAACCGTCCAGCCTCTTGGAGTAGTTTGCCGCGAAACAGATGTGCTTCGGCAAAGTTGCTCTGCAGGCGCAGGGCTTGCTCGATTGTTTGCAAGGCTTCATCAGCGCGATCCAAAGCAGATTGGGTTTGAGCTAGCCCCAGTAACGCAGCCGGATACTGGGGCTGGAGTTCAAGTGCGCGCTGATAGGCAGTCAGAGCACGTGCCGGTTGGTTAGTGCGGAGGAGCGCTTCGCCGAGCCAGAATTGCGCAGTTGGGTTTGCGTCACCACCTGGCAAGTTGACCGCGGTCTCAAAATAGCCGAGCGCAACCCCCCAATTGCCCTGGGCGCTGGCTAGTTCCCCCAGACCGATGTGGGCTGCCACCGACCGGGGATCGATGGCGATCGTTTGCTGATACAAATCATTTGCGGTAGTCAGATCATTGCGACGCCGAGCAATTTCGGCCAGAATCAGTAGTGCATTGGTACGAGCAGCAAGAGCCTCCGGATCAGTGCGGCTGGTAGTCTGTTCAATGACCTGACGGGCGGTTTGAGCTGCAGCCTCGACCCGATTACCAATGAGATAGGCCCGAGCGAGCAACTGTTGGGCCATTATCGATTCAGGGCGCAGACTCAATGCGCGCTCAAGAGCCTGAATCGCAATGGTTGCGGCATCGCCATCTAATGCGGCCTGCCCGATGGTGATAAGGCGATCCGGATCATTGATGCCTTGCCCCAGCGCGATCCGATATTGTTCGATAGCCTGGTTGGGACGGTTAAGCAGGTTCTGATACAGATCGGCTAAGACCAGGCGTGCATCGAGATTCCGTTCATCAAATGCGAGGGCATTGCGCAGCATCTGTTCGGCTGCCGTGAGATCACCCAGTTTGAGGTACGTTTCACCGAGTTCAAATGCAGCTACCGTTGAACGAGGGGCAAGGGTCAAGGCATCACGATACACAGCAGCAGCTTCGGTTGGATAGCCAGCATCGTTGTACAGGCGGGCCAATTCGATAGTCGCTTCAACATGGGTAGTTGCCAGCGGAACGAGTAGCCGTTCCGCTTCGGCAAAACCGCTCACGCCGCTGCGGCGCAACACCTGACTCAGGTTCACAATGGTATAAGGTGTGGCCTGCCAGTTTACAAGCGCACGCCAATGCGTGATAGCCGTTGACCAATCACCCGCGTTTTCGGCCAGGCGAGCCAACGCTAGGTGCGCAGGGAAGAAATCGTTGTTTCGTTCCAGCGCAGCCTGCCACAACGCACGTGCGCTATCCGGATCGTTGCGCGCCATCGCTACCTTGCCAGCGCCGACATACCCATCTGGTAGTTGGGGAGCCAATTCGATCACTTGCTGGTAGCTTTGAGCTGCCCGATCGAACTGGCCGTCAACTCGCAGTGCGAATCCGAGCGTGAGTAAGATCGACACATCGTTAGGCCGCTGTTCGCGTAGCTGTTGCAATGTGGCGATGGTTGCGTTGTCGTTGCTAGCTGTGCCAAAGAGCACAGCCAGAAATTGCGCTGGTGAGTTGGCAGAGCGCCGACCTTCGATAGCCTGCAGTGTAGCTTCGATCAAAGCCAGTTCGAGGCGCTGGCGTCGAGCCAGCTCTTCGTTGCGTTCAGCCTGACCAGTCGACATCAAACCAGCGCCGGGGAAGATGGCGGCTTCGCTAGCAGCCTGTTTCCGCCACAGGCTAACCGAGCGAGTGCTATATTCCGTTGCAGTCCGGAGGCGATCACGAGCGCGCCGTACTTCCTCAGCGGTAGGCAACGGTTCTGCAGCTTCAAGCGACCAGTAGAGAGGACCAGATAGCGGCAGTGAACGTTCTAGCTCGATGAGAGCGCGTTCTTCATATAACAAGGCGTTTAGCCGTGTTTCGACTGCCAGGCGAAATGCCTGCGGCACGCGGCTGAGCAGAAGATCTTTACTCTGTCCAGCCCGGTCGATCGTAGCTGCGGCATCATTGAGGCGACCGCTCTCGCGATAGGCAGTGGCGAGCATGAGTTCAAGTTCTGGATGGATGGGTAGCAAATTGCGTGCCTGTTCGAGATCGGATACTGCATCGCGCGCGCGTTGTTCGCGCAAGGCCCAGAGCGCCAGATTGACGCGCAGCTGACCGAGATCACGGCCTGCCAGTAGATCAACCGCTTCAGCGAAGTAGCGTAGCGCTGCCGGGTCACGGGCATCGAATAGGATGGCACCAAGGTTGTTCTTCACCAGTGCCATATCGTCGAGTGCTGCCGCAACAGCTGATTGATAGGCCGTTGCTGCGTCACTATACCATCCACGTGCCCACAACAGGTTGCCGCGCAGCAACTGGAGCAGGAGCGGCGACAATTGTGGATGCATCTCGTGCAAACGTTGCAAATGATCGAGCGCGAGATCGGCTTCGCCATGATGATAGGCAGCCAAAGCGATTAAGTAAGGCGTCAGCACGGTTTGGCCATTGATCGGCTCGTCACTGAGTGGAAAGTGTTGTGGCAGCGCAAAGCGCAGTGTGAAGCCGTGCCAAGCCTGGCTGATATCGAGATTGTGTGGTGTATAGATTACATTAGGGATCAGGCTAGAGCTAGCGATCATGCCACCAGGCTCGACCGTACCCCAAACCAGGATATCAGCGTTTTTTTGCTGGGCCAAGGCCAGAGCTTCCGCTGCATTGGCTGGCCGGGTGTCAACTGTGACAACCTGAATCAGATTGCCGCCCTGATCGCGGAGCTGACGGGCTAGTGCGCTGGCAATTTGCTGACCCGTGCGTCCATCTTGGTCAGTAAAAGACGCAATGGCAATCACGAATTTCGGTTCGGATGACCATCGCCATACCAAGAGACCGATAGCGATGCCGATGAGCGCCAGCACAAGCACAATCCAGTACCAGCGATGGGTAGGCCGGGACTGTAGGGGGTCACTTGGCTGATCAATGGAGGGTTCAACCTGTGCTCGCTGCCAAGGCCATCGCATGATGCTGCTCCTTGTCCACCGTCTACGACATTGCCTCTTATTGTAAGCAGTTTTGCCGATATTTCAAGCAACGAATAACCAATGCAACTTTATGATCAGCATCATTCAGTGCTGAGAATGGCTTACATTGAGGCGAGCGTAGTTTTAGAGTATGCCAGAGGTTGGGAGGGCACGCTGCGGACTGCAGCGCAGATGATGGGTTGATCAAAAGCGTAGAAGGGCGGCAAGCTCAGACAATGTAATTGCGAACATATAACGGCATCGGTGTTGGTGAGGCGATGGCTGCCGATGAACGCTGGCCGTATATTGTCGACAGGAATTTCACAAGCAGGTTTGGTCACGTCCTAAGTAGACAATCGCTGCTCATTTCAAGCGGACGTGATCGATCACAATAGCACTCTTGCTACATTGTTTGGCAGCGTGTTTCATAGCAGCGGCGGCGCGTGACAGTTCTTCGACCGAGGTTGCGGTATTGCTGGAGACTCCGCCAATCGCGATCGCGCCTAGTGGGATCTGGCGCAGATTACCAGCACGGTCATGCCCGATCAGGAAACCGCGTTCGCGATCAATCGCATCGTACAACGTATGTGCTTCCTGTTCATAGTGATCCACAATCCACAGCGCCAGATCAGTGGCGATGGAGCTTGGGCAGAGCATCACAAAATCGTCACCGCCGATGTGGCCTAGAAATATGGAGTGCTCGGCGAAATGATCTTGTGCTTGCGCACAGATCCTGGCCAGCAGTAGAATGGCTTGGTCGCCGCGCGCAAAGCCGTATGCGTCGTTAAAGGCCTTGAAGTCATTGATATCGATGTAGAGCAGCACAAATGATTCGCTGTTTTGCAGGCGGTAACGAATCTCTTCACTGATGAGTAAGTTGCCAGGCAGGCCGGTAAGGGGATTACGCACTGGCCGTTGCGCGGTACGCCGTAATAGTGAGCGGATGCGTGCGATCAATTCGGCGTCATTGAACGGTTTGGTGACATAATCGTCGGCTCCGGTATCGAATCCAATCACCACATCGGAAGGATTCGTGCGGGCAGTGACGATGATTATCGGCAGATGAGCGGTACGTGTATCGTTGCGTAACTGGCGAATCGCTTCGTAGCCATCAATGCCAGGGAGCATCAGATCGATCAGGATCAGATCGGGCATCTGTTCCTGAGCTACCCTGAGCATTTCTAGGCCATCTTTAGCTGCAATCACATTGAAACCAGCGTGCTCGAGCGTGTCGCTGAGCAGAAAGCGCAGGTTGGGATCATCATCAGCAATTAGTACCGTCGGTAGATTTAATTTTTCAGACACTGAGCAAAACCTTGAGCTGACCGGGTGCGGCGTCAAATGCTTGTACTCCTGCATCAAGCGGATAGCAGGCGCTAATCAAAGGTTGCGTTTCAATCAGGCCGCGCGCAAGGAGGCGGAGAGCAGGAGCGAAGGGGCCGCAGCGTGAGCCGATAAGATGTACTTCATCAACGACCAGTATGCTCAGATTTAGGTGCGCCTCAGCCGCAAAGGTGCTCTTGAGCACTAGCCGTCCTCGAGGACGCACCAGTTGGCGAGCAGTTGTCAGTCCAGCTGGATTGCCGGTACAATCAATCACAACATCAAACTGCTCTGTCGGTAGATCAGAGCTACTGATACAAGTAACCCCCTGCCGCTGGTAGAGACCCCACCGTTCGGGATGACGGCCTATTAGTGTCAGATCGCAACCTGTCAGTCGTAACACCTGCACAATCATCGCGCCAAGCTTACCATCACCAACGACAGCGACACGATCGGATGGGCGAATGTGGCTCTGTTCGACGATTTCCAAGGCGGCGGCAAGCGGTTCGGTAAAGACTGCAGCTTCATCGCTCACGGTGGCCGGCACAACGTGTAAACAAGACTCGGGCAGGGTGAAGAGATCAGCCATTGCGCCGTCACGCCGGTCGATACCGAGCGTGGTGCGTTGTGGGCAATGGCTCTCATCGCCGCGCCGACAGGTGGGACAGCGGCGGCAAGCTGCGTTGATTTCGCCAACGACGCGCTGACCTAGCCAGGCTGGATCATCGCAGGCAACAACAGTGCCAACGAATTCATGTCCAAGGACGCCCCGAAAGTTCATGTAGCCACGCGTAATTTCCAGGTCGGTGTTGCAAATACCGACAAGATGCGGGCGAATCAGAGCTTCGCCCGGCTGACGTTGCGGTTCAGGATAATCGGGGCTGAACCATAGTTTGCGATCAAATACAATTGCGCGCATACATAAATATCTTTTGTCTGTCATCATAGCGAAGTCTATTATACTATACGCCGCGGCTTGCCGTGTCATACGGTGAGCCAGAGGAAGGAGCTAGAGCATGCGAATTTTATTTCTAGGCAGTCCATCGTTTGCCGTTTACCCACTCCAGGCGCTGGTCAATGCTGGTCACCAGATCGTTGGTGTGGTCACCCAGCCTGATCGACCTGCTGGACGTGAGCGACGGCTTACCCCGCCGCCGGTTAAAGAAGCTGCGTTGAGCTATGGACTGCCGGTGCTACAACCGGCGACGTTGCGTGATCCGACGGTCATTGCACAACTGACAGCGTTGCAGCCTGATGTAGGTGTAGTGGCTGCTTACGGCGAGATTTTGCGGCGTGTAGTACTGGCGATTCCACCGCTGGGATATCTTAATATTCACCCTTCATTGCTACCGCTGTATCGTGGTCCATCGCCCGTTACTGGCGCCATCCTAGCTGGTGAGACGGTAACGGGAGTGACGATCATGGTGCTTGATGCCGGGATGGATAGCGGACCGATCCTGGCTCAGGCCGTAGTCGATCTGCCGCCAACTGCGCGAGCTGGCCCACTAACCGATGAATTGTTCCGTTTGGGCGCTGATTTGCTCGTGCAAATTCTGCCGCGCTATGCGCGTGGTGAAATCGAGCCACGTCCTCAAGATCATAGTCAGGCGACAGTGACCAAAATGCTAACCAAAGCCGATGGACGGATCGACTGGACACTACCGGCAATAGTGATAGAACGAATGACCCGCGCCTACGATCCCTGGCCGGGAGCGTACACTTTCTGGCAAGGACAGCCGCTACGCATTATTACCGCTGCAGTCACGCCGATTGACAGCTTAGCGACGCCAGGGCTTATTGTTGGTCGCAGCACCAGCGGCCATCCGGTGGTTCAAACTGGTAGCGATGGCCTAGAATTGGTGGAGGTGCAGCCGGCGAGTCGGCGGCCTATGAGCGGTGCGGCTTGGTTGGCAGGGTTACGCACCAGCACGATCCAGCTAGGTGAGTAACGCAAGAAGCTGATATTGATAGCCGGTCGCTAGCCGAATCAAGTGTAACGCAGTGCGTTATTTCGTCTTGCGTTCCGGAAACGAACCGCGTATAATCACTGATACGGATCGTGCCAACGACATATCGCCGTAAACGACATTGCGGCGCAGGGAGAAAGGGTATGCCATTCTTCAAAGACGAGGAAGAGCTGCGGCTAATTTTGGGCACGTTGTACGATCGTGTCAAATGTGATGCACAGATTGCGCCGCGGATCTGTGAGGGGCGGATTGTGATTCAGTTCCGCTATGAAGAGCCGCATGGCGTCGTTACCATTGATGCCGCGCATCCACCGACACAGCCTGGTGCCTATTGTGATGTCTTCTGGGGTGATGTCAGTCTTAAGCCTGATGTTGAAATGAGTATGAAGGCTGATATTGCACATCAGTTCTGGCACGGCAAGATCAATTTGATGACAGCATTGGCGCGGCGGCAAATTATCGCGAAAGGGCCGATTCCCAAAATCCTCAAACTTTTACCGGCGGTTGAGCCCGTCTACACAATGTACCCAGCGATGCTACGCGAGATGAGGCGCGAAGATCTGTTGTTGATCAAGTAGTAGCGGTTCACCTGCTTCATATGCCAACCACGAGCGAGATGTATGAACGTGGCGCCGCTGATGCCGAGCGAGGTGAATTTAACCCCTTCTACTATCAGCATTACTACTACTATCGACAAGGGTACGACTCGGTGCGGCGGCGACACCGACCGCGGACCAGGCGGATTGTGATCGTCGCTCTGGCCTTGATCGGTCTGGCAAGTGTGGTGACGGCGGTCTGGCTGATCAGTCTGTCTCGTCCAATCACGGTAGCACAACCAGGGACAACTGCAGTGCTAGTGAACGAAGTGATTTCTGCTACCCCATTGCCGCCCACCAGCACGCCACGACCAACACCAACCCCCTTGCCAACTCCCACCCCACTAGTCCTGCAGGTTGGCGGACGCGCTGTCGTAAGCAATGTCGGCGATGCGCCCCTGCGCCTGCGTGCCGCCCCCAGTTTGACTGCGCGCGTGATTGCGCGCATTCCCGCCGGGCGTGAAGTAGTACTACGTGACGGGCCAGTGTTAGCCGACGGGTATAGCTGGTGGCGGGTAGAGGTTGGTAATCAGAGTGGTTGGTGCGCTGTCACTGCTCCTGATGGCACAACGTTTCTCGAGCCGGTGCGCTGAATGCGATATGATAGACCTGTGCTTACCGCAACAGGTCTAGGTGAGCAAAACGGGCTAACTGCGGCTCGCTCTCATCAACTGGTAAGGCCGACTTGTGCTGTGGTGGCCGCTTCTACCAGGCTGGCATAAGGGCCGCGTTGAGCGGGAGGCAACAGGGCAGCGATTTTGACCATCATCGCAGTAGTGAGGCGCTCCATCACATCGGCGGGAATCTTGTTGTCGGGCAGCGGTTCAATGCGGTATGGTTCACCGATCTTAATGTGCACCGGTTCGCGGCGCAAGGTGCCGCGAAAGCCATGCTCAGTGCCAGTGATTGCCATTGGCACAATCGGGACACCAGCTTGCATCGCTAGGCGAATAGCGCCACCGCGTCCTGGTTGCAAAATTCCGTTGCGACTGCGGTGACCTTCAGGGAAAATCAACAGCACCGCACCGTTACGCAACGCCTCCGCGGCGGCTTCAAGTGCAGCCAGATCCCGTTTACCACGCCGGATTGGGATCACATTCATGTTGCGAAAGAACCACCCAGCTAGCGGATTAGCAAAGATCTCGATTTTGGCTAGCCACGAAAGACGGTAGCGGAATGGTAGTAAGGCGCCTACGGCTGGAATATCCACCCAGTTAATGTGATTCATCACCAGGATCATGCCACCCTGCTCACGTGGCGGTAATCGTTCGACGCCTTCGATTGTCCAGCGCCACCAGCCAATCCAGCGGAAGAAGCTAATAATGAGGTAGAGGAATCCGTAAACAATGTAGCTGAACATCGTGCTCTCGCTAACGGCCGAGATCGAAACCAAAAACCAGCCGACCACCTAACCAACCGCCAAGTAGCAGCAAGATGACACCGGCTAGATGCCAGCCCAAATATGCAGCACGTTGCGTCGAGTCGTCAAGAATGGCTGGTTGTCGTCGCCGTAGCCACCAGACCCGCGCATAACAGATTGTGGCGGTCAGGCTAGCGGCAGCATGCCCGTTGATCCACAAAATGACTGGATCATCGACAGAGCGGCCAGCCAAGGCTTGGCTCGCATCGACTAGGCCGCTGAGCATCGCTACTAACGCTCCGATAAGACCGACGATAAGGCAGTGGAAAGAACTTTGTTCCCACTGCATACGTCCCGTGCGCCAGGCAATCACGGTAAACAAGCTACTAGCCAGCAGTAGCCCGATTGGAATATGGACAGTAGCCGGATGCAATGCATACATTACCTAAATTATACCATATTCGTTGCTGGCACCATCTGGGCGCGGCCTGCGCTGCTCTCACCGAGGCGCTGACCAAGATCGTGAATGCGGTCGACTGGAATATCCGCTGTAATTTCGACCTCAGTGGTAAATGTCTCAGCCACGATCGCTGCTGCAGCCTCGGCAAGTAATCGACGAACACCTGCATAATCGGTGTAGGGGAGGCGGATGATCATTCGCTGATAAATTACCCGTTGCGTCCGCGGGACTATAGCCAGCGCTGCGCTCGCAGCTTCGCTGTAGGCGCGTGCCAACCTGCCAACACCGAGCAACGTACCACCGAAGTAGCGCGTTACAATGACCGTTGTATCACCAAGATCTGCTCCGCGCAGCACTGACAAGATAGGTCGGCCCGCAGTGCCGGCTGGTTCGCCATCATCGCTCATACCAGCGATGGTGCTGGTACCATAGCCAATCAGGTAAGCGTAACAATGGTGCGTTGCATCGGGCATTTCGGCTCGCGCCGCCGCGATCGCCTCACGTGCAGCGGTAACAGTTGCGGTTGGGATGACTTGGGCGATAAAGCGTGAACCTCGCACTACAATCGTGGTGCGTACAGGTGCGGCTGGCACAGGGTAGTGACGGTTATTCATAGCATTTGGGCTTGCCATAAAGGATTGGCAAGTTCGTCAATAGCAGCTTCTACAGCTGCAATCTCAGCAGCTAGCGTGTAATAGCGAGCACGTCCTTCAGCATAGCGTGCAGCCCAGAATGGCTGGAATGGTTCTGGGATTGGATTACGCAGTGTGTGGGCGACTTCTGCCAGTAATGCTGGGAATTCAAGTTCCCACCAGCGTTGCAAGGGAGGGCTCAGTTTGCTCCCTGGCGGCCCAAAATCGGCTAGTAGACGACGCGAAAACTCACGACATATGGTTTGCTGTTCGTGAGCCATTGCTACAGCCTGCGCTGCAAGCTCAGCTAGGCGACCGGCAGTAGCTGTCGGTGGCTTGGGCAGCACAATGGAGTCGGTAGCGTGACGGAGGCGTTCACGACCAGCACTGGCCGACAGCAACGCCAGCGTCAGATGGTCAGCTGGCGCAATGCAGCGGATGGGTGCCAATGCAATAGTATGACCGGTTTCCCACGCGATCGGGGGCTGTTCACCAATTCCAATCAGCACGCGCGGTGTCGGCGCGTTAAGAATAGGGGCAGCGGCCGCTGGCAACTCCCACCAGCTGGGCTCCGGCTCGTCGGTGTAATGGTGTAGACGGCGCTCGAGGCCTGGATGGAGCTTGAGCAGATCTGCCAAACTCGTAATGGCATGCTGCTGACTATACCCGGGAGGTAAGGTTAACAACCAGCGGTCGCCGGTTGGCGTAAACCACGGTTGCAAGGTCGCAGCATCAAGCAGCGGACGCAGCAACGGGGCACAGGCTGGTTCGAAAATGACAGCCTGGTCGCGTTCGGTGCGCGTAAAGATCAAAGCCGGATGTGGAGTGGGCAAACCAGAAAGAAGAGTGCGCATTGGCATGGGTCATGCTACAATAAGACTATGATATAGTATACACCTGTATCACACATAGCCAGGCAACAGTCTAGAATATGCATCCGCAGAGAGAGTACCACGTTTTACGCTTCCTGGCAGTTTAAGGAGCAACCCATGACCGAGTTGGCCGAACATGTGCCACCGGTTGCGGTACGCGCCTCGTTGTTACCGCTCAAGATCACGCCGCCAGCAGTGCGTGCTGATGAGATGTTGCGCCACGATTTGCAGGCACTGCTGGCTGAGGTGCGCTTGTTGCCGGTGACGCTAGTTGTTGCGCCAGCGGGCTACGGCAAGACGACATTGCTGGCGCAATGGGCCGATCAACTTATGCGCACCGGGGCAAACCTGGCCTGGTTGAGCTTTGAAGCTAGTGATCAGGAGCCCGCCCTGATGCTGGCCTATCTGATTGGCGCGTTCCAGCGCGTGCTGCCCGGTATGGGCGAGCAAGCATTGCGGATGTTGCAGAGTCTGGCCGATCTCAAGCGCGATTGGCCACTGGTAGCTGGCGCCTTGTTGAGCGAAGTACAGCGTGAGTTACAGTCGTTGACCGTGCTGTTTCTCGACGATGTGCATCTGGTGAGCGATGGGCCGATCACCATCGATCTGTTAGGCTATCTACTGCGTGCAGCCCCTCCTTTCCTGCATATCGTGATGGCTTCTCGGCGGCCGTTGATCTTTGCGCCGTTGCCGCGGTTTCGTGCAGAAGGTCTGTTACTAGAAGTCGGTGCACGCGATCTGTTGTTGCAACGCCATGAAGCAATTCAATTGCTTCAGCGCGCTGGGGTCCATCTGCCTGACGACGACATCGACCTACTCCTTGAACGGACTGGTGGTTGGATGTTGAGCGTGCAACTGGCCGTGCGCACGCTGGCGCGGCAGTTGCCCGAGCAGCGCCGCGCTTATCTACAGGGATTGGCAACCAATCAGCACGATTTATTTGAGTACCTAGCTTCGGAAGTCCTTGCCGCGCTGCCGCAACCGTTGGTCGATCGCCTGATCTGTGCCGCGCTGCTCGGGCAGTTTCACCCTTCGTTGCTCGATGAAGCGTTAGGAGTAAATGACAGTGCACAACTGATTGAACAGGCTATTATGCTAGGGTTGCCGCTGACGGTTGATACTGACAGCGTAAATGGTGAGCGGGTGTTTCGCTTTCATCCGCTCTGGCAGCGGCTTCTGGCCGATCGTGCACTCACCCGTTTTGATCGGGTCTTCGTGCGTGATCTCCATGAGCGGTTTGGGATGACTTTGGCTCGCCATAACCAGCTCGAAGCAGCATTGCGTCACCTTGCTGAAACGGGCAAACCGGCGGCCATTGCCTATGTGCTCCGTGAATATGCTTGGCCATTGATCGACTCACCGCAGCGTGAGAGTTTGCGCAACTGGATCGAGCGCTTGCCGCCAGAAGTGCGGGAACGGGATCCTGATCTGCTTCACATGCAGGGATGGAGCCTCTTTAATACTGACCGCGAACGGGCGCTTCAACTCATTGAACGGGCAGTTGAACAGTACCGTCTGGCAGGTGCCTCGGCACAAGAGCTACGCGCCTTGCGGGATATGGCAGTGCTGCTCTTCTGGGCCGATACGCCAGATCGGTTCGCTGCGGTGTGCCGGCAAGTAATTGCTGCGGCAATGCGAGTTAACGATCCGTGGTCGCGCGGAGCAGCTCTGGTGGGGCTAACTGCTCTTCTCTACAGTCGTGGTCGCTTTCGTGCCGCGCTACGTGTCGCGCGCTGGGCTGATCGGCACCCGCTCAGCGTGCTATGGCAGTGGTTGCTAGCGGTCTTGCGGGCCTCAATCTACACTCAACAGGGCTTACCGGCAGAAGCGTTAGCTGCTATTCAAGCTGCACTAGAGTTGCCCCGCATCGATCGCAATGATATGCTGCGCCAGTCGCTGCTTCTGTTGCAGGTAATGGCACTTTATCAGCAAGGGCAGAGCGATGCGGCGCTTGATCAGGCGCAGGAATGCTACTATCGGTTGAACGACTATGCGCCTGGCAGCTTACTGACTGGTAATGCGGCTCTGATTCTGGCCCTGCTGTTGATCGAGCACGACCGGCTGGAAGAGGCTGCTACCTATCTACAACGGGCGCGTCAGGTGATGGCCGATCTCGATGCTCGATTGCTGGGGTTGCGTCTCCGTATCGTCGAAATTTATCTGTTACTGCGTAGTCGGCAGTTGGCCGCTGCTGCCAACCAGTCGCTGGCCCTTTGGCAAGAGTTGCGTGAGCCAGTGGAAGACAATGACAGTTTGCCTGGCAATCGCGATTTTCAACCCTTCCGTGCACAGGATCGCTGGATATTGAGTCTGTTGCTGATTGCTCTAGGCGAAAGCGGTGAGCACGAGCAAGCACTGAACATGGCTCACTATCTGGTGGCAACTTCTGAACAACGTAGTGCGGGATTGTTTCAAGCACTAGTGCATGTCTACCGGGCTTATCTGATCGCGCAGCGACAGCCCGAGTCGCCGACAATTGAGGCCGATCTTTGCGCGGCATGCGCCATTTGTGATCGGGCTGGGGTCGAATCGTTGCCGTTCTTACCGCAACAGGCTATGCTCTGGGCGATCACGACAGCGCTCCGGCTCGGTCTTTCGAGCCGGGCAATGCTCGCTGCGTTCCGTCGCTTTGATGCCGACACGCTCATGTCGATCCTGTCACCGCTGCTAGCAGAATCACTGCCGACCCCTGTTCGCGTGCGCAGTGTTGAGTTAATCGGTGATCTTGGCTTGGTCAATGCATATAGTGTCTTACGTTCGCTGTTGAAAGATCGCTCACCGCAGGTACGGCAGGCGGCACACGATGCACTTGACCACCTGATCTACCGTCCACCCTACCGGCTGATGATCCGCGCCCTAGGCGGTTTTCAGGTCATGCGCGGTGATCAAGAGGTGCGGGATCGCGACTGGCGCAGCATCAAGGCGCGTCAGCTGTTGCAGCTACTCCTGATCGAACGGGGAAGGATGCTGCCCCGCGATCAGATCATGGATATGCTCTGGCCCGGGCTCGATAGCGAGTCGGCTTCGAACAACTTGCGTGTGACAATCAGCCGCCTCATTAAGGCACTAGAGCCGGATCGACCGGAAGGCGCCCCAACTTACTATATCTTGCAGCAGGGTGACACCTACGGCTTTAATGCTGACAGTGATCACTCGTATGATGTGGCTTTGTTTGTCCAGGCGGTAGAACGAGGCCGACGCGAATTGCTTCGTAATCGGCGTGAAGAGGCTCGCGAAGCATTCCAAGAGGCGGTCACGCTCTACAGCGGGCCATTTCTACCAGATAGCATGTACGAAGACTGGTCAGTGGTAGAACGAGAACGGTTAGGGTTGCTGTTCAACGACGCCGCACTTAACCTTGGTCGAATCTTGTTTGATGAGGGCCGCTATCATGAAGCGATTGCCCTGGGTTGGCGCGTGCTCGAGTACGATAAGGCGCAGGAAGATGCGTACCAGCTATTGATTCGCGCCTATGGGGCAATTGGTGAGCGCAGCACAGCGATCCGACTGTATCAGCGTTGTGTGACTGTACTGCGCGAGGAGTTGGGCGTTGAACCGTTGCCGGAGACAGTGGCACTGTTAGAACAGGTGCGCGGCAAACGGGCATCGTGATTTCAATCAGCGGCGCTTGATGGTTGGCCTGCAGCGGCAGGATTCTCGTGCTGACGGAGATGACTGGCAATGAAGGTCAGCAATTCATCAAGCTGGTCAATTCGGCTTTCAAATCCGGTACCGATATGTTGGATGCGTCCGTGCCACTGCGGGGTTGTATTCTCTTCGTTCTCGGCTATGACAATCCGCACCAGAAATGATTCGACTCGCCGAGTCGCCATATGCTACTTCCTTGATACTAGCATCTGTCGTATGAGCTCTGCAGAACTAGTACTATCATACTAAGGCTCTCTTACCAATCCATAACCATTCTTGATGTTGTTGCGAGGTTCACTGTGGAAGCTGTCATTACTCTATTGCCCGGTGATGGAATTGGTCCAGAAGTGGTCGCTGAGGGTGTGAAGGCATTGCAGGCCGTTGCTGCCCGTTTTGGTCATCGGTTCACGCTGCGGGAAGGCTTGATCGGTGGTTGTGCAATTGATGCTACCGGCGAACCACTGCCGGAAGAGACTGTGACCCTGTGTCGCGAGGCCGATGCAATCTTGCTCGGTGCGGTTGGTGGGCCTAAGTGGGACGACCCGCAAGCCAAGGTGCGGCCAGAACAAGGGTTGCTCGGCATTCGCAAAGCGCTGGGCCTATTTGCGAATTTGCGACCAGTGCAGGTACATCCGCGCCTGATCGATGCATCACCGCTGCGCCCTGAACGGTTGCAAGGGGTGGATCTGATTGTTGTGCGTGAGTTGACCGGTGGCATCTATTTTGGCGAGAAGCGCCGTGAGCGCGGTCCTGATGGTGAATGGGCCAGCGATCTGTGCATCTATACCGAAGAGGAAGTTGCGCGAGTGGTGCGGGTGGCGGCGAACCTCGCTCGCCGTCGCCGTGGGAAGCTGACTTTGGTGGACAAAGCCAACGTGTTGGAAACTAGTCGCTTGTGGCGGAGCGTCACGACGCGCCTCGTCCGCACTGAGTTTCCTGATGTGCAGTTCGAGACGATGCTAGTTGATGCCTGCGCGATGCACCTCTTACGTCGTCCAAGTGATTTTGATGTGATCGTAACCGAGAACATGTTTGGTGATATTCTGACCGATGAAGCAGCGATGCTGGCCGGTTCAATGGGCATGCTGCCGTCAGCCTCGTTGGCTAGTGGTCGTTTGGGGTTGTATGAACCGATCCATGGTTCGGCTCCCGACATTGCTGGTCAGGGGAAAGCCAACCCGTTGGCGACGATCCTGAGTGTAGCAATGCTGCTGCGCCACTCACTGGATCTGGTTGCGGAAGCAGAGTGTGTCGAGGCAGCGGTCGCTACCGTTATTGAACAGGGGATTGTGACCGCCGACATCGCGGCACCTGGCCAGCCCGCCTATAGTACAACCGCGGTTGGTGATGCTGTGGCTGCAGCTATTGCCGGTTGAGAGCAGTACACTCTATGCTATACTGACAGGCACGCCATGTAGTCAACATCGTTATCACAGCGGAAGGAGCGCTCGATGGAGCGAAAGATTCGCGTGCTGGTCGCAAAACCTGGGCTTGATGGTCACGATCGCGGTGCAAAGGTGATTGCGCGCGCGCTGCGTGATGCCGGTATGGAGGTGATTTACACCGGTCTTCAGCAAACACCGCAGATGATCGTCGAAGCAGCGCTGCAGGAAGATGTGGATGTCATCGGCCTCTCGATCCTGTCCGGTGCCCACATGACGTTGTTGCCTAAGGTGATGCAATTGCTGCGTGAACATGGCATGACCGATGTATTAGTGGTGGCGGGCGGCATTATTTCAGATGAGGACGCCGAGATTCTCAAGCGTGAGCATGGAATTGCTGAAGTGTTTGGCCCTGGTTCGTCAACTCAGGCCATCGTTGAATTCATCCGCTCGAATGTCCAGTTGGCGCGGGGTTAAGCTATGAGTGAACACGATCTGGTGGCGCGTCTGCGCAATGGTGATCGGCGGGCGCTGGCGCGAGCCATTTCTTTGGTCGAGCAGGGCGGGCCGGCGGCGCGTGCACTGCTGGCGCTAGCCTATCCCTATGCGCAAGCCCACCGCGTAGGCATTACTGGTCCGCCGGGTGCTGGTAAATCAACCCTCGTGACCGCACTGGCGCAAGAGTGGCGCAAACGAGGTGTGCCAGTCGGAATTGTCGCGGTTGATCCATCGTCACCCTTCAGCGGCGGTGCTGTACTCGGCGATCGGATTCGGATGCAGGTGCTCAGCGGCGATCCCGGCGTTTTCATTCGTAGCATGGCCAATCGGGGGCGGATGGGCGGACTGGCTCGTGCTACTGCCGATGCTGTCACTCTGATCGCTGCCGCTGGTTTTCCCGTGGTGCTGATCGAAACCGTTGGCGCCGGACAGGATGAAGTTGATATTGCGCAGGCTGCTGATACCACTATTGTGGTTGAAGTGCCTGGTATGGGCGATGACGTGCAAAGTATCAAAGCCGGCATGCTCGAGATTGCCGATGTATTTGTAGTAAATAAGGCTGACCGTCCCGGTGTTGATCAAATGGTGCGTCAATTGCGGACGATGTTGCAATTAGGTGGAGCACCCATGCAGGGCTGGGTGCCGCCAGTGCTGACAGCTATTGCGACCACTGGCGAAGGTTGCGCACAGATTGTTGATGCCGTTGAGCAGCACCGTCAACACCTGACTACGACCGATACCCAGATACGGCGAGCACTGGTAGCTGCCGAACGCGAACTGTCGGCGGCAGTGCAGGAACTTATCCTCGAGCGCTTACGTGGTCCGCGCTGGGAAGCGTATATCAACGAGATTGCCGCGCGTCGGCGCGATCCGTATGCTGCCGCTATGGCGTTGTTGGATGGATGCGAGGGGTGACCAACGCCGCACTACACTATGGTACGATACAGCCGGAACCGTTGGCCTAGACACGGCAAGGAGGCATTCCGTGCAGGTTAATCCATCAATTTTTAAAGCCTACGATATTCGCGGCATCTACCCAACCGAACTAAACGAAGAGATTGCCTACCTGATTGGGCGGGCATTCGTTACTTTTCTTGGTGCCGAGACAGTTATCGTGGGGCGCGACATGCGCACCTCTGGTCCGGCGCTGTTCGACGCTGTTACCCGCGGGATCATGGATCAGGGCGCCGATGTTGCTGACATCGGAATGGTTAGTACCGATCAATACTATTTTGCCTGCACTCAGCTCGGTTTTCCCGGTATGATGGTCACCGCGTCGCATAATCCCAAACAGTACAACGGTTTCAAGATGGTGCGACGTATGCCGTATCTGTTGTCGGGTGACGAAGGGATTCAAGATTTGCGCCGTCTCGTCGAAAGCGAAGCCTTCCCAACCCCTACGCGCCGCGGTGAGCGCCGTGAATACGATTTCAAAGAGCAGTTTGTACAGAAAGTGCTCTCGCTGATTGACGTGGAGGCTATCAAACCGCTCAAGGTGATCGTTGATACCGGCAACGGCATGGTCGGTCCGATTCTGCAAGAAGTGTATGCGCGTCTGCCGATTCAATTGACTGGTATGTACCTTGAGCCCGATGGTACGCTCCCCAACCATGGCCTTGATCCGCTTATGCCCGAAAACCGGGCTGAGTTGCAGCAGCGGGTTAAAGCCGAAGGGGCAGACATTGGCTTTGCCTTTGATGGTGATGGTGATCGCTTCTTTGCCATCGATGATCGGGGCGAATTTATTGCGGGTGACTTCCTGACTGCCATCTTAGGCCGCTATCTGCTGGAAAAAGAGCCGGGAGCCAAAATTCTCTATGACGTGCGAGCTTCGTGGGCCGTGCCAGATGAAGTGCGGGCGGCAGGGGGCATCCCATTAGTTGAACGAGTTGGTCACGCGTTCATCAAGCGCCGTATGGCTAACGAGGACGCTATCTTCGCTGGCGAAGTCTCTGGTCACTACTACTTCAAAGCTTTCGCCTTCGCCGACTCTGGCATTATTCCCTCGCTGTACCTCCTGGAGATGCTCTCGAAGCGCGGTATAAAGATGAGCGAGCTCCTCAGCCGGCTTGAGTCGCGGTATTTCATTTCTGGCGAAATAAACTCCCGGGTGAGCGATGTCGCTGCCAAACTCCACGAAATTGCTGAGCGTTATCGTGACGGCAAGATCGAGCGCATCGATGGTGTGTCGGTTAGTTACGATACCTGGCACTTCAACGTGCGCGGGTCAAACACCGAGCCGCTGATTCGGCTCAATCTTGAATCCATCGCTTCGCGCGCCGAGATGGAAGCGAAACGCGATGAGGTGCTGGCGGTTATTCGGTCATAAATATTCTTTCCCCTCCTCCTCTCCAGCGGAGTGTAGCAGTACGCTGCTGCACTCCGTTCTGTTTACGTCTCGCCAACATATTGATTGAGGCAATGTATAACACTCCTCCCTGGGCTAGATTTCCCTTGACAGGTCAACATGGGCATAGTATATTGAAGTTATCAAGCCTATTCCTCAAAAGAATAAATTCCCTTGCGTTCACTCTGCACCCTCCTTTCCAAATGCTCCCTCCTCCGTGCGGAGTCTGCATTGACCATCCCAGTCTAATGACGCCTCCCTAGCTCGTAGATGAGCTAAGGATATACCGGGTAACGTTCATTGTCGAACGGAGAGTTTACTTATGGACATCAGTCGAGAAAATCTTCTCTGGGCGTATGAGCGGATGCGGCTCATTCGCGAGTTCGAAGACCGGCTCCATACCGATTTTGCCGCTGGTAAAATTCCCGGATTCGTTCATCTTTACGCTGGTGAAGAGGCTGTTGCTGTTGGCTGCTGTGCTCACTTGCGCGACGATGATTTTATCACCAGCACCCATCGTGGTCATAGCCACTGTATCGCCAAAGGCGTCGATTTGCGTGCGATGATGGCTGAAATCTACGGCAAAGCAACGGGCGCTTGTAAAGGGAAAGGTGGCTCGATGCACATCGCTGATGTTGACAAGGGTATGCTCGGTGCCAACGGCATCGTTGGTGGTGGACCGCCGCTGGCCTGTGGCGCTGGTCTAACAGCCAAGCTCAAGGGTACCGATCAGGTGACGGTATGCTTTTTCGGTGACGGTGCATCTAATCAGGGTACAACTTTTGAGGGGCTGAACCTGGCCGGGATTTGGAAGCTACCGGTGATCTTCGTCTGCGAAAACAATGGTTATGCAGAGACGACCTCACCACGTTATTCGGTCGCTGGGCAGGACATCGCTGCTCGCGCTCGCGGTTTCGGTATGCCGAGTATTGCTATCGATGGGCTTGATTTCTTTGCTGTCTACGAAGCAGCGGGAGAGGCTATCGCCCGTGCGCGCCGCGGTGAGGGTCCGACGTTTATCGAAGCGCAAACCTACCGTTATTATGGCCACTTCGAGGGTGACTCGATCCGTTATCGCACCCGTGAGGAAGAAGAATATTATCGCGCACTCGATTGTCTCCACCGCTTCCGCCAAACTACAATCGGTCAAGGTTTGCTGACTGCTGCAGAGTTAGACGAGATCGACGCGCGTGCACGCGCTGCAGTTGAGGATGCAGTGCGTTTCGCTGCCGAAAGCCCGATGCCAGATCCTACCGAACTTTTGACTGATGTCTACGTCAGTTATCCGGTAAGTGGGTTATGGCCGTTTCAAGAAGCGGCAGTCGCAGTTCGTAAGTAGCTTTGCCACCAAGCGCCAGTGGCTTCACATGTGACACGCGGCAGGAATGACAGACCGGGGTTGGGTGTTGACAAGCATGTGCTTCGTATATCCGTTGTGAGGTGAATGTATGATAGCGGTGGTTGAAGAGGCGGTGCGCACCCTAAGCTACCGCGAGGCAATTAACGAAGCCTTGCGGCTAGAAATGCGTCGCGATCCGACCGTGATTTTGATGGGTGAGGACGTAACCGGTGCGTCGCACAGCGAAGACGAGCGTCATCTTGATGCGTGGGGCGGTGTGCTAGGGGTTACTAAAGGGCTGGTAAACGAGTTTGGACGGCAGCGAGTACGTGATACTCCAATCACTGAATCGGGTTTTGTGGGTGCTGGCGTCGGTGCGGCGGCGACGGGTTTGCGGCCAGTGGTCGAGCTGATGTTCATTGGCTTCATGGGAGTCTGCCTCGATCAAATTGTGAATCAGGCCGCTAAGATGCGCTATATGTTCGGGGGCAAGGCCCGCATTCCGTTGGTGATTCGCACGATGATCGGTGCTGGTTTTCGCGCGGCTGCTCAACACTCCGACTCAATCTATTCAACCTTTGTCCATTTTCCGGGTTTGAAAGTGGTTGCACCAGCAACACCGGCTGATGCCAAAGGGTTGTTGATCGCCGCCATTCGCGATGATGATCCTGTCATTTTCTGCGAGCACAAGCTGCTCTACGATATGAAGGGGCCGGTGCCGGAAGGGGAATATGTGATTCCCCTTGGTCAAGCTGAGGTCAAGCGCGAAGGTGATGATGTTACGATTGTCGCTATCTCGCGTATGGTGCTGCAGGCACTTACTGCTGCCGAACAGTTGGCTCAGCATGGGATTAGCGCTGAGGTGATCGATCTACGTACACTCTCGCCGCTTGATGAAGCTACTATACTCGAGTCGATCCGCAAGACGGGCCGCCTTGTTGTGGTTGATGAAGACAATCCACGGTGTAGTGTGGCGGGTGACATTGCGACTCTGGCCGCAACCCAAGCGCTCGAATTTCTCAATGCGCCTGTAAAGTTGGTCACGCCACCGCACACGCCAGTGCCCTTTAGCCCAACCCTAGAGGATGCCTATGTGCCTTCACCAGAGCGGATTGTCGCTGCGGCGCGGGCAACGCTTGGTTAAGCCTATTGTGTTGTTGTAGGAGTTTCCATGCCTACCGAGGTTGTCATGCCCAAGTGGGGCTTGAGTATGCAAGAGGGAAAGATCAACCTCTGGCTCAAGCGCGAAGGCGAGGCAGTCCAAAAAGGTGAGCCGATCGCAGAGGTTGAAACCGAAAAGATCGCCAATGTAGTTGAAGCGCCAATCAGCGGTACGCTGGCTCGGCTTTGCTATCCTGAAGGGAGTGTCGTGGCGGTCACGAAAGTGATCGCCTATATCACTGCACCAGGTGAGACGCTCGCTGAGGTGACAACGAATGGTGCGGGAGAAACAACCGCTGCACAGCTGCCAGCAGCAGCATCTGGAGTACAACCAAAGCCGATAACTGCGGCGGCTGGTATCCGCGCGATGCCAGCAGCGCGCAAGCTGGCCCAAGAGCATGGAATCGATCTTAGTACCGTCACTGGCAGTGGCCCCGGCGGCGCGATTGTCAAAGAGGATGTGGAGCGTGCTATTGCGGCACGGATTGCGCCAACCTTACCGGTGCAGCGTGTGCAATTCTACAGTGGCGGTTACCGACTCGATGGCCTGCTTTACATGCCGCGCGGTTTGTCTGTTGGTGAACGCAGGCCTGGGGTGGTCTTGCTGGTAGGCTATACCTATCTCAAGACCATGGTTATGCCTGACATTGCCAAAGTGTTAAATACGGCTGGCTACGTGGCCCTGGTCTTTGACTACCGTGGTTTTGGTGATAGTGAAGGGCCTCGTGGCCGACTGATACCAATGGAGCAGGTGGCCGATGCGCGTGCAGCGTTGACGTTTCTGAGCGAGCAACCTAACGTTGATCCGGATCAATTGGCTGTGATTGGGATTAGTCTCGGTGGTGCGCATGCTATCACAACGGCGGCGCTAGATGGCCGGGTCAAAGCGGTGGTGGCGATCGAGCCGCCGGGCAATGGTGCGCGCTGGTTGCGTAGCCTACGTCGCTATTGGGAATGGAGCCACTTCTTGAGCCGTCTTGATGCTGACCGGCGCCAACGGGTACGAACTGGGGTCTCGGCAGTGGTTGATCCGTTAGAGATAGTCCTTCCTGACCCCGATTCGCGTGCGTTTCTCGATCAGGTGATCGCTGAGTTTCCGCAAATGCAGATTTCTGTACCGTTGGAGAGTGCTGAGGCGCTCATTGAATACGCACCAGAAGATGTAGCCGGTCGGATTGCGCCACGTCCATTGTTCTTGATCCATGGTGATGCTGATCAATTGGTCCCGTTGGCGGAAGCGCAAGCAATTGCCGAGCGTGCTGGTAATGCCTGTCGACTGGACATCGTGTCTGGCATGACACACTTCAACTGGGTATGGCCGGGTAGTCCCGGCTTTATACGAGTGACCGACAGCATCGTGGCTTTCATGCGCGAGGCGCTGCCGGTGACAGGGTGATAGATAGTAGTGTGAGCAATGGTAATGTAACGTGCAGGTAGCGTATTGTTCATCAGGTATATCACTGCAGCGATAACCTCATTGCATAGCTTCGGCGAGAAGCGTAGGATAGTTATGGACCGCGATCCATCATTTTTATGATTACTGTTGGCATTATCGCGAACCCTGCCTCGGGAAAAGATATCCGGCGGCTCGTGGCATACGGATCAGTCTTCGATAACGAAGAGAAAGTTAGTATTGTTCGGCGAGTGCTGCTCGGCCTTGAAGCAGTGGGTGTGCAGCACGTTTGGATTATGCCCGATCGCTTTGGTATCGGTCGCAAAGCGCTCGATCATTTGTCGTTGCAGATGGAGGTTGCCTTGCTCGATATGCCAACCTGGTTTCATCCTGATGATTCGTTACGGGCAGCTCGTCTGTTCGCAGAGCGCAGGGTTGGTTGCATCGTTACCCTCGGCGGTGATGGTACCAATCGGCTGGTAGCAAAGGGTTGCGGTGAAACGCCACTCATGCCGGTATCAACTGGTACCAACAATGTCTTTCCGATGATGATAGAAGCTACCACTGCTGGTTTAGCTGCTGGTCTCGTGGCGAGTGGTCGGGCCGAGGCTGCGGTGAAGTATATGCCGCGGATCGATGTCTATCGTTGTCATACTGATCAGTCGGCTATCGAACCACCCAATGGCGCACTGCCTGATGATATTGCGTTAGTTGATGCTGCTGTGTACGATGAGCGGTTCGTCGCTGCGCGTGCCATCTGGGATAGCGCACGCATTAGTGATCTAGTGTTGACGCGAGCCGAACCAGGAAATATCGGCTTATCATCGATTGGGGCCAGTTTTCTAGCCGGTGATTACCCATCCGGGCATGGTATATACCTGCAATTAGGGGCCACTGGTCAAGCGGTGCGTGCGCCAGTCGCGCCAGGACTGATGCAAACGGTGTACGTGCACTCATACCAAATATTAGCCCCTGGCGAGGCTGTGTTGATTCGTTGCGAGCGGCCGGCAGTACTAGCTTTTGACGGTGAGCGTGAGCTGGAGTTGGGGGTAGGTGAGGCAGCGTGGTTACGTCTGAATCCGCGCGGGCCACGGGTGATCGATCCGCGGCAGGCGATAGCCATTGCGGCAAGTACTGGTGCTTTTCGTGCCTAGGCAGAAGTAGGTGAGCGCGTTGGTAAATTCTACGCTCAGATGAAATCAGGCGAGCATCATTGTCATTAGCGGTTGATGCAATTGCTAAAACACACGTAGCGGTAACCGCTAGGCAATAACCAGAGGGCGCAGATGACTGCGCCCTTTCCCGATCGGCTAGTGTCACTGCCCAATTACAACCGTTCAAAAATTCCAGCTGCGCCCATGCCACCGCCGATACACATAGTTACCATACCGTATCGACCACTGCGCCGTTCGAGTTCATCGAGGATCTGCACCGTCAACTTGGCTCCAGTGCAACCGAGAGGGTGACCGAGGGCGATGGCGCCGCCATTGACATTGATCCGCTCTTCATCGAGATCGAGCTGACGAATAACCGCAATCGCCTGTGCGGCAAAGGCTTCGTTCAACTCAATCAGATCAATGTCGGCAAGCGACAGGCCAGCCAGTTTCAGCGCCTTGGGAATGGCCACCACAGGACCAATCCCCATCACTTCTGGCTCGACGCCACCGACTGCGAAGCTGACAAACCGCGCTCGTGGCCGTAAGCCCAGCTCTGCCGCTTTTTCTGCACTCATCACCACTACCGCCGCCGCACCATCGCTCATCTGCGACGAATTGCCGGCTGTGACTGTGCCTTCAGCGGCAAAGACGGGTTTTAGTTTCGCCAGTGCTGCTGCGGATGTATCAGCACGCGGTCCTTCATCGCGGTCGAAGATCTGTACCCGGCGCTGAGGACGACCATCTGGCCCTGGTTCGACCAGCTCGACTTCAACTGGCACGATGCTCCGGTCGAACAAATTGGCCGCCTGCGCAGCCAGTGCGCGTTGGTGTGAGCGCAGTGCGAACGCGTCCTGGGCTTCGCGACTAACCTCAAAACGCCGCGCGACATGTTCGGCTGTCAGGCCCATGCTCAAGTAGACGGCCGGGTCGTGCTGGGCCAGATAGGGGTTGGGCGCGAACTTGTTGCCGCTCATTGGTACCATACTCATACTCTCGGCACCACCAGCGACAATAATGTCGTTCTGACCAGCCATAATCTGGTAGGCAGCCATTGCAATTGTTTGCAAGCCCGAGGCACAGAAGCGATTCACCGTCACCCCGCAGACGCTGTCGGGTAGGCCGGCGCGCTGTGCTGCGATCCGCGCCAGATTGAGCCCTTGCTCGCCTTCTGGCATAGCGCAGCCCATAATCACATCCTCGACCAGGGCTGGATCGATGCCGGCGCGCTCGATCGCTGCTTTGACTACGATTGCAGCCAGATCGTCAGGTCGCACCGTGTGCAGAGCACCGCGACCGGCTTTGCCGACGGCGGTACGTACGCCTGATACAATCACTGCCTCACGCATTTAACTACTCCTTTGTCTGATATCTTCAGCGATAGCCGGTGCAGAGTTCATTGCAAACAGCAGACGCATCACCATCACCAGCTTATCTGGCGATGCGTCGTTGCGGTGGCGTTGCGGCGGGCTCAGTTGCGTAGCGGTTTGCCGTGTTCAAGCATATGCCGCGCGCGCGCTTGGGTGCGCTCGTCCTTGAGCAGTTCGATCACTGTGATCCGTTCGAGATGATGGAGGTAGACATCATCAACCCACTGGGGGCTGCTCAATTCGCCGCCACACAGGACATACGCCAGTTTTTCGGCCAGGATAGCATCGTAGGGGGTCGCAAAGCCGCCTTCACGCATCTGATAGATGGCGATCCGCGCCGCTGCCAGCCCATCGCGACCGAGCGCGTAGCAAGGTTTGGCGGTGATCTGCGGTGTATAACCATCAGCTACCAAACGCAGTACTTCGCGTTTGGCTTCGCCGATCAGGTAATCGGGATTGAAAACAATACGGTCGGTTGGCCGCAACAATCCCAGCTCTTTAGCTTCATGAGCGCTAGTAGCGACCTTGGCCAGCGCAATTGTCTCGAATACCTGCTGGAAAGCTTTGAGCGGATCACTTCCACTGCGGGCCGCCGCAGCAATGATGCGTCGATTCATCTCGGTGCAGCCACCCCAGGCCGGAATGACGCCAACGCCAAATTCGACAAAGCCCATATACGTTTCGGCAGCGGCCACTGAAGCAGCGCTATGCATCGACAACTCTACTCCACCACCCAGAGTTTGACCGAATGGCGCGCTCACAATCGGTTTGGAGCTATCACGCATACGGCGGAAGGTCTGCTGTACAAGTGCGGCGTACTCATCGATGTCATCCCATGCCCCGGCCATGACGGCTGCACCGACATCGTTTAGATCGAGTCCAGCAGAGAAGCGGGGGCCCTGATTGCCGACTACCATGCCGACCCATGGGCCGCGATCTAATTCATCGAGAGCGGCAATGAGCAGTTCAACCACGCGACCGCTGATGGTGTTAGCCTTCGAGTGCAGCTCGAAGCACAGCACGCCATCACCCAAGTCAATTAGGCTGGCGCTCTCGTTACCCAGGATTTCACGACCAGCAGCCTTGAGAGCGGCCAGATCGATCGCACGTGGATCGCGGGTGATTGGTTCCAGCCGACCTGTTGCTACGTTGAACGCGGCTGGCGCGCCATCAATCTCGCCGTAGAAGCGGCCATCGGTGGCAATCAGGTGATCAACCCAGGCTGGCAACGTCTCGCCAAAGGCGCGCATGTGCGCTGCAGTCTCGGCGATGCCCATCGCCTGCCAGAGCTGGAACGGTCCCTGTTCGTGGGCAAAACCCCAGCGCATTGCGTTGTCAACATCGGCCACGCTGTCGGCGATCTCTGGTAGGCGGCGTGCCGCATAAGCCATGAGTGGCAACGTAGCGGCAGCCACCAGCTTAGCACCCCGATCGCCTTCCGCGGCTCGACCGAGGATGAAGCGTAGCCGCTCAGGTAGCGATTTAATCTGGCGCGCTGCAGTGACCAGTTCATCGATCGAAGCTGTGCCCTGCGGCGGCACATTCTCTAGAGTCTGCAAATCGAGCGGCCAGAATTCGCGTTTGCCGTCGCGCTTAACCTCTTTGTAGAAACCCTGACCCGCTTTTTTGCCCAGCTTGCCAGCAGCGACCAGCCGTTGCATCAGATCATTTTGGCGGTAGACGTCACGACTTTCATCATCAGGAATGGCATCGTACAGATTAGCCGCGACGTAAGCCATTACGTCGATCCCGACCTGATCGAGTAGGCGGAAGCTGGCCGTGTTGGGGCGTCCGATCAGCGGGCCCGTCAACGCATCAACTTCTTCGACGCTGTAGCTGTGGTGCAGAGTGAAATTGACCAGCACCTGGCCGGCATACACAAAAATACGATTGCCGATAAAGTTGGGCCGGTCTTTGCAGATCACGACCCCTTTGCCCAGCCGTTCTTCTGCAAACTCGCGGAAGGCGGCCACTACTGTCGGGTCGGCGTCATCGCCAGGAATGATCTCAAGCAGGCGCAGGTAACGCGGTGGGTTGAAGAAGTGACTGCCGAAGAAATGGCGGCGGAATTCGGCGCTGCGTCCGGCGGCAATGACCTTGATCGGGATACCGGACGTATTGGTCGTAACGATGGCGCCGGGCTTACGTACCTCTTCCAGGCGAGCCATCAAAGCTTGCTTGGGGCCAATCTGCTCGACAATTGCCTCCACGATCCAATCGCACTCGGCCAATCGATGAAAGTCATCTTCGGTATTGCCTAGTGTGATCAACTCGATGCTGCGTTCACTGAACAGATTCGACGGGCGAGCTTTGCGCATCCGGTCAAAGCCCTGCTGCACGATCCGGTTTCGTACCTGCGGGTGGCTGAGCGTCAGCCCCCTAGCTTCCTCTTCGGGGGTCAATGAAGAGGGTGGAACATCGAGCAACAGTACCGGAATGCCAGTACCGGCCACCAATGCAGCGATTGCGGCGCCCATCGTGCCAGCGCCAATTACGCCAACCCGCTTGATCTGATAGGCCATTGGGTCCTCCTTGACCATGTCTCTCCACGTTGCGGACAAAGATGCGCTTGCTGATGGTTGTGAATTTGCAACCATACGCTTAGACGCACTGCGTCATGGGTACTGATGTTATACCATACTCTGGCGGCGGAGTGCAATACCATGCGTCGGACACTAGTTGCGGTTCGGTGGTTACAGAACAGCGCTGCAGTGGTGTGGTGGTACAGGCGGTAGTTCTGCTGATTCCTATGAGCTGGTGATTTGACGCTTGTTGCGCTTATTGCTACAATGTTAAGCAATCTACTTGACTATTGGAGGCAATGATGCGCATTTCGAGCAAAGGCGATTACGGCTTGCGGGCCCTCTTCGATCTTGCCCAGCGCTACGGCGAGGGTCCGATCCAAAGCGAAGCCATCGCTAGTCGGCAGGGGATTCCGGTCAACTATCTCAATCAATTGCTCATTACTCTGCGGCGAGCTGGTCTGGTTGAAAGTCTGCGTGGGCCACAGGGCGGTCATTTGCTGGCTCGCTCACCAGAGACGATCACGTTGCTCGAGGTGCTAACAGTGCTCGAAGGGCCAATCTTGCCCGCTGAGGTTGGGCGTGATGATTTGCAGCCCTCTGAACCGCTCGATCGCATATTGATTGATGAAGTCTGGAATGAATTGCGAGCGACGATTGTGCAGCGTTTGGCTGCGATCACCCTTGATGACCTCTGTCAGCGTAAGCGAAGTCGTGATGGTGCAGTAATGTACTACATCTGATTACAAGATCAATCCCATACTCTCCAACCAAAAACGTAGCCACGACATTGCTCCTGCGATCAGCAGTGTTGGAATAAGAGCGATAGTTGCTGGGGCCGCGAGTTGACGCACACTGGTCACTTTGCCTTCATACCCCATAAACAGACTTATCAACAACAGGCAAACCAGATAAAGCACACCGAGAATGCCAAAGAAGGCTAGCAGGGCTAGTGGCCAGAAGGTCATGCCAAGGTTGCCGTAAATTGCGGCCAGCGCCAGCAGGTCAATAACGATAATCCCGAGCAGTTCCCACCAATTGGCAAAGATCGGTTGCTGTAGATCGACATTCTGGCGCAGTGTGTTGTTAAGTACGAGGTGCAACATTGTGGCGATCGTGATCCCCATGCCCATACCGGTCAACGTGCGTAAGAAGTTGTCGGGCGGGTACCAGTTAGGCAACCCCAGATCAACGAAGAGCGAATTGAAGCCATCTACTGCCATTAGGCCAACAAAGGCGAGTAAGGTAAATACGATCGACCACGGCGGTATCTTGCCAGCACGTCCGCGTCCGATAGCGTAGAAGTAGAGAAACGTGAGGATAAAGCTTAAGTAGATGCCGCTATTGCGGGCGCATAGCGGAAACTGGAGCCCGCCGACAAAGATGTTGTGTTGCTGGGCACAGATACCATGTACGACTGCGTACATCTTCCATTCCAGCGGCATGCCAGGGCTGAAGAGGAGGGCCAGGATGAGCGCACTGAAGCTGCCGAGAAAAATGGCCCCCCACGGTATCCGGCGTTGCTCAGTTGAGCGCGATGCTGGCTCTGAGGGTATGATGGGGATGCGTTCGCTCATCGGATCTCCGCCAATCGTTCGGCCAATCGTTCGCTGCTCAACGCGCCAACGTGACGTGCGGCAATGGTGCCATCGCTATTAATAAAGAAGGTGGTAGGTAGGTTGATCACACCGTACCGTTCGCCAATTGTCCCATCACGATCGGTGATAAGCGGAAAGCTAACCCCTACTCTGGGGGCAAAGGCGGCAATTGCATCGGTGGTTTCGTTGCGGTTGACTGCCAGAATAACTAAGTCGGGATTGGCGCGGCGGGCGGCTTCGAGTGTTGGCATCTCTTCGACACAGGGTAAGCACCAGGTGGCCCAGAAGTTGATAACCACCGGTTTGCCACGTAGATCACTCAGTTTGTGCGTGCCGTCGGCCAGGGTGTAGCTGAAGTCAGGCGCGCGTTCGCCAGGGATCGCGGCCCAGTCTGGTTTAGTGTCGATCAAGCGGCTCTCTGGTGCAATTGGTGTTTTCCCAACGACCAGCGCCTGACTGGTTTGTGGGGTGCCGGTGCAGGCAGTTAATACTGCGATCAGGCTAATAAATAGGATAGCGTGTCTCATAACCTCATCCTACCACGAGAGTCAGCGGCGCTGCCGTTGCTGATCTGCCGTATAATGGGAGGTCAGTAACGCATGCAGCAAGCGTACCATCATGTCACTATCATACCGCATTCATCAGCTTCGCAACGCACTACGCGCCGAAGTCTCACCGGCTGAATATGAGCTAGTCCAGCGGGTACTGACGCCAGCCGAGCAGCGCCTGTTTCATCAGATGCCGCTGTACGATCAGCGACATTGTCTCGATGTGTATCAGACGTTAGTTGCTGCCGGCGAGCGCGATGAATTGTTGCTGCGTGCCGCACTCTACCACGATTGCGGTAAAGTTGACGACGCTGGTCGGCCACTGGCCCTAGGTTGGTACGTACTAGCGACGATTCTGAAACGCTGGCCGGCGCTCTACCTGATTGCTGCTCGTTTGATCCCAGCCATCGCTGTCTATGCTGAGCATGCCGTCCGTGGTGCTCGAATGGCTGCAGCTGCCGGTTGCCCGCCAGAGATTGTTGAGACGTTGCGCCACTACCACGATCCACAGCCAACCGGGCGGGCTGCACGTCTCCAATGGGCCGATGAGCAACATTGAGATGCGCTGAGTCATCTGCAATATTGCCTGGCGCTATCGACATCCTTATGCCTTACGAGATTATCTTACCCGAATTTACCGGGCCGCTCGATCTGTTATTGCGGCTGATCGAACGCGCCGAGCTCGACATTACCGCGATCGCTCTGGCCCAGATCGCCGATCAGTACCTAACGCATGTGCGAGCACTCACTGCTGTCGAACCGGGTGAGCTGGCTGAGTTCGTTAGTCTGGCTGCTCGCCTCATCTTGATCAAATCGCGTGCATTGTTGCCGCGTGCACCATCGGTGTCGGTAGCGTTGGTTGATACCGATGCTGAACAATTGGCAGCGCAACTCGAACTCTACCGTCGCTTCAAGCAGGCGGCCGAATGGTTGCGCCTCGTCCACGAGCGTGGGTACAGCACCTTTGCCCGCGTGGCTGCCCCGCCGCTTACAGTTGCGCCACCACCGGCCAGTTACCACGTTGCCGACCTGCTGCAGGCCCTAGCTCGTCGCGCTCAGTTGCAGTTGCCACTTGCAGACAGTGGGCGAATAGTGCTACCACCGCGTTTAACCGTGGCTGAGGTGGCTGATCGCATCCGCGCTCGCCTCGCCCGCACAGCGTGGTTTGATTTTAGCGACTTGCTCAGCCCACAGCCAACTCCAGAAGAGGTTATTGTCTCTTTCTGGGCAATGCTTGAGTTGCTCAAACGGCGGGCGATCGTAATCGAGCAGGCAACGCTCTTTGGCCCAATTCTGATCGGGCGTGGTGAAGCTCTAATTGAGACGAACGAAGTCGACGAACGTGAGTTGTAATCAGGGCCAGTATGTGCGACAATAAAAGTGCAGGGCCTGATATCGATGTTTCGAAGAAGTTGAACCACGCCCTAATGGTAGTTTATCTCTCTGTGATCATGTATGACTGGCGCTTCGCATCCAATGACTGACAATCGATCATTGCCGCTGGGCGACTGGCTGGCTTTCGATGATGCGCTGCGCGCCGACGACTCTCCGGAGGGATTGTTGGGCGAAGTGGTAGAGACGTTGCGGCGAATTACCGGCAGTCCCTGCGTGTACGCACGGCTGCGCGATGATGAGAGTGATACTCTGCACGCCGTCGCGTTTGCTGGTGCAGCACTAGTGTTGGCCGAACAGTTGCAGGCAACCTCGATTGAGCCAGCGCTCTATCAGCCTCTGTTGCAGCCCGAGTATTGCCAGAGCCATTCCTACTTGGTGCCGGCGGAAGCGCTGCCAGTTGGGATCCCTGACACGGTCGCAATTGGGTCGGCGTTGGCGTTACTGACGCCACTGCGGGGGCGCGGTGAGCGGTTGATCGGTGTTATTGTGAGCGCCTGGTCTACCCCACCCGATCTGGTGACGGTGCGGATGGTAGAAGCGATTGCTCGTCAGGCGGCACTGGCGGTTGAAAATGTCCGCTTAGCCGAGCGGAGTGCGCGGTTGCTGGCTAAAGAGCAGTTACTGGCCGAGCTGGGGCGTGCCGTGGGGGCAACGCTTGACCTGAATACGATCCTCCACCATACCGTAGATCGGCTGACAGCGGCCTTTGGCAACGGTCTGGTTGCGCTGCTCAACGAAGCCGGAGAGCTGCTGATTGCGGCTGCAACGCCGCCGCTGAGCAGGCTAGTTGGTCAACAGTTGCCGCTGGAACACAGTTCCCTAAGGTGGGTGGTGCAGAGCGGTCAGCCTTTCGTGATCAACGACTGCCCTTCTCATCCAGCTGAAATGCCGGTCTTCAATTCCGACGTAGCTTCCTGTATCATCGCTCCTCTGCGTAGTGGCGGGCGCGTGATCGGGATGTTGAGCGTGGTCAGTCATCACGCCGGTTCGTTCAGTGACGAAGATGTCGATCTCCTCGAAGCGATTGCAGCTCAGGTCAGTGGTCCGATCGTGAGCGCGCAGCTCTACGCCGAATCGCAGCGCCTGGCGGTCCAAGTGCAACGTCGCGCTGACCAGCTGGCTGTGCTCAATTCGATTGCCCGTATTGTAACTGCCACACTCGATTTGCGCGAGTCACTGCCGCAGGCGACACAGCGCATCCAGCAGGGTTTTGGCTATCCGCAAGTCGATCTCTTCTTGCTCGAAGAAGATGCCAGTGAATTGGTGCTGGTCGCTTCCGCGGGTCAATATGCGCCGGCGCGAGTGGGCTATCGCCAGCACGTCAATCTGGGTTTGGTTGGCCGCGCTGCGCGCAGCGGACGGATTGTACGGGCTGAAGATGTCGCCAAAGAAGCCGATTACCTTGGCCTCAGCGAGCGGCTCGATATTCGTTCCGAGTTGTGCGTGCCGCTGGTTGCGAACGGCAAGACGTTGGGTGTGCTCAACATCGAGTCGCCGCAACCAGCAGGACTGACTGCTGAAGATGCCGCTGTGCTCGAGACGGTCGCCGATATGCTGGCCGGCGCAGTCGAGAACGGACGGTTGTATCAACGTGCACAGCAGGCGGCGGCGCTTGAAGAGCGTAACCGGTTGGCCCGTGAGCTACACGATAGTGTGAGTCAGCAACTCTTTAGCATGACGCTGACCGCTCAGGCTGCCCGAGCGCAGTTCGAGCGAAATCCAGCTCGGGTGCGTGCTCTGCTGGAACGGCTCCATGAGACGGCAACCGCCGCTCTGGCTGAAATGCGGGCCCTGATCTTTCAGCTAAGACCGCCAGCACTGCGTGATCAGGGGTTGGTAGCTGCGATTCAGCACCACGCCCAGCATATTGCCCATCGCGAGGGCTTGCGTATCGAGCTAAACGTAGCTGGTGATGAGCGTCACGCGCGGGGGATTGAGCAGCCGCTCTTTCGAATTATACAAGAGGCGCTCAATAATATTGTGAAGCACGCTGCGGCTCACAATGTTCAGATTCAGCTCACTTTTTCCGCCGAGCAGGTACAGATTCGGGTCGTTGATGATGGGCAAGGTTTCGATCCACAGGCTCGGCCTTCGGGCGAAGGTCGGCATCTTGGCTTGCTCAGCATGCGTGAACGTGCAGCTGAACTCGGCGGAACCTTTATAGTTCGCTCTCGCCCTGGTGCCGGTGCCGAGATTGAGGTGGCGGTGCCATTACGTGGCCGCAGTACAGGGTCAGAGCGAGACTGAAGCGCGGGTTGGCTGCGTGCAGGAATTAAGGAGACGGTATGGAACAGATAACCGTGCTGCTGATTGATGATCATCGAGTGGTGCGGCAAGGTTTGCGTGACTTTCTCGAACTGCAACCCGACATCGAAGTAGTTGGTGAAGCGGCAAGTGGTGAGGAGGGCATTGCCCTGGCTCGTGAGCTGTTGCCTGATGTCGTTTTGATGGATCTCGTGATGCCTGGTATCGATGGCGTCGAAACGACACGGCGACTGAAAGCGGTTAGCCCTTCTTCACAAGTGATTGTGCTCACCAGCTTTGCTGATGATGATAAAGTGTTTCCGGCCATCAAAGCTGGCGCTATCTCTTACCTGCTCAAAGACATCTCGCCAGAAGAACTAGCGCATGCCATCCGCGCCGCCTGTCGTGGCGAGGCGGTACTTCACCCTGATGTTGCGGCCAAACTCATGCAAGAGTTCAATACGCCGCGTCCGCACGAAGCGCCGGTTGAGCAACTTACGCCGCGGGAAATGGATGTTCTGCGATTAGTGGCGAAGGGAATGTCAAATAAAGAGATTGCCGATACGTTGATTGTCTCTGAAAAGACGGTCAAGACCCATATCAGCAATATCCTGTCCAAGCTGCATCTGGCCGATCGCACGCAGGTTGCTATCTATGCGCTGCGTAAGCGCCTGGTGCCAATCGATGACGAGCCATGACTGCACGGATGATCCTGCTCGGTACTGGTACTGGTCTCCCTGATCCTGACCGTGCCCATACCCATCTAGCTTGGGATGGGCCGGGTGGCCCGTTGCTGATTGACGTTGGCGGCGAAACGTACCGGCGGTTGTTGGCAGTCGGTGTCGATCCGCAGCGACTGACCGGCGTCATCTTAACCCATAGCCACTGCGATCACATCAATGGTCTCCCGGCGCTGCTGTTTAGTCTGGCCTTGGGTGGTCGCACTGCGCCGGTGCCGATCTACGGCTTGCCCGAAACACTTGAACTGGCTGCCAATTACGTGACTGCTGCTGGCCTGGGTGAATGGGCCGCATTGGCGGCCTGGCAGCCAGTCCAGGCCGGCGATACGCTGCATCTAGGCGAAGGGCTAGCAGTTGCAACCGCACTTGCAGCTCACAGCCGACCTTGCCTAGCTTTGCGCATCACGCCGCCAACAGGTGCCCCAGAGGTCTGCTATTCGGCTGATACCGAGCCTTGCGCGGCAGTCACGACACTGGCCACAGGCGCGCGAATCCTGATCCACGAAGCAACAACTGCCGAACCGTTCCCCGGACATACCACGCCGCGCCAGGCTGGCGCAGTGGCAGCAGCAGCTGGTGTAGAGCGCCTGGTGCTAGTGCATTTCAGCCCCCGCTGGACGATGCCAATCCCACAGGCGTTGAACGAAGTGGCGTCAGGTGGTTTTACGGGCGATGTGCAAGTAGGTATTGATTTGCAGGCGATCTCGCTCGAACCGTAGCCCGCCGGCATGCGCGTAAATTCGGATCAGGGCTCGGTTAGCTGGTGTTCTTTATCGTCGGGGAACAAATCCGGAAGTGTCATCCGTCATTGCCAGCAGCAGCGCGGCACCAGAAAACCGAAATATCGGCGAGCGTGAAACACGTGCTCGAGCAGGCCTGTTCACAAGGCAAGCAGAATGTAGCCCAGCTTGCTGCAATTCTTAGTAGACCTGAGTCCGCCTGGCACTGACGTGACTGTAACAACGAATTATCGGTGCTCACGGCGAATTCCAGGGTGTAACTAGGGCCTCGGTCATCGCGCCGGTGCGTTTCAGGCGCCGCTCATGGCGCAGGAGCAGAGGGATAAACTATCGTTTGATCCCGCGCAAGCGTTGCGGTAGTTCGCGCTGGAGCGCTAACGCCGTCTGTTGGCGAGCCACTGGATCAGGGGTCACAGTTGGCAACTCTAGGCCCAGCACTGGAAAAAACGCGCGTACTAACAATTCCACCTGCCTGTCATTAGTTGTCCAGACTGCCTGGAACGCGCGTGAAATACCGTGCGGTGCGCGCTTTTCTTCATCGTAGGCCACCAGTGCTACAGCACAGGTTGGACCCCATCCAATCACGACCCATTCGTGCACCAGCGGCCAATGCTCTTCCAGTTCAACCGTTGTGACACCGGACAGTGGGATAGGCACCACATCGGGGTACCCAAGCACAAAAGTGTGGGCGAGCTGAGGAGTAAACCGACGGTAACGGTTGAGTTGTCGATGGTAGTGCGAGAAGCGCTGGAAGGTTGCAATCAGATAGGCATCACCTGAATTCGCAGCGACATCCTCGATCAGATAGCTCAATGCCAGCATCACGCCGCGACTGCGCAACGCGCGCGGCTGTGATGTCAGGAGCGATTGAAAGCTAAAGGTGGCTAGGGTAGTTGCACCATGCACTCCTGCTTTGGTCAAGATAGTTGACATATCAAGCCTCTCGTAACGTCAATTCGGCAATCGTACCATCGATGTAGCGCCAATGCACTGCTGAATCGACGTCGACCAGGTACACGATGGCAGAATGCGGTTATGTTCCAAAGAACAATACATTTTATGTACTATATCATAATTTCAGAGTTTGATATTTGAATTATAAAACAAAAGGCTAGGGTGCGTGTTCAGTTTGAAGTCACATATGGCAATGGGGCTGCATTACCGTAGCGTTCAGAAGCTTGGCACAGTGAGAAGAGGGCAGTTGCCCATCAGCATGTCAGCTCTGTGCTATTTATTTAGGCCGCTCCTCGTTTGCGCGTTCGTGGAAGTCGTGGTATCATTTCGACAATCCGAGTGGCATGAAGTCAAAGTAGCGCAATGATGCTGCACAAGGCAATGCGCCTTATCACCGGAGGGACCGCACGGTTCGCAGCACCGGAAGGTCCGGTGTTATTGCGTAACCGTATCAGATGCACAGGAGAATGTATGCGTAAATCGGTCATGTTCCTGCTTACGGGCCTGCTAAGCCTAGTGCTGGCTGCCTGTGGCGGCCAAGCGCAGCAGGCGCCTACCACAGCTCCGGCCTCGCCAGCGACAACTGCGCCTGAGCAGCCGACTGCCGCACCAGCCCAACCTGCTGCGACTGCCGCGCCCGCAGCAACAACTCCGGCTGGCGGTACGACTAATCAGCCAGCGTCGGGTGGTTTAATTGAGCGGATTCTAGCCCGCGGCACGTTGATCTGCGGCGTCAACAATAACCCGCTGCCTGGTTTTGCCTCGGTTGACTCGGCGGGCGTCTACCGTGGCTTTGATATTGATTTCTGCCGTGCTGTAGCCGCTGCTCTCTTCGACGATCCAACCAAAGTTGAGTTCCGTCCGCTTAGCGCGCAAGAACGCTTCACCGCGTTGCAGAGCGGTGAGATTGACGTACTGATTCGCAACAGCACCTGGACGCTTGGTCGCGATGGCAATCTCGGTCTCGACTGGGCGCCAACCACGTTTTACGATGGTCAGGGAATGATGGTGCGCAAGGATAGCGGTATTGAGACGCTGGAAGATATGGATGGCGCAACCATCTGTGTGCAGACTGGTACGACGACTGAGTTGAATCTGGCTGACCAGTTCCGGGCCCGTGGTCTGACCTTTACGCCAGTCGTCTTCCCTGATGGCGACTCAACTCGCGCTGCGTATGATGCCGGTCAGTGCGACGGTTTCACCACTGATAAGTCGGGGCTGGTTTCGAGCCTCACTCTGCTCAGTAACCCGGCTGATCACAAGATCCTAGAAGTGACGATGTCGAAAGAGCCGCTCGGCCCAGCGGTACGCCAAGGTGATCCGCAGTGGTTCGACGCTGTGCGCTGGATCGTCTTCGCAACCTTCCAGGCTGAAGAATACGGTATCACGTCGCAGAATGTGAACGAGTTTCTCAATAGCGATGTACCCGAAATTCGCCGTTTCCTCGGCATCGAAGGTGATCTGGCTGGCGGTATCGGTCTGAGCAACGATTTTGCGGTGCGGATCATCCGCCACGTGGGCAATTACAAGGAGATCTATGATCGCAACCTTGGCCCAGATACGCCCTTTAATTTGCCACGTGGTCTGAACGCCCTATACACTGAGGGTGGGCTGCTTTACTCGCCACCCTTCCGCTAAACTTCGTAATGGCAATGGCGGAGGGTGTCATGCCCTCCGCTGTTTCATTGAAAGCGAAGAAAGCGAAAAAAGATTTGATGAGTTCTTGTATTTACGTTCGGGTAGTTGTTTCCCAACTTAAATATTAGCACCATCTGTGTATTGTCTCCCCTCACTGTGCTTCAGGAGTAGCCTATGGCAGCCGGTTCGCCGCCAGTGTCATCGGGCAAGACAGCGATACCGTTTTACCGTGATACGCGGATTATCGCCATCATTGCACAAGTGGTCTTCGCTGCTGTAGTAGTCGCCTTGCTTTGGTTTCTGTACTCGAATATGATCAATGGTCTGCGGCAGGCCAATCTCTTGCCCACTTTCGCCTTCTTGTCGGTCCCAGCTGGTTTCCCGATCGCGGAGAGCGTGATTGAATACGCTCCCTCGATGACCTATGGTCGGGCATTCATCGTTGGGATTTTGAATACAGTGCGTGTCGCCGGGATCGGAATTATTCTTGCTACCCTGCTAGGGTTGATCCTCGGCATCGCTCGTCTCTCCGACAACTGGCTGTTGCGCAACGTGGCGTTGGTCTACGTGGAAATTGTGCGGAATGTGCCGCTTCTCTTGCAGTTACTCTTCTGGTTCTCGTTGACCCGCCTCTTCCCCCGCATTCAAGAGAGTATCAGTGTCGGTGATCTCATCTTTCTTCACAATCGGGGTATCACTCTGGCCTGGCCCCAGGCTGGTAATGATTTCGAAGCGTGGATGTTGTGGGTGTATAGTGGGATTGCGATCGGGACAATCTTTTACGTGGTGCGACGTATCCAGTTTGCACGTCGCGACCGTCCTGGTGTGGCGCTGCCTTACGCATTCCTGATCGCAGCTGGTGTGGCTCTGATCGGGTTTTTCGTTACCTACGCTGTTAATGGTGTCTGGCCAGTCAGCCTCTCCGTTCCAGAATTGCAGCGGTTCAACTTCGTTGGCGGTATTACCGTTACGAACAGCTTTGCGGCACTGCTGACCGGGCTGGTAATCTATACCGCAGTGTTTATTGGGGAAATCGTGCGGAGCGGCATTCTGGCCGTGAGCAAGGGCCAGCGTGAAGCGGCTCGTGCGCTTGGTCTCACTCCTGGTCAGACGATGCGGCTGGTGATTCTGCCGCAAGCCTTACGCGTGATCATTCCGCCGTTAACCAGCCAGTATCTGAATCTGACCAAGAACAGCAGTCTGGCGATTGCGATCGCCTATCCTGACCTCTTCTACGTCGCCAGTACGATCAATAATCAGACTGGGCAGGCGGTACCAGTGATCCTGATGCTGATGGCGAGTTATCTGTCGGTCAGTTTGCTGACGTCGCTGTTTATGAACTGGTATAACCGTCGTATCCAGCTTGTCGAGCGCTAAGCCAAGGAGACGCCTGTGACTACCGAAGTCAGTCGTCCAACTTCTCGCCGCGCCCCGCGTCAGCAGATCGGCCTGATCGAGTGGTTGCGCAAGAACCTCTTTTCAACCTGGTACAACGTGATTATCACCGTGGTGTTGCTCTACATTGTGACGCAAGCTACGCTGAACTTCGTCTCATGGATGGTGACAGCACCCGGTTGGACGGCAGCGTTTACCAATATCAAACTGCTCCTTACTTGGACGTACCCGGTTGACCAGCTCTGGCGGCCTCAGGCGGCGATGGCCTTGGTGCTTGTGCTGCTAGGTTTGAGTTCTGGTCTGTGGGATGGCATTGTACGGATGGTGGCCTGGGGAGCGGCAGCTATCAGTGTGATCCTGGGCTTGGCGGCGTTTACTTTCCCCGATCTACCCGGTCAGACGTCACTGCCTGGCTGGCTCTTCATGTTTCTCTGCGCGATCTTGCTGGTTGGCGGCGATCTACTGGCTCGGCGCGTAGGTAAACGGCTGCGCTGGCCGTTGATTATCGCCTGGCTGCTGTCCTATCCGGCCGTTATTCTCATTCTGCGCGGTGGACTTGGTCTGCCCGTCGTGGAAACGAAACTTTGGGGTGGGCTCATGCTGACCCTCATTCTCGCTATCAGCGGGATTGTGCTCTCGTTTCCGCTTGGTGTGCTGCTGGCCTTGGGTCGGCGTAGCTCACTGCCAGTTATTCGTATCTTCTGCGTGCTCTACATCGAACTCATTCGCGGTGTGCCGCTGGTGACCGTGCTCTTTATGGGTGCACTCTTGCTGCCTCTCTTCATTCCTGGCGGCGAAAGCATCGATGCGCTGGTGCGGGCTACCATTGCGGTGACTCTCTTCAGTGCGGCGTATTTGGCTGAAAATGTACGCGGTGGTTTACAAGCTATTCCGAAAGGTCAGGTTGAAGCGGCGCGTGCCCTGGGCCTGAATGTTTTCCAGACCACGCTACTCATAACTCTGCCGCAAGCACTGCGTGCGGTGGTGCCGGTGCTTGTTGGTCAGTTTATCGCGCTGTTCAAGGACACCTCGCTGGTGGTGATCATCGGTCTGGTAGATCTACTCGGTGCGGCGCAAAATATTGTCGGTCAGCCGCAATGGTTGGGCACTCCTGGCGGTGTTTGGCGCGAGACATTTTTAGTCATTGCCGCTATCTACTGGGTGTTTAGCTTTACAATGTCGCGCGTCAGCAAGCGGATCGAAGATCAAATCGCGCGAAGTCGACACTAATCCAAAGGAAGTGGATTATGAGTGGCAATAGTACAAACGAACCGATCATCATCTGCGAAAATGTCAATAAATGGTACGGTAATTTTCATGCCTTAAAGGATGTCAGCCTGCGGGTGAAGCGTGGTGAGGTAGTGGTGATCTGTGGGCCGTCAGGGAGTGGTAAGAGTACCTTTATTCGCACTATTAACCGTCTTGAAGAGCACCAAGAAGGACGCATTATCGTCGATGGTATCGAGATGACGAGCGATATTCGCAATATCGATGCTATCCGCCGCGAAGTGGGAATGGTGTTTCAGCAGTTCAACCTCTTTCCCCATCTAACGGTGCTGCAAAATATCACGCTGGCGCCGATCTGGGTGCGCAAGAAGACCCGCAAGGAAGCGGAAGCAAAAGCGTTTGAATTGCTCGAACGGGTTGGAATCCGTGAGCAGGCCCACAAATATCCTGGTCAATTGTCGGGTGGGCAGCAGCAGCGTGTGGCGATTGCACGTGCGCTGGCGATGGAGCCGCGAATTATGCTATTTGATGAGCCAACTTCGGCCCTCGATCCAGAGATGGTCAAAGAGGTGCTCGATGTGATGAAGACGCTGGCGCGCAGCGGTATGACGATGCTTTGCGTAACGCACGAGATGGGCTTTGCTCGCGAGGTCGCTGACCGGATCGTCTTTATGGATCAGGGCCAGATCGTGGAAGAAGGTACGCCTGATCAGTTCTTCACTAACCCGCGCAACGAGCGTACCAGACTGTTCCTAAGCCAGATTTTGTGATGGCTAATCCTCGCCTCGTAGAGTATGCCACTGCCGCAGATCGATAGCTGCCAGCAGGTGTTTTCTGGAAAGGCTCTGCGCATCTAGGCTGATGATGTGGCTCTAGAGCTCTCAAAGCCGTTTTTGGCGCGTAAGGTACGTGTTGAACGCATGTGAATATAGTTGCACTTGCCCAGCTCGTTTCTGCACTGTTGTATAGTCTGCTGCTTGCGCATTCCCTATCGAGAGGAGGCGGTGATACCTAGATAGAACGTTCGCCATACGTGATCGACACGGAGTGGTTCATCGCTACCCTCATGTTCAGGTGGGTAGCTAAGGCGAGTTCAACCTTGACCGGTATCGCAGGTAGGAGCGCGCAGTGGTCTGGTTAGAGAACGCGGTGAAGTTCACCCAGACGATTCCGCGGCGGGTCGCTGTTAGCTGGGTGCATCTGACATAATTATTGGTTAAGCCTCGCCGCCATCGTCAATTTCTTCGCTCTGCTGGTAGCGGGCCAGAGTCGCCGTGTAGATGGCCTCAATCGCGCTAGCCGCCCGATCCCACGACAACTCGGCGACAGCTCGTGCTCTGGCTGCAGCGGCGCGTTCGGCAGCCAGTTCACGATTGGTCAAGGCAAGTTCCAATTGAGCTGCAAAATCTTCTGCGCTGCCGAGTCGAGCATAGAAGCCGTGTGGTCCTAGAATTTCGCGATTGACCGGTGTATCAAAGGCGACAATGGGCAGGCCCATCGCCATATAGTTCCCGATCTTGCCGTTGCCCTCAGTTAGACTCATCTTGGGGGCAACGGCCACTTCGCCTAATGCCAGGTAGCTGTGCAAGTCACGGTAGATAATCCGTCCTGGCAACGTCACATGTTCGCTAATACCCAGGTTGGCAGCAAGGTTGCGATAACTTTGCGGATCAGGATGCCCCATGATCAGAAAATGCAGGTCAGGGTATTTCTGACAGAGCTGACGGGCCACATCAAGCAGCAGGTTGGTACCTTGGTACGGTGCCAGTAAGCCAATGTAGACCACAATACGCCGATCCGGTGGGATCCCCAGCTGCGCGCGTAGTTCGGCCCGTTGTGCTGCCCAGGCGGGCGAACCATCATAGGGGCGGAAACGATCCGTATCAACCCCATCGGCAATCGTGAAGAGCCGATCTTCGGGCACCGAGCCATCGCGGCGCAGCAGGTTAGCCGCGTTGTGCGTAGAGGTCATCACCGCATCAGCCGCCCGGTTTAACATACGCTCTAAGCGCGTCAATGGCACAAAAAGCGGATTGGTGCGCTTGATAAAGCCATGATCGAGCATCTCACTTGTCATGCTACCCTGGTAATCTAGGATCAGTGGCCGACCAAGCAACTTCTGCAACGGCAAGCCGATGGCGGCAGCTTCGTGGGTGTGAGCGTGAATAATGTCGGGGCGCAGAGCGATAGCTATGCGGAGCGCGCGCCAAGCTAGACCGACATCGAGGTAGAGTTTGTGGCGCGACGATCCAACCACTGCACGCTTGATCCAGGGTACATCCCACGAGCGGTAGATGGTGATACCGGGAATATCATCACCGTTGTGATAAGTCACCAGCACGATCCGGTGCCCACGGCGCTGCAAAGCACGGATCTCTTCGAGGATGCGCACGTGATTACCGTAATCGGAAAAAAAGCTGGTCGAGGCGATCATCAGGATGGTGTACGGCATGGCAGTACATGGCGCTAGCCGGACGCAGCGATCGATGATCGATCGCTAACGCTGCGTTGCACAACGAGGTGCAATGGCGGCCCCGCCGGCGGCTGGGCGCCGGCTAGAATTGCTTCATAGTGTAGTTCCGGACTGGGTAGCCCGAGGCGTTCTATCCACTCTTCGGGCGTGAGATCAGGGTCGAACGTCAGATGAACAACACCCTGTTCGCCGTAGAAGGTCGTTTCCACTGGTTCGTACCGCTCTTCGCAAATGGTGTCGCCGTCATAAAGCCCGCGCGCCCAACTGACGCCATTACCGCCTACTTCGATCCAGACGACACGGGTGTTGAGCCGTCGAGCTAGATCACGGGCTAGCTGGCGGTCGGCGAAGTAGCGTGGATCTTCCCAAATTGCAACCCAGTTGCGACTTGGCGGCGCAATGAAGAAGTGACGGTACGGTTTATCAGGTATCATGATAATGCCGCTAATCGCATGTGGTGGCCGTTCGCTAACCGTGTAGCCCTGTTCGGTCAGGATGGTCAACAGCATGCGTGCGACAGCCGCATGATCGGTATGAGCTACATAAATGGCAGCGCTGTTGTTCATCATCGGGGCTATTGTATGCCAGCCCTCGTTCTTGTGCAAATGGAGCTAGGTCATGAATATTGCTGAGCTACGTAAGGAGTATACTCAACGCGGGTTGCTGGAAACTGAAGCCGATCCTGACCCGATTGTGCAGTTTAGCCGTTGGTTGAGTGAAGCTATTGAAGCTGGATTGATTGAGCCGAATGCAATGGCTTTGGCAACGATCGATCCGGATGGCCGGCCTTCAGTGCGGATGGTTTTGTTGAAGGGTGTTGATGAACGTGGCTTTGTGTTTTTTACCAACTACGAGAGCCGAAAAGGACGCGCGTTAGCGAGTCATCCCGAAGTAGCGATGGTTTTCTACTGGCCTGAGTTAGAGCGGCAGGTGCGTATCGAAGGGGTGGCCGAGCTGATCAGTGCCGCCGAGTCAGATGCGTACTATGCCAGCCGTCCGCGTGAAAGTCAGATTAGCGCATGGGCTTCACCGCAGAGTCGACCGATTACTGATCGATCTGAACTAGAGCAGCGCGTGGCTGCGATCAGCGAACGTTTCGCCGGCCAAACCCCGTCACGTCCACCCTTTTGGGGTGGGTACCGCGTCATTCCCGATCGGATTGAATTCTGGCAAGGCCGCCCATCACGACTGCATGACCGGCTCTGCTATACTCGCACTGAGGCTGGCTGGCGCCGTGAACGATTGGCACCGTAATGGTGCGTTGCCCTGCTTGCCAGTATCGTTTATAATAGCAGCAACGATTTCCCGATCGTGGATCGGGCAGTCCCCCGGCTTTGCCACCCGACGCTCGATACATCCTAAACAACAGGCAGCCGGTTATGTGGAGGAGGATCGCACGCATGTTTGGTTCGCGTAAACCTGCTCAACCGCAACCCCTTGTTAATGGCCGAACCGAAACGGTGATTGGGGCTAACACGCGCTTTGTCGGTACGCTTAACGCTGACGGTAACGTTCGCATCGATGGCGCTGTGGAAGGTGATATTGAGGTCGTTGGCAACCTGATCATTGGCGAGACAGGGCGCGTGATTGCGACGATCAAAGCGCGCAATGTGCATGTTTCTGGTGCCGTGAAGGGCCAGATTACCGCGCTTGAGCAATTGGAAATCTCACCGACGGGTAAGGTTTGGGGTGATATCACGACGGCTGCGCTGCACATCGAACCAGGTGGTCTTTTCCGCGGTCAAAGCTCGATGACGACCAATATCGAAGAGCCGCTCCTTCTAGAAGCGCCGCGCTCATCATCTTCCGAATCGTAAGCGGTGTTGCAGGAGAGTGCGCGAGTCAATCATTGCTGAGTGATCCTCGCGCATCTACATACTATGCCTCACTATCGCCACTCACGACCCCGATCCCACTCTATGCCCAGCCTCCAACGGAGATGGGCAATGTTCCGCAGTCGCGTTCGCCGCTGGTTAACAGCAACCTTACCTGACAGTGGTCGGGCGTTGACATCGTTGATTGTGATCGCTATCTTACTCGCGATGACGGGAGGGATAACGGTCAACCTGATCAATCAACTGCTCATTGCCCGCCATTTAGAGCAAGAGCTAACCAACGCGCAGGCTGAAGTACGCGCGCTCTACGCCACCACCCAGATGCTCGAAGATCGGCTGAACTATGAGCTGTCTGATGCGGCCGTAGAACTCTGGGCGCGCGATACGGGCATGGCTCGTGAAGGTGATACCGTGATTGTTCCTGAAATGGCGCCAACAGTTGCGCCAGTATCAGTGCCCGTAGTAACGGTGACCCCAGCACCGCTGCCGCCGTTGCCGCCTAACTGGCAGCGCTGGTGGCAGGCATTCTTCCCGTAACCTCAATCCTCGTTGCGATGTTCAGGGTGATCAATCTCGTAGGCCAGGCTTTCGAGCTGGTTCAAGAGTTCAAGCTCCAGAATGTTGATCCGGGCGCCATGCGCAATGGCAATTGCCTGCCAGATCAGACGGCGCGCCTGTTCACGCTCTTTGCGATTGGCGTGAAGGAGGGCCTGGGTTCGTAAGCCCAGTGCCTGCCCGTAACGATCGCCGATCGATCGTGCAATGTGCAAAGCTTGTTGCAATTGACGTTCACTGCGATCATCCTGATTGCTCATCAGTTTGGTATGACACAGCCCAAGTAAGGCCCGATTGCTAATCAACCAGTCACTAGCTGTATGGGCAAGCTCGATGGCGCGTTGAAAGGAGCGTTGGGCATACTGGAAAGCGTTCAATTCGAACAAAATCCATCCCCGCAGTTCATAACTCTGCGCCATAATACTCGTGACTGGTAACAGACGAGCGATAGTATGCCTCGGCAATGGCTGGCGCTGCAGCATCGCGCATAGCCGATCGATCCGGTAGAGAAGGGCGAACGCTTCTTTCTGTTGACCTGCAATCGCCTGGCGCCAAGCGTGGATGAGCCAGATGCTGGCCTGCAACAGGCGACCAAAGACAGCCTCGCTCCGGCTAAGCAGATCGACGCAAGTCTGAGCGTTGCGTATCCCATCATCAAACCGTTCGAGTTGACCACTGACGAAAATGTGGTGAAGGTAGAGCACTGCTGCCGTCGCCTGGAGCTCTGGTTGTACGCGTTCGCTCAGCAACCCCTGCAAGAGTGCGAAATCTTCACTCTGGTGCAGATGATTGCCGATGCGATGGTTGAGAAACATCCGCAAGACGAGTAGCTCAGCGCGTTGGTCGATGTGCCCTGGTAGACCAGTGCCTTGTTCGATGTAACGTAATGCACTGTTGAAGAGCGAGCGTTGCGCGCTGATTATAGCCGCTTGCCGACAATGTTCGATGGCAATTGACCATTGCTCGGCGCGTAATGCGTGATCAATGATCACATCATAAACGGCTAGCGGCGCTGACATCTGCGCTAGCTCGGTTTGATACTCAGTCAGGTGCCAGTCACAAATCAGTTGATGCAGTTCGCGGCGGTGGGCAAAGAGCAGACTGTTGTAAGCGACTTCGTGTGCGATGCCGGTTGTAAACCGATAGACAGGATCGTAACCGGCAATTTCACTCTCGATAAACTGATAACGAGTTAAGGTTTCAATATCGTGATACAGTTCGGCTTCACTTAACCGGGCTGGATGAATGCTTTGCAGGAGCCGCAACGGAAAGCTGCGCCCGATGACCGCAGCTACTTTGAAAGTCAGGCGTGTGCGTTCGTCCATCTGATCGATCCGGGCCTGGACGATGCCCATCACCGAACTTGAAAGTTGCACTGGTGGTAACGGCGCAATCAGACGCGCTTTCTCATTCTCAATCGCGATCAGTCCCTGTTGCAGGAGAAGACGCACATATTCTTTGATGAAGAGTGGCTGCCCGTGAGCGTTTCGCTCGAGATATTGCAGTAAGCGTGGATCAACTTCGTTGACACCGATAAGCTCGCACACGAGGTTGGAACGATCCACTGCTGGGAGGCGTTCCACCAAGTGATGGGTAGTGAATGGATACTGACATAGGGTCTGCGCAAAAGGTGCCAGGTGTTGCGGTAAAGGACGGTACGAGACCGCAATCAATAATGGTAGTTGTGGCGTCAGTGAATCAATGAGCTCTTGCAAAAGCATAAACGACTCTGGATCGGCCCAATGCATATCCTCGAGAATGATCAGAATCGGTTCCTGTTTCAGACGCTGCAAGAGCAATTCCACAACCAGCGGTGCTACATCGAGTGGTTGATGATCGGCAGCAAATCCATCTACATCGAGGAGTTTGGCTAAAGCGGCGACGTGATGCGGTAATGCTGCAGGTAGATCGATCAAGGCCTGTTGGAGACGTGCACGGCGGACTGGTATAGGCAGACTATCGTCAACGTCACACAGTTCGCTCACGATGGCCCGCCAGGGATAGAGGGGGCGTTCTTGGGCACCACTGCGACATTCACCACGAAAACCGCTATGGCCGCGACTGAGCCATTCTAGACCCAGATAATGGAGTAGCGTTGATTTGCCGATGCCAGCTTCGCCTTCGAGCAACAATATCTGACTTTGGTATGAGGCTTCAGCTATGATCCGGTCGATCATCTGCCGCTCTGGTTCGCGTCCAATCAAGGTGACATTGTCGGGTAAGATAGCGCGCAGGGTGTAAGAACCATGCTCATCAGTCCGTATGCGCTCTGATAGAACAATTGCGGCAGGAATAGGGTGTTCGTAGCCTTTGATTGTGAACAATTGTGGTGGGCTAGTACGATACCGACCAAGAGTGTCTTGGCGCACACGTCCCGATATTAGGATGTCGCCATTTGCCGCTCTTTCCATTAGATGAGCGGCGAGATTCATGTCTTCGCCCTGAGCAGTGTAAACGCGCCGTAACCGGCTGCCCACTTCACCAACGAAAAGTGAGCCGACGCTAATGCCCGCTTTACGAATCACGCCGCGATCGCGCAATTCCAGCGCGCAACCAATGGCACGACTGGTATCATCGCCCTGGGCCACCGGCGCTCCAAACAAAAAGACCATTACTGCGCCTTTGTTCCCCACTTCGATCTCGTTAAGCCATCCTCCCCAGCGCATTGCTGCTGCCTGCGCTTGCGTGACGATTGTTTGCAATTCGATCGGATTTTCCGGTAGATCAAAAGCGGCAAAGACCGGTACGCAGCGGCGATATTCGGCGACCAGTGTATTGAGACGCAGCCGGCGGGCAAAGCTTGGTGGTAAGAAATGTTCCCAATTCAGAGCGGGTGTTTCAGCTGGAGGCTGATACTCGATCAGCGGTGTTCGCTGCGGAGCACTGATCAACAACTGCACTTGTCCGGGTTGCGCTTGTTGCTCGGCCAGACTGGCGGCATAGACCGGCATTCCAATCAAGACGGGATGGATGCCTTGATTAGGGATGCCGACGAGTAACAGATGAACTATGCCAACGCTGACCCCAACCCGCAATTCCAGATGGTACGAGCCAGCTGGAGTCACAATTGGATTAAGGGCGGCGACAGCATTGTGAAGCGCATGACCGCAATGAATGGCTAGGGTGGGATCAGTCAGATGCGGCCACCAAACTGTCAGTGCGTCGCCAGCAATGTGGATCACATCACCGCCATTGGCAGTGATGGTGGCGATCATAGTCTCAAAATAATTCCGCAAGATGATGTGCAGCCGTTCGGCTCCGTCAGGCAGGGAGGCGAAGGCAGCGGTCAGGCGCGTAAACCCGCTAAGGTCGGTGTAGAGGATCGTTGCCTGATAGGTTTGCGCCATTCCAGGCCGGAGTAAGCCAGCGTCGAGCGCGTCGCGCAGGGCGGCAGGCACGTAGGGGCGAAACAAGTGGTTAGAAGCTTGTGATTCCATTGGCAAGGATCTAACGCAATTATTTGGTTCTATTGTATCCTGACTCCGGTGCGCAAAATCGGTATGGTATACTGTCAAACGGCGTGCAAAAGCATTTCTTGCTCGAATAGACGCGCCAAGAAGAAACTTTGCCACATCAGGATAACGAAAGAAGGGCTGTCTGTGAGTCCCGAACGTTTGCAAAAAGTATTAGCTAGTGCCGGTATTGCCTCGCGACGTGATTGTGAAGCCTTGATCGCCGCTGGTCGTGTAACGGTAAATGGTCGCGTCGTCACGGTGCCGGGCACGCGGGTTGATCTCGAGCACGATCAGGTGCTGGTTGATGGCAAGCCACTGCAAATGCCGACCAAGCGCACGTATATTATGCTGCATAAACCGGCTGGTGTGGTATCAACCGCCGAAGACACCCATGGTCGACCAACAGTAGTCGATCTGGTTGATGTGCCGGCGCGCGTCTTTCCCGTAGGGCGACTCGATCTCGATAGCGAAGGTCTGATTCTGCTGACTGATGATGGTGAGCTTGCCTATGCACTGACTCATCCCAGCTTTGAGGTAGAAAAAGAGTATCGGGTGTTGCTCGATCGGCCATTGACGCCGGAAGCGTTGCGGAGCTGGCGGAATGGTGTAATGCTCGAAGGTGAGATGACAGCGCCAGCGTGGGTGGAGTTGCTGGAAACGACGCCGGAAGGTGTATGGGCACGGATCGTGTTGCGTGAGGGGCGTAAGCGCCAGATTCGAGCAGTGGCAAAGTTGCTTGGTTACAACGTCCTGCGCCTGATTCGAGTCCGTGAAGGTACATTGGAGCTGGGCGATCTGCCGCCGCGTGCCTGGCGATATTTGACTAACGAGGAGATCGCTGCTCTACGCGCGCATATAACCACCCGTCGTGTGGCTTCCGAACGGGCGTCCGGTGCAAGCGATGCACCATCTCCAGCTAGTCCAGCGGCAATGCGTGGACCACGTCCTGATCGGGCCCCTTCGATGCCGCAGCGAGACGAAGCCCGGGACTGGCGGGAAGGACGACCTGCCCGCGAGCGGAGCGAAGAGCGGACGCGGCGTGAACCCGCGGGACGTGCTCGGCCCGGGAACGAAGCCCGGGACTGGCGGGAAGGACGACCTGGCCGAGAGCGAAGTGAAGAGCGGACGCGGCAGAACGAGCGTAATCGTACTGCCCAAGACCACCCAGAGCGTCCACAAGGCGGTAAAGGTACTCGTCGATCCGGAAAACCTACCGCTCATCCTCCATCACGCGACTCAATCCGATCAGGTCGAACAACGTCAGGCGCGCAGGCGCCGCAATCGCGCCGTCATAAGAATCAGGAATAATTTCAATCAGATCGAGGTCCGTAACTTGTTTGGTGAGTGGCTTGACAAGATTCGCGATGGTGGTATAAATGTTGTGACGTCTCGTTTGTGATAGATGCCACAAGAAAGGAAGCAAAACATGAAGATTTGGTTGCGACTAGCAATACTAGCAGTGCTGGCTGCGCTAGCAATGGCGCTGACAGCGTGTGGTGGTGGGAGTGGTAGCGGCGGTAGCAGTGGTTCCACTGGTGATGCCAGTAGTGGTCCTGTGACGCTGGAAATTGGCTCGAAAGGCGAAGAACTGTTTTTTGACAAGAATGAACTAAGAGTTTCTGCTGGTCAGCAAGTTACATTGCGGTTTAAGAACAATTCAGCAGTGCAGCAGCACAACTGGATTCTGATCAAGGGTGGTGATGCTGAAGCTGCAGCGATTGCTAATGCAGGTCTGACTGCTGGCCCTGCTGCTAACTACCTGCCGGCAGATCAGAGCAATATCATCGCTGCGACACCACTGGCAAACGGCAATGAGACGGTAGAGGTTACTTTCACTGCTCCTGCTCCTGGCACCTACCTGTATATCTGCACTGTGCCTGGTCACTACCCGCTGATGCAGGGTAAGCTGATCGTCAATTAAGTTGTTGCGAATATCGATGTAATGATTGCGGGGGTATTGCCCCCGCTCAATTAACAAAGTAGCGAGGGACGCTATAACGCGCGTCCCTCGTGTGTTTCAGAATGGCTTGTACTGTTATATAGCAACTGATCGCTGTTGAGTTTCTGCTGACCGATAGAGCCGGAACATTAACCCCAGTAGGTGACGTTCAATCTCGCTTGCAACTACTTGCGCGGCAGGGGATAGTGTTAGCCGACCGAGTTCTTCAAAGTACCAACGGATCATCGCAGTTGTGTGTTCATAAGAGACGCCCCAACGGGGCAACACACCGCGTGCCCAACGCAATTCGGTTTCCGCAATCTCAAGTGCGTCGAACAAGAGCATAGCCCGGATCAGATCGCTGAGCGGTCGTACTGAGACCTCTGCCATACGCTCAACCGGACTATATTGCTCTTCGAGGCGCAGGGTGTGGGTCAATTCGGGAAATGCGCGCAAGAGCCGACTCGCAACCCGTTCGGCAAGTGCTTGCCGGTGTTCTTCGATCTGGCGTGCAAGTTCGGTAGCGGCTGCTTCATTCATAATCCGCCTTCCTTCCCCGCTCATGCAAGGATATTATAGCACGCCATTTTGACATAAGTTCTGTGCATAAAATCTGAATTGGGCGAACATCTCTAGTGCAACAGTCAGTAGCTCTGCTTTGCCACGTGGGTTGCTACGTTGGTGCCAATCAACCCTCTGCAGGCTACGCAACGCCTCCTGAACCAGCGCTCAGCCGCTGAACCACGATTGCACCACCCGTACTAACGCCCGCAGCCGAGGTCGTTGCAGTCGTTTCATCGCCTCCGCTAATGATACCCATTCAACTGCGACAATCTGCTCGCTGCCTCCTGTTGGTCGTGCCCGATCGTTGATGGCCCGTAACAGGTAGTAATCGACAATCTTTCGTTGTCGTTTTCTGTCTACCTTGATCTGATAATCAACATTACCAATTAGATCGATTACTTCGGCGGTAACTTTGGTTTCTTCGTGTACTTCACGCACGATTGCTGCCAGCGGTGACTCGTTTGGTTTGAGCTTGCCTTTGGGAAGTGACCAGAACCCTTTCCGCTTGCGAATCAGTAGAATCTCGATCGCTTGATTAGGTTGGAGGCGAAACACTACAGCACCAACTCCATGAATCGGTTCCATGGTTGTCACACTTTCACTGGCAGCGCTCAATGCGCATCCTTGACCATCGAACGACAGATGTAACCGTACCTCATTCCATACTGCGATCGCAACGGGCTGAGTTCTTGCCTCTCGTGTGGATCGAGTCGTCTGAGCTACTGCAAAACCGGTTATGACAGGCAACCTGACAACCCCACTGGATGCATCTACAGCCGGCTGGGTCAGTGCAAGCCGTTTAATTGACAGGAGGCGGTTGCTGTTGCAGCAAAGCGACAATGTCGTCTTCGATCATCGATGGGAGATCAGTTGGAGCATAGCGTCGGCGTGGTTTGCCGTTGCGGTCAACCAGAAACTTGGTGAAATTCCACTTGATCGTAGTGCTGCCGAATAAGCCAGGTTGCTGAGTTTTAAGATAGGTGAAGAGCGGGTGTTCATTGGGCCCGTTTACGTTCACCTTGGCGAAGAGGGGAAACGTAATCTGGTACGTCTGCTCACAGAACTGGGCAATAGATTCGTTGCTACCCGGTTCCTGCATGAATTGGTTGCTCGGAAACCCAAGCACAGCGAAGCCTTTATCGCGGTATCGCCGGTAAAGCTGTTCCAGACCGGCGTATTGTGGTGATAGACCGCACATGCTAGCCACATTGACAATCAACAACACCTGGCCTCGATAGTCAGCTAGAGACTGGGTCGTACCATCAATGCGCTGGGCAGAGAATTGATAAATCGACATATAGCAAACCCCATCTCGTGCACGGATATATACGTAATTTATATTACCCCAAAACTCTGTTTGAACAAGGAATGGCAATGAGGGTTTTGGGGTACACCGTGTGCGGTATGGTCTGTTTAGCAGGTCAACAATATTCAACAATATGTCGTGAAGTGGCTTGCAGATCGCTAATAAGGTGCTGGGTCAGGATAGCGCGCTACTTAGGAAGTGTTTCCTGTCGTAGCGTTTGGTTGAGCCTCTCGCACATTTCTAGTGAATGGTAATAGGTTTGGTTAAAGGGGTCTGGGGTGCATTGCGAGAGGGCAGCAACAGGAACGGAACGCGAGCGCTGGTACGTTGGTGTGCCCGACAATGGGAGTAGCAGATGAAACGATGGCTTTGAACTGTCATCGGATTACTCGCGGCGATTGCAACTAATACAACGACGTAGCGCGATACATCAGGCAGGGATATTAGGATACAGCACGATGAACAATGATCGTGACAAGCAACGATCTGTGTCACGACGTCAAGGCAGGTCCTACCTGACCTTCCCGCCTGTGTTATACTACAGTACTTGTGGAAACCGTTGCTCGTTACGCAGGAAGTCATGTATCGTCAACACTCGTTTTGCTCATTTTGTGGCCATCCCTTTGCCGAACATCAGTCGTGGCCGCGGGTATGCGCTCATTGTGGCAGCACCACCTACCGCAATCCATTACCAGTTGTGCTGCTGTTGCAACCAGTTGATGATGGTCTGCTGTTGATCAGGCGCGCAGCCTACCCACGTCGGGGCCAACTAGCCTTGCCGGGTGGGTTTATTGAAATGGGGGAACGCTGGCAGGATGCGGCGGCTCGCGAACTCTACGAAGAAGCTGGGGTCGAAATTGATCCTAATTTGATTAGTGATTTTGCCACCCGCAGCACACCTGATGGATATTTACTCGTGTTCGGACTTGGTCCGCAACTGCGCTACGAAGATCTACCCGTCTTTTTGCCCAACAGTGAGGCAGCCGAGCGCGTGATCGTTAAGGCGCCAGCTGAGTTAGCCTTCCCCCTGCACACAGAAATGGTGCTGCGTTTCTTTACTCAGTTCCGTCAGTGGCGACCACTCACGTAGCTGTCTTATACCAGCCCAAAGTGTTTCAGGCGCTCATAATCGGCGAAGAGTGTAGCGGTTGCTTCATCGGCGACTACCTGCTTCTCAGCCAGCACAACGGCACGGAGGAAGGTATCTTGCACCAAAGCCAGGTCGTGGGTCGAAACGATCGTTGTCTGCGCTAAGGTCTTGAGCAAGGCGCTTAACTCGCGTCGACCTTGCGGATCAAGACCGGCTGATGGTTCGTCGAGGGCCAACAACTTCGGTTTCAGCGCCAGGACAGTGGCTAGCGCCACTCGCTTACGCTAACCGAGGCTCAGGCGGTAAGTTGGACGTTGTTCATAACCGCGCATCCCCACTACTGTCAATGCCCGTTGGACACGCAATTCAACCTCATCTAGCGGCAGACCCATGTAGAGTGGTCCGAAGGCAACATCGTCGAATACAGTGAGCGAAAAGAGCTGATCGTCGGGGTTTTGAAAGACGAGCCCAACGATAGCGCGGATCTGACGCAGATATTGGAGCGTCACTGGTAAGCCGTCAACTACAATTGCACCGCTGGTTGGGCGGAGCGTGCCGTTGAGATGAAGCAAGAGCGTGCTCTATCGCGGGAAAGACGATGGCCGCTGGCAAATCAGAAAGGACAAGCTGCGCAGAGGTTAGCGCTGCGGCCAACATTATCGAAAGCCAGCCAGTAGTGCCGCTGACCAGCACGATATGCAACCGGTTCGTCGTCCATACCCCATTGTGAACGATCAGTAGTCGAGCCAGCCATCCGCCAATCGCAGCGGTCGCGATCCCCATGAAAGATATTAGCCTCCATTGCTACGATCCCACCAACCTGAAAGAGGATGGCTTGGAGAGCTATGACACAGGTCATGACAACCATACTAGCCTATGGTCCCAGTACCAATGCAGTCAGCACTCCGCCAAGGAGATGACCTGAGGTACCGCCAGCGATTGGGAAGTTTAGCATCTGTGCGGCAAAGATGCAGGCGGCCATGCTTCCGTGAGTGGGATGGCCGCTCATCGAGCGAGTGCTGCACAATATGGGTGGCGAGACCGATCACAATGATCGTTGGTGCCTACCAGAGCAGCGCGATGGATGCGTGTAGAAAGCCATCAGGAATGTGTAAACCCAATACCATTCGTTCTGCCAACCAATGCCCCTCTATGTCTGATACCCTAGCGCGGAGTAGGCAGAAGAACGTTTTGTATGTTATTATATGTGACCCATACGGCAACAGTTGTGACTACCGCATTGCATAGAGTATAATGCTCGATTATGAGCGGACATTTCACTATTCCAACTCGTATCCGGCTGACCGAAGCGCAGCGCGAGCAACTTAATTGGCTGTTGCGTGAGCGCGGTATTGAGCTAGACGACCTACTGACCGATTTAGTCACGGATTATCTGGCCGGTCAGCCGTTACCACCGGCGCCAGCACCGGTTGATCGGCAGGCGACCATCCGGGAACAGCTGCGATTACGGCGTAGTCAACTACGGTCGTTACGGATGCACCTTCATGATCCGCACAACCCACCACCAGACTGGCTCCGAGCGATGGTAGCCGAGTTGGAAGAAGAGATCACCCGGCTTGAAGTTGAATTACGGCGAGAAGCGTAGGATGGCTCGGCAACGGCTCGATACTCTGCTGGTCGAACGTGGTCTGGCCGAAACGCGCGCGCGTGCCCAGGCATTGATTATGGCCGGACAGGTGCTGATTAATGGGCAGGTGCAGACCAAGGCCGGTACGATGATCGATGTCAGTGCCCACATCGAGTTGCGCGGCAAGTTACCCTACGTCAGTCGCGGTGGTTTTAAACTAGCCCACGCCCTCGATCAGTTTGCTCTTGACCCAAGCGGTTTAACCGCGTTAGACGTCGGCGCGTCAACCGGTGGTTTCACCGATGTCTTATTACAACGCGGTGCAGCACGTGTCTTTGCGGTTGATGTTGGCTATGGCATTCTCGATCAGCGTCTGCGCAACGATCCACGGGTTGTAACACTCGAACGTACCAACATTCGTCACCTTACAGCGTTGCCTGCAGGGGTATCCGCTGATTGTGCCGTGATCGATGTCAGTTTCATCTCGTTGCGGCTGGTTTTACCCGCAGTGCAGCGACTGATAGCGCCGGCGGCATGGGTTGTCGCTTTGATCAAGCCTCAGTTCGAGGCTGGCCCCCAGTATGTGGGTAAAGGTGGTGTTGTGCGTGACCCGGCCATCCACGCTCGGGTCATCGACGATATTCTCACCTTTGCCTCAGCACAGCAGCTCAATCCGGCAGGTTTAACCCGTTCGCCCATCACTGGGCCAGCCGGGAATGTCGAATTTCTGGCCCTTTTTCATCCCCAGCGACCGACATTAGATATTGCCCGCGCTATAGCTGCGTGTGTGAGCCAATAACGACTACACCGCAGTAGTCTGTCTCTATTTCCTTACCAAACCCTTACAAAACCTTCGTATGACTCTAACGTTGGTCCACTATACTACCAGTGAGCCAAAAAAGTGGAATAGTTCACAAAGAATGAAAGGGTCTTCGAGCGATGACATTCACGCAAGATCAATCGACTGTCATTGAGATTTCGCCACGCGAACTGTATGCTCGCCTGCTGAGCGCGCAACCACTCTTCATCCTCGACGTACGCAACGAAGATGAGTTCAAGCGTATGCCGATCGAAGGTCATGCCACGCTTCGCACGCTCAACTTGCCCTACTTCGATTTCATCGAAGATGAAGAGGCGGCGCTGGCTCGTCTGCCGAAGGACGTGGAAGAGTTTGTGGTGGTTTGCGCCAAGGGTGGTTCGTCGCAGTATGTGGCCGAGGTGTTGAACAATCACGGCTATCGCGCAGTTTCGCTGACTGACGGCATGATTGGTTGGGGGAACTACTACGATGTGCGCGATGTCGTGAATACGACCTGGGGGCGGATTGTGCAGATTGCCCGTCCCGCGCGCGGCGACCTCAGCTTTGCGGTGATCAGTGATGGTCAAGCGGCACTGATCGATCCGCTACGCCATACCAATGTCTACCGCGAGCTGATCGAGGGCGCTGGTGCAAAGCTGACGATCATTCTCGATACCCACGTCCATGCCGATCATATCAGCGGTGGCCCGGCGCTGTCGAAAGAGACTGGCGCACCCTATTACATCCATCCATATGACGCCATTCACCCGATTGATATGCTGCCGGCTAAGATCGCTTACGAGCCGTTGCGCGATGGTCAGATCTTCCAGATTGGGCAGGTGCGGATCACCACGATCTGGTATCCTGGTCACACACTCGGTCAGGTCAACTTCCTAGCTGAGACGCCAGATGGCGGGCGCTACCTGTTCACCGGCGACGGTATCTTCTTGCGGTCGTTTGGTCGCCCCGACCTCGGTGGCAAAGGTGAGGCCTGGACACCCATCCTCTACCGCAGCATGTTTGAATGGCTGCCCCGCTACCTGACCGATGAGACGGTGATCTTGCCTGCTCACTTCAGCACACTCGATGAGGACGCTGGTAACGGGATCTTCGCTGCCCCGTACAAGCAGGTACGGGCTCAGAACGACAGTCTCAAGCCGTGCACGCTGGAAGAGTTTACCAGCTTTGTGCTCAGCCACTTGCCTGTCTTCCCGCCAGAGTACGTTGAGATCAAGCGGGTCAATATTGGGCTGGTCGAGCCGTGTGAAGGCAAGGCGAGCGAACTCGAATTGGGTAAGAATATCTGTGCCTTAGCTGGGTAAATTGTAGTAATATTCGAAATAGGAATAGCGGCAGCCGATGCTGCTGCCGCTAGCAATATGCGGAGGAGTAAGGTTATGCCACAGTTTGATCAGACACTGGATGTGAAGGGGGCCAAGTGCCCGATGCCGCTGGTCAAGAGCCGCAAGGCGATCAGCGAACTGCCAGTTGGGAAGGTTTTGCAGGTCATTTCAACTGATCGCGGTTCATTGGCCGATTTCCAGGGTTGGGTAAAGACGGCCAAGAACGTGGAGCTGATCGCGCAAGAGACAGTGCAAGAGAATGGTCAGGAGCTGTACGTTCATTACCTGCGCCGCACAGCGTAAGGTGGCCCAATTGCTCCGGCAGGTGGAATGAGCAAGTATTAAGGATGAAAGACAATGACAACACCGATGACGGAAGCCGTTGATACGCAGGCCCTGCTAGCCCGGATTGCTGAGCTTGAGCAACGAGTAGCTGCGCTCGAGCAGTCGCCGGCGCAGGGGATTGAAGACCGGCTGGCGATGGTCGTCTTCTCCGGCGATCTCGACAAAGCAATTGCCGCCTTTATCATCGCCACTGGCGCCGCCTCGATGGGTCTCGAAGTGAGCATGTTCTTCACCTTCTGGGGCATTAGCGCAGTCAAGAAGCAGAAGGTCTTCAGTGGTAAGAATCTACTCGAACAGGGCTTCACCGCAATGCTGCCAGGCAAGCTAGGTGAGCTAGGCTTATCGCAGATGAACTTCTTCGGGGCCGGTGCTCGGATCATTCGTGGTCTCATGAAGAAGCACGATGTCGCCTCTCCCGAAGAGCTGTTCGCGATGGCCCGTGAGTTGGGCGTGCGCATGGTTGTCTGCGATATGTCGCGCGAGCTCCTCGGGATCAAAGACGAAGAACTGGTTGAGGGATTAGAGACTGGCGGTGTTGCGACCTTCCTGGGTGATGCTGCGCGGGCCAAAGTAACGCTGTTCATTTGATAAAGTGTAGGTACAAGTAAGAGGATGAAAAGCTGATCGGCGACGGCGCGATCACTCGGTCAGGGATGAACGCGCCGTCATTTATTGTGAAAGGATTATGAGACAATGTTTCGTCAATTGTTTCGCGGTGTGCGTGAAGCGCAGACTAATCAGATTGGCACGATGACCGTTCAGGAATTGAAAGCGCAATTGGAGGCGCGAGCACCGATAGTGCTGGTTGATGTGCGCCAGCCCGAAGAGTTTGCCTATGATGGCCACGTGGCGGGTGCGCGTCTCTTGCCGTTGCCAATGCTGGCAATGCGGATGAACGAATTGCCGAAAGATCAGCCAATCGTTTGCATCTGTCGGTCGGGGAACCGCAGCCAGGTCGCGTGCGAAATGCTTCAGCGCCATGGCTTTACCAATGTCACTAATGTCGTGGGTGGAATGGTTGCTTGGCAGCGCGCCGGCTATCCAGTTAACCGTCAGCGTTAAGGGCGTGTTGCCACGATAAGGATACAGGTATGCAACAACAAACATCTTGCAATGCTTTGCAGCACCAAGTCGAAGTTGCTCCGCTGCGCAGTTATGCTGTGACCGAGAACGTGCTACTAGCAGCGCAGCCGCAACCTGAAGACTGGCAGCGTTTTGCTGAAGCCGGTTATAAAACGGTTTTGAATATCCGTAGTGATCCCGAACGGGCTGCAGTGCAGGCTGCTAATGCCCGTGCCGCTGGGTTGCGATACATTCATGCCCCTTGGCCTGCCTACGAGCTCGAACCAGAGCATCTGGCGGAGTTCGCCCAGATCGTGGAAGATCCAGCGACAGGGAAACTAGTGTTCCACTGTCGCAGTGCCACGCGCGTAGGCTTGATCTGGATGCTTTACCGCATTGTGCATCAGGGCTGGACGCGTGAGCAGGCCGAAGCCGAGCTGCGCGCAGCCGGTTATGATGACGATGCAATGGAGACCTTCGATTTCTGCGCCAGTGATTTCTTCGAACGCACTGGCAGCCAGGCCTAGGGGGAGATTATGGCGCCTGTTTCTGCTCGTCAGCCCGGCACGCCGACAGCGTTACTGGCAATACTCTATCGCTACCTGCCGTTTCTACACTGGCTGCGTCATTATCGGCGCGAGCATCTGCCCAGTGACGTTGTGGCTGGCATTGTTACCGCCATTATGCTCATTCCTCAGAGCATGGCGTATGCACAGCTGGCCGGTCTGCCGCCGCAAATCGGTCTATACGCCTCAGTTGCGCCGTTGATTGTTTACGCGCTGCTCGGCACTTCCGGTCAGCTTTCAGTAGGACCGGTGGCGATCACATCATTGCTGGTCTTCCACGGCGTTAGCGGGCTGGCGACGCCGGGCAGCGATCGCTATATTCAACTCGTGCTTTTGCTGGCCTTAATGGTTGGTGCAATCAAGCTGGCACTGGGTGTCTTGCGCTTGGGTGTTGTTCTCAACTTCATCTCGCACCCGGTGCTGGCTGCGTTTACCAGCGCTTCGGCACTGATTATTGCCGTCGGCCAGTTAAAATATATCCTTGGTTATCGTATCGGTGGTGACCATCTGCACGAGATTATCTTCCAGGCAATTGCTGGTCTGAATCAGACGAATCTGGCCACGCTGATCATTGGCCTGCTAAGTATTGGCTTGTTACTCTTCTTCCGGCAGGGGTTGCGTCCATTGTTGCGACGGGCCGGGTTGCCGCCGCTCGCCATCACCCTGATTGTGAGTGGTGCACCCTTGTTGGCTGTTATCCTTGGTATTGCTGTAGCACTGAGTTTTCGGCTCGATCAGACGGCAGGTGTCGCAATAGTAGGCGCTATCCCACCGGGCCTGTCACCAATCAGTGCGCCAACTCCGATGATAGCTGACGTTCAGGCATTGCTACCGACGGCGTTGACCATCGTCTTGGTCAGTGTGGTTGAATCGATAGCAGTTGCCAAGGCACTGGCTAGTAAGCGCCGCGAGGCGATCGATCCTGATCAAGAGTTGGTCGCATTGGGTGCAGCCAATATCACTGCCAGCTTTTTCAGTGGCTATCCGGTAACTGGTGGTTTTGCCCGCTCGGTGGTAAATGCACAGGCTGGCGCCGTGACCGGTCTGGCTTCTCTGGTGACTGCTGGTGGTATCGCCCTGATCCTACTCTTCTTCACGCCAGTCTTTTACTACCTACCGCAGGCCGTGTTAGCGGCGACCGTCATTGTCGCGGTGATTGGCTTGGTGGATCTGCGCGAACCTCAGCGTATCTGGCGTCCCAATCGCGGTGATGCCTTTACATGGTTGATCACCTTTGTGGCCGTACTGACCCTTGGTATTGAAGCTGGCATCTTCGCTGGGGTGTTTTCAGCGTTAGTGCTCTATCTCTGGCGCACCAGCCGACCGCATATCGCAATTGTGGGCCGGTTGGGTGATAGCGAAGTTTACCGTAATGTCGAACGGCATCAGGTGAAAACCTGGCCGCACGTTGTAGCAGTGCGGGTTGATGAGAGTCTCTACTTCGCCAATACGCGCTACCTTGAGCAGGTGTTGCTGCGGATCGTAGCCGAACGTCCGGAAGTGAAGCATTTGGTCTTGATTGGCTCAGCGATCAATTTTATCGACTCTAGCGCCTTACATACGCTCGATCATCTGATCGATGAACTACGCGACGCCGGTGTTGAGTTCCATCTGGCTGATATAAAAGGCCCAGTGATGGATCGGCTCAAGCAGTCGGAGTTGCTAGAGAAGATTGGCCAAGATCATATTCATATTACGACCCATGCTGCGATGCTAGCGCTGGGTTGCCAGAACTGACACGACACTGCTGGCGCGGGTAGGTTGGCCCTGCGTCAGCAGTGCTAAGTTGATCGTCGTTTCCAGCGCTTATCACGCCGCTTGGGGTCGGCGTCGCCCAGATAAGGTATTACTATGCATCGTTTCTCTATCCTCTTGATCCTAGTTATGGCTGTGATCGTGACTGCCTGTGGCGTCACTTCAACAACTACACCAACATTAACCACGACTCTGCCGGCGAATATCAACGTTGATCGGCTCAAAACGATGCTTGATCAGCACGAACAATTCTTCCTCCTCGATGTGCGGACGCCGCAAGAGTTTACCAAAGACGGCCGGATTGCGCAGGCCAAGCTCATCCCATTGCATGAGCTAGAACAGCGCCTGCAAGAGTTGCCCGCCGATAAGCCAATCGTGTGCATCTGCCGCTCGGGGAATCGCAGTGCTGTAGCCTGTGACCTCCTGCGGTCACGTGGCTATACAGCAGTGAATGTCGATGGTGGGATGCGTGCCTGGCGTGCAGCGGGGTATCCAATCGTCGTAGGGCCATAACGCTGACACCATCATGCTCAGTTAGACAGCGCGTTGTCAGCAATGGCGACGCATTGTGACTCAGAGCGGCTCTGCATAGTCAATTAGATCCTGCGCTAGCGATTGGTGAGATGGATATAGATACCTACCGAGCAAACGAGGATTGCCTACTTCGCGTTGAGCGAGCTGCGAACGTGTTGCAAGAGGTGTTGTAACGTGAACGGTTTGGTTAGCAGCGGCAGCTCAGGTGGAACAGAAGGCTCGACGCCGTTGTACGCCGAAATAAGCAGCACTTTCACCGCCGGGTGTTGGGTTTGTATCTGTTGATACAATTCAACACCGCTCATAACTGGTAGGACGACGTCACTGATGAGCAGATCGATGGCTTCGGGATGGGTATTAGCGATCGTCAGGCCGTGTTGCGGTTCCTGCGCTTCCAGCACTCGATATCCATGGATATGCAGCGCCCTGCTGATGAGATGCAGTACTGCTGGTTCGTCTTCTACAACTAGTACGGTCTCGTCACCGTACAGCATCTGATCAGTCACTGGCGTAGCCGTCAACTCCTGCTGCTCGCCATCAAGAGCTGGCAGGTAGATAGTAAAGGTTGCACCCTGGCCTGGTGTGCTCTGCACATCAATGTGACCACGGTGTTGTTTCACTATCCCAAAGACGGTTGATAAGCCAAGACCAGTGCCCTGTCCTTGAGACTTGGTCGTGAAGAATGGCTCGAAAATGCGCGGCAGAATCGCCGGATCAATGCCGCAGCCGTTATCGCTAACTTGCAAACCGACATAGATGCCTGGGCTGAGCGCAAACCTCGGCTGGATTGGTTCTGGTTCGATGCGAAGCGAAAACGTAGTAATCGTGATGGTTCCCTGTTTCTCGATCGCATCGCGAGCATTGATGACCAAATTGAGCAGAATCTGTTCCATTTGGCTCGTGTCGGCCATTACTAACGGCAGCATAGGGGCCAGATGGAGCTGAATCCGGATCCGCTCACCGATCAGCCGGCGCAGAATTGGCGCAAATTCACCAACCGTCTGATTCAAATTGACTGGCTTCAGCTCGAGCTGCTGATGGCGGCTGAAAGCCAGAATCTGGCGGGTTAGCGCTGTTGCCCGAATCCCAGCGGCGCGAATCTGGTCGAAATCCTGATACAGTTCGCTCTGAGATGGTACCTCGAGCATCCCCATTTCGGCAAAACCAATAATTGGTACCAGTAAGTTGTTGAGATCGTGGGCAATACCGCTGGCAAGCGTACCAATTGCCTCTAGTTTCTGCGATTGGAAAAGCTGTTCGCTGAGGCGTTGGCGTTCCTCTTCCATCTGCTTGCGTTCAGTTAGATCGAGGTGGGCCCCGAGCATGTGCGTGATCTGCCCATTCTGATTGTAGATAACAGCGGCCTGTGACCGGATCCAGCGGTAGCTGCCATCTTTGTGGCGAAAACGATACTCAATGGCAAAATGAGGCCACGGCTGATTAAGGTAACGATAGAGGGTGTCAAGGCAACGTTCGCGATCATCAGGATGGAGCCGTTCTTCCCAGGTCGCAAAGGTGTCCGGCAATTCGTCAGCGGCATACCCGATCTGGGCTTTCCATTCCGGCGAGAAGAAGATACGATTAGTCGTGAGATCCCATTCCCATAACCCGATGTGTGCTGCCTGCACTGCTAGTTGTAACCATGTCTGAGTGTTGGCGAGCAGCGCCTGCTGCAGCCGATTCACCTCTAGCGCGAGACGCCGTGCCCGCAGTAAGATTTCGACTCTGGCATGCAATTCAGCTTTCTGGATCGGGATGATCACCAGTTCATCAATGCTGCGCCACAAATGACGGGTGTAGAGATGTACATCACGTCGTCCAGTGATGAGTAGAAAAGGGAGAAAAATGGGATGCGCCGCCGCACGCCGGGCCTGGATAGCTGCTTCGTATCGATCAAGCATCGGTCCGTCAAGAATACAGATCTGAAAAGGCTGCTGGAGATCGATCGGACTCTCGCCAAGGATGATGTGATAATGCTGTTGCAACCACTCACTGAGCAGCCCCTGGTTCGAGGAATTGGCAAGTAGAAGCAGGACGGTATCACCTGCCATAGCAGAACCTTTCCAACGCCGCAGCTGATACAATTTGCTCGTTTTAGTTTCAACAGCGAGTCGTCCGTGCACCATCGTGCGGGACCGGCTCGACCAAGCGGACAATTGCAGAGATTAGAAAAACCAACTCTGAGTAATGCGTTTAGTAACGCTGCGGGTCAATGCTGAACTGCTGATAGCTATTTGCAACGCAATGCACAAGGTAGTTCAAGATTTATCAATCCATGTGGGAACGCCGATCAAAATGCCGCGCAGATTGGTTAACGGTTTACCTACTTTAATGCCATAACGCGAAATGGCAAATTCGCGTAATGACTTTTCAAAATCCCCTAGACGCTTTTTCAAGACACCGATCGCCTTGCGTAGTTCGCCATCGATTTCGAGAAAACGCAGAAAGATAATATTATCACCCAGATAGCTGGCCCCGATGTCGGTCACTTGGAAATTCCCAATTACGTCAGCTGTGTCCATAATCAGGATGACCGTTACGCCGCGGCTTTGCAAATACTTCGTCAAAGCGTGAAGCTGGCTGATCAGGTCTTCGCCTTGCATACAGAGGCGATAACCGGTAACGCTGTCGATCATGACAACCGTGATTTGTTCCTGATCGATGATATGGCGCACATATTGAGCAAACTCATCGGAATTGTAGCGCAGCGGTTCGATTTTCTCGACGAGGAGCAGATTCTGGCGCTGCATAGCTAGCACCGGAATGTTGACGGCCTCACAGCGACGGAGCATAATGGCCGTTTCCTCTTCGAACGAAAAGATGACCGATCGGTCACCGCGACTGGCCGCTTCTTTAATAAACTGGAAGCCGAGCGTTGTTTTTCCCACGCCGGAAGGCCCGGTAATCATTGTAATAGTGCCACGTTCGATACCGCCATTCAGTAACTCATCGAGTTCGGGCACACCTGATGGGATTAGGTCAAAACGGTGGTCGGCTGGCAGCGCGGCTGGGATCAGGCGGGGAAAGACCTGAATACCTTGGTCGGTCAATCGCATTGCGTGACGTCCACTCACAAATGCCGAGCCACGCATCTTTCTCACTTGCAGGTAACGGCCGCTGTTGGTTAGTTCGAGATTGATAATACCATCAGCGATATACTGCAAGTCATCATCGGGGTAGGCCGTGCTGTCTTCAGCCGAAAACAAGATCGTAGTTTGTTGTTCGGCCAGAAACCGCAAGAAGGAGATCACCTGTTTGCGGAACTGAAAGAGATCGGGAGTTAAGTAGCGGAACTGAGTGATCGGATCAAGAAAAATTCGACTGGGGCGAAGTTGCTGAACAGTAGCGACGATTTGGCGTGTAAGCGGTTCCCGCTCAACTTCAGCCGGCGAGAAGATATCGTACATCTCGGTTTGGGCGAAGAAATCAGAAGAAGGGCTCAGGTCGAGGATATGAACGCGACTGAGATCGATGCCGACACGAGCAGCGTTGCGGCGAATTTTGCTTTCGGCTTCTTCCAGACTGATGAACAGTGACACCTCGCCATTGCTTGCACCAGTTGCTAGGAAGTGGAGACCGAGAGTCGTTTTGCCAGCACCGGGCCCGCCGCGCACCAGGTAAGCATTGTGCTGAACGAGACCGCCACCGGTAATTTCGTCGAGACCAGGAATGCCAGTAGCGAGGCGCTTCACGGTTGTGTTGTTCATGCAGGCCTCCCCCTGCCTGTGTCTACGTTGCTGCAATCATCCTAGCGGTTAAGTAGGGGAGCGTCAAGCGGAAACGAAGGAATGCGGTGAGCATTACTAGACCGAACAACACGGAATATGTCGGGCAAGTCATTGGCGAGCGCATGCGCTTAGCGTAAGGAACGTAGGTAGGAGACCGCAGCAGCCACTTGCTAGTGCTCGCGTTGGGAGGGAACGGCCACGGGGCATCCGAATATCGGCTCTGTGAGCACAATCCTGCCTATTGCTGCGCTGGCAATTAGAGCAACAGCGAGACGCCGGAATGGCGTCTCGCCCATTAATGATGCGAGTTACTTTTGCTTATCGCACGCAGGGACGGAACTTATAACCGTAGACCAGCACACCATCCTCGCCAGTATCCATCAGCCGGCGGGTGACCATCTCTACCGGCATCCCGATGGCAAGATCCGCTTCATCGCAATCGGTCAACTGTGCTGTTACCAATGGTCCTTCTGCTAACCGCACAAGCGCCACTGGGTATATCCCGAAATTGGTGAATCCTGCTGGGGCTTGGCGCACGACGCTGAAACTATAGATCTCACCACGACCACTGAGCTGGAAGGGTTCCCAATCGTTGGGATCCTCATCGAGCGCAGGTGGCAGAGCCGGGAAGCGAACCTCTCCTGTATGACGATGGCGCTGACCTTCAAGTCGGTAACGAGTCGTTCGTTCGCGCCAGTGTCGAGCAATGTTCATGGTGCAAAGCCTCCACTGAGTAGTAGTGAAGTGATAGTTAGTCCTACGGTAAAACACGCCAGAATGACGCTGATGATGAGTAAAATAATCGCTACATAGAGCGCTTTCCGCGCGGGTAAGTTCATGCCTGATTGGATGGCTAAATAGGTGAGATACACGCCATACACGGTGAGTATCAATGAGATGAGCCCGCCAATCCAGGGAATAACGGCAGCTATCGTCTGTGCCACGGCCAGCGGTGAAGAGAAGAGCGAAACATTCCAGGCTAGCTCGCCAAAACTACCAGTGCCACCGAAGGCTCAGCCGAGCAGATAGATAACACCCCATATAACAAGTGAACCGATAATGGTGCCCAACACCCCGGAGAGGATAAAAAGGGCTGGATTGCTTGATTGGGCAGTGATCACATCGAGAATTGTGCCGCTAACACCTTCCTGTTCGAGTTCGGCACGAATATTGCTAGTGCGGAATGGTATCGTAATCGCATTGATGACACCATTGATGACGCTGGCGATCACGGCATAGATCAGTGCCCACATCAGGTTATCGCGTTCGTGACGTTCAAACGTTTGTACCGACGGTTGCGTGAGGACAGCAATACTCCCATTTACCATTTCCTGGATCACAAGCGAGCTCCTTTGTCTTACAGGCAGGCAGGAGATAGTCTTATTGTACCTCACGCAACCATTGGTGTAAAGGGGGGTTACGACTCGCGGATTAGAACATGGCTGACTGCAGTCGTACCTACCCCACCGAGTGATTGGGCTAATCCGATCCGGGCTTGGGCAACCTGGGTAGCACCAGCAGTATGGCTGAGTTGGTGGGCAATTTCAATCACTTGATAGATACCACTCGCACCGCCTACATCACCGCGTGCTTTATAGCCGCCAGCGGTTGCGATTGGCGTTTTACCGGTAGGGGTGATCGCACCTTCGGCGGCATAGCGCGGCGCTGTACCTGGTTCGTAACATCCAATCGCTTCTAGGGCCAGTGTTGCTGCAATACCATGCGGGTCAGTCAACTCCCACACCTGAACATCGCTGACACCGAGATGGGCGCGACCTAACGCGATATGGGCACTAGCCCGAGCAGCGCTAAGATCAAGTGGATTACGTCGTCGGTGGAGGGCTGGGTGATCAGTTGCTACTGCCGAACCAGCAATTCGGATACGTGGACCTTCAAGTTCGCGAGCCAGCTGTTCGCCAGCGATTAAGAGTGCAGCTGCGCCATCGGCTAGGGTGCTGCAATCGAGCAAGTTGATTGGTGAGGCAACCATCGCTGCTTTACGATATTTGGCAGCGTCGATTGTAAATCGGTAGAGCGCCAGCGGGTTCTTGGTGCCATTGGCATGCGCATTGATTGGAAATGGAGCGAATGCATCAGCACTGTAGCCGTATTCGTACATATACCGGCGCATCAACATTGCCCACTGTGCAGTTAGGGTAATCCCCTGCAGTGCCTCTTCATTGCTATCACTGGCCATTGCCTGGGCCTCCTCAATCGTGTCTTCAAGCTGATCGGTCACCTTCTCGACGCCAATCACCAGCGCCAGTGGTAGACCGTTTTGTACTGCCTGCACCGCCTGATAGAGTGCTAGGCCACCGCTAGCGCCCGCGGCTTCGATGCGGAAAGCAGGTACTGAGGCGGCTAGGCCAAGTATACTGACCAGATATGCGCCAAGCTGGCTCTGCCCATACAATGCTTCACTGAAAGCACTGCCTACGTAGAGTGCTCCGATCTGATGCGGCGCAATCCCGGGCGCACTGGCTAGCGCTGCACGTGCCGCTTCACTAGCCAGATCGGCTAATCGGCGCTGATAATGTTCGCCAACTGCAGTGGCACCCATCCCGACAATATAGACGTTGGTCATATCGACTCCTCGTGTGTCGTGTTCATGCTGGTTATCCCATCACGAGCTTGCCGCGCCATTTGGCATAGATTGCGTAATCAATCATTACAGTGCGAGCCAGATATGCTGCCGTCAACGGTGCGCGGTCGCGACGCTCGCGGATCGCCTCAGTAACGGTAAGCGCATAAGCGTCGGAACCGGCGCCACTGCCGTAGCTGGTGACAAAGATGGTATCACCCGGCTGGGCCACGTCGAGAATGGCGCACAGCCCGAGCAGAGCTGAACCTGAATAGGTATTGCCAATCTTTGGACTGAGCAAACCCGGTGCGATCTGGGCATCGGTGAAACCGAGTCGTTTGGCGACTGCCTGCGGGAATTTGGCGTTTGGTTGATGGAAGACGGCGTAGGTGAAGTCACTAGGGGCGCGATTTAGCTGTCGTAACAGCTCACTTGCCGCCGATTGGATCTGGTGAAAGTACGCCGGCTCGCCAGTAAAGCGATTGCCATGGACTGGATAGGGTCGGTCAGCACGACGATAGAAGTCAGGTGTATCGGTCACATACGAAATGGTAGCATCAATAGTAGCCAGTGCCTCGGCAGCGGGGCCAACGATGAGCGCTGCTGCGCCAGCGGCAGCGGTGTACTCTAGGGCATCGCCAGGCCGACCCTGCGCAGTATCAGCGCCGATCGCCAGTGCGTAGCGTTGCATCCCGCTGCCCACCAGTGCCATTGCTGCGGTCAGCGCTTCCGAACCAGCTTTACAGGCAAACTCCCAATCAGCGGCACTGACCCATGGGCCGGCGCCAATCGCCTCAGCGACGACGGTACCAGTCGGCTTGACACTATACGGATGACTCTCGCTGCCAACCCATACCGCGCCCAGGGCTTCAGCAGGGATGGCGGCCCGAGCCAAGGCGTTGCGAGCCGCTTCGATCGACATCGTTATCGTATCTTCATCGGGGCCAGGGACGCTCTTCGCCTCGACTGGCACGCCATTCTGTCCGTCAGTCCAGATGCGAGCAATCTCGCGTCCTGCAATCCGGTAGCGTGGGATGTACACGCCGTAGCCAATGATGCCAGTTGGTTGGTGAGGTTTCATCATGAGCAATTGCTCCCCTCTGTCGAAACATGTGCTATTAACACCGAAAGACTGCATACAAAGCTAAGCCTGCCGCCCAATGCCGAAGTCAGGCTAGCTGTGAGCGACTCCCAGATCGCTCTCACCATCTGCAATGAAAGACACAAGGAGTATCTACCGACGCAGTACCGTAGCCTCTTTGCCACACTGCGCCGACATTATGAGAAATGCGGCCTGTTTCGTTCATCAACAGGCCGCTAGAGGCACTGAATTTAGTTGTTGACGGGGTCGCCAATCGTGCGCCGGCCCTCTAGCTCGGCGATAATCTCTTCGGCGCGAGCCAGCTTGATGTTGCGCTCGGCTACCATACGGCGGGCAACTTCGTCAACCAACGTGCCGCTGGCGCCGGCAGCCATCGCGATCTGACGTGCATGCAGGCTCATGTGGCCTTGCTGGATGCCTTCGCAGGCTAGGGCGCGCATTGCAGCCAGGTTGTTGGCTAGTCCTGCTGCGACGCACACTTCAGCCAATTCACTAGCACTGCGCACACCCAGCAGCTTCAATGCAGCCTGAGCTGTCGGATGGACCTTGGTTGCGCCGCCAACGATGCCGACCGCCAGCGGCATCTCAAGGGTGCCTACCAAATTGCCATTCTCGTCGCGCTCCCAGTGCGACAGTGAGGTGTATCGTCCATTGCGGCTGGCATAGGCGTGCGCACCAGCCTCCACTGCTCGCCAGTCGTTGCCCGTGGCAACCAGTACCGGATCGATACCGTTCATAATGCCCTTATTGTGCGTGGCTGCTCGGTAGGGGTCAACTGCGGCAAAGGCGTAGGCCCAGAGAATACCTTCGACCACCTCTTCACCACTCAGTCCATCGCGGGCCAGTGAAGCGGCTGGTACTACACAGCGCGCGCGGGCCAGACGGCGATCGGTCAGGTTAGATAGAATGCGCAGGTAGACCCGTCCACCAGTCATTTCAGCCAGTAAGGGAGCAACCGCTTCCGCCATTGTATTGACGGCGTTCGCACCCATTGCGTCGCGGCAGTCAATGAGCAGATGCACAACTAACATCGGTCCCATTGGGCTGGCGGGGAAGAAGCGCACTTCAATATCGCGTGCGCCACCGCCCAACGTAACCAGCGACCGGCTCTGCGCGTTGGCCAGCGCTAAAATTTCAGCCTTGCGAGCCAGGATTGCGCGAATAGCCTGATCGGGATCGGCTACATGAACCAATTGCACCTGACCAATCATAAGCGGTTCGGTGCTGCTAGTCTCAAACCCGCCGCCATCGCGCACCAGGCGCGCCGCATAGCTTGCGCCAGCCACAATCGATGGCTCTTCCACCACCATTGGAATGAGGTAGTCGCGGCCATTGATGCGGAAATTGGTCGCAATGCCTAGCGGCAGGTTATACGTGCCGACGACATTCTCAATCATCTTGTCAGCACGCTCAATGGTAAGCGCGCCTCCGCTACCGCCATGGAGTGCACGCAAATCTTCATCAACTAGGCCATCGAAAGATTTAACTATCTGTAGTCGCTCAAATGGGTTAAGCTGATAAAATCCTTGCAGGCGAGAGTTCTTGGTCCCCATACGAGGACTCCTCCTTACATTCTGGAATCTGCTATCCGCTTACTTACGATACCACGAGAACCCTTGAGAACGGTAGAAAATAACTGTCAAAACCTATCATTCGCCTGTCTGGCGGCTGTCATGAGAGCAGTTGAACGGTATTTGACCACTTGTGATACAATGGTGAGCGTGATGAGCAAACATGTGTTCGGTATTCTGATCAGCGTTGCGTTGGTTTGGTTAAGCGCATGCGTGGCAGCGCAACCGTTGCCGTTACCCGCCGATGTGGTAATGACAGCGGAACGCGGCCCGCAGCAGATGATTGCTTTCCTGTACCGCGACGCTCAAGGGGCGCGGTTGGTGAACAGTCTCAGTGTTGCCCGCGACCCTCCTGTTCCGCTTGATCCGCCTGATCAGCAGGTTTGGCTAGGTGCTTTGCCGTTGCCAGCCGATCTAAATCTGGTCGATGTCAGCGGCGTGCAGTACGGAATGGTCATTGCCCAGGGGGACTGGCAAGCTGAAGGCCAGTATGGCCCAGATGGGGCCTGGCCACGGGCACTAGCTTCGCCACGTCTCCGACCATTTACGCCCGAAACGGTTGATCTGGCTACCTTGCTGAGGGGTAATCATTACGAAGGCCAGGTTGTGCGGGTGCGCGCGGTATTGCTGATATCCAGTGGTGCCAGTCTTCTGGTCGAGGAGGTCGGTTCTGGTGGTGTCCCAACGGCCAGGGCTCGCCAGATCAAATTGTTATTTAGCGAGCGTGATCAGGAGGCGCTCGCCCGTTTGCAGTCCAGCGGTTCAGTCCGGTTTGGTCAGGTTGAAGTTATTGCTCGTTGGCAACAAGGCCGCCTCGAGACCCTTATGCTGATCCCTTGGCCGTAGCTAGGCGATACCGTGGCTCTGCGTAAGCTCGCAACTACCTGCTCGGCCTTACGAGCCTTGGGCAGGTATCCTTTGGACAGTGTTGGCCGTAACCTTGCATTATCCTCGCCTCCCCGACACTCTTCTGCACTGCAAGCGAGTATATAGCAGTGGGCTAACGTACACTTCATGGCAGTTATTGTCGCATTCTGATGTGGCTTGAGACGCTGGGTAACAGAAAGGAATTTGGGATGGAGTCGCGATTGCAGCAGCTGCGCGCCGTGCTGGCAGAGCGTGCATTGCCGGCGATCTTGTTGACGGCCCCTACTAGTCGTCGCTATATCAGTGGCTTCACTGGTAGTGCTGGCGCACTGCTGATTACCTCCGAGGTGGCACTGTTGTTAACTGATGCTCGCTACACGCTACGCGCGACGGTTGAGGCACCTAACTTCACCGTACGTGAGGTACGGGCCGCTACGCAACCATTGCCAAAGCTGGTTGCCGAGCTGACAGCTGAATTAGGGGTGAACCGGCTAGGCTTTGAAGCGGCCGCGATGACGGTAGCGGAGTACCAGCAATTTGCTAACGCTTTGGGGGAAACGGTAGAACTGGTGGCGACCGAGCAGGTGGTCGAAGATTTACGCGTCGTGAAAGATGTGGGTGAGATTGAACGATTGCGTCGGGCAGCAGCAATCACTGATGCCGCCCTGGCAGCAGTAATGCCCGTGCTCTCGCCCGATATGACGGAGCGCGAAGCCGCCTGGCGGATCGAAGTGGCACTTCACGATTTAGGTGCGGAAGGGCCATCTTTCCCAATCATTGTCGCCGCCGGTCGTAACAGCGCCCGTCCCCATCACACGCCTGGTAACGATCGATTGGGTGCGGGTCAGCCTATCATCATCGACATGGGTGCGCGCTTTGATGGCTACCATGCCGATCTGACCCGCACAATCACGCTGGGTGAGCCCGACGATACCTTCCGCGCCGTCTACGCAGCGACCTTGGCTGCTCAGCAAGCGGCAATCCGCGCTTTACGCCCCGGGTTGCCTTGGTCGGAGCCCGATCGGGTTGCCCGTCAGGTTATTGAAGAGGCTGGTTATGCGCACGGTATTGCCCATAGCCTTGGTCACGGTGTGGGGCTGGTCATCCACGAAGCGCCCTGGTTGCGTATCACTGCGCCCGATATGCCGCCGGCACCACCATTGCAGGTCGGGATGGTAAGTTCCGTTGAGCCAGGGATCTATCTCCCTGAATGGGGTGGTGTGCGGATTGAAGATCTGGTGTTGATCACAGATGATGGCTGTGAAGTGCTATCACACGCCGCGAAATAAGCCAGCGTTCGTTTACCAAACGGCAAGGGCGTGCTGTGGCTGCGCCCCTGCCGTCGTTTAGGTGGCATGATCGCGTTACAGTTCGCGTACCGTTACCCGGGTCATCTTGTCGCCCTGCTGAATCGCATAGACCACATCCATCCCACTCACAACCTTGCCAAACACGGTATGACGGCCATTGAGATGCGGCTGCGGTGTGTGAGTGATGAAGAACTGACTGCCGTTAGTGTTAGGTCCGGCATTGGCCATCGAGATGACGCCTGCCTCGTGTGTCAATGGATTCCCCACAACTTCATCACGGAACCGATAACCAGGGCCGCCAGAGCCGCGTCCAGTTGGATCGCCACCCTGGATCACGAAGTCTTTAATGACCCGGTGGAACGTGAGACCGTCGTAAAAACCTTCGCGGGTCAAGAAGACGAAGTTGTTCACAGTGAGCGGGGCATGCTGGGGGTAGAGATCAATCTCAATCGTGCCCTTGGTGGTTTCCATCGTCACCCGATAGGTCTTGCTCACGTCAATTGACATTGCCGGCGGGCTGCTCCATTGTTTCGCCACAGGAAGTCTCCTTGTATTCAATAACTCAAGGTATACCTGGATTATAGCAGAGGGCGTTGCGTAAGAGCGACAGGTTATAGTTGTATCATTCTATTCTCAACCGGCGCGTGGCATAGGAGAGCTCTTTAGCGGTGAGAGTAGGGGTAGGCGTTTGCTGAAGAATCGCTGCTGCTTCACTAAGGGCAATCTGGGCCAACTCGTTCTGACCAGCTGCTCGCAGCTGAGTGGCAAGTTGCGTCAGCGCATTGCTGGCAGCGATCAGATCGCCGCGCTGGCGAGCAATGGTTGCGCGGTAGTGGAGACGGGCAATCATCGCCCGGGAAATCACTGGTAGTAGCGATGGTGGTGGATTGACAGCGTTGGGTGTGTAGTGACCGATAATGTCACACTGAGTCATCTCTGAGCCACTTGTAATGCGTAGACGTGCCAAGCGGCGTTGGCTGTTAGGTGGACCAGGTGCTACTAGAAACTCCCAGAGTAGCCGCGTCTCTTCACCCTGCTGAAGTTCACCTAGATAGAGTGTTACGCGCCGTCCATGTTCAGTACTAACTGGTTCGAGCACTGTCAACGCGGGGGCTAGCTGGGTGACATGCCGCAGGGATACAGTATGCGGCAATGTCACATCAACTGTGATTGCCTGTGTGGTTGCGCGACGAGCCGCGTCAAGTTCGGCAGCCATGATTGCAGGAATGTCGCTGGCCTCGCGGGCGAAGCTAGCTCGACCACCACTTAGATCAGCTAATTGGGTTAGCAGTACCTCCTCGAAGGTACCCCCAAGACCAATAGTGCTAATAGTAATACCACGCGTGGCAGCTTCACGGGCAAGACTAATGCACAGCGTTCGATCAGTGGTAAAGCCATCGGTGAGGAGCACAATACGGCGTACCGCTTCTTCACCGCTATTGATAGATTGCGCCAGTGCCAATTGCAGACCCTGGGCCAGGTTGGTAGTTTCGCCAAGCCGTAGGCTAGGTAGGCGGGCAACAGCGGCTATCAGATCCGAGTGTCGGTCACCAGGGGTAGCTGGTGCAAGGACGACTGCATCGCTAGCGCATGCGATCAGAGCCAAACGGTCGCGCTTGTCGAGGCGTTCGATCAAGCTGTGTAGGGCACGACTAGTGTATCCGAGTGCACTGGGATAACTCGCGCGACTTTCAGTTGTGAGGGGTGTTGCCAGTTGCCAGACGGGTACACCATCGACGAGTACCTCGTGTGCGCCGCCACTGCGGGCGAGCTCACGGAACTGCTCCTCACTGACGATTGGAATTCGCATCGAACGGCTGGCGTCGGCGACGATAACCATCTGGAGCGGTAGGCTATTGCCGATGCCAGCCGCGATTGTCACATGCGCATACGCTACCTGTGGCTGTGCCAGCGCAGGCAATCCGATTGGTTCAGGAGCGTATCGCACCTGGAGCGCCATATCAGCACCTTTAGCGACAGTCAGCCGGTAAGGGGGGATCGCTGAAGGTCAGCTCTAGCACGGCGCCGTTATTATACGTTGTGATCCGGCGAGTGCGGGTTATCGACTGCAACTCGTTGGAACCAGCGACCCGAATGCAAGAGTCGACACTTGTCGTCTGTACCGTTTCGCGAATACCGCCCCGTGGAATACCAATAACGAATTCCTGCACAACTGCTAATTGCACTGGCTGGAGAAATCCAAATCCGAGTAGGCTGATCATCGCCACAACAAGAATTAACGACCATATGATACACCCCCACGGGCGACGTTTGGGGGCTGGTTTCTTTGGGCCCTGTTGTGCAGCTGATTGGCCTTGCTGTGCACCTGGTTGTTGTGTTCCCATACGAAGTTCTCATTGTCAATCAGGACACTGCTAGTCAGTTGCCACGAGTGGTTCGATCTCGACCAGTTGTGTGCCAGCGGCGACGCTAGCACCTGTTGGGTAGGGCAGTCGGCGCACAATACCAGGGTATGGCGCAACGATGGTGTGTTCCATTTTCATTGCTTCCAAGACCAGCAACGGCTGACCTTCGTGCACCTGTTCACCAACTGCGACATGCAGACGTACAATAGTCCCCGGCATTGGCGCATTGAAGCTAGCTGCATGCTGATCAGCCGCATGCGCAATGCTATCGGCGGTCAATGGTGCAGGTCGCCGTAGATGGTATGATTCACCACGCCATGCGATCAGCCAGCCATCATCAGCCAGAGCAAAGAAGAACTGGGCGCATTGGCCGTCGATCATCAGCGCCAGTTCGTAAGCACCGCAGCTTACCAGTGTTACGCGCGCGTCCCAGTCAGTGCCAGCTACGTGCCAGCCTTCACCTTGCGGGGTTACCCGTAGTCGGTGTTCTCCATGATCCTGGAACGTAAACGGGAGTGTATCACCACCTAGACGCCAGACGCGGGCCAGTGGATCGCGGTTAGGCGAGTCGTGAGTCAGGCTCAAAATAGCCGCTGCAATGAGCACCTCGCGCGGTGGTGGGCCGGGTGGCGGCACAATTCCTTCGTGCTCGGTGAGGAAGCCTGTGTGAGTGGCTCCGTCAGCAAATACCGGATGTTCCGCAATCGCCTGCAAGAGTGGTAAATTGGTAGTCGGACCAAGCACAACCATCTCGCGCAATGCACGGCGTAACCGCGCGACGGCTTGCTGACGAGTGGCGCCAAACACGATGATCTTAGCGATCATCGGATCGTAATGCACCGTCACCTCATCACCGCTAGTTAGGCCGGTGTCAACGCGCACGCCCGGACCTTGAGGCGGTACAAATAGCCTTACCTTTCCTGCTGCAGGCAAAAATGTGCGCGGATCTTCAGCATAGAGCCGCACCTCGATCGCATGGCCGCGCGCAGTAATATCTTCCTGGCGGAAGGGGAGTGGCTCACCGGCAGCAATGGCTATCTGCAAATGAACCAGATCGTAGCCGCATACCAGCTCGGTCACCGGATGTTCGACTTGGAGCCGGGTATTCATTTCAAGAAAGTAGAATTCGCCATTAGGGGCTAGAATGAATTCGACGGTACCAGCATTGACATAACCAGCAGCACGAGCGACGGCGACTGCAGCCCGACCCATCGCTTCGCGCAGTGCTGGTGTGAGTGCAGGTGATGGTGATTCTTCCACCACTTTCTGGTGTCGGCGCTGGATTGAGCAGTCGCGTTCGCCAAGATGGACAACGTTGCCGTAGCGATCGGCTAGCACCTGGATCTCAACGTGGCGTGGGCGCAGGATGAGTCGCTCGATAATCAAACGATCGTCACCAAAGGCAGCACGTGCTTCACGACGTGCCCCTTCCAATGCTGCCGGCACGCCAGCTAGATCGCCAACTGAGCGCATCCCCTTGCCACCACCGCCAGCACTAGCCTTGATGAGCAACGGAGGTCCGATTCGACGTGCCTCGGCTATCAACCGTTCGTCGCTCTGATCGTCGCCATCATAACCTGGCACAACCGGTACACCAGCAGCCTGGGCCAGTGCCCGCGCTTCGGCCTTGCCACCCATAGCAGCTATAGCAGCTGGTGGCGGACCAATGAAAATGATCCCGGCTGCAGCGCACTGTTCCGCCAGTTTCACGCTTTCACTCAGAAAGCCGTAACCTGGGTGGATGGCCTGCGCATTCAATTTCACAGCCGCTTCGACAATCGCTTCGGCGCGCAGGTAACTCTGGGTTGCGGGCGGTGGGCCTATCAGAACCGCTTCATCGGCCATGCGCACGTGTAATGCGCGAGTATCAGCTTCTGAATACACAACTACCGGGCTGATGCCCAATTCGCGGCAGGCGCGGATGATCCGCACTGCAATTTCACCGCGGTTTGCAATCAAGATCCGTTTGAACATGGGCGTAGCCTAGGCAGGACTGCTTCACCGTAAGCTTTGATCCATTCCACCTGATTGCGACCGACATTATGGACATAAATCTCGTTAAAGCCCAGATCGATAAATTGCTGGAGATGGGCGCGGTGCTGTTCCAGATCGGATGAAATGAGGACGCGACCACGGAAATCTTCTGGTCGTACGAGCTTAGCTATTGCAGCAAAATCTTCTGGTGATCGGATATCTTGCTTGGGGAAATTCATCCCGCCGTTCGGCCACTGCTCGAGTGCATTCCGCAGCGCCTCTTCATCGGTTGGCGCCCACGATACATGCAATTGCAACAATTTGGGCATCTGGTCAGGATCTTTCCCGGCCTCACGGGCACCTGCGGCGAAGTCGGCTAAAATCCGTCGGAGTTTCTCAGGTGCTGCACCGGGGGTAATGAGACCATCGCATGTCTTGCCGGCCCAGCGTAGCGTCTGCGGACCGGTAGCTGCGATGTAAATTGGTACCGGTTGTTCGGGTAGGGTCCACAATCGCACTTTGTTCATCTGGAAATAGCGTCCGCGGTAACGCACTTCCTTGCCGCTGAGCAGTTTCTGAATAATTTCAGTGGCTTCTTGCAGCATCTCAAAGCGCACCAACGGTTCTGGCCAGACACTGGCGACAACATTTTCATTCAGCAATTCACCACTGCCCAGGCCCAACCAGAAGCGACCTGGAAACATAGCGCCGAGAGTAGCTGCCGCTTGGGCAATTACCGCCGGATGCATACGGAAGGACGGGCAGGTTACCCCTGGGCCAAAGCGATGGCTCGTTACGACGCCTAGCGCGCCCATCCAGCTGTACACGAAGGCGTTGTGCCCTTGAGCTGGTACCCAGGGTTGAAAGTGATCCGCGGCCATAACGCCGCGAAAGCCGTACTGTTCTGCTAGCCGACAATGGTCGAGCAGTTCGTTAGGGTGAAATTGTTCCAGTGCCGCAGACAGTCCAATCGTTGCCACGTGATCTATCCTTCTGTGCGATGCGGTCTACGGCATAGTATACCACGGTGTGATAGTTCATCAGCATCCTACGGGAATGGTTGTGGTAGCGGTGAGGAATGACATAACTACAGTACTGACTAGCCCATAGGATTACGATATAGGGCTGAGCCGGTTTTATCTGGCGGTACCTGAGCATGTGCCGGCACAGACGACTATTGCTTATTGACTTGTCGGCTGACGATCTGTCTACGGTGCAGGCACAGCAATGGTAATTAGGCGATGAGTTAGCTCTACTCTCCCTTCTACAATCACCCGATCACCGATGCACGATACGAGCGTTAATCGTTCATCACCTGTGGGGAGAATATACTCTACCTGATCAGGGGTGACTCGCTCTTGGCGTGCAACTACGTAGCGAAAAACGGTGCCATCGGTGCTATAGAGCAGAATTTCGCTACCAATAGTGAGCCGGTCAAGATCGGCGAAGGGTGCAGGAATAGTGGGTGCTTTGCGAAAACGTAGAACATGCCCCCAGAGCACGATGTTCTCTCCTTGCCCTGGTTTAGCACTGTAGATATACCAGCCTATTTCGTGATCGAGCACAATTGGTACGTTGTTCTGATCTAGTCCTACCGGGTACAACTTACGGTCAAGGTTGATGGCTGGAATCACCAGTCGCGCTGGCGTGTCGTCGCCCTTGGACTGCGAGGTGGCAGGAGGTGGCGCGGTAGGCGTTATTGAAGGCAGTTTGGTTGGCGTTGGGTTGGCAGGAAAGGTTGTTGTGACGGTTGCGGTTGCAGTAGCAATAGTAGTAGCAGAGGCTACATACGGAAAGGTAGGCGCCGCTGTAGCCGTAGGCGTTGCAGTTGATGTGATACTTATCGTCTGTATTGCAACTGGCGATGCGAGCTGAGTGGTTGGCAGTGGCGTCGGTGGTGCGGGTGGACTTGCCGTAGCAGCACTGCATGCGCCGAGACCGATACAGGCGACGATCATTATCAACAGAAGACGCATCGGATATACTCCATTGACATCGACAGCTTGCTACTGTTAGCCTATCATAACTCGTGACGCTGATCATCGGTTATACTGAGTAAAAGGTACGAATCATGCCCTTATGAAGGTCTATGCGCACCCTTACTGTCTACCATCTCGGTTTCATGGAATACACTGCTGCCTGGGACAGGCAACGCGAGTTTGCTCGCGCCCGTTCGAGCGGGCACATTGGCGATACCCTCCTGCTGGTTGAACATCCTCCCACGATCACGCTTGGCAATAAAGCGCGTCCTGAACACATTCTGGCTTCTCCGGCTGAACTAGCGGCTCGCGGTGTCGCAATAGTACAGAGTGATCGTGGGGGTGAAGTAACGTATCATGCACCTGGTCAACTGGTGGCCTACCCAATCTTCAAACTCTCGCAACACGGTAGTGATGTTGGGCGTTATGTGCGCGGCCTGGAAGAGAGCGTGATCCGTCTGCTAGCCAGTTACGGTATCGCTGGCGAGCGAGTGCCCGGTCTAACTGGAGTGTGGGTTCGCGGTGGCACAGCCAAAATCTGCGCTATTGGCGTCAAACTAAGTGCAAGTGGCGTTACAACCCATGGCCTGGCGCTAAATGTGAATCTTGATCTGAGCGGTTTTGATCTGATCGTGCCCTGCGGAATCAGCGATCGCGGCGTCACCTCGCTAGCTGCTGAGCTAGGTACTACGCTGCCACTAACTGAAGTCGCTAGACGGCTGATCGAACAGATCTGTGAAGTATTCTCGTTGCAAGTGTCAGCAGAAAAAGACGATCAGGGTGCACAGCTGCAAATTCCTGCTTCGGCTACCCATTGTAGCGGCTGATCTGGGATTGGGTGGTGACCATTGTATCTACTATTCCTACTGATCATGCGCGTCATGCGCGGGCACTGAATGGCCTACTGCCCCGTCAGGAGCTGTCGTCCAGCCTCATCTTTACCGAGCAATCGTCACCTTCTTGTAAGTGCCCACTGTGCCGTCAGGTAATGGTGTTCAGCCCTATGTTTACAGTACCCAAACCCAAACGCTAGAGTGCGCCATCCTTGGCTAGACGCGCATGTTTGACAGACTAGTGCGCAGCTAGCTGCACACTACAGTGTCTCGCAGGGGCACGCACTGATCAGCAGTAGCCAATACAACCACACCACGCCTGCATCGTGCTACAATACAGGCATCAATTAAATAAGTCATGTCAGTAAGGGCGATCACTGGAATGCGAGAGCACCGATGGCAGAACTAATTCCCCTCAGTGATGTGGGAGTAGCAAATAACGCGTCTGTAGCACCTAACCGGCCCCGCCGGCCTGAATGGCTGAAAGCCCGCGCGCCGGGTGGTGTTAATTATCATGATGTACTTCGCCTAATGCGCGAGAAGCAGCTAAATACTGTCTGTGAAGAGGCACGTTGTCCCAATATTGGCGAGTGCTGGAATCATCGCACTGCAACGTTCCTGTTGTTGGGCGATATTTGCACTCGCGGCTGCCGCTATTGCGCTATTGGTAAGGGCAAACCGCAACCGATCGATGAAAATGAACCTGAGCGGGTCGCTGAATCGGTAGCACATCTGAAACTCAAGTTTGCTGTGCTCACGTCAGTTAATCGCGATGACGTACCTGACGGTGGCGCCCATATCTTCGCCCGCACGATCGAGCTGATTCGGCAAAAAGTGCCTGATTGCAAGGTTGAAGTGCTGATCCCCGACTTTGATGGCAACTGGGAGGCACTGAATCTGGTGCTGGCTGCCGAACCAGACGTCCTCAACCATAATATCGAGACAGTGCCACGGCTGTTTCGTCGTTTTCGTCCCCGAGCGAAGTTTGAACAGAGCATTGAACTACTGGCCCGCGCACGTGCAGCGAAGCCGCATTTAGTTACCAAAAGCGGGATGATGGTTGGTGCCGGTGAGACGAACGAAGAAGTATATGAAGTCATCGACCGGCTACGTGCAGTGGATGTCAATGTCTTAACGATAGGTCAGTATCTGGCCCCTGATGCCAGCTACTGGCCTGTGCATCGTTACGTCACACCGGCTGAATTTGCCGAGTTTCGTGCTTACGCATTGGCGCGCGGCTTTCGCCACGTCGAGAGTGGTCCGTTGGTACGGTCAAGCTACAACGCGCATCTCCACGTTGGCGCAGCCCAACATTAGGTCATTGTTTCGGCGCGGGTGGTGCCTATTTCGCCTGCGCTGTTGCCTATCATTTCATTGGTGTCGAGAAGATGGGCAGTAGCGTCAGATTACGTACTGCCCGCACAAGAAATGAAAGGATCGTTCTGTGAGCGAGCAAGTGTACGATCTTGTCGTTCTCGGTTCAGGGCCAGGTGGTTATGTCGCCGCTATCCGCGCTGCGCAACTGGGAATGAAGGTTGCAGTTGTGGAAGTGAATGCACTGGGTGGAGTCTGCTTGAATATTGGCTGTATCCCCACTAAAGCTCTTCTCCACAGTGCCGATCTGCTCGAAGAGGTCAAGGAGGCGAAACGATTTGGCGTGATGGTCGATCAGGTCGCGTTCGATCTGGCCGGGGCAATGAAGCACAAGGACACTGTCGTCAGGCAGAGTACCGATGGTGTCGCCTTCTTAATGAAGAAAAACAAAATTGAGGTTGTAGCAGGACGCGGTCGCCTCATTGGCCGCGGGCAAGTGCATGTGCAGTTGAACGAGGGTGGTGAGCGCGTCCTGGCGGCTAAACAGATTATAATCGCCACCGGCGGCCGTCCGCGCCCGTTCCCCGGTGTGCCGTTCGATGGCGAGCGGGTGCTTTCGTCTACTGATATGCTCTACCTGAAGCAAGTGCCGTCTAGCCTGCTAGCAATCGGTGCTGGTGCGATCGGGGTTGAGTTTGCCTCAATGTTTCGCTCATTCGGCAGCGAAGTCACGCTAGTGGAAGCGCTGCCCCGCATTGTTCCCAATGAAGACGAAGATGTGAGCGCCGAGCTGACGAAAGCCTTCCAGCGCCGTGGGATCAAGACCCTTGCCGGAGCGAAGGTGGAAGGCGTTGATGTAGGTGGCGAGAAGGTCGTGGTCACTGTAGTCGACAGCGCCGGCAAGGCGCAGCAGATTGCAGTGGAGAAATTGCTGGTTTCGATTGGTATCGCCCCCAATACTGAGAATATCGGTCTGGAAGACGTTGGCGTCAAAGTCAACAATCGCGGCTTCATCGAAACCGATGGCTTCTTACGCACTAGCGTCGAGGGCGTGTACGCAATCGGCGATTGCACTGCCAACACGCCATGGCTGGCCCATAAGGCTAGCGCCGAGGGGATCCTGGCGGTGGAACATATGGCCGGCCATCACGTGACGCCGATCGATTATGGCAAAATTGCTGCCTGCACCTACTGTAATCCCGAGATCGCCAGTGTGGGTCTTTCCGAAGCCAAAGCTCGCGAGCGTGGCTATCAGGTGAAGGTGGGCAAATTCCCATTCTCGGCCAATGGCAAGGCACGTGTGTTGGGCCAGAACCGTTTCGGTTTTGTAAAGCTGGTAGCCGATGCTCAGTACGATGAGATTCTGGGTGTGCATATGATTGGCCCGCGGGTGACCGAGATGATCGCCGAGGGGGGCATCGCCTTGAGCCACGAGGCGACGGGCGAGAGCATGATGCAGACGATCCACGCTCACCCGACGCTCTACGAAGCCATTGGCGAAGCAGCGCACGCTCTTGTGCATGGTGCCCCAATCCATCTTTAATGAAAGCCGAGCGAGGACGAGACTGCACACCCTAGTTTCTTCCATAGCAGGGAGCGAAACGCTCTGCGCTCCCTGCATCGCTCTGCAACCGAGCGTGTTGCACGCAGCCAATCAGCAGCTACCGTTCTGCCAGAACTGCTTGTCCATTTTCAGGAAATACCGTTATCGTATGCGCCAGATCATTCTGATCACCACGTTGTTGATACTCGCTGGCTGCAGCAGTCGCTCATTTATTCCTCCGCCAACCTTGGCCCCACCCGGTGCGCTCACCAACGTGCATTATCTGTTACCGCCCACGCTTGCTGATAATTACGAGGTGCTACCTGAACCGGCCCCCTTTGCCGACGATCAGGGGTTTCTAGTTGTATTGCGTCCCCGGGGTGGTGTGACTACGATCACGATTGCTGGTGGTGAGCCCGCTCGTTCGATATGGGAACAGAATCAACCAGTGCCCGGTAGCGATCGCATCAAAGCAACGTTGCTACGGGGGGCACAAGGGGTAATGATTACCGATCCTGACCTCATTACTATGGTCTGGATCGAGCAAGGTGTTCCCTATTTTGTTTCAGCCACCACAGCCGATCACCGTACTGTTCAGATCTTCGTGAATGCCCTGGCAGTGTATGATCGAGACGGTTGGCAGGAGCGGGTAGGGTTATGAAGAGCCATGACCGGCCAACAGCGCTGTTCGTAGCACGGACCACGTCGGAACTACCCATTAACCAGTTGTTTGGTGCACCACACGCTGCATCAATTCCCATAGTGCCGCTACATCAGCGCGCTCGGTCGGTTCAGCGCCGATGCTGATGCGCGCTATCCAGCGGCCATCGAGGATTGCCGGCGTCAGGTACGCTGCACCACTGGCATTGATCGCGCCTACCCAGCGCAACGTATGGCGATCTAGCTCCTCACCGGTAAGACCAGCTGGTTCGTGACGCACACACACCGTTTGCAGCAGTGTCGGGGCTAGACGGCGCCAGTCGGGGGTGGCATCAATCTGCGCCGCTAGCCAGCGAGCGTTGTCCAGATCACGTCGCAAACGGGCGCGCAGCCCTTCAGCGCCTTCACAACGTAACAGGAAATACAGCTTGAGTGCGCGAAAGCGCCGACCAAGGGGGATACCCCAGTCGCGATAGTTAGTTACTGCCCCATCAGCACTGGTTTGCAGGTAGCTCGGGTTGGTTGACATAACTCTGATTAGGTGCTGGGGATCGCGCACATAGTAGAGCGAGCAATCGAATGCCGCGCCCAGCCATTTATGCGGATTGAGTACCAAGCTATCAGCCTGTTCGATCCCCTGCCAGAGATAACGACATTCAGGCAAGATCATCGCCGAGCCAGCCATTGCTGCATCCACGTGTAGCCAGATCCCTTCGCGCTGACAGATGGCTCCGATCGGTTCAAGAGGATCACAGGCTGTGGTCGTGGTAGCGCCGATGCTGGCCACCACTGCGCACGGCACTTTCCCAGCAGCGCGGTCGGCAGCGATCGCTGCTTCCAGCGCATCGACCCGTAAGGCGAAGGTCTCATCGACGGGTAGTAGGCGCACGTGATCGCGGCCAAACCCGGCGAGCAGGGCAGCCTTTTCAACCGAGCTATGGCTTTGCGTTGAGGTGTAGACAACGAGAGGTTGTGGTAATGACTGCAAGCCACCACGAACTTGGCTATAGTCACTAACCCGCTCTCGGGCGCACAGCAAGGCCACCAGCGTGCTAGTGCTAGCCGTATCCTGGATCACACCGTGCCAGGTAGGGCTTAGACCCAACAGTTGCCGCATCCAGTCGGTCATCAACTCTTCGACTTCGGTCAGGGGCGGGCTGGCTTGCCAATTCAGGCCGAGTTGCCCCAAGCCGCCGCTGAGGAGGTCACCTAGCAGCGATGCCAGACTCGCATTGGCCGGGAAGTAGCCGAAGAAACGTGGATGTTGCCAGTTTGATAGGGCAGGCATGATGATCTGTTCGATATCAGCCATGACTGCAGCAGGTGGTTCGGGCTGTTCAGGCGGCGTAGCTGGAAGCCGACTACGCACTTCGCCAGGTCGCGCTTGTGACCAGACGGGCCGACTGGCGATCGTTGCTCGATAATCGGCGATCAGGTCAATGATTTGATAGCCAAGGCGGCGAAACTCTTCGGGATGCATACCCTGCTCCAGCTTGCAACAACGGTTTTGTCGAAAGATAAACACAAAGGGCTGAGCATTGCTCAGCCCTTGTTGGCTCCCCAACCTGGATTCGAACCAGGAACCCGCTGATTAACAGTCAGCTGCTCTACCGTTGAGCTATTGGGGATTGACTTCGGCTGAGAGTATAGCACAGGTTGCCAAAACGTGCAAGTGGAGGGTTAGGCAAGAGCTGAAAGCGGTTTTACGTTTTTCTGAAGCCAAAAATGCCGATCCGACCGGAGTATTAGAAAAAAGTTGGTGTTTTAGCAATCATTCGTGTGGTGTGATCTACCAGCGATTTCGCAGGCTATTCCAGCATCATGTTGCTGTGGTGATGACGTGCAGCTGAGTTCGCAACGCGTGTTCATCCAAGTCTGTACCGCTCGCTCTCTTCCCGCCTAACGAGCGCGAAAGGAGGGGCAGTGTTTGGTGCACAACAATGCATTCCCGGATCCGCGTATGGTTGGACCAAGCTTGATACTCACACCGAAGGCATTATGGCAGAGAGGGCCTGATACCAACCGCCTTCAGACGAGCATTGGCGGATTGCGATCGGGGTGGTGATGGATGGTAGGTACACTGTCGGGGTGAGACTTATCCCTCTGCAGAGAAACCGGCATTGCGCGGTAGCTAACCCAAGATTGATCCCTTTGTACTATCTACATTCCCCAAATATTGAATGCGCAGCTCCTCATATTTGTGGCTGCGCATTCGTGTGGTAAGATGCTGCTGGCGCTTTACTTTACGCTGTTATCTTTGCCGTTCTGCTCGATTTGGTAGCGTTCCGCCAGTTCACGCAGCGCAGTGAACAGCTCAACATCGAGCAGAACCCCTGCCGGGTAGCCCTTCTGAGTCACGATAATTGGCTGATGGGTAGCCTGTGAGCGCTTGATCAACGCAGCGAGCGATAATGCCGCTTTAGAGATAGGCACCACGCCCTGCCGGAGATCGACGTTTAGCAAATTTTTGGTAATGTCAGACATTGGTCACTCCATTCTATCACGATGCGTCTTTTCACCTGTGATACCGTGTTTATGTTTGGTTGTGTCAATCCTAAAACAGGCAAGACTCTACATCTGCAAATTGCTGCATACGAGGCAGGACAAACCTATATAAACAGGTATCAAATATGGATTGTTCATTCGATAGTATAACGCAACATTTACCAAATTTCAACTCTTTCTTTTAGCATACTTGTTTGGAATTATGGTCAATTCACTTGATCTCAACCACGGCCGACTGGTACTACCAGTCTTTTTACCTGATGCAACGTTCGGTACTGTGCGTGCAGTTGATAGTCGCGATCTGGTTGAAGCCGGTATTACGGCGCTGGTTATGAATGTATTTCATTTGATGCAGCGACCTGGTAGTTCGACCATCACCGCACTTGGTGGTTTGCTCCGTATGGCGGCTTGGGATGGTCCAATTGTTACTGATAGCGGCGGTTTTCAGGCATATTCGCTGATTCGCAATAATCCAAAACAGGGACGCATTGCTGACCAAGGGTTGACTTTTTTGCCAGAAGGGGCCGAACGGCGCTTTCAACTGACACCTGAGAAAAGTATTCAATTACAATTGAGCTATGGTGCTGATATTTTGATCTGTCTTGATGATTGTACGCATGTCACCGACTCACCGGCCGAGCAACGCCGTTCAGTTGAGCGCACAATCCGCTGGGCGCGTCGCTGCCGCGATGAGTTTGACCGTCAACTGGCCGGTCAGCGACGGTTTGAGCGGCCACCATTGCTCTTTGCGGTGGTGCAGGGTGGGGGTGATCTTGAGCTGCGCGCTGAGTGTGCTGCTGCCTTACTCGATATCGGTTTCGATGGTTTTGGATTTGGCGGCTGGCCGCTCGAGGAACAGGGGCAGTTACTGGGCGAGATTCTGGCCTTCACCCGTGCCCAGATCCCGGCCCGCTTTCCGATGCACGCGCTTGGTGTCGGACATCCGGCCAGCGTAGTCGCCTGTGCCCGCATGGGGTACGACATCTTTGATAGCGCCCTACCAACCCGTGATGCCCGTCAAGGTCGATTGTTGGCTTTCACCTCTGATCCGCAGCGACCCGGGTTTCGCTTGCACGGTGATTGGTTTACCGATGTCTATCTAGCCGATCGCAAGCATATCAAAGCCGATACTCCGATTTCGCCCTGATGCACCTGTTTCACCTGTCGCCGCTATAGTTTGGGATATTTACACCATCTCCACAAGATTGGCGAAACGTTAGCTCTACGGCTGGTGACTATCCACAATCTGCATTTCATGGCGCAAGTGATGGATCTCATTCGCCGTGAACGGGAGGAGCTGCATGAGCACTCCGCTTGAGGCAAAGCTGGCCGAATGAGTTGCGATGGAACAGGCAAGTGCGCGTTACCACTCGATCGATCTAGGGTTGATCGAGCGAGTGGGCCGCGAAGCGCTCCAACGGTATCCGTTCTTGAAAGCTGCAGTAAAGGCGACCAAGACTGCGTTGCATCAGATAATTGGGGCCTATAACGGACGAGCGTTGCCTTATGCGCAGTGGCTCGACAAGTTGCGTCGAGCGACGGATTTGATGAAGCACACTGAGGTATGTCGTGACCTGATGTCTAGTCACGCCTCAACCCGCGAACGATTGCCGGTGCTGGCGCACCTCTACCCAGCCTGTTTAGGTACTCAGCCGCCGCGGCGTGTGCTCGATTGGGGGTATGGGCTCAATCCGCTGGCTATTCCGTGGATGCGCCTGCCTTCCCAAGCGTTTTACGCTGCTTACGATATTGATACTGCACTCTGTGATTTTCTTAATTCGGCGCTACCCTTGCTCGGTGTTTGCGGTGAGGCTAGCATCTGTGATCTGGTCAACGGGCCGCCGCCTGTTGCCGCTGATGTTGCGCTTGTGCTCAAAGTGATACCGTTGCTCGAGCAGCGACGCCGTGGCGCTGGAGCCGATGTGCTGCGAGCTATTCAGGCCCCGCGGCTGATCGTTTCCTTTCCTTCCCGTAGTCTGGGTGGGCGGAATGTGGGTATGGCGACAACCTACCGCGGCTCCATGACTGCACTGGTTGCCGCGGAAGGTTGGTCGCCGCAGGTGATCGAGCTACCGAATGAACGGGTGTTTGTGATCGAGTAGACTAGCAGCGCGTGATCGCTCAACTGTGCTCTGTGACAATGCTGCCTTTCTAGGACGTGGCATAATACGTCAGGCAGCCGCTAGATCCCCTCGACACGGCGAATATGAGCTAGTAAATTCCGACACGCCGTCTCGATCAGATGATACACTTCATCAAATCGACCGTTGTAGTAGGGATCGGGGACCTCATCGACACCTAATTCTGGCGCGAAGCTGAGCAACAGCTGCGCCCGTTCACGAGCTTTAGGGTGGAAGTGGCTCAGGTCAGCCAGATTTTCCCGATCCATCACAAGAATGTAATCGAACTGGTCGATATCGGTAGCGCGTACCTGGCGCGCACGCATACCAGCGGTCGAAATGTTGCGGCTCGCCAACACGCGCTGCGTCCCCCAATGTGGCGGTTCGCCAACGTGCCAGCCACCAGTGCCAGCTGAGTCGATCTCGAAATATTCGCTGAGACCAGCCTGATTGACAAGATGGCGAAAGACCGCTTCGGCCATCGGCGACCGGCAGATATTACCCATACAGACAAAGAGCACTCGAATTTTGCGTTGCATATCTTCCTCTGGTTAGTGTGTAGATCTGCTACGCTGGCGTTTAGCCTGCTTCCCCAGCCAGCGCAGCGATGACAGCGTCGGCAACTTCGTCGATCCGGCGTAGATGGCGGAAATGAACCGCCTGTGGTCCGATAACCAGTAGTGGCGCCGGAGCAATCGTGTGACCAGTCGTTGCCGCCTGTTCGATATTGCCATGATCTGAGGTAATCAGCAAGCTGTCAGTGGCACGGCGGGCGCTCAGCCAACCAGCCAACAAACCGTCAATGCGCGTGAGCGCGGTTAGTACCCCATTAGGGCCGAGGCGTCCGTGACCGGCAAGATCAGGCAGAAAACTCTCAAAGAAGACAAGATCATAGTTCATCGCCAGACGAGCCAACCGTTCGCCTGCCTGTTGTGGTGTGATAGGTTGAATCGCTGCCGTAGTTGGTTCACGCGCTGCCAGTCCCTCACCGGTGATATCCCAGCTTAGAGCTTGACCAAGGCGGAGGTCGTGCAGATCACGTAGGCGGAGACCAGCGCCTTCGGCGGCGATCACACTTGCCGAGCGCCGTAGCCGTCGCGTTGCTAACGCCTGCCAGTAGGTTTCGGTGAAGACATTAGCAAAGGCAACACGTTTGCCATGCATTTGCGCACGCCGAAAGATGGAAAGTTCAACCAGCAGTGGCCGCAACGCAACGGGGGGAAAGTGAGGCTGATGCCGCCCGTGCAACGCCGGTGCATTCACGCCAGTTAGTAATGCCACATGGTTCGTGCCGCTCTGCGGTACACCTTCTACTCCTAGACATGTATCGAGCGCCGTCAAGAGCAGGTCATCGCGATGGCCGATCTGCTCGCTGGTTAGCGGCCCACCTAACAGCGCGTGCAGTGTCGGCATCGCTATGTGTGCCAGTGGATTGTCTGGTGTCGCTGGTGCTAACCCAATCCCATCGAGAAAGACAAACGTCAAGCTCATACGGTAACCATGCTGCGTTATCAGAGTGATACCTGGTGGCTGGTTTGTGAAAATGTTGACAGGTTCATCATCATCGCCTATAATTGCCGGCATTGTAAAACAAGTTTCCGCCTTCCGCGACGGTCGCACTCCACAGACTGGAACGGTTTCGACGGCCTTGGAGCACTTGTCTTTGTCGGAGCCAGTGGCTCAGGCACGCGATTGTTTGCCTGCAAAGCCGGTTGCCCGGCCTCATGGAAGCCACGGTATAGATGAGCATGTGCGCTTTACGTCGCTGTAGTGGAAGCTGAAACAAAACTAAATCTCTTTTGAGGAGGCTTTGTAGCATGTCTGTCCAGCCCGACCCTGTGACCCGGCAGAATGAGGAAGATCTGGATTGGACCCAATTACTTGATGAGTATGACTATGCCCGGCCCCAGCGCGGTGAATTGCGCGAGGGTTTGATCATGCACATCGAAGAGAGTGGTGTTCTAGTCTCGATTGGCACCAAGCGCGAAGGAATTATCCCGGCTCAAGATTTGCGCCAAATGGGCGATGATTTTATCAATTCGCTGAAGATCGGCGATACCGTTCAGGTCTACGTGCAAGAGCCGGAGAACCGCGATGGTGACCTGATCCTCTCGCTTACGATGGTGCAGGTGGCGAAAGACTGGGAAGTGGCCGAGCAGCTCTTCCGTGATGGCGGTATCACCCGCTGCAAGGTGATCGGCTTCAACAAGGGCGGTCTGCTGGTGCAGTTTAACCGAATCCGCGGCTTTGTGCCGGCGTCGCAGGTGGCGCAATTGCACGGGCGTACCGCTGCTGACGAGCGGCAGCAAGCGCTGCAAAAGATGGTCAACCAGGAGATCCCGCTTAAGGTCATCGAAGTTGATCGCGAGCGCAATCGGCTAGTGCTCTCCGAGCGGGCGGCGACCCAGGAATGGCGCAAGGCGCAGAAACAACGCCTGCTGACCGAGTTGCAGCCGGGCGATGTGCTGGTTGGGCGGGTAAATCAGCTCACCAACTTTGGTGCATTTATTGATCTAGGCGGCGCCGATGGCTTAGCCCACATTTCTGAACTGAGCTGGCAGCGGGTTAATCACCCCCGTGAGGTGCTCCAGCCGGGTCAGGAGGTCAAAGTGGTTGTGGTCGAGATCGACCGCGAGCGCGAGCGGATTGGGTTGTCGATCCGGCAGTTGCAGAATAACCCGTGGGAGACAATCGATCAGCGCTATACCCTAGGTCAGCTCGTTACGGGCCCGGTAACGAATGTGACCCCCTTTGGCGCATTCGTGCAGGTGGAAGAGGCAGTTGAAGGCTTAATTCATGCCAGCGAGCTTGACGCTGATCCCCAAACGCAGCCGCGTGATGTCTTGCAGCCTGGACAGATTGTCACGGCGCGCGTTATTAGTCTTGACCGGCAGCGCCAGCGGATGGGTCTGTCGCTGCGTCGGCTCAACGATAATGAGACCGAACCGCCGGCAACGGATGCCGAAACTGAGCTTGATCAGCCGGCGCAGGCGTAGTTGCCTGCAGCGTTTCAACCTGCGTCCTATATACTTCGAACCGGCATGGATCGTATTCCGTGCCGGTTCTGTCGTATGATAGAGACGTTGTAACGTTTGCAGGCACAAGGAGGAGGTGCGCATGCGATTTCTTTCCGCGGCTGATGTGAGGCAGGTCGCACCGATGGCAGCTGCAATTGACGCGGTTGCCCAGGCGTTTGGTATGCTGGCGCGCGGTGAGGCCGATATTCCCCTTCGTACCGCGATTGCCACTCCCGCTTATGCCGCCACAACATTCTTTATGCCGGGACGTCTCGGTGGCGAAATGCCAGCCCTCGGTATTAAAACCGTCTCAGTTTTCCCTCAGAATTTCTACCGTGCCGAACCGACCATTTACGCCCTAGTGACGTTGTTCGATCCAACCAGCGGTCGTCCGCTGGCCGTTCTCGATGGAACATACCTGACAGCATTACGCACAGGTGCAGCTTCCGGGGTGGCTACCCGTCTGCTCGCGCGTTCTGATGCGCGCACGTTGGTGGTATTTGGCGCTGGCGCGCAGGCGTTGCCACAGATACAGGCGGTGCTGGTGGCGCGGCCAGCGATCAATAATCTTTGGATTGTGAATCGCAGCCGTGATCGAGCGACGCTCCTAGCGGCACAGGTACGTGCAGATGGCTTTCGCGGCGATATTCGTATCACCACTGATCCCACTGTGCCACTGGCTGAGGCCGATGTCGTGTGTACGGCTACGAGTAGCCCTAACCCCCTCTTCAGTGCCGATCTAGTCCGTCCCGGCACTCATATCAATGCGATTGGTGCTTATCGGCCCGACATGGCTGAGATCCCACCTGATCTGGTTGCGCGAAGCCGTGTCTTTGTTGACCAGCGTCACGCTGCCTGGTCAGAGGCCGGTGACTTAATTCAGGCTCGCGCTGCTGGTTTGATCAATGAGCAGCATATTGCCGGTGAGCTAGGTGAGTTGGTCAATGGCACAGTGCACGGCCGCACTAGTGAGAACGAGATAACCCTTTTCAAATCGGTGGGTAATGCGGTACAGGACCTGGCTGTAGCGGCACTGGTATGTCAACGGGCCACCGAGTTGGGCTTAGGCGTGGACGTGGCACTCTGAGTTTTGTCATCAGTCCCAACGGCATTATTCATCAAAATGTCACTCCTGTCGCGTACAACAGTGACTAGATCGTGATGGATAATGCCACTATCCATAGTCACGTCAAGGAGAGACCATCGTGAAAAACATCTGTGTTGTCGGTACGGGTTATGTTGGCTTAACAACTGGTGTATGCTTCGCTGACCTCGGCCATTCGGTAACCTGCATCGAAATCGATCTACACAAACTAGAATTGCTCCGCAGCGGCAAGTCGCCGATCTTTGAGCCGGGGCTCGAAGAGTTGCAAGAGCGGAATATGCGCGCTGGTAGGTTGCGCTTTACTGATGATTACGCAGTCGGTATTCCCGACGCAGAATACATCTTTATTACCGTGGGTACACCCATGGGTGAGGATGGTGCGGCTGATTTGACCTACGTCAAAGCTGCAGCGCGTAGCATTGGCAAGTATTTGCGTTCTGGCTCGATTATTATCGACAAGAGTACTGTACCGGTCGGTACTGGTGATATGGTCGAAAACATCATAGCCGAGCATGCCGGACCTGATGTCAAATTTGATGTAGTCTCAAACCCCGAATTCTTACGCGAAGGCAGCGCGATCAATGATTTCTTTAAGCCCGACCGGATTGTATTGGGGGCCAAGAATCGCGAAGCCGCTCAGCGGGTGGCGGCGCTGCACGAAACACTCGGTGCGCCGATCATAATCACCGACTTGCGCACTGCCGAGATGATCAAGTATGCCTCCAACGCGTTTCTCGCCACCCGCATTTCGTTCATCAATGAAATTGCCCAGATTTGCGAACGTCTCGGTGCTGATGTGCGTGAGGTAGCACGCGGTATGGGTGCCGACAAGCGCATTGGTCCTCATTTCCTCGAGGCTGGTGTTGGTTATGGTGGTTCTTGCTTCCCCAAGGACGTGCTGGCCCTCTACCATATGGCGGCTTCAGCCGGTTGTCATCCGCAACTGCTACAGGCAGTGATGGATATCAATAGCGATGCGCGCAAACGGTTCGTTAAGAAGGTTGAGACGGTGCTCGGCGATTTGACTGGTCGACTGATCGGCGTGCTGGGGTTATCCTTCAAACCCAACACAGATGATATGCGCGAAGCGCCGAGCGTTGATATCATTAACGCACTATTACAGAAAGGCGCACGGGTGAAAGCTTATGACCCGGTCGCTATGCCGCGGGCTGAAGAGTTACTGCCGACTGTGACCTTCACGGCTACAGCCTACGATGTTGCTAAGGATGCCGATGCTCTGCTGCTCATTACCGAATGGAATGAGTTCAAACAGTTGGATTGGCACCGGATCAAGCGCTACATGCGCCAGCCTGTCGTCATTGATGGACGTAATCTCTACGATCCGCGTGAAATGCGCAGCCTCGGCTTTATTTACTGGGGTGTGGGGCGCGGTGAGGCACCAGTGCCAATCGCAGAAGAAGCAACCAACATCGGTGATTGAGTCGAGCCCCTTATAGCGCACTTCCTCTTGTCAATCCCCTGAATGCTACCAGCGACGCATCACCGTGCGTCGCTGATGATTTATACCCGGCAGCCTCTGCCTTGCGTCGTTGCCGCTAAATAGCGGTACAATACGCTATGGGTTCCGGTTCAGATGTATTGAGGAGGCTCATGATGAGCGAAAACCGTCGCAGTCGGATGATTACCGAAGGGCCACAGCGATCGCCCAATCGGGCAATGTTGCGCGCCGTCGGATTTGGTGACGATGACTTTACTAAGCCGATCGTCGGCGTGGCCAATGCGCACAGTACCCTAACTCCGTGCAATTCAGGCCTAGGGGCCTTGGCTGCGCGTGCGGAAGCGGCGATCCGTGCTGCCGGTGGTATGCCGCAGGTTTTTGGAACGATCACCGTCAGTGACGGGATCTCGATGGGCACGGAGGGCATGAAATATTCGCTGGTCAGCCGGGAAGTTATTGCCGACTCCATTGAAACCGTGGTCAATGCACAGCGGATGGACGGTATTCTCGCGGTAGGCGGCTGCGACAAAAATATGCCTGGCGCGCTTATTGCAATGGCCCGGCTCGATATTCCGGCGATCTTCGTTTACGGCGGTACGATCAAGCCTGGTCACTACAAAGGACGCGATCTCACCATTGTTAGTGCTTTCGAGGCGGTTGGTGAGTATAGTGCCGGCCGGATCGATGAACATGAATTGCTCGCGATCGAACGCCATGCGTGCCCTGGTGCCGGTTCGTGCGGTGGTATGTACACTGCCAATACGATGTCATCAGCTATTGAGGCATTAGGGTTGAGTCTGCCTGGTTCTTCGACAATGGCTGCCGAGGACGAAGAAAAGGCCTTGAGCGCTGCTCGTTCAGGCGAAGTATTGGTTGAGGCAATCCGCGCCAATCGTACTGCTCGCCAGATGTTGACCCGTAAATCATTCGAGAACGCGATTGCAGTCGTTATGGCGCTAGGTGGTTCGACAAATGCAGTATTGCATCTGTTAGCCATTGCTCATGCCGCCAATGTACCGCTGACAATTGACGATTTCGAGACGATCCGCCAGCGAGTACCGGTACTATGTGATTTAAAGCCGTCGGGTCGCTACGTGGCAACCGATCTGCATCGCGTAGGTGGTGTGCCTCAGGTGATGAAGATGCTGCTCAATGCCGGTCTGCTCCACGACGATTGTATGACGATTACCGGCCAGACCGTCGCCGAAGTGTTGGCCGATGTCCCTGATCAGCCACCGGCGAATCAAGATGTGATCCGACCCTTTGATCAGCCGATCTATCCTCAGGGGCATCTGGCTATCTTGCGCGGTAATCTGGCCGAAGAGGGCTGTGTGGCCAAGATCACCGGGATCAAGCAGCGCCACATTACCGGCCCGGCTCGCGTCTTCGATGCCGAAGAAGAGTGTTTGGAGGCCATTCTGAGTGGCAAAATCAAAGCGGGCGATGTGGTGGTCATTCGCTATGAAGGGCCAAAGGGCGGTCCGGGGATGCGCGAGATGCTGGCTCCTACATCAGCCATTATTGGTGCTGGTCTCGGTGATAGTGTCGGCCTGATTACCGATGGCCGCTTTTCGGGCGGTACGTATGGTCTAGTAGTGGGGCATGTGGCGCCAGAAGCGGCGGTTGGTGGCACTATTGCTTTGGTTGAAGAAGGCGATAGTATCACCATTGATGCCGATGCCCGTCTCTTGCAACTCAATGTTTCCGATGAAGAGCTGGCGCGTCGCCGTGCCGCCTGGAAACCGCGTCCGCCGCGCTATAAGAGCGGTGTGCTAGCCAAGTATGCCAAGTTAGTTTCGTCGGCTAGTCTGGGGGCGGTGACGGATCGATTTGATGACTGACGCAATGAGATGCCTGATTGATTACGTCAGTCAATTGTGACCTGATTTTTCTGCTGCCAGGGGTACAGCGTTGCTGTGCCCCTGTGTTGTTATAGCACTCGACAGCGTGGCAGCTTACCCTTACCGGCGGTCTGGTGCAGATACACAGACTTCGATGCTTATTTGGCTGGGGTCGATCTGTTCAGGCAGTTTTTCTTGCAGCAATTGTTCAAGCAGTTTCTGGTCGTTCTGGTTGGACCGTTCTTGGTCGCTCAATATTGGAAGAGTTGTTACTAGCTGTTGCCAATAGAATATCTTTACCTCAATTTTTGGGCTGTCAGGTCGTTCTGGATGCTTCTTTAATTCATTCAGAAGTTGGACAATCGTGAGTGATAAGGTGGCTAATGGCAACAATTGTTGAGCAATTTCAGACGCATTGATCAACCATTCGTAGATTTCACCGCTGCGCAATGCATCATATGCCGGTTGAATTGTCTGGTTCTGACTACGCAGGCCATCAACGACCTGGCGAGCGACCCGATTGACCAGTGCCGGACTAGCGCCGTTCGACTCGGCAGAACGAAAAGATATGAGGATGCTAGCGGTGAAGCTCATCGCGGATACCTTTCTGATGAGTAATGCTGATGCAGGCTTATCGCTAATATAGCCTATTATAGCGCAATTTCTAACCACTGCGTTTCGCTACAAGCCTGTATGCCCCAGCCAAACTGGCCGGTAGGCCGCACAATTGCATATTGATTATCGATCCAGATCACGATACTGAGCGGGCCGCGCGGTGAGGGGCCACGTAGTACAACTGCGCCATCCACCAATAAGACGCTTTCCGTGATACCCCAGCGGATTTCATAGTCGTGCCATGCGGTGAGATCAACGTCAATGATGGCTTCGGCTACACCAACGGCACGTTGAATATGCGGCCAGAGCCGTCGGTAGAGCGGGGCGATATTGAGCAGTGGTACAACCAGAGGAGCAATAGGCAGCCAGCCCCAAGCTGCCGGATTCCCGGTATCGACGGTAGCTGCTTTCCAGCCATAACCCGGTACATCTAGGGCTAGTGGCATGTTGTGCGGTGGCGCACCAAAGAAGAACCAGACGGCCTGGGGCATACGTAGGGGCCACGCCCATGGGTAGCTCCACAAACCGAAGCCGGCTGTACCAATGAGTTGGTCGCGAGGATGCGAGGTTCGAGCGCGGAGCCGCAGGGTATAGGGCCGCCGTAAGGCGCGGGGTGGGCCCGGTCGTCGGCCGAAATCATCGAGCTGGGCATTGCGATAGCGATTAGCCGGACCAGGCGGGCGAATCAGGCGCAGACCGGTGGTAGTGCGGATGATGCCAGCCCCACCGCTGCAGCGTGGTCGTAGACGTAATGCTGGTATATTCACAGTCGTTTGCGAGTTGTGTTCCATCTGCGTACACAATCCTGATGGTGACATAAGCGGGCGGTGTGGTGATATTTCCATTGTACGCTAGATAAGCTGATCGCCACGGTTGCGGTAGCTAGTGATATCTAATTGTGCACTCAACCTTGTCTGCCAGTTACGATCGGGCAAATGACTATAGCCTGCGCCACTACGCGCAGGCTATAACTGACACAGCTCCAGGTGCTAACAACAGATTCGATTACACTGTTGCTTTCACAATCCCTACTGTCACCATGCCATTGCCGAGTTCGTCAGTTTCGGTATAGGCCTCGGCTGGAGGTTCACTGACCACCAGCTCAATGGCTAATGTTTCGGCACTAACGTAGTCGCCGTACTTTTCCAAGGTTGCTGCTAGCAGGCCGGCTTCGTCAGTGCTGTGCAGGAAAAGTCGGATGCGATCGCTGATCGCTAGTCCCGCACTTTTGCGCGCGTCCTGCACATAGCGCACCAGATCGCGTGCCGCACCTTCTAGCCGGAGTTCTTCGGTGATGGTTGTGTTGAGCGCCACCAGCATACCATCAGCTTCTGCCACGGCATAACCCTCTGGTGCGCTGCTTTCAACCAACACCTCTTCGGGTTGGAGCTCTAGCTCTTGACCATCAACCAACAATCGTACTGGCTGACCAGCTTCCACTGCCTGAGCTACTGCACGAGCTGCATCGCCACTCAGATCGCGTAACGCCGCAGTCAGCGCCGGCACGAGCTTGCCAAACTTCTTACCCACTAAGCGCAGGTTAGGTTTCAGCCGATACTCGACTACAGCGCTGCTAGCATCGAGATACCGAACCGCTTTGACGTTCAACTCATCGCGGAGTTCGGCCTCAAAGCGACGCACACCATTGAGGGCTGATGCTGTGCTGGCCCGCAGCCACAGTTCACTCAGCGGCTGCCGTACCTTGAGATTCGCCTGCTTACGCGCCGCTCGCCCCAGTGACACCGCGGTCAGCAATGCTTCAGTGTCAGCAACCAGTTGCGCGTCGAGCAGCGTTTGATCAACCTGTGGCCAACGCGCTAAGTGAACACTCTCTGGCGCTGCAGGGTCTTGCTCGGCCACCAAGTTGCGGTACATAACCTCGCTAACAAACGGAGTAAATGGCGCCGCCAGTTTGGCAACTGTCACCAGACAGGTATAAAGGGTCTGGTAAGCAGCTTCTTTGTCGGCGTCACCCTCACTCTTCCAGAAGCGACGGCGGTTGCGTCGCACGTACCAGTTTGATAGCTCATCAACAAAGTGCTCGATCGCATTGGCCGCTGTATAGACGTCGTAGTCTTCGAAGGCAGTAGTTACTTGCTGCACGAGCTGATTGAGTGCAGCCAGTGCCCAGCGGTCGATTGGTTGTAACACAGCAGTGCGGTCACTGTTTGGTTGCCATTGGTCAAGGTTAGCGTAGGTGACGAAGAACGCATACGTGTTCCAGAGCGTAAGCAGGAATTTCCGCATACTCTCGCTGACCAGCGCCATACTGAAGCGACGGGCATTGCCGGGCGGTGTTGCAGTAAACAGATACCAGCGTAACGCATCAACACCGTAGGCATTGATGACCTCTTCCGGCTCGATCACGTTGCCCTTGCTCTTGCTCATCTTCAAACCGTGCTCATCAAGAATGTGACCCAAACAGATCACATTCTTGAACGCTGGTCGGTCGAAGAGCAGCGTGCTAACAGCGTGTAGGGTGTAAAACCAGCCGCGCGTCTGGTCAACCGCTTCGCAGATATAGTCGGCAGGATGAGCCATCTCGAAAATCTCGCGATTTTCAAATGGATAGTGCCATTGCGCTACCGGCATCGAACCGCTGTCGAACCAGCAATCGGCTACATCAGGAATTCGGCGCATCAAGCCATGCTCTGGGTCTTCCCAGACGATCTCGTCGATGTAGGGTCGGTGCAAATCGATATCGCGCAGCGAGCGACCGACCTTGGCTTCGAGCTCGGCTAGTGAGCCGATACAGACCATATGCGAACCATCGGCGTTGGTCCAGATCGGGATTGGTGTTCCCCAGTAACGTTCGCGGCTGATCGCCCAGTCGATATTGTTTTCGAGCCAATTACCGAACCGACCATCGCGGATATGTTCGGGAACCCAATGGATCTGCTGATTGTTAGCAACCAGATCGGCCTTAAATGCGGTAGTGCGGATGTACCACGAACGCTTGGCGTAGTAGAGCAACGGCGTACTGCAACGCCAGCAGAAGGGGTAATAGTGGCGGATGCGACCACTACGGAGGAGCAAACCGCGCGATTTAAGGTTGCGCGTGATATCGGGATCGGCCTCTTTAAAGAACTTACCGGCAAACCCGAGATCGGCAAACTCTGGCAGCACCTTGCCGTCTAAACCAACCGAGAAGAGGGTTGGTAAGCCGTGCTTACGCCCGACTTCGAGATCACCATACGCTGGCGCGATATGCACGATCCCGGTCCCATCGTCGAGACTGACTATCTCATCAGCGATCACACGGTACGTTGTTTCCCAATCTACGGTATCACCGGTGCTGGGCACCCCGCGGAAGAGTGGCTCATAGCGCAGTCCAACCAGATCGTTACCGCGGAAGCGGCGCACTATGGTGTAGCTATCGGTGGAAAACACGGCCGGGACCAGCGCAGCAGCCAGCACCAACCGTTCACCATTGTGTTCTACTTCAACATATTCAGCGTCGTGCTTAACAGCCAGCGCCACATTGGCCGGTAACGTCCAAGGGGTTGTCGTCCAAGCGACGAGGAACGTACCCTCGAGCGTGCCATCAACTGCTGGTGGCGGTGTCGTGAAGCCATTCACGCGGAACTTGACGTACACACTCGGATCGTCCACATCGTCACGTGCGCCAAGGCTTACCTCGTGATCACTAAGGCTGGTGCCGCAGCGCGGACAATGCATCGTCACTTTGTAGTCGCGGAAGAGCAAACCGCGATCCCAGAGTTGGCGGAAAATCCACCATGTCGACTCGATATAGTCATTCTCATACGTAATATATGCGTCTTCGCTCAACCAGAAAGCGATGCGTTTGGTGAACGCCCGCCACTCCTGGATATATTCCCAGACACTTTCCCGGCAAAGACGGTTGAATTTGGCGATACCGAAACGCTCGATGTCAGATTTACTGCTGAAACCGAGCTTCTTCTCGATCTCGATTTCAACGGGCAAACCATGCGTATCCCACCCTTCACGGCGGCCGATGATGCGATAGCCCTGCATCGAGCGATAGCGCAGGATCACATCTTTGAAACTGCGCGAGATGGTATGATGAAGACCGGGCCGCCCGTTTGCCGTCGGCGGGCCTTCATAAAAGACAAACGGCTTCTCGCCTGAAGTCAGCGCTTTAGCGACAATATTGTTTGCCTCCCACCACGCCAGCACTTCCTCTTCCAACTGAGGAAACTTGACATTTGGGTCAACCGGTTTAAACATGGAACCTCCGTGCGCGCTAGATCAAAAAAGCCTCATCCCTCAAGGGGACGAGGCTAATCAACCCCGCGGTACCACCCCGATTCGACGGCGCTCCAATTTGGTGAGCGAGTCGCACTCTGTGAGCGTCTACCAACGCTCTGCCCTGATAACGGTGGGCACTCCGGGCGCAGCTACTGCGCGAAGCGCACAGCTTCGCGGTTCACCTGCCGGCTCAGGGGTGATCTTCACTGCCATTGGTTCCACCCGGCTTCCACCGTCCCGGGCTCGCTGGCGGGCAAGCGGCAGTTACTCGTCCCCGTCATTGCCATTGAATGACAGTATACGCCGGGAGCAGCAATGCGTCAAGGTCAGCGACAGATTGTGCCGGTGATGAGTTCAGCCGTGTCATTTGATCAACCATAGTAGATTGTTGGCTACTGGGGAGGGATTTTTTGAAAAATTGCTATCGTAGGCTTTTCATAGATCAGGTGATACATCGAAGAATACCTGAGCGCTGTATAGAGTGGATAGTCGGTAACCTGGTCATTGTTTCTTGCCAGGTAAATGTAATCAGGGAAGTCTTGTTCTAGATTATGTTGGTAGATACAATCTAAATCTGCATACGCACAGGCTTGCAAGTCATAGAGTTGTTGTTCTAATTTTGAAAAATCTGCTGGTAGCCACTCTCGTCCTTGAATAGGGGCAATGCTCTGCCGGTTACAACCACTACAAAGCAAACAACAACGGACAGAGCAACCAGCTCTGGTTGCTCTGCCCGCGAGTAATGGGTAGATTGCGTTCAGGTGATGACTGCGGCGAATAAAAAGCTATTAATGGCTATGCGCCGCCTCCAATTCCTTCTTGTACGCCTCGACGATCTGGTTCACAAGATGAGGAGGCACTTCTTCGTAGCCTGCGAAACTGATTGAGAATCGTCCGCGACCCTGAGTCATACCGCGCAGATCGGTTGCGTAGCGTTGAATTTCGGCCAGTGGAGCTTGCGCGTGGATCACTGTCTTGCCGTTGCCATGCGGCATCATACCCTGTACGCGACCGCGGCGGGTGCTCATGTCACTCATCACGTCGCCAGCGTACTGATCAGGCACAACGATCTCCATATGGTAGATCGGTTCGAGGATGATCACACCAGCCTTCTGGGCCGCCAGGCGGAATGCTTCTTTCGCTGCTGTCTTGAAAGCAATTTCTTTCGAGTCAACCGGATGCTCTTTGCCATCGAAGACAGCAGCTCGCACATCGACAACTGGGTTTCCGGAAATAATCCCCTCTTCCATCGCCTCGCGAATACCCTTCTCGATCGCTGGCATAAAACCGCGCGAGATGACGCCACCGACGATCTCGTTGACAAATTCGAGCGGATCGGCCCGATTCGGATCGGGCGGTAACGGCTCAACGCGCAAAGAGACATCGGCGAATTGACCAGCACCGCCGGTCTGTTTCTTGTGCCGATATTGTGCCGTCGCGATGCTCCGAATTGTCTCACGGTAGGGGATGCGTGGCAGCTCTAGGTCGATGTTCACGTCGAACTTACGCTTCATCCGCTCGGCGATGATCTGGAGGTGGGTCTCGCTCAGTCCGCTGAGGAGCGCTTCACCAGTGCGGGTATCACGTGACGCCTGTAATGAGGGATCTTCCTCGATCATCCGACTGAGCGCTGAGCTGAGCTTATCGAGATCAGCGCGGCTACGCGGTTTGACAGTAGCAATGAAAGCCGGCGCGGGGAATTCGATGGGCTTGAGCTTCAAGGGCCGTGATGGCAGACAGAGCGTATCGTTGGTCTGCGTCTCGCCGAGTTTGGTAAGTAAGCCAATATCGCCTGGCCCGACTGCTTCGACTTCAATCTGCTCTTTGCCGCGCACAATATACACATGAGCGATCCGCTCCTCTTTGCGCGTGCGGGCATTTATTAAGGTCATCCCAGCACGTACTTCACCGGCGAAGACCCGGAAATAACTCAGTTTGCCGTATGTGTCGGCTACAGTCTTGAACACCAGCGCCGCTAGTGGTTCACTGCGATTGGGTCCCAATTCAACCTCGGTCTCGGTAGCGAGATCGGTAGCGGTTGTGGTTTTGCGTCCAGCAGCTGGGATCGAGTCGATAATTCCGTTAAGGAGCTGAGCAATGCCAACCACCTCAGTTGCCGAACCACAAAAGACCGGCACAATTGAGCCATCAGCGATCCCAGTGCGCAGCCCGAGCAGAAGCTCTTCACGGGTGAGCGCATCTTCGCCGCCTTCCAAATACCGCTCAATCAGATGATCGTTGGTTGCTGCAATTTTATCAATCAGAGCCGTGCGCCACTCGTGCATCAGTGCATCGAGTTCAGTCGGCACATCGGCTTCGATGTAGCCACCATCGTGTTTAGGGCTGGTCAGCCAGGCTCGTTGCTGGCGCAACGAGATAATGCCCTTGAAGTCTTTGCCGGATCCGATTGGAATCTGAAGCGGAATCACTGCGGCATCGAGAACTTCACGCGCTTGTTCGATAACGCGGTAGAAATTAGCATTCTCACGGTCAAGCTTATTGATGAACAAAATACGAGGAACACGGTGTTGTACCGCCATTTCCCAGAAGAGTTCGGTGCCGACTTCAACACCGGCACTGGCGTCGAGCACCAAGATTGCGCCGTCGATCACGCGCATCGCTGCTGCTGCTTCGCCAGCAAAATCTGCCGCACCGGGCACATCAATCAGATTGATCTTGTCGCCATTCCACTCGAGGGGCAACACGCTGAGTGAAATAGACATCCCGCGGCGGTGCTCGTCAGGATCGTAGTCACTCGTCGTTGACCCATCCTCGACGCGCCCCATCCGCGGGATGGCGTGGGCGGTCATTAGCATTGCCTCGGCCAGCGTTGTCTTCCCGCTGCCGAGGTGCCCGAATATGCCGATGTTGTGAATCCTTTCCGGTTCGAACGCTCGCATGGCTGTCCTCCTTGACGCAAGCCCGCGCCCGATGGGCGTGTGCTGGAAAGGAAAAAAAGAATTGTTAAGAACAGATTAGCAGGATAACTTAGGTTGCGTCAATAGCTGAACTGACAACACAACTTTTGCACAGGCAATTCACAGGGAGATAGTGGCAGGGGACTGTGTGCAGCAAATGAGGCAGGACAAGAGAATCCTTGCCCTGCCCGGTTGGGCTGCAGGCTTGTAGTTATGGCTAATCACCGCTTCGCTTGGGGCGGATGACTAGTACCGGCGTAGGCGCGACTTGAACAACCTTCTGGGTGACACTGCCAAAGACCCAGCGGCTGATGCCGCTGCGTCCATGGGTGGCAATTACAATCAGATCGACATCGTGGTTTTCAGCATACTCGATAATCGCTTCGGCGGGTGGCAGGGCGCTGATCTCGACATGCACCTGATAACCTTCGCTCTGGAACTGTCGGGCTATCTGATTGAGGTACTCCAGCGCTTCTTGTTCCATCGTCGAGATGGTATCAGGGGTTGTGGCCAGTATCCCACTGTAATCAACGCTGGTGGTGAAGATGGGTGGTACAGCGCGCAGTAATGTGATCTTCACCGTACCCTCGTTGGCAGCCAGCGCGTGTACATGTGGTAACACCTGCTCGGCTAGCGCCGAGCCATCGAGCGGAACGAGAATGTGACGGTACATCGCAACCTCCTTGTTGCTCTGTCACTATGGTCCAATATCATCCAGCGGTCGCGGATTCCAGCGTCGATGACCTTCGATGACCTGGGCCAGGCTACCGTCGGCATTGAGCAAGAGGCGAAGTGAGCGACGGAGATCGCAGCTTGGCACCGTGCAAACTGAAGGATCTGCCATATCGTAAGGACACTCGCCAACGTTTTTACAACGCGCCACCGAGACTGCATAGCGCGGACTGCCAGGGGGGCCATCGAGGGTTCGCAGAATCAGGGGGGCATACTGCAAATCGGGTGCAATTGTGCGTAGATGTGCACGTGCACGGGCAATCATCGGATGTGGCGGTCGTTTTGGGCGTGCCATATGTTTGACCTTCCCAACGCGAGTCTTACTTTTAGCAGTGATACTATGTACACAGTATCACAAGTTCTGTTTGTAAGAGGCCAATAGCCCACAACTGTGTGTGAAGATTTTTGGACTAATGTTCAATGATTGAGATATAGGCTTTTTGGGCAAACACTAGATGGGGTGGAATAGTCAGCATTGCAACGGTCCTGTCCGCATGTGCTGGTGCTGTATACGTAGGGAGAAGTTATGTTCAAGGAATTTCGCGAATTTATCAGTCGGGGAAGCGTGCTTGATCTGGCGATTGGGGTAATTATCGGGGCAGCGTTCACTGCCGTCATCAATGCCCTAGTCCACGATATTATCAACCCGATCATCGGTTTGCTAATCGGCGGGCGTGCCGATTTGAGCAACTACTTCATCCCACTAGCTGGACAGACGGCAACTACGTTGGCCGAGGCCCAGGCAGCTGGACCGGTGCTAGCGTATGGTTCGTTCTTGACTGCAATGATTAATTTCTTGTTGGTGGCGCTGGTATTGTTTCTGATTGTGCGCACAGCCAATCGCATGTTGACCAGACCAACACCGCCGGCTGCGCCATCTGCGTCTCTGGTGCCGACCCTGACTCTGGGTGAGCAGTTGTTGAGCGAAATTCGCGATCTCTTAGATCAGCGGTTACCGCCTGCGCCACCGTCCCAGTAGAGATGAATCGCGTAGGGCGCGCCAAGCGCGCCCTGGAATGTGTACGCTCAGGTTAGAATGAAATCGCGTTATCGGCCAGCGCCGTGCCGGGCCAAATACGTATCCCACGCTCAAGCCGATTCTCCTGACCGATCTGGCATTCGTCGCTGATGATTGCGCCATCGACGATATGTGAGCGTTCACCGATCCGGTTGCCAGCGCCCAAGACACAGTTGCGTAGTGTGACTCCCTCTTCGATGATGTTGTTATCCCACATGACTACGCCTTCAACATGGCATTCAGGGCCGATCACGCATCGGGCGCCGATCACGGTCGGACCAACGATACGGGTACCGCGGCCGATCCGGGTGCCATTGCCGATCACGACCGGACCGACGATTTGAGCACTGGAATGGATCTCCACTTCTCCTTCTACCCAGATCCGTTCACTCACCTGTTGGCCGCGGAAATGATACTGAACTTTACCGATCAGAATATCGTGGTGAACATCAAGATAGGTTTGCGGCTTGCCAATATCAGTCCAATAAGCGCGCGAGGGAAAGCCGTACATTGGGTCGCCAGTCTGCAATACTACTGGGAAGAGACCGCGCTCGAACATGTAAAACTGATTGGGTGGCACATAACGGAAGATTTCTGGCTCAATCAAGTAGGTACCGGCATTAATGAGGTTAGTAGTGATATCTTCTAGGCGCGGTTTTTCTACAAACCGACGCACGCGCCCATCCCGATCGATTTCAACCAGCCCGAACTGAGTAGGGTCATCGACTGGCGTAAGCGAAATCGTCACCTTACTGCCCCGTTCGCGGTGAAAATCGAGCATTGCCTTGAGATCGAGGTCGGTCATTACATCGCCGTTGAAGACAAAGGTCGTACCATCTAGCAGGTGCTCGACATGCTTTACAGCGCCAGCAGTGCCGCGTGGTTCAGGTTCTTCAACGATATGCAAGCGCATTCCCAAGCGAGAACCATCGCCAAGGGCACTGCGGAAGCGGTCGGCCAGATACTGAACAGCTAGAATGGCTTCATTAATGCCATAATCGCGAAGCCGGAGCAGCATCCATTCGATGAAAGGCTGGTTGACCAGGGGAAGCATTGGTTTGGGTGTACGGCAGGTGAGAGGGCGCAGGCGTGTACCTTGACCGCCAACGAGAATAACAGCTTTCATAGCAGTGTTTCAGATGTCAGAATAGAACAAGACGACTCCGTATTATTGAATGAGTGTAGTATAGCGAGTTCAGACCACAAAGCCCTTACGCAACGGCACCAATTTGGTGACGATTCTCTTAGCTAGCGGTCAACGCTTCCATCCGCACTCGTTCTCGCCAATAGCTCAAAATGTCATGCAGCGTTTCAGCCAGTGTATAACGGGGTTGCCAGCCGGTGCGGACACGCAGCCGACTGGCATCGCAGACAACCAGAGGAATATCAATTGGACGCATCAATTCAGGGTTGAGCCGCACCTCCACCGGCACGGTGCATTCGGCGAGCAGCATATCGAGCAGCTCGCGCACCATTACTGCCCGGCCAGAACCGACATTGTAGACTGCACCGCTCTCACCGTGTTCGGCCAGCAGTGCGTAGGCAGCAACCACATCGCGCACATCAGAGAAATCACGCTGGGCAGCCAGATTGCCAACCTGTACGATGGGTGGTTGCAGGCCGAGTTCGATGCGAGCAATCTGGCGAGCAAAAGCGGCAGTCACAAACCGCTCATTTTGGCGAGGGCCAATGTGGGTGAATGGTCGTATCCGCACGAGGTCGAGCCCATGGCTGTAATAGTATTGTAAGGCCAGTAAACTCTGCGCCGCTTTGCTCACACCGTATGGACTGGTGGGGCGGAGCGGGGTGTCTTCATCAATTGGCAAATCTTCGGGCTCGATTTTACCGTACTCTTCGTTAGTGCCAATCACCAGCACGCGCGTTGTGAGGCGGTATTCGATCAAGGCCAGAAAGATATGCAATGCGCCCAGGGTATTGGCAGCCAGTGTGCCGGCCGGATCCCGAAACGATTCGGGCACGAACGACTGCCCAGCGAGATGGAAGATAACATTCGGCCGCACTTGCACAATGGCCCGCGCTGTAGCTTCGGCGTTAGCCAGGTCGGCCTGCACTAGCTGAACCTGACCAACTAGCTCGGGCAAGGTAAGCTTGGCCGAACGTGATAGCCCCCATACTTCCCAGCGCCCGTCGGCCAGTAAATATTCGGCAAGATGGCCACCCACAAAGCCATTAATTCCAGTAATTAAAGCCCGCATAATCGTGACGGCTGCACGTAACCCAATGTGATGGGATTATATCGTGATTGATTGTGCATTTCGTTGACAGTGATTGTGCAACATGATACAATATTGACAACATTGTACCACGTATGACGCAATGCTCTTGCAGCCAAAGGCGAGCGTACAGAGTTTATCAAGAATTGTGAACCGTGGTACAATACAAATTGGGTGTAAAGATTATGCGACTTTGTTATCATACCTTATGAGCGTTGGGAAGGGTCGCGGAACCATGGCGCCGCAACATTTTCTCTCCCAATTTTCAGACAAGCCGCGATACAACACCAAGGCTGTCGCGCAGGAGACCGGCGTACCAGCTGATACCTTCCGCGCATGGGAACGTCGTTACGGTGTGCCGCGTCCGCAGCGCACAGAAGGTGGGCATCGCCTCTACTCTGAGCGCGACATTGCCACGATTCGCTGGCTGCGCGACCGCACGGCTGAGGGCTTGACCATCAGCCAAGCGATCGCATTGATGATTGATGGGAGTGAGACGAGCCTGTCGTGGCTGAATACTGCGGTTGATACTGAACCGCACACTTGGGAGCGCATGCAGGCGCGTATCATTAGTGCACTCGTCGATTTTGACGCCACTCGTGCTGAGCAGATCCTGGGTGAAGCCTTTGCCCTGTATCCTCTCGAGGATGTGTTTCTCAAACTGATCCAACCGGCGATGGTTGAGATCGGAGAGCAGTGGCATGCTGGGCGTATCTCGGTGACGGCTGAGCATTTTGCAACCCAGTTTATTCGGCGCAAGCTAGCAAGCCTCTTTAATACCTACAACGTTACCGAAGGGCGTGGGTTGATTGTGGTTGGATGCGCACCGAGCGAACAGCACGATCTGGGCGCCCTGATGCTGGCAGTATTCCTGGTGCGCCATGGCTGGCAAGTAATCTACCTCGGTCCTGAAGTGCCGGTAAAGGATCTGCTTGATGCTGTGCGCCATATTCAGCCCGATCTGGTCTGTCTGTCGGCTTCGACGACGGAAACGGCAACGCAATTGCTTGAAATCGGGCGGGCATTGCAGCAATTGCCACCGCCAACGCCACTTTTTGGCTATGGTGGACGCGCTTTTAATCTCAATCCAGTGTTGACCCACAAAATGCCAGGAACGTTTCTGGGCCGTGATGCACAGGAAGCTGTAGAGAACGTCGCGTCACTCCTGAGTCGCAATCGCTAGCGGTTGTGAGCGCATAGCAAGCGTTACTGGCGTCTTCAGGCCGGTAACGCTTGATTCCATCTTGCTCGTACGCACGATTTTGCGTATAGTACAAATAAGCATGAATATGTGACAAAAGGAGTGCGGTGTGTCGCTGAATTCGATCTCGATTCTAACGCGCGAGAGCGGATTACCTGTGAGTCAAGCACTGCCGGCCGATGAGCAGCTGGCCCAACTTTTTCATCTCAGCGATTTGCCCACCCCCTCACACACCGATGAACTCCCGCCGCCACCCGTTCGGTCATTGGCAAAGGCGTATGCGATCTGTGATCAGATCATTCGCCGCCATTCGAAGAGTTTTTTCTTCAGCACCCAATTCTTACCGCCATCGCAGCGACGGGCAGTGCGGGCATTGTACGCTTTTTGTCGCACAACTGATGATACCGTTGACATGGCCCCTTCTGATCCAGCGCGTGCATTGGCCGAGTGGGTAATGGTCGCTCGCCGTCCCCGTTTCGACACCTCGCACCCTGTGTTGCTGGCCTGGGCTGATACCTGCCGACGTTACAATCTTGCTCCGCATTTAATCGATGAGCTGCTGGCCGGGGTCGCAATGGATCTGACCATCTCGCGTTACGCCACTTTTGCCGATCTCTGGCTTTACTGCTACCGTGTGGCGTCGGTGGTTGGTCTGCTGGTGATCGGGATTACTGGTGCTGCTCCTGGTGCAGCGCCGTATGCGATCAAGCTGGGTGTCGCCTTGCAGTTAACCAATATTCTGCGTGATATTGGTGAAGATGCTGATCGCCAGCGTGTCTACTTGCCCGAGGAAGAACTGGTGCGCTTTGGCTTGACCGCCGAGGATATCCTGGCTCGGGTGTACGATGAGCGCTTTATCGCGCTGATGAAGTTTCAAATTGAACGCGCCCATCGCCTCTATGACGAGAGCTGGCCAGGCATTGCACTCCTACCTCCTGAAGTGCGATTAGCCGTAGCTGCTGCGGCACGCGTGTATCGCGGCATCCTTGATAAAATCGTCGCTAACCAGTATGATTCATATACCCGACGCGCTTACGTGCCGCTGCGTGAAAAACTGCTTCAACTCCCCTCTATCTGGTGGGATGTGCGTCGGTTAGCGCGACAGGCGCGGTAACGCGGTGGCAGTGAGCGTCCAGGTTGCTTTGCATAGTTGTACCTAGGTGATTGCATGACACTATACGCGTTGCCGACTCCGCATCCGATCAGACCATGGCCACGTTGGATGTTTGATCTCCTTCTGTGGATCTTGTTTCTCGGCCCAATCGCTTCACCGCTACTGCGTGCCACCGGCTTACCATTGATCAGTGATGCTGGTACTCTGGCCCGTGATCTGCTGTCGATTTATGTTTGCCCAACGCCCGATCGTTCCCTATGGTTGCTTGGTTGGCCGATGGCAGTTTGTGCGCGTTGTTGGGGGGCTACAATCGGTCTCTGGTTGGCGCGACTGAGCATTGGTGACCGCACGCCGACAATTTTGCAGCAGTATCGTGCTCTGTCCTGGCCATTACGGTTACTTCTGTCCGTTATCCCGTTTCTGCTCTGGCCGCTCGAAATCATTGGTCATGCTAGTGGTTGGTGGTTTGCGCCACTTTGGCTGCTGTTGCTCAATGGTGTTCAGGCAGGTTTTGCCGCCGGGATCTTCTTTGCTTCGGTGTGGCCAGGTTTCTGGCCGATCTCAGTGCGACAAACGTCTTAGTGCCTGACCCGATGGATGGAAAGTGGGTTGCCGGCGAGGGTGAGATGCACTATCACCTCTCGCCGGTTTTGTTGCCCATCGCGGCCCTGGCTATGGGTGAAGTGCCTTACCGGGAAGCCGCGATTGTGGAGGGCGCAGGCTTCCGCCCTCATTGCTGAAGGCTGCGTGGGCCACTGGCTCTCGCACTTGACACCATCACGGAGACATCGCTATGCATTACTTGTACATCTTTTGCCTCATTCTTATCTTCCTGCTAAGTGGATGTAGCAGCGTTAGCCTATCCAACGTGCCGACAACGAACATCCCCACACCAACTGTGCCACCGGTGCGACCCACAGATGCACCGCTACCACCCCTGGTTCCGACGGCGCCGCTGGCATCGACTAGTGCAGTAGAGCTGACCGACTATGAACAACGTCTGATCGCCCTATACCAGCGTGCTAGTCAAGCGGTAGTTAGTCTCGAAGTAGTCGTCGACCAGAGTGTGAATTTACCGCCAGGCCATCCTCCAATCACCCCAGATGGTCCAACTGGTCAGGGTTCTGGTTTTCTTTACGATGATCAAGGGCATATCATTACCAATCATCATGTTGTGAACGGTGCCTTACAGATCCAGGTTCGCTTTGCCAACGGCGCCACTGTCATTGCCGATCTGGTAGGCAGCGATCCTGATAGCGATCTGGCCGTTATCAAAGTAACCAGCCTACCCGAAGGGATCACTCCGTTACCCCTTGGTGACAGTCAGGCGGTACAGGTGGGGCAAACAGCGGTAGCAATTGGTAGTCCGTTTGGGGAACAAAATACGCTCACAGTAGGCGTAATTAGTGGTCTGGGGCGCACCTTACGTGGACGCACGAGCAATCTTGGTGGTTTCAGTATTCCAAATGTGATCCAGACTGATGCTGCAATCAATCCAGGTAATTCTGGCGGACCATTGCTCAATTTGCGCGGTGAGGTAATTGGGATCAATACAGCTATTGCTGTTAGTCTGGGTGGGCGTGATTTTGAAGGGATTGGCTATGCAGTTCCATCCCAAACAATTGCGCGGGTTGCACCAGCACTGATCCAAGGTGGACGCTACGACCATCCCTGGATTGGCGTCAGCATGACGACGGTCGATACGCTATTTGCCAATCGCTTTGGCTTACCAATTAATCGCGGCGTGCTCATCGGTGCAGTGCAGCCGAATAGTCCAGCCGAGCGCGCTGGCCTACGTGGAGGGACTACCACCGAGACCTACCGTGGACTGCCAGTGCGGATCGGCGGTGAGATTATCCTTGCCTTCAACGGTGTACCGGTCTTCTCCAGCGATCAGCTCGTCGGATTACTCGATCAATGTGCTGTGGGTGAACGGGTGACGCTCACCATTCAACGGGGTGGTCAGCAACTCGACGTGGAGGTAACATTGGCGGCGCGACCATAACTGATAAGGTGCGGTAGAATGACGATATCACCAAGATCCGAGCGCTGTCTCCGTGATTGGTAAAGTGACCGATAGCGTAGCAGGTAAGCAGCAATGACAATCCCAATAATTAGTGATGTAGCAGTAGCTCGTGCAGGAATCTTACGACGGGCACCGCTCGATGATGAGGCCGCTACCACACGCACCGTCGCCGAGATTATCACTGCGGTACGACAACGCGGAGATGTCGCTCTCCGCGAGTACACCCTACGCTTCGATGGGGTTGACCGCGATGTGATAGAAATTCCGCGTGAACGGTGGGCTGCCGCTGCCGCCGATCTCGATCCTGCTCTGCGGCGTGCGCTTCTATTGGCTATCAGCGAGATCCGTCGTTTTCACGAGCGACAACTACGCAACTCTTGGGTAGAATTTGGCGTCGAAGGTGCGTTAGGGCAGATCGTGCGTCCGCTCGATCGGGTGGGGATTTACGTGCCAGGAGGAGCGGCACCACTGCCGTCTTCGTTAATCCACGCTGCTGTTCCGGCGCGGGTGGCGGGTGTGCGTGAACTTGTGGTTTGCTCACCGCCACAACGCACGACCGGGGAACCGGCAACGGTAGTTATGGCGGCAGCCCATCTTGCTGGGGTAGATCGGCTCTTTGCAGTGGGTGGCGCGCAGGCAATTGCGGCGCTGGCTTATGGTACGGAAAGCGTACCCCGGGTTGATACCGTTGCAGGACCTGGAAATCGTTACGTCATTCAGGCAATGCGGCTGGTATATGGAACGGTAGGGGTTGTCAGTCTACCTGGCCCGACCGAAACGCTGATCATCGCTGATCAGACGGCACATCCGCGCACCGTAGCTGCTGATCTGCTAGCACAGGCTGAACATGTCGAGGCTAGCGCGATCCTGATCACACCCGATCAGGCTCTGGCCGAGCAGGTGCAGCGTGAAGTGGAACGGCAACTTACCGCTCTGCCTGAAACAAACGCACGTGCGGCTCGGGAAGCCGTCACCCAACGCGGTGGGATCGTGCTTGTACCCGATTTGGCAACGGCATTTGCTCTGGCCAATGATTATGGTCCGGAGCATCTTTGTCTATTAATTGCTGATCCGTGGGCGTATATCGGCGAAGTCCGCAATGCTGGTGGTGTCTTCCTAGGAGAAGAATCGTTTGAAGTGCTAGGGGATTATGTGGCCGGGCCATCACATATCATGCCAACTGAAGGCACGGCGCGCTACGCCTCGCCGGTGAATGTAGATAGTTTTCGCAAGGTAATCTCGTTGGTCGGTCTGAATCGAGCAGGTTTGAACCGGATTGGTCCGGCTGCTATCCAGTTGGCCGAAGCCGAGGGTCTCTTTGCTCATGCCGCCGCAGTGCGGGCGCGCCTTGAATTGTTCGATACTGATAGGAGGGAGTAGACATGACGGGGTTTTTGGTTAGTTTTGTCAGCATTTTGTTCTCGGTACTGTTCTACGCCATTTTGGGGCGCGTGTTGCTCTCGTGGGTCGATCCACAAAGCAATTTTCCGGTGACGCGCTTTCTCCACGAGATAACCGAGCCGATTTTGGGGCCAATTCGCAGCATTATGCCCAATTTTGGCATGTTTGACCTCTCGCCCATTGTGGCGATGTTGGTCTTACAGTTGCTCGAGCGCCTGATCATCGGTGCAATTCGGTGAGACAAAGGTTGCTTAACCGCTATCAGATTGTAACTAAGATCATCTGTGCATATTCCGACAAGTGACTCGCTCACTTACAACTGATTGCTATCAATGCATCGTGGATACGTGAATGGCTAACCTGACACCATCTGCTTCCATACGGCGCAGCGGTAGCGACCGATTGCTGTTGGCAGTTGTCTTTCTCGCTGGGATTGGCACCCTCGGGATCGAGATGGTCATGCCGCGCATGCTGGCGCCGTTCTTTGGTACGTCACAACCGATCTGGGCTGTCGTCATCGGTATGACCCTCGTCTACCTGGCGATCGGCTATCGGCTCGGCGGTACCCTCGCTGATCGGCGACCAGACTGGCGGCTCTTATTTCAACTAATCGGCTGGGCTGGACTCAGTTGTGCCATCATTCCCTTTATAGCCCGACCAATTCTGGGCACTGCGCAGGGTGCGCTGCGTGGCATTGCCGCTGGCGGTTTTCTGGCCGCTTTAATCGGCGTGATCTTGCTCTTCGCCATACCGGTGACCTTAATGGCAATGGTCGGGCCCTTTGCTATTCGGTTACAACTGCGTCAGGCTACAGATATTGATCACGCTGGACGTACTGCAGGCACTATCTCGGCGCTCTCAACTATTGGCTCTATTGCTGGCACATTTTTGACCGTATTGGTGCTAATACCGTCGATTGGTGTTACCAACACGCTCTTCCTCTTCGCTGCGTTTCTGGTAATACTCAGCCTGATTGGGCTGCGTGATCCGCGTCAGTTACTAATGGTAGTTGCAGTCGCTGTGCTGGCCGGGGCTTATCAGCTCAATGTCGGTGTAATTAAGGCTGCCGATTGTTACAATTGTCGGTTAATCGCTGAATTTGAGTCCGATTACAACTACATTCAGGTTGCCGAGCAAGAGATAACTTATGCTAGCGGTACGGTTGACCGACGCCGAGTGCTCATCCTCAATGAAGGGCTGGCCTTGCATTCAATTTACCGCTTAAAATACCGCGAAACCGGTGATCCGCTCGATCTGTTAACTGACGGTGGACCGTGGGATTATTTCGCGGTGGCGCCCTACCTCTACCCAGACGTTCATCCCGATGATGTGCGCTCTTTGGCGTTGCTCGGAGCAGCTGCCGGCAGCGTGGCGCAACAGTTTCTGGCCATCTACGGCTCGGATACGATCATTGACGCAGTTGAAATTGATCGAAAAATCAGTGAAGTTGGGCGGCGCTACTTCGACATGCGCGACGGAACACCTCAGGCGCCGTATTTCACGACCTACAACGAAGATGCTCGCTATTGGTTGGCAACAACTAGTCGGCAATATGATGTCATTGGTCTAGATGCCTACCATCAGCCGTATATTCCGTTTCATCTTACGACAGTCGAATTTTTTCGCGAGGTAAAAGCCAAGCTATCGCCTCGCGGCGTTGCCGTTGTCAATGCGGGCCGACCGGCGAGTGGTGATGATCGCCTGGTCAATGCGTTGGCGTCGACAATGATTACAGTATTTCCTCAAGTCTACATTATCGATACGCGCTTCAGTAACGCAATCATTATCGGCGTCAACCAGCCGGTTGGTGATGGAATTGTCAACTTTATTGAAAATGCAGCCCGGATCGATGTGCCGGCGCTGCAATTGGTGATGTACTGGTCGTTGTACGAAGGTCGGTTTGGGCCATTGCGGGAATTTACGCCAGCAATGGCTCAATTCCGCCCGTTTACCGATGATCACGCCCCGGTTGAGCAGCTGATTGATGGCCTCATTTTCAGCGAAGTTGGTCGAAGATCACGATGATGGGTTGACAACACTGCGAAACGTATGTTACTTTGTATATCGGTTAGCCAGATTGTTTCAGGTAAGGTCAAACTTCATGGATTATTCGCAGTGGCAACATCGCCTGACAGACCGTTCGGCTACAACCGGACAGGCTGCCTGCTATTGCGCCTCCCGTTATCGATGGCGGCGTAATATGGGCGGCAACAGTGCGGCGTTGCGCGCGATCAGGGCAGTATCCTCCGCGAACCGCATCAGGCCGCTCTAGCGCGGGGCCATGACGCCCCCGGGCAAGAGCCTTTGTTATCGTGATAACATCGGTTCATGTTAAGGGGGGTGTCACTTGGCACAGCGAGTTCTCGTTCTAAATGCAAGTTATGAGCCGCTGCAACTGATTTCAGTGCGGCGCGCGATCATCCTCCTCCTCCAGGAAAAAGCAGAGCTGGTCGAAGCAGCCATGCAACATCTTCGCGCCCAATCGGTAACGTACAGCGTACCGCTGGTGATCCGATTGGTACGCTACATTCGCATCCCGCGTCAGTTGCGCCTGCCATGTTCGCGGCGCGGTGTCTTCGCTCGTGATCGTGAAACCTGCCAGTATTGTGGTAAGCAACCAGGACGCGCAAATCTAACAATGGATCACGTCATTCCCCGTTCCCAAGGTGGTCAGACGACATGGGATAACGTGGTGACAGCCTGTCGTGATTGCAATCATCGCAAAGGAGGTCGCACGCCAGAACAAGCCAATATGACGTTACTCTCGACGCCGCGCCAGCCGCAGTATCTGGCTTTTGCGCTCCTCGGCGAGCTTGAGCGGCATGATGTCTGGCGTAAGTATGCCTACACCTAGGCGCCGGCTTGGCGATCGAGGCGAGCAGGTGGCGCAAACCTATCTTGAGCAGCGTGGCTACACCATCATTGACCGCAACTGGCGCTGCCGCTTCGGTGAGATTGATCTGGTCGCCCGTGATGGCGACCAGCTTGTTTTTGTTGAAGTGCGCGCACGCCACGATCAGTACGCGCTTGAGTCAATTACGGCCCGGAAGCGTCAGCGTTTGATCACGTTAGCCTACGCGTACCTGATAGCACACGATGTGCCGCCAGGCGTCGGCTGGCGGATCGACGTGATTGCTTTAACGGTTGTAGCTGGTCGGGCCGTTGTCACTGATCATGTGATGGCAGCGATTGAGGAAGCGGAGTAGGAGTGTGCAGGAACTAACCCTGCTTTAACGCTCACCCTTGCTCACCGGCTACAGGAACCTAGCCCAGCGGCATGCGAAACCTAGTCTAATTCTTCTTTCCCAGCAATCCAGTGTCCGTGGAAAGACGCGATTCTCCTGCAGACAGCTACGCGTCACGTTTGACATAGCTGGTTGGCACCTGAGGTGCCTGTACGCACCGACCAACAGGTATGCTTATCTGCGTAGGTGATCACAAGCCAAAGATGTGACAGATCGTGTATGATATTGGCTGAATAAAGGACGCTGCCGACTTGAGGAACTGCGTCTGCTGTGCTATATTAAGCACAAGATTTGACATTTAGAAAAGTCGTAGCATTTCTCTGCTAGCGATATAGAACGAACTGTCGCAACCAGCGCTTAAGCAGAGGGTAGTAACCGCTCTAGGTAAGCGGCCAGTAACCTGCCCGGTATGGGAACACTGCCACAGCTGTATCTATGTGAAGGTAACGTTCGTTGCCAGAGAAATGCTCTAGAAGTGTTTGTCTCGTGGAAACGCCGTTGATGATTGTGGGTCATCTGGCCCCTGATCTCGACTGCTTGACCGCCATCTGGTTGTTGATGCGGTTTGGCCCGGCGAAAGACGCTGATCTACGATTTGTGCCCGCCGGACGGACGTGGCGAGATCAGCCGGTTGACTCCGACCCGCGCATTATTCATGTTGATACCGGCGGGGGCCGATTCGATCATCATCAGACCGATGATCCGACCCTCAGCGCTGCTGAGCTAGTTCGGCGTGCCGTTGCCCCCAATGACGAGGCCCTGAAGCGTCTCGTTGATCAGGTAACGCGTATCGATCACGCTGACTACCGGCCAGGTCATGTGTTTTTCAATATCACTGACCTGATTGCCGGATACAATGCTCTGTACCCAAATCGTCCGCACCATGTGGCACAGGCTATGCTGGCCAACCTTGATGCTTGGTATGAGCACGAGGTCCGCCAATTACGGTTCGAACAAGCTTTTCAGAATCGGCTTGAGTTTGAAACGCCTTGGGGCTTGGGGATCGCTGTTCAGAGTGCCGACGGTGGCTCGTCACGATTGGCGTTCAGCTATGGCGCGGTGCTCTTCGCCTACCGTGATCGGCGCGGTTATATGGGGATCACAGCCCAACGCCGCTCACGGGTTGATCTGCAACCCGTCTATGAAACGCTACGTCAGTGCGATAGCCAAGCCGATTGGTATCTGCACCCCAGCCATCGCCTCTTGCTCTGCGGTACGCCGAAAGCGCCTCCGCGCCACTTCTCGCAACTCTCGCTTGAGGAACTGGTCGAAATAATCCGTCGTCAATAGGGTATTGACGATCGCTTGACCTGCAATGGCCAGACGCACACATCGTTTACAGGTGCTGCTGTTAGCGCATGGATAGCGGCGCTGGGATGTGCATCTGGCCACCTCGTCTTTTAGGTGCGCTGCTGCCGGAATTAGCGTGTGGCAATGTGCTATAATTGCAGAGAGGTCAATCCGTGTAATCGTAACCGTAACGGGAATCTCTGTGCGCAATTTCACCACACTGGATGATATTTTCAGCCGACCGCCCAATGATAATGTGGAATTGCTGAAGGCGTGGGCCGGAACGACGCTTGCCTTTGCTATTATGCAAACTGGTGCGTCGAACCTGCTGAGCGGTCGCTTTTTCACCAATCTGATCGTGGCGGCAGTGGTTGCGGGTATCGGGTTTGTGTTGCACGAACTGGCCCATCGGGTCATTGCGCGCGGTTATGGTGCGCAAGCCCATTTTATTGCCAATGATCGCTGGCTATTGTTATCGATATTGATCAGTTTTTTAGGCATCTTTATTGCCGCGCCTGGCGCAGTCTGGCATCGTGGCCTGCTTACTGTCCGCCAGAGCGGAATTATCGCCTTGGCTGGCCCAGTGACCAATTTGGCTTTGTCACTCGTGTTTCTTCTCCTCTTTATCCCCGTGATCGCTTTCAAGCCACCAGGGTTTGATTTCTGGATCACCGTCTGCTATGTCGGGTTTCGCTTTAACGCCTGGATTGGTCTCTTCAATATGATCCCGGCTGGTCCGTTTGATGGTGCGAAAGTACTGGCATGGGATTGGAAAGTCTTTGCTAGCACCGTGGCGCTAGGTGTTGGTCTGACCTTTTTGTTGAGCGACAGTATTCTCTTCAACATATTACGAACCCTAGACCGAGTGTTGTAAATCGAGGACGTGATGCGTACTCCGTTAATTGCTGGCAATTGGAAGATGTATAAGACCATCGGTGAGGCGAAAGCACTAGTGCGTGATGTGCTAGCCGGCCTGGGTACTCTCACCGATCGCGAAGCGATTGTCTGTCCACCGTTTACCGCCCTAGCTGCGGTATCGCCATTGTTGGCCGATAGTCCGTTAGGGTTGGGAGCGCAAAATCTCTATCCTGAAGCGCAAGGGGCTTTTACTGGCGAAGTGTCACCGTCGATGCTGGTTGATGTTGGTTGTCGTTATGTGATCATTGGCCATAGCGAGCGTCGACAATATTTTGGGGAGAGCGACGCCTTTGTCAACCGCAAAATTCGTGCCGCCCTGGCCCATGGTTTGCGCCCTATTGTTTGTGTCGGCGAGAGCAAACCGCAGCGTGATGCCGGTCAGGCCGAACCAATTGTGGTGGCCCAAGTGCGCGCGGCGCTCCTTGATATAACATCAGAGCAAATGGCTAACGTGGTGATTGCCTACGAACCGATTTGGGCGATTGGTACGGGTGATACGGCGACACCTACTGACGCACAGGCGATGCATGCTGCAATTCGGGCGACGTTGACCAATCTGTACGGGGCGGATGTGGCGGCAGCGGTGCGTATTCAGTATGGTGGCAGCGTGAAGCCGGATAATATTGATGAATTAATGGCCCAACCTGATATTGACGGTGCGCTTGTGGGCGGTGCGTCATTGCAGGCAGCCAGTTTTCTGCGCATTATTCACTATCAGTAGATGGAACCTGAACGTAGCTCAGGCAATGCGCAACCAGGCGACGGTTCGAGTAACCGTCGCCATTTGTGCTTGCCTGTAGAACTGCAGAGGCAGGAATGTTGGGCACAATTCGTTGTAGATCTGTATCTCTTTGGTACCGGCATATCGAGCAGACGGGTTCCAGTTGTGCGTGGCACTACCTGCCAACATCCAACTGACCGACGCTCTCGTGGTAGCAGAGGCTCTGCCTGAGAACGACCCATGCAGGAATTGTTGATTATCATTGCCTTGGCGCTAGCAAACGGCTTATTTGCCGCCACTGAACTGGCTGTCGTCTCAGCGCGACGCGGCCGTCTCGAACAACGCGCTGAGGATGGCAGCACAAGCGCGAGAGTGGCGCTCCAGCTCCAAGAAGACCCCGACCGCTTTTTGTCAGCAGTGCAGATCGGCATTACGCTGATCGGTACTCTTAATGGTGTCTTTGCTGGTGCGACCCTGACTGGTCAGTTAGCACCATGGCTCGCGCAATATCCGCTCCTTGCGCCATATGCTAACCAGATTGCTCAGTTTCTGGTCGTGCTGTTAGTGACCTATCTATCGCTGGTGTTGGGCGAACTGGTACCCAAGCGGATCGCTTTGCAGAGCGCTGAAACGATAGCCACACTGATGGCACGGCCTATGCTCTTCTTGGCACAGATTAGTACGCCGGTCATTATCTTGCTTAGTGCTTCCACCCGCCTAGTCCTGGCTCTGATCGGGCGGGCTAATGTAGAAGAAGAGCGTGTCACCGAAGAGGATATTCGAGCTTTGGTGCGCGAAGGGACTGAGACAGGCGAAGTTGAACCGCAAGAACAGCAGTTTATCGATCGCGTTTTTAAGTTCAGTGACCGTGCGGTTCGTCATATCATGACCCCACGTCACGACGTGGAAATGGTCGAAGCCGATCGTACACTCGGCGAAGTGATCGATGAATTGCTGGCGAGTGGCTATTCACGCTTTCCGGTCTATGAAGAGACGCCCGATCAGATCATTGGCATTGTGCATGTGCGTGACTTGCTGCTGCTCTACCGTAAGCGAGGTGAACAGGCGCTGGTACGCGAAGCAGTTTCACCGCCGCTCTATGTACCTGAAAATAGTCGAGCATCGGCGTTGCTGACGACCTTTCGCCGTAGCCGCCGCCATATGGCGTTGGTCGTAGGTGAACTGGGTGGCATCGAGGGTGTGGTAACACTCGAAGACGTGCTCGAGGAGCTGGTCGGTGAAATTGATGACGAGTATGATGACGCTACTCCGCCGCCTATTGTCCGCCGTGAAGATGGCTCGTATCTGGTAGAGGGATCGCTGCCGGTAGACGAGGTGCGGGCACTGCTCGAAGTGGATGAATTGCCCGATGAAGAAACCTACCGCTACGAAACCCTCGCTGGTCTTGTGATCAGCCTGATCGGTCAGATTCCAACCGCTGGCGATGTGGCACAATGGGATGGTTGGCGCTTCGAGGTAGTAGATATGGACGGCTTGCGGGTCGATAAAGTGCTGATCTCGCGCGTGCCCGCAAACGGTAAGTCTTCGGGATGAACGAGCAGGTTGCTGCAGACCGGCGTTCTGCTAAGCTATGCAGTAGCTAACCGTAAGAAAGTGGTGTAGACGGTACCTGTCAGCATTGCACTGATGCACATTCAGCGGCGAGCATAGTGACAGGCAGATGAGCGCTGATGGTTTGTGCGCTGGGGTGTTTGCTCGCTAACAGCTCGTCACTCGACTGGGCAAAATAAATTATGTATTGTGTCGCTCCTAAACATCGCACCATTTTCGCTAGTTCGTGTTCTAGGCTACGTCCCCTGTTCACTTCCTACTATGCTCTTGTGCCCACAACGGCTAGCGTTTCGGTGCCGTGTTCGGGAGCTGAGCCTGGATGCTAACATCATCATTGGTGTTGCGAATATCCACTCAAAATCGCCATCGCGATCGCTAGTCGCAGTCAGTTAGCTGCCATCTGACAGCGATCGTGGTGCGTGATCGAGAGCAGGATAGTTTATCTGCCACTGCAGGTTGCTGTCCTGATTACTTGTGCTCAGCTTCCCAGCAGGAGACATGCGCGCGAAGAATCGTTTGCGGCACTGTTGCGCGGGTTGTGGGTGTGTCAAGTTGGATAAACGAAGTTCTCAAACTAAGGCCGTCTGTATTTCGAGGTGCTGGCGCTCAACCAGGAGCCAATTCGTTTATCGGCCACTGAGAGCGGGTTTGCGAGGTGATAGGTCGCTCGATCAAGGGAGATTGATTTTAGTTGGGTAGGAGCAGCCGACGACTTTCGTGGATGACCCAAAACAGTCTTTAATACTACGTCGAGTCCCGCTCACAGTCTCATCGAGGGCACGGCTCCGGATAGTACTGAAGCGAGGATTGACAGTAGTGGCGTAACCTGAAGCGCCGTCGCTGGAGGAGTACTGATAGTGATGCTGCGCAGGGTATTGTATTGTCATCACTGCGCTGCACCTCTGCTTCCCTGGTAAAAATGGAGCCCTCACGAACATCTCGCTCGTGAGGGCCATCGTACTCGCTGCGCTATTGTGCCCACAGCGGCCAGCGATCCTGGGCCGTATTCTGCGTCACCTGCTGGGTAATGACACCATCGCTAACGTTGAGGATATAAATCTCGAAATCGCCATCCCGGTCGCTGGCGAAAGCCAGTTGTCTGCCATCAGCCGACCAGGTTGGGGCCTCATCGGTAGCCGGATGGTTTGTCAGCCGCCGTAGGTTGCTGCCGTCGGTGTTCATCACATAAATCTCCCAGTTACCGTCACGGTCGCTGGAAAAGGCGATCAACTTTCCATCTGGCGACACTCGTGCGAAGCGGTCGTTCGCCGCGTTGTTGCTTAGGTTACGAACGTTGATCGTACTTGCATTGTAGAAGTTGCCATCGATGAAGAATAGTTTCAGATCAGCCTGGTAGATCTCGAAATTGCCCGAGCAGTTGCTAACCCAGAAGAGACTGCGCCCGTCGGGTGCCCAGGTTGGCGTTTCAACATTACAAGGCTCTGTATAGTAGGTGGCCGGTTGGGCAAAGCCTCGCAATGGGAATTGCAAGCGGCGCAGATAGAGTTGCGGGATACCCTCTCGTTCAGAGACGAAAGCCAGTGCCTGTCCATCGGGTGAGGCCATAGCGTTGTATTCGCTGCCGGGGGTTGTTGAGAAATCATTATCCGGCGGCGGGTAGTTACCGTCACCGTTGCTATAGCTGATCCGTATTGCTCTTGCGTCCGCCGCTTGTTCTCCCTCAGTAGCGGCAGTTACATTCAGCGCGTAGATCTGGCGGTACTGTGGGCTATTCCGTCGCGAGTCGACGATCAGGTAAAGCTGGTTGGGATCCCAGCTACGCCGCCACGAGAAAGCAACTGTCTCGCCGTTATTGAAGGTCAGCCGCTGACCTCCGCCGTTGAACGTTGCCCGGTACAATTCCCAGTGGCTGCCAGTGTCAATATTTGAGGCGTATATCAGCGGAGTAGTGGGGTCGGGTGCGGCCCACGGTGTGCCCAAATGCGGATAGCGCCACTGGAAGTAGTGCTGGCCGACGTTGCCCATTTCGACCTGATAGCCGGCAGGATTGCTGGGGGTGTAAGTCAGCACTCGTCGTTCAAAGAGTTGTACCAACACATCACGCTCGGTATCCCCAACTACCGCGCGCGTCCAGTAAGGGTCGGTAATCGGATACCCTATAGCGAACAGCCAATCGACAATCGGAGCAGTCACAACGCGGCCATTTTCAACGACTTTCCCCCGCATATTCATAAAATCCCAGAAGACGCGCGGGATGTTATGACCGGTTATGTTGTTGTACTGTACAATCGTCGTTTCTGGTAATGCCAAATCGTCGCGAAGGTTGAGATTGCCGCCGCGAGCAATCACGCTATTCACGCGCTGATTAAGCCGTACTGGTTCACGATAGCCATTATCAATTGTCGCCAAACCAGCAAAATCGCGATAACCAGGTGCGACCGGATTGGCAACACGTGGATTACCAGCTACGGGCACATCTGAACCCTCGCCATAGATAACATCGAAAGGACTATCACCAAGCTGTATCCGTCCACTCACCAGCTCTTTCACGAGCAAGCCATTGGTCACGATCCCAGTATTCGGATCGTTGATCTCCATGCGTGCCTTATCGAAGTACTGCACTACGCGCGTGCTGTTCGGACTCTCGCGGTAAAACTCGCCGTAATCAAACCAAGGCTCCGGCCCCCAATACCAGGTCCGACCACCGCGTACCGACTCACTGTCAGTGCGGCTCCACACGGTGGCAAAGCGAGTGTTGACAAACGTATTGCGACCAGAGAATGGTGCTGCTGCCAGTGGGGTCACGCCGCTGATTGTTAGTACCATAACCGTGGTGATCACACTCAAGAGAATTCGCAAGCGGTTCATATCAGCCTCCTTACGCTCATACCCGCTGCCGTTGTCGATAATATACGGTCAAATGAAGTAAAAATGTAATATATCAAGGCGATAATATCATGAAAATAAGGTGATAACAAGGTTGTAATTAGTACAATTTGAAATTCATTTAGTTGATTTGTGACACTAAAAACGTTTCTGCTAGGCTTGGGAGTTAAAATTTGGTTGTCTTGTTCTGTTATTCTTTGTGAAAAAATCTGCAATAAAAGGGGTGGCTCTTGATTAATATTTGATGAATGACGTAGTGGATTTTTGTTTTTTTGGGAATACCATCTGGTGGCAGTGTTTACCGTTAGCTGTTCGGCTGGGCCGGGAGGTTCTGGTGGATGAGCAGAGGCGGTGAGATAGAATACAGGTAAGAGCAGCGTGCTGAGCAGCTATTGAACCACCCCGTCGCTAAGTAGGTTGGGCGTACTGACGGTGCGTCACTGGCGATCCTGTTGCTGATCTTGGTGCCTACCAGTCTATTAGCGGGAGGTACATTCATCCCTCAGGTATACCTATATCGACCCGGCAACCCGCCAGGTTATGGCTAGGCACAGGTATTCGGCGCAATTCAGGTATCGTTTCCTGAGCAAGCGATACCTGCTCTGCTGTGCTGTGTAGGCTGCAGCGGAATGTACGAAGCGAAGTTGCTATCGCTCGTAGAACGTTGCGGATCAGCAGCTACTGTCTACAAGTGCCTAACAAGGTGTATGGGTTTGAGTTGCTCAGGTTTGAGAGGAGTGGTGATTAATTCCTCAGCCGGATAACACACATTCGATAGTGCCACGGTGAGGTGGTTAATCTTGTACTGGATCGTAGGCGGAGTCTGAAATATGGTTTGCTCCAAACAAGGTTGGGCAGCTGGCCATTCGTGATTGGATGGCATAGGTGCCGGCATCGATACCAGTTGTGCGATCGTTGATGTGTCGGTCTTTAGGTTCAGTTGTGGCTGTTTCCAATAACTGACCGTAGAGCAACGCTGGCGCATCAGGGAACAGCATAATTACCAGAGGTCACAATGTTAAGATTGCCTGCAATCACTGTCGTGGGGTGCGTTCCAGACTTTTCCTCTATGCTCACAATGGAGTATGCGGTGTTGGGGACGATGACGAGCACCACATTCCAGATACGGCATCAAAGCTGTATCAAGTGTCATTGGTACGGTTGGGTACGTTCTGAGGCATCACTTACGTTACTCGTCCAATAATTCGCCGCGCTAGTGCCAGATCGTCAGCGCCGATCGCGCCGATAAACCACAGCACCACACCATACACTAGCGGCCCGATCGCCAGTGCACAAAGGCTGCCGATCCAGCCAGGTAGCCAGATGAGCACTGGCAGCATTGCGATCGCCATCGCTAGGCTGGCTAAGGCCGGTTGCCACATCAGGTGGAGCAGGAATGGTGGCAATTCTTCCTGATGGAGGGCAGAGCGAAAGACAGTGTAGAGCACGATCTCTGAGGCGATAGTGATGAATGCGGCAGCCAGCAAGGCGTCTTCAGGTCGGCCCAGCCGAATAGCCAGTGGAATCGCAATCAGATTGGTGACTAAATTGAAGATGGCCCCGATGACGAACGCGCGAGTGATGGCAGCCTGACGTTCAATGGCAATTAAGACATATTGCAATAAGCCATTGGCAAAGGAGAGTGGCAGAAACCAGGCCAGAATCGATAGGACTGTGACCGAAGGTAAATACTCATCGAAGCGGCGGCGAGTAAAGATCCAGACCAAATCATCAGCCAGCAAGGTCATACCCATTGCCAATGGGAAGGCAATTAAGAGCAAGATGCGGAGGGTACGTCGTTGGGCTAGAGCCAGATCGCTACGTGCACCGCTGGCCCGGCGTGCCAACAATGGGAAAACGGCGAAGGTCACTGCTGGTGGCAGCACTAGCGCGATGTTGAGTAATTGGTACGGTAGCACGTATTGCTGCACCAGTACATCGGCATTATTACCGCCAAATGCTCGTACGATGAAGAGGTCGAAGCGAAAGAAGATAACACTGAGTAGATTGTTGAGCATGAGCGGTAACGCCTGAGACATCAACGCACGGATGGCACGCAGATCAAAGCTGAGAGTTGGCGCAAAGAAGGTGTGTACCTGCAATCCGAAAAAGATTAGGGCCGTGATGGTGCTGACCAGAACTGCTGCCCATGCCAGGCCGATGACACCCCAGCCCAGCCCAAGCACACCGATTCGAGCAAGAAAACTGAGCAGGGCAGTAAGCACTTCGATCATTGCCGGCGTTTCCATCCGCTCGCTGGCATTGTAAAGTGCCGTGACGGCCCCGCTGTAGGCGCTTGGTACGAGCGTGAGTAGTAAGATCCAGATTGCCTGTTGTCCCTCAGCAGTGAGTGGTTCACTTAGGCCGAGGGCACCGATAGTGTTATAGATACCGATGACTAGCCATGCTACTGGTGCAGCGGCGCCAACGATCAAGAGCAGTCGGAGGGTCAGAGTCATGCCGAACAGTCGTTGGGCTGCGTCGGGATGCCGCGCTGCTTCGCGCGTGAGCAGAATGCCTAGTCCGAATTCAGTGAAGGTAGCGAGGTATTGGGCTACGAGCAGCGCGGCGGTGTTGTACGCACCTAATGCTGCTGGATCGAGTGCACCGACCAGCAAGAATAAGATCACAGTGTCGAGCCCGCGCACAAACAGGCGCAGACCGAAGGTGATGGCGCTGTTTTTGAAAATGCGACGTGCGGCGTTCGTTGGATCGTCGCGATACCAACGACGCCAGAGCCATGCACCGATGCCGAGCAGCATAAGTGCTGCACTGATGATGAGTAAAACGATACTGATCCGATCATTCATGGTGGCTGCGTTGTAATTATGGCGCGGCGGCCATCGCTAACTAACTGGATGGCGCCGTCAAGTTTGGGATGGTACAGGTATGGTGCCAGGCGTTTCCGTTCGTGGAAGGTTTGCAGCACCGGTTCATCAGCTTCAAAGCCGATGCTGAAAGCGACAGCGCGAATATGCAGTTGTTCGAGCGACGGTATGTCGATTGGTCGCTGCCATGGGTAGATCAGCAGATCGATCCGCTGCCCAGCTAGCGCTGCCAGTGCACTATCACCGACACTGCCACCGGTATGGATCAAAATGCGCGTGGCGCGATATTCGATCAGCAATACAGCGCCGCCATCATCACCACCTGCCGCTGCTAACACATGCAAGCGCGCGCCACCAAGATCGATCTGCTGACCGGATTGCAATTGGCGCGTTGGTGTGGCCAGTGACCTGAGCAGGTCGCGCCACTCACCGGCTGGAACGATCGTGGCCAGCGCTAGCCCAGGGTGATACCGGCGCAATATTCCTAACTGCCCCAGACTGTTTTGGTTGTTTGCGCGAGTTAGGATGATAGCGGCCAGTGATCGTTGCCAAAAGGGCATGCGCATCCCTAGTTCAACGGCCAGAGCGGTAGGATTGCGCCCGCCATCGATTAATGTAAAGCTGCCGCCGGGCGACTGGATCAGGACAGCATCTCCGGCGGTGGGTAATAGGGTCACATGGAGTTGACCATCTGGACGCTGAAACCAGGCCACGATCGCCAATATTCCGATCAGAACGACAATGGAAGTCGATCGCAGTTGCATAAGCGAGGTTCCCCTGGATCCGGTTCTACATAATAAACCGCGCAACAGGGGCAACCGATGTGCGTAATTGTCGTTCCAGATCGGTGGTGGTGTTCAATGCACGTTGGTATGGCTCGGTTACGCCAGCGCGATCACTTCAATCTCAATCCGGGCATCACGTGGCAGACGGGCCACCTGCACCGTCGAGCGGGCCGGCGGAGCGTCACCAAAATGTTCGGCATATGCAGCATTCATAGCTGCAAAATCGTTCAGATCGGCCAGAAAAACAGTCGTTTTCACAATCCGATCGAGTGAGCTGCCCGCTGCTTGTAAAATAGCGGCGATATTGGTAAAAATCTGCCGGGTCATTGCGCCAATGTCATCGCTAATCATCTCGCCAGTAGTCGGATTGATCGGTAATTGACCAGAGACAAAGATTAGGTTACCGGCTCGAATAGCCTGTGAATACGGGCCGATTGCTGCTGGAGCAGCATTAGTCGTAATCTGGGTGCGATCCTCCATCACGAACTCCTCTCAATTGCGCAGTTCTGAACGAGTAGTTTGCGGTAAGCGGCTCTTATCACGATGCTTTGCTCTATGCATCAGCGCTCGCTAATGGTATGTCTGGCCTAGACGATTGTCAATTCGGTTAGCGGCGGGTGATGCAGAAGAGTGACGATTCGGGGTCAGCGCAATGACCAGAAAGCCAACATCACAAAGACGTGCCAAATCACAGGCAGCAGACCGCCTACAATAGCCTGCGTGCCATCCCATCCGTATACGTGTACCCAAAGCGCCGTAGTTATCCAGTAGGTGAGTGCTAGCGCAACTAACCAGACAATTGCAGCCAGCCATGGCAGATTGACGATCAAAAGCGCGAGCGCAAGGATCATCAGTGGCAAGCGCGACATCATCTGCACAGGGGGGTATAGAGCGAAGATGTAAGATTGCTCTTGTTCGTTTGAAAAATCGCCGTGGATGATCAAGGAAATGAACACGATGAGCGGCCATTCGAGCAGACCGGCAAGTAAAAAGCCCATCCCGCCTAGTAGTGCTCCCCAACTTGGCCAGCGGTCGCCATCAATCACGTTGGAAATGAAAAACATCAACCCCAGTGGCAGGGAGACAATGAACATTGCGTATCCTGCTTTCCACAGCAATGCTCCTATTGAACTACCGGTCACCTTCAGTTCTGCTGCCAATTCGCTAATCGTTGCCAATGGTTGTCCGATTAGTTGCACGTTTGTGACAAAAGTTGCTGGCTGAAAACGTGGTGACTGATTGATCGGCGGTACATGACTCAGGCGTTCCGCGCATCGGTCAAGCAGTGCCGTCCAATTCCGCATGGTTCCTACCAATACGGTGCCAGGCACCCAACGGCCACAGACAATTAAGCCAATCAGGTGACAGAGCCAGGGCAGCTGTGGTGATTGGACGAAAGCAATACTGGGTCCAGATCCCAGATCGATCGGGTAAAGTGCCGTGATCTGGTTCCAGGATACAAAGCGTTCGCCGGGTAAAGGCCGGGGCAAGAACCGCAAGCGCATCCCCTCTTGTCCGGCAGTGGCGGCAATGGGTAGAGCGATAAATAATATCGCGAGCGTGATAAGCACCAGTGCTAGCATCAAATGCCCAGCGACGAACAGCCAAATTGGTGCTGGTAGATCTGGGCGGCCAGCGATGCCAAAGAGGGGTACACCAACACCTTGATAGGCATTGAAGATAGCATTGTAGAGTGGCTGCTGACCCACCCACTGGAAAGCTGGATTGCTGCGCAGGGCGGGAAACAGCAACGTTAACGCGCGATCCCAATAACTACGATAATGCCACAGGCCAGCGCCAAGCGTTAGGATAACTAGACCGAGCTGGGCTAGGCGAATTGGAGAGAAGATCGGTAGCACGGCGTTGACATCGGGCTCGCTGAGCGGTGGCAGACTGCCTGTGGCTGGCAATGGCTCGGTAGCGCTATCACCGCGTAGGAACAGTCCAAACAGCCACGAACGGCGTTGTTCATCGATCACAACTGGCCGTGCATCTTCGGAACCACGGATCGCACGGCTATTTTCTTGCAAAATAGTGTTGAGCAAGGAATCAAAGTCGGTAATGGTCGATGAAATCAGGAATGACGGGCGCAGCGTGGTACCATAGATCAGTCCGTATAGACGATGCCAGCCGGTCAGACGTTTTGACGCTTTCGTGAGAATGACTAACAACACAAATCGCTGACCAGCCTGATCACCGGTCACGTGAATGGCCTGCAGATCAGTCCAGGCTACTGGTAACCAGCCACCGGCGAATTCGACGAGCAAGCCACGATGACTAACGCGAATCGCGGGCAGCACATTAAGCAAAATGAGCGCGACTGTCAGCCCAGCGGCAGCCCATAGTAACCCGACCAGTGCTTCTGGTAGCCAAGCTTGCCAATCAGACGGCAACGGTGACAACCAGTCGTACAAAAGACGCAGCCAGGGTGTCTGCTGCAGCCAGCGCAGTAACGGTTCGTTAAGCAAAAGGAGACCGCGTGCCAGCTGGTATGCGGTTATCAGCAGGCTTACGCTAACTAGCAGCCCTCCGATTACCGAGCGCCAGAAACGCTGTCGCCAGGGGTAACTATGAATTTGTTCTGCAATCAATACACCCATCGTCATTGACGGCTCGATCTCAGGCACCTTCGAGCTGGCGCACGCGCAGCTCGGCGGTATCGAGTAGTTGCTGGCAGGCTATAACCAGCTCAGTACCACGTTCGTACAACTGCAACGCTTCAGCTAACGATAGCTCACCGTGCTCAAGCCGTTCCACAACTTTCTGTAATTCGGCTAGCAACGTTTCATACTGTTCAACAGGGTTTGAATTACTCATCGTTTCCCTCCGCGGTCACACGCAACGTACCAGCGCGCAAGGTCAGGGAAAGGTGTTCCCCAGGTTGCACGTGAGCCGGATCGGTCACCACTTGCCCATTGGCTCGTTGCACAATCGCATAGCCGCGGGACAACGTAGCTTGTGGACTCAGTGTATTCAGGCGGGCCTGCCAGCTGTGTAGGCGGGTCTGTTCAAGCTGAAGATAACGTTCAAAAGCGCGGCTTGCCCGGCGTGACAGCTCATCGACGGTCTGGCGAGCGGTATCGATCTGGCGGCGGGGATGGTTACGCTGGAGAAGAGTCATCTGTTGGGAAACGGCACGTCGCTGTTCGTCAATGCGGGACTGTATCGCTGAAGTTGCGCGTTCACGCAATTCTTGCAGGCGCTGCTGCAAGTCGCTGGTGGTAGGCGTTGCCAGTTCAGCGGCGGCTGAAGGGGTAGGTGCGCGCACATCGGCAACGGCGTCAACCAGGGTCGTGTCTGTCTCGTGACCAACGCCGGTAATGACCGGCACTGGACTAGCGGCAATGGTCCGTACAACCTGTTCATCGTTGAACGCAGCCAGGTCTTCGCTCGCTCCACCGCCGCGCGCCAGGATGATGAGATCGACCGGTTCGGCGTAGATGCGGCGCAAGGCGGCGACGATACTGGCTGGGGCCAGCTCGCCCTGCACCAGGCATGGCGACAAGAGCACCTCAGCCAGTGGATAACGGCGACGGAGGATATTGAGCATGTCTTGCAATGCTGCCGCCTGGGGCGAGGTGACGATACCAATCCGGCGCGGCAGATCAGGGAGTGGTCGTTTGCGCCGATCATCGAACAGTCCTTCCGCTTCGAGGCGGGCCCGCAGTTGTTCGAGCTGGGCACTGAGCAGACCAGTGCCAGCCGACACAATCTGATCGACGATAAATTGTACCTCGCCACGCGCTTCGTAGAAGCCGACCCGTCCGTGTGCCAGTACGGCTTCGCCGTTGGCCGGCAGCATTGGCAACCGTTCGGCAGCACTGCGCCAGAGCACGGCGCGAATGCTGGCCTGTTCATCTTTCAGCGTGAAGTAGCAGTGTCCCGACGGATAACGACGGAACTCAATCACTTCAGCCAGCAGCCAGATATCGAAAAAGATACCCTCGCCCTCAATATGAGTGCGGAGGGCATTGTTGAGGTCGGACACGGTAAAAGCACGCATCAGAGCGGTTCGATGACCATTAACGGCTGCCCGTACTCGACTGGCTGACCATTCTTCACCAGAATTCGGGCGACACGACCAGCCACATCACTTTCAATCTCGTTCATCATCTTCATCGCTTCAATAATGCCAACCGTGTCACCGACGCGAATCTCATCGCCTTCCTGCACAAACGGTTTGTCTTTAGGCGATGGAGCAGCGTAGAAGGTGCCAACCATCGGCGCTGTAATCGTGTGGCCGGCTGGCATCTCTACTGGCGGCCCTTCGGGAACCGGTGGTGGTTGCACGAAGGGGGTAACCGGTGTGGTTGGTAGGGGGGCGGCCATGGGTGCGCTCATTGGCGCGGGGGGTAGAGTGGCATGGTGATAGATCACGCCACTGGCCTGGCCGCGCTTGACATGGAGTTTGGCGTTACCACGCTCAATAGTGATTTCGTATACGTCACTCTGCTCGAGCATCTGCAACAAATCGCGCACGACGGCCAGACCAAACGGATCGTTCTGATCGGCAGGCATTTCGGTGGTTTCGTCCTTCATAGCTCCCCACAGCATGACATCGGCGAAACAATCCTATTGTAGCATAAGAGTCGCACCTCGCTGATCGGGCAATACGCGGTGACTCCTCACAATACTGGTAAGCAACTGCTACAGCCAGTAGCGAGATCTTTACCGACAGATTTTTGTGAGATTGTTATTCTGAGCACGAGAAAGGTTCAGCGAAAGGAAGATGTGGTATGGTTACCCGCAACGTAGGTACCCTTGATCGCGATATTCGTCTCGTTTTAACGATGATTTTCGGTTTGATCTCGCTGTTCGGTCAGATCTTCTGGCTACAGATTATCTGTGGTTTTCTCGCCTTGATCATGTTTGCTACGGCAGCATATGCCGTATGTCCGCTCTACTGGCTGCTCCGCATTAATACCTGTAAACGCACTCGCAATCAAGAGCAGACGCGCTAGCGATACCCTAGCAGTGCACAGGCTGACGCGGGAGCAATCAGACGTTGTTCCCGCGTTTATTAGTTTGAACGATCCCACGGCAAATGATCAGGCGTAGCGGCGAGCAATGGCATCAACCTGGGGACCGTAACCTTCGCCGAACAGGTTGAGATGGTTGATGAGGTGGTACAGATTGTAGAGGTCGCGGCGCTCGTGGTAACCGGGGGCAAGCGGCCAGGCCGCATGATAGGCCGCATAGAAACGAGGCGAAAAGCCACCAAAGAGTTCAGTGAAGGCTAGCTCTGCTTCGCGATCACTATACGAGATAGCCGGATCGATGAGCACCGGTACGCCGTTAGGCCCACTAATGACATTGCCCCTCCACAGATCGCCGTGGATTAGCGAGGGAACGCGTGGTACACCTCCGAGCCAATCTTCGAGGCGGCATAGCACACGTTCGAGCATTTGCCGCCGCGATGGTGATAGGCGACCATTGCGGTTAGCTAATTCAATCTGCGGCAACAGGCGACGATCGCGAAAGAAGGTGATCCAGTCGTCCAGCCAGCCATTGGATTGCGGTGTGCCGCCAATGAAGTTGTCGCGCTCGAGACCATAAGCAGTGGCCGTGCAGCGGTGAAGCGCAGCCAGTTGCTCGCCGAGTTGAGCTGCATCGAGCGGACGGCCATCACTCTCGATCCATTCACTGAGCATCAGCGCCGGCAGGCGGGCATCGGCTTCCTGGGCCAGGATAATCGTTGGGACGCGAATGGTCTGCGTAGCAGCGAGTGTACGCAGACCATAAGCTTCGGCGGCGACCATTGCTGCAGGTGCGCCATGGGAGGCCCACTTGAGTGCAAATCGTTGGCCACCGATAGTCAGGCGGGCTAGGTGTACGCCAAAACTTCCGTCCAACGGTTCAACCCGCTCAATTGGCTGACCGAGCGTTGTCGTAACTAGGCTGACAATTGTTGCGGGCAAACTCATATACCGAAGTCCCAGCTCTTCGCACACGATGACCGTTATGCGAATGATACGATCGTGGTGCAGCAGCGTCAACATCTAGGAGCGCAATCCGGCGCTGCTAGATGTTGGTTTAGCGCAGTCGCTGACCGGTGTATGGATCGTACTTCCACTCACCAGTAGGATCGTGTGCCGTTGGTGGTATGTGCTGGATCGTTTCCTCTTTGGGCATAATGATCCAGAGAAAGATGTAAATGAGCGGGCTAAGACCGCTTAAGACAGCCAATACAAAGATCAGGCGGACAATTGTGCTGTCGATACCGAAGTAACGGGCCAGGCCGCCGCAGACACCGCCGATCATGCTGTCTGTCGAGCTACGGGTGAGGCGTTTGGTGTTCATACAATACTCCTTCTTCTCTATAGTCGTAGGTGTTCTTCGGTTTGCTGATACGACGTTATCGGCGTGCAGATGTTGCAGGGATCCTACAACATCTGCTCACGACTACTTCATCAGTTTTTCACAGCTTGACGATATACTATAGCTACATCGTCTTGACGATATACTATAGCTACATCGTCGGAGGCGGTGGGTTGTGCCAGCAGTACGTAGCAATTAGGAAGGAGACGCTATGAAACGGGCGTTGTTCAATAGTCTGGCTAGTATTACGCTCGCGTTGGCCCTACTCTGGGGACAACCGGCGCTGGTCAATGCAGCGCAGGCGACAGTTCCCGATCCAACCGTTGCTGAATTGGGCTACGGCCGTGGTGGTGGCGGCTGGCGGGGATTGGGCGTCGTCAGTGTTGGTCAACTGATCCGCACACTCAGTACATTAACTGGTCTCGATTCGGCTACGATCCGCGCCGAATTGCAGAATGGTCGCAGTCTGGCACAGATTGCGGCGGCCAATGGCAGCAGCGGTAATGCGCTGGTGCAGGCCGTAGTTGATGCCGCCAAAACGCGTCTCGATCGGGCGGTGAGTAACGGATGGTTGACCCAGGCTGCGGCTGATCAGATACTGGCGTCAATCCGAGAGCAAGCAACAACCCTGGTGAATGATACTAGTCTAGGTGCGCAAATAGCGGAACAGGCAGCGAAAGGAGGGCAGCGGAGTGCGCTGGGTTGGTTGATCCAGGCGGCCGCCGAGCAGACCAGTCTTGATGTAGCGACGATTCGCGCGCGCCTTCGCAACGGTGAGACGCTGCGTGCGATTGTTACCTCGGCCGGTGGTGATCCGCAGCGGGTGATCGATGCCGCGGTGAATGCGTTCCGTGATGCGGCAATGGCGGCGATGCAATAGGGCAACGTTAGCGTCAAATAGGTTGATACTTATACTCACCCGCTCCTGCAAGCGAGAGCGGGTGAGTATGTCATTGCTGCGGAAACGCTGCCGCGATTAGGCGTGGCAGCACTTCACCAGCTTTGCCGTGGATGGTAAAGAGCGGTGGCCGCGCCACGGTTTGCTGTTCAAGATTGAGGATCAGCACACTGGCCTTACGATCGAGGGCAATCCGGGGCAACGATGCCGCTGGCTCTACAACGCCTGAGGTTCCAATTGACATAAAAACATTACAATCGAGGGCAGCGGCCCAGGCCTTTTCTAAGGCTGCACGTGGCAGCATCTCGCCAAACCACACGACATCAGGTCGCAGCAATCCACCGCAATTTGGACAGGTAGGTAGCTCTTCGTCGTAATCCCAGCTGGTATGCACTGATCCATCAACCGTACAGCGCGCGCGATGAAGGCTGCCATGCAACTCGATCACATTGGGGCTGCCGGCACGCTGGTGGAGACCATCGATATTCTGGGTTATCAGCGTTAATTGCGGGGTCAGAGCTGCCAGTCGCGCGAGGGCAAGGTGGGCGGGGTTGGGTTGCGCAGCGCAAGCTTTGACACGGCGTTCGGCGTACCAGCGCCAGACCAGAGCCGGGTTGCGGGCGAAGCCGGCTGGGGAGGCCAATTCTTCAGGGTTAAAATGCGACCAGAGGCCTGTCTGGGCATCACGAAACGTTGGAATGCCACTTTCAGCAGAGATTCCGGCGCCGGTGAGCACTGCTACGTGGCGGGCAGTGCGCAGGCGTTTAGCGAATGCTGCAATGACTTGATCCAGGTTGCTCACAACCACTCCTCCACAACGTGTTTGTCGCCAGTGCGCCAGCACACGATGGCATTACGCAGCTGGTCTAGCGCTCTGGCCGCTACGATGGTTTGAATACCAGCGCCCAGCGGCACGCACGCTGTTGATTGAACGCCACGTGCCAGATTCCGCAAGTTGGTGCCGGATTGCCGCCATGGTAAACGTGTTGCCGTAGATCGATCTGATCATGACTAAGTTCGAGCAACAGGGCGCGAATCGGTGAGCCATGAGTGACGATTGCCACCCGCTGGTAAGGTGAATCGTTTAGACTGGCCAGTAACTCACGGACACGGTCGCGCACGTGTTCGAACGACTCGTGCGGCGCGTGCTCTTGCACGAGGGTGGTAAACGTGCCGGCAGACCAAGTGCGTCGACTAGGACTTCTGCGGTTTGTGTTGTGCGTGCGAAAGGCGAAACCAAGAGCTGTTCAATCCCTTTGTCAGCCAAGAAAGCGGCGGCCTGCCGGGCCTCGGCGCGTCCGCGCTCGGAGAGATCGGGACCTGGCGGTAAATCGTACCGAATGGCCGGGTTGTGAATTGGTTGCCCGTGACGAATAAGAAAGAGATCGGAAAGCACTGTAAATCCTTGCACCTTGATGTAGCAGCGATGATCAGGTATCATCGAAGTGTAGTGTACCATAGCTGATTGACGAGGCGCTTTGCAACATATACAATTGATGCGGCGTCGCATCAGCGGGAAGAGCGACTTTACTTCATGACGACAGATAGGCAAAGGATGCATCAATGCGGCTGATCCTCTACCTCGGCAAGGGCGGCGTTGGTAAGACAACGACCTCGGCAGCGACAGCCGTGCGTGCGGCAGAATTGGGCTATCGCACGCTCGTCGTGAGCACCGATGTGGCGCATAGTCTGGCCGATGCGCTTGATACTCCCTTGGGGTCGCTGCCTACGCAGATCGGCGAACGATTGTGGGGGCAAGAAATCAACGTACTGGATGAGGTGCGGCAGCACTGGGGCGAGTTGCGGGTCTATCTGAGCAATTTGCTCCGCCGCAGGGGTGTTGATGAAGTCGCTGCCGAAGAATTAGCAATCATACCTGGCATGGAAGAGGTGGTCAGCCTGCTCCATATCCGACGGCAGGCGCGCGAAGGTTCATTTGATGTCGTGATCGTCGATGCTGCGCCGACTGGTGAGACGGTGCGTTTGTTGACGATGCCAGAGACCTTTCAATGGTACGCGGCGCGCGTGATGGATTGGGAACCGACGACATTGAAAGTTGCCCGCCCGCTAGTCAAGCAACTAGTGCCGGCCACTGATGTTTTTGCCAAGCTCGAGCGGTTGACGAAGGGTGTGGAAGCATTGCGAGCCACACTCACCGATCCCCAGATCAGTTCATACCGCCTCGTGGTTAATCCTGAGCGCATGGTTATCAAAGAGGCGCAACGAGCCGCTACCTATTTGGCCTTGTTCGGCTACCCAGTTGATGGCGTTGTGCTCAACCGGGTGTTGCCGATGGACAAGGTCGAAGGTGAGTTCATGCGGGAATTGGCTCGGATCCAGCAGGGATACCGCCAAATGGTGTACGACCTCTTCCGTCCTTTGCCAATCTGGGAAAGCCCCTACTATGCGCGCGATCTGGCCGGTATCAAAGATTTGTCGATGGTAGGACAGCAATTGTTCGGTGATGCTGATCCGGTTAAAGTACATTTCATTGGCAAGACCCAAGAGATTGTCAAGCAGGGTGATGAATACGTATTGCGCTTACCGTTGCCCCACGTTGAGATTGGTAAAGTCTCGATGACCAAGCGCGGCGACGAATTGTTTATCGAGATTGGCAACTTCCGTCGCGATATGTTGCTTCCCACCACACTAGCCGAGCGACCAGCGCGGCGCGCGTATTTCCGCAATGGGGTGCTGGAAGTCTTCTTTGGGCCACCGGAACCATTGCCGCTGGCGACTGATACCAAGGAGGAGTCAGCTACCTCATGACAATCGGAGCCCGGGTTGCAATTATCGGCGTGCCAATCGATCTGGGATCAGGGCGGCGCGGTGTCGACATGGGGCCTAGTGCAATTCGCTACGCCGGCCTAAGCCGTCGGTTGGGTGAACTAGGATATGACGTCATCGATTTTGGCAATCTAGCGACGCCGATGGTCGAAACGACGCCGTTGCCGCCACCCGACAGCCGTCTGCGCTATCTTGAGCCGATTGCAGATGTATGCGCACGTCTAGCCGATATGGTTGTCGAGGTCGTGAGGCAGGCAATGTTGCCGCTCATCCTAGGTGGCGACCATAGCATTGCTATTGGTTCAGCGAGCGGTAGTGCGCGTTATCGGCGCCTAGGGTTGCTCTGGATCGATGCTCACGCTGACTTCAACGATGAATCGACGACGCCGAGCGGTAATGTGCACGGTATGCCGCTGGCCGTACTGACTGGACGCGGTCATCCATTGCTCACCGGTCTGGCCGGTCGAATGCCGGCATTTGATCCAGCCCAGGTGGTGCTAATCGCGGTACGCGATATCGATCCGTTGGAGCGCGAAGCTCTACGTGCGGCACCAATTACGGTCTTTACTATGCACGATATCGACCGCCGCGGAATGGCTGCAGTTATGGATCAGGCCCTAAGTATCGTTACCCGCGCGACTGACGGATTTCATCTGAGTTTTGATCTCGATGTAGTCGATCCCCGCGAAGCTCCCGGTGTCGGTACCCCAGTGAGCGGCGGTATCTCGGCGCGTGAGGCGCATCTGGCGATGGAGCTGATCGCTGAGAGCGGTGCATTGCGTAGTCTCGATATCGTTGAGGTGAATCCCATCCTTGATGAACGTAATGCAACCGCTGCGCTGGCTGTTGAGCTGATACTGTCGGCATTGGGTAAACGCATCCTGTAGGTGGTCCGGTGGGTAACCAGATCATAGCAAGGGGAGCGATAAGCTCCCCTTGCTGGTATGCCCTGACCAGCCTCTGCCGACCGGTGCTGTCACCTGTGGGTATGCGTGGTAGGAATAGGTTGCGCCTTCGAGCACCTTAGGTTGAGCCATTGCCCCGCTGCACCCAGGGAGGGGAGAAGAAGAGATACCCTGCTGCCGGCCATTGCTATCTCGGTACCGAGAAATTCGTTTCTCGTGTTATAATTGCAAATACAACAAAATTCGAGATAACACACCTGAGGTGGCACAATGTATGATCGGCGGGTCAGTGGCATACTCCTCTATCCCTCGGCACTACCGGGCAGCGGTGGGATTGGTGATATTGGTGATCCGGCATATCAGTTTGTTGACTGGCTAGTAACTGCAAAGCAGCGACGTTGGCAGATCATGCCGTTGGGACCAACCAGTTATGGGGATTCGCCATACGCTGGCTTGTCGGCGTTGGCGGGCAATCCATTGCTGATTTCCCTCGAGCAGCTGGCACGAGCGGGATGGTTAGACGAAAGCGCACTGTATGGCGCACCTGGCGCATACGGTGACTGGATTGATTATGGTAAAGTCATTCCATGGAAGCTGACGCGCTTGGAATGGGCCTTTGCGCGCTTTATGGCTCACGCGGACGCGGAGCAGCGTTTGGCGTTCGATCAGTTTTGCGCCGAACAGCAATTCTGGCTCGATACCTTTACGCTCTTTGCTGCACTCAAGGAAAGGTACCACGGTGCGCCATGGAACCAGTGGGATCCGGCGCTGGCCCAGCGTGATCCTACGGCCTTAGCTGCGGCTCGCCAGCAGTTGGCTGAGCGGGTGCGTTTTCACCAGTTTCTGCAGTGGATCTTCTTTACGCAGTGGACGGCACTGCGGCGCTATGCCAACGAGCGTGGCGTGTTGATCATCGGTGATCTCCCGATCTTTGTCGCCTTCGATAGTGCCGATGTCTGGGCCAATCCTGATATTTTTCATCTCGATGCCGACGGTCATCCGACGGTCGTTGCTGGGGTACCGCCAGACTATTTCAGCCCAATGGGGCAGCGTTGGGGTAATCCACTATACCGCTGGGATGTACTGGCCCAACGCGGGTACGATTGGTGGATCGACCGCTTTCGTATGCTCTTGAGCCTGGTTGATATTGTGCGCATTGATCACTTTCGAGGATTTGCCGCCTACTGGGAAGTGCCAGCCCAGGCCGCGACAGCCATGGCTGGTCGTTGGGTGCCCGGGCCAGGTGCAGCCTTTTTTGAAGCGGTGCAGGCTCAGTTGGGAAAGCTGCCAGTTATTGCCGAGGATTTGGGGTTCATCACCCCCGATGTTGAGGAATTGCGCCGACAACTGGGTTTTCCTGGAATGGCGGTCTTGCAGTTTGCTTGGGGTGGTGATGCTACCAGTGCCTACCTGCCGCACAACTACACTCGTGATCTGGTCGTGTATACGGGTACGCACGACAACGACACAACGGTCGGCTGGTGGTCATCGATTGATGAATCAGTTCGCCAGCACGTGCGCCACTACTTGGGCGTGTGCGATGAGCACATTGCCTGGGATTTTATCCGGGTAGCACTCATGTCGGTTGCTGATACGGTCATCATTCCGATGCAAGATGTGTTGAGCCTCGGCTCGTGGGCTCGGCTCAATCTCCCAGGGCGGGCGGAAGGGAATTGGGCGTGGCGGATGCGGCCTGATCAACTCAATTTCGATCAGGCCCGCCATCTGGCCTACCTGACAGCGCTCTATGGACGCGAACCGCTACCAGACAAAGAACCGGCAACATATTGACACTACAAAAGGCCAGGGTGGGTTGCCTAACCACCCTGACCATAATAACATTTGGCCTACAATGCGGCCGATTTGACAAGCGTATTACCGTCAATCCAGATAGCCGTAGAGGCGATGCCCGACGCTGGGATGGCGCAGACGGCGAAGTGCTTCGGCCTCGATCTGACGGGTACGTTCGCGGGTAATACCGAAGGCGGCGCCCACTTCTTCAAGGGTGCGGCGCTGACCATCGAGCAAACCGTAGCGCAGCTGCAAGATCTTGCGCTCACGCTCAGGCAATTCGTTGAGGGCAGCATTCAGCTCAGCCTGCAGCATATTTTGCTCGGCGATCTCTATCGGTGAAGCTACCGATTCATCAGCTAGCGTCTCGCTGACGCGCCCTTCCTGTTCGTTGTTGAGCGGTTGTTCAAGCGAGATAGGCTGCGTCGATGCGCGCAGCAGCCGCTTGACCTTGCGCAGGCTCATATTGAGCGCGTGGGCGAGCTCTTCAGCGGTCGGTTCACGCTCTAATTCTTGCTCAAGCCGGTAGATGGCGCGGCGCAGGTGAACGATTGACTCACTGAGGTGAACGGGCAGTCGGATCAGGCGGCTCTGTTCAGCAATGGCACGGGTCACTGCCTGCCGGATCCACCACGTGGCGTAGGTGCTGAAGCGATTACCTTTCGTGTAATCAAACTTCTCTACTGCCCGCATTAGACCGATATTTCCTTCCTGAACCAGATCCATAAACGCCATCGGGCTGCCAATATATTTTTTGGCAACACTAACCACGAGGCGCAAATTGGCCTGGATCAATCGGTGTCGTGCTTCTTCACCGCGAGCTAGCTCCATCTCTAGGCGCATCCGCTCACGCTCATTGGCGTATTGCTCGTTTTGTAGGCGTTGACGCGCCTCTTTACCGCGGCTGTACTGCCGGGCCAGCTCTACCTCTTCTTCGGCAGTAAGCAGGGGGACTTGGCCGATCTCTTGCAAATAGAGCTGCACCGAGTCTTCAACCGGCTCAATATCGATCTCGTCGCTAAGATCTTCGCTCACGTCAACCAGATCTTCTTCGGCAACGAGGTCAACATCGCCGTCCCACTCAGCATCGAGTTCGGTGATCTCAGCAGACTCTTCTGGTTCAATTTCATTGTCGGCTGCGTGCTTCTGAGGGAAGGCTTTCACGGCAGTACTCCTTTATCTCCGGCCGGCGGTTACGAGGCGGATGATGTTCTCTTTGCGAAGCGGCGATTATTTTCTATCTAGATATACGCCTCTTCAAAGATTTTGGATGTGTATATTTTCGATCTTTGCACAGATTTTGTCAATACCCTGAACAGGCTAATTTTGCGCCAATTTGCGAGCGTGGGCATCAATTGTCTGACCAGTTTGACTGCGCGGGGGCAGGGCGGCCAGCTCAACCACTGCCGGGCCGATCTCGTCAGGGCTAAGTAAACCTGTGCGTACTTCGGGTACAGTGGTGCGCACCAGATGGGTATCAGCAAAACCGCCAGGATGGACAAGATTGACATTAATGCCGAAGCGGCGCAAATCCTTGGCCATCACGCGTGCTAGGCCATCTACGCCGGCTTTGGCGGCGTAATAAGCGGCGAAACCAGGTACAGCAATCCGTTCGAGCGGTGCGCCGATGATGATAATGTTACCGCCGCCGGCTTCGATCATCTGCGGAATGACGGCGCGTGCACTGAGGAAGACTCCTTTCAGCAGCGTGTCTACAACAGTATCCCACTGGGCTTCGCTGGTCTCGTAAATTGGGGCCCGCAAACCAACGCCAGCGGCAGCAACGAGAATCCGGATCGGACCGAAATGATGGTGGGCTTGCGCTACCGCCTGTTCGAGCTGGTTGCTGTCACGGACATCGGCAATCAAACTCAGTGCTGATTGGCCCTGCTCTTCGATCAGCCAGACGGTTTCCGCTACTTCATCGGCGCTGCGTGCTAGCACCGAGACAGAGGCACCAGCACGGGCTAAGGCCAGAGCGCTGGCCCTGCCCAGGCCGCGACCGCCGCCTGTCACTAGCGCATGCATTCCTGTGAGGGTCATGGTGATCTCCTTCGTCAATAATTTGCGCACGTTTTGCACACCTATTATGGTTATACCACATCTGCTCGGAGTTGGGCTAGTTTTGTGCTATGTGTGTGCTGACATCTTGGCTAGGAGGGCAAGCGGTGAACCACGACCAGTAGGGCAGCTTTGCGGTGCCGAATCAATGTTGCGAACGCTGACTGACAGGAGGAAATGGTCGGGGCGTAATCTTCACCCTGACGAAGGCGGCAGACGGGGGCCTAACAGGCAGTAACAGCAGGCGGGAGCGAGATGCTGGATAGGAGGGCGAGCCTCAGGCTCGCCCCAATCACGGTGGAATGAAAGTGGGCCTACTGCGGTTTGTAATGGGCAAATCAAACGACACTGCATCACGCGCAGCGGGCAGTTGCCGATCAACAGTGATGGTTGTGCGCATCAGACCTTGCGGTCGATGACAAAGCGCGCGATCTCGATCAACGCCTGCCGGGCCGGGCTAGGCGGGAAGATATCGAGATGGGCAATTGCCTGCTCGATGTAGCGCTCGGCTTCGGCCTGGGCTGCGGCAACGCCACCAACAGCGATCACCTCGCGGATAACGGCAGCCACTAGGGCATCATCTGGCGGTGTAGTATGCAAGACATCGCGTAACAGCGAGCTCGACGATACAGCGGTGGCGTAGATCAGTGGCAGGGTGATGGTGCCCTGACGCAAATCGTTGCCAGCCGGTTTACCCAGCGTTCGTTCATCGCCGATAAAGTCGAGGACATCATCGACGATCTGGAAAGCTAGACCGAGATCGTAGCCATAGCGGCCGAGAGCGGCAATCTGTTCATCGCTGCCGCCGCCAGCCACCATACCCGCTTTGCACGCCGCTTCAAACAACACAGCCGTCTTCGCACCGGTCTTGTAGAGATACTGGTTCAGCGCACGCTCGAGCGGTTCGGCAACTGTGACTGGGCTGAGTTCACCCTCGCAAATGGTTTGCACCGCTTCAGCGTAAAACGTAATAATGCGTGGGTCAGGGCTGAGCGCCATCTCGGCGGCGGCCAGCGCAAAAAAGTAGTCACCGACCATCAAGGCAACGTCGTTATCCCAGCGGGCATGGACTGTGATCTGGCCGCGCCGACGATTAGCCCGATCGACCAGATCATCATGGACAAGAGAAGCTGCGTGGATGAGCTCGGCGGCTGCCGCCGGATGCAAGACACGCTCGAGCTGATAATGACCAAGGCGTGCACTAAGCACGGCCAGTGCGGCTCGCAGGCGCTTACCGCCTGAACGCACCGTGTGAGCGCCAGCAGCGCTGATTACTGCCATCCGCGAGTGAGTGCATTCGAGCAGGCGCTGCTCGATCGCACCCAGGTCGGCCAGGATGCTGGCACGGTGAAAAATCCCAGCTAGGCCGCCAGCCGTTTGGGGCGGCAACTCGCTAGCGCTGTGATAGCCGTTGGTTGTAGCAACCCGAGCCTCGGGCACTGGCACCGGCCCTGGCGGATTCAATTGCGGTTGGTAGCCGGCCATGCGGCTGTTCCTTCCTAGGATCGCCGAGCCGGTCTGGCGCCGGAGGCGACGACGATCCGGCGATTGTGGCGCCCCTGCCAGAAAAGGTAAGGTGCAATATTGTCACCTTGTGATATTCGCCACAATCTGAACTATAACATATTCGGTGTGTCTGTCAAGCGATTGGCTCAATTCAATATAACTGTACCATAATTGTGACTTCACCGCACGTCGAGCGATGAAACACCAGCAGGTATTTTACCCGCATGGCAAGAGGCATGTATAATGAAGGCAAGGAATCTTCGCGCATCATTGCGTTGTAAGGCATCCAATTTGGCCTGATGCGCGTATATCTGATGAGAGGTTGGCTGTGGCCCAACCGCACGATGCGGCTCGTCTGACCCGGTTGAGTGATGAAGCATTGATGGAATTAGTTGCTGCTGGCGATAGCGCGGCGTTAGCGCAACTGTACGATCGACATGCGCGCGTAGTGTACGGTTTGGCACTCAGAATGCTGGGTGCGGCGGAGCCAGCTGAAGAGGTTGTCCAAGAAACCTTCTGGCGGATCTGGAAACGAGCGGCGACCTTTCAAACTAGTAGTTCGTTCCTGCCGTGGATGTTTGGCATTGCCCGCAATCTCTGTATCGATGAGCTGCGCCGCCGTCAGGTACGTCCGCTTACGGCCAGCAATGGTGAAGAGGCGTTGACGAACGTGCCCGATCAGCAGCAGGATGTCGAACAATCGACGCTAGAAACCGAACGTCGGCGTCTGATTACGAACGCACTGGCTGATCTGCCGCCTGATCAGCGTGAAGTAATTGAACTGGCCTACTTTGGTGGTTTGTCACAACGCGAAATCGCGGATCAACTGCAAAGTCCACTGGGCACCATCAAAACCCGCATCCGGCTGGGTTTACAGAAATTGAAGCAGGCATTGCTTCACTACGGCATAGATGCTCCCGATCACTAGAAGCGTGGAATGGCAATGCACGACTCAGACCAAGAGCACGAACAGGCGCTGCTCGCAGCGGCTGCCCTGGGCAGTCTCGATCCGGCTGATCTCGCAGTGCTCGAGCAGATGTTAGCAAGTTCTCCTACTGCGCGCGCCGAGCTGCAACAGTTGCGTGAGACGGTCGCGTTCTTGCCGTATGCAGTGCCGCCGGTTTCGCCACCGGCCCACACGCGGGCACAGCTTATGGCACGGATCGCTGCTGATCAGGCCCGCCGTGTGCCAGTCGCTCCAACAGGAACAACGCGGCGTGTCGGCTGGTTGATGCCAGCTATGCTAGCAGTCCTGGCAGTGGTGATGGTGTTGCTCGGCAGCCTGACCTTCTCGCTCCAGAGTCAGGTGGCAAATCTGACTGCGACTAATCAAGAATTGTTGACAGCGGTGCAGGATCTACGCCAGGCAATAATGGTTGGGGAAGAGCAACAGGCGCAACTAGCCGCACAGCTCGTGCGGGCCGAGCAGCAGATTGCCCGCCTGAATGAACAGATTGAGCACGAGCGATTACTGATTTCATTTGTTAGTGCCCCTGGTGTAGCAACGCGCGAATTGCGTCCGACGCGTGCTGATTTGACGGCACGGGGCGAGATGTATATGTATCCTGGCGAATCGCAGGCCGTTGTGGTGTTCAGCGGTTTGCCACCGTTGCAGCCGGATCGTGTCTACCGCTTCTGGCTGAGCGATGGCGTGCAGCGCATTGCTGCTGGCGCTTTCCACGTTGATTCCGCTGGGCTGGCGACGCTAGTCGTGACAGCGCCACGCGAGGTTAATGCGTACACTGAAGTGATGGTAACGATTGAACCAGCCCACGAATCGGCTCCCGGCGAAGCTGAGGTGATTTTGACCGGGACATTATGAAAACTCCTGGCAAGTCGCACAAAGTGACAGTGTAGACATAACAAGAACCCGCCCAATGAGGGCGGGTCTTTTGGCGACTCCGAGTGGGCTCGAACCACCAACCTTCAGCTCCGGAGGCTGACGCTCTATCCAATTGAGCTACGGAGTCATTCCACCGCAAAGTATACTCGATTGCCGGCGCGCTGTCAATCGTGAATAGCCTGGCTGCGTGCTCTGGCGGCTGGTGCCTAGTACCATCTGTACCATCGTGTCGATGGCTCCGCGTTGGTTCTGAGATCGTCGGTGAGCTACCGCACGTTCTCAGAACCGTGGTGGTTGAAAACCAAGTGTCCGTGCAAGTGGGCATCTGGTTATTGGTTGGTGCTGTTGGTAGGGTGACTAGGAAGCGTCTCGGTGAGATTCACAGTATGCGGGGCAAACAGGTGGTGCCGGTGAGCACGCTCTGTACACAAGAGGGGGGATAGCACGAAGCCGAAACAAAAAGCTTGAGCGTGGGTGCAGACGACGAGGCGGGCGATGGAAAAGCATGCCCTGAGCAGACGCTTCCCATCATCGGTATCAGTGAAGCATGCGGAGGAGTGGCAGGCGACTCTCAACCGTGTGCTGGCTTGGGGGCACTGCTTACCTGATTTGCCGTATACGCTGTGTTTTCTTCTATACCGAGCAGATAATGCGGTTGACAACCTTTGACGCCAGGTTAGAGAAGGACTACAATCGCTATCAAGATGTGCGTTTGTTAGGCTGGAGCATTTTGGTACGTCCCATCTCACCGGCCACCCACCATTGTTGCAGCTGCCACCCATCGTTCAGCAAACAAAGGCGGAGGATAACGTGCAACGGTTACGGCGTGTGATGCGTTGGCTTGGTCTAGGGATTGGAGTGGTGATCGCCGGTCTCTTATTGAGTATTCCGTTTGATGCACTGATCGGAAGTGGGCGAGTAGCGGCGCTCACCAATACGACAATCCCGGGTCCAGCAGGGCCGATTCGCGCGTTTGTTGCCCAACCTGCCGGTCACGGGCCGCATCCGGCCGTCATTATGATCCACGAGTGGTGGGGGTTACGACCTGATATCATCGAGAAAGCTACTGCGCTGGCTGCCGATGGCTATCTGGTGGTGGCGCCTGATACATTTCGTGGTGCCAGCACGACCTGGATTCCACGGGCCGTCTATCAGGTAATGACCACACCGCTCGCGCAGGTGCAAGCCGATCTAGACGCCGTGTTCGCGTGGTTGACGAACCGGCCAGACGTGCAAGCAGATCGAATTGCAGTGATCGGATTTTGCTATGGGGGCCGGATGTCGCTGCTCTACACGCTGCATAACCCAGCGGTCGCGGCGACTGGCATCTTCTACGGGATGGCAGAGGTGGAACCAGCGCAGCTGAGTCAGATTCGCGGTCCGGTACTCGGTATCTTCGGTGGTGCTGACGCTTCCATTCCTCTAAGCGAAGTAAAGCAACTTGAACTCGATCTCAAAGCAGCCGGTATCGATACACACTTTCATATCTTCCCCGATCAACCCCACGCCTTCGTCGGTGGTATCGACGCGATCAACGCTGGTGGAGCACCAGGTGAGGCCTGGCAGGTGCTGCGGGCATTTCTAGCAGCCGCTCTGCAGCAGCGACCAACATCGTGGTTGACACCACCGCCAAGTGGGTACGCGACACCGATCGAATCAGTTTGGGGATGGCTCCATCATCGCTTTGTCTGCGGCTGGTAGCCGATATTAGCAAAGATCTTCTTGACGAAATTTGTGGCGCGTGGTACACTGTTAGTAGTTCGAAAGCAAACAACTATGGTGGAAGCGAACCTGTTAGAACAATTAACGGCGCTGGGCCTAACCGAGTACGAAGCGCGTGTATATCTGGCCTTGCTGAGCGAATATCCGGCTACCGGTTATCAGATCAGCAAATTGGCCGGTGTGCCACGTTCGATGGTCTACGAGGCGCTAGGGCGGTTGGAGGCGCGAGGAGCGGTGCTGAAGTCGGTTGAAGAGAAGGCGACGCTCTACCGTCCAATTTCGCCTGCGATCCTGCTCGATCGGTACGAGCGGGAAGCGCGGGAACGAGCTGAAACGCTGCGCAATCAGTTGATGCCGATCTTTCGGCACGAAGAGAACGATCGCTTGTGGAATTTCAGTGGTCGTCGTGAGGCGCTTGCGGCGGCGCGCGATCTGATCGAAGGTGCTGAGCGTGAATTAATGCTGGTGTTGACTGATGCTGATGTCGAGGTGCTTTACCCAGCGCTGGCCGCTGCCCATGCACGTGGCGTGTCCCTCGGAGTCATTCTCACTGGGGAAGCGCCTTTTTCATTTGGCCAGGTGGTGCGTCATCCCAAACGTGAAACCGAATTGCACGGTATGGTTGAAACCCTGATTGTGGTAGCCGATGAGCGCGAGTTTTTGATCGCCTCGGGTCATCTATCTACGACTGCCACGGTCACAACCAACCGCAATATGGTGTTAATCGCACGCCAGTTTATTTGGATGGAACTGTTTGCCCAACGGATTTTCGCTCGCTTAGGTGATGACCTATTAGCTCGCCTCGATCCTGCAGATCGACAGGTGCTGCACTCGTAACCAGTCGGTTAGCCCGGCGGCGGAGAGGAGCGTATCATGATCACCGTGTCGAATACCGCGCCCCGACAGCGCTTCACGCTGTTGCTGAATGATGAGATCCTTGAACCAGCCTTTGTGGTGCTGACGCTGATCGGGATTGTTACTGGACTCATCCTCGAAGGGGGAGGTGCACCCGACGCCGTGCTGTTAGTTGTTCATCTGGTCACCTACTTCTTCGGCGGTTTCTACGCCGTGCGCACGATCATCGAGGCTCTGCGGCATTGGACGATTGAAGTCGATCTCTTGATGGTGTTAGCTGCACTCGGCGCCGGATACCTTGGCGATTTTACCGAGGGTGCTATTCTCCTCTTCCTTTTCTCATTGAGTAATGTGTTGCAAGCTTACGCTTTGCGACGCACCCGCCAGGCGATTACGGCGCTTATGGAGTTGCGCCCCGACCGGGTCGTTGTACGTCGCGATGCGCAAGAGCTCGAGCTGGCAGTTGAGGAGGTACAGGTTGGGGATGTGGTCGTGCTGCGCCCTGGTGATCGGGTACCGCTCGATGGCGTTATCGAGCGTGGCAGCGGCACCTTTGACGAATCAGCGCTTACAGGCGAATCAATGCCAGTACACAAAGGGCCAGGCATGCCAGTGTTAGCCGGCGCTCTCAATCAGACCGGTGCGATCGAGATGCGGGTCACGAAGCCAGCCAGCGAGAGCACACTGGCACGTATTGTCGCTATGGTCAGCGAGGCCCAGGCTCGCAAAGCGCGCTCGCAGAGCTTTCTAAAGTATTTTGAGCAGCGTTACGCTATCGGCGTAATTGTGGCCGTAGCGCTCTTTATCTTGTTCGTACCGCTATTGACCGGTGCTGCTTTCGCTGATGTCTTCTATCGCGGCATGGTGTTGCTCACGGTCGCTTCACCCTGCGCGCTGGTGATCAGTGTGCCGGCGTCGCTGCTCAGCGCGATTGCTGCTGGTGCGCGGCACGGTGTGCTCTTCAAGGGCGGGATATATCTGGAAGAGTTGAGCAAAGTGCGCGTGATCGCCTTTGACAAAACGGGAACGCTCACGTTTGGCAAGCCGACGTTAACCGATCTGGTCCCCGAAGCGGGAATCAGCGAGCAAGAATTACTAGCCGTTGTGGCTCGCGCCGAGCAGCCATCAGAGCATCCGATTGCGCGCGCCATACGGCAGGCCGCTGAAGAGCGCGGGATGACTATCGCGCCACCTGAGCAATTCGCTGCTGTAACCGGTATGGGAGTGCGTGCGAGCTGGGATGGATGCGAGACGCTTGTCGGTTCGCCGCGCCTCTTTGCCGAGGCTGGGGTATTGGTGCCAGCCGAGCTACTGGCGCGTGCCGATGAACTGATTGCGCAGGGCCGTGGGAGCGTACTGTTGGTCAGGCGCGGGCAGCAGTGGCTCGGTCTGGTGGCCGTGATGGATCGTGAGCGACCAGATGCCGCGCAGCAGATCGCCGAGTTACGGGCTGCTGGCATCGAGCGCATTGTGATGCTTACCGGTGATAACTCACAGGCAGCAGAGGCAATGGCGCGACGGTTGGGTATCGATGAAGTGCACGCCGGCTTGTTACCGGCCGATAAGCTATGCATTATCGAGCAACTGCGTCAGCGCTACGGCACAGTGGCAATGGTCGGTGATGGCGTCAACGATGCGCCAGCGTTGGCGGCGGCCACGGTAGGGATTGCTATGGGCGCTGCTGGCACTGATGCGGCGTTGGAGACTGCCGATCTGGTCTTGATGCGCGATGATCTGAGCGCCATCAGCTATGCTCTGCGCCTGAGCCGACACACGCAGCGCGTGGTCTGGCAGAATATCACCTTTGCGCTAGCAGTGGTGGTAGTGTTGGTGCTTGCTACCCTGAGCGTCGGGGTACCGCTGCCGATCGGGGTCGTTGGTCACGAGGGTAGCACGATTATTGTGGTGTTGAACGGCTTGCGACTACTTTTGTTCCGCTGACGATGAAGTGCGTTAGCGAGCAGACTGGCTCAATCTGAGCGCATACATGTTCGGTTTGAGGCCAGCATAGGTGCCGATTACGACTCATGTGGCGGAGTGCATTGCGCTCCGCTTCAGGTTTTGTCGGCCCTGGTGGGGATTACCTGCATCTTAGCTATGATGCATCAATCGGGTAGAGTGCGGACCTCGTTCCCCGATCCCAGACGATGGGTTATGGGCTGTCAAGGCATATATGCGTGCAGTGCGGCCAGGAAGTGGTGCAACTCGGCAGCGGCGCTTACGAGTTGTGGTTGATGGCAATCCTGCCGCTCTCAATCTGACACGGTACGGAGTGTCAGCTTCACAACTGCCGTATAGTGCTATTGGTAATTGACAAATTGCTATTTCAAGCGTATAGTAATGAAGCCTATTAGGCACCGGTTAGACACGATGAGGAACGGAACCGCTATGGACAGTAGTCATTCTCGTCAGCGGCAGAGAGTGGTGATGACAATCAATGCATCTACCGGCCTCATCGGTGTATTGCGCCGGCACGAATAGGCTTAGCGCCTGATCTGCGAATTGTGCTCCGGTGAGGTTATGCTCGCCGGAGCATTATTGTGTCTGCATGGTTGGAGTCACCCCGCTGCCGCTCGCTAGATGCCAAGGGGGTGACAATGACCACCTTTCCAACTCCCCGCCTTGACGAGGTACAATGCCTCATTGCTGAACAACGCTGGCTCGAATTGCGCGAGCAGCTGTCGCGTTGGCCTGCCCCTGAAATTGCTGATCTGCTGCTAGAGCTATCTGCGGCCGAGCGAGTGCTCGTTTTTCGTGTGTTGCCTCGCGCCTTGGCTGGCGAAGTCTTCTCCTATCTCGAACACGACGATCAGTACGAGTTGCTGTCAAGCCTAAGTCAGGAAGAGACGCGCCTATTGCTGGCTAACCTCAGTCCTGACGACCGTACGCAGTTGTTTGAAGAGCTACCCGGGCAAGTGACGCAGAAACTGCTCAACCTCCTCAGTCCAGAAGACTTGCGCGAAGCTCGGCAGTTGCTCGGCTATCCTGAAGAGAGTGTCGGGCGCTTGATGACGCCGGATTATGTGGCTGTGCGTCCAACGTGGACCATCGCCCGCGCTCTGGAGCATATTCGACAGCGTGGCCGTAATAGCGAAACAATCGATGTCATATATGTGACAGATGAGCGTTGGCGCTTACTCGACGCTATCGAATTGCGTCGATTTATTCTGGCTGAGCCGACGCAGACAGTGCGCAGTCTGATGGATGAAAGCTACGTCGTGCTGTCGGCGTTTGATGATCGCGAGCGCGCAGTTGATGCCTTGCGCCGCTACAGTCTGCCAGCGCTGCCGGTTGTTGATTCCGATGGCGTGCTGGTGGGGATCGTTACCTTTGACGACTTAATCGATGTCGCTGAAGAGGAAGTAACCGAAGACTTCCATCGCAGCGCTGCCGTCGAGCCGGTACGTGGTAACTATCTAGAGGTGCCGATTCTCGAGCTAGTAAAGAAGCGGGTGCCCTGGCTGGTGGGGTTGGTTTTCGTCAATGTCTTCTCTGGCGCTGCGATTGCTGCCTTTGAAGAGACGATTGCGGCTGTGGTGGCCCTAGTCTTCTTTTTACCCTTGCTCATTGGTAGCGCCGGCAATGCTGGTTCGCAGTCGGCGACATTGACGGTACGTGCTCTGGCAACTGGTGACATCGAGTCGGGTGACTGGTGGCGATTACTGGCCAAAGAACTCCTGGTCGCGCTGATCCTGGGCGGGGCAATGGCAATTGCGGTCGGGATGCTGGGGATTGTCAGGGTAGGATGGCAGGTCGCCGGGGTAGTTTCACTTACCATGCTGATCCTCGTCTTGATGGGGAGCCTAATTGGGATGTCGTTGCCTTTCCTCCTCCGGCGCCTTGGGCTTGATCCGGCTACAGCCAGCGGTCCGCTGGTTACGTCGCTATCAGATATTGGCGGGGTGCTGATCTATTTCTCGCTAGCAACGTGGCTCCTGGGGCTGGCAGTGTAGGAGAAAACAGAGTATGTTCAAGCCTCGTACTTTCACTCCCACACCACCTGCACGGCCGCTCTTCAGCCGCGCTGATATCTGGTTATTGCTGGTGCTGATCTGCTTACTGTCACTGGCAATTGTAGCGGCGGAAAGCGCACCTGCCACCGTACAAGGGCCGGATATCGATCTGTCACTAAGCGCGCTGCCATTTTATGCCCTACGCTCGGTGGGACGGATGGCGCTGGCCTATGCCCTGTCGTTGTTATTTACCTTGGTCTACGGCTACATCGCCGCTTACAACGCGCGTGCCGAGCGGATTATGATCCCGCTGCTCGATGTATTGCAGAGTGTGCCGCTGCTGTCATTCTTGCCCGTAGTCTTACTCAGTCTCAGTGCAGTGCTGCCTGAAGCAGTGGCAGTAGAGCTGACAGCTGTAGTGCTAATCTTTACCAGTCAGGTATGGAACATGACCTTTGCCTTGTATCAGTCACTGACCACAATCCCACGGGAGTTACGTGAGGCGAGTAGCATCTTCTTGTTCACCCGTTGGCAGCGGTTTACCACGCTCGAATTTCCGAGCGGAGCATTAGCGCTGGTGTGGAACAGCATGATGAGTTGGGCGGGCGGCTGGTTTTTTCTAATGGCGGCCGAGATCTTTACCCTTGGGGAGCGCGATTTTCGCCTGATGGGTTTGGGAGCATTTTTGCAAACCGCAGCCGATCGCGGTGATTTAGCGGCGATCGGTTGGGGCTTGCTAGCCCTGGTGGTCGTCATTGTCACTCTTGACCAGCTGGTGTGGCGGCCCCTACTAGCCTGGGCTAGCCAGTTTCGACTGGAAATGACTGGGCATGATGACGAATCGTCGCCGTCGTGGTTTTACGATCTGATGCGGCAATCTGTGCTATCCAGATGGCTGCACAATCTGGCTGGCGTTCTCGATCACGTTATGAGCCGCATCTTGGGGCGTCACCCTGCCCCTGATCCCTACCTGAGCAAGACTACCCGACCTTCAACGCTGAGCTGGGTCCTGACAATCCTCAGTGTTATTGTGGTCGGGTGGGGTATCTGGCTGGGGATTGAGCTGTTGTTGCGCGTGCCACTGGCGCAATGGCGAGAAATCATTCTTAGTGTGGGGGCCACGATGTTGCGGGTAGTGACGGCAATGATCCTGGCCCTACTCTGGACGGTGCCAGTAGGAGTGTATATCGGCACTCGCCCGAAGGCAGCAGCTATCTTACAACCGATTGTGCAGATTGCCGCTTCCATTCCGGCCACAGCCCTCTTTCCGGTGTTGGTGTTGGCACTGCTCACTGTGCCCGGTGGGTTGAATCTGGCGGCAGTGGCGCTCATGATGCTGGGTACGCAGTGGTATATTCTCTTTAATGTCATTGCTGGTGCTGCCGCCATTCCGCAAGATTTGCGATTTACCAGCGAACTGCTGCAATTGCACGGCTGGGAGCGCTGGCGAACACTGATTTTGCCTGGTCTCTTCCCCTATCTGATCACTGGTTTAATCACGGCCAGCGGTGGCGCGTGGAATGCTAGCATTGTTGCTGAATATGTCGTGTTCAATCAGCAGACGTATCAGACCTTTGGTATCTGTGCGCAGATTGCGACGGCGACTGCAACTGGTGATTTTGCCGGCTTACTAGCGTCAACGTTGGCGATGATCGTGGTGGTAGTCGCTATTAATCGGCTGCTCTGGCGACGGTTATACCAGCTGGCTGAAACGAAGTACCGGATGGAGTAGCGAGCAGGAAGCCCAGGAATCGGCAGAACTAAGCTGGGGAGCAGTAGTATGCAGCGCGGGCATAACAAGCCACTGGTTGAGTTGATGGGTGTTACCCAACGTTACGGACGAGGTGCACGTCAGTTTACTGCCATTCAGGATGTGAATCTCACCATCGTTGAGGGTGAATTTGTGGCGCTGCTCGGCCCATCAGGCTGCGGTAAGAGTACACTATTGCGGATTATCACCGGTCTTAATCACCCCAGTGAAGGGCTGGTACGCTACCGTGGGAGGGCGTTGACCGGCGTCAATCCTTATGCAACCATTGTCTTTCAAACCTTTGCCCTCTTTCCGTGGCTGACAGTAGAAGAGAATGTGGCAGTGGCGTTGAAGGCACGGAGTGTCGATGAGGCCCAAGCCTATCAGCGTGCAATCGAGTTGATTGATTTGGTTGGTCTTGATGGATTCGAGCAGGCGTATCCGCGTGAACTGTCAGGTGGAATGCGGCAAAAAGTCGGTATTGCTCGCGCCCTGGCCGTCGATCCCGAGTTGCTCTGCCTTGATGAACCCTTCAGTGCGCTGGATGTGTTGAGCGCCGAAGCGCTACGCGGCGAATTGTTAGAGCTGTGGACGGGTGGCAGTCTCAAGATTCGAGCCGTATTGATGGTAAGTCACAACATTGAAGAGGCCGTGTTCATGGCTGATCGCATTGTGGTGATGGACAAAAACCCGGGTCGGATTGTCGCTGAAGTGCCGGTAACGCTTCCGCATCCACGCGACCGTAAGTCGGAAGCTTTCGCTGCGCTGGTGGCACGGGTCTATGCCGTGTTGGCCGGACAAACCCAACCAGAAGCGATTGAATATGGTACAGAACCGGGCCAAAGCGGCCAGACGCGCCTCTTGCCAGCAGTATCTGTTACTGCACTAGCCGGATTGCTCGAGCAGGCCAATGCTACCGATGATGAGCGTGATCCGATCGCCAAACTGCAAGACGAATTGGGGCTTGATCTTGACCAGTTGCTCCCGTTGATCGAAGCGGCTGAATTGCTCGGTTTTGCTCGGGTCGAGAGTGGTAACCTGATTCTGACGCCGCTTGGTGAAGCCTTCGCTGAAGCCAGTATTCAGACGCGCAAAGAGATCTTTGCCTCGCGCTTGCGACGCTTGCCCTTCTTCCGGTGGATGTTGCGGATGATCGCTGCAGCTGATAATCAGTCGCTACGCTGGGAGGTATTGCTGACAGCGTTAGAGCCAGAGTTTCCCTCTGATGTGGCCGAGCGGCAGCTTGATATCGCTCTGGAATGGGGACGCTATGCTGAACTCTTTGCGTATGACGATGCAGAGGGGCGGTTTTTCCTGGAAACGCCAACTGTAACTGCAAAGTGAACATTATAACGACTGCGGCATCCGTGAATTCACGGTTAGCGGCGCTCGGAGGGTTATCAGAGCGTGTTGCCAGCGCGCTTTAAACCAAAGTACGCAGATTATCCATGCGGGGATACCCAGCCAGATGATCAGATGATCGTTAAAAGGTGTTGGTAAGAAGTGATAAATGGTTGGATCAAGGATGAGCATAGTGTAAACGCCTGCCATATAGAGGTAGGCAGCCAGTGTGTAGCGCCGTAACCAGACGATGTCTTGGGTAAGTAGCGCAAAGGTGACTGGCCAGAGCAGATATTGAATGGCAAAGCCATGGGTACAGGCAAATAAGCCAATGATGATTGTAAGTACCCCTGCCCAAGGTGATTCATGACGAGCACGGAACCACCAGATGAGCGCTAGCGCTGTCAGAGTCAACCAGCGGGCGTTGGTCATGATCCAGTCCATTGCTACTTGATTGCCGATCAGATCGTGCCATAGGCTGAAAGCGTAGGTATAACCCCAAGACCCAACGCTGGAGTTATATGAGATTGCGGTGCGGATCACCCGCAAAGGGTCGGCAGGGAAGAACCAGACGTAGCCGAGAACTCCGAGCAACGGGATCAGCGTAGCGCCGGTCAATAGTGCGATCCGGCGGCGCCATGTTGGCGTCTGACACAGCAACACGGGGAGGCCAAGCACTGGCCATGATTTGATCAGAATACCTGCACCGAGAGCAAGACTGCTCACCAATGGATGGTTAGACAACCAAAGGGTAGCAATGATGAGACACAACACAGGGAGCGCGTCGAACTGACCATGATAGGCCGATACAAACACGGCTATCGGGTTAAGCGCATACAATAACGCTGCCTGCAGTCGTTGATGAAAGGCCGGTAAGGCTGGCCGGGCCATCCATATGATAGCAACAATGGCCACATCAGCAATGATCGGCAATAGCCGAACGATATGCAGGAAGGTAATGCCGCTGATCTCACTAAACCAGAGTGCAAATGCGCTCCAATACATTTGCCAGGGTAGATAGGGGTAGCGATACGTGACCGAATAGACATCGGCGCGTTCGAGAACGGCCGCGCCTACAATCCGGTATGATTCGATATCGAATTGTGCCCCCACAGGTAAGAACCAGTTCACGAATAGTCGCACGAACAGGGCAATGAGGAGCGTGAGGACGATCGACAAACGCCGCCACCGGGTTGGCGTAGTCAGCGGCATCATGGTGATAAGCCAAAAGATACCGAGCAACATCAACGACCAGATGAGACCGAGATAAATAGGTAACGGCACGAACATAGCTTACTCCAGCCAAACACGCAGGATCTGAACATGCAGTACTCGTCGGTCAGTGAGGCGTGGATCTTCGAAGGCTGGAATCCAGGCTGGTCCGGTAAGCCGGAGCAACAGTGATCCCGTGGCAGTGGGCGGTAGTTGGGTTGGATCAAGGGTGAATCGCACCACCGTAGGTTGCTGTGCGAGTGCTTGGCATCCTAGTTCGACGCGCGGAGTGGCGGTGAGTGGCCACAACTCGTCTTCAATTTGGACACTCACGCATAGTGTTGCCAGTCCGAGATGGGCCGGTCGTAAGCCTCCCGCTGCTTCAATAGCGATGGTGCGCCATTCTGCATGCGATGACCAGGGCAGGCGCAGCACAGCTTCGCCATTGCTCCAACTATACTGCCAGCCATCATTGCTCTGTTCTGGTCGGTAGAAACCACTCAGCTGGGCGGCAAACGAAGTTGGGAGAAGTGGTGGACGGTCGGTAGCAACCGCGGGGGTAGTTACAGGGTCGAGCCGATAAATGGTGAACGGGAGTGTCAGACGCGAAACCGTTTGTGGTTTTTGATCGGTCAATTGCTCGAATTCTGCCAGATCGAGACCGACTTCGGTAATGAACGTTAACTGAAAGCCGGGTAAGGCGAGATTGCCGCCACTGGCGCTAAGCATCAGGTAGACAGTACGTCCATTAGCCTGCCAGCGCTTGACCTGTTCGGCCAGAAGTGAAGCATACGGCGCAGTTGCTACACTCTTGACCGTGAAGGCATCAATATCGTAGGCAAAGCGCAGCGGAGTCGCCAGCAAGTCAGGAATATCGCGGGCATCACTATAGATCGGTGCCCCACCCCGCATCAAGACGATATCACGTTCAGGTGAAAAATGGCTGGCAATGGTCTGAACCTGGTCTAGTGCACCAGCGTATTCGGTGTGAGCAAAGTAATATCGTCCCGTCCAGGCTAGAAAGAGGATCAAGAGGCTGGCTAACGCAGCTGCGAACGCCTGTCGCCAACGCGGGGCGCGCGGTTGCAGCTGCCACGCACCGGCCAATGCTGCCAGAGCATACGCCGCGCTCAGGGCAAAGACGGGATAGGTGATAGGTACAAACCGACGCAAAATGTAAATATACGTCTGTTCAGATGTACCGTATGTCTGGCGCAGGTAGAAAAAGCTACCCAGAAATCCAACCGTGAGGAAGAGCCAGCTTGTCGCCGTCAAGCCGTTACGCCACCAGAGCGCAAACCCGATTGCGGCCAGGATAACGCCCAAGGGCGAGAGGTACCATCCCACCCGTACCATTCCAGCCAATGGGATCAGCTCTTTTGGTTGGACTGGCGCCGGATCGCTGGTAAAAGAGCTAGGATTGGCCAGTAACCGTTGCCACCAGTTCATCGTCCGATATTCTTGGTAGTAGAGCACGAGAGGCAATCGAATTGGCGCACCGATATAGCCTTGGAGGCGCAGCCAGTTGAGCGTTTGATTTGAGAAAGGGCCTTGCCAGGGTCCACGCGCAGTAGCTAGTTCTGCCCGTAGTGCTGCTGTTGCAGCCAGATCAGGCGTTGCTTCCCAGGGTCGGCCCTGCAAGACGACACCGGCCTGTAACCGGGCCTCATTCATAGTCATCGCACCGCGCCGGACATCGCCAGCGACCAGTTCTGGATCGCGGGTGAGCGGGTCATTCCAGCCGCCACGCGTATTAAAGAGCAGATCAGCGTCGATAATCTGCGGACGCACAAAATAGGCCCAGCCAGTCAACAACAGCAAGCCAATAGCGATCGCATTCTGCCAGCTTTGCCGTCGAATGACAAACCGGCGTTCGAGCGCCAGAATCCATCCTTGGCGGCGCAGGAAAAACAGCGTCGTGAGAACGAGGGCGAGTAACGCTAGTTCAACCCAGAGTCGCCACGGTTCATCGAGCGAGCTAAAGCGGGAGGTGAAGTACGACTCACGGACAGCTGGGGTCAGGAACGGTAGCGCGAGGAGTGAAGTGATCGCAAAATCTTGGAAACGGGCGAAGCCGGTATCGAAGAAGTAGGCGCGGGCAATAAAGCTAATGTGCAGCGCTGCATGAACCAGCATCACAAGCATTCCTGCAGCCAGGGCAGTTTGCTCACGGTGCCAGCGGTAGGTAAGCCAGCAGTATCCAAGGTACAACAAGGCGGGGGCCAGCAAAAAGAAGTCGATCCGGGCAAGCGCGACTTGGCCGAAGGCAATTCCGGCCAGAGCTGCAGCAGCAATGCGGCCCGGTGCCGGCGCGTGCCGATCATTGAAACGAGCAAACAGATATAGTCCACCCCAGGTCAGAAACTGGGCGGTCGTCTCGGCAGTAGAATAGCGGGAAAACCAGACCTGCACAGCATTCAGGCCCAGAAACAGCATGCCAAGCCAGCCCACCCATGGCCCCGCCAAACGGCGCCCAAGCATGCCAACGCTCCAGGCACCGAGGATGCCGAGCAAACCGGTGGCAAAGAGGCCAAACATAGGACCACCAGCAGCGGTGAGCAAGCCGATCCAAGCCGGGAAGAGGTGAAAACCCTGCGGGACAATACGCCCCTGTGCCAGATCGCCCTCGTTGATCAGGAAACCAGCAGCGCGCAACCGGGTAGCGATATAGCGATCTCGCGCCTGTCCGATCATGAAATTGCTCACTGCCTGGGCAGCTGGTTCACGGATCGTTGGATCATCACTTTGCAGTGCCTGACCCAGTTCAGCCACGACTGCATCGGTTTGAACGATGCTGCCGGTGCGAGCGATGGCAAAGCCAGTGACAGCGTAGACGCCTGCATCGCGCACGCCCAAAATGACCTCAAAGGGACGGGCCACCAGTACCGTTAGGATTAGCAGCGCTGCCACCCACGCCAGTGCCTCAATCCGGTTGAGCGGCGTTAGGACTGGTACCGCAGACTGACGTTGGCGTGCAGCCAGCCCAAGGAGACCAGCGATAACGGCGAGGGTAATACTGATCTGGAGCCAGAGGGAAAAGATGCCGAGGCTACTCAGTACCAGTGCCAGCCAGCCACTCCAGAGGGCGCTGATCAGGCAACGCTCGAAGTGCAGTTCGAGGCGGTCTCGAGCGCCAAACTGAGGGATAGCTCGAATCAACGCCCATCCTGGCGCGTATATCAAGACTGGTAAAAGTAGAATGCCAACAATAATCTGTCCCATGGCCGTTCCCGGCGATCGATGCCGCGCGTGATTATAGCATGGAGTTTGCATGGTACAATGTGGCGATGGCGCAACCACTGCACCGCTGATTTTTGAGTGGACATCATACAGGTCATGGCTTCTTCGCTGCTCAAACGAGTCAATTCAACCGTCGTTACCGGTTGGCAAACCCGTCGCTTGCCAAACGCGGTGTTACCGGCACTCTGGCTAGCGATGGCAACCGTAGTCATATTGATTATCAGTTATGCCATTCGCCCGTTAGTTCTGGTTGACATCGGCGACAATCGCGATGGCGCGTTTCTGGTCAACTTCAACGCGCGCGAAATTGATGCTGCTGGGCCATTCGAGCGCTTCGAATGGCCTGCCGGTGCAGCTCAAATGACGCTCCCCGGCGGACGCGACGGGGTCTGGTTGGGGCGGATTATTGCCCGTCCGGAGGCCGATCCGACAATTATCCGCCGCAATTCGGCAGGTGCCGTCAATGGTGTGCGGGTTGAAATGCCTCGGCGCAGTGATACCGAGATGCTGGTAAAGATTCCGGCACCCATTGCTGCCGCGCCTACTCTTACCTTCGAACTGGTCTCACCGTTGGTTGGTGATCCAGCACCGCCGCCGGGCGTACCAGCTGCGATCGAGCTGGCTCCTGCCCGGACTTATCGCTGGAGCACTGATCGCAGTGAAATACGTTTCCCGCGGCTAGGGCAAGGCAACTGGATCGTGCGGCTCGCGGCGGTGGTTGCCCATCCTGATGGTTCACCAGTCAATGCGCGGCTCAGTGCCAATGGTGTTTTCCTTGCCAGTCTGCCCGAACAACCACAACCGCGCCGCTTGCAAATTCTGATCCCGGCAGCGGTTATGACCGGCGGTGATCTGAATCTCACGGTGGAAGCTGACCCATTTTACGATCCGCGTCCACTCGGCATTCTCATCGCCGATGTCTCGGTCGCCCCCGCGGATAGCCCGCTCTTGGCTATGATCGCACCGCCATCTGCTGCATTGGGGCTGGTCTTGTTCACCGTACTCGGCCTGTTTGCCTGCCTAGCGCTGCTGACAACCGATCTCGATCAGCGGCGTTGGTTGTTGACACCAACCGGATGGGCGGCAGCTGGCCTGACGGTTGCTGTCGTGGCGGGTGGTTGGGCGTTGATTGCTTTTCGCTTCCCGAGTGGTCAGATGATTGATCGGCTAGCTGCACTGACCGTCCTCAGTCTGCTGCTGACGTTAGTCTTGCGGCCAATGACCCGCTGGCTGTTACGTCAGACAGGGGTGTCGGTTGCGCCGGAATTTACTGCCGGGTTGCTGATCGTCTTTCTAATCGGGTTTTGGCTCAAAGCGATTGGGATGCTCTACCCCTATTTCGTCGGGATCGATGTCTTCTGGCACATGGACAAAGCGCGGCGGATTATCTATGATGGTGCTTTGCCGCTCTACTATAGCGTGCAGAGTCCGCTAAATGAGACAACGATGCCGGTAGCGGAATGGGGCACTAATCCCCCAGTGATTCCCTATTCGCCGTGGTTTCATATCTTGGCAACGAGTTATGCGCTCTTCCCGTGGCCGATGGAGACAACTGCAAACTTTGTCAGTTTGCTGATGGATATGTCACGGGTGATCTTGCTTGCAGCCATTGCACTTAAAGCCGGGCTAAGCCAGCGCGTCGCATTCTTGGCAGCAGTAACCTACGCTGTGTTACCAGTGACGTTCTTGCTCCACATCTGGGGGAATGTGCCCACTTCGGCGGGCCTTTGGCTTAATCTGCTCGTGCAGACTACGATCTTGCTGGCCTGGGACCGGCTGGCCGAGCGGAAGGTACAGATCTGGTTTGTACCGCTGCTCGTATTGACTTTCTTGGTTTACACTGTAACGGGGGTCTTCACTGGTGTTTTCCTAGTTGTCTTTACCATCTTGGTCTGGCTGAATGCGCGGCGTGGTGCAGAATGGCGGGCACTACTAGCTGGGCTCAAACCACTATGGCTGGCAGCAGCGATGGCCATTGGCTTGGCGATTGCTATCTACTATGGCCAATACTTCCAGCCGATCGCAGAGCGGACTCTTCCTTACATAGCAACGGTCTTTGTGCGAGGGCCGGAAACGGTGGGTGTGTCACGGCCACCCTTTCACGAGTATCTGTGGTCGTTTGTGCCACACCTGGGGTATCACCTCTGGCCAAACCGTTATCTCTACTACGGTCTCGCCATTCCACTCGTCTTTTTCATTCCAGGTTATTGGGCAATGCAGTCCCGGCCCTTGCTCTGGTTGTTAGTCTCGGCTTGGGGAACGGTCGCGCTGCTCTTTTTGTTGGTCGGCTATCGGATTTCGATGGTTGACAAGCAGCTCTTCTATCTTATTCCGGTGATCTGTCTGGCCTGGGCCGTTGTGGCCGATCGGTTATGGGAGCGATGGTGGGGCCGGCTCCTAGTGCTGGCGACACTGGCACTTTCGCTAGTGAGTGCGCTCTGGTTGTGGGTCATGCGCATCAGCATTTCACCAGTCCAGGGGAATTGACGGCGCGACCGGGTTAGCCACCTGGCTGATGTGGGGTGGAAATAGGCATGATCGAAGTTACCGATGAGCAATTAGCTGCGGCAATCGATCCGTGGCTGCAACATATGACCTGGCGGCGTGATTTTGCCGCCTGGCGCGAGCGTCGGCTACATCAAGAGCGCTATCAGGATGAGCGGCTAGCACAGGTGCGAGCAGTGGTTGGCTCCCTCAACGGTGTGCGTCTGCTAGATGTGGGCGCTGGTATGGGTGGCTTCGCTGTAGCGGCGGCGCTGAATGGGGCGCGGGTAACGGTATGCGAATATAATCCTGCCTACTGCCAGATTATTCGGTTACGAGCTGCGCGCTATCGCCTTCAGCTACCAATCGTCAATGCGGCTGGTGAAGCGCTGCCATTGCCCGATGCGGTGTTTGATCTGGTTGTGGCTTGGGATGTGCTCGAACATGTACAGGATCCAGTGGCGGTGCTGCGCGAAATTGCCCGTGTCTTGCGACCTGGTGGTTATGCGCTGATCACTGCGATCAATCGACGCGCCTGGATTGACCCGCATTACCATATGCGCGGCATCAACTGGTTGCCTCGCCCCCTTGCGGAAGCGCTGATTGCGATCCGTGGTCGTACCAAGCAGGGTGCAGCTTTTCGCGATATGCAACGACTTAGCTCGATGCACTACTTTCATTACCGCGAACTGGTGCAGTTGTGCCGTCGTCTTGGCTTTACGGTCAGCGATATGCGTGAACAAGCGTTGCTGGTGGGTAAGCTGGCGAGCCGTCGCCCAGTGCGACGGGCCATACGGTCCATTCTGCGTCGTGTTGGTCTGGAGCTGCTGGCTTATCGTGTGCAGCGCAGCTACTATGCTGGCGTATTTGAAATCGCGCTGCGCAAGGAGGGGGCATGACGGCGCAACATCCGTCGCTAGCAACACGGGTGTCGCGGGCAGTGTTGTGGAACACGCTCTTTGCCCCCCTCCGCTTGCTCGTAGAAGTAGCGGCAACCCTTGTCAAACTGAATCAACTTTCGCAGGCCGGGTTTGGCCTCATCGCGCTGGTCCGTGGCGCCAGCAATCTCTTCGGCACGGCACTTGATCTGGGTATTGCCCGGGCCTTACCTAAATACATTCCTGAAACTGAACGTGCCGGTGGCGTGCGAGCGGCACGGCGGCTTTTCCTCTTGGTCGCTACGCTGCAAATGGCTATTCTATTGGTGATTGCGTTGGGATTGGCGCTGAGTCACCGGCAGATCGAAAGCTATTTGCAGGGGTTGCTCGGTGGTGATGTAGTGGTCGAGGCCGCTGCGCGTGCTGAGCTGAGTCGGTTTGTGGCTGAGTTTCACTGGTTGATTATCGCAGCGATCGTTATTCTGCTCGGTCTGGGAGCCCTCTACGATCTCTTGATGGCAGTACTGAGCAGTTTCTTCCGTCAGCGCGCGTGGAATACTATTGCGCTAGCCGCTGGTTTATTACCGCAGGCGCTGGTAGTTGTGGCTATTCTAGTTTTACCCGACAGATGGGACATTCTCGGTGTACTGGTGGCGATGGTGGTGGCACCGGCGATTGCGGTGGCATTAGCCGGCTGGCAGGTCTGGCGGTTGCAAGCCGGATTGACGACCGAGCCGGGGCCGGGGTTGCTAGTCGATCTGCGGGAAGGTCTGCGCGATTTGCGGCAGGCGTTACCACCTGGTTTCATTCGCTATGCCGCCGTTTCGTATCTGATGACGGCAACCGATTTTGTCGCTAGTTTCGAGTTCATCAATTTCTTTAATAGCGATATTCGTGATGTGTCATTGCTGGCGGCCGGTGCGTTACTAGTGCGCATGGCATTGAGTTATCTGTATACGCCCATGGTTGGGGTCCAGGTGCCGTTGTTTACCCGTGTGCGTCAGGGGGAGGGCGGAACAACGAACGGTGCGTATCAGTCATTAGTTCGGTTGCAGTTGCTGCTTATGGCTCCGGGGGGAGTTGGCTTGATGTTGTTGGCAGAAGCCGGTTTGTTGGTAATCAGCCCGCAGTATCTGGCCGCTGCGCCAGTGGTATGGGTGCTAACTCCCTGTCTGTTTAGCGAGAGTCTGCTGACCACGGCGCATAATGCGCTGATGGTGAACGAACGGTTGAAGGTCGTGGTTGCCTCACGATTGGTAGCGGTGACGACCGTCGTCGTGCTCGCCCTTTGGCTGCCAGCCTGGTTGGGGTTGGTAGGGATGGCTCTGACGTTTGGTCTCGCCCGGGTTGCAGCTGGCCTCTGGGTAACGCTAGCCGGTGTGCGACTCCTTGGCTTACGTTGGCCGTGGCAGTTCACCTTGCGCGTGACGGCTGCAACGCTGCTTATGGCTGTGGTGGTGGCCGGTCTGCGAGAAGTGATTGCCCTGCCAACAGATGAGATTTCGCTCCTAAACCGGCTTGGTTTGGCAGCCCAATTACTAGGGTTGGCTGGTGTAGGTGCCGTCGTCTTCCTATTAGCGCTGCGTCTGTTTGGTGGCCTTGATCCGGCCGATCGCGCACAGGTATTGCAGTGGCGCATCCCGTTGCGGAGCCTTATCCAGCGTTTAGTATAGTACCAAGGTCATGGATTCTTCCAAGCAGTTGTCGCCGCCAATCCAGTTGGCATGGGCAGAGCTCTTTAGGCTGCAGCTGGTGCCGGCGCTGATCGCCTATCTCGCTGTAGCCTTAATTGTCGTTGGGTGCAACTGGCTGATCGCCAATACCGGGCAAGCACTGATGGTTACCCCGGCCAGTGCGAGCGGCTGGCTGTTAGTTGGTCTCAATCGGGTTGAGGTCAGTGAGCTAGGTGATTTTCGCTGGACGGATGGCAATAGCCGGATATGCGCAGAAGGTGTGGGGCGCGCCCCGCGGAGTGTGATCACTGTCCAGATAGCTGGTGCATATGCCCGTTCTTTAGGTACCGAGACAGTAGCCCTGAGCAGTGGTCAAGCTGCGCCAGTTACCGTCGCACTGGCGCCGGAACTGCGTCATTACCGACTCTTGACAGGTGCTGATCAGCAGCGTGGTGATCAGGTGTGTGTACACATCCAAAGTAGCGCGGTGCGAGATCCCAATAATCCACGTTGGCTGGGGGTGCCAGTGTATGGTTTCACGGTTACCCCGCTCCCGTTAGCGGGGACGGTCTTTCCGTCCGTGACCGGTCTGAGCATTGGTCTGGGGCTGGCCCTGGGCTGGCTGGCGTTGTTGCATCTGAGCGGTGTACCACTATTTGTCGCCACTAGCATTGTCACCTTTGCTTGCGCACTGATTAGCTACAGTTTGATCAGTGGGTTCGTACCGTTTGGGGCCGGGACGTTACGCTGGGCGCTGCCTACCGTTGTTGGGCTCTGGATGGGGGTGTTAGGCTGGCTGGGAGCGCGCTGGTGGCCCTGGCGTGACGAACGCTGGCGAGCAGTAACGGGGGTCATTTTTTGGAGCGTAGCCTTGCTGACCGCTGTCTGGCTCTTGCAACAGATCAGTGGCCACAGGGGGGGGGTCTGGCCGCTCAAATCGCGGCTTGACCCAGCGCCGACTTGGAGGATCGTCGTGCCGATCGGTATGGCCATCCTCTGGCTTGGGGTGGCCTGGCAGTGGTGGCAGCGCCCGCTGAGGCTGGCGCCAGTGGTGGTGTATGTATTTGGCGGTGCGTTGGTGCTGCCGGTAGGGTTTGATATTGCCGTCTATGGCCTTCATGCACCGATTGCCCTCTTTCGAGATAGTCCGTATGAATACCTGCGCGATACGCCGCGCGTAGCAGGCGATCCGATCGGCTTCATTGCCAATTTCGAAACGATTGCGCCTACGCTCTCGGTGCATGGTAGCACTCATCCCCCCGGGGCAATCCTGTTTCTCTGGCTGATCGAGCAACTCTTTGGCCCGGGACCGGTTGCGACCAGTTGGATAACGATCGGCTTAAGTGCCTGCATTCCCTTGGTAGCGGTCTGGTTGGGATGGCAGCTGGGCAATGCGCGCCTGGCATTGGCGAGCGGGATTCTGGCAACGCTGTTCCCGGGGCACATGATCTACAGTGTTACCTCGCTCGATGGAGTCTTTAGTCTCTTGCTGGCGGCTGGAGCGGCTGCCTTTTTCCTCGCCCTCGAACCGCCGCAGCGTCCAGCATTGGCAATCCTGGCTGGTGGCTGCATCGCAGCTGCGCTCTTTATGACGTATGCGGCCACCCAGCTCTTCTTCTTCGGAATAACAGCAGCGCTGTTGGCGCTGGCCCGCTATGCACCGCAGGCCGGCTGGTGGCCGACTCTACGCTTGATCTTCAGGCAAGGATTGCTGGCTGCAGGTGTGATTGTGATCGTCTACCTACTGCTTTATCTCACGACCGGCTTCAACGTGATCAGTGCCTCACGAACGGCAACGTTCATTAACGGCGTGATGATGGAACGGTTCCGTGAGTATGGGCCGCCGGTGACCCCCTTTCTACCGCCGAGTTACGACTACTACCTGCGCTTTGCAGCGGCCAATCTGGTCTCGTATTTAGTGTTTCTGACACCTTTGGGGCTGATGGTGTTGAGCGCGCTCTATATGCGTGCGCAGCGCGAGCGCTGGCAACCGTGGTGGGCTGCCCTGCTGGGTGCGCTCGGCGGACTCGTGTTGGGGATGTGGTTGAGTGGTCTTTTTAATCGGGAAGTCGAGCGGATCTGGATGTTCACCTACCCATTGGCTGCAGTGCTGGTCGGATACCACAGTCTGCAGGCGGAACCAGCCGCCCAGCGGTGGCGCATGGCGCTCTACGCGGGATTGATGCTGGCCATATTTACGCTCATGAAGATTACGCTCTACACGATCTGGTAAACCATGCGTATTGCGCTCTACAACCTGACGACGACCACCAAAATTGGCGGTGTCGAGAGCTTTGTGTGGGATCTGGCCCGTGAGCTGGCGCGACGCGGGCACACGGTTGATATCTTTGGTGGGGTTGGTCAACGCCGCGAAGCGGTGCCGGGGGTGCGCGTATTGACGTTCCCGTTTGTGTCGCGCCGATTTTGGCAAGCGTTACCCTTTTTGCAACGGGCGTATGCTGAAGCCAAATTACTTGAACGGCTAACAATGGCGATCCCGGCCTTGCCAAGTCTAATTCGTGGCCGTTATCAGATCATTCATTTACAGAAACCTTACGATCTAGGGCCCGCACTGCTCGCGCGCCAATTCAGCGGCGCGAAGGTGATTCTGGGCTGTCACGGCGAAGATTTCTATCGTGGCGACCGCTGGCTCGCCAGTCGGGTTGACGCTGCTGTTTCGTGTTCACGTTTCAATGCGCAAACGATAGCCAGGCGCTACGGTTTTACACCCGCGGTTGTCTTCAATGGGATTGACACCAGCCTATTCCGTCCCCAGCCGCCTGATCCGACATGGCGCGCGCACCTGCAGCTGCCCTCAGCGCCGTTGCTGTTGTTCGTGGGTCGATTGCAGCCGTGGAAAGGCGTCGAAACAGCAATCCGAGCCTTACCGTTGATTCCGCAGGCGATCTTACTCATCGCCGGTGACGGAGAAGATCGGCCACGTCTTTCTGCAATCGCTGCTGCACTCGGGTTGAACGAACGGGTACGTTTTCTGGGCAGTGTGCCGCGACAACGTCTACCGTCGCTCTACGCTACGGTCGATGTGTTAGTCGCAACCAGCTATGCCAGTGAAACCTTTGGGATCGGGCCAGTCGAGGCGCAAGCCTGCGGTTTGCCGGTCGTAGCAACCCGATTTGGTGGTTTTCCGGAAGTAGTGGCCGATGGGCAGACCGGCCTCCTCGTTCCGCCGCGCGATCCGGCCGCTCTGGCAGCGGCAGTGAATACCCTACTCTCTGATCCGGCTCGGCGGGCAGCGATGGCGGCAGCAGCGCCAGCGTGGGCAGCGCAGTTTGCTTGGCCTGCCGTGGTTGATCGGATCGAGTCGGTATACCAGAGCGTGCTTGCGCCGAATGTCGCCGGGGGGTGAACAGCACTGGTGAGCGTCCTTGGTAGCTCATATGTTGGTGATGGGATAGCGATTCGAAGTTATGCGCATTCTTATCATCGGCCTAGGTGGTGTCAGTCGACAGTTTCGCAACTGGCCAGAACGAACGCTAGGGCAGGCGTTGGTAGCCGCTGGTCATGAGGTAATGGCGCTGACCTACTGGCAGCCTGATCAACCGCAGCTCGGTCTGACTGAACGAGCGGAAGAGATCGACGGTATTCGCGTGCGGCGCGTCAGACCGCAGCTCTGGCCTGGGCGCGAAACCATTGCGGCGTTGGCAGCATTGCCGCGACCGGATGTGGCCCACGTCATTCACCCGCGTAACGTATTAGCTTTTCAGGCGGTACGCTGGTTGCGCCGCCACGGCGTACCGATAGTATGGACATGGCTTGGCCCCTATCACGACCGCTGGCTAGTCGATGATCGCGAACGGCCGTACGAGTCGAAGGTGCATCCTGAGCGGCTGATCTTCTCGTTGCCGCAACTAATCCGGCGCGGTTTACGCGATGGTCGTTGGCGTGATCACTGGCGCAACTATGCTATTCACCGCCCTCTACGCGATGTAGCGGCGTTTATTCCTTGTTCGCAGCATGAAGCTGATGTGTTGCGCGGGCTCGGTTTCACCCAACCGATGACCGTTGTGCCGCTCTGGCTTGATGTGGCCTTCATGGAGGGCCCCGCAACGCCGTTGATGGCATCGTTTCCCGCGCCAATCATTCCCTACATCGGCCAGTTAACACCGCGGAAAGGTTACGATCTGCTGGTTGCGGCGATGCCAGCGATCATTGCCCGTTACCCTCAGGCCAGCTTCGTCTTCGTTACTCACAACCCGGCTCAGCGGGCTGAGCTGCAACAACTGGCTAGCCAACTCGGCGTAGCCGCCAACCTCCACTTTTTAGGCGCTCTGAGTGAAGAGCAAAAACTAGCCCTGCTGCGAGCTAGTGCGGTGTTACCCTTCCCAACCCGCTACGAAGGTTTTGGCTTGCCCATACTGGAAGGGATGATCACCGGGGTGCCCGTGGTGAGCACCAACATACCGGTCGTTAACGAGTTGATTAGGGACGGGGAAGATGGAATTTTGATCCCTTACAACGATTCAGCAGCTTTGGCAGCAGCCATCCTGCGCTTGCTAGACGATCCGGAGCTGCGGGCACGCATTATTGCGGGTGGACGGCGCACAGTGAGCGAACGATTTGCGCCTCAGCGGTTGCGCGAGCAGATGATCGCCGTTTACCGACAGGTAGTAACCGGCGCGCAAGCGGACTACTATTAGCTGGTACTACCCACTGTTGACGATATTGAGCATTGGACGCGCTACGCTGCAGCCTGTCGAGATCGGGTCGGTAGTGTGCGGCGAGCTAGCCTGCGATTAGGGGCTGAGGCTACACAGCGTGCAGCCAAGACTCGGTAGTAGCGTGCCCGATCTGGTAGGGTGCTGCGCCACGGCGTGGTAACTGGGCCGGGTAGACGGCGTGCAGCGAGATATGGTTGTCCTCAGCCCCGCGGTGAAGAAGGACAGATGTATCTTTTCCTTTTTCCTTTTCCCTTTCCAGGCTCAGCCCCGCGGTGAAGAAGAACAAAGGTGTCTTTCCCCTGTTGCCTTTTGCCTTTTGCCTTTTCCCTTTTGCCTTTCCAGGCTCAGCCCTGCGTCGAAAACGTGCAAAGGTATCTTTCCCCTGTTGCCTTTTGCCTTTTGCCTTTTACCTTTTTCTTTTTTCCTTTTCCCTTTCCCTTTCCAGGCTCAGCCCCGCGGTGAAGAAGGACAAAGGTATCTTTCCCCTGTTGCCTTTTGCCTTTTTCTTTTTTCCTTTTCCTTTTCCCTTTTCCTTTTCCCTTTCCAGGCTCAGCCTCGCGGTGAAGAAGGACAAAGGTATCTTTCCCCTGTTGCCTTTTGCCTTTTGCCTTTTCCCTTTTACCTTTTCAAGCTCAACCCCGAGCCGAAGTAGTTGCAAGAGTGAAATAACTGGCAATGCGAAGCTTATCGGATACGTTTCAATGCTCAACCCCGAGCCGAAGTAGTTGCAAGCTACGAGAGAACATTCCGAATCTGGCGAGCCTATTGTACGGTTTCAATGCTCAACCCCGAGCCGAAGTAGTTGCAAGGCGCCGGTAGGTAGGGCCGTCCATGGGCGGTAGGGGCGTTTCAATGCTCAACCCCGAGCCGAAGTAGTTGCAAGAGATCGATAAGGCATCGACTCTCGTCGAGGCCTTCCTGTTTCAATGCTCAACCCCGAGCCGAAGTAGTTGCAAGACGCCATAGCAGCCCCAAAAGCAGCCACCAGTAACGGCGCAGTTTCAATGCTCAACCCCGAGCCGAAGTAGTTGCAAGGGATGAGGGGGATGCCGAATGAACGCCTACATCGTGTTTCAATGCTCAACCCCGAGCCGAAGTAGTTGCAAGTCGAGATGTATCGATGGAGGAGCTAGTTTCGGCTGTCGACAGTTTCAATGCTCAACCCCGAGCCGAAGTAGTTGCAAGACGGGCAAAACG
>JAINCM010000002.1:0-65590 GCA_036574065.1 Chloroflexus sp.
CTACCCTGACGCCGACGGCCACGCCTACCCCGACGCCGACGGCCACGCCTACCCCGGCGCCGACGGCCACATCTACCCTGACGCCGACGGCCACGCCTACCCCGACGCCGACGGCCACGCCTACCCCGGCGCCGACCGCTACGCCTACACCCACCCCGATACCGGTAGTGTTCGTACTAGTGCAGGACATTCCACCGGTCATTGAAGGAAATCCACCAACGACAACGGGGCTGGAAGTGGTAGTGGAATTACGCGATGCTGCTCGTGATCAAGTCCTGGTAACTTACGCAATAGAGCCAGGACCCATTAACCCGGCCACTCCTGGGAGCGATTATCGGGCACCGGGCGGATATACTGGCACAATTGTTTTTCCGGCAGGTTCACCTGCTGGCACTACGAGCGTTGTCGTGATTGAAATCAATGGAGACACGATTCCGGAGCCGGATGAGACCATCCGCTTCCGGTTGACTAGCATTATTGGTGGCGAGCTAGTTCCTGGTCAGAGCGAGCGCGTGTTAACGATTATCGACGATGATCAAATCATATTGAATATTGGCCCGGCTGAAACCCTAGAAGGAGCTGCAGGTACGACAAGCCAGCTTGCGTTTCCGTTGAATCTGAGCAGTCCGATCCGCGAACGAACAATTCGGGTTCGTTATCGGATTGAGCCGATTTCGGCTACACCGGGTGAGGATTACATCGCGAATCCGCCGTTTGAGGTCATCATTCCACCTGATGACCCTGATCCGGTCATCATTGTTACGGTGATTGGTGATGATATCGTTGAGCCTAATGAAACGCTGCTGGTTGTCATTGAAGAGGTTGTTGGCGGTAGTATTGGTCTTAGCCAACAGGCGATCGGAACCATTCTCAATGATGACTGATTGCCAGTTGACTTAGTCTTGTGTAGGTAGATGGGGTCACATCGATAATCCCAGGCTTATTGAATCTGGCCCTTAACCTTGCTCATCAGTTGGTGACTCAGACTGGCGAGGGAAAAGAAACCAAAGGCCCAATTCAAGCGCAATGGGAATGAAGGCGAGCGCAATCAGCGGCGGCCAGATCGGGCTGAGGGCAAAGTAGAGCGCGAGTGGTGGAATAGCTAGAATCAGAGCAAAGACAGTCATTGCCAGATTACCCCATCCAACCGCTGCTACTACCCCAAAGACAGTCAGTACGACAATGACCGCGTCACTACACGTATTCAGCGCCGGCTTATTGTAGCAACTGTTCAGCGCTGACGGCACGGCTATGTCGAACATCACCCCTTGCAATTCAAAGAATGTGGGCAGGTAGACCCTGCGCAGAGCGAAGAGCACTGCGCCTAAAGCAATTACAAGGTAAGCACGCACGAAGCGGTGAGTGAGTAGCGATGGTATGCGCATAGAGTAACAAGCTCATCATTAATGCCGTAGGGTAGCGATTCCTATCATACCACAAGCAGGCCGTTGCGCGAGAGATACCAGCAGGGTACGCATCGTTGCCTAGCAATAGCTGGCGGCGATGGCTAGCGGGAACAATGCAATATGGGTGCTCACCCCTCTGTTACCGTTGATAGACTGGTATGTGGTCCCGTTAGCGACAGTTCACGCCACATTGAAACCTCTTCGCTGTCGCTTTGCCAAGCGTTGATGGGATCATCATATGATGGATCGCACTACGGAATAGCAGATCTTACGCCTCGCTGCGGTTAGCAACGAATTGCGGTAAATGAGCAATTGACATAAAATCACAAACCTTGATCACAGCCGCTGGGCGAGCAGTGGTTGCTGAAGCAGCCTATGCGCCAGTATACACGCTACCTTCCAACAACCTTCACACAGTTGCCATTGCGACTGGTAGCTCCTGACCAGGAACATAATCAGCGCTGCCGCTCGCCACCACAATCGCCCGATTGTAATTTTGGGCCTGCATCACAGCTAGCCACGGATGGTGTCGATAAGCCAGCACTAGGCCCACCATCAACCAGAAAGGCAGTTTTCCACTGATGATCACCCCCTGGTGCGGAGCGAGCACTGGTGCCGCGATGTGTGAAAAGGTGGCATAATCCAGATAACCAGGCGCCAGATTCACCTTGAGCCAGGTAGCTGCCGGTTGTGGTTGAATATTCCAGCCGAGCGCGGTCGGTTGCGAACTGCATTGCACGATGGTCGGATGTACCCAACCTAAGCGTGGATCAAACAGCACGATCGGTTGGGGAGCGATGTGAAGGGCTAGGGCTGCATAGAGCCAGTTGGGCCCACGACCATAGATCGATACTCCAGTCGAGGGCAGCAGAGTTAGCACCTGAGGGAGATCAGCCTCACGCCAGCGTCCACCGGGTTCTATACCGATAGAATGGGCCAGTTGTTTGATAGCGATGACAGGTTTCACCGGCGCTAATGGAAACAGATAGTTGTGCAGCTCTTCATCAGAGAAAAACATGAACGACTCTAATCGTTTGACCAGCGCATCCACCATTGGACCACCAACGCCCGTGTGACGTTCCAAGCCACTGATCTGCCCCCGCAGCACGGGCTCTTCCGTTTCCAAGCGATCCTCACCGTGGAGCACTGAATGTAACTCGGCAATCACTTCTAACCCAGCCCGCGCGGCGACACCGCGCCACTCGGCCAACCCCTCAGCAGTTGCCGCGATAAGGATCGCGTGGGTACAATGGCGGAAGATTCGCTCTTGATCCGGGGTAGGACGACCCCCGACATCGACCAACAACGGTAAGTGACGATTCTCGATATCGCGACATACTTGATCAACAAACTCCTTGTCGAAAGCTCCCTTCTGGCGCAAGATGCGTACCGTCTCTGGATGTGACTCCTGACTCCAGTCACCCTCACCATCAGGACATGCGCGGAGGACATAATGCTCGATATTCTTCTGGCGCAAACGCTGGCTTAGCAAATAGGTCAGCACTGATTTACCGCTATGGGGTGGTCCACCAATCATCACTGCCGGAAATGGGTGCATAACGTTTCTCTCAGAGCGATTGGATATGCTATGATTCAGCTCACACCACCAATGATACTTCATTTTACGGTCTGAGACATGAAGACAGAGCATACCGGATCAACCCTGATCGCTATACTCGGTAGCCAACCCCAGATTGTCACCTTTGCGCTTGACGCCTTGCTTGAACAGGGCGAACAGATTAACGAAGTCTACATCTTGGCAGCCCACGGGAATCGCGTACTTGCCCGTCGAGCATGGCAGCGATTACAACAAGAATTCATTGATGACTCCTACCGCGGTCAGCGCTGTCGGCTACGGAGAGTCGATATCACCCTCAATGGCCACGTCCTTGACGATATTCGCTCCGAGGCTGAGGTCAACGCTGTCTTTCACACCATTCGCGACCTGATCACTTCGCTGAAAGGCGAAGGGCGCCACCTCCATCTTTGTATTAGTGGTGGTCGGCGTATGATGGCGATGCTGTTGTTATCGGTTGCTTTCCTCTTTTGTGACCACTATGACCGAGTTTGGCACATGTATACCCCCGAAGAGACGCTCGAACGGGTCAAGGGAGGTAACCAGATGCATCTTGGCCCAACCGACGGCTTCCGCCTACTCAAAGTTCCGATGACACCGTGGGGGGTTTATTTCCCAAACTTGCGTCATCTCGCTGAAATGGTAACCATCGAACAGCGCAAAGGGCTACTAGCGAGTGACTATGCACGTTGTCAGCAGGTCTGGAAGCAACTTAGCCAGCGCGAGCGTGAGGTGCTGCGTGGATTGGCACAGGGATTGCGCCCCCATCAAGTAGCTAAACAACTCCATATTTCGCTCAGTACGGTCAATACTTACAAAACCAAGATCCTCGCTCACTGTCGTAATGTCTGGAATATCCCGCCCAGTGAACCTATCGACTACCGCTTTGTGCGCGAGCATTTCGCCATTTTCGTCGATCATCAATTGTAGAAACCTCATAACCTGTCGTGATCAGCAGAGATGCTGAGTTGCAATCATCAGAACTGATGATGTTGAGCAACAGTCAAGATGGTACAGTAGCACTAGCCGCGCGTTAGCGTCACTTGGCTATGGTGGGCTGTTGCCACAGAACCTGGCCTCAGTAGGACGCTAGAGGTCATTTTCTTTGGAAAAATTGCCGGAGTTAGCAATAGATTCTGGTGCGATGTGGAAGATTGTCTTGAGGCGAAGGAGCAGTGCATGAGATACCTCTTCCTGTTTACACTTGGCCCGGTACAAGAATTCATTGCTGCGGCCCGTCGCACCCGCGATCTGTGGTTTGGCTCGTGGTTGTTGAGCGAACTGGCTCGGGTTGCCGTGCAACAGATAACGAACACTGACCCAACGGCACAGTTTATCTTTCCAGCTGTGCTACCGACCAGCACCACTGAGGCCAACGTGGCCAATAAGATCCTGGCGATCGTAACCACCGATCCGGCGACTCTTGGCTTGCAGGTGGAAACGGCAGTGCGCAACCGCCTGGAGGAACTCTGGCAGAGTGCGCGGCGACAGATCAGCGGGCCGTTTGATGATCAGGTAGCCAACGCCCAGATTACCGATTTACCAGAACTCTATTGGGCAGCAGTTACCCTGGCCGATGATGCCCACTACGTACAGGCGCGGCGAAAAGTTGAGGCGCTCATGGCGGCGCGTAAAGCAACGCGCGATTTTACGGCAGTGACGTGGGGGGCGAATGTGCCCAAGTCATCGATTGATGGGATACGAGAGTCGGTCATCCCAGAACAGGCGTACCCGCGCGATATAAGTGACCCGCAACGTCAACAGAAGATTAAAGCGTTATACGAGCGGTACGGGGCTGGTGCAGCTGAGCGTCTCTCTGGCGTCGATCTATTCAAACGGCACGCTCAGCCATCACCAACCGGGATTTCGTTTGCCAGCACATCAGATGTAGTCGTGCGGCCAGTATTACATCGGCTGGCTCAATGTGACGCGAATCAGGTACGCAGTGCGTGGCAGGCTTACATCAAAACGCTTGAGGAGCAGGTGGGTAAGCGCCTCGAAGAAGAGCGTACCCGGCGCCACAAACACTGGCTCCTCGGCAATTACGATGGCGGCCTGCTCCTCGAGGGGCGGCTGAATGATCTGTTCAGTGAGGCAAGCAACGGGCTCGAGCTGCAACATCAGCGCGCACTGGCCCGGAAGGCGTTGGCCGCATTTTATCAAACATGCGCTGTTGAACGGCCTGACCCATATTACGCGATCTTGCTGGCGGATGGTGATCGCATAGGCGCCACCATTGACCATCAACAAACGATTGACCACCATGTGGAGTTGTCTCACCGACTATCGGCTTTTGCTAACCAAGCACGCCAGCTTATCGAACAGTATGAGGGTAGTGTGATATACGCAGGTGGCGACGATATCCTGGCGCTGCTTCCTTTACACACAGTACTGCAATGCGGACATCATTTGCAACGCGCCTTCGGTGAGGTGATCAACCCGCCTGGTACCGCTAAGCGGTTTACCGATGCGAACGGACAGGCCCCGACACTGACTGTTGGGATTGCAATTGTGCATTACCTAGAACCTCTGGGTGATGCGCTAGCGACAGCGCGGTCTACTGAGCGGATCGCCAAGGCAGTCGAAGGTAAGAATGCGCTGGCGATAACGCTCAGTAAGCGGAGCGGTGCAGATGTGACAATTCAGGGCCGATGGGGCGAGATTGATACTCGCTTGCAGCAATTTATCACCATGCATCGGCTCGAAGCCTTGCCCGACAATGCGGCGTTTCAGTTGCGTGATCTGGCCGAGCGGCTCACGCCAAAACAGGGTGAACCGATCCTGCCTTCAGCGGCAGCGCTAGCGGAGGCTAAACGGATTATTGGGCGGAAACAACCACGCCGGGGCCAAGATGAGCAGCTGGCTGATGAGACACGCGCTGCTATCTACAATGCTTTGAGCGTAGGCGATCGGCATGCACTTACCACCATCCGCGCCATCGCCGACGAACTGATCGTTGCTCGTTTGTTGGCGCGAGCTGCCGATATAGCCGGATTACCATTGGAAGGAGGGGTGCATGCCAGTCTGGATCATTGAACCGCGAGATCCGTTCATCGCACGTGATGGCCGTCCGTTTGGGCCTGATCCGGGAGCGCGAGCGCGATCGCTGAGTTTTCCCTTCCCTTCAACCATTACTGGTGCCGCGCGCAAACTGGCTGGGCTAGGGGCAGATGGCGTGTTTGATGCAACCAAGATCGAGCAGGTGCTGAGCATTAACATTCGCGGTCCACTGTTGGCAATGCTGCACGATGATGGCTCGTTTCACGAGTGGTTGATGCCCGCACCGGCAGATGCGCTCTTGTTTCGCCCTGACACCAAACACACCGGGCCATTGGCGCGCCGAGTGCAAATGCTCCCCCACAGCCCGCCACCCGACGGGATCTGCTCGATGCCGCGTGGTGGCGAGCCGTATCTAGTTGGCCCACGGCAGCTCATTAATGAAAAGCCGCTCAGTTCGTCGCCCCGCTTCTGGTACTGGTCTACCTTGCAGTCATGGCTGACTGCACCAGGCGATGGCTTATGCCACCTTCAGGAGCTGGGTATCGCTGGCTTGGTAGTTGAAAGCCGTATTCATGTCAGTATTGAACCGTCGACCCAAACCGCTGAAGAGGGGCGTCTGTTTCAAACTAGCGGCCTGGAGTTTACCGGACCAGACCGCAAACGTCTGGCATTAATCATCGAGAGCGACCAGGAATTCGCCCACTGGAACGGCGGTCTATCAACGGTGGGTGGTGAACAACGTCTAGCTGCCTGGCGGCGTGTCGATCTGGCGTTGCCAGCGTGCCCACCTGAAGTACGTCAACAGATTATTGCCGCCAGAGCATGTCGAGTTGTCTTGCTGACGCCAGCTCACTTTCGCGACGGCTATCGACCAGCATGGCTGCTTGAACCAAGGTATGGCGTACAACCGACTCTACAGGCAGCCGCGGTAGGGCGTCCACAAGTCGTGTCGGGTTGGGATCTCAGGTTGGGAAAACCGAAACCGACCCGACGGTTGGCGCCAGCGGGAAGCGTCTATTTCCTTACGCTCAATGCGGCGAGTGATGAAGCAATCCAGCAATGGATCGACGCGATATGGATGCGCAATATCAGCGATGCCCTACAGGATCGGCGCGATGGTTTTGGCCTGGCTGCCTTAGGGATCTGGGATGGTCAACTTAGAGTGATGGAGGTCGAGGCATGAGTCGCAAGCTGCCTGAACGAAAACCGCCGCAGCTGGTGTTGCAGCCAACCAATACGATCACTGAAATCCGTGAGTACACCTTGATCACACCGCTGTTTGGCGGCGGTGTCGAGCCGTCCAAAGCTGATCCGATCACGGTGGTGCGGGCGAGTGAGATCCGTGGCCAGCTTCGGTTTTGGTGGCGCGCCACACGTGGTGGGCAGTTCAAAAGCAATCTGGTAGCGATGCGCGCAGCCGAGGAAGCGATCTGGGGCGGGCCAGGACGTGAAGAAAATGGCCGCGAAGTCGGAGGACAGTCGCGGGTGCAAGTTGTAGTGCGGGAGTGGAAGAATGGTACGGCGGTTCAAGCTTCGAAAGAGGTGCCAAAGTATGCTGCGTTTCCACTGCAATCGACGAGTGGATCAAACACGTCGCTGCAATCGTTGCAGCAAGACGTGGAGTTTACCTTAGAGATTCGGTTTGACAAACAATACCAAGCCGATGTCGCCGCCGCGTTGTGGGCCTGGGAGACGTTTGGCGGCCTCGGAGCGCGCACCCGACGCGGCTTTGGTGCATTGAGGCTGAAGAGCGTGAAACAAGATCACGCAAAAGTAGAGCCCCAGCTGCCACCCGCCGACCAGCAGGAATTTGCGCATTGGCTTACTCAGCAACTCGCGAATCACATTCCAGCCGAAGACTGGCCACAGCATGTTCCGCATCTCGTCAAACAGCTGCGCTATCGCGTTATCACTGATTCCGACCCGATCCAAATCTGGGATCAGCTGATCGACAAATTGCAACAATTTCGCCAGCATCGACAACCCGGAAAATATGGTCACAGTAGTTGGCCTGAACCAAATGCGATTCGTCATTACAATGGGCGGCAACTACGCGGGCCATATAAGAACCGGTTAATTCTTCAATTTCCGCGGGCCCAATTTGGGCTGCCAATCATCTTCCACATGCCTCATGACAGCGGGTTGGATAGTACCCTGGAAGGAGAAGACTGCAACCGCCTTGCCAGCCCACTGATCCTCAAACCCGTAGCCTGCCGTGACAGCAAAGCTATCGGCCTAGCTATCATTCTGGAGGGTACAACATTACCGCAGCTGGTGCTAAAACAGAACAAACGTCTTATTAAAGTCAGTCCATCCCTAACCCAAAAGGAGGCGAGCCAGATCCCTCCTCTGCATGGTACACCAAACGTACTTGAGGCTTTCCTTGATACACTGTAGTGAGGTGGTTTTATGAGTACAGCCTTCCTCTATTTCCTCCACGTCCTCTCGCCACTACACTCAGGGACTGGGCAGGGGGTGGGAGTGATCGATTTGCCGATTGCGCGCGAAAAGGCAACCGGTATCCCCTACTTACCCGGCTCGTCTGTGAAAGGTGTGTTGCGTGACCGGTCGGGGAACGACAATCTGACATATCTGCTGTTTGGTCCTCCGACTGACCAGGCTAGTGAACACGCTGGTTCACTGCAGATTACCGACGCTAGACTACTGTTGCTGCCGGTGCGGGCCTTACGCGGTACATTCGCTTGGGTGACCTCACCCTATGTGCTACGCCGCCTGGCGCGCGACGCCCAAGACATTGGGATCAGCGATCTGCCACCGGTTCCGACGTTGGATGATCACGTATGTGATGTCATTGCAGAGGCGGCGATCGGGGTCGAGTGGGAACGGAATAATCAGCAGATCAGGCGAGTCGTGCTCGAAGATCTCGATCTCCAACCGCAACCCCAGTATGCAGAGCAGTGGGCAGCCTGGTTGAGTAAGCACATCTTCCCTGCAGGTGATAAAGAATGGGCTAGCATGCTCGCCCCCCGGCTCTGCATCGTGAGCGATAACGTGCTCATCTTCCTACTCTCAACCGCGATCGAAGTGATTGCCCGCAACCGTCTGAATGACAACAAAACTGTCGCCAAAGGTGCGCTCTGGTATGAAGAAGCACTGCCTGCCGAGACAGTGCTCTACGGTTTAACCTTGCTGTCACCGACGGCAAAAGTGCGCGAACAGCAGAATGAAGCGGCGCTGAAAGACCGGATCAACACACTAACTCAGGGTACGCTCCAGTTTGGCGGCAAGACAACGGTTGGTCGAGGGTTATGCCGAATGCGGCTCGTGAGTGCGCAAGAGGGGTGAAAGCTATGCAAACACGCGAACAACGCTTTGCTGCTACGGTCTACCGGCTGGTCGATGCGCGCAATGGCCGGTACAACCAGACCACGGATAAAAATAAATATGGCTCAATTGCTCACAAGCTGCCAGTGCTCATTCGTACCGCTGGTCTGGCGCAAGCGCTGGCATTTGTGGCAACGCGCAGCGATGCACAGGGCGATATTTTGCCTGATCTAGCCCAGGCACTTGGATTTCCGGATGATAAAGCCTTACTTAAGGCCAGTCGCGAGGCCCCCCTGGCAGAGTATATGCTGCTGACCGAGGACGCATTGGCGGCATTGCTTTGGTTTAAGCGCTATGCTCAGTCAGTGCTTGGTGTCACCGCCGATATGGAAGGAGACGAAAATGTCTGAGTATAGCGGACGACGACAAGTACTCGACACAGTGAAAGCCATACCGGGCTCGACTAATGCCGGTTTGTGGTTTGACCGCTATTTTGACGCACGGTACGACACTGCAGCGAAGAGTAATCTGATGAAGAGCACAGCTCAGCTCGCCGTTACCAAAGACTACCGGATATTTTACGATCGTTATCGGGCCGCGCTGGAGGCACAGGCGGGTGTGCAGCTGGCTTTTGCCGATGTCCAGAGCCGTTTCATCGTAGGCCTGGGTAACCAGGGTGTGGCCGAAACCGGTATCACACTGCACCACACCTATGGCGTACCCTATATTCCGGGGAGCGCTCTGAAGGGATTGACATCGGCCTATGCCCACCTCTATCTCAGTGGCGATAACTGGCGCAAAGGCGGTGCTGATCATGCCATCATCTTCGGCACTGTCGATATGAGCGGCTATATCACCTTTTTCGACGCTCTCTATGTGCCCGGCTCAGCGAAGAAGGATTGTCCGCTCGTCCAGGATGTTGTGACAGGTCATCACCCATCCTACTACGTTGGCCCTCATCCAACCCCACCCGCAGACTGGGACAGCCCCAATCCGGTGCCGTTCCTGACCGCTACCGGTCGCTACTTGATTGCAGTGGCTGGTCCCAGCGATTGGGCGCAGACTGCGTTGCTGATCCTAGGTATGGCCCTGCGCGACCTAGGTATTGGCGCGAAGACGGCAGCCGGTTATGGACGGATGCAGTTGTTGGATCGGGATGGTAAACCTATCAAGCTGCCTGATCAAAGAGGAAATGAACCAGCAGACGGTGCTACCGGAACAGGTACAGCGCAATCTGTTTCGGAAGGAGCAACCGAACCGCCAATAGTTACTTCATTCCGGAAAGACATCGCTCAGGCACAAAAGAACACGCTGCCCAATTTGGTGCCATTCCTTGAGCAGCTCGAAGTTGACTCCCAACTGAAGGCAGCACTGGCTGAAGCCATCATGGCCCGGGCTCGTGAGCTAAAGATGAACACTGAAGGCAAATCGTGGTACGAACGGTTATTGCGCCTACGTGAGGGATGACAATGCCACCGAATTTAATCGTTTCGACGTGTGGCGCCAGTGTATTGACGAACAAACGGGCAGACGATGAGCGCCGGCTGCTCAACCGTTACGCGAATGCCCGGACACGCGATGACGTAGCGCGTCAATCGCCGGATGAGGCTGCCCGTCTCGATGCCATCATTGCCGACGTCTCCCAGCGGATGACTAAGGCAACACCGGATGAGGCCAAGCGGCAATCTGCCGAACTGAATGGACTGTTGACCTTCTATGGTAGTGGCACAATACCTGCGGGTGATGCCCATGTCTTACTCTGTACTGATACCTGGCTCGGTGAGGTAGCGGCAGATATCGTGTGTAACTGGCTCAAGCAACAAGGCGGCACTGCGTGGGTGGAACGTCAGCGTGATCTGCAAACTGAGAACCTTGAGAGTTTTCAGATCGCACTGGCTGAGCTCGTGCAGTGGTGTGAGGAGACCTTGCTCGAGTGGCGACACAAAGGCTATTACGTGGTGTTCAACTTGACCGGTGGCTTCAAAAGTGTACAGGGATTTATGCAGACGCTGGCCTCGTTCTACGCCGATGAAACGGTCTACATCTTCGAATCAGGATCATCACTGCTCCGTATTCCGCGTCTGCCAGTGCGTATGGACGCTACGGATGCGATCAAAAGTAACCTGTCAGTCTTTCGGCGCCTGGCAAACAAACTGCCTGTGGCCCAGGTGAGCGGCATTCCAGAGACATTGCTGATGAAGGTCGAGCAAGAATATGCGCTTTCTCCGTGGGGCGAATTGGTTTGGAGTCAATCTCGGTGCGCTCTATACGCTGGAGGGCTTCATCCGCCACCAAGCGATCGAATCAGGTTTAGCCTCAGATTTAAACAGAGCACTGATCGGTTATCGCCGGAGCGGTATTGCATCCTGAATGAACGTATTGATGATCTAGCTGTCTATCTAGAGCAGAACATCAACCGCAAACGGCTTGACTTCAAACCGCTGCGTGGGGATCCCCGCCCACCATCAACGCACGAGCGCGATGCTTGGGCCGATCAGGATGCGCGGCGCCTATTCGGCCATTTCGAGGGCAAAACATTTGTCCTTGACGCGCTCGACAAAGGGTTACATTGAGCGGATAGGTGACGATACAATCGTGGAGGCCAGTGTGAGCACTGCTATCGTTGCTTTGGTAGGCGGCCAACCCCTGCCGAACCTGCTGCCGATCAAATTCTACCATCCGCCCGCCGTTGCCCTGCTGTACACCGAAAAAACTCGGCACGTGTATGAACGGTTATTTCAGACCATCAAGCAGACCACCACCGTGACTGCACGGCTCGTTGATCCCTACAACATCAATACTATTGAGGAAGAACTGGAACAATGTCTGGAACCACTCAAATCAAATTATCAGCTGTTGTTTAACCTCACCGGAGGCACCAAAGCAATGGCGTTAGCCGCCTATCGGGTTGCCGAACGCTACCAAGCCGAGATCCTCTACCTAGAGAGTGAACGGAAGAAAAGTACGGCCTATCGCTATCAGTGGTATAACGGCGCGTTCCAGCACCAAGGCACCGAAGATGTACTGGCGAACCTGAGCCTGACTGATATGCTCAATGTCCATTTCGGACCGGACGGTTGGCAAGTACATGGCCCATCACAGCGCGAGGGAGGCCAATTCGAAGCAGCTATCGCTGCCGCACTGTGCCAGCATGTTGACGAGGTTATGGTTGGTGTGAAATCGTCAGATGGGCAGCTCGATATCGATCTGGTTGTACGTGTGGGAGATCAATGGGGCATCATCGAAGCCAAAACAGCTAAGCACGGCAATAAGGTCACAAAATTGGATGGTATCAAACAGTTGAGCACTGCGGGAAGGCGTCTCGGAACGTATACCCAACAGTTTTATGTGATCAATGGTGACATCAACAAAACCCACCAGCCATTGATCGATACCCTGGCCATCAACGTTATTACGCTTCCAGAATACCATCCTGGCGACCAACAGCTCACGGCAACCGATGCCCAACGTCTTGTGAATGAAGTGCGTCGAGCGCTTGGGAATGAGTGACTGACAACGTAGATTAAGATTAGGTTGTCATCCTGAACATGCATCAAAATGGTGCCGTTCAAGCTCGATGTACCGCGTGTTTGACCTGCGCTACTCGAGGTAGCTAACCTTATCAGCTTTATTGACCAGGTCCGATAATGACCAACGTTTTGTCTTATCGTTAGCCTAGAAGGGATATTATTATGATTCTGCTCAACTATGCCCATCCGCTTACCCCAGCGCAGCTTGAACAGGTTACGGTCCTGCTCGGCAAGCAACTTGAGATCCGTCAGGTACCAGTGCACGTAGATCGAGGACAACCACTAGCAGACGTGGCGCGCCAGCTCACTGACGCGGCTGGGCTAAGCCCGGAAGAATGGCAAACCGAGGAACTGGTCATCAACCCGCCTGGGCTGGCTCCGCTCGCTCTGACCTTAATCGCTGAGATCCACGGTCGGCGTGGAGATTTCCCCCCCATTCTCAATATTCGTCCAGTACCCGATACCGTCCCCACCCGCTACGAAATTGCCGAGATTGTGAATCTGACCGCAGTTCGATTGGCGGCACGTAGTCGACGGTAGTGATGTGGGAAGTGGTAGATGCGTCAGGGTTTGGTTTTACGAGCTATGATCGCGATGTTCCCTTTCTGGCATCGACTGGCCAACCGATAGGAATGGGTAGTACCCCTGGTGGACATCTCTGTACTCAAGGAGCATTGGTTGCCATAGTTTGGGGTAAGGATGGCCCCTGGACATACAGTCTGAGGGGTAGGCTGATTGAGAGCAGAGGGGTAGGGGATGTTATGACAGCAGTCATTGATCCGATCCTTCCCTAGCTATCGTCTGCCACCTACCCCTATCTAGGTTCGTCAGCGTAGTCCATGGCATCGTATCTGGTAACAGCGATCGAGCGCTTCCTTACTCATCCGGCCAGGGGTCGGCACTGAACTGATCGTGCACCTCTTGGAGCTGGACATCGGCATAACTGGCGTAGTAGCTGCGGGTCACTTCGACACTACGATGACGCAAAATTTGCGATACTTCTGCTAGTGATACTCCTTCGTTCAGCAGGTGATACCCCACAAAGTGGCGAAAAGTGTGGGGAGTGACTTGACGCAGCAGTTCGGCTTCATCGGCTTTGCCTTCCCAGACCATACGGTCAGCCAACTCATTGGCGGCCGTCGTCACGATCCGCCAGCCACTGATCCGCGAGAGTCTGCCGCCACTAGTGCGCGGATCGAGGGCGATGAAGAGTGGTTCGCGTGCCGATGGCCAGTTTCGCGCCGTCAAGTAGCGTTGTAATGCCTGTTCGGCGTGGCGACGAATAAAGAGCATACCTTCACGACGACCTTTCCCCCGCACCACTACCCGCGCCAGAATACGTCGGTCACGAGCAACATCACCCACATCGAGGCCGAGCGCTTCTGAGATGCGAGCACCGGTTGAGAAAAGCAGATGCAAGAGGGCAGCATTGCGGAGCCGGGTTAGCATCTGGCGTTCACGCTCGTCAGCAGCAGGTTTATCGTAAAATCGCACCAGGCGGCGCAGATCAGGCGGAGTTGGCGCTACCGGCTCGGGCAGGCGAGGCAGAATGCGGCTCACCTCTGGACGCGCCGCTGCCACTCGAAATCGAATCGCGCCCTGCGAATCAGCTAGGGCCAGAAAGCCAAACAGCGGTCGCACATAGGCGTGAATGGTACGTTCAGCGAGCCGTTCACTCTGGCCATTGGCACGCGCCGCCGCGGCCCGCTGTGACAGATCATAGCTGCGCTTGCGTAGCGAGCGGGCATACGCAACGAGATCGTCTATACTCAGCTCTTCCAGGCGGTGCCGACCGTTGCGTTCCGCCCAGCGGACAAAGAGCCGCACGGCTGTTTCGTAGCTGGCGATAGTCTGGCGGGCATGGTGCCGCTGACTCTCGCGCGTGCGTTCATCCAGATCATCGTTGTCGTCGTCGCTGTCTAGGCCGGCACTGGCCAGTCGCGCCAGCCAGATCGCACCAGCTACGGCAATCGGCGTATCAGGCGTCAATGGTTGTTCCGCTAGTTCCAGCTCGCTCATGAGATCACCGTATCAAGATGCAACCAAACCGATCAGGTGATGATAGTGTACTAACTACCCAGCGGCGCTGCAACTGTGATCTACTGTGCAGTCACAGGAGACCAGCCATTACGGCCCCGATGATGACAATTCCAGCTCCAATCCGGTAGTAGCCGAACAGGGTGAAGTTATTGGTTGCCACATACCGCAACAACCAACCGATACAGCCGTAGCCCACAATCATCGCCACCGTTGCCCCCAGCAACAGCCGACTCCAGTCGACAGGCTGAATTTGGTCGAGGCTGCCGATCAGATCGACCACTGTCGCTGCCCCTAAGGTGGGGATCGCCAAATAAAACGAGAAGGCAGTTGCCGTCGGTCGGTCGAAGCCAGCTAGCAAACCACCGACAATCGATGCCCCCGACCGCGAGACGCCAGGAATGAGGGCCAAGATTTGGGCGAGGCCAACGGTTAGGGCGCGCTGATTGGAGACGGTGCTAAAATCAGCCGTAGTTGCTTTGAGAAGACGAGCTGTACCACGTCGTTCGATCCAGAGAAAAACGATCCCACCAACAATTAGCGCGATCGCAATAACTAGCGGTGACTCGAAGAGTACCGCCTTGATAAAATCACGCGCGAGCACACCAACCACAGCGGCTGGAACGAAAGCGATAATAACCCCCACCCAGAGCTGGCGTGCAGTCGTCACCACTTCCGGCTGACCATGGCCGAGCAGCGCGGTTGCCTGCCCGAGCAGCGACCGCCAGTAGAAGAGCAACACCGAACAAACCGTACCAAACTGGATCGCGATTTCAAATGTGCCCCCGATACTGCCTTGATAGTTGAGCACTTGACTGGTTAGCAGCAGATGGGCTGTTGACGAGATGGGCAACCACTCAGTAATTCCCTGCACGACACCCAGTATCACAATTTGCCACCAATCGGCGTTGGTGGGGACTGCGAGTAGGAGTGAGAAGGCCAGCAAGAGAGCGAACCCGATGAACAAACCGGAGCGCGGTAATGTCAGCGATTGGGTTTGCATTGATGATATGGTCTCCTGTGATCATTCAAATTACAGATCGCGCATGCATGTTAACCGGAGACAGCAACGCCTTTGCGATACGTAGCATAGATTGAGAGAGTGATAGACGGTACGGATGTGGTATGGGACAGATGCAAGAGGCAAGTCTGGCCAAGACTCGCCCCTTTGAACGCTGCTGTGCATGAATACACGAGTATCCAACACGGGGCGGTTTGCTGTTCGAGCAGGCATAGGCTGATCTGGTAGGGCAAGATGCCAAACCTACTTCTTCACTTTGATGCATCACCCGCCTTATCCTGCTCATCCGAGTTTGGGCCGCTCACCACCACTTCACGGCGCAATCAGGTACTGATAGGCGATGCTTCCTTCATCACCAACTCAACGGCTGCATCAACCGCCGCCGCCGTCTCGCGCAGATCAGCCTCACTATGCACCGCTGAGACAAAACCGCTGCGACCGCGCATGAGATCGACTCCATTCAGATGCAGTGCCATACGAAGCAGACGCAGGAAGCGAGCATCACCGCCGCGCTTAAGCGTTGCCAATGAGGTTGAGGGGGGCAACTCACCAGGCAGGATGTCGGTTGCTGGATCCACAAAGATGTGAAAGATCGAGCCATCGCCAAACGCTGTCCAGCCCCGCAAGCGACGCGTCGTAAAGACCTCGTTTAGCATCCGGACCAACGCCGTACCTCGTTCAGCAGCGATCGCTCCCGGTTCACCAGTAGCGACGGCGCGCAGCATAGCAATACCGGCAGCAGCAGAAAGCGGGTTAGCATTAAAAGTACCCTGCTGTCGAATCCGACCACGCGGACCCTGCTCATCATGAGCTAGGAGGTCGAGCAAATCAGCCCTACCAGCCAACGCGCCACCGGGCAAACCGCCAGCGACAATTTTTGCTAGACAGACCAGATCGGGGCGAATGCCGGCTCGCGCGCAGGCGCCGCCCGGCGTGATGCGAAAGCCGGTGACGACCTCGTCGGCGATGAGCAAGACGCCGTATTGTTGGGTGAGGGCACGCAATCCGGTTAGGAAACCGTCGGGTAACGGGATTGAACCGTAAGAAGCGCCGGTTGGTTCGAGAATAACTGCAGCTATATCGTTGCGACTGGCCAGGGTAGCTTCAACCTGGTTGAGATCGGTTGGCAGAATAATCAGACTGGCCAGTGTTTCGGGCAATACCCCGCGGTTAGGATCGTCGGGATCAGCGCCGGGAGCCAACGCATCGTGCCAGCCATGAAAATGACCGGCAAAGCGGATCAGCGTTGTCTTCCCAGTGGCAGCGCGGGCAATACGGAGTGCAAGTGTCGTGGCTTCACTGCCCGATGCAGTGAAGCGCACCCGTTCAGCGGCAGGGATCAGACTGACGATCAGATCGGCCCACTCTAGCTCGAGCCGATGATTGGCGCCCAGGTGGGTAGCCACAGGTGCCTGCCGCGTGATTGCGTCCACAATTACCGGATGGCCATGGCCGAGCAGGAGCGCACCATGACCGCACCAGTAATCGATCATCCGATTGTCATCGACATCCCATTTATATGGCCCACTGGCTCGTTCCATGAATAAGGGAAACGGATCAGCGTACCGGCCATCGTGGGTTGCACCACCGGGAAAACGCTGCAATGCCCGTTCAGCTAGTATGGCCGAGCCAGCGAAACGTTGGCGATAGCGTTGTTCGAGCGACATAACCGTCATATTCCTACGCCGAGGCGATAGATCAAGGCTGGCGGTAAGCCAAAACTGCGCATCTGTTCTTGGGTTCGTTTCACATCGTAGGCTACCCGTTTGAACGTGATCGTTTGGGTGTCGGTATCGAGAATTGCGTATGCAGCACGCGGGTCGTGATCACGTGGCTGACCGACACTACCGGGGTTAATGAAATAGCGCGCGTCAGCACTCAACGTCAGTTGACTATCAGGATCGGGGATGATCCGTTCGCACCGTTGTTCGTCTTTTTGGCAGCGGAAGGCAAATTGGACGTGCGAATGACCGATGAAACAGATTGGTTGGCTAAACCAGTCAAGGTTGGCTAACGCTTGCGTTGGCATCAGCAGGTATTCCCAAATCGGTTCGCGGGGGCTGCCGTGGGCGAGGTGGTATTGGTCGTCAACAGTCTGAGCTGGTGGCAGCGGTAACATCCATTCACGATTGGCCGGAGTGAGTTGAGCACCGTTCCAGAGATTGGCCCGCCGCGCATCTGGGTTGAAGTCGTTCAGGCTGATCTTGCCCAGACAGGCTAAATCGTGATTGCCGGTCAGCGCAACCGTAGCATGTTGTCGCATCAGTTCGACACATTCATTGGGCGCAGGACCGTAGCCAACAGTATCGCCTAGACACCACAGGGCATCGAATGAACCAGCATCAGCTAGAACTGTTTCGAGTGCAACGATATTCGAATGAATGTCAGAGAGAATTACAATCCGCATATCTTCCAGCGTTTTGACGATGCTCGCGGCCAGATCGTATAATTGGCAGCGACCCGGTCATGAGGAGCGTCGCCGCTATGGTTGAACCATCAGGACACTGCCCATACCTTGGCTTGAAACAGAATCAGGCAATCCGTTTCGCCTCACCGACGCCAGAGCATCGCTGCTACGCAGCCGGGCAGGCGCAAGAGATCCCCCAGGTTGAACCTGACTATCAAGTCCGATACTGTTTATCGGCTTCTCATGTACGTTGCCCATTATACATGGGGATGCCCTTGCCTACAACGTCAACCCCGTTGGTAGCTCCGGCCGGCCCACCTTCAGTGGTACTGGCGACAACGACGCCAGAGTCCGCTTCTGCAACCGGACTACGCGCCTGGTTTACCACGTTACCACCACGTGATCGTCTAATTTACAGTGGGGTATTGATCGTATTAGCGCTGGTGCTAGTCGGATATACATTCGGTGGCATCGCCTTTATCAGTACGATCCTCAATCCTAGTGCCGCGCCGGCTTCAGGGTCAACCACGCCAGCCTTTGTGCCCAGCGTGACGGTGCCGATGTCCTCGCCCATGATCGCCGCCTCGGCCTCACCCACAACAACGGTGTTCACAGCTACGGCAACCGCTGCACCGACCGCTACAACGATACCGACGCCGACTGCCACACCGTATGAGCTGGTCCCAGTAACTAACACGCCGACGGTGCCAGTTTTCGTTCCGCCTCCACCGATCATCCTCCCGCCAACTGCGACACCCAACGAAACTCCAACAGTGGAGACGCCCGGAGAACCAACCGCAGAACCAACCGCGGAACCAACCGCGGAACCAACCGCGGAACCAACCGCGGAACCAACCGCAGAACCAACCGCAGAACCAACCGCAGAACCAACCGCAGAACCAACCGCAGAACCGACTGTCGAACTGCCGGCAACACCGACGCTCGAAGCAGTAGCCACGCCAACTACAGAAGTACCAACTGCTACACCAGCTGACGTGTCATCACCGACGCCACTGCCTGAGTCGCCGACGGTCGAGATCGTCACTGAAGCGTCGCCGACACCGGAACCGCAGCGTACAGCAACACCGTAAAAGATCATCGCAATCGTGTCCGCCGCAGCCTGTTCTGCGCTCTACCCGGTTGCCGGTGCCGGCACCTTGTTGCCCAATTGCTTGATCAATTGATTACTGATGTACAAAACCTGTTGCACAAAGGGATGTTTAGGCTGCTCGAGAATCAGCGGCGTACCGCGATTCACCGCCATCACCACCGGTTGGCCGCCACTCATAACGTGAAAGTTGATCTTACGCCGTAGGACACGCTCAATCTCGTTCACACCAATTCCCACCCCAGAGTTGGCTCGATTCAAGACGATGCTAATAAGCTGCGGATCGATTCCCAGTTGCGAAGCCAAACTGAGGAAGAGACTTGTATTCTTGAGCGGGCCGATTTCTGGCGTAATGACCAGCAGCACTAGATCGGCACGGTCAAAAACTGAGAGGGTGCGGTCATCGTAACTGGTCTGGCAATCAACCACGACATAATCAACACTAACGGCCAACAGATCAAGAATGCGGAGCATATGATCTGGGGTAACCAGTTCTGCCTCTTCGGGACGCGGAGGTGCGAGTAACGCCTGCAAGCCGGAGGGGTGGGCCAGCAAGACCTGATTGACCATCTCTCGCTCGATTTCATCACCACTGCGCACAATATCCACAATGCTGCGAGTTGGCGCAATATTTAGATGAACCGCCACGTCGCCGAAGGTCAAATCGGCATCGACGATAGCGACGCGCTGGCGTGTACGCAAGCGCAAAGCCAGAGCTAAGGCCACAGCGATAGTGGTTTTACCAACGCCCCCCTTTGTCCCAAACACGGCAATAATCTTGCCGCGCGACAACGGCGTACTGGGAGCTTCGCTAGTGATGCGGGTTAATAGATTCTTCACTCGGTAGACCAGCTCAGCTGGTTCAAACGGCTTGGCCAGATAGTCGTTGGCACCGGCTTCAAATCCGGCAATTTTGGCGCTGATATCACCTTGCGCCGTTAGCATGAGGATTGGCAGGGTTTTGGTCAGAGGATGCTGACGCACGCGCTTGCACAGAGTATAACCATCAATGCCGGGCAAGAAGACATCACAGATCAGCATAGCGGGCGGTGCTTTGTAAATCTGCTGCAACGCCTCTTCACCAGTAGCCGCTCGCCGCACCTCGTAGCCGGCATTGCGCAGAATGAGCTCTAGCATCTCGGCGACCGCATCGTCATCATCAACAATGAGTAGCGTTGGCGGTTTCATACGTCATTCCTCTCATAGGCAGACAGGCGATCAAGGAGTGCTGGCAATGCCCCTGCCGCCAGCGGAAGCAGCAGGTAATCGTCAGCGCCAAAGGCGACTGTAGCTGCAGCACGCTGTTCGGCAACAGCAGGCGCGATGGTGACAATACGCACTTTGGGAAAATGGTCGCGTAGCAGCATCAGGTTGGGGATACGTTTGCCTTCAATTTGGGCCATATCTACAAAGATGAGGTTAGGGGGCAGCGGCGTCTGATAGGCGAGGGCATGTTCAATATCGTTCATCAGATCGTACATCAGACCATGAGCTGCCAGTTCTTGCCGCAGTAGTCGGCGTTGGATACCGTTGGCGCTGATAACAAGTGCGCGCCAATCTGGCGTTGGTGCTGTATGTGCTTCAGATACAGGTGAGGGAACAACAACCAACGCCGGCTCGCTCCCGGTGGTATCAACCACTACCCGGTTGCGACCAGCACGTTTGGCCCGGTAGAGCGCAGCATCAGCAGCCTGTATTGCCTCTGCTTGGCTACGATGCTGGGGGTAGCCAGCAATTCCAGCACTAAACGTGACGCTGAACAGGCCGGCTGGCCCATGGTGGCGCAATGCGGCGAAACTTTGGCGAATAGTATCAATCAGCGTGCGTGCTTCGATCACCGAGGTATTAGGGAGCGCTACCAGAAACTCCTCGCCGCCATGCCGGCCGATCAGGTCACTCTTACGCAAGCGCTGTTGCAACATGCGGGCAAAGCTGCGCAAGACCTGATCACCAACGACATGCCCATACGAGTCGTTCACCCGCTTGAAATGATCAATATCGATAAGCGTGACCGCCAGCGGTTGCTGTCCGCGCTCTGCGCGGGCAAATTCGCGACTCAGCGCCTCTTCAACGGCCTGATGATTGAGCAAACCAGTCAGGCTATCACGGATCAAAAATCGCTGCAGATAGCGTGCGCGCAGTGCGCGCGCCGAAATGGCGGCAACCAAGTCTTCGATTGGGATCGGCTTGGAAAGAAAATCGTCTGCGCCCGATGAGAGCGCTGATTGTTGTTGTACTCGACTGGTTTCTGCCGAGAGAAAGACAATGGGCATGCCAACATAGCGGTCTTGCTGACGAATAATGCTTGCCAGCTCTTTGCCGCTGCAGATGGGCATGTACATATCGAGGATAAGCAAATCGGGTTGAAATGCCTGCAGCTGATCGAGCGTCTCACGCGGGTCGGTAATAGCGCGCGCATAGATGCCGGAGGCTTCGAGGCTACGAGCACAACGTTGCCCAAAATCCGCATCATCATCGACGATCAAGACACGCAACGGCGTCGCTTCTTCAACGCCAGTCAGACGGTCAAGAGCCTCGATCAGGCGCCCAGCATCGACGGGTTTTGAAAAGTAGGCATGACCACCGCTGCGCACAGCGGCCAGTCGGGCTGTAAAATCGTCGCGCTGGGAAAGGTAAATAACGGGCACTGGTACAGTACGCTCGCGTTGAATCGCCGCTACTGCTGCTGGGCCAGCCAGATCACCGTTGGGAAAGTTCACATCCATCACGATCGCTGCCGGATCAAGTACCCGTACCAGAGTTGGAAAACCGGCAAGGTCGTTGATCACATGAACGTCATAGTTGAATAGCCGGAGCTGTGCGCTGAGATTGGTAGCGAACTCCTGATCATCTTCGACGAGGATAATTGTGTGCGGGTGACCATTCTGTTCGCGCGGGATGAGTGGGCTGAAGGGTAGCAGTGGTAGGCTAGATGGAACTGACTGTTCAATGATAAGATGTGAGGTCGTCGCTGTAGGCTGCGTCGCGGTAGGTATTGACGGTTCCGAGACTGGAGGGGCCCGCTGATCTTTTGCTGGGGTCGGTTCTGGCGGTATCGGTACCGGCGCTGTTTGGTCGGCCACCGAGGTGTGTGAAGGGGACGATAACACAGTAGGGGTTGGGGTTGCTGCTACCATTTGTTGCAGGAATGCAACGTGCTGCGCGAGATATTGACGCCGGGCAGCGTCGAGTGGTTGGTCGTGTTCGAGCCATTCCTTTAATCCGATATCAATCTCTCGCGCGACCGCACCAAGATCGGCGAACCCGAACATTGCCGCCGAACCAGCCAACTTGTGCGCCAGTTGGCGCGTCGCCTGGCCCATCGACTGCTCCCACTGGCTCTGTTCGAGCTGTTGCCACGCCGCACTAATCGCCGCAACCCGCTCGCCGATCTGCGCTGCGTAGCGTCGCCGCAAAGCTTCAAATTGTTCCGCGTGATCTGGCTTCATAGGCTTTTGTCCAGATTGCAGCTACTTGTGCTGACAGATTCATCGGATCAAACGGTTTGGAAATCACATCGGTAGCGCCTAGCGCCAGATATTGTTCGATTTCGTGCCGTTGCACACGAGCAGTCATGAAGATGACCGGCGTGGCGGCCAGAGCTGGTTTCTTACGCAGTTCACGTAACGTAGTTGGCCCATCCATACCTGGCATCATCACATCGAGCAGAATCAGATCGGGCGCAAACTGCTCGGCTACTGCCAGTGCTTCAGCTCCCGAACTACACATCTTGACAGTGTAGCCCCCAACCGCCTCCAGCGCGAGTTGGGCTACCATCTGAATATCAGGATCGTCTTCGACAAAGAGGATTTTCTGTAGTGATGCCACGAGCATTTCTCCTTCAGGACATTGAAGTAGGTTTCATCGTCGATAACGATAACGATGGTGCCTGATCAAGTAGTCGCGTAACGGCAGTTAGCAGCTCAGCGTTGGTGGTGCGTGATTTGACCAGGGTGACTGCTACCCGGCTGGCAACATCTGGGTCGAGATCGCGCACCGAGAAGAGAATAACTTGCAGGGGCGGCTTTTGACTCTCAATCAATGGTAAGAGCTCGATCCCGCTGCCATCAGGCAAATTCTGATCAAGAATCACCAGATCGAACGATTGCTCTTGCAAGAGTTTCCGTGCTTCGGCAATAGTCGCCGCCTGATGGACATTGGCAATTTCAGCCAGCAACAACCGCACTACCGCAACCACATCGTTGTCGTCCTCGATGTGCAACACTTGGGGTTGCCGTGAGGTAGTACGACGAGCCGCTTGCCGCAACGCAGTGAGGAGGCGTTGCTGATCGATCGGCTTTGGCAACCAGTCTACCACATCCGTATCGGCATTGTTTATCATTTGTTCATCGTTGGCGCGTGCCGAGACGACAACAATCGGTAGCGAGCGAGTACGGGCATGGTTGCGCAGCTCTCGAATAAAGGCGCTGCCATCCTCGTTCGGCCACATAAGATCAAGCGTCATAGCTCGATAGTCGTGCTGATCGAGCAATTGACGCGCCTCTGCTAACGAATGAGCGATATCAGTGGCATAGCCGGCTTGCTGAAGCATCATCGAGAGGAGCGCCGCAATATCGCGGTCATCCTCGCAGATGAGGATGCGCGGCGCATTGCTGGGTGTAGGTAAGGGCGGCAAACTGGCATTGTGCGGGCGGTATTCTATCAGATCGACGTAAAAGGTCGTGCCAAGGTTGGTAGCAGTAACAAAACCGATCTGGCCCCCATGCCGCTCAACAATCGCCCGGCTGATGCTCAGGCCCAATCCTGTACCGCCTTGCTGGCGAGTATTCGACGAATCGGCTTGGGCAAACTTCTGGAAAATCCGTTCGCGAAATTCGGGTGGAATGCCGGGACCGTGGTCGGTAACCGTAACTCGGACCCGTCCGTTCGGTTCACGCCCTATCGCTACCTCTACCTTATCACCAGGTGGTGAAAATTTTATCGCATTTGAAATCAGATTGGTAAAGACCTGCATCATCCGATCAGGATCGACATAGACCTGCACGTTGGGCAAGGTGGCAGCTAGCTCGATGGTAACGTTATACTGCTGACCGAAGCCGCGATTGGCTTCGATGGTCTGACGTACCAGATCATCGAGTACAACCGGCTGCATTCTGAAGACCATCTTGCCCGACTCGATCTTCTCGATATCGAGAATGTCGTTAATCAAGCGCACTAGGCGCTCACTATTTTTCAACGCAATATCGATCATCGCAGCGGCTCGTGGCGGCAGTTCACCAGCGACACCACCGGCCAGTAATCCCAGTGAACCGCGGATCGAGGTCAGCGGCGTGCGAAGTTCATGAGAAACGACTGCCACGAACTCATTCTTCATCCGCTCTACCGCCCGTCGCTCGGTCACGTCGCGGAAGAACCAGACCCGTCCGTAGTATTCGCCATCCTCACTGATGACTGGTGCGCTGTAACGCTCGAATGTGCGTCCATCCTTCAGTTCGATTTCGGCCTTTCCGGTCAGTTTCGGGTTAGCGTACAGTTCCTCAATCTCGTTGCGCACGCGCTCTGGATCGCACACCTGATCCAGCATCATTTCCATACTGGCCGCGCATGTTGCCTGCTCAACCGATAGATCGAGCAGATTCCACATCTCGCGGAAGCGCCGATTTCCATAGAGACAGCGTCGATCCGGCGATACGACTAACACGCCATCGGGCGACGCTTCAGTCTGACATTCGAGCAGCGTTTTTTGAAAGCGTAGCTCTTGTTCGGCCAGCCGCCGAGCGGTAATATCGTGGAAACTGGCGACCACGGCGTAAACGGTACCCCGTTCGTCGCACAACGGTTGCGAGTTGATCGAAATCCAAGTCAAGTCACCGTTTGGCTTACGCACCCCCATAATCACATCTTGTTGCGGCTGACCAGTTCTGAGCGTAATCATCGCTGGATGCTCTTCACCCGGGAAAGGAGTACCATCTTCGTGGATAGCCTGCCAGCGCGGGTCAAAACTGGTACGGCCTATCAGCTGATCGTGGCTGAGACCCAGAATACGCTCGGCGCTGGTGTTACACGTCTCGATTTGACCATCCTGATTCATCACCACAATCCCTTCGCTCATAGCAGTGATCACCGAGCGGTATAGAGTCTCGCTGGCCCGCAGTTGTTCTTCACTGATCTTGCGTGCAGTCACATCGAAACGCACCGATAGGTAGCGTTCAGTTTGGCCATCTTCGCCAATGAAGGGCACAATCGTTGTATCAACCCAGAATAAGCGACCGTCTTTCGCCCGGTTGCAAATTTCGTTCCGCCAGATTTGCCCAGCCTTGATCGTTTTCCACAGATCGGCGAAAAACTCTGGCGGATGCACACCCGAATTGAAGATGCGATGATCTTTGCCGATCAACTCATCAGCTCGGTAACCGGTGATAGCGCAGAAGCGGTCGTTGACTTCGAGAATGCGGCCATCGGGGTCAGCAATCGAAATGATGGCCGACTGGTCAAGTGCGTTCATCACGTCGCGGCTCTCTTTCAGCGCTGCCCGCAACATGCGCTCCATTTCTTTCTGATGAGTGACATCCAACGCGATGGCAATAAAGTGAATGAGCTGATGCTGGTTGTCGTAGACCGACGTTATATCCAGCGCTAGCCAGTACGGACGGCCTTGCTTGGTGTAATCGAGGATCTCGGTTTTGATCGACTCACCGTTATTCAATGCTGCACGAATAGCAGCCCCCGTTGCCTGATCGGTCTCTGGTCCCCGGTACAAATCACCGAGCTTTCGCCCAATCACTTCATCTAAGGTATAGCCAGAGATGCGGGTAAAGCTTTCGTTCACCCATTCGACCAACCCAGTGCGGTCGGTAATAATGACCGCGTTGTCAGTGTACCGCGCGACGAGCGAAAGCAGACGCAATTGATCGGCTTCGCGGCGCGCGCTGCGGGCAAATGGCCGCACCACTAGGAAGCCACCAATACACAAGAGCAGCAGGATCATGCCAAGCACACCAGCCTGGATCAGGGCAATCTGCTCGCGCAGCGACTGATTCTGCAGAGACAAGATACGGTTAGCTGCGCTTAGCTCACTTTGCAACACCGCCAGATTGGACTGGATGGCACGCAGATCAGGGTGGTCGCGACTTAGCTGATTGGGTGGCGCTTCAATGAGATTGTTGACATACAACAAAAACCGATCTAGGGCAGGCGTCATGCGATCGATCGTTGGTATAAGCGTCGCTTCACGGAGCTGCTGATGCGTCCGGCGCAGCTCATTGCTAAGCGTGCGGAGCTCTGCGCGCAGCGAAGCTGCCTGCGAAACATTGGCAAAGAGCGTTAACTCGGTGGCGAGCAGCGTGATTTGTTGGGCGCGAATCTGCTGCTGATGAGTCGTGGCGAGCAGATCATCGTGTTGCGACAGGCGGGCGAAATTGATCGCCAGCAATGCATAGCCGGCGATTGATAGCACCGCAATCATTACCAAGCCGCCGAGGTAGGCACGAGTCAAACGCTGGATCGGTGTCGAGTGTGACATCACAACGCCTCTGTTCGTGGCGCAACCGGGAGGGTGAACCAGAAAGTCGCTCCCTGTCCCGGAGTCGATGAAACATCAATAATTCCTCCGTGCGCCATCACCACTTTCCGGGCAATGGCCAGACCCAAACCGGTACTCTTCTCGCCGCCGGTGGGTCTGGCCGACAAGCGACTAAAGGCTTCAAACAATTGATTGCGTTCGGCAGGGCTGATACCCGGCCCCTGATCAGTTACAGCAAACTTCCACCATGCTTCTTCACGTTCAACACTAATTGTAATCACACTGCCGGGTGGTGAGAATTTGATCGCGTTCGAGATCAGGTTATCAAGCACTTGGCGCAAGCGGAGCGGATCGGCATAGACAAACCCATTCACTGGATTGGCCCACTCAATCCGTGTCTGTTTGGGGTTCGCTAGCAACTGGTGGCGCCGAATTGTCTCCTCCAGCAATGGTTCAATCGCAACTGGCTCGGGCGAGATGGTAACTGTGCCGCTCTCAATCTGGCTCAGATCAAGCAGGTCACTGAGCATCGCCAAGATATGTTCAGTCTGGCGATAGATGTCGTCGAGCATCCGCTGCCGCTCTTCTGGTGGGCGTTGTAACTCGGGGTTGCGCAGAATGGCAGTCATCATCTGGATGATGGCAACTGGATTTCGCAGGTCATGTGCGACCATACCAAGCAGATTGTTTTTCAGCGTTGACAAGCGGCGCAGTTCGGCGTTTTGCTCTGCAAGCAGCTCTTTCTGCGCTGCCAGTTGCGAGACCAGATGGCCCTTTTCGACGATCACCGAAAGTTGTTCAGCAATCCGCATGAACCGTTCCACATGGACATTCGTGTACGTGTTCGGTCTGGCACTTGAGAAGAAGATGAAGCCTACTGGCACGCCGTTCGCAATCAGTGGGCAGGTCAAAGAAGAGCGAATGCCCTCGTTGACGATCAGGCGCGTCGACTCAGATTCGGGTTTGCGGCGCAAATACTGCACCAGATCGTTGATGATTCGTGGCTGACCGGTTGCCAAAATCGCCTCTAGGCTGCTGCCAGCCATCGGTGCAGCATAACCTCGTGTGAGTTGGACATTGGGCAGAGTACTACGCGCCCATCGTGCCCGCAGTACTTTGCCGCTGTCTTCAAGTAGCGCAAAGCCAATGCGGTCGTAAGGGATGAACTCGTGAAAATCATTGTACACACCATCAAGGATTTCATCGAGCATCAGACCAGCGTTGATGCGAGTGGTAATACGATGGAGGGTCTCGATTTCGCGTTGCCGATGGGCCAAGCTGGCAGCGAGTTCGCGCAATGAAGTGGCTAGTTTGCGAATGCGCTCGTCTTCACTACTGAGCGGTGGCACCTCAACTGCAAAGTCACCATCGCGCAAGTGTTCGGCTATCGTAACCAACCGCTCAATTTCATCGGCAGATTGCTCGATAGGGGTTGCCATAGAGATGTTCCTTTACCTGACTACGGCGTCATTATTTCTCATTATACGCCGCCCCTCTTTCCATAGTATTGCATTATGCTGACGGGGTAGCGCGGTTGCGAACTTGTTACCCTAGATTGAGCTGAACATTCTTCTTGTTGCAGGCATAATAGTAGTATCGTTGCCTTCTTGCAGCATCAATTTGCTACAATGGTGCCAGCGCAAGCACCCACCTTGCGTCGGGGGTGATATGAATGATCAGCGATCACCTTTTTCATCTATCCGATGGTCTGGCCTTTCTCACTGGCTGCTGTGGAGCTGGCTGGGAGTGGTTTGTCTCTGGTTTTGGCTGGCATCAAGCGCGTCGATCTGGTCGTGGTTTTGGCTCAATCTCTTCTTTATTGTCCTCAATGTCGCTTTCAGCGCAAGCCTAGTGAGGCGAGCGCTCAAACAGGTGCATCTGCAACACCAGACCAGTGACCTGTTTCACCGTTTGAATCACCTGGCCGCCAGTAATGTCTCCTCACCACAGTTTGAGCAGGCGGTGTGTCAACTGATTGGTGAACAGCTGGGTTTACGATTGGCCTGGATCGGTCTCGTCGATTCAGCAACGACTGCTGTGCAACCAGTAGCCTGGTGGGGACCAGCCAGTTCTTATCTCAGGCAGATTCAGATTCGACTCAACGACCATGCCCTCAGTCGAGGGCCGACCGGCACGAGCTTGCGTTCGGGGCAGCCACGAGTCTGTGCTGATATTGCAACCGATCCGGTAATGCGGCCATGGCGCTCTGCTGCCCTGGCGCACGGTCTACGCTCTTCGGCGGCGCTACCGTTGCAGATTGAAGGCCGGCTGATCGGTACCCTCAACCTCTACGCTGGGCAGAAACGTTTTTTTACCACTGACCTAATCGAGAACGCGGTCATGCTGGCCAGCGCGATCGCGCGTGCCATTGAATCGCGGCACCGCGCCGCCGAGCGTGATCAGGCGCAAACCCTGCTTGCACAAAGCGAAGCGCGTTTTCGGCGGCTGGCCGAACAGGCGCCTGATATTATCTTTCGCTATCTGTTGATACCGCAACCACAGCTTGATTTTGTTAATCCGGCTGTAGCTGAGGTGCTCGGTTATAATCCTGATGAGTTGCTGCTCCACACTCCGATCGCCGCTATGATCGATACGGAACAGCAGACGCAATTCGAGCAGTTGCTGGCTCAGGGCCGCGGACAGCAGTTGCTCCGTGTCCGGCACCGCGATAGTCACTATGTCTGGCTCGATGTACGCTTTGTGGTGGTTGATGACGTCATCGAAGGGATTGCACGCGATGTTACAGCGCAGGTTGAGACTGCGAACCGCATGGCGCGTTATGAATTGTTGAGCAAGCATGCCCGCGATATCGTACTATTTGTGCGCGCCCGTGATGGCAAGATTCTTGAAGCCAATAGCGCAGCAGAACAGGCGTATGGCCTTAGTCGAGCCGAACTCTGCACACGCACCATCTACGATCTGCAAGCACCTGAAACAAGAGCGCTGGTGAGTCACCAGATGGCACAGGCCGATACGCAGGGTGTTCGGTTCGAAACAATCCACCTGCGCAGCGACGGCAGTCCATTTCCGGTTGAGGTTAGTTCCACTGGCGCAGATATTGAGGGCGAGCGAGTGTTGCTAAGCGTGATCCGCGATATCACCGAGCGACGTCAGGCTCAGGCCGAAATTGATCGCTTGCGGGCAGCGCTGACTGCAACTGCACAGGCGATCGTGATCACCGATCTGAGCGGCGTGATTGAATGGGTTAACCCCGCCTTTACCACCCTAACCGGCTACACTGCCGAGGAGGCTATCGGCCAATCTACTCGCATTCTCCGCTCGGGGCAGCATACCCGCGAGTTTTACGCCGCGCTCTGGAATCAGATCCTCAGTGGCCAGACCTGGCGTGGCGAGCTGGTCAATCGCCGCAAAGACGGTTCACTCTACTCGGAAGAGATGACGATTACGCCGGTGCGGTTTGATTCTGGGCAGATCAGTCACTTTATTGCTACCAAGCAAGACATTACCGAGCGGGTGCAACGTGAGCAGCGACAAGCGATCTTAAATCAATTGAGCGAAGTTATGCGCACAGCGCGCACCCGTGCCGATCTGGTTCTCGTCATTATGCGCCAGCTTACTGCCGTCGTACCGGCCCGTGTCTGGATGTTGTGGCGAGAGGCGGCGACGGGCTGGCAAATCGAACATGTGTGTGGTGAGGCAGCACGGTTCGATTGGCTATCACAGCGCGTTCCAGAAGTGCTGCGCCATGCAGCAGTCCTGCCATTGTGGTGCGAGCCAGTCGCGCACGATGACGATCATCAACAAGAGCTAGTTGTGGTTCCGATCCGCTGCGTTGATTGCGGTCAAAGCCACCCCGGCGGCGCCCTTGTACTGCTCTGCGATGAACCGCTTGCCCAGCAAACTACTGTTGGGAGCAATAGCCGATCGGATCGGCAATGCATTGCATCGGACCGCGTTATTCGAACAGATTCAGCAAACCAACGCGGAACTGCGCGCCGCCTACGAAGCTACGATCGAGGGATGGGCGCGTGCGCTCGATCTGCGCGATCATGAGACGGAAGGACATTCACGGCGCGTTACCAACTTGACGATACGGATCGCCCGCCGAATGGGGATCGACGATGAGACGCTCGTTCATATTCGGCGTGGAGCTTTATTGCACGATATTGGCAAAATCGGCGTTCCTGACGCCATTCTCAATAAGCCCAGCCCGCTAAACGATGAGGAGTGGGCGATTATGCGTACCCATCCGACGCTGGCCTATGAGTTGCTCCATCCAATCGCGTTTCTGGCACCGGCCATCGATATTCCCTGGTGTCATCACGAGCGCTGGGATGGGTCTGGCTATCCGCGCGGACTGCGTGGCGAAGAAATCCCGCTGGCTGCCCGCATCTTTGCCGTGGCTGATGTGTACGATGCCCTAACCAGCGACCGGCCATATCGAACAGCCTGGTCACCAGTACAGGCGCTGGCCTATATTCGCGCCCAGGCAGGACGCCAATTCGATCCAGACGTGGTTGCCGTGATGGTCACAATGTTGGAGGAGGAGATGAACAATCCTGATACGCCGGTTGAGGAAGGAAAATCCGATGCTTGATCGCTGTCTAACCGATGTGAAGCTCAGCAAAGAGGAGTATCAGCGCGCTGCGCCTGAATTGCAAGCTCGTCTTTTCGATCTCGAACAGATGCTCCTCGAAGCCCGCATCCCAACCATCTTTGTCTTTGAGGGCTGGGCTGGCACAGCCAAAGCGCGCACCATCGCCACCCTGACTCGTCGGCTCGATCCACGCGGCTTTCGCGTCTATTCAATCACCCCACCCCGCACCTATGAACAGCAGTATCCATGGCTCTACCGGTTTTGGCTCAAAATTCCCAGCTATGGACAAATGAGTTTCTTTGATCGCTCGTGGTACCGTGAATTGCTGGCGGCCTACACTACTGGAGGTGATCGTGACCAGTGGCGCACACACTGCGAAGATGCTGCCATCTTCGAACGTCAACTGGCTGATGATGGTGCGTTGATCCTCAAATTCTGGCTGCACATTACTAAAAGGCAGCAAGCACGGCGCTTCGCGAAACTGCTGGCCGATCCCCTGCAGGCCTGGCGAGTAACGGACGAAGATCGCTGGCAGCATCGGCACTACAAGAAGGTCTACCGCGCCGTCGAAGAGATGCTCTCGCGTACCGATACCTCATTTGCACCATGGCATGTTATTCCGGCTGCCGATAAGTACTACGCGCGGCTAACTATCTTGCAAATTATCGTGGGTGCGCTGGAAAGTCGGCTGGGGGTTACTGCTACCGATCGCGGGGCCAGCATTGATGATAGCAGCCTAGCATTGCGCCGTCACCACCAAGCGCTGCGTTCACCAACACCGCCGGCAACGACGCTCAGCTTGGCCTCTGTAACCAATGCAGCGCCGGTAGTCGCTGGATCTGTCGTTGAACCACACTCAACGCCAGTTGTAACCTATTCGGCGACACCGTTGTTACGTTCGGCGGGGCCATTACAACGAGTCGATCTGAGTCTGCGCCTCGCTGACGACGAGTATCATCGCGAATTGAAGCGTTTGCAGGCCAAACTGTATCTGCTCGGTCTGCAGGTCTACCATCAGCAGCGTCCAGTCGTCCTTGTCTTCGAAGGCTGGGATGCGGCGGGCAAAGGGGGCGCAATCCAGCGCCTAACTGCTGAACTTGATCCGCGGGCGTATACCGTCCACGCCATTGCCGCGCCAGTCGGTGATGACAAGGCCCGTCATTATCTGTACCGGTTCTGGCGCCGCCTGCCGCCGCGCGGCCAGTTTGCCATCTTCGACCGTTCATGGTACGGTCGAGTATTGGTCGAACGTGTAGAGGGCTTTGCCCGTCCGGATGAGTGGCGCCGGGCTTATGCGGAAATTAACCAATTTGAGCGTCAGCTGGTCGATTTTGGCGCAATTATCGCCAAGTTTTGGTTGCACATAAGTCCTGAAGAGCAATTGCGTCGCTTTGCAGAGCGGCAAAATGTGCCCTACAAGGCCTGGAAGCTCACTGAAGAAGACTGGCGCAATCGTGAAAAGTGGCCCGCGTATCTGGAAGCAGCGAATGAGATGTTGCTACGCACCAGTACGCCATTTGCGCCATGGACGATTGTCGAGGCAGAAGATAAGAAGTATGCGCGGATTAAAATCTTGCGTACAACTGTCCATGCCCTTGAAACCGAGCTGGGTTCGGTAAAACTGGAGTAACCTACGTATGCTCGCTGTAGTAAAGCGCTGGTCGGGCTGGGTCCTGGCGATCATTGCCGGGGGACTAATAGCAACAGGTTTGGAGTTGGCACTAGGTAACGGCGGCGGTGGTATTGGCATAGCCTTGAGTGTAATTGGCGGCGGTCTTATTACCCACTGGCGGCAGCGATCAGCCATCTCGTGTCGGGTTGGTGGGCCACGCTTACGTCCTTTGCAAATCAGCGCCTTTGGCCTGATGGGGTTAGGGGTGCAGTGGTATCAGCTGCACGGCGACGGTGCCGTGGCGACGCTCAGTGCAGTCTGGTCAGGATTGGCCGCGCCATGGATCGCGCCGGCATTGGTGAGCGCTGGCGTGGGCTGGCTGGCCTTGCTCAGCATCGGCAGCGATTGCCGTGACGAGCAGCTGCTGGCGGCGATGGGCGAGCGAACAACCGGCAATCATAGCGAGCCGGGCAACTGAGGTGAGGATCAACCAGCGAGGATACAGCTCCCGGCTACCGCAGAGCATTGTCAGAGCGCGTCTTGCGATCAGGGGAGGTGGTCGTAATCGTTCATTCCCTATTGCCAGGTTCTCGAGCTTGACTATCGGCAACGATTTCGACTCAAATCCTAGCGCTGCCTTTCAATTCTTCATCTTGTGCTATAATGCCGGCCACACACGCTGCTTATCAGTTACACTACTATGAGCACGATCTGGCATGTTCTCGCGACTCAGGCCGAACGCCGGCCCGAGGCCATTTTGCTTCGCTTCGCCGACCAGCAATGGTCCTACGCCGTGGCTGTCGAACAAGCCCGGCGCGCTGCGGGCGTCTTTGCCGATCTTGGCGTTCGTCCAGGTGATCGGGTAGGTTTGATGCTGGGCAATACACCCGATTACCTTTGGGCATGGTTTGGTTGCGCCTGTCTTGGCGCAGTAACTGTGCCGATCAATATTCATCTGAAAGGGGGTGTTCTGCACTATATTCTCGAGCATGCGGGCACAACCGTGCTGGTCATCGAGCACGCATTGCACGACCGAATCGCCACCCTACGTGACCGCTTACCCGCGTTGCGCCATCTACTCGTCCGTGGTGATGGCGTCGGCGCACCGAATACGCTGCGCTGGTCCGAGGCTTTGGCTGGTGCCCGTTTGGCCGATCCGACACCGGGCGCTGCGACCGATCTGCACAGCATTCTCTATACCTCGGGCACGACTGGTCCTCCTAAAGGAGTAATGCTTAACCATCACGCTTATCTCCATTCGGCTAGACTTTTTGCCGATGTGATGATCGGCGCAACTGCCGATGACGTATTTGGTACCAGCCTGCCCCTTTTTCATATCAATGCCCAGGCACACACGGTATTGCCTGCAATCTATCGCGGCACAACCATCGCTTTGCTCGAACAGTTCAGCGCTTCGCGCTACTGGCGGCAACTGGCAGATCTAGGGGCCACCATTTGCAATCTGTTGGCGGCAATGATCCCCATCTTGATGAAACAATCACCTTCCCCTGATGATCGTGCCCACCGCGTGCGCATTGCCGCCTGCGCAGCGACTCCACCTGACCTCTGGCGGGCATTTGAAGAACGGTTTGGACTAACGATCATCGAAGGCTACGGCCTGACCGAAACCGCCGGGTTTTGCGTCGCCAACCCACGCGATGCCACTCGGGTGGGCACGTTTGGCAAGCCACTGCCCGGGTTCGAGCTGGCAATCTTTGGTCCTGATGACACCCCGTTGCCAGCTGGCACAGTCGGCGAAATTGCGATTCGGCCACTGGCCGATAATCTAATCATGATGGGCTATTACCGCCAGCCTGACCAAACCGCTACTGCGATGCGCGGCGGTTGGTTTCATACTGGTGATTTGGGTCGCCTTGACGAAGCGGGTTACGCGATCTTCATCGATCGCCTCAAGCAGTCTATTCGCCGGCGTGGTGAAAATATCTCATCATGGGAGGTCGAACGTGCAGTGAATGCCCATCCAGCGGTTCTAGAGAGTGCCGCGGTTGGTGTACCAAGCGAGTTAGGTGAAGAAGAGGTCAAAGTGGTGGTGGTGTTACGACCAGGAGCCACTCTCGACCCCCTAGACCTGATCAAGTGGTGCGAGGAACGGTTAGCCTATTTCGCGGTACCGCGCTACGTTGAGTTTCGCGCCAGTCTGCCCAAGACCGCAACCGAACGCGTCGAAAAGTATAAGCTGAAGGCCGAAGGCGTCGGCAACGCTTGGGATCGCGAAGCCGTCGGCTATCGCATTAGGCGCTCATCATAAGGTCCAGGATGCTCTCCGGGGGAATCTCATCCCGGGGAGCAATAACATCTGGCCGTCTACCCTCATGCCGTGGTTCACGCGCTGGCGTTACCGTTCCAACAACAAACCTTACATCCCTACAGCCAGAGCCCGTTCAATCAACTTAGCTGCTGGTTGATCGCGCAACCCTGCCTCTATCATCTGTCCGGCAATCTCGAGCGCCGCCACACCTGCTTCACCACTTACGACCGGTTCAGTACCATACCGCACCGCATCACAGAAGCTACGCAGCTCTTCATAGAGCGGTTCACGACGTGGTACCTTTAAGCGAATACTGCGACCTTCACTCACTCCGATCAAGGCGAGTTCTGGCCAAGTCTGCCCTTGACACGAATCATTCTCATAAAATGTCAGGTCTTGGGTTAAGTAATTCGCCACGGCATTTAATTGCAAAGAACTGGAAATGAAAAGGTAATAGCGGTTTGCTACTCTTCTCTCCATCAGATGGTACGCCCAAGTTGTGCTGAAATTCACAGGAGTTCATGCTGTGACTCGACAAACCCGTTCTCCTTCCAACAAGCCGAGTGAGCTTGATCCGCTGAGTTCGCTGTTGGCGCTGATTGCCATCGGTGCTCCGATGATGCTTGAATTATCCCTATGGTGGAAGATCAGCCTGATAGGGATAGGGTTGACTATCGTCTTCTTTATTAATCGTTGGTTGCACGAGCAGCGGCTGCAATCGCTGCGTCGACAGCAATTGCTCAACCTTTCACCAACTGAATTCGAGCAACGAATAGGGCTGCTGTTAGAGGATCTTGGCTGGCAGCAAGTTACCGTGCGCGGCGGTAGTGGTGATCGCGGTGTCGATATTACTGCCGAACGTGATGGCTTACGTTACATCGTGCAGTGTAAACGGTATACCAAACCGGTTGGCCCCAGCTACGTGCGCGATCTGGTGGGCGCGCTTCAGATCCAGCGCGCTGATCGCGCGATTCTAGTGACAACCAGTACCTTCTCGCGTCAATCACGCCTCGAAGCGAAAGATCAGGCGGTTGAATTATGGGATCAGCGGATTCTCTTGCAGCGTATCGACGAAGCCGAACAGCGACGCGCAGCTCATCGCCCCCACCGACGCAAACAGACTCGATTGCTCCTTATCGGCGCTTTTGGCATCAATCTGGTGCTCATGGGCCTTGCTTTGCTATCTAGCGACCCAAACGTCGTTGCTAGTAGTACCTCCTCTGGTCAGCACCTCCGCGCCGACGTCGCTGTTAATGCCGACGTTGTCGTTAATACCCTAGCTCCACGCAACGCTACCACCCTGCCTGAACCTACCGCTACACTCACTCCGACCATGACACCCCAGCCGACGGCCACACCTAAACCCACCGCTACCCCAGCACCAACGGCAACACCGGTGCGTCCAACGGCAACCGTGTTCAATGGCGGGAATGTGCGTGCGGCACCTAATCGGCAAGGCATCGTGTTAGACCAGATCCATGCATACGAGACAGTTATTTTGCTCGGACGCAGCGCTGATGGATCCTGGCTACGTATCATCAATCCGCGGCAGCAAGAGGGATGGGTACATCGCAGCCTGCTGACGCTCGATCCCGCGATTGTAGCGACATTACCAGTCTTACCTTAACAAAGAAGCACCGATCAGCATGCGTGGTTGCGTAGGCTGAGCGAGGGTTGCACGTCAATCGGCCCATTGCAGTCACGTTGCAACACCAGGCACATCCAGTGATGTGCAGCGGCCTCCCCAACCCCGGAGGTTGCGGTCACAGTTGCAGCGTGACTCATGGCTATCAACTGTGCCCTTGTACTGGCGTAGCACCGACATCGCAGTTGCGTTCCCTCCGCTGCATGCACCACGACGCGCTGCTTTGTGCCGCTGAGCCCGATCTGACGGCACAACATTAGGCGATCTCGCTCATACTATGGCAATCGAAGGAACAGGAAGGGGATGGTTGGGGAACATCAAACCTACCGCCTCGCTGAGCTATCCGCTGAGCGCTTCAGCCCACAATCCACTTCGGCGCTGATGGCGATGGCTTGCCGGGGTTCAACGTCATTTCTCCCCGGCAAGCGTCCTACTCAGCTTGTTTGAACTTTATGGCTGATCGAGGTAATCCTTGAGCAGTTTCCCCAATCGAGGATGGCGCAGTTTGCGAAGCGCCTTGACCTCAATCTGACGTACTCGCTCGCGAGTAACGCCAAACGCCTTACCAACCTCTTCGAGTGTACGCGGCTGGCCATCGAGCAGACCGTAGCGCAGCTCAAGCACCCGTCGCTCGCGCTCACTGAGCTGGTTGAGCGCAGCAACGATCTGCTGGCGCAGCATACCGCTGGCAGCAGCATCGTCGGCATCGAGTGCGTGCGGGTCGGGGATGAAATCGGCCAGGGTGCTATCAGCCTCTTCCCCCACTGGCGTGGCTAGCGATACCGGATCCTGCGCCGTGCGACGAAGCTCGCGCAGTTTCTCCTCACTCATGCCTAGATGGTTAGCCAGCTCAGTGTCGGTTGGTTCGCGCCCTAACGATTGAGTCAATTGACGACGCGCGGCCTGGATCCGATTGAGTGTCTCGCCCAAATGTACTGGCAACCGCACCAACCGCGATTGATCAGCCAGCGCGCGCGATAGGGCCTGCTTGATCCACCACGTCGCGTAGGTACTGAATTTGTACCCTTTGGTGTGATCAAATTTCTCGATCGCGCGCAACAGGCCTAGACTCCCTTCCTGAATCAGATCGAGCAGTGGTAACCCACGATCGCGGTAGCGTTTAGCAATGCTAACCACTAATCGCAGGTTTGCGGCTGCCATCTGTTGGCGCGCTTCATCACCCTGCGCCTTTTGCATGCGCAACCGCGCCGCTTCCGGACTATCAGGCGGCAGCGTGGCAAGTTTTCGCTCGGCGGCTTGACCGCGCTCGATCAACTGTGCTAGGCGCTTTTCCTGTTCGGCAGTGAGTAGCGGCACCTGCCCGATCTCACGCAGATAGAGCCGTACACTGTCACTGAGCAGGGCATCTGACAGCTCATCATCGAGCTCAAGATCGATGGCTGCAGTGGTTAACGGCTCATCGTCAAGCACCGGTTCATCCCCATCCCGGACGGGGACGCCGGCTTCGGCCAACGCGGCATAAATGGTGTCGATCTGCTCGATCGACTCATCAGGATTAGGAACCAGCCGCTGAATTTCCTCAAATGTGACGAAGCCTCGCTGCCGTCCCTGTGCGATCAGTGCCTGCAAATCAGCAGGATTAATCGCGGGAGCGGCGCGGTCGGTCTCGGGCTGGCTCTGCGTCATACTACTTCCTCGTCTGAGACCAAACAGGCACTGGCTACTGTGCGCCCTTTATTGTAGCACAAGCTGTTACCCGCGTAGGCCAAGCACAGAATGGGCAATTACGTTGCGCAGTATCTCCGACGTTCCTTCCCCAATCGTCAGCAGGCGCGTATCGCGATAGAGCCGCTCGACTGGATACTCCTGACTGTAGCCGTAGCCGCCGAAGATCTGAATTGCATCGCGACAAATGCGCTCCGACGCCTCCGAAGCGAAGAGTTTAGCAATCGCCGCTTCGCGGGTGTAGGGCTTGCCAGCGTCTTTTAGGCGTGCTGCACCGTACACGAGGGCCCGCGAGGCGGCTAGATCAACCGCCATGTTAGCAATCATGTTCGCCACCGACTGATGCGCGCCGATCGGCTTACCAAAGGCAGTGCGTTCACGGGCATACGCGACGGCGGCTTCGTAAGCTGCTTGGGCCAGACCGATAGCCATTGCTCCGATACCGATCCGTCCTCCGTCAAGCACTTGCAAGAACTGAATGAACCCACGGCCTCGTTCGCCAAGCAGGTTTTCGCGCGGCACCCGCACATTGTCGAGCATAACAGCCGTGCTAACCGAACCGCGCAACCCCATCTTTGGCTCGTGCTTCCCAAAGCTCAACCCTGGTGTCCCACGCGGCACAATGAAGGCCGAAATCCCCTTCTTGCCCAGCTCCGGGTCGGTAACGGCGGTCACGATAATGTGACCAGCCAACGGTGCGTTGGTGATCCACATCTTCTGACCATTGATCACCCATTCATCGCCTACCAATCGCGCCGTCGTGCGGGTCGCGCCCGCATCGGAACCGGCGTGTGGTTCAGTTAATCCAAACGCGGCCAAATACTCACCCCGGGCTGCTGGGACGAGAAAACGCCGTTTCTGCTCTTCGGTACCAAACATCGCGATCGGTGCACTGCCCAGCCCGATATGAGCAGCGTAGGCCAGCGCAGTACTACCGCAACAGCGCGCGATCTCTTCGATCGCGATCGCGGTACTCACACTGTCGGCACCAGCACCGCCGTACTCTTCCGGAAAAGGCAACCCCATCAAGCCCAGTTGCGCCATTTTGGCGAAAGTTTCATGTGGAAAAGCGCTGTGTTCATCGACGTAGCGCGCTTTGGGGGCAATCTCCTTCTCTGCGAACTCGCGCACCGTCTGGCGGATCAGCTCTTGCTCGGGTGTTAATTCAACGTCCATTGTGAAACCTCTCATCTCTTGCGCTCAACTATGCGTCGCTTGTGCCTGCGATTCTGTGTCGATCGGGAGCGCTGGCACGCCTTCCATCGTTTCGGCCATGAGATTATCAACCACTGCCTTTAGATCATTTGTCTCGGCAAAGACGCGCAATTGGCGATCGGCGCTGGTACCCTGATCAACAATGGTCAACAGATATTCGACCTCTTTGCGTGAACCGAGCATATCAACCACATCATCAACGAGATGCACAATTTCGTGCACCAAGGCTTTGGCCTCAACCTCTTTCCGCTTGCCAAAGTCGATCAGCTTGCCGTCAAGCCCCCAGCGTTGGGCACGCCACTTATTTTCGTTGATGAGCGCCCGCCGGTAAACACGGAAGGTGGTATTCTCTTCGAACATTGTATAGAACTTGACGATCAACGCTTGCATAGTTGCAGCTAGAGCCAAGCACTCTTCCACTTTGGTAGCGATATCGCATACCCGGAATTCTAGTGTACCAAAGAAGGGATGTGGCCGGAGATCCCACCAGATCTTTTTGCCATTATCGATGCAGCCGGTATTGATCAGTAACTGTACATAGCGCTCAAATTCGCTGGCCGAATGGAAGGTGGGGGGGATGCCAGTGCGTGGAAAGGTGCTAAAGATCACGCTGCGATACGACTTAAACCCAGTATTACGTCCCATCCAAAATGGTGATGAGGTGCTGAGCGCTAGCAGGTGCGGGCAAATGTAACGCGCGACATTCATCAACTCGATGGCGACCTCATTGTTCGGCATACCGACATGACAGTGCATGCCGAAGATGAGCAGCTGCAAGGCAGCATCTTGCATTTCACCCACCACCATCCGGTAGCGTTCATCGGGAGTAATCTCCTGTTGCATCCACGATGAGAACGGATGGGTGCCGGCAGCGACAATCCGCAGATTATGGCGCGCAGCCAGACCAGCGATTGCACCGCGCAAGCGCGCGATTTCGGCCCGCGCTTCGCTGATAGTGCGGCAAGGCCGGGTACCGACCTCGACGATGCTCTGATGCATTTCAGGTTTGATCTGTTCGCGCAGAATGGTGCGGCCTGGTTCCAAGATTTGGGTAATATAACTGCGTAACTCGCGCGTTTCCGGATCGACGATCTGATACTCCTCTTCGATCCCGATCGTAAACGCAAAATCGGCATCGTTGGGATTGTATACGCTCACCGCACACTCCTCGCTGATGATGGGATTGCTTGCTTAACGGTATTTCTATTATAGCCTGTCTTGACCAAGTGTGGGGAGCGCGCGTCGGTGTTACCCAACCATCCGCCGTCGCCAGCGTTCACGCAGCATGGTGATAGCATTCCGCTGGTAGTAGAGCCATTCCACGAACAACACGATCAACGCTGCTAATGCCAGCCAGCGCCAGATCTCTTGCCGTCCGTCGCGTTCGCGAGCCACCGTGCTCTGCGCACCGCTCAGCTGGGGAATAGTCAGATCGCGCTGCGGGGTAATGTTCGATTCGTTGGGCGCAAACAGGTTTACGGCGAAACGACGACTTGCGACAAGTTGATTGCCACGCCACTCTTCTAGCGTATAAATACCCGGCAGATCAGTGTTGGTGTAGAACGTTTGATTCACCTGCACCTGTACCTGCCCGTCACGCGAACTGACCACCCGTCCATCGGGCCGAATGATGCGCACCTCTTCGATGCTCCTGTCAACTGGGGCGACAATTGGCTGACCAGTGGTTAGCTGCATGCTGCTGATCGGTAATAGGTATTCGATCATATTTGAAAGCAACAACGGAAAGGCAATATTCAGCGGGAGATCCGACAGATGAAGATCGAAGGCTAAGACAATAATGCGCCGTCCTTCGCGCTCACCTGCCAGTAAAAGCGGACCGCCGTCGCTATCCACTATCACCCGTGCCCACGAACCAGGCACGATCCGTGGCGCTCGTAAAATATTGATGTCAGTTAAGCGCACATTGCGTAGGAGCGGGTCCTCAAGTGCTAGCGGTCGCACCAGTGGGAAGTCGAACTCGCCGGTGATCGTGAAGAGCTCGGTGCTGCGGAGGGGGCCGATGAAGAGCAGGTTGCCAGGCGGCAACTCGGTCGGAGTAACGCCATCGAAAATCGTGAGTGGAACTTCGGCGGCACTTTCATTGAAGGTGAGCGTGGTGGTAGGCACACGCGTCACGGCTAGGCCGGGCAAGAGTGAGAGGCCAGTCTCAAGGAAGCGGTTGCCATCACTGACGAGGCGTACTGTCACGGTTGCCCGCTGCGGACTAACCGCATAAGCGCGGTCATCCACCGGTAGATCGTCCCCATTGTTATCAAGCCGCGCTTCAACCGTCGTCACCGTTGCCGGAATGATTTCCGTGATACTGCGTTCACGTTTTGGGTCGATTGTCAGGTCAACGGCGTTCGAGAGCACACCATCGTAATAGAGTAGCAGACGACGGGTAACCGGACTAGGGCCATAATTGACCGCCTGCACAAAGAGCGTTTGCTCAACAGGGCCAGGTTGCAGAGCAATTGCGTTGATCGTAACGTTATTCGACGAACGTCCAATGGGAAAATAGCGAACACGCGCCGGCACCCGTATCCCATCCGGGATGGTGACGTTACCGTCTGAGATAATGGCAACCTCACTATCTGGCTCACGCGCAGCCAGCGCTGAGGCCAGTGTCAACGCTTGGCTCAAATCCGATTGACTACTGTAGCTGGGCTGAATGCGTTCAATCACCCGGCGCAACTCGCGCCGATCGCTCGATGAAGCAATTGGCGCTTCCATAGGGCCCCCGATAGTAATGACTGTTGCCCGCCCATTATCAGGGAGTTGATCAATCAACGCCAGCGCCTGGCGTCGTGCCGCTTCGAACCGGTTGGGTGTTTCATCGGTTGCCAACATGCTGGTTGACCGATCAAAGATGATAATCAGGTTTGTGCCACTGATCCCAGCGACGGGCAAGAACGGTCGGGCCAGCGCCAACACAAGGAGCAGCATGAGCAGCAACTGTAAGAGCAAGAGCAGGTTGCGGCGCAGCTTCTGCCAAGGTGCGTTTGCTTCGATATCGCGCACCATTCGCTGCCACAGAAAGGTAGATGAGATCATCCGCTCTTCGCGGCGCAGCTTAAGCAGGTACATTGCGACAATGATAGGACCGACAATAGCTGCACCGATTAAGGCTAATGGAGCGAGAAATGACATAGTTCCTGCTCTGCTACGATATTATTCAGCCAGATCCCAACATCCTATGTACTAGCGTACGCGCCAACGTTGATCGCTCAGGCGCTCGAACTGGCTGGCCCAAATGGCGGTGCGCCACGCACGACCAGATCGCGCAATTCAGTAATTGCAGCTCGCAAGGCGGCGTCCGTGGCTGGTTCGGTCTGGCGTAGACCGCGCGCTTCGTACTCGTCATAATCAGTTATCGTGATCCGCTGGCGGTCAGCACTGACAATCAGGTCAATTTCGAGATCCTCGGTTTCGATCGTCTGGGCACTAATACGGGCCGGACGCGCTAGATTGCAGTACCATCCTCGCGTCGCGCCATCAGGCCGGCAGACACGGAAGATGTTGTACCAGCGGTTATCGTAAAACGTCTCGATCATGACATCGCCTGGCTCAATCCCAAATAGGCCGAGATCAACCCGCGGTAACTGCCACGTCGCCTGCACGGTCACACTGTGTGCATCGCGCGCCAGCACGATAGCCGGATAGCGAATAATCTGACCTTTACCAGGCTTGAGTAATCGCACTTCAATCATCTGATCACACCGGCCCGCCGCAATTGACCAAACACGAAGTCTTCAATCGATTCGGCAGTATTGACCGGTACGTAGCGCATACCGCGCCCACTACAAAATGCCTCAATCTCGCTCTGCCATTCCCGCAACGATTCGCGGTACCGTTCCAACACATCGAGATCGGCACTAATTTCGACTGCTGGGCCACCTTCGCTATCGATCAACCTAATATCGCCCTCGATGGGGGGATCGATCTCTTGCGGTGCGAGTACATGAATGACCGTGATCTCGAATGGTCGCGAACTCAGCGCCCGTAGCGCTTCACGCCAGCCCGGATCAAAGAGATCGGAACAGAGCAACAACGGCCCGGCACTTCGTGCGGTCTGGATGTAGTTGCGGCAAAATCCGGTCAGATTGGTGGCATTTCCGGCTTCTAGCCGCTGTAAAAACTCAAAAAGCGCTACCGCACCGCGTTTACCCCGCACTCCATTGAGCGCTACCGACCGACCACCGAATGCTGTCACACTCACCCGATCGAGGTTACTCAACGCAATATAGCCGAACGCAGCCGCAACCTGGCGGGCATAATGCAGTTTTTCCGGTTCCCCCCAAGCCATGCTGCGGCTAGTATCGATCAGGAGGTGAACGTTCAACTCCTCTTCGGCCACGAACAGCTTCAAGTAGAAACGTTCGGCACGAGCATAGAGATTCCAGTCGATCTGGCGAATATCGTCGCCGGCAGTGTACGGACGAAAGTCGGCAAACTCAACGGATGAGCCACGTTTGGGACTGCGCCGTTCGCCTTGCAGATCGCCGGCCATCGCTCGCCGAGTTTGCAACGCTAGCCGGTCGAGCTTGCGGAGAAATGCAGCCGTGAGTAACGGCTCTGTCATCACTCCTCCTTTACCGATTCGAGTACACCCTTCACCACATCATCGGGACTCACACCATCGGCTTGCGCTTCAAAATTGAGCACGACGCGATGGCGAAGGGCCGGCAACGCCGCCAGACGCACATCACCGAACGACACGTTATAGCGTCCATCGAGTAAAGCCAGAATTTTACCAGCCAGGATCAGGGTTTGCATACCGCGCGGTGAGGCCCCGTAGCGCACATACTTCTGCGTGACCTTTGGCGCATCCTTACTCTCTGGATGGGTCGCAGTGATCAGACGCGCGGCATAGGCTAACACATGGCTGGCAATTGGTACAGTGCGCGCCAGCTCTTGCATCTTGATAATGGTTGGCCCATCGGTGACGTGACGCGCTTCGGGTTGGCGCGCCCCAGTGGTACGTTGCGCAATCTCGACCAGTTCCGCCGCAGTAGGGAAAGCGACGTTGATTTTGAAGAAGAAGCGATCGAGTTGCGCTTCAGGCAGCGGGTATGTGCCTTCCATTTCGAGCGGATTCTGCGTTGCCAATACAAAGAAAGGGCGTGGCAGTTGATGGATGGTTTTGGCGACAGTGACCGTGCGCTCTTGCATCGCCTCCAGCAGCGCCGATTGCGTCTTGGGCGTCGCCCGATTGATTTCGTCGGCTAAGACCAGATTGGCGAAGATCGGCCCCGCTTCGAAGCGAAAGAATTTGTGACCATGCGCATCTTCACTGATCAGCGTAGTACCCACAATATCTGCCGGCATCAAGTCAGGTGTAAACTGGATGCGCGAGAATTTGCAATCGATCACATCGGCCAGAGTGCGAACCAGGGTAGTTTTCGCCAGGCCAGGCACGCCTTCGAGAAGGGCATTGCCGCCAGCAAGTAACGTAATGATCACCTGTCGGATCAGTTCGTGCTGACCAACAATCACGCGCGAGACTTCGGCCTCTATCTGTTGGGCACGTTGGCGAAACTCTTCCGGCGTGAGGCTGAGCGCGGCTTCTGAAGCGGCGGTCATGCTGATATTCCTCCTCTACTACGCTGTAACGCAACCGCGCGCAGACAGCACTGGCTGCTCTGCTATCATCTGGCCCCGGCTGCTTTATGGCTCTAGGCGCGAGAAATATTCGCGCACGAGGTCTTGCAAATAGATCGGTACACTACCACGATCGATCGCTTCGGTGGCTGTGCGTTGATACTCAGGAAAGATCTGCTCGTATGGCACTAATGACGGATTATTCAGCCCACTCTGCTGATTTTGTCCTGGTCGCACTTCAATACTTCCGCTGTTTCCCTGCTGGCCCGTGATCAGGTCGGGGTTGCCGGTCTGGCCTGAAGGACGGAAGGGCTGGTATACCATACCGTCGTTACTCCCCTGCCCCCGCTGTGAAGGAGGGCGGTTTGGATCAACATTGCCTGGTAGGGTGCTCTGTTGTTGGCCAAGATTGTCAGCGGTTGTTCCGCCACCTTGGCCAGGCTGCCCCTGACCAGATTGTCCTTGCTGTCCCTGGCCCTGCTGCCCCTGACCGGCTTGCCCTTGCTGCCCCTGACCAGATTGTCCTTGCTGTCCCTGGCCCTGCTGCCCCTGCTGCCCAGCTTGAGCAATCTGCTGGCGAGCCGCCTGCGTATTGCCAAGGGCCTGTTGGATTGCGCGCTGATCGGCGGCGGCAGCCTGAGTATTGCGTACCTGTTGACTTGCTTGTTGCAGCGCTGCGGCAGCAGCTTGCATATCACCACGCTCTAAAGCCTGAGCTGTGTCTTGCAAGGCCTGCGCTGTAGCCTGGTCAATCGCAGCTAGCTGAGCCGCCTGCTGTGCTAGTTCTTGAGCCAGCGCTTCCCGCTCAGCGGCGCTCATCTGAGCGAGGCTCTCAGCGAGATTTTCCAGTTGCTGGCGGAGCTGTTCGAGCGTTGGCCGGGGTGAAGTCGGGTTATTCGAGAGTTGTTCCAAGCGGCGCGCCAGTTGTTCTAGCGCTGCTTGCCGGGCATCAATCTGTGGGTTGAGCTGCTGACGAAGCTGCATTTCGGCCCGGGCTAGATCAGCCAGCGCTTCCTGGCGATCGCCTGGGTTACGCGCTAGTTCGGCCTGCAACTGGCGTAGAATCGCTTCTAGTTCAGCGCGCTGCTCGGGCGTCAGGTCTTCACGCGCGGCCAGTTCCTCTGCTATCTCGGCCAACTGCTGATTAACCTTTTCGATTGTCTCGACTACCTCAGCGCGCTCGGCCAGAACCTGGTTCATCGGGTTAGGGAGACCGAGCAGCGCAATCGTGATCAGCATCGGCACGAGTGCAACCAGTAATGGACGCCGCGGCACAGCAAACCGAATCTGGCGCGGATGGAGCTGCAGTGCTAGCGCACTGGCATCAGCTTGCTGATACGATGCGAGTGGTGTCGCGGCACCGGTCTCATGCAATTCGATGGCCGTTGAAAGTCGTTCCCGCAGATTCAGCAACCGATCGACCCGTTGCGCGGCGCGGCGTGGCGGTAACGGTTTCAAAGCGGCAATACCAATGATCACCAGTACCCATAGCACCACCGGTATCAGCGCCCACCAAGTCAGATTGGGGATCGGGATCAACCACCCGATTGCGGCAATTACAGCACTGGCAGTCCATGCTATCCACAATGTGCGACTGGCTAGGGTCAAGCCGTCGTTGAGGCGCAGCTTCAGACTGAGCGGGCGCAACTGCCGGCGCAGAATCTGATAGGTTGATGAGTTTACAGCTTGCGTCATCGCCAGTCCTTCCTGAATTCGGCGGTAAAAGTATCGTACCACACTCTAGATGACGCTACCACGCCGGTGCCAGTTCCAGGTGCACAGCCAACAACTGTGCCCGCTCTGTGGTGCGCCTATTCGCGCCGCCAGACATGCCGCTCTACTACCTGCCGCACCAGTTCGCCATGCTCCCAGATTTCAACAACCCGTTGACTGATGATAGTAGTTGTGATAGTGATCGGCTCCGCAGCCACAGATGTGGCGATTGGCGCTGCCGTACTGGTCGTTGTAATTGGCACCGCTGTTACCGTCTGTGGCTCACCCATACGCCGACGCAGCCAAGCTTTACCCGCTTCAAGGGCCAGCGTGACGGCACCGAGAGCCAGGGCTGTTCCAATCTGACGCATCTGCGCAGATGAGAGCGGAAACTGACGCGGTGCCAGTGCGCTTGTCTCACGCGAAGCCAGCGCATCAGTGCCAGTCAGCGCCGCACCACACGCCCCACAATACCGGTTTTCAAGCGGATTGCCATGGCGACAGGCCGGACAGATCCGTTCAACCATAACGATCTCCTTATCGAATCTGGTCTGGTGTGCAGTTGCCGCACCGATCCAACCGGATACAATCCAACCGGATACAATTCCGGTATGCCCGAAACGACGCCGACAAGATGCACATTTATTATACCAATTCTCGCTGGTTACTGCAGGCTAGGCACAGAAAAGGCGCGGCAAGCCGCGCCTGACTGCATGCCAGCGCAAACGCACGTAGGAGAGCTACGTACCTTTTCCTGCCGCTCGTTGCTCGGCGCGTGTCTGTTCCTGGTGCGGCACGAAGCGGGCTAGAATGATACCGACCTCATATAGCAGATACATTGGCAGTGCCAGTAGGGCTAGATTGACTGGATCGCCAGTCGGGGTGATAAATGCTGCAATAATGACAACCGCTACCAGTGCATACCGTCGGTAGCGGGCCAACTGGCGAGCGTTAGTGACGTTCAGGTAGGCCAGAACGTAAATAATGATCGGTAATTCAAATACAATCCCATTGATCAACAGTAACCATGACACTGTCTCGAGAAAATCTGACAGCGTCGGTTGGGTCTGTATCAAGGGTGAATCAGAAAAACCGATCAGAAACTGGATGGCGACTGGGGTAGTAATGAACCAGCCGAATGCCAACCCGGCCAAGAAAAAGAAGGTCACAAACGGCAGGGCCCGAAAGATGAGACGGCGCTCGCTCTCGGTCAGACCAGGAATAATGAAAGCTAGCAATTGGTAGACGATCACTGGCATAGCTAGGATCACGCCCACCATCAACGCTACCTTCATGTAACTAGTAAACTGCTCGGTGGTACCGACCGACTGAATAGGGGCAAAGCGATCATTGATCGGAGCAAAATTCAAGATAAGCAGATCAATGAGTCTGATCGGGCCCTGCGGCCAGACTGCGACAAACCCCAATACCATCCCGATCAGCACAGCGATACTGGCCTTGATAATCCGGCTGCGCAGCTCAATCAGATGTTCAATCAGCGTCATCGAAGCCCCATCGGCTTCGCTCGCTGGTGCCGGTTTCGTTGTCATGTCGTTACCGTCTCCTCTGATATGGGTGATACCGGAGCAGGACGGGTCACAGGCTGCCAGTTTGCATCAAGCAGGCCCCGCTCCTGCAATTGAAAGACGATTGATTGCAGTTCAGCCGTCAGCGCAGTAAGGCGGTTCAAGAGTTCATCCACTTCGGCAGGCGTGATATTACCGGTAGTCACGGTACTGGCTGTCGTGGTTGCAGGATCGGCGGCTAATGCACCAAAAGTAAGACGGTCTTCATCGGTAATCGGCTGGGCAACACCAGTTGCTGACACGGGCCGGGATGAAACAGTTGTTGCCGGTACCGTTGCTTGGGCAGGCGGTCTGATTACTGGCTTAGTCGTTGGTCGGGATTCATCGAGCGCGGACACCACCGTTTGACTAGATTGGCGGGTCTCTTCAAGCGCGGCCTGAGTCTGTTGGCTCACTGCCTTGAGTTCATCGATGAGCGTTTGCGCCTCGTTGCGAACATCGAGTTGATTGCGCATGCGCAGCAGTTCGTCGCGCATCTGAGTAATCTCGCGTTCGAACTCATTGCGCATCTCGCTGATCATCTGCAATTCTGGCGATTGCTGCTGCCAGGCCAGAAATTTTGCCACCTGCTTACCGGCAAAACGACCTAGCTCCGGCAACCGTTCTGGGCCAAAGAGCACAAGTGCTAAACCAGCAATCAGGATCAGTTCGGGCAGATGGACGTTGAAGATTTCCATACGACTCCGCAACTTGCCGGTCATGGTATCTTACTTCTATCTTACCACAGTACATGATGTTCGCGGTGCTAGAGCCACGGTGGCATCACAATCAGCATCTTAATGATAGAGATCCCTCGATGGAATGGGGTAAAATCAAACGGCCCGTAGGTAGCATCACAAGTAGATGGCATCACAATGAGCATCTTAATGATAGAGATCCCACCGAGACGACAACGATCGAAGCAGGCAACACCATTGCCCCACCTCGTCGGACCCTTGACAAATGATCAGGGGCGCTGCAGTTATCGCCTACCCTGATCCGGCCTTCATACCAGCCCACTCACAGGCCGATCCCTTAGCTTTGTGTACACTCCAATGGCTGCAGCTACCGTTGGCAGCGTATCCAGCGATTAGCGGTTCAGGGCAGCTGGAATATCCTGCTCAGCCCTAACATTGGCCAAACAAAACGCACCCGACCATGTAGGGCCGGGTGCGTCAATCGGTTCACAGCTGCCGTTTATTCGTTGCTCTGATGGGTTTCGAGATACTTCAGCGCATCAGCGACAGTCTGAATCTTTTCAGCTTCCTCATCGGGAATTTCAACCCCGAACTCTTCTTCAATTGACATAATTAATTCAACTAGATCGAGCGAGTCAGCATTCAGATCCTTGGTGAACGACGCGCTCGGCACCACTTGCGCCTCATCGACACCGAGCTGTTCGACGATAATTTTGCGTAGGCGCTCCTCCATCTCTGCCAGAGCCATATTGATTGTGTTCCTTCCTTTCAAAGACAGCTATTCCTCACCGTCGCGCCCGGCGAGATGGCGCGTAACCACCGTACCGAGCACGCCGTTAACAAACCGGCTTGAGTTATCACTGCCGAACTGCTTTGCCAGTTCGACTGCCTCGTTAATCACGGCCTTCATTGGCGTCCGCTCTACCTCGTCGATCAGCAGCTCAAACAGAGCAATTCGCAACACGGCCTTATCAACGCCAGGCATCTGTGCTACTGGCCAATTGGGGGCCGCTTCTTCTATAATCCGGTCGAGGTATGAGCGATGCTCCCACGCACCAAAGACTAACCGCCGAAGAAACTCAGCGCTTTCACGCGACATCGGCTCTTCAGCTAGCCGACGCTCGAGCACTTGATCGATTGCGTGATCGGTTTCATCAACCTCAAACAAGATCTGTAACGCTGCAATCCGAACGCGATGCCGTTGACTTGCCAACCTCGCCCTCCCCATACGCATCCCGTTCCCCAATCTAGGCCGGATTGAGGGTTTCCTTCCACTGGCGCAGGAGTTCCGCCACATACCCAGTATGAATCCGGCCAGCGCGAAACTCTGGATCATCGATCAGCGCCAACTGGAACGGGATGGTTGTTTTAATACCGGTAATCACGCACTCGTTAAGCGCTCGCCGCATGCGGTTGAGCGCTTCGTCACGCGTATCGCCAACGGTAATAATCTTAGCCAGCAACGAGTCATAATTTCCGGGCGGTGTATAGCCGGAATAGAGGTGCGAGTCAACTCGCACACCGGGGCCGCCGGGCGGCAGGTAGAACTCTACCTCGCCACTGGCCGGCAAGAAGTCACGCTCCGGATCTTCGGCATTGATCCGGCACTCGATCGCGTGCCGCGTTATTGTAATGTCTTCCTGCCGCAACGTCAAGCGTTCACCACTGGCGATCAGCAATTGCCAACGCACAAGATCGACGCCGGTGACCTGTTCAGTAACCGGGTGCTCAACCTGAATGCGGGTATTCATCTCAATAAAGTAATAGTTCCCATCTTCATCGAGCAAAAACTCGAGTGTCCCCGCATTGACATACCCGATCGACTTGATACCACGCACGGCATCGGCCCCCATACGCGCGCGCAATTCAGGCGTGACAACCGGCGACGGTGCCTCTTCGACAATCTTCTGGTGACGACGCTGGGCCGAGCAATCACGCTCGCCAAGGTGAATCGCGTGGCCATATTTGTCGGCCAACACCTGAATCTCGACATGGCGAACGCGGGTAAGATACTTTTCCAACAAGAGCGCACCGTTGCCAAACGCCGCTTCAGCTTCAGCACGCGCTGTTGCATAGGCACGTTGCAGATCGGCATCGTCGTAGGCGACGCGCATACCGCGACCGCCGCCTCCACCTGAAGGTTTGAGCAACACCGGGTATCCGATCTGACGGGCGATATCGAGAGCCTCTTCAAGCGAGTTGAGTTCGCCATCAGAGCCAGGCACGGTAGGCACGCCAGCCTTGCGCATGGTCTCGCGACCAATCGCCTTATCACCCATTAGCCGAATTGGGTCAGGCGGCGGACCGATGAACGTCAGATTGCAATCGGCACACATCTCGGCAAAGTATGGGTTTTCAGAGAGGAAACCGTAGCCGGGATGTACTGCGTCACAACCAGAAATGAGCGCTGCGCTGATCAGTGCAGGCGCGTTGAGATACGATTTGGCCGGCGGCGGTGGGCCGATGCAAACCGCTTCGTCGGCCAACCGTACTGCCAGCGAATCACGGTCAGCCGTGCTATAGGCAGCAACGGTCCGAATCCCTAATTCTTGACAAGCCCGAATAATACGCACGGCAATTTCGCCGCGGTTGGCAACTAACACTTTGCGAATCATCAGGACATCACCATCCCGCCGTCGATCGTCAGCGTTTGCCCGCTGATGTATCCGCCGGCATCAGAGGCCAGAAAACACACCAGTCCAGCCACTTCGGCCGGCTGGCCAAACCGGCCGAGGGGGATTGTCGCCAGAATAGCTTTGCGCGTCTCCTCGCTTAGGGCATCGGTCATTTCGGTCTCGATAAAGCCAGGGGCGATCGCATTGACGGTAATCCCACGACTGGCCATTTCACGCGCGGTGGATTTGGTAAAGCCAATGATACCTGCTTTGGCAGCAGCGTAATTAGCCTGCCCGGCATTGCCGATCAGCCCGATCACCGAGGTGATATTGATAATCCGCCCAAACCGCTGCTTCGTCATCGGTCGCAGCACGGCACGGGTGCAGAGAAACACACCGCGCAGATTGATTGCGATCACCTCGTCAAAGTCGCTCTCCTTCATCCTGAGCAACAGATTGTCACGAGTAATGCCAGCATTGTTGACCAGAATGTCGATCCGGCCAAACTGTTCGAGCGTCGTTTTGACCAGATGTTCGACATCACCCGGTTGACTGACATCACCCTGCACGGCAATGGCCTTACCGCCGGATGCAGTAATGGCTGCAACAGTCGCTTCGGCTGCCGCGGCGTTACCGCGATAGTTCACGACGACCGTTGCCCCACTGCCGGCCAACCGCTCGGCGGTAGCCCGGCCAATCCCACGACTACCGCCCGTGACAATCGCAACTCGCCCGCTTAGATCAAGCAGCATCGCTGATCACCCCTCTGCCATCGCAAACAGCGTCTTCCCATCGATAATCAACACGTTGCGCCGCCCGCTGGCCGCCTTGACCGTATCGGGCGTGAACTCAGTTGACGTAATGACTAAACCTTTCGGAATCCCGCTACGCTTCATATCCTGTAGCAGGCTCTCAAGTGTGCCAGGACGCACTTTATCAGCTACCGACAGTCGCAGCAGATAGGTCACACCTTCGTAGGTTAGCACCAAATCGAGGTGCTTATCTTTATCGATGAAGCGATAGTCTTGAAACTCGAACCCCTTTTTACGGAAGAGATTGAGCACATACGATCCAAGCTGGGGCAGCGACAACCCCTGCAGGTCTTCGAGCGTGCGCACTACTCCAGGGCGTTCAAGCCGACCACCCCGTTCGGCGATCTCTTTTTGCAACTGTCGGTTGCGTTCTTCCGCTCGGCCTGACATCACCGTGCCGAAGGCAGGGAAGGGGATCAGCGCAAATGCGGAAAAGATAAAATAGATGGTGATGAGATCAATCAGGGTCGCCGGAGCCGCTGGTTGTTCAGGATCAAGCTGGATAACCGGCATCGGTGCGATGCCGCTCTCGCCGACGAGCCCATAACCCGTCATGATGGCCAAGCCGAAGAAAAAGGTAACGACACCCAACGCCAGGCCGTTGGCCAGATACTCACCTCGCACTTTGCGGCCTAGATAGATGCCAGCCATAACCGGCACCACGCCCGCCAAAATTTGTAAGATATTGTTGGCGAGGAACAGTGAACACCAGGCGATCGCGGTAATCAGGGCCACCAGCAACACTTGTCCCCACGCAATTGCGCGCACCGCCTGAACAATGCGCTGCCAAAACGTCGGCTTAACTGGTTGTTCAGACACCGGTTGCGGTGTCGTTTCGACGCTCATAGTACCGTAGTCCTCTGCTAACTCAGGTTTGTGGATGGTGCTTGTGGTCATCTTCGTGTTCATTGCTAGCAGTGCTAGGCAATGAACGACCATTGCGCTCGCTCTCTAGCAACTCGTCTACCGCTTCGCGCAGCTTGCCGATGTCAGCAAAAGCACGATAGACCGAAGCAAAGCGGATGTAAGCCACCTCATCAAGATCGCGCAACCGGCGCATCACCGCATCACCGATTGCCTGCGAGCTGATCTCCTGTTGTTCGGTTGCCATCACCATCGCTTCGACATCGTTCACCAGTTGCTCGATCGCATCGGCCGGCACCGGTCGGCGGTAGCAGGCTGTACGCACTCCACGCGCAATTTTCTCACGGTCGTATGGTTCGCGGGTACCATCCTTTTTGACCACCATCAGACTGACCGACTCGATTCGCTCGTAGGTCGTAAAACGCCGACTGCACGCCCGACATTTGCGGCGGCGGCGGATCACTTCACCCTCGTAGAGTTTGCGCGTATCAACTACATCGGTCTCTTGACAATGGCAAAATGGACATCGCATGAATGGCGCGTACTCCTCACTTCCATACTTTAGCAGGCATTATAGCATACGCTCATGCTGCCCTGATCTGCACCTCACGGCCAAAGCTACGCCGTAGCAAACCACTCCGCCGCGAAGCCTCCCAGATTTCCACATGGGCATCGCCATCGGCGATAATGTCAATCGTGATCGCTTCCCCAATCTGCACACGCACATCACGCACAATCTGACTCTTGCTCCGCTCGAGGTATTCGGCCAGCCGTAACATCGCACTGAGACGGGCAATACGGGTCTCGTCATCGGGGATGAGGATAGGAGCATACGGTGCCGGATCGCTCCATCCTTTACGGTGGTTGCGTACCAGACTGGCGATGATTACAATCTCACGATGGCTGAAGCCGAGCAGGGTTGCGTTGTGAATGAGATATTCGCCGTGCTTGTGGTGGTCGTAGTAGCCAACGCTCACACCAATATCATGGAGGATCGCCGCATACCCCAACAGTTCCCGTTCCCATTCACCGTAGCCGTGCAGAGGTGCTAGCTGATCAAAGAGCGACTGGCTGAGTTGGGCAACGCGAGCACAGTGTTCGGGTTCGTAGTGGGTTAGCCGTGCCAGATTCAGCACGCTGAACCGGCGTGGATCAGCGAGCAGGGGCTGCGGCTGGTCAGCGAGAAAATGCTGGTAGAAGATACCTTCCCGCACGCCCTGGCCGCTTACTAGCAGGCCAGGAAAACCACCACGGTCGAGCAAGGCGGCAATAATCAATGCCCCAGCGAGCGTGATATCGGCGCGTTCCTCCTTCATACCCGGAATCTGTAGTCGCTCTCGGCGTGGCCGCCGGGCCAGTTCATCGATGATGCGCTCGAGTGCGTCTCGGCTCAGCCAATAGCCATGCACGCGCTCGAGCGGATAGCCGCGCTGTTTCTGATCGATGCGGGCCAATTGCCGCACCGTACCGCCCATTCCGCCCAAGCGGCCATGCCCCAGATCTGGCAACCACTCGAGCGGCGCAAACGCAGCTTGGGCAGCCTCACGCAGGCGGCGCAAATCAGAGCGGCTGATCGGGTCACTGTGGACGAACTGCTCGGTGAAACGCACAACTCCAGCCTGTACCGAAAAGCTACGCGTGAGTGCACGATCGCGTACCGCCATGACCTGCGTTGAACCGCCACCAGTGTCGAACAGCGCGCCGGTTTGAATGGGCAGGGCGTTGATACCGCCCAAATAGCCGAAGTAGGCCTCCTCTTCGGCTGAGATGATCCGCAGCTCGAGCGGCGTGGCAGCACGCAACGCCGACCAGAATGCTTCCTGATTGGCCGCCTCGCGGATGGCACTCATACCGACGGCAATTACCTGATCGACGCCAGTGGCGAGACAGAGCGCATAAAACATCCGCAGCGATTCAACTGCCCGCCGAATAGGCACCGGTTGCAGCATACGTGACGGACCGATCCCTTCCGCGAGCCGCACTGTCTCACTAACCTCATCGGTAAGGCGAAAACAATACCCCGGCTCGTAGGACATCACAATCAGACGAGTAGTGTTCGAACCAAGATCAATCACGCCGAGTTTCTTCATAGTAGATCCTGACTACTGCAATTGTGGCGCCGGGCAATTCTCCGCGGGTGATTATGGAATGGGCCAATCAGACTGTCAAATTGGGAGCCCATCTTGCGCCTACGTGCTGATTATGCCGCTACCTGTTACTCTGAACGGTACAATCAACCATGTTCGGATCAGAATCGCGGTGGTGAGGCTATGGCGCGTGCGATTGCGTTGGCAATGCAGAAGGGTGGCGTAGGCAAAACGACAACTGCGCTGAATCTAGGGGTGATGCTGGCGGCCCGTGGTCGGCGGGTATTGCTGGTTGATCTTGATCCACAGGCTAACCTCACCCAAGGGTTGGGTATTGATCCAAGCACCCTAGAGTACAGCGTCTACGAAGTGCTGCTTAACCCCGAACACGGCTGCGCCTTTGCTACGCGACAGGTCGCCGAACGGCTCGATGTCATCCCAGCATCGCTCGATCTTGCCGGCGCCGAACTCGAGCTAGCTGGTCGCGTCGGCCGTGAATTACTCTTACGCAAAGCATTGCGTGTCGCGCACAACCAATACGATTATATCTTACTCGATCCACCACCGAGTCTGGGGTTATTTGCGCTCAATGCGCTGGCTGCTGCCGAAATGGCGCTCGTACCGCTACAATTGCATGCGTATGCCTTACGGGCCCTACCCCAGCTCGAAACAACGATTGAGTTGGTGCGCGAGATTAATCCACCGTTGCGGATCGGTGGCATCGTGTGTACAATGGCCGACCGGCGCACGAACCTGAGTCAACAGATCGAACAACAGGTGCGGGCCATATACGGCGATCTGGTCTTCACCACGGTGATCCCCTTCAACATCCGCCTAGCCGAAGCCCCGGCGGCGGGTCAGTCTATCGCAACGTTCGCCCCCCACAGTGCTGGCGCCCAAGCCTATGCCGCGCTAGCTTCTGAACTGGAGGAACGGTATGGCAGATGAAGCAGGTGATCCTATTCGCCGCGGACGCGGCTTGCGCATTACTGCCCCTCCTGCCGACACAGCCGAGAACACAACACCTAACGATGCAATTGTGCGCGGGCGCGGGTTGCGCCTGTCGACTACTGCCGCCTCAGTACAAACGGCGACGATCACGACTGCCAACGGCCCACTGCGTTATCGACGGATTGGGGAAGGGCCGCCGCTGATCGCTGTGCATGGGGTAGGGGCCTCTAGTCAATTATGGCGCGACATACTGAGCGGTCTGGCTGATCTACGTACCTGTTACGCGATCGATCTGCCTGGCTGTGGCGAAACGCCAGCACGCGGGGTGGCACCAACGCTGGCTGTGCTGGCTGACGAAGTAATCGCTTTTGCTCAGGCGTTAGGGTTGCGACGTTTCGATCTAATTGGACACGCACTCGGAGCTGGTGTCGCGGCAGTAGTAGCTGCGACACACCCAGCGCGTGTCAGACGTCTCACCTTGCTTAGCTTCGGCATACGCTCGGCTACACCTGATCAACTGGCGTTGGCTCTAGCCCGTACTCCACTCGACATCTTCCTCGGCCTGGCACGACCAGCGTTGCACACTTGGGCGGGTTGGGCACTCAATGTGCCACTCACCAGTCAGGTGATGGCGGCATGGCTGCTGGCTGGACCACCAGCTGATCCAGTGTTATGGGAAACGTACCTGAACGATCATACACGCGCTGACGGGCGAATGTATGTCACGATGCAAACGATGGCTACTGATCCACTCTTGAAGCGTCGCCTGACGACGATTGCAGCGCCCACGCTGTTAATCAGCGGTCAGGAGGATCGGATCGTTCGACCTGCTGACGTGCAGGCTGCTGCCGCTTTGATCGGTGGGGCAACGGTTGAACTGATTCCCGCCTGCGGCCATCTGCCACCGATCGAGCATCCGGCAGCGTGTTTGCGGCTAGTGCGCGCTGGCTTGGAATAACAGCCTCAAGGGGCGCTGCACTGGTGGAGTGCAGTGGGCAGCGCCCTCCGAACCACTCCCCGGCCCGATTACTAGCAGGCTGTGTGACCGCGCGATGACTTCTTTCCTTGTTCGCTGCGCAAGCACGACAACGTCTGTGCAATCCCTATGGGGTAATGCGTTGCTGCATCTCCTCGTCGATTCCCTTGCGGTCTTGACATACTTGCCCGTTTACAGCTTGACAACCACTTTGTCATTGTGCTATAGTTCGCTTAACCGATTAACCGCTTAAACGTTTAACAGCGGAGCCAAGGCTGTGCCAACGATCAAAGACGTTGCGCGACGCGCACAAGTTTCAACCGCAACGGTCTCATACGTCCTCAATGGCACCGGCGTTGTCAGTGCAGCGACGCGCGAACGCGTATTGGCCGCCGTGGCCGAGCTTGGCTACCAGCCAAACCATAGTGCTCGTGCGCTCCGCACCCGTTCCCACACCATCGGCGTGGTTGCCCCCGGTATTGCTGGTCGGCTTGCAGATCCAGCTATCGCCGAAATCTTGGCAGGACTGAGTGAAACAGCCACTGCCGCTGGCTACTGTCTGCTCATCGCCGCCCCTGCTACCGATGCAGCTGAAGGCGACTTCGATCTGCGGCTGGCCCGTAGTGGGCGAGTCGATGGTCTCGTCATCTTTGATCTCCAGGTCAACGATGAGCGGCCTACCCGGTTAGCCGCGGCCCAAATCCCAGCCATCGCTATCGGCGCCCCCGTTGCTGGGATAACCTGCCCGATCGTTGGCTTCGACCTGCGGGCTGGTGCCGAGCAGGCAACTCGGCATCTCCTCCGTCTCGGTCACCGGCGCATCGGCTTGATCGCCACCTCGTCTGACCTTGCCATCAGCGAACCGTTCTACGCCGGCTACGCTGCTGCGCTGCACGCTGCCGGTATCCGGCGCGAGGCGGCGCTAGTCGTCGAAGCTGGCGTTAGCGAAGATGACGGTATGGCCGCGATGCACGAGCTGCTCTCGGCACGTCACCCGCCGACCGCCGTGATTGCCGCTACCGATACCCTCGCCTTTGGCGCGATGCACGCCCTGCGTGACGCCGGTCGCGTTGCCGGCACTGCGATGTCAGTTGTGGGGTGTGGCGACTTGCCGCTAGCGGCACATACCTACCCACCGCTGACAACCTTACGCGCACCGCGCCGCGAATTGGGTGCTACACTAGCCCGCTATCTCGTCGCCCTGATCGAGCAGCGTAGCGTTCCAGCCGTAACACTCTTGCCCCTACGCCTGATCGTCCGTCACTCCACTGCCGCGCCACCGCGCGTGACAGGGTGAACATAACTATGCACTAGTGAGTGCGTTTTGACTCAACCAAACCAAAAGGAGTACCTTCAATGGCCTCGATCAAGTATGACCACGTGTGGAAGCGATTCGGCGAAGTAACCGTGCTCAAAAACCTCGACCTCGACATTGCTGATGGTGAGTTTCTCGTGCTAGTTGGCCCTTCAGGGTGTGGGAAGTCAACGGCGCTGCGCTGTCTAGCCGGCTTAGAAGAGGTGACAGAAGGTCGCATCTTCATCGGTGACCGTGATGTTACTGACATCCCCCCTAAAGATCGTGACATCGCGATGGTCTTTCAATCGTATGCGCTCTACCCGCATATGAGCGTCTACGACAATATGGCCTTTGGCCTTAAGCTGCGCCGCGTTCCTAAGGCTGAAATCGACCGCCGGGTCAAAGAAGCAGCAGAAATGCTCAGCATCGCCCACCTGCTTGATCGCAAGCCCAAAGCTCTCTCAGGCGGTCAGCGTCAGCGTGTAGCGCTTGGCCGTGCCATCGTGCGCGACCCCGCCGTCTTCTTAATGGACGAGCCACTCTCGAACCTTGACGCCAAGCTGCGAGTGCAAACCCGTGCCGAGATTAGCAAGCTGCACCAGCGGCTCAAGACAACCTTTATCTATGTAACCCACGATCAAACCGAAGCGATGACAATGGGCTCACGGATTGCAGTGATGCGGGATGGCATCTTGCAGCAAATTGACACCCCCCAGAATCTTTACGATCACCCGGCCAACATGTTTGTAGCTGGCTTCATCGGTAGCCCGGCGATGAACTTCTTCGAAGCGCGCCTCGAGCGGACCGACGGTGGGGCCAGCGTGGTGATCGGCAAAGAATTCGTTCTGCCTGTACCAGCCAGCAAGCTCGACCACGTGAGCAGCCATATCGGCAAGAATGTGTACTTTGGGATCCGCCCCGAAGATCTCCACGACGCTCACTTTGTGCCACGCGGCGTTGACGAGCGGGCCAAGGTCAAAGCAGCAGTAAACGTGGTCGAGCCGATGGGCGCCGAGATCTACGCCTACGTCGAGAACAGCGGTAAGGAATTTATCGGTCGCTTCGACCCGCGCTCAAATGCGCGCACTGGTCATACGATCGAAGTGGTTTTTGATATGGAGAAGATGCATATCTTCGACCGCGAGACCGAGAAAGCGTTGACCTAGTTCGCCACTTGCCCAACCACAACAGCAATCGGGGCAGGCACAAGGCCTGCCCCGACCCCGACTCTGATTAGCGTCTGCGCTGTTGGCGCGCTATACTCGCGCACGGGCCATACGATCGAAGTGGTTTTTGATATGGAGAAGATGCATATCTTCGACCGCGAGACCGAGAAAGCGTTGACCTAGTTTGCCACTTGCCCAACCGCAACAGCCATCGGGGCAGGTACAAGGCCTGCCCCGACCCCGACTCTGATTAGCGTCTGCGCTGTTGGCGCGCTATACTAGCGTAAGCCGAGCGTTTCTGGAAAACCCAGCATCAGATTCATGTTTTGCACAGCCTGCCCCGAAGCACCTTTGATCAAGTTGTCAATGACCGCCACCAGAATAGCCCGCCCCGGCTCAACCATCTGGTGACCGATGACAAAGTTATTGGTATGCTGTACGTGACGCAATTCAGGCAGGCGACCAACCGGTAACACATGAATAAACGGCTCAGCGCTATACGCATCAGCATAGATCGCGGCGAGCGTCGTGTGATCAACCTCGGGCTTGAGATTGACATACATAGTCGAAAGAATCCCCCGGAAAACAGGCAACAGATGCGGAGCAAAGATGATATGCAGTCCTGTCTCCTGCTCCATCTCAGCCAGATGGCGATGCACACGCCCCACATTGTAGGCGCTAAACGTCTCGTGGGTCTCGCCAAAATGTGTCTTCAGCGTGAGCGAACGACCTGCGCCTGACACACCCGACTTACTATCGACAATCACCGTCTGATCGGCCAACATGCCGGTGCGCACCAATGGTACGAGCGGCAGAATCACCGTCAACGGATAACAACCGGTATTGGCTACCAATCGCGCCTGGCGGATCTGGGTACGATGCAGTTCGGGCAACCCATACACCGCCTGCGCAAGCAACTCTGGCGCTGGATGCGGTTTTCCGCGTCGCGCCGCATAAACCTCTGGGTCAGTGATCCGGAAGGTGTCCGAGAAATCGATCACCTTCGCGCCAGCATCGAGCGCACGCTGTACCAGTGGAATCAATTCAGGGGTATTGTGGGGAAGACAGGTGAAGACGAGATCAACCCCGGCCGGATCAGCCTCCTCAACCGCAACCAGCCGCAGATCGCTTACGATTGGAAAGACCTCGCTCAGCCGCTGCCCAGCTGCAGAGCGGGCCGTTGCAAACGCAATCTCTACCTCCGGGTGACGGGAGAGCAATTTGACCAGCTCAATCCCAGTGTATCCGGTTGCGCCATAAATGCCAACACGAGCCATTGGTGCGCTCCTTGTACAACGAACGAATCTCAATTGCGTTCAATTGTACTCTACTCTCACCAGGCGCGGTCGGGCGCAATTGCGATCACGGCAGGATGGATCTGACCAAGCCGGCGCAAGAAGTTCAAAATCCGAGTAAACATAGGCACTACTCCTCTTCCCGACGACCGTACACCTGGACGCGATGCATTCCGCTGGCGCATCCACTTTACAAAGTGGAATGTCATCTTGCGTCCACGCTGCTTTACGCAGCCGCAAGCCGGCCGATACCGGCGGATGAACGGTCATCACTGTTTGGATGCGCCATAATTAGCATAGCACGGTCATATTAACGTTGCATCAGCCAGAAGGTTGAGGAATGTTAACAGCTCTCCCGGCGCCAATCACCGCGCTACCGAGACCCCCAAGAACGCTGCCTAGCGACATTGAGGCGCCCCTCGCAGGCCTCTCCCTGCGCAACAGTATTTGTTTCTACATTAGGCGCGCACTGGTTATCACTAGGCTAATCACTCGCCTCACAGACCACCGAATACCTTAAGCGGACATCGTCGTGCCGTGTGATCAACCAGCAGCGCGCTGAGCAAGCGTCACTGCACCTGTGCTCGTGCCCACAGAGCATCGCTCGTTTACTACCGAGTAGCACCAACAATTGCGCTAGCAAGAAGGAGGTAGAAATAGTTACCACTGTTGCTAGCTGGGCACAGGCCGCGTGCAATACCGACGACCTCCCCTGCCAGACCGAACATAGAGTGGATCTTGTAGCACTTGGTGAAGCAATCCCAACATATGTGATAAGGCACAAACAGAGCGGAGTCATCGCGAGGTGCCACACGTAATCTATGCCATCCCCCTGCCCTCCATGGTCGCCGATAACGCTTGCTTCTTATGTCAACATTAACTCTTTTAGTAAAACATATCGGATGCTATGTTTCACTAATGGCCTTGCCACGCGTCTGTACCGCTCCCTCATCACGTACCAAACGAGCCGGTCATCGTGCGGTGGGGATAGCGACACGAGCGAGGAGGCTGGACAGGTGGAGTAATAAGCCCATGATCTGCTGGAACCGGATAGGCGCTTTTCCCTTTTGCCTTTTCAAGCTCAACCCTGCGTTGAAAACGTGCAAGGTCATCTTTCCCCTTTTGCCTTTTGCCGTTTCCCTTTTGCCTTTTCAAGCGCCCGCCCGCTCCGCCGCCGCGCGCACGATGCGAAACGCCTGTGCGCGCGAGAGCGGCCGTCCCGCATGCCGTCCGGGGATCACATAGTCGTCGTCGCCGCGCCGCTCGAAGAGGTCACCCAGGTGCGCGGGCAGCCACACCGCCCGCTGGCGACGGCCCTTGCCCATGACCGTGATGACCACCGAGCCGTCCGGCTGCTCGCGGACCTGCCGCCAGCGCAGACTGAGCGCCTCGCTGACGCGCAACCCGCCATAGTACAGCAGCACTAGCAACAGGTGATCGTTGCGGTTGCGCGCGCCGCGCAGCATCGCCAGCACCTCGCCCTCGGTCAGAATGCGCTCCGCGCTGAGCGGCGCAACCTCCGGCAGTTCGACCGCCGCGCCGGGATTGAGATGGAGGTAATTCAATTTCTGAGCGAACGAGAGGATCGATTTGACGGCGCTGAGCTTGCGCCGCTGGCTGGCGGGACTGAGCCCGGCGTGGCTGAGGTGCTCTTCCCAGCGGAGCAGGTCGCTCATGGTGATCAGGCGCATCGGCTTGTCGCCGATGAAGGTCTTGAACTGCCGCCAGTCGCGCCGGTACGCCTCGTCCGTGTGCGGGCTCTTGCGTATCAGGCGCAGATTGAGCACGTCGTCATCGTGGGTGACCGTGGTGGCAAGACTGGTCGTGGGAACTGAGTCCATACCAACCTCCGCAGGGGACCGCCGCCTTTCGGCGCGCGGTCGTTGACAGGATAGAACCCGCCGCAAGCCGCCGCGCTTGAGCGCGGGCGGTGAGGCGGGTTTCTCGCTGGCTTTAGTCTAAGCGGAACCGCAGCGGGTCGCGGAAGCTGACAATCGGCTTGTAGTGCAGGGTGTAGCCCTTGCTGTCCTGCGGCACTGAGAAGGCGAGATAGCCGCGCACCTTGTCGCCCTTGAACAATTCGCCACTGCCGAGCTGCGGTTCTGGCGCGAGCAGTTCGGTTGTGTACTCCGCGCCGTCACCCGACCGCACTTTCCAGCCCATCAGGTTGTACCTGGCCTTGTCGCTGCCGGTATTCTCGACCTCGACTTCAACGACAAGGTACTGCTGGTTCGGCTTGTCTTCCTCTGCACCGAGAGCACTGTAACGGCCAAACCGTCCTGTTCAACGCGCTCGCCGACCGCAAATGGTCCTGTCTGCTGCGCCTCTGGCGCCGCGCCGCCGCCTCCTGCGAGGAGCGCCACCGCAATTCCACCAACCGCGCAGATTGCCAGCAACGCGCCGACCATCAGCAAGAAGCCTTTGCCTATCGTCCGCATGACCCAACCTCCTCCTTGTGTTCACGTAACATAACGCAAATTATGGCGCCTGCGGCTATTATAGCTTACAGCACTGCGTTCGATCACTACTACCAATAAGTGCCTCAATAGTTTCCTGGCTCGATATGAATACTAAGAGGGAGTATGTCAATCGAAACTCAGCCTCCAATCTGGCGACTATGGTTATGGCCGGCAATGATCGGCATCGCCATTGCCATCGCCAATGTCCTTGTCTTCATTCTCTTGCCCCCCAACCTGGTTGACTTGCAACTACTTCGGCTCGGGGTTGAGCATTGAAACGCGTCGCTGGCCGATACGCTACGTGATCTGCAGGGATCGCTTGCAACTACTTCGGCTCGGGGTTGAGCATTGAAACCTCTCTGTGCCCGTCCTTCGCTGTTTACGATTTTTACGACTTGCAACTACTTCGGCTCGGGGTTGAGCATTGAAACTGCCAGCTCCGAAGGTAACGATCCCAACACTGACGATTACTTGCAACTACTTCGGCAGCGTCATGAAATCTTCCTCTAGGACACGCGGGCGCGAAGAACCAGTCTGAAGATAATTGACCTGCTCTTGTACAAACTTGCTTAGCAATATCGCGTGAAGGTATTCTGGTAACACCATGCTTTTATCTGGCGCAATTACAATGCACTCTCCCGTACAGATACCTTCCCTCACGCGCCCCTTTGCGTGGTAACACTTGTTTAGATAGGGGCGCAAACGCCCGTATAGCAAGTCATCTTCATGAAAGACTTTGCATTGACTCCTAATTTCCTTGCCTTTGACTGGATCGAAGTCAACTAACTCGCCCGTGTCTGATGCGATGTTTGCGAGACTTAGATAATTGAAAACGTGGTCGGGATACACGCTGGGGTTTATAAGTTCGCGTCGCAATGTAGCGACTTGGGAGATTTCAACCAATTGGTAATGCTGTAGACCATTGAGCGATGCGCCGAAGTTCTCGTCAAAGAACTCTGCCTTGAATACGCCTTTCTGGATTAGGTCGGCAATGGTATGTGCTTCTGATGCCCACATAAGCTACCACCCGTTTCTCGCGATGAAGTCATTGAATCTCTTTGCGATTTCTTCTACTTCCGAATCTTGTCGTTCCCTGCCAGTTGCCTCATATCCAATATTGTCAATACGCGCTAGGAATACTGGGGCATTAAAATCCTTTGCCTCTCCTTCTTGCCACTTTGTTTCAATGCTCAACCCCGAGCCGAAGTAGTTGCAAGTTGGACGCACTTTGGAGTATACCGAGACCGGGAAGATGTTTCAATGCTCAACCCCGAGCCGAAGTAGTTGCAAGTAATTGAGACGCTTTCGACCTCTGCACCGTTGACTGCTGGTTTCAATGCTCAACCCCGAGCCGAAGTAGTTGCAAGTGATGGGGTGATGGCGTTGGCCATCGCGTGGCATGGGTTTCAATGCTCAACCCCGAGCCGAAGTAGTTGCAAGGGGAAGTGGGTAGCCCGACGCCACTCCCCGCGCATCAAGTTTCAATGCTCAACCCCGAGCCGAAGTAGTTGCAAGTTGAATTTTTGCTGACAACCGGGCTACGCATCAGGTTTCAATGCTCAACCCCGAGCCGAAGTAGTTGCAAGTAATTGAGACGCTTTCGACCTCTGCACCGTTGACTGCTGGTTTCAATGCTCAACCCCGAGCCGAAGT